>CAVUIX010000051.1:0-68312 GCA_963741435.1 uncultured Acidobacteriota bacterium | reverse complement strand
GAGGCGAAGCCGAGCCAGAAGAGGACGATCACGGCCGTCAGCGTCCAGCGGACCTTCGGAGTGAAATCGCCGAGCCACAGGAGCAGGAGCGCCACGATGACGGCGGGAAGCGCGGCGAGCGCCGCGAGCAGCAGGACGCGCCGGTCGTGGCGGAGAGATTTCATTCTCGATATCAATCCCCGCCTGTCATCCTGAGCGTAGCGAAGGATCTGCTCCTTCCGGCCGGGGCAGATCCTTCGTCGCTTCGCTCCTCAGAGCCTGCCCTGAGCGCAGCGAAGGGATGACAATGGGACGACTCACAACTTCTCGAGCCGGCGGTAGAGCGCGCTGCGGGACAATCCCAGCGCGCGCGCCGCGTGGCTGACGTTTCCCCCGTAGCGGGCCATGGCCTTCTGGACGAGAAGCCTCTCGACGTCCTCCAGGCTCATCTGCTCGAGCGACGGGCCCGTGTCGGCTCCCGCGCGAAGCCCGAGGTCGCGCAACTCGATCGCGTCGCCGCGAGCCATGAGGGTCGCCCGCTCGACCGCGTGATCGAGCTCCCGCACGTTGCCCGGCCAGGGATGGTCGAGCATCGCCTGGAGTGCCGAGGCTTCGAAGCGCTGGATGTTCTTGCGGTACCGGCGGACGTGGCGCTGGAGGAAATGAAGGGCCAGCCCGGGGATGTCCGCCCCGCGCTGGCGCAGCGGGGGGAGGCGGATTTCGATCGTGTTCAGGCGGAAGAGGAGGTCCTGGCGGAACCGTCCCGCGGCGACCTCCGCGTGGATGTCGGCGTTGGTGGCCGAGAGCATCCGCACGTCCACCTTCCGGGTGCGCGAGGAGCCGAGGCGCTCGAACTCTCCCGTCTCGAGGACTCTCAGAAGCTTGGCCTGCTGGCTCGCGGGCACGTTGGCGATCTCGTCCAGGAAGAGCGTGCCCCCGTCGGCCAGCTCGAACCGCCCGACGCGGTCCGCGCGAGCATCGGTGAACGCGCCCTTGACGTGCCCGAAGAGCTCGCTCTCGAAGACGCCTTCGGAGATTCCGCCGGCGTTTAGCGTCACGAGCGGCCGGGAGGCGCGGCGCGACGCGGCGTGGAGGGCCCGCGCGACCATTCCCTTCCCGGTCCCGTTCTCCCCGATGATGAGGACATTCGCGTCGGAAGGCCCGACCCGCTCGATCATCTCGAGCACGGGGCGCATGGCCGCCGACTCCGCGATCATTTCCGGCTCCCCGTCCTGGCGCAGGATCCGGTTCTCCGCCTCGAGCCGCTGCCCGCGGCGCAGGGCCCGTCCGAGCGCGATCTGAGTCCGCAGCGTCGTCAGGAGACGCGTGTTGTCCCACGGCTTCTGGACGAAGTCGCGCGCCCCGCGCCGCATCGCCTCGACGGCCAGGTCCACGGTCCCCCACGCCGTCATGACGATGACCGGCAGCGTCCCGTCGAGCTCGCGGATCCGCGCGAGAAGGTCGAGGCCCTCCTGCCCCGACGTCGTATCCCGCGCGTAGTTCAGGTCCATGAGCACCACGTCGTAGTCCTTCGCCTCGAGCGCGGCGAGGACGCCGGCCGGCGACGCGGCCGTCTCGATCGCGAAGCCTTCGCCCTTGAGCAGGAGGCGCAGCGCCTCGAGCACGTCACGCTGGTCGTCGGCGACGAGGACCCGGTCGGGAGAGGCCGCGTCGGACGTCTTCACGGCCCGGGAGCGGCAGTTCGCTACGGCTCAAAGCGGAAGACTTCATGCCGTAATTTACCGCGGATGGTCCGCGGGCCGGCGCTAGGGTCATTCGGCGCGGAGAGCGCGGGCCGGGTCGGCGCGGGCGGCCCGCACGGCCGGCGCCATGGAAGCGGCGGCGGCGACGGCCGCAAGCACGGCTCCGGCGGCGAGGAGCGTCGTGACGTTGCCCGGGGAAATTCCGAAGAGTAGGGCGGTGAGAAGCCGCGAGGCGCCAAAGCTGCCGGCCGCGCCCACGGCAAGGCCGGCTGCCACGGGAAGCGAGCCGCCGCGCAGGATCAGGCCGACGATGTCGGCCGGCGCAGCGCCGAGCGCCACGCGGATGCCGATCTCGCGCGTCCGGCGCGTCGCGTCACGGGCGGCCACGCCGAAGACGCCAATCGCGGCGAGGACGAGGCCGGCCGCGCCGAAGCCGCCGATCAGGCCGGCGGGGTAGCGGCGGAGAAAGACCGCGGGCGAATCGGAGAGCCGACGCGAGAGACTCGCGGCCGGACCGGCCACGGCCGCGCGGTCGAACGCGGACAGCCGCGCGAGGACGGCCCCGGCCATGGATTCGGGCTCGACTCCCGTCCTCACGATGATCTCGAAGGACGCGGAGGGATCCTGCGAAGAGGGGAAGTAGACGACGGGCGTCGTTGGCGCGTCGGGACCCGTCACGTTCTCGTCGGCGACGACGCCGACGATCTCGAGCTGCCGGCCGGCGAGAAACACGAAACCGATGCGCGTGCCGAGGGCGCCGCCCCGCGGAAACGCCTGCCGCGCGAGGGTCTCGTTGACGAGAACGACCGGCGCCGTCGCGGCCGTGTCCCCGGGCGAGAAGAAGCGGCCGGCCTTGAGCGGGAGGCGCATCGTCGCGAAGTAACCCGCGCTGACACTGCGGATGTTCGCCGCCGGAACCAGCTCGCGCCCATCCGACACCGGAGTGCCCGTGTCGCCGCCTCCGATCGGCAACTTGTTGACAGTCGCGGCGCTCTGGACGCCCGGCAGCGCTGCGAGGTCGGCGAGCAGGCGGCGCTCGTAGGCTGGCAGATCTGCCGGTTCCCGCAGGCGTGACGGCGGAACCCACAGCGTCGTCGTCAGGAGTCCCGAGCGGTCATAACCGGTGTCCTTCGTCAGCAACAGGGCGGTGCTTCGGGCGAGCAGCCCGGCGCCCGTCAGGAGAACGAGCGTGAGCGCGATTTCGAGCGCGACGATCCAGGCGGCCGCTTCGCGGCGCGAGCCCCGGGAAGAAGCCCGAGGGCCCTCCCTTGAAAGCGTCGACCGGAGACGCGCCGGCCGCGCGCAGAGCGGGCGCCAGGCCGCAGGCAATCGCGGTGGCGAGCGATATGGCGGCGGCGAACGCCAGGACAGGACCTCCGAGCGAGAGGCCGGCGAGGAACGGCATCGCCGCCCTGCGGTCGGCGGGGATCCCGGCGACCATCAGCTGGAGCGCCCACTGCGCCAGGAGGAGGCCCGCGGCGCCGCCGGCCGCGGCGAGAAGCAGGCTCTCCGTCAAGAGCATGCGCGCCAGCCGCGCCTTCGTCGCGCCGAGCGCGATCCGGATGGCGATCTCCTTGCGGCGGCGCGCCGAGCGGCCGAGCATCAGCGTCGCGACGTTGGCGCAGACGATGAGAAGGACGAAGACGACGGCCGCCGACAGCGCCAGGAGGACCGGCCGCACGCTTCCCACGACCTCGTCGGTCAGCGGCCGGACGAGGAAACCCACGCCAGGATGAAAGCGCGGATCGGCCGCGCCGATCCGGGCCGCGACCCGATCGGCGTCGGCGTTTGCGCCCGAGGGCGTGACGCCGGGAGAGAGCCGCGCGATCGCGCGCAGCCAGTGCCAGTAACCGCGTGCCTTCTGCTGCTCGGTCGGGCGGACCGGCAGCCAGACGTCGGCATCCTCGGCCGGCGCGAAGTGGAAGCTCTCCGGAAGAACGCCGACGACCGAGTGCGGCACGTCCTGGAGCACGACCTTCCTGGAATCGAGGGGCGCATCGGCCCCGAACAGGCGGGACCAGAGAGCATGCGAGAGGACGACGACGCGCGCCGCGCCGGCGTCGGCCTCCGCCGGCAGAAAGCCCCGGCCGGAAGAGGGGCTCACGCCGAGAGTCGGAAAGAAATTCGCGGTCACGCGCGCGGCGCGGAACCGCTCCGCGTGGTCCGGCAGCGAGAGCGTGACGCTTCCTCCGCTGTAGCCGGCGACGGACTCGAACGCCCGCGCGCTCTCGACCACTGTGAGGTAGTCCGGAAAGGAGAGCTCGCGCCGGCCGCCGCGCGACTCCGTCTCCCAGAGGTGCACGAGCCGAGCTGGCTCGCGGTAAGGGAGACCGCGCAGGAGCGACGCCTCGACGAGGCTGAAGATCGCCACCGCGGCGCCGATCCCGAGCGCGAGAGTCGCGACGGCCGCGGTCGTGAAGCCGGGGCTCTTGCCGAGCGCGCGCGCCGCGTGCCGCAGGTCCGCGAGGAAAGAGCTCATGGCATCCCCCGTCCGTCCGTCATTCGGTCCGCAGGGCCGCCATCGGATCGAGCCGCGTCGCGCGGCGAGCCGGGACGCAGCAGGCGGCGAGGGCGACGAGGCACAGCAGCGCGGCGATGGCGGCATACGTCAGCGGGTCTCTGGGGCCGACCTGGTAGAGGAGCGCCGAGAGGCCCCGCGTGAGCGCGAGGGCGCCCGCGAGGCCGAGGACGACGCCGAGAACGGTCAGGCGGAACCCCTGGCCGAGCACGAGACCGAAGACGTCTCGGCGCTGCGCGCCGAGCGCCATGCGGATGCCGATCTCGTGCACCCGCTGGGAAACGGTGTAGGCCATCACCCCGTAGACGCCGACCGCGGCGAGCATCAGCGCCACGGCCGCGAAGAGCGCGAGCAGATCGAGCGCGAAACGGCGCGGCGCGACCGCGGCGGAGAGCAGCTCCTCCATCGGTAAGACGGCGAAGACGGGCAGGTCCGGATCGGCGGCGCGGACCTCACGGCCGATCGCCGGCGCGAGCCCCGCCGCCGCCGCTCCCGTCTTGACGACGAACGCGAGCTGCAGGTTCGAGGCCTGCCAGAGCGACCGGTAGAGCTGCGGCCGGGCCGCGGAGTCGAGCGCCTGGGTCTTGACGTCCCGGACGATGCCGACGATCGCCGTTGCGGGCGGCTGCTGGCCGCGGAACGCGGTGCCCTGGACGCGGCGGCCGATCGGGTCCTCGCCCGGGAAGAAGCGCCGGGCGAACGCCTCGTTGACGACGGCAACGGCCACGGACTTCTCGTCTTCGGAGTCGGTGAAGAGGCGCCCCCGGACGAGCGAGATCCCCATTGTCGCGAAGTAGCTCGGGCTCGCGACGAAACTCTCCGCAGTGCCCGTCCCTCCCGCGTCCGCCGGGCGCCCTTCGATCGCGAACCGGATCGTCGGACGCTGGTTGGAAAGGGGGAGGACGTTGATCCCGCCGGCGCTCTTCACGCCGGGCAGGCGCCCGAGCCCGGAGAGGATTCTGCGGTAGAGGAGCGCTCGAGGCGGGTGGAGGAAGTACGGCCCGGTTTCCGGCAGGTTGGGCTGCGGGAGCCAGATGATCGCGGTCAGGACGTTGCCTGCATCGAAGCCCGGATCGACGCGTTGCAGGCGCCAGAAGCTCTTGAAAAGCAGGCCCGCACCGATGAGCAGGACGAGGGCGAGCGCGAACTCCCCGACGACGAGAAGGGCGCGCATCCGGTTGCCGCTCCGCGCTCCCGTCGAGCCCCGCGCGCTCTCCTTCAACGTCTCGTTCAATTCCGAGCCGGACGACTGGATCGCCGGCGCCATTCCGAAGAGGAGCCCCGTGGCTGCCGAGAGGAGAAAGGCGAAGGCGAGGACCGGCAGGTCGAGTCCGATCTCCCCGGTCCGCGGAAGCGCCGCGGGCGCGATCCTGAGAAGAAGGTCCACACCCCAGACGCCGAGCGCGAGGCCGAGCCCGCCGCCCACGAGCGAGAGGACAACGGATTCGGTCAGGAGCTGCGCGACGAGGCGCGCCCTGCTCGCGCCGAGGGCCCGCCGCACGGCGATCTCGCGCCGGCGCCCGGAGGCGCGGGCGAGCAGCAGGTTGGCGACATTGGCGCAGGCGATGAGCAGGACGAACGCCACGGCGCCCAGGAGCACGAGGAGGGCCGGGCGCGATTTCCCGACGAGGTCTTCCTGGAGAGAGGAGAGGCGAGGCGTCCAGCCGGCGGTCTTCGGATAGTCGTTCGGATACTCGGCGGTGAGCGCCGCGCCGAACGTCGCGAGCCGCGCGCGCGCCTGTTCGACCGAGACTCCGGGCGCGAGCCGCGCGATCGCGCCCTGGAGGAAGTAGGCGTTGCGGATCGGTTTATCGGAGAACGGCGAGGCGATCCATCCCGCGGGGGACCAGACGTCCACCTCCGTCTGCAGCCCGCGTCCCGGATGGCGGAACCCGGGAGGCAGGACGCCCAGGATCGTGTAGCTGTCGTTGTCGAGCCGGAACGTCTTTCCAATCACGTTGCGGTCCGCGCCGTAACGCCGCTTCCAGAGCCCGTCGCTGATGACGCCGACCTCCGCGATTCCCGGGCGGTAATCCTCCGGGCGAAAGAGACGGCCGAGGCTCGCCTCGACGCCGAGCATCGAGAAGTAGTTGACGTCCACGAGCAGCGCCTCGACGCGCTCGGGCCGGTTGCCGTCGGTCAGGTTCGCGTTGATCGGGAAGACGCCGGAGATGTCGGCGAAGAGCCCGGAGCGCCCGCGGTGGTCGAGGAGCTCCGGATACGACACGCCCGCGTCGGAGAGTCCCTGTCCGGTCAGGTCCGAGGTGACCCGCACGAGTCGCCCGGAGTCGCGGAAGGGGAGCGGCTTCAACAGCACGGAGTGGACGACGGTGTAGATCGCGCAGCTCGCGCCGATCCCGAGTGCGAGAGTCGCGACGGCGATGGCGGCGAAGCCGGGACTCTTCCTGAATGTCCGGACGGCGTAGCGGAGATCCTGGACGAGAGAACTCATCGGCTCACCTCATTCGCTTCGGAGGGATTCCAGCGGGTCGGTCCTCGCGGCCCGGCGGGCCGGGGGGTAGGCCGCGGCGAAGGAGACGGCCGCCATCAGCGCCGCGCCGAGCGCGAAGACGCGGAGGTCGAATGCGTGGACGCCATAGAGGATCGACTCGACGGCGCGCCCGAGCGCGTACGCGGCCGGCAGTCCGATGGCGGCGCCGATGAGAAAGAAGCGGCCCACTTCGGAGAAGATCAATGCGCGCACGGAGGAGGCCTGCGCGCCGAGCGCGATGCGCACGCCGATCTCCTGGCGCCGCTGGGCGACCGAGAACGCGAGGACGCCGTAGATGCCGAGGGCCGCGAGCAGCGCGGCGAGCACTCCGAAGGCGGCGGACAACAACATGATCAGCCGCTGCGTGACGAGCGACTCGCTGATCTGGGCGCGGAGGCTCTTGACGTCGAAGATCGGGAGCTCGGAGTCGAGCTTGCGGACCTGCTCGCGGATCGCCGAGGCGAGGGGCGCCGGGTCGCTGGCGGCGCGCACGTAGAACGTGAGCTCTCCCAGCTTCGCGTCCTGGAGGTACGGCAGGTAGAGGAACGGCCCCTCCTGTTCGGAGACCTCCGCGGACTTGCTGTTGCGGACGATTCCCACGATCGCGGTATCGGGGGAGGCGTCGAGCCCGCGGCCGAAAGCGAGTCTTGCGCCGAGAGGGTTCCTCCCGGGAAAGAAGCGGCGCGCCATCGCCTCGTTGATGACGGCGACCTTCGGAGCCCCGGCGTCGTCAGTCCAGGCGATCTCGCGGCCCGCGACGAGCGGAATGCCGAGAGTCGCGAAGTATTCGGGCCCGATCCGGTTGTACAGCACGCGGTTGTCCGAGGGGGCCGACTCGGGCGCCCTCGACCTTGACGTTGGTGCCGCTGGTGTTGTCGGTGAGCGTCGAGAGCTCCGCCGCGCTGACCGAGCGCACGCCGGGGAGAGCCGCCACCGCTTCGGTCAGGCGCCGCGTGAGATCCGCCGTCCGGGGAGCGGAATAGGCGTTCAACTCCGGCGCGATCGAGAAGCCCAGGACGCGATCGGGATTCAGGCCGAGGTCGACGCGGCCGAGGTTCTGCAGGCTGCTGACGAAGAGACCCGCGCCCACCAGGAGCACCAGCGTCAGCGCCACCTGCGCGGTGACGAGCCCGCGCCGCAAGCGCAGGACATCGCGGGCGGCCGACACGGTCCCGCGCCCCTGGCCGCGCAGCGTCCGGGCGGGATCCAGCCGCGCCGCCCGCAGGGCCGGGGCAACGCCGAAGGAGATCCCCGCCGTGAGCGAGACCAGGGCCGCGAATCCGAGGACCCGGGGATCGATCTGCGCGGCGAGCTGCCGCAGGTCCGCGTCGGGAGGAAACGCGGCGAGGAGCGTGTGCAGCGTCCATGCCGCGACGAGGAGTCCCAGCGCTCCGCCGGCGAAGGCGAAGAGCAGGCACTCGACGATGGACTGCCGCAGAAGCTGCATGCGGCTCGCCCCCATGGCCAGGCGGATCCCGTACTCCCGCTGGCGTGCCGCCCCCCGCGCCGCGAGCAGCCCGGCCAGGTTCGAGCATGCGATCAGCAGCACGACGAGGACCATCCCCATGAGAGAGACGAGCGGTTTTCCGTAGCCTTCCCGCAACACGGCGCGGCCGTGCCCTCCGGCGACGAGGAGCAGCTTCTTGTTCAGGAATTGTCGTCGCCTGTTGTCGTCCCAGCCGGTCATCAGCGCAAGTTGCGTCTCGAGCAGTGGCCGGTACGTGCCCTGGAGCTCCGTCTCCGCCCGCGCCGGCGAGAGGCCGGACTTCAAGCGTCCCACCATCTGCAGCCAGTAGTCCTTCGGATCATCGAGGCCGTTCCAGAACGGCGTCATCTGCGCCTTCATCATCATCGGCACGAAGAGATCCGCGGGCCGGCCCGGCTGGATCCCGCCGAATCCCGCCCGCGCGACGCCGACGACCGTCAGCGGCAGTCCGTTGACGACGATCGTCTTGTTCAGGACCGAGGGGTCGTTGCCGAAGCGGCGCGTCCAGTACCCGTGCGAGAGAACCGCCTGCGGATGAGCGCCGGGGGCCCGGTCATCCTGCGCGGCCAGGTTTCTTCCGAGCGAAGGCGGCACGCCGAGCACCTCGAAGTAGTTGCCCGAGACGAGCTCGCCCGAGGCCCTCTCCGTGCCGCCGCGGGCCGAGACGCTCGCGTCGAACGGGTACTCCGCCAGCGAGTCCCGCGAAGACGGTGTTCGAGTCGCGCAGGTCGCGGTACATCGGGTACGAGAAGGACGACGCGTTGTCCCCGTCGCTCCACATGTGCCCCTGCGCCGGGCCGGGCGAGCGCAGCAGGACGAGCTCCTTCGGATTGCGGACCGGGAGGAGCGTCAGGAGGACCCGATCCACGAGCGCGAAGATTGCGGCATTGGCCCCAATCCCGAGCGCGAGCGTGGCGACGGCGATCAAGGCGAAGCCGGGGCTCTTGCGAAACGTCCGTGCCGCGTAGCGAAGGTCCTGCAGAAACGTGGTCATCGTTCCGCCTCCGTCACTCGGCTCGCAGCGCGGCCATCGGATCGGTCCGCGCCGCGCGGCGCGCGGGCAGCCAACTCGCCGTCAGCGTGACGGCCAGAAGCATCGCCGCGACGGCGGCGAGCACGGCGGGATCGGCGGGAGCCACCTGGAAGAGCATCCCGGAGGCGAGACGCCCGCCCGCCGCCGCGCCCGCCAGGCCGAGGAGCGTCCCGAGGAGGCCCAGGCGAAGACCCTGGCCGAGGACGAGCCGGCCGATGTCGGCCGGCTGCGCGCCAAGCGCCATGCGGATCGCCAGCTCGCGCATGCGCTGCGCCGAGACGTACGCGACGAGGCCGAAGAGGCCGAGCGCCGCCAGGGCGATGGCCGCGCCCGCGAAGACCGACGCCAGGAGCATCGCGAATCGGCGGGTCGCCGACCGCTCGGCCATGAGCGTATCCATCGTGGTGATATCGAAGGCCGGGACATCGGGATCCATCGAGCGGACAGCCGACCGCAGGGGAGCCGCGAGGCTGCCCGCCGAGGCGGACGCGCGCGCGAGCAGGTGCATCCACCTCCAGGGGTACTGGCGGTGCGATATGTAGATCTGGCCCTGCGAGGACGCGTCGAGCCCGTAGTGCTTGACGTGCCCCACGACGCCGACGACGGTCGCGAAACCGTCGCGGCCCGGTGGCTTGATCCGCGTCCCGACCGCCGAGCCGCCCGGCGACAGGCGGCGCGCGAAGACCTCGTCGACGACGGCGACGAGCGGCGCGTCGTAGCGGTCGGCCTCCTCGAGCCCGCGGCCGGCCTTCAGCGGAATCCGCAGGGTCGAGAAGTAGCCGGGGCTGACGATGTAGCGGTCCCCCTCCGGCCAGTCGGAGGCGCGGGCGAGGGGCCGGCCCTCGACCTCGACGGCGATGCGGTCCCAGTTGCCCGAGAAAGGCAGCGCGCTCGAGACGGCCGCCGACTCGACTCCGGGCAGAGCCGCCGCGCGCTCGGCGAGCCCGTCGAAGAAGAGGGGCTGCCGCGGTTTCGGGTAGCGCTTCTCCGGGATGTTGACGGAAAGCGTCCAGACATTGTCCGGCCGGATGCCCGGCTCGATGCTCTGGACGCGCTCGAAACTCTTCGCGAGGAGGCCGGCGAGCGCGAGGAGCGTCAGCGCCAGCGCGAGCTGCGTGACGGCGAGACCGTTGCGGACGCGGATGCCCCTGCCGGCGCGGCCGGACCGGCCGCTCTCTTTCAGGGCCGGGTCCAGGTTCTCGGGAGAGACGCGGAAGGCTGGCAGGAGCCCGGCGAGAAGCGAGGCCGTGACGCTCGCAGCCAGCGTGAAGAAGAGGAGACGGGCGTCGGTGTGAACACCGGCTCGCCGCACGGACTCGGGCGCGAGGAGAGGAGAAGCTGCGTGCCCCAGGGCGCCAGCAGCAGGCCGGCAGCGCCGCCGGCGGCGGCGAGGGCCATGCTCTCGGTCAGGAGCTGCCGGGCGAGGCGCCAGCGCGTGGCCCCGAGGGCGACGCGGATCGCGAACTCGGGTGTCCTGGCGACACCTCGGGCGACGAGGAGGTTCCCCAGGTTGGCGCACGCGATCAGGAGCAGCAGCGTGGCGGCGCCCATGAGGAGGAGGAGCGGCGCGCGGCTGTCGGCGGTCATCGCCTCGCGCAGCGGAAGGACCACGGCGGCCATGTTCGCGTCGTTCTTCGGGTACGCCGCTTCGAGCCGGGCCGAGATCGCGTTCATCTCGGCGCGCGCCTCTCCGAGCGTGACGCCGGGCTTCAGCCGGCCCATCGCGCGCAGGTAACGGGCGCCGCGCGTGTCGTGCGGATCGAGGGAGTTGTTCCCCCAGACTTCCACGTCTATCTCCGGCGGCGCCGCGTGGAATCCGGCCGGCAGCACGCCGATGACCGTGAAGGCCTGGCCGTTCAGCGTGATCGTCCGGCCGACGGCTTCCCGATCGGCGCCCATGCGGCGCTGCCAGAAGCCGTGGCTGACGACGGCGACCGGCGGCGCGTCGGCGAGGTTCTCCTCCGGCCGCATCGCCCGGCCGAGCGCCGGCCGGACCCGGAGGACGTCGAAGACCTCGGCCGTGACGAAGGCCGCCGGGAGGCGCTCGGCTTCGCCCAGGCCCGTCAGGGCCGGCTGCCAGCCGTTGAAGACCGTCATCGCCTCGAAGCTCCGGCTCTCTGCCTTCCAGTCCAGGAAGTTCAAGTACGAGGTGCTGCTGCCGTGCCGCGCGTCCTCCCCTTTCCCGTCTCGCCGAGCGTGACGATCCGCTCGGCGTCAGGAAACGGCAGGGGCCGCAGCAGCACTGCGTCCACAACGGAGAAGATCGCGGCGTTCGCGCCGATGCCGAGCGCGAGCATCACGACGGCGACGGACGTGAAGGCGGGATTCCGCGCGAGCATCCGGGCGGCGTACCGCAAGTCCTGGAGAAGCGTCGTCATGGGCTCACCTCTTCGAATCGGCTCCCGCGGCAGCCCGCTCACCCGGTCACCTCGCAGGCGACCCGGCCTCGATGCCGATGCGGTCGGTCACCCTCTCCTCGCCGGCGATCCAGCCGTCGTGCAGGCGGATGATCCGCTCGCCGTAGCGGGCGTTCTCCTCGGAGTGGGTGACCTGGATGATCGTCGTGCCCTCGTCGTTCAGCTTCTGGAAGAGGCGCATGATCTCGCGCCCCTGGTCGGAGTGGAGGTTGCCGGTCGGCTCGTCGGCGAGCAGGAGCTTCGGCTTCGCGATGAGCGCGCGCGCCACGCCGACCAGCTGCTGCTGGCCGCCGGAGAGCTGGCTCGGGTAGAGGTCCTTCTTGCCGACGATCTGGAACCGGTCGAGCGTGTCGGCGACGGTCGCCGCGCGCTCCGAGCCCTTGACGTTCCTGTAGGAGAGCGGGATGTCCAGGTTCTCGGCGACCGTCAGGTTGTCGAGCAGGTGGTACTGCTGGAAGACGAAGCCGACGTATTTCTTGTTCAACTCGATCCGCTCCTTCGGTTTGAGCCTGTGCACCTGCGTGCTCGAGGAGGCGGTACTCGCCCGTCCAGGAGTGGTCGAGCATCCCCAGGATCGAGAGGAGCGTGGACTTGCCGGCGCCCGACGGCCCCATGATCGTCACGAACTCGCCCTGCCCGATCGTCAGGTTGATCCGCCGCAGGACGAAGGTCTGTCCCGCCTTCGTCACGAAGCACTTCTCGACATTCCTCAGATCGATCATCGGTTCACCTCATTCGTGTCTCAGAGCGGCCATAGGATCGATGCGCGCCGCGCGGCGCGCCGGGATCCAGCTCGCCGCCATCGCCACCGCCGTGAGAACGAGGGCCACGGCCGCGAAGGACAGCGGGTCCGTCGGCGCGACGCCGAAGAGCATGGTCTTCAAGAGGCGCGTGGCCGCGACCGCGAGCGCCAGGCCCGCGAGGAGGCCCGCCCCCGCGAACCGCGCGCTCTCCCCGAGGAATAGCGCGAGGACGTCCCGGCGCCGCGCGCCCAGGGCGATCCGGATGCCGACTTCGCGCACGCGCTGCCCGGCCAGGAACGCGACGACGCCGTAGATGCCGATCGCGGCGAGGAGAAGCGCGAGGCCGGCGAAGGTGCCGAGCAGAAGCATCGTGAAGCGGCGCTGGCCGAGCGAACGGGCGACGACCTCCGAGAGCGCCTGGACCTCCTCGACCGGCAGCTTCGGGTCGAGCGAGCGGATCCTCGAGCGGACGGCCGGAGCGAGGCGCAGCGGATCGCCCGCCGTCCGGACGAGGATCGCCATTTCGTCCCAGGGCACCTGCTCGGCCGGCACGTAGAGCTCCGCCAGGGGAGGGTCCGCGAGGCCCTCCTCGAGCACGTTGCCGACGATCCCGACGACGCGCCGCGGCGCCTTGACGCGGTCTCCGATCACGATCTCGCGCCCGATCGGGTCCTCTCCCGGGAAGTAGCGGCGCGCCAGCGTCTCGTTGACGAGCATGACGAGCGGCGAGCCCGGCCGGTCTTCCGGAGTGAAGACCCGGCCCCGCTTGACGGGGACTCCCGCCGCCGCGAAGAAGTCGCCGCCCACGACGCGGTACGTGATCGAGGCCTCGTCCCCGGCCGGCACGGGATGGTCGAGGAACTTGACCGACAGCGTGTACTGCCGGCCGGTCACGGGCAGGAAGTTCGTCGTGCCGACGGCCGCGACTCCCGGCAGCGAGGCCAGGCTCGCCGTCAACTCGCGGTAGAAGGCCGCGATCTGCGGGGGCTCGGGGTAGCGCGAGCGCGGCAGCTGGAGCTGCGCCGTCAGGACGCCTTGCGGGCGGATGCCGGGCTCGACGCGGAGGACGGCGGCCATGCTCCTCAGGAGCAGGGCGGCCCCGACGAGCAGCACGAGGGTCAGCGCGATCTCGGCGACGAGCATCGCCTGCCGCGCCGCCCCGGCCCGCGGCCCGTAGCCGGCCGACCCGGCGGAGGCGCGCAGCGCATCGCGGGCGGCCGGAGAGGTCGCGCGCAGGGCCGGCCAGAGTCCCGCCGCCAGGGCGGCCGCGAGCGACACGGCGAGCGTGTAGAGGAGCACCCGCCCGTCGATTCCGACCTCCGCGCTGCGCGGCAGGCTGTCGCCCGCGAGCGCGACGAGCGTCTCGGCTCCCCACACGGCGAGCGCGACCCCGGCCGCGCCTCCCGCGAGGGCCAGCGCAAGTGTCTCCGTCAGCATCTGCCGAAGCAGCCGCACACGGCCGGCCCCGAGCGCGCCGCGGATCGCGATCTCCCTCCTTCGGGACGTCCCGCGGGCGAAGAGCAGGTTCGCGACGTTGACGCAGGCGATGAGAAGCACGAATGTCACGGCTCCGAGCAGGAGCAGCAGGGGTTTCCGGGCGCTGCCCGCGATCGCCTCCTGGAGCGGGACCAGCACGACGCCCCAGCCGGCGTTCTTCTCCGGATAGGCGGCGGCGAGCCGCGCGGCGATCGCGGAGAGGTCGGCCTGCGCCGCCGCCGGCGAAACTCCCGGCTTTCTTCTGGCGACGACGCCGAGCCAGTGCGCGCCGCGGTTCTCGAGGGTCTTCGCGTCCAGGACGAGCGGCGTCCAGATGTCGGCGTCGCGGGAGGGGTAACGAAAACCGCGCGGCATGACGCCGCGGATGGTCCGGCTCTTCCCGTCGAGGGAGATCGTCCGGCCGACGACGCCCGTGTCCCCGCCGAAACGCCGCTGCCAGAACGACCAGGAGAGGAGGACGGCCGGCTCGCGGCCGGGGTTCTCGTCCTCGGCGTCGAATGCGCGGCCGTAGAGCGGCGAGACGCCCAGGACCGGGAAGAGGGCGGGAGAGACGGCGTAGCCGCGCAGGCGCAGGGGCTCGCCCTCGGCCGTCAGCGTCGCGTCGTCGCCGGTGAACGCGGCCATGCCGGCGAGCGTCGTGTTCTGCGCGCGCCAATCCACGAAGTTGGGAGGGGACGCGCTGAACCGGTCGAAGCCCCGGCCGGGGTTGCTGTCCCAGATCCGCACGAGCTCCTCGGGACGCGAGTAGGCGAGCGGTCTCAACACCGCCGCGTCCACGACCGAGAAGACCGCGGTGTTGAAGCCGATGCCGAGCGCGAGCGTGATGACCGCCAGGACCGTGAACCCCGGACTCTTCCCCAGGGTCCGCAAAGCGTACTTGGCGTCCTGAACTAGAGCTGGCATGCAGCAGACGCCTTGTTCACACGAGGGCCTCCCGGGTCACAGCAGTCCCGCTTCTTTCAGCTCGTGTTCCGAGGCGGCGCGTTCCTGCCCGCTCTCGTCCTCGACGACGCGTCCGTCGAAGAGATGGATGGTGCGCGCGGCATAGCGGGAGAATCGGGGGTCGTGCGTGACCATGCAGATCGTGGCGCCCTCCTGGTGAAGGTCTCTCAGGAGGGACATGACGGCCTCGCCGTTGACCGAGTCGAGGTTCCCCGTCGGCTCGTCCGCGAGGAGGATCAGGGGGTTCCCCGCGATCGCGCGCGCGACCGCGACGCGCTGCTGCTGGCCGCCGGAGAGCTGCGAAGGGAAGTGGTTGGTCCGGTGGGCCATGCCGACCTTCTCGAGGGCGTCGTGCACGCGTTTCCTCCGCTCCTGGGCCGGCATGCCGCGGTACGTCAGGGGCAGCTCGACGTTCTCGTAGACGGAGAGGTCTCCGATCAGGTTGAAGCTCTGGAAGATGAAGCCGATCTCGCGGTTGCGGATGCGGGCCCTCTCGGCGAGCTTCAGCTTCTCCGCGGGCTTGTCGTTCAAGAGGTAGGCGCCGCTCGTGGGCGAGTCGAGGAGGCCCAGGATCGAGAGCAGCGTGGACTTGCCGCAGCCGGAAGGGCCCGCGATCGAGATGAACTCGCCCTGCCGGATCTGCAGGTGCACGCCCGAGAGCGCGTGCGTTTCGACCTCGTCGGTGAAGAAGACCTTGGTCACGCCTTCGAGCCGGATGACCGAGTGCCCGTTGGTGCTCATCGCTTCTCCTCTCGTTGCTTCACTTCAGCCGGACGCGATCGAACGCGTCCCACGCGGACATGTCGGAAAGGACGACCTTGTCTCCGGGCTTGACTCCTTCGAGGATCTGGACGGTGTTGACCGAGCTCTTTCCCAGGCGGACCTTCACGCGCACGGCCTCGTCGCTGCCGGATTGGAGGCGGAAAAGGGTGATCGTTCCCTGTTCGGACCCGAAGGCGGGGCGTCCGACGAAGACGACGTCGGCCAGGTGCTCGAGCTCGATCGTACCGTCCACGGAGAGGTCCGGCCGCGCGCCTTTCGGGAGCGGGCCGTCCAGGGCCACGTCCACGGTCACCGTTCCGCCCTGGACCGACGGGTCGATTCGCGAGACGTGCCCTTCGACGACGCCGTTGCGCGTGTCGATGGACGCGCGCTCGCCGATCTGGACGTCGCGGGCCTGCGTCTCGGCGATCTTCAGCTGCGCTTTCAATTTCTCCGGCTGCACGACCCGCGCGAGCGTCGTGCCGGAGGTCACGCGCTGTCCGGGCTGGACGGGGATCTCCTGGAGCACGCCGCGGATGCCGGCCCGCACGCGCATCGCTTCCAGCTGCGACCGCTTCAGGTGCGCGAGCGCCCGCAGTTGCTCGAGGCGCGCCTCCTGAGCGTCCAGCTGCGCCTTCTCCGACTGGGAGTAGACGGCCAGGCGCTTCTTCTCGATCTCGTTGCGGGTGGCGAGCTCGCGGGCGCGCGTCTGGGACAGCTTGAGCGTCAGGTTCGCGACGAGGCCTTCCTTGAAGAGCCCCTCGTTGGTCTCGGCCTGGAGCTGCGCCTGGTGAAAGTCGGACTCGACGGTCGCGGCGGCCGCCTCCTGGTCCAGCAGCTCCTTCTGGAGCCTCACGCGAGTGTTGGCGAGATCGGCCTGCCCGGCCTTCAATTGCCAGTCGGCGTCGAGCGATTCTCTCTCCAATTCGGGGTTGGACATCTCCAGCAGCACCGTGTCCGGGTCAACGGGGGCGCCTGCCTGGACGAGCAGCCTTTCCACCCGCGCGTCCGTCGAAGACGAGATCTGCCGGATTCCCTCCGTCTCGGGGACGAGCGAGCCGGGTCCGCGCACCTGGCGTTCCATCGGGCCGCGCTTGACGGAATCGATCCAGACGGTGCTCTTGTCCACCGTCGGCGCCGCGGGCTTCAAGCGCGAGAGTCCCAGCGTGATGAGGAGGACCGCGGCGACGCCGCTGCCGCCGATGACGAGACGGCGGCGGCGCTTTTTCCTGGAGATGTCTTCCCTGACGATGTCCATAGTTCCGTGCCTCGTATGGGCGAGAACCGTGCCATGCCCGATCACAGCCAACATCATTGATACGAAAGGGAAGAAGGCCGAATCATGGGCTGCCGATGAGCGTTTGTGGGACGGTCCTGTCCGAAAACGAACAGGTGGAATTGACGAGTGATTGACGATTGAATGATTGACGATTGTTCGAGTGAGCCCCGTTCCAGTCCTTCAATCGTCAATCTTCAAATCGTCAATCGCGCCCGTGGATCTTCATGTCGACGAGCTCATCCACGGTGATGCCGCTGTGGTGCTCCTTCATCCTCTTGACGTAGTCGATCGTGACGCCGTGGATGCGCATCGAGACGAGCTCCTCGACGGGCACGTGCCGGTAGCCGAGCTCCTGGAGCTTGCGGACGAACTCCGGCGACACTCCATGGATGCGCATGCTCACGAGCTCCTCGACGGGCAGCCTCTCGTACCCCAGGTCCTTCATCTCCCGGACGAACTCGGGGTTGGCGCCGTGGATGCGCATGCTGATGAGGCCCTCGACGGGAAGCCGCTCGTAGCCCAGGGCCTTCAATTCCCGAACGAACTCCGGGCTCGCGCCGTGGATGCGCATGCTGACGAGCTGCTCGACGGGCAGCCGGTCATAGCCCAGGGCTTTCAGCTCCCGAATGAACTCCGGGTTGGCGCCGTGGATGCGCATGCTGATGAGCCCTTCGACGGGGAGATGCTCGTAGCCCAGGGCCTTCAGCTCCCGGATGAACTGGGGGCTCGCGCCGTGGATGCGCATGTTGATGAGCCCTTCGACGGGGAGATGCTCGTAGCCCAGGGCCTTCAGCTCCCGGATGAACTCCGGGCTCGCTCCATGGATCCGCATCGAGATGAGGCGCTCGGCCGGAAGGCGCTCGTAGCCGAGCGAGCGCAGTTCGTCGAGGAACTGACGGCTGACGTCGTGCATCGTGAACGAAAACGACTCGTCCGGCCGGAGGCTCGAGGAGCCGAGCGATCTCCAGTACTTGTCGAACTCGGGATTGGCGGCGAACTGGAAGCGGCCGGAGCCGCCCGACTCGTCCAGCTCCCCGTCGAAGCGGATCGTCCCGGCGTCCCGCGCCATCTCGAAATGCGCCGGCTGCGCGGCCTTTCCCGCCGGGCGGGAGAGGCCGCGGAAGTCGGCCAGGGAGTAGGAGGACGAGTTGTTCCAGTCTCCATGCGAGGAACTGCGCCGGATCGTGAGCTGGACGCGGCTGTCTTCCCTGTCGAAGTCGAGCAGCCATCGCCCCTCGAAGGTCTGTCCCGGCGCCGGCGTGGGCGCTGCGAGGAAAAGCGAAAGCAGGATTGCGGGGACGATCCCGAGGTGAAGCAGCGGCGTCCGGTGCCTGGTCATGGATTCCTCCCATGAATCCGCCGGGAAACGAGCTCGTCGATCGAGAGCCGCGCGCCGGCGGACGCGTTGGCCTTGCGGATGAATTCGGGGGTCGCGCCGTGGATGCGCAGGGCGGTCAGCTCGTCGACCGAAGGGGCGGCGTATCCGAGCGACTGGACTTCCTTGACGAAGTCGGACGTGACGCCGTGGATTCGGCAGGCGACGGCATCGTCGGTGGAGAGTTTCGTGTATCCGAGCGAGCGCATGTCGCGGACGAACTCGGGCGTGACGCCATGGATGCGCAAGCCGACGAGGCCGTCGAGATCCGCGTCGAGCCCGAGCGAGCGCATCTGCCGCGCGTACTCCGGCGTGGCGCCGTGGATCCGCGCCGATACGATCTCGTCGAGTCCGGGCTTGCGGCCCGTGATCGTCGCCCATTGCGCCGCGTCGTCCGGCTCGACGCCGTGAATCCGGAGCGAGACGGCGTCGTCGGCCGAGATTTGCGGATATCCCGCCTCGTGGAAACGCCGCGCGAACTCGGGCGTGACTCCGTGGATTCGGAGCGAGACGATCTCGTCGAGCGACTGCTTCCCGAGGAGCGCCGTCATCTCCGAGATGTATTCCGGGGTCACGCCGTGGATCTTGAGCGCGAGCAGGTCCTGGACCGAGGCCTGCTTGTAGCCGAGCGCGGCGAGCGCCGCGAGGAACTCGGGAGTGACGCCGTGCCGGCGCAGGCTGGCGAGGTCCTCGGGAGAGAGTCTGACCTCGCTCTGCGCGGATGCCGTCTTCTTGTCCTCGCCGTCTGCTTCGACGCCTCCCTCGATGCCGCCGGAGACGCCGCCCGCGACGCCCTCTTCGACGCCCCCGGAAACGCCCCCCGCGATCCCGCCCGTGACGCCACCCGCGATGCCGGACACCGGAGCCGCCCGCCGGGCGGCGGTCACCGACTTCTCCTTCTGCCGGCGGGAGGCTTGCGTGGCCGCGGCCGGCGCGACCGGTACGCTGCTCGTTGGCTCGGCCGGAGGGACTGGCAAGCCGACCGCGACGGCCGCCGAGACTTGAAAGAAGGACGAGCGCGCCGCGGCTCCGACCGTGGCGACCATCGCCAGGGCGAGGAGCCCGGCGAGCCACCGCGGGGCCTCCTCGGCCAGCGAAGGGGATGGGGAGGAGGAGGCCGGCATCAGTCTCGCGACGCGCCGCCACAGCGAAGCGCCGTCGGCCGCCACCGCCGGGCCGGGCGCCGCCAGCCGAGGAGCCCGGATCTCCTCGAGCACGACCAGGGCGCGGACGTATCCGCGGGAGTCTCCGGTCGCGGCGACGGCCAGGTCGTCGCAACAGTTCTCCCTTTCGATCCGGATGCGGCGCGAGACCCACCAGACGGCCGGATGATAGAAGAGGAGCGTCTCCGCCGCCGTCTGGAGCAGGTTGACGAGGTAGTCGTGCCGGCGGATGTGGGCGAGCTCGTGAGCGAGCACCGCCTCGATCGCCTCCGGCGGCAGGCCCGTGACGGCGTAGACGGGCAGGAGGATCGCCGGGCGCAGAACGCCGAGCGCCGTCGGAACGCTGACTCGCGCCGACTCCAGGAGAAGGACCGGGCGGTCAACGCCGAGCCGGGCACAAAGGCGCCCGAGAACGGCCTCGAGGGCCGCCGGCGCGGGGCGGACGCCCTTGAGCGGGAGTCTCCGGACGGCGTTCCATCCGGCGAGGAACCGCGCCGAAAGCAGGAGGACACCGCACAGCCATGCCGGCACGATCCACGGCGCGAGCCACGCCGCGCTCGCCTGGAAGACGCGGGCGATCCCGCCGGATTCGGGGGCGGCGCCGGCCGCCGTCCGCTTCGCGGCGAAACCGTGAGGCGAAGGATCACCGGTCGGAGCCAGGGAGACCCCGGCAAGTTCGGGACGGGGCGCGGCGGTCTCGCGGTGGCCCAGATAGGTGGCGGCCGGCAGGAGGAGCATCAGCAGCAGAGCCGCGTAGCCGGCGGCGTAGCGCGCTCGCGGGTCCTTCCGGGCGAGCAGGCCGTTGACGCAGAACAGGATCGCGGCGACGAGCGTTCCCTGCCAGAGAAAGGCGGCCAGCGCCCAGCCGAGCCTCCGGAGGGCCGGGTCCTCGAAGAAAAGGGCCAGGTCTTTCATCGCTTGCCTCCTTCCATGGCATCGAGCAGCTCCCGGATGCGCGCCAGCTCCTGCGGCGAGGCCTTCTTCGAAGACAGGGCCCGCAGGACGAGCGCCGACGCGGATCCCGCGAAGGCGCGGTCGAGCAGGTCGGTCACGAGCTGCCGCTCCGTCTCCTCGCGCGGAACGCGCGCCGCGTATACGTGCGCCCGCTCGGTCTCGTCCCGCCGGACGAGCCCCTTCTCGGTCATGATCTGGAGGAGCTTCAGGACCGTCGTATAACCGGTCGGCCGCCGCGCCTCCAGAGTGTCATGGACTTCGCGGACCGTGGATTCCCCCCGCTCCCAGAGGACCCGCAGGATCTCCAGCTCGCCATCCGTGGGCCGGGGGGTTAGGGTCTTCTTCATCGCCGCTCCGTCGTTCTTCATACGAAGAATCTAGTACGAAGTTTTTCGTATATCAAGGCAAAGGTGTCAGGGGACAGGTATCAGGGAAATGCAGGTTCAGGTATCAGGTGCCAGGGACGGGGGCCCGAACCTGACACCTGACCCCTGATACCTGACACCTGCCTTTTCCCTGGCACCTTCAAACCTGACACCTTCCCCCTGTGTTAACGTCCCGCATCTCCATGAAAGGACGTCTCTTACGGGTCGCCCTGCTCCTCTTCGGATCCGGGATGACGGCCTTGATCTATCAGGTTGCCTGGATGAGGGACCTGCGGCTGATTTTCGGATTCTCGACGGCCGCCTCTGCGGCCGTCGTGGCGATCTTCATGGGCGGACTCGGCGCCGGAAGCTGGTGGCTGGGAAGGAAAGCCGACGAGAGCGCGCACCCTCTCGCCTTCTACGGACGGCTCGAGCTGGCGGTGGCGGGCTCGGCGGCCGTCACGCCCCTCCTGGTCTTCCTCGTCCGGCAGGGCTACATCGCCCTGGGGGGCACGCTGACTCTGGGTCTCGTCGGCGGAACGGTCGCGCGGCTCCTCTTCTCCGCGATCGTGCTCTGCGTGCCGACGATGCTCATGGGAGGAACGCTGCCGGCGGCGACCCGCGCCGTGGAGACCGATGACGATTCGGCTCGCCGGTATCTCGCTTTGCTCTACGGCTCCAACACGATCGGGGCCGTCACGGGGGCCGTGCTCTCGACCTTCCTGCTGCTGGAGACGTTCGGCACGCGGCTGACGCTCTGGCTCGCCTGCGCCGTCAACGCGCTCGTGGGCCTGGCGGCCGTGAGGCTCTCGAGGAGAGCGGCTCCGGCGCCCGTGCCGGAGAAGGCGCCCGAGGATTCCCGTCCCGCGATCCAGGATTCCCGATCCGCGCAGATGCCGCAGAAGAAGGAGAAGCACAAGAGGATGCCGAAGCGCCGCGAGGAAGAGACGCCGGGCCAGCCCGCCTCGATCCGGGGGAGCCGCTCGCGGGTCCGCGGATTCGTGCTCGCGTCGGCGGGAATCGTGGGGTTCGCGTTCTTCCTGATGGAGCTCGTCTGGTACCGGATGCTCGCGCCGCTCCTCGGCGGCTCAACCTACACCTTCGGTCTCATCCTCGCGATCGCGCTGGCGGGCATCGGAACCGGGTCGGCGGTCTACTGGCTCGCCGGGCGCGGAAAGGTGGCCACCCTCTCGGGCTTCGCGGCGACGTGCGCCCTCGAGGCGTTGTGCCTCATCGTGCCCTACGCGCTTGGAGACCGGCTGGCGCTGCTGGCGGCACTGCTCCGCCCGATCGGCGCCTTCGGCTTCGGCGGTTACGTCGCGGGCTGGTCGCTGGTCGCGGGCCTCGTCGTCTTCCCCGCGGCTTTCGTCGCGGGATTCCAGTTTCCGCTGCTCATCGCGCTGCTGGGGCAGGGACGCGAGCGTGTCGGCTCCGACGTCGGGATCGCGTACGCCTGGAACACGATGGGAGGCATCGCGGGGTCGCTGGCCGGGGGGTTCGGCCTGCTGCCTCTTCTCTCGGCGACGGGGACCTGGGTCTTCGTCGCGGGCCTCCTGTGCGCGCTCGCTCTTCTCGCGCTGCTGCTCTTCGGGCGCGCGGGGGGCGCGGCACCCGCAAGGGGTTCTGGCAATCGGGGCAGGATCCTGCTCGGACTCGGCGCGGCGGCCGCGTGCGTTGTTCTTCTGCTCGCCGCTCCCGGCCCCACGGCCGCGTGGCGGCACAGCCCGGTCGGCGCGGGCCGCGTGGACCTGGGCAAGCCCTCGCCCAACTCGCTCAACGATTGGCTGCGCGGCCGACGGCGCATCCTGGCCTGGGAGAAGGACGGCGTGGAATCGAGCGTGGCGCTTCTCAAGGCGAGCGACGGTTATGCCTTCGTGATCTCCGGCAAGACGGATGGAAGCTCGCGCGGCGACGCCGCGACACAGGTCATGGGCGGGCTCATCGGAGCGGCGCTCCACCCCAACCCGCGCCGGGGGCTGGTGATCGGGCTCGGCACGGGATCCACGGCCGGATGGCTCGCCGCGGTCCCCTCCATCGAGCGCGTGGACGTGGTGGAGCTGGAGCCGGCGATCCTGAGGGTGGCGCGCGACTGCGCGCAGGTCAACCACGACGTCCTCGGCAATCCCCGCGTGCGGATCTGGATCGGCGACGCGCGGGAGTGGCTGCTCGCCTCGCGCGAGACCTACGACGTCATCTTCTCCGAGCCCTCGAACCCGTACCGGGCGGGCATCTCGAGCCTCTTCACCACCGACTTCTACCGGGCGGTGCGCTCGCGGCTCGCGCCGGGCGGGATCTTCCTCCAGTGGCTGCAGGCCTACGAAGTGGACAGCGGGACGGTCCGCACGGTGTACGCGACTCTGGGATCGGTCTTCCCGGAAGTCGAGACCTGGCACACGAAGCAGAGCGACCTGATCCTGGCGGCGACCGTGGAGCCGATCGCCTACGACGGCGGCCGCCTCCGCGAACGCCTGAGGCAGGAGCCTTACTTCTCCGCTCTGCGCGACGCCTGGCGGGTGAGCGACCTGGAAGGGTTCCTCTCTCATTCGTCGCCACGGCCCTCGCTGACGAGGACCCTGATCTCCTCCGGGCACACTCCGCTCAACACGGACGACGCCAACGTCGTCGAGTTCGCGTTCGCCCGCAGCCTCGGACACGACACGTTCTTCGACGTCGAGGAGCTGCGCCAGGCCGCCCGCTCGTCGCAGGAAGACAGGCCGGCCGTGTCGGGCGACGTGGATTGGGCGTCGGTCAATCGCTGGCGGGTGGCGGCCGCGACGTCGCAGGGGAGGCCGCCGACGGCCACCGCGGGCATGACGGTGGAGGAGCTGCGGCAGGCGCTCGCTCAGAAGAGCTTCGTCGAAGGGCGGCCCGAGGCCGTGCTCACCAACTGGCGCGCGGGGCAGTGGGAGCCCCGCGGATCGATCGAAGAGATCGTGCTGGCGGAGGCGCTGGCACAGGGAGGGGAAGAGCTCGCGGTGGACTACATCGAGCGCGTCCGCCAGCGCCGGGGAGTCGAGGCCGACGTCCTGCTGGCCAGGCTGCGCTGGCGTCAGGGCCGCCTGGAGGAGGCCGTGCAGGCGCTGGAGCGGGCCTTCCAGGCGTACCGCGAGGATCCCTGGCCCCTGGCGGTCCTCGTCCGGAACAGTTTTTCCGTCGTTCTCGACATCGCTTCCCGCGACGCCGCCCTCGCCGGACGCCTCGAGGAGTCCCTCGCCCACCCCTTCTCCCTCTTTCTGCTCGACGAGGAGCGCCACCTGATCCGCGTCGAGGTCGCCGCCCGCCTGGATGCCTCCCGGTACGCGCGGGCCGTGGAGGAGATGGAGCCGGACGTTCCCTGGCGCCGGCCGATCCTGGAGCGGCGCGCGCAGGCCTACACGGCGACGGGCAACTCCCGCGCACCGGTCGCGCGGCGGGAGTTCGCGAAGTTCATGGAGAAGGAGCCGCCGCCGTTCGCGCCCGAAACCGCTCCCCGGAAGAACTAGTACTCCGTATCGATTCGAAGTGATCGTCGCGAAAAACCCGCCCCGGAGCCGGCGTCGGTTAGCGCCGGCGAACCCGGCGCTGCCTACTGCCGGGGGTCTGCCTTCGGTGGTCGGCTACCCTGCGTCGGCACGCGCCGGCCTGCCGTGATGGGGAGAACCGGCCGGCGCTGAGGGTTCCTCGCAGTCTCACCGAGGTGCCGGTCGCACTCTTCCATGCTCGTCACCCATCACCTCCTTCGGGAAACGCCGCCGGCTCCGGAGCTCTCAGTCCGGCTCATGCCGAAGTGAAGGGCCGGCGGCAGGACCCTGTACCGTTGAGCCTGCTGGGATTCTCGCGATCGCAATTCCGGCGTTAGAGAGAGCGAGCTAGAGGTTCGCGCGGCGGCGGGCGGCGTCGACGGTGTTCTGGAGGAGCATGGCGATGGTCAGAGGGCCGACGCCTCCCGGGACGGGAGTGATCCAGGAGGCCACGCGGGAGACGCCGTCGAAGTCCACGTCGCCGATGAGCGCGCGCCCCTTCCGCGCGATGGCGTCGGCGATGCGCGCGGACTGCCGCAGGTGCGCGGGCGCCGCCTCGATCGTCTCCAGCCGGTTGATGCCGACGTCCACGACGGCCGCGCCTTCCCGGACGAAGTCGCTGGTGACGAATCCCGGTTTTCCGATGGCGACGACGAGGATGTCCGCGCGGCGGCAGGTCGCGGGGAGGTCCTTCGTTTTCGAGTGGCAGACGGTGACCGTCGCATTGCGCGAGGTCAGCAGCGCCGCCGTCGGCTTGCCGACGATCTCGCTGCCGGCCCAGGACCACCGCGTTCGCGCCCGCGATCGGGATCTCGTAGGCGTCGAGCAGGGCGAGGATCCCGGCCGCCGTGCACGGCACGAAACGCGGCCGCCCCTGGACCAGCAGGCCGACGTTCTCCGGGTGCAGGCCGTCCACGTCCTTGTCGGGATCGATCGAATCGAAGACCCTCCTCGCGTCGTGGCCGGGAGGTAAGGGAAGCTGGACGAGGACTCCGTCCACCGCGCGGTCCCTGTTGGCACGCTCGACTTCTTCGAGCAGCCGTTGCGGCGCCGTATCCTCAGGCAGGCGGATCGTCTCGGCGAGACAGCCGGCTTCCTGGGCCGCGCGGGTCTTGGACGAGACGTACGTCACCGAGGCCGGGTCTTCACCCACGAGAATCACCCGCAGGGAAGGGGGGAAGCCGCGCCCGCCGACCTCCAGGGCCTGCGCGCGGACTTTCTCGCGCAGCGTCCGCGCGAGAGTGACGCCGTCCAAGAGGCGCGCGGTCGGGAGAGTCTCCATCCGACTGAATCATAAGGGGTCCGGGAGAGGGCATCCGCCGTACGAGGTCTCCCCGGAACTGCGAATTCCTTGACTCCGCACCCCTGCTTGCGTATCCTTACGCGCCCTCAAACAGGGTCGGGGGATGAGCCTGCCTCAGGCTCGCGTGCCGGTTTCGTTGAATTAAGGAGTCCGGTTTCATGAATTCAGGGACATCTCCGGCTTTGCGCGGCGCGGTTCACCAGGAGTGGTGGGTGGTGGACGCGACAAACAAGGTCCTGGGCCGGCTGGCCACGCGCGTCGCGCGCGTCCTCTGTGGCAAACACCGCGCTCATTACCTCCCCTATCGCGACACGGGGGATTTCGTCGTCGTGACCAACGCGGACAAGGTCCTGCTGACGGGCCGCAAGGCCGAGGAGAAGGTCTATCGCCGCCACACGGGCTATCCCGGCGGCCTGAAGTCGGTCCGCGCGAAGGAGCTCTCGGCGAAGTATCCCGAGAGGCTCATCGAAGAGGCGGTGCGCGGCATGCTGCCCAAGTCCAAGCTCGGGCGCAAGCAATTGAAGAAGCTCAAGGTCTATCGCGGGGCGTCACACCCTCACGAGGCGCAGAAGCCGCGCGTGCTGACGCTGCCCATGCGCCGCGCGCGCGAGTTGAGAGGCTGAGGAGGAACATTGACGGTTGAAATCCAGCATCGCTCCACCGGGAGACGCAAGAGCGCGATGGCGCGGGTGCGGCTCCTTCCCGGTTCCGGCTCCATCACGGTCAACAAGCGCCCCCTCGACGATTACTTCCCCAACAACGTCCTGAAGATGGTCATCAAGCAGCCGCTTCTCTCTACCGAGACGGCCGAGCGGTTCGACATCCACGTGACGGTTTCGGGCGGCGGTCCGACGGGACAGGCCGGCGCGATCCGCCATGGCATTGCGCGGGCGCTGACCGAGTACAACGGGGAGTTGCGCAAGAAGCTGAAGAAGGAAGGCTTCCTGACGCGCGATCCGCGGATGAAGGAACGCAAGAAGTACGGGCAGCGCGGCGCCCGCGCCCGGTTCCAGTTCAGCAAGAGATAGCAACCAAGGTGGTAGGTGATAGGTGGACGGTGGTAGGGACGAGGGCTTTCGGGCCTTCCCTGACACCTGATACCTGATACCTGACACCTAACTATAAGGAGGTGTGATCTGGCATCTATTTCGATGAAGGAACTGCTCGAGGCTGGCGTCCACTTTGGTCATCAGACCAAGCGCTGGAACCCGAAGATGAAGAAGTTCATCTTCGGAAAGCGCAACGGGATCTACATCATTGACCTTCAGAAGACGCTCAAGCAGTTCAAGGAAGCCTCGAAATTCGTCACGGAGCTGGCCGCGCAGGGGAAGAACCTCCTCTTCGTCGGCACCAAGCGCCAGGCGCAGGACGCGATCTACGAGGAGGCCAACCGCTGCGGGATGTTCTACGTGAACACGCGGTGGCTCGGCGGCACGCTGACCAACTTCTCGACGATCCGCAAGTCCATTCACCGCTTGAAGGAGATCGACGGAATCCTCGCCCAGGAGGACAACGAGAACCTCACCAAGAAGGAGCGGCTGCGGCTGGAGCGCGAGAAGGAGAAGCTCGAGAAGAACCTGACCGGGATCAAGGAAATGGATGAGCTGCCCGACGCGCTGTTCGTCATCGACCCGAAACAGGAGTACATCGCGGTCAAGGAGGCGAACATCCTCGGCATCCCCGTCGTCGCGGTGGTGGACACCAACTGCGACCCCGACGTGATCGACCACGTGATCCCGGGCAACGACGACGCGATCCGGGCGATCCGGCTGTTTACCTCGCGCGTCTCGGACGCGGTGCTGGAGGGGCTGCACGCCCACGAGGAGCGGGGCGCGGCGAGCGAGGCGGGGTCCGAGGAGTCGAGGCCGCGCACGCCCGAACTCTCCACGACCGCGGTCGTTTCGGACGTCGCTTCTTGATGCAGTTGTGAGTCGTGAGTCGTGGGTTGAGAGTTGAGGCCCGCAGGCCCGACCCGCAGCTCCGGACTCACAACTCATAACTCATGACTCACAACGGCTTCTCAAGCGGGAGACTCTCGCTTCAGCCCGGGTTAGGATGAAAGGAACAATGGAGATCACGTCGAAGAAAGTGGCGGATCTGCGCGCCGAGACCGGCGTCGGGATGATGGATTGCAAGAAGGCGCTCGTGGAAGCGGGCGGCGACTTCGAAGAAGCCCGCAAGATCCTTCGCAAGCGCGGTCTCGCGACCGCCGCGCGGAAGGCGGATCGGGCGACGTCGGAGGGACTCGTCGTGGCGCGAGTGACGCCGGGGGCCGCCGTGCTCGTCGAGGTCAACTGCGAGACGGACTTCGTCGCAAGGACATCCGACTTTCGCGCCCTGGCCGAGGGCCTGTCCGAGCTCGTCGCGGCGCACGCGGCGTTCGGAGAAACGAGGTCGGGAGATCCGGCGGAGCTGGCGCAACTTCCCGCTCCCGGAAAGCCGACCGAGACGGTGACGGAAGCCGTCACCCACCTGATCGCCAAGCTCGGGGAGAACATGGGCATCCGGCGGTTCGCGCGGCTGTCGCCGCGGCCGGGTGAGCGGTTCGCGAGCTACGTCCACGGCAACGGCCGCATCGGCGTCCTCGTGGGCCTCTCCGGCGGGGACGACGCTCTCGGCAAGGATCTCGCGATGCACGTCGCGGCCTCCGATCCGCGTTTCGCATCGCGGGCGGAAGTCACGCCCGAGATGCTCGCGACCGAGCGGGAGATCGCCCGGGCGCAGGCCGCCGCCGCGGGTAAGCCACCGCAGGTCGTCGAGCGCATCGCGGAGGGGAAGGTCGAGAAGTTTTACCAGGAGACGGTCCTGACGGAGCAGGCCTTCGTGAAGGATCCGGAGAAAACGGTCGGGCAGGTCATGGTCGAGCGGGGCGGCAAGGGCGCCCTGGACCTGCGTTTCGTCCGCTTCAAGTTGGGAGAGAATCTCGGCCGTGCCGAAGGGCGCCCGGACGAGCAGCCGAGCTGAGGACCCGAGCCCGGGAGCCTTGAGAAGAATGAGCGAGGGCCCCGCCTACAAGCGCATCCTCCTGAAGCTCTCCGGTGAAGCCTTGATGGGGGAACAGAAGTTCGGCATTGCTCCCGACGTCGTCGCGCGCATGGCCGACGAGATCCGCGACGTGCATCAGATGGGCGTCGAGATCGCGGTCGTCGTCGGCGGCGGCAACATCATCCGGGGCGTCTCCGCGGCCGCGCAGGGCATCGATCGGGTGGCGGCGGACCACATGGGGCTGCTCTCCACGGTCATCAACGGCCTCGCGCTGCAGGACGCCCTGGAGAAGAGGGGCGTGAGGACGCGGCTGATGTCGGCCGTCGAGGTCCGTCAGATCGCGGAGCCGTTCATCCGGCGGCGCGCGATCCGCCACCTGGAAAAGGGGCGCGTCGTTCTCTTCGCCGGGGGCACGGGCAATCCCTTCTTCACGACCGATTCGGCGGCGGCGCTGCGCGCCAACGAGATCAAGGCGGACGTGCTGCTGAAGGCGACGCGGGTGGACGGCGTGTACGACGCCAACCCCGAGACCGACAGGGAGGCGAGGTTCCTGAAGAACGTCTCCTACCGCCAGGCCCTGGAGCAGGGTCTCCGGGTCATGGACGCGGCCGCCATCGCGCTCTGCATGGACAACGGGATTCCGATCAAGGTCTTCAATCTGGGTGTTCGGGGCAACATCGAGCGGGTCGTCCGGGGTGAAGACATCGGCTCGCTCGTTTCAGCGGAGGCATGAGGCCATGCGGCAGGAACTCAAGGACATCGAACAGCACATGAACGGCGCGATCGCGCATTTGAAGGACCGCTTCAAGACGCTGCGGACGGGCCGCGCGAACCTCGGAATCCTCGACGGGATCCTCGTGTCGGCCTACGGCGCCGACGTGCCGATCAACCAGGTGGCCAACCTCTCGGTCCCCGAGCCGACTCTCATCGTGGCGGCGCCATGGGACCCCAAGATGTCGGGAGAGATCGAGCGCGCGATCCGCAAGTCGGACCTGGGATTGAACCCGCAGTCGGACGGGAAGGTCGTGCGCATTCCGATCCCGTCCCTGACGGAGGAGCGGCGCAAGGAGCTCGCGAAGAAGGCCCACCACATGGCCGAGGAAGCGCGCGTGGAGATCCGGCGCTTCCGCCACGAGGGGAACGACCGGATCAAGAAGATGTTCAAGGAGAAGCAAATCTCCGAGGACGACGAGCGCCGCGGCCTGGAGGAATCCCAGAAGCTGACAGACAAGAAGATCGCCGAGGTGGACGAGCTCCTGAAGAACAAAGAAAAGGAGATCATGGCGGTCTAAGTGGGCGGGGGACCTTGCGGTCCCCCGAACCCCCAGGCCGATTTCGGATTTTCGATTTTGGATTCTGAATTGAGGAGACCGGGATCGCATCCTTCTTGATTGTCGTGGCGGCAGGATCGGGCAGCCGGCTGGGACGGCCCGAGCCGAAGGCGCTGGTCCCTGTTTTCGGCAGGCCGCTTCTTTCCTGGACGCTCGAAGCCCTCTCGTCTCTCTCCTTCGCGGGAACGGTCGTCGCGGCGCCCGCCGGAAGGCTCGACGAGATCCGGGCTCTGGTGGGAGACGGGTCCAAGGTGGTCGAAGGTGGAGAAACCCGCGCCGCCTCGGTGCGCAACGCCTTCCAGGCTTGCGGCGCCGGCGGACGCCACCTCGTATGCATCCACGACGCGGCGCGTCCCTTCGTGACCGCCGTTGAAGTCGCGGCCATCCTGCGGGCGGCCGAGGAAGGCGGCGTGGCGATCGCCGCGACGCCGATTCTTGACACGGTCAAGAAGCTGGAGAAGGGCCGGATCGCGGCCACGCTCGACCGAACGAACCTCTGGGCCGCGGGGACTCCGCAGGTTTTTCGGGCCGAGCTGCTCGCCCGGGCGCTCGAGTCCGGCGACGAGGCGACCGATGAGGCCGCTCTCTGCGAAACGCTCGGCATTCCCGTCGCGGTCGTGCCGGTCTCGCGGCTCGGCTTCAAGATCACGACGCCGGAAGATCTGGAAATCGCCGAAGCCGTCCTGAGAGGCCGCGTTCGATGAGTCGAAGCCGGCGCATCGGGATCGGCTTCGACGCGCATCCCTTCCTCGAGGGTCGCGCCTTGAGGCTGGGCGGCGTCGAGATCCCGCACCCGCGCGGCCTGAGAGGTCACTCCGACGGAGACGTGCTGCTGCATGCCATCGCGGACGCAGTCCTCGGAGCGGCCGGTCTCGGGTCTCTGGGCGAGCAGTTCCCCGACGACGATCCCTCCTGGAAGGGGGCCGACAGCGCCCTCTTTGTCACGCGAGCCCGCGACCTCGCGGTCGGGCGCGGTTTCGAGGTGGAGAACCTGGACGCCGTTGTGATCGCCGAAGTCCCGAGGCTCGCGCCCCATGTCGGAGAGATCCGGCGGCGCCTCGCCGCGCTTCTCGGCGTCGATGCCGGCGCCGTCAGCGTCCGCGGCACCAGTTCCAACGGCCTCGGCTTCACCGGCCGCCGAGAGGGCATCGCCGTCATGGCCGTCGTCCTTCTCGTTGGCCGACCCGATCACGAATCACAAATCACAAATCACGAATCCAAATGATCCTGTCCCGCCTGAATCCGATTGCCGAGGCGGTCCGGTCCCGCCCGCGTCAGGTCGAGTGGGTGATGTTTGACTCAGGACGTCGCGACCGGAGGGTCAACGAGTTGAAGAGGCTCTGCCGCGCCGCCGCCGTGTCGATTCGGTACGGCGAGGCGGGGACCCTCGAGCGCCTCGCCCGCGCCAACCAGGGGGCGGTGGCGCGGCTGGCGGTCCGCGAGTACCGGCCGGAGGAGGAAGCGCTGGCCGGCGTGCCGGGGACCCGCTTTCTGCTCGTGCTCGACGAGATCCAGGACCCCCAGAACCTGGGAGCCCTCCTTCGGGTCGCGGAGGGCCTCGGGGCGCGGGTGGTGCTGCCGGAACGAGGGTCGGCCCCGCTCTCGGAGGCCGTGGAGAGAGCCTCGGCAGGAGCGGTCGAACGGGTCCCGGTCATCCGGGTCACCAACCTTCGAAGATTTCTGGATCTCATTAAGAACAAGGGGTTTGTCGTCGTAGGTCTGGACGCCGATGGCTCCGATCTCTACGGTCTGGACCTGACGGGAGACCTGGCGCTCGTCCTCGGCGCGGAGGGCAAGGGAATGCGGCGGCTGGTGCGGGAAGGGTGTGACTTCCTGGCGCGGATACCCATGAAAGGGGCGCTCGCTTCCTTGAACGTCGCGACCGCGGCCGCGGCGGCCGGCTACGAGGCGCTCCGGCAGCGAACTTTCTCAGAGGAAAAGTCTTGATAGGTTGGCCCGGAGTTTGCTAAACTCCGCGGTTCGCGCTCGGGGGACGGGTCCGGTCTTTGAATGCCGGCTAAGGGCTCGGGGACCATGTCCCCGGAGGAATCATTGCCGGCGTAGCTCAATGGTAGAGCATCCGATTTGTAATCGGAAGGTTGCGGGTTCGAGTCCCATCGCCGGCTCCAGAGACGGATTGCTCGGGCGCGGGCAGGTGAGGAGGCAGGGGGAGGCTTCCCGCTCCGGTGTTTCGGAGTTCGGGCAGGTGGCCGAGTGGTTAATGGCAGCAGACTGTAAATCTGCCGCGCTTCGCGCTACGGAGGTTCGAATCCTTCCCTGCCCACCAATTTCGTAAGGCGTAAGGGGTAAGGCGTAAGGCGAAACATGATGAAAAGAGTCCGGCTCAAGGTGCTTCGCCTCACGCCTGACGCCTCACGTCTGACGGACGAGGCGAATGCGGGAGTAACTCAGGGGTAGAGTCACAGCCTTCCAAGCTGTTGGTCGCGGGTTCGATTCCCGTCTCCCGCTCCAATGGACAGGCTCACTGAAGGAGACAGAAAGAGGAGATCACGGTCACGGGCCTTGCCCACGTAGCTCAGTCGGTAGAGCACGTCCTTGGTAAGGACGAGGTCACCAGTTCAATCCTGGTCGTGGGCTCCAAACGAAGAGGTTGAAGGACCGTTAGAGGGAGACGATGGGAAAAGAGAAGTTCGATCGCAGCAAGCCGCACGTGAACATCGGGACGATAGGGCACGTGGATCACGGGAAGACGACGTTGACGAGTGCGATCACGCTGGTGTTGGCGAAGAAGGGGCTGGCGACGGCGAAGGCGTACGACCAGATTGACAACGCGCCGGAGGAGAAGGCGCGAGGGATCACGATCAACACGGCGCACGTGGAGTATTCGACGGCGAAGCGGCACTACGCGCACGTGGACTGTCCGGGGCATGCGGACTACGTGAAGAACATGATCACGGGTGCGGCGCAGATGGACGGAGCGATTCTGGTGGTGTCGGCTGCGGACGGTCCGATGCCGCAGACGCGGGAGCACATTCTGCTGGCGCGGCAGGTTGGAGTGCCGTACATCGTGGTGTTTTTGAACAAGACGGACATGGTGGACGACCCGGAGCTTTTGGAGCTTGTGGAGCTGGAGGTGCGGGAGCTGTTGACGTCGTACGGGTTTCCGGGGGACCAGATTCCGATCATCAAGGGCTCGGCGTTGAAGGCGATGGAGTGCGGGGGACCCCAACAGTCCGGACACCAAGTGTCTGTTCGAGCTGATGGACGCGGTGGACTCATACATTCCGATTCCGGAGCGTGCGATCGACAAGGATTTTCTGATGCCGATCGAGGACGTGTTTTCGATATCGGGGCGCGGGACGGTGGTGACGGGGAGGGTGGAGCGCGGGGTGATCAAGGTCGGAGAAGAGGTGGAGGTGGTTGGGATCCGTCCGACGCAGAAGAAGGTCGTGACGGGAGTGGAGATGTTCCGGAAGTTGCTGGACCAGGGGCAGGCTGGAGACAACGTGGGTCTGCTCTTGCGCGGGACGGAGAGGAAGGACGTGGAGCGAGGGCAGGTGTGCGCCAAGCCCGGGTCGATCACGCCGCACGTGAAGTTCACGGCGCAGGCGTACATTCTGACGAAGGAGGAGGGTGGGCGACATACGCCGTTCTTCAACGGGTACCGTCCGCAGTTTTTCTTTCGGACGACGGACGTGACGGGGACGGCGAAGCTGCCGCAGGGGGTGGAGATGGTGGTGCCGGGGGACACGGTGTCCCTGGAGATCAACCTGATCACGCCCATCGCGATGGAGAAGGGCCTGCGCTTCGCCATCCGCGAAGGCGGAAGAACCGTCGGCGCCGGAACCATCACGGAAATACTGGAGTAAATACCCATGCAAGAGAACATCAGCCTGGCGTGCAGCGAGTGCAAGCGGAAGAACTACACGACGATGAAGAACAAGAAGACCAATACGGAGAAGCTGGAGCTTTCGAAATACTGCCGCTTCTGCCGCAAGCACACCGCCCACAAGGAAGGGAAGGTCTAAATGCAGGTGTCAGGTGTCAGGTGTCGGGTGTCAGGGACGGGAGCGGGGCCTTGCGGGCCCTTCCTGAAACCTGAAACCTGGAACCTGACCCCTGCTTTTAGGGGTGTAGCTCTAATTGGTAGAGCGGCGGTCTCCAAAACCGTAGGTTGGGGGTTCGAATCCCTCCACCCCTGCCAATGAAGAACGGGAGCTAGACGGAAGGTGAGCGTAAGCGAAGGAAAGAGACGTTGCGGAGCGGAGACGTCTACGTCTACCGTCTGCCGTCTACCGTCCCGCAAGCGAGCGACATGGTGCCGGTAAAAGAGTGGTGGCCCCGGACCCGGGATTTCCTGCGGGACGTCTGGGTCGAGATGAAGAAGGTGAGCTGGCCCGGCCGCAGCGAGGTCGTGGGGACGACCGTCGTCGTGATTGTGGCCTGCTTCCTGTTCGGCTTCTACCTGTTCGTCGTGGACTCGGGCCTCTCCTGGGCTGATCGACAGGATCTTCCGGGCATCGGGAGTGATCTCGTGACGGCGACGAACGGAGGGGGAGAAGCCTTGCAGTCTCCCGGAGCGCCGGCAACACGGGCGCGGGCACGAAGACGAAGAACTGGTACATCGTGCACACCTACTCGGGCTTCGAAGAGCGGGTGCGGCAGAACCTGAAGCAGCGCGTCGAGGCGATGGGGATGTCCGACGCCTTCGGGGAGATCCGCATCCCCACCGAGACTCTCGTCGAGATGAAGGGGGGCAAGCGCCGCGAGGTCCAGCGCAAGTTCTTCCCCGGCTACATCATCATCGAGATGGAGATGTCCGACGAGGCCTGGCACCTGGTCAAGAACACCCCGAAGGTCACGGGGTTCGTCGGCTCCGGCAAGGAGCCCACGCCGCTGACGGCCGAGGAGGTCGAGCAGATCCTCCACCGGGTCACCTCCACCAAGGAGAAGCCCAAGCCCAAGCACACCTTCGAAAAAGGGGAGCACGTCCGGATCACCGACGGCCCCTTCACGAACTTCACGGGCGTCGTCGAAGACGTCAACCTCGACCGCTCGACCCTGAAGGTCATGGTCACGATCTTCGGGCGCTCGACGCCGGTGGAGCTCGAATTCCTGCAGGTCCAGAAGGTCTAGGAGCACCGAACGCAATGGCAAAGAAGATCACCGGGTACGTGAAGCTGCAGATCCCCGCGGGCGAGGCGACGCCGGCTCCGCCGGTGGGACCGGCGCTCGGGCAGCAGGGCGTCAACATCATGGACTTCTGCAAGAACTTCAACGCAAAGACGGGCTCCCAGAAAGGCCTGATCATCCCGGTCGTGGTCACGGTGTACGCCGACAGGTCGTATTCCTTCATCACGAAGACGCCGCCCGCCGCGATCCTGCTGCTCAAGGCGGCGGGAGTCCCCAAGGGCTCGGGCACACCCAACAAGGAAAAGGTCGGCAAGGTGACGAAGCAGCAGGTCGAGGAGATCGCCAAGACGAAGCTTCCCGACCTGAATGCCGCCGATCTGCCGGGGGCGGTCCGGATCGTCGAAGGCACGGCGAGGAGCATGGGAATCGAGGTTGTTTAGTCGTCGGTAAGGTCAGTCGGAGGCCGAGCGAAAGCGAAGCCGTTTGAACGACGGAAGGAGACGATGGGAAAGATCGGTAAGAAGTTCGCGGCGGCAAAGACCCGGGTCGGCGGCAAGGCCTACGGGCTCGCCGACGCCATGGCGCTCGTCCGCGAGGTCAAGTACGCGAAGTTCGACGAGTCCGTGGACATCGCGATGCTCCTGGGGGTGGATCCCAAGCACGCCGACCAGATGGTCCGCGGGACGGTCGTCCTTCCTCACGGAACGGGCAAGTCCAAGCGGGTCGCCGTGATCGCCGCCGGCGACAAGGCGAAGGAAGCCCAGGAGGCGGGGGCCGATCACGTCGGGGCCGAGGACCTCGTCGCGAAGATCACCGACGGCTTCCTCGATTTCGAGGCCCTCGTCGCGACGCCGGACATGATGCGGCTCGTCGGGAAGCTCGGCAAGGTGCTGGGCCCGAAGGGCCTGATGCCGAATCCGAAGGCGGGCACGGTGACCATGGACGTCGGCAAGGCGGTCAAGGAAATCAAGGGGGGCAAGGTCGAGTTTCGCGTGGACAAGACGTCGATCATCCACGCCTCGATCGGCAAGACCTCGTTCGACAAGACCAAGCTCGAGGAGAACGCGGCGACCTTCATCCGGGCCGTGCAGAGGGCCAAGCCCCCCGCCGCCAAGGGGAAGTACTTCCGGACCGTCTCCATCTCCTCGACGATGGGGCCGGGAGTGACGATCGACACGGCCGCGCTCGAGGCGCTGGAGGCCAGGAAATGAACCGAGCCGAGAAAGCTTCCCAGGTCGAAGAGCTCGGGAAGGGCCTGGCGAAGTCGGGCAATGCGATCCTCTTCGCCTTCGCCGGGCTGAAGGTCCCCGAGGTAACGGAATTGCGCCGGCAGGTCCGGGCCACGAAGTCCCGCTACCTGGTCGTCAAGAACACGCTCGCCCTGCGGGCCGCCCGGGGAACGCCGCTCGAAGCTCTCTCGAGCCACTTCGTTGGCGCCACCGCGGTCGTCTTCAACGACGACAGCCCCGTCGCGCTGGCGAAGGTGATGACGGCCTTCGCGAAGACCAACCCGAACCTGGTGTTCAAGGCGGCGCTGGTCGAGGGCCGGCCGGTCGCGGCGGCGGAGATCAAGGCGATCGCGGATCTGCCCACGCGGGAGGAGCTGGTCTCGAAACTCCTCTTCCTCATGCAGTCGCCCCTGAGGCGCCTGGTCACGGTGTTGAACGGGCCGGTCCGGAACCTGGCGGGAGTCGTCCAGCAGATCGCGGAGCAGAAGACAAAGGCGGGAGCGGGCGGGACCGCTGCCTCGGAGTAATGGGAATAACGCAACTGTTATCAGTAAGGAGACAAGAGAAATGGCGATGACGGCGGAGAACTTCGTGAAGGAAATCGAGGGAATGACCGTCCTCGAGTTGAATACCCTGGTCAAGGCGCTGGAGGAGAAGTTCGGCGTGTCCGCGGCGGCCATGGCGGCGCCCGCGGCGGCCGCGGGTCCGGCCGCGGCGGCGGCTCCGGCGGAAGAGGAGAAGATCGAGTTCACGGTCCACCTCGTGGCCGCCGGCGACAAGATCAAGACGATCAAGTCGGTCCGCGAGGTCACGAGCCTGGGCCTGAAGGAGGCCAAGGACCTCGTGGACGGCGCTCCCCAGGTCTTGAAGGAGGGCGTTTCCAAGGACGAGGCGGCGGCCATCAAGAAGAAATTCGAAGATGTTGGTGCAAAAGTGGAGATCAAGTGATGCGCGGAGCTCGAGGCCCTCGTTTGAAAATTTTGGCGGCCGCCTGCGAGCCGCTGCTTCGAACGACAAAGTCGAGATCAAGTAGTCGTTGAGGCCCTCGTCGTCCCAGTGTTTTCGTTCTCAATTGCGGCGGCCCATTGGGCCCGCCGCGCTACAGGGAGTTTCACCGAATGATTGAGGCGGGCGTGTCCCCCGAGCGAAAGACTTATTCGAAGATCCGTTCCTTCATGGATCTTCCGAACTTGATCGACGTGCAGCGCCGCTCCTACGAGCGGTTCCTGCAGATGAACCTCCTGCCGGAGGAGCGCGAGGAGTCCGGCCTGCAGGCGGTCTTCACCAGCGTCTTCCCCTTCTCGGACTTCCGCGGCGCGTGCGAGCTGCAGTTCGTCAAGTACGCGATCGGGAACTGGGAGTGCAAGTGCGGGAGGTTGAAGGGCCTCGAGCACCTGCGGATGGACTGCCGCGCCTGCGGGGCGCGGATCGTGACGGCGCACCCGCACGAGGAGACCGTGTCCTGCGGCAAGTGCGGCACCCAGAACCCCAACCGGGTCACGCTCTGCGACGTCTGCGGCAACCCCGTGGACCTGCAGATGAAGTACTCGGTGGCCGAATGCCAGGAGCGCGGAATGACCTACTCGGTGCCCCTGAAGGTCACCTTCCGCCTGTTCGTGTACGACAAGGACCCGGACACCGGGGTCAAGACCATGCGGGACGCCAAGGAGGAGGAGGTCTTCTTCGGAGACATCCCCCTGATGACCGAGCACGGCACCTTCGTCATCAACGGCACGGAGCGCGTCATCGTCTCCCAGCTCCACCGCTCGCCCGGCGTCTTCTTCACGAAGGAGTCGGCGCACGGGTTCCTCGCCAAGATCATCCCGTACCGGGGATCCTGGGTGGAGTTCGAGTACGACCAGAAGGGGATCCTGTTCGTGCGGATCGACCGGAAGCGGAAGTTTCCGGCCACGATTTTTCTCCGCGCGCTGGGACTGGAGACCGACGAGTCCATTCTTCGCGAGTTCTACGCGCCGGTGGCGGCGCGGCTGGAGCGGGGAAGGGCGTACCTCACGATCGGCAAGAGCGTCCTCAAGCAGGAGGAGCTGAAGGAGCGCTACGCCCGTGTCAAGCGCGAGACCAAGGTCGTCTTCGCGGGAATCAAGCTGTCCGCGGACGAGCAGAAGGAGATCGCGCGGAAGGGCTCGGTCGAGCGCTCCGTGGACGCGGCGGCGATCGAGAAGGCCTGCTTCATCGCCGACGTCGTGGATCTCTCGACCGGCGAGGTCCTCTTCGAGGCCGGGCAGGAGGTCGGGCCCGACGCCGTCGAGCAGCTGAAGGAGCGGGGGATCAAGGACATCGAGATCTTCTTCCCCGACTGGGACCTCTCCGGAGAAATCCTCGTCAACACGATCCGCAAGGACACCCACAAGACCAAGAACGAGGCGATCCTCGAGATCTACCGGCGGCTGCGCCCCGGAGATCCCCCGACGTACGAGTCGGCCAAGAACCTCTTCAACGGCATGTTCTTCGACCCGAAGAAGTACGACTTCTCGCGCGTGGGCCGCTTCAAGTTCAACATCAAGCTCGAGGCGGATTCCGCCGAGGACACGCGCACGCTGACGGCGCAGGACATCTACCGCGTCGTGACGTACCTCCTTCGGTTGAAGCGCGACGTCGGCCGGACCGACGACATCGACAACCTCGGAAACCGCCGCGTCCGCTCCGTCGGAGAGCTGCTCGAGAACCAGTTCCGCATCGGGCTCGTGCGCATGGAGCGGGCGATCAAGGAAAAGATGTCGGTCCATCAGGACATCGATTCGGCGATGCCCCACGACCTGATCAACTCGAAGCCCGTCATCGCCTCGATCAAGGAGTTCTTCGGGTCCTCGCAGCTCTCGCAGTTCATGGACCAGACGAACCCGCTGTCCGAGGTCACGCACAAGCGACGGCTCTCGGCGCTCGGCCCGGGCGGCCTCTCGCGCGAGCGCGCGGGCTTCGAGGTGCGGGACGTCCACCCGACGCACTACGGCCGCGTCTGTCCGATCGAGACGCCGGAGGGCCCGAACATCGGGTTGATCTCGTCGCTCTCCTGCTACGCCCGCATCAACGACTTCGGCTTCATCGAGACCCCTTACAAGAAGGTCGAGAAGGGGCGCGTGATCGATCACTTCCAGGTCACACTGGTCGGGGAAACCTCCTACAAGCTCGGGCAGATCGTGGAGAAGAAGGAGCTCGAGGAGGAGAACGAGCGCGTGAAGAGGGGCCACAAACGCCAGGCCGAGACCGTGCCCTACTCCTTCTACCTCTCGGCGTGGGAAGAGGAGAACTTCGTCATCGCGCAGGCCAACGCCGAGACGGACGCCTCCGGCCGCATCAAGGAAGACCGCGTTATCGCCCGGTTCAACGGCGAGTTCATCACCGCGGAACGGGACAAGGTGGACTACAAGGACATCTCGCCCAAGCAGCTCGTGTCCGTCGCGACGGCGCTCATCCCGTTTCTGGAGCACGACGACGCCAACCGCGCGCTGATGGGCTCCAACATGCAGCGCCAGGCCGTTCCTCTCCTCAAGGTCGAGGCGCCGCTCGTGGGCACCGGCCTCGAGCTGACGGTCGCCCGCGACTCGGGCGCGGTCGTGCTCGCCAAGCGCGGCGGCGTCGTGGACCAGGTGGACTCGGAGCGGATCATCGTGAGGGTCGAGGGGAGCGAGGTGGGCGGCAAGGAGTTCGGGGCGGACATCTATCCCCTGACCAAGTTCCGCCGCTCCAACCAGAACACGTGCATCAACCAGAAGCCGATCGTGCTCGAAGGCCAGACCGTCGAGCGCGGCCAGGTCCTGGCCGACGGCCCCTGCACGGACAAGGGGGAGCTCGCGCTCGGGCGCAACATCCTGGTTGCCTTCATGCCCTGGCGCGGCTACAACTACGAGGACGCGATCCTCGTCTCCGAGCGCCTCGTCAAGGACGACTTCTTCACCTCGATCCACATCCAGGAGTTCGACATCGAGGCCCGCGACACCAAGCTCGGGCCGGAGGAGATCACGCGCGACATTCCCAACGTCTCGGAGAACGCGCTGCGCGACCTGGACGAGTCGGGGATCATCCGCATCGGCGCGACCGTCAAGCCGGGAGACATCCTCGTCGGCAAGGTCACGCCGAAGGGGGAGACGCAGCTGACGCCGGAGGAGAAGCTCCTGCGCGCGATCTTCGGCGAGAAGGCGGGAGACGTTCGCGACGCGTCGCTCAAGTGCCCGCCGGGCATCGAGGGCACGGTCGTGGACGTGAAGATCTTCTCCCGCAAGGGGATCGAGAAGGACCTGCGCGCGCTCTCCATCGAACAGGACCAGATCGCCAAGATCGAGAAGAACTCCAAGGACGAGATCCGGATCATCCGGGAAGAAGCCAACAAGAAGATCCGGGATCTCCTCGTGGGAAAGATCTCCAACGAGCCGATGAACGACCGGGACGGCGAGGAGATCGTCAAGAAGGGGGGCAAGTTCACCGACGAGGGCGTCGCGCGCCTCTCCCCCCAGCAGCTCAAGCGCTTGAAGCTGAAGGACGAAGAGGTCGCCGAGGCGGTTCAGATCATCCTGCGGCGCCAGGACTCGCAGATCGAGGTCTTGAACCGCGTCAATGCCGAGCGGATCGAGCTGCTCCAGAAAGGCGACGAGCTGCCGCCGGGCGTCATCAAGATGGTCAAGGTCTACGTCGCCATGAAGAGGAAGCTCTCCGTCGGCGACAAGATGGCGGGCCGCCACGGCAACAAGGGCGTCATTTCGCGGATCCTGGCGGACGGCGACATGCCGTACCTGCCGGACGGGACCCCGATCGACATCGTGTTGAACCCGCTCGGCGTCCCCTCCCGGATGAACGTCGGCCAGATCCTGGAGACGCACCTGGGCTGGGCCGGCAAGACGCTCGGCCTGCACGTCGCGACGCCGGTCTTCGACGGCGCCACGGAGGCGGAGATCAAGAAGCTCTTGAAGGACGCGAACCTGCCCGCCTCGGGCAAGACCGTCCTCTACGACGGGATGACGGGGGAGCCCTTCGAGCAGCAGGTCACCGTGGGTTTCATCTACATGTTGAAGCTCTCGCATCTGGTCGACGACAAGATCCACGCTCGCTCGATCGGCCCGTACTCGCTCATCACCCAGCAGCCCCTGGGCGGGAAGGCCCAGTTCGGCGGCCAGCGCTTCGGCGAGATGGAGGTCTGGGCGCTGGAGGCGTACGGCGCCTCCTACACGCTGCAGGAGCTGCTGACGGTCAAGTCCGACGACGTCGAAGGTCGTTCGCAGGTTTACGAGGCGATCGTCAAGGGCGAGATCCCGGCCGCCCCGGGCCTGCCCGAGTCGCTTCAATGTGCTCGTCCGTGAATTGCAGTCGCTCTGCCTCGATGTGGAGTTGCTGAAGACGATGACGAATCCGGTAGACGGAAGACGGTAGAGGGAAGACGAGTGAACAACCGAGAGGTTCGGAAGCGGCAGGGAAGGACGCGGCGAGACTTATCGTCTCCCGTCTCCCGTCTCCCGTCTCCCGATCTGAGCTGCCGCTAAGGAGTTACATGGAATCTCTCGCTTTCGCCACCAAGCCCACGACGCTGAAGGACTTCAACGCGATCAAGATCTCTCTGGCTTCGCCCGAGAAGATCCGCTCCTGGTCCTACGGCGAGGTCACCAAGCCCGAGACGATCAACTACCGCACGTTCAAGCCGGAGCGGGACGGCCTCTTCTGCGCGAAGATCTTCGGCCCGATCACCGACTGGGAATGCCTCTGCGGCAAGTACAAGCGGATGAAGCACCGCGGCGTCGTCTGCGACAAGTGCGGCGTCGAGGTGACCAAGTCCAAGGTTCGCCGCGAGCGGATGGGGCACATCGAGCTGGCCTCGCCCGTGTCCCACGTCTGGTTCTTCAAGGGGTTGCCGTCGCGGATCGGGCACCTGCTCGACATCTCGCTGCGGGACCTGGAGAGAATCCTCTACTTCGAGTCGTACGTCGTCATCGACGTGGGCGAGACCGACCTGAAGGAGAAGGAACTGCTCTCCGAGGAGCGCTACCGGGCGCTTCGGGCCGAGCACGGCGACGTCTTCGTGGCAAGGATGGGCGCAGGAGCGATCAAGGAGCTGCTCGAGCGCGTGGACGTCGAGATGCTCGCCGAAGAGCTCCGCATGATCATGAAGACGGAGACCTCTCAGATCAAGCGGCAGAAGGCGGCCAAGCGCCTGAAGGTCTGCGATGCCTTCCGCCGCTCGGGCCACCGGCCGGACTGGATGATCCTGGACGTCATCCCGGTCATCCCGCCGGAGCTGCGCCCGCTCGTGCCCCTGGACGGCGGACGCTTCGCGACCTCCGACCTGAACGACCTCTACCGGCGCGTGATCAACCGCAACAACCGGCTGAAGAAGCTGCTGGAGCTGCGCGCGCCCGAGGTCATCGTGCGCAACGAGAAGCGGATGCTCCAGGAAGCCGTGGACGCGCTCTTCGACAACGGCCGCCGCGGCCGCGTGCTGAAGGGCTCGAACAACCGGCCCTTGAAGTCCCTCTCGGATACCCTCAAGGGAAAGCAGGGGCGCTTCCGGCAGAACCTCCTCGGCAAGCGCGTGGACTACTCGGGCCGCTCGGTGGTCGTCGTCGGGCCGGAGCTGAAGCTCCACCAGGCGGGGCTCCCCAAGAAGATGGCGGTCGAGCTCTTCAAGCCGTTCATCTACAACCGCCTCGAGAAGAAGGGGCTCGCCCAGACGATCAAGGCCGCCAAGGAACTGGTCGAGTCCGGCGTGACGGAGGTCTGGGACGCCCTGGAGGACGTCATCCGCGATCACCCGGTCCTCTTGAACCGCGCCCCCACGCTCCACCGCCTCGGCATCCAGGCCTTCCAGCCGGTGCTCGTCGAGGGCAAGGCGATCAAGATCCACCCCCTCGTCTGCCCGGCCTTCAACGCCGACTTCGACGGCGACCAGATGGCCGTTCACGTGCCGCTGTCTCCCAAGGCCCAGATCGAGGCGGAGATGCTGATGCTCTCCTCCAACAACATCCTCTCTCCCGCCTCGGGGCGCCCTCTCGCCGTCCCGTCGCAGGACCTGGTGCTGGGGATCTACTACCTGACCAAGTCCCGCTCGAACACGAAGGGGGAGGGACGCATCTTCGCCGACTTCGACGAGGTGATGCTGGCCTACGAGCAGGGGGAGGTCGCCACCCACACGCCGATCCGCGTGCGCTATTCCGGGAAGTACATCGACCTGACGACGCAGTACAACGACCAGGACATCATCCATGCCGAGGTGCAGGACGTCGAGAGGACGCTGATCGACACGACTGTCGGCCGCGTCTTCTTCAACCGCGCCCTGCGGGACGTCGTCCCCTTCATCAACGGCAACCTGAAGAAGAAGGGGCTGACCGACTTCGTCAGCTACGTGTACCTGACCTTCGGCGAGGAGATGACCGTCCTGATGCTCGACGACCTGAAGGACCTGGGCTTCGCGGCCGCGACCCGGGCCGGCATCTCGATCGGCGTGGACGACATGGTGATCCCGGCCAAGAAGGAGGAGTTCCTGCAGGCCGCCCACAGGGAGGTCCTGGAGGTGGACGCGCAGCGCAACTCCGGCGTCATCACCGCCGGCGAGCGGCACAACAAGATCATCGACATCTGGCACCGGACGACCGAGAACATCTCCGACGAGATGTTCAAGGAGATGAAGAAGTCCGACCAGGTCGGCAGCGAGTTCAACCCGATCTACATCATGGCGGACTCCGGCGCCCGGGGCTCGAAGGAGCAGGTGCGCCAGCTCGCCGGGATGCGGGGACTGATGTCCAAGCCCTCGGGCGAGGTCATCGAGACCCCCATCACCGCGAACTTCCGCGAAGGCCTCTCGGTGTTGCAGTACTTCATCTCGACGCACGGCGCCCGCAAGGGTCTGGCCGACACGGCCTTGAAGACGGCCGACTCGGGGTACCTGACGCGCCGCCTCGTGGACGTGGCGCAGGACGTCATCGTCATCGAGGAGGACTGCGGCACCTCCGACGGGATCACGGTCTCCGCGATCATGGAGGGGGGCGACACGCTCGAGCCGCTGCGCGACCGCATCGTGGGCCGCGTGGCGCAGGAGGACATTGCCGATCCGCTCTCCGAGGAGAAGCTGCTCTCGTACGGGACCGAGATCACCGAGGATCTCGCCTCGGCGGTCCAGGAAGCCGGAATCGAGCGGGTCAAGATCCGCTCGGTGCTGACCTGCGAGACCAAGAGGGGCATCTGCCGCCTCTGCTACGGCCGCATGCTCGCCTCGGGCAAGATGGTCGAGATCGGCGAGGCCTGCGGCGTCATCGCCGCGCAGTCGATCGGCGAGCCGGGCACGCAGCTGACGATGCGGACGTTCCACTACGGCGGCACGGCCTCCCGCGTGACCGAGCAGTCCAAGCACGCCGCGAAGAACCCGGGCACCGTGAAGTACCTGAACGTGGCGACGGTCCAGAGGAAGGACGGGAACCTCGTCGTCGTCAACCGGAACGGCAAGATCACGATCATGGACAACAAGGGGCGCGAGAAGGAGCGCTACTCGGTCGTGTACGGCTCGACGATCAAGGTCTCCGACGGCCAGGAAGTCGTTCCGGGGCAGGAGCTCGTCGAGTGGGATCCGTTCACCTCGGCCATCCTGACGGAGGTCGGCGGCCGGATCGCCTTCCGCGACATCGTGGAAGGGGAGAACCTGCGCGAGGAGACCGACCGGGTCACGGGCCTCACGCAGAAGATCATCGTGGAGGCGGTGGGCGCGGAGAAGCGGTCGCCGCAGGTCATCATCCAGGGGAAGGCCGAGCGCAAATACCTGCTCCCCATCGGATCGCACCTGATGGTCACCGATGGGCAGGACGTCCACCCCGGCGACGTGCTGGCCAAGATCCCGCGCGAAACGACGAAGACCAAGGACATCACGGGAGGCCTCCCGAGGATCGTCGAGCTCTTCGAGGCGCGGCGCCCCAAGGACGCCGCGGTCATCACGGAGATCGACGGGACGGTCTCGCACGGCCCGGTCGCCAAGGGCATGCGCAAGGTCATCGTGACCGGAGACGACGGGGAGATCCGCGAATACCTGATCCCGCGCTACACGCACGTCAACGTGCAGGAGGGGGAGCGGGTCAAGGCGGGCGATCCTCTGATCGACGGTCCCATCAACCCGCACGACATCCTGGCGATCCTCGGAGAGAAGGAGATGCAGCGGTACCTCGTGGACAAGATCCAGGAGGTCTACCGGTCGCAGAACGTCGCCATCAACGACAAGCACATCGAGGTCATCGTCCGGCAGATGATGCGGAGCGTGAAGATCGAGGAGGTCGGGGACACGGAGTTCCTGATCGACGAGCAGGTGGACCGCTTCCGGTTCGAAGACGAGAACGAGCGGGTCGGGGCGGCCGGCGGACAGCCCGCCATCGGGAGGCCGATGCTTCTGGGCATCACGAAGGCGTCCCTCTCGACGGACTCCTTCATCTCCGCGGCCTCCTTCCAGGAGACGACCCGCGTCCTGACGGAGGCCTCGATCTCGGGGAAGGTGGACTACCTGCGGGGCCTGAAGGAAAACGTCATCGTGGGGCGGTTGATCCCGGCCGGGACCGGCATGGACTACTACCGCAACATCGTCCTGGAGCGGGAGGAGATCCCGCAGGTGGAGGAGCCGGCGCTGGAGGACTTCCTGATCGACCCGGCCGAGGAGCTGGCCCTGGCCGAGGCCGACGCAGAGGTGGACGCCTCCGAGGAAGAGTAGCTCTTAGCTGTCGGCTCTCAGCTTTCAGCCAAACGGGGCCCGGAAACGGGCCCCGTTTTCTTTCTGAACGTTGCGAGGCAAGACCTACTCCGGGGCCTGGCTGAGAGCTGAAAGCCGAGAGCTGACAGCTTTTATGCTTGACAACCATCCCGGCGGCCCGTACGATTCGTGGGTTTTTCCCTCGGACTTGGGCGGGCCGGTGGGACTTGGCTCGTCGGGGTCGAGCAAAGCAGCTACGGTCGATCTCGGGCCCTTCCTACGGCTCCGGGGGGCTCGGGGTGACACAGGAGAGTCGATGCCGACAATTTCTCAATTGGTGCGGAGCGGCCGCGAGCGGGTGCGCGTGAAGACCGCCAGCCCCGCGCTCAACTCTTCGCCCCAGAAGCGCGGCGTTTGCACCCGCGTGTACACGACGACGCCGAAGAAGCCGAACTCCGCTCTGCGGAAGGTGGCGCGCGTGCGCCTGACCAACGGCATCGAGGTCACGACCTACATCCCGGGCGTCGGCCACAACCTGCAGGAGCACTCGATCGTCATGATCCGGGGGGGGCGCGTCAAGGACCTCCCCGGCGTGCGCTACCACATCATCCGGGGAACGCTCGACGCGGTGGGCGTCGCCAACCGCAACCAGAGCCGTTCCAAGTACGGCGCCAAACGCCCGAAAGCTTAGGAACCAGATATGCCGAGACGCCGCGTCGTATCCAAGCGGGAGATCCTCCCGGATCCGCTCTACAACTCGCAGCTCGTCACGAAGTTCATCAACTCCGTGATGAGCCAGGGAAAGAAGTCCACCGCCGAGGGGATTCTCTACGGGGCGTTGAACCGCGTCGCCGAGAAGACGCAGGACGACCCGATGAAGACCTTCAAGAAGGCGATCGAGAACGTCAAGCCGGCTCTCGAGGTCAAGTCCCGGCGCGTCGGCGGATCCACCTACCAGGTGCCCGTCGAAGTGCGGCCCAACCGCCGGACCTCGCTGGCGATCCGGTGGCTCATCGAGTACGCCGCTGGCCGGGGCGAGAAGACGATGAGGGAGAAGCTCGCCGCCGAGCTGCTCGACGCCGCGAACCTGCGGGGCGGCGCCGTGAAGAAGAAAGACGACACCCACAAGATGGCGGAGGCGAACAAGGCGTTCGCCCACTACCGCTGGTAACTCGACTCAGGACTAAGGACCAAGGACCAAGGACTCGCTCGTCATGCCGCGCACCCATCCCCTCAGTGACACCCGGAACATCGGGATCATGGCGCACATCGACGCCGGGAAGACGACCACGACCGAGCGGATCCTCTATTACACCGGGGTCAACTACAAGATCGGAGAGGTCCACGAGGGGACGGCGACCATGGACTGGATGGTCCAGGAGCAGGAGCGCGGCATCACGATCACGTCGGCCGCGACCACGTGCTTCTGGAAGGCGAATTCTGATGCGGGGGATCCTTCGGCTCCCGCAGGGCAAGCAGGGGACCTTGCGGTCCCCCAGACCCCCAGCCCCCTTGTTCGGATCAACATCATCGACACGCCGGGCCACGTGGACTTCACCGCGGAGGTCGAGCGGTCGCTGCGCGTGCTGGACGGTGCCGTCGCCGTCTTCGACGCCGTCGCGGGCGTGGAGCCGCAGTCGGAGACGGTCTGGCGCCAGGCCAACCGCTACAACGTGCCGCGCATCGCCTTCGTCAACAAGATGGACCGGGTCGGGGCGAACTTCGCGCGCTGCATCGAGATGATGAAGACCAAGCTGAACGCCCACCCCGCGCCGATCCAGATCCCGCTCGGGAGCGAAGCGGAGCACCGCGGTGTCATCGATCTCGTCGCGATGAAGGCGATCGAATTCAAGGACGAGAACCTCGGCGCGACCTTCGACATCGTGGAGATTCCCGGGGAGTTCCGGGCGGAGGCCGAGGCCTACCGCGAGAAGCTGATCGAGGCGATCGCCGAGACCGACGACACTCTGCTCGAGAAGTACCTGCACGGCGGCAAGGTCGAGGCCGGAGAAATCCAGGACGCCCTGCGGCGGGCGACGATCGCCGGGCACGCGCAGCCGGTCATCTGCGGGAGCGCCTTCAAGAACAAGGGGATCCAGCAGCTCCTGGACGCCGTCGTCCACTACCTTCCGTCGCCGCTCGACGTTCCGCCGATGGTCGGGCACGACGACCTCGGGGCGGAGCTCGTCCGCGAGCCGAAGGACGACGGGCCCTTCTCGGCGCTGATCTTCAAGATCATGACCGACCCCTTCGTCGGCCAGCTCGCCTTCTTCCGGGTGTACTCGGGGCACCTCGACGCCGGCTCCTCCTGCTTCAACTCGACCAAGGGAACCAACGAGCGCGTCGGCCGGCTGCTCAAGATGCACGCCAACAAGCGCGAGGAGATCAAGGAGGTCTGGGCCGGCGACATCGCGGCGGCGGTCGGCCTGCGCAACGTCTCGACCGGCGACACGATCTGCGACAAAGACGCTCCGGTCATCCTGGAAGCGATGAACTTCCCCGAGCCGGTCATCGCGGTCGCGATCGAGCCCAAGACGAAGGCCGATCAGGAAAAAATGGGCATGGCGCTGGCGAAGCTCATGCAGGAGGACCCGACCTTCAAGGTCCATACGGACAAGGAGACGGGCCAGACGATCATCCGCGGGATGGGCGAGCTGCACCTGGAGATCATCACGGACCGGATGGTGCGCGAGTTCAACGTCGGCGCGAACATCGGCAAGCCGCAGGTCGCGTACCGCGAGGCGATCACGCACGAGGCCCAGGGGCACGGCCGGTTCGTGCGGCAGTCCGGGGGCCGCGGACAGTACGGCGACTGCAAGATCCGGATCCGGCCGGCCGAAGAGGGGCGTCACTTCGTCTTCGAGAACGAGATCAAGGGCGGGGCGATCCCCAAGGAGTTCATCAAGCCGATCGAGCAGGGGATCAAGGAAGCCATGGAGACGGGGATCCTTGCGGGGTATCCCACGACCGGCGTGCTCGTCGAGCTGTACGACGGGTCCTACCATGACGTGGACTCCTCCGAGATGGCCTTCAAGATCGCCGGGTCCATGGCCTATCAGGACGCCGCGAAGAAGGCCAAGCCGATCATCAAGGAACCGATCATGGAGGTCGAGGTCGTCGTGCCCGAGGAGTACATGGGCGACGTCATCGGCGACCTGAACTCGCGCCGCGGGCACATCAAGCACATGGAGCCGCGCGCCGGCGTCCAGGTCATCACCGCGCGGGTCCCGCTCTCGGAGATGTTCGGTTACTCGACGAACCTGCGCTCGATGACCCAGGGCCGCGGCAACTACACGATGCAGTTCGCGGCCTACGAGGAAGTCCCCAGGAGCGTCAGCGAGGAGATCATCGCCAAGGTGGGTTCGAAGTGACGAGAGTCGGGAACTATTAGAGGGAGACGATGGGAAAAGAGAAGTTCGATCGCAGCAAGCCGCACGTGAACATCGGGACGATAGGGCACGTGGATCACGGGAAGACGACGTTGACGAGTGCGATCACGCTGGTGTTGGCGAAGAAGGGGCTGGCGACGGCGAAGGCGTACGACCAGATTGACAACGCGCCGGAGGAGAAGGCGCGAGGGATCACGATCAACACGGCGCACGTGGAGTATTCGACGGCGAAGCGGCACTACGCGCACGTGGACTGTCCGGGGCATGCGGACTACGTGAAGAACATGATCACGGGTGCGGCGCAGATGGACGGAGCGATTCTGGTGGTGTCGGCTGCGGACGGGCCGATGCCGCAGACGCGGGAGCACATTCTGCTGGCGCGGCAGGTTGGAGTGCCGTACATCGTGGTGTTTTTGAACAAGACGGACATGGTGGACGACCCGGAGCTTTTGGAGCTTGTGGAGCTGGAGGTGCGGGAGCTGTTGACGTCGTACGGGTTTCCGGGGGACCAGATTCCGATCATCAAGGGATCGGCGTTGAAGGCGATGGAGTCGGGGGATCCCGACAGTCCGGACACCAAGTGTCTGTTCGAGCTGATGGACGCGGTGGACTCATACATTCCGATTCCGGAGCGTGCGATCGACAAGGATTTTCTGATGCCGATCGAGGACGTGTTTTCGATATCGGGGCGCGGGACGGTGGTGACGGGGAGGGTGGAGCGCGGGGTGATCAAGGTCGGAGAAGAGGTGGAGGTGGTTGGGATCCGTCCGACGCAGAAGAAGGTCGTGACGGGAGTGGAGATGTTCCGGAAGTTGCTGGACCAGGGGCAGGCTGGGGACAACGTGGGTCTGCTCTTGCGCGGGACGGAGAGGAAGGACGTGGAGCGAGGGCAGGTGTGCGCCAAGCCCGGGTCGATCACGCCGCACGTGAAGTTCACGGCGCAGGCGTACATTCTGACGAAGGAGGAGGGTGGGCGACATACGCCGTTCTTCAACGGGTACCGTCCGCAGTTTTTCTTTCGGACGACGGACGTGACGGGGACGGCGAAGCTGCCGCAGGGGGTGGAGATGGTGGTGCCGGGGGACACGGTGTCCCTGGAGATCAACCTGATCACGCCCATCGCGATGGAGAAGGGCCTGCGCTTCGCCATCCGCGAAGGCGGACGAACCGTCGGCGCCGGAACCATCACAGAGATCCTGGAGTAGCGATGAATACGAACGACGGCCATGGGCTGCAGTGCAACGGCCGCTTACTCCCTTCCGGCCGCGTCGAGCGGCCGCTTCAGATGATCGGCCGCTGAAAATGAAAAACGACAAAATCCGCATCCGCCTGAAGGCCTACGACTACCGGATTCTCGATCAGTCTGCGACCGAGATCGTGGACACCGTCAGGCGAACCGGCGCGAAGATCGCGGGCCCGATCCCGCTGCCGACGGCGATCGCGCGCTACACGGTCAATCGCTCGCCGCACATCGACAAGAAGTCGCGGGAGCAATTCGAGATGCGGACGCACAAGCGGCTGCTGGACATCCTCGAGCCCACGGCCCAGACGGTGGACGCGCTCATGAAGCTCGAGCTGCCGGTCGGAGTGGACGTCGAGATCAAGGCCTTCGGAAAGTAAGCGAGCGAACAGAGTGAGAATGTAAATGGCAGTCCACGGGATCATCGGCAGGAAAGTGGGAATGACCCAGGTCTTCGAGGCCGACGGCACGGTCGTGCCCGTCACGGTCGTCCAGGCCGGGCCCTGCCTGGTCGTGCAGAAGAAGTCCGCGGACCGGGATGGCTACGAGTCCGTGCAGATCGGCCTCGTGGATTCCCGTCCGGACCGGAGGGCCAACACCGCCGCGAAGGGCCGCTTCGAGAAGGCCGGCGTCGCGCCGATGCGCACGCTCGCGGAAGTGCGCTTCGACGCCGGGGACGAGTGGAAGCCCGGCGACAAGGTGCTCTGCGACACGTTCCGGGAGCAGGACCACGTGGACGTCATCGGCGTCTCCAAGGGGAAGGGGTTCGCGGGAGTCGTCCGGCGCCATCACTTCAAGGGGGGCGGGGCCGCGCACGGCTCGATGTTCCACCGCGCGCCCGGCTCGATCGGCGCCTCGGCGTTCCCCTCGCGCGTCATCAAGGGCAACCGCTCCTCGGGAAGGCTCGGGGGCCGGCAGGCCACGGCGAAGAACCTGGTCGTCGTCCGCGTGGACGCGGAGAAGAACCTCCTCTACATCAGCGGCGCGGTCCCCGGCGCGCGCCGCTCGCTGGTCAAGATCGTGCGCTCCACCTTTGCCAGGCCGAGCGGCAAGTAAGGAACGAGGATGGCAACACTGCCCGTCTGGAATTGGAAGAGGGAGAGGGTCGGCGAGGTGGACGTGCCGGCCGGGGTCTTCGACTACCCGTACCGCAAGCACCTCGTGTGGCAGGCCGTGAAGGCGTATCTGGCCGCGCAGCGCAGCGGGACGCACAAGACGAAGACGCGCAGCGAAGTCTCCGGCTCCGGCAAGAAGCCGTTCAAGCAGAAGGGGACGGGACGCGCGCGCCAGGGGGGCGGCCGTCCGCCGATCCACCGCCACGGCGGGACATCGCACGGGCCGGTGCCGCGCTCTTACGCGGAAGGCCTCTCGGTCGGAGAGAAGAAGAACGCGCTGCGAGCCGTGCTCTCGCAGAGGCTGCGCGAGGAGAGGCTTCTGGTCGTCGAAACGATGGACCCGGAGAGCCACCGCACCCGGGATCTGAAGGCCGCCGTCGGCGGTCTCGGCGTCGAGGGGAAGGCTCTCTTCGTGGATTCGCGGGAAAACGAGAAGCTGGCTCTCGCCTCGCGCAACGTCCCCGAGTGGAAGCTCGTGGACGCGCTCGCGGTCAACGTGTACGACGTCATGAGCCACGCGACCGTGGTCCTTTCCAGGGACGCGCTGTCGCGGGTCGTTCAAACGCTGGGGTAAAGATGGAACCGCTGCAGTTGATCCGCCGGCCCTTGATCTCGGAGAAGTCCACGAGAATCAAGGAGACCACCAACACGATCTGCTTCGAAGTGGACCGCCGCGCCAACAAGATCCAGGTGCGGAAGGCCGTCGAGAAGCTCTTCGGCGTCAAGGTGGCGCAGGTCCGCCTGGCCAACCGGCAGGGGAAGTGGAAACGCATGGGGAAATTCCTCGGACAGCGCAAGGCCTGGAAGAAGGCGTACGTGCGGCTGGCCGCCGGCGAGAAGCCCATCGAGTTCTTCGAGGGAGTCTGACGACATGCCCGTAAAAAAATACAAGCCGACTTCCGCGGGGCGGCGTTTCCAGACGGCCCACGATTTCGTGGAGCTGTCCGGCGCGCGCCCGGAGAAGAGCCTCACGGTGGGGCTGCGCTCGACGGGTGGCCGCAACAGCCAGGGGCGGCAGACCAGCCGCTTCATGGGGGGAGGCCACAAGCGCCTCTACCGGATCATCGACTTCCGCCGCGACAAGATGGACATCCCGGCCCGCGTCGCCGCGATCGAGTACGACCCGAACCGCACGGCGAGGATCGCGCTGCTCCACTACGTGGACGGCGAGAAGCGCTACATCCTGGCGCCCAACGGCCTGGAGGTCGGGGCGCGCGTCGTGTCCGGACCCTCGGCCGACATCCTGCCCGGCAACGCGCTGCCCCTCAAGGGCATCCCGCTCGGCACGACGATCCACAACATCGAGTTGAAGCGGGGCCGCGGCGGCCAGCTCGTGCGCTCGGCCGGGACGGCCGCCCAGCTCATGGCCAAGGAGGGGGGGTACGCGCAGGTGCGCCTCCCCTCGGGCGAGGTCCGCGAGGTCCACATCGAGTGTTACGCGACGATCGGCCAGGTCGGCAACCTCGAGCACGAGAACGTCTCGATCGGGAAGGCGGGGCGAAACCGCTGGATGGGATTCCGCCCGCACGTGCGCGGGGTCGCGATGAACCCGGTGGACCACCCGATGGGCGGCGGCGAAGGGAAGACGTCCGGCGGGCGTCATCCGACCTCTCCCTGGGGGTGGAAGACGAAGGGGATGAAGACGCGGAACAACAAGCGGACGGACGGGTTCATCGTCCGCCGGCGCAAGGCGAAGGGCTGAGGAAGAGCAATGGCACGTTCGATCAAGAAGGGCGCTTTCGTGGACGACCACCTCATGAAGAAGGTGGCGGCGCTGAACGCGACGCGGGAGAAGAAGGTCGTCAAGACCTGGTCCCGCCGCTCCACCGTCGTGCCCGACATGGTGGGGCACACGATCGCGGTGCACAACGGGCGGAAGTTCATCCCCGTGTACGTCGCGGAGAACATGGTCGGGCACAAGCTCGGCGAGTTCGCTCCGACGCGGATCTTCAAGGGCCACAGCGGCAAGAAGGCCGCCGAAGCCGCGGCCGCGGCCGTTGCCGCGGCGTCCGGCGCCCGGGTGGGCGGACCTCCGGGAGCTCCGGGCGCCCCACCCGCGCCGTCGGCCCCGGCCCCGGCGGCCCCGGCCAAGACGTAGGAAGAATGCAGATGAAGGCGACGGCAACACTCCGATACATGAAGGGCTCGGCCCAGAAGGTCCGCCTGGTCGCGGACCTGGTGCGCGGCAAGTCCGTCAACGACGCCGTGGCGATCCTGCAGCACACGCCCAAGGTCGCCGCGCACGACATCCTGAAGACCCTGCGGTCGGCCGTCGCCAATGCCGAGCAGAAAGAGACGCAGCTGGACGTGGACAGCCTGGTGATCCGCAAGATCTTCGTGGACAAGGGACCGCAGGAGCGGAGGATCCGGCCGGCGCCGATGGGGCGCGCGTTCCGGGTCCTGCACCGCAAGAGCCATCTGACGATCGAGCTCTCGGACGGCTCGTCGCAAGCGAAGGGGTAAGGAGCAGCATGGGGCAGAAAGTCCATCCGTACGGTTTTCGGCTCGGTTTCAACCGCACCTGGCACTCGCGCTGGTTCTCGACGAAGGACTACCAGACCTTCCTGCACGAGGACCTGAAGCTGCGCAAGGAGCTGAAGGGACGGCTGTCCCACGCGGGCGTGTCCGAAGTGGACATCGAGCGCTTCGCCAACCGGCTGAAGGTCAACATCCAGACTTCCCGCCCGGGCATCATCATCGGCAAGCGCGGCGCCGAGGTGGACAAGCTCCGCGACGAGCTCCAGAAGCGGACGAAGTCCGAGGTCCACATCAACATCATCGAGATCCAGCGCCCGGAGACCGACGCGCAGCTCGTGGCGGAGTCGATCGCCCTGCAGCTCGAGCGCCGCGTGGCCTTCCGCCGCGCGATGAAGAAGGGGATCGAGTCGGCCCTGCGGTTCGGAGCGCAGGGGATCAAGATCCGGTGCGCCGGCCGGTTGAACGGCGCGGAGATCGCTCGGGCGGAGTGGTACCAGGAGGGGCGCCTGCCGCTCCACACCCTGAAGGCCGACATCGACTACGGCTTCGCCGAGTCCAACACGACCTACGGCAAGATCGGAGTCAAGACCTGGATCTACCGGGGCGAGCAGCACAAGGCCAAGACGAGGAGAAAGACCGCGTGAGCCGCTATCAGCTATCAGCCGTCAGCTATCAGCCAGACGATAGAAGACAGCTGATCCGAAGCTGAGAGCTGAAAGCTGAGAGCTGAAGGCTACTTATGTTGATGCCATCGAAAGTCAAGTACCGCAAGCAGCAGCGGGGCCGGATGAAGGGGAAGGCCACCCGCGGCTCGACGCTTGCGTTCGGGGACATGGGACTCCAGATCCTGGAGCCCGGCTGGATCACCGCGCGCCAGATCGAGGCGGCCCGGATCGCCATGACCCGCGCGGTGAAGAGAGGCGGGAAGATCTGGATCCGCATCTTCCCCGACAAGCCGATCACCAAGAAGCCCGCGGAAACCCGCATGGGCAAGGGGAAAGGGGCGCCCGAGGGGTGGGTCGCCGTGGTCAAGCCGGGACGGATCCTCTACGAGATGGAGGGACTCGACGAGACGCAGGCGCGCGAGGCGCTGGAGCTCGCCGCCGACAAGATCGGGCTGAAGACCCGCTTCATCACGCGGCGGTCCCAGCAGGAGATGGGATGAAGAAGAAAGAGAGAGAGACGCTCGCGCAGCAGGGCGTGGACGAGCTGGTGGAGAAGGAGAAGCAACTGAAGGAGGCCTCCTGGAAGCTGCGGCTGCAGCAGGCCACCGGTCAGCTGGAGAACCCGAGCCGGTTGCGGGTGCTGCGGCGCGACATCGCCAGGGTCAGGACCTATCGCCGGGCGCTGGAGCTGGCGGAGAAGGGATGATGGAAGTGACCTCAGAATCGGGAAAGACGCATCTCCCCAGGCAGACGAAGGTCGGCCGGGTCGTGTCGGACGGGATGAACAAGTCGATCGTGGTCGAGGTGGAGCGCCGGGTCCAGGAGGCGCGCTACCAGAGGACCATCAAGAGGACGAGCCGCTTCATGGCGCACGACGAGGGCAACACGGCGAAAGTCGGCGACCGGGTCCGCATCGAGGAGACCCGCCCCCTCTCCAAGCGCAAGCGCTGGATCCTGAGAGAGATTCTCGTGAAGGCGGAAGCGTGACGAAGAGCGTGAGGCGGGAGGCGGGAGGCGGACGGCCCGGTACGTCCGACGAGCGTCATGATCCAGATGGGCACCATCCTCGAGGTGGCGGACAACTCGGGGGCGCGCCGGATCGCCTGCATCCGCATGCGCGGAGGCTCGGCGGGCCGTTACGCGGGGCTGGGAGACGTGATCACGGCTTCGGTCAAGGAGGCCGCGCCCGATTCCCCGTTCGTCGAGAAGCACGGCAAGCGCGTCGTGCGCGCCGTCATCGTGCGCACGCGGCGCAACCACCGGCGCCGGGACGGCTCCTACATCCGTTTCGACGACAACGCCGCGGTCTTGATCTCCAACGAGGGAGAGCCCGTCGGCACGCGCGTCTTCGGCCCGGTGGCCCGCGAGCTGCGCGAAAAGAAGTTCATGAAAATCATTTCGCTCGCGCCGGAAGTGCTGTGATGAAGAGCCCGAGACTGAGGAAGAACGACACGGTCGTCGTCATCGCGGGCAAGGACCGCGGGCGGCAGGGGAAGATCCTGAGGATCATGCCGGGCAAGGGGCGCGTGATCGTCGAGCGGGTCAACATGATCAAGCGGCACACGCGGCCCAATCCTTCCAAGAACATCGCGGGAGGGATCTCGGAGAAGGAAGCGCCGATCCACATCTCCAACATCATGCTCGTGGACCCCGACCGCAACGCGCGCACGCGCATCGGGCTGCGGCGCGACGCGGACGGGAAGCCGGAGCGCTTCGCCAAGAAGAGCGGAGCGGCCCTCGCGTGAAGGACTGAGGACTTATGGCTGCAAGATTGAAGGACCGATACATGAAGGAGGTCGTTCCGGCGCTCGGGCGAGAGCTCGGGATCGACAACCGGATGGCGATCCCCCGCCTCGAGAAGATCATCCTGAACATGGGTCTGGGCGAGGCGGTCGCCAACCCGAAGATCCTCGACGGGGCCGTGGAGGAGCTTTCCGCGATCGCCGGCCAGAAGGCCGTCGTGACGAAGGCGAAGAAATCGATCGCCACGTACAAGCTGCGCACCGGGATGCCGATCGGAGCGCGGGTCACGCTGCGCGGCGACCGGATGTACGAGTTCCTCGACCGGCTGATCAACATCGCGCTGCCGCGCGTGCGCGACTTCCGCGGCGTCTCGACGAAGGCCTTCGACGGACGGGGGAACTACACGCTCGGCGTGCGGGACCACTTCATCTTCCCGGAGATCGACTACGCGAAGACGGACAAGTCCAAGGGCTTGAACGTCACGATCGTCACGACGGCCGGGCGGGACGACCGCGCGCGGGTGCTCCTCCAGCAACTCGGCATGCCGTTCGGCAAGTGACCCGCACCAGAGGACCAGGGATCAAGGACTAAGGACTGAGGACAAAAGATGGCCAGAAGAGCAATGATCATCAAGGCGGCGAGGAAGCCGAAGTTCATGACGCGCACGGTGCGCCGCTGCCGCATCTGCGGCCGGGCGCGCAGCGTGTACAGGAAGTTCCAGCTCTGCCGCATCTGTTTCCGTCAGAACGCCTCGGCGGGATACCTGCCCGGGGTTCTGAAGGCCTCGTGGTGACGCGATGAACGCAACCGGCGATCCGATTACCGATCTCTTGAACCGCCTTCGCAACGGCATGCGGGCGGGCCATGACCGCGTGGACATCCCCGCGTCGCGCGTCAAGGAGAGCCTCGTCAAGGTCCTGGCCGAGGAGGGATACGTCGCCTCCTGCCGCCGCGTCGAGGAGAAAGGGCGCCCTCTGCTGCGGGTCGGCCTGAAATACGACGCGGACGGCGAGCCGATCGTCAACGGCCTGGAGCGGGTTTCCCGTCCGGGCCGCAGGGTCTACGCGCCCGCCAAGGCAATCCCCGAAGTTCTGGGCGGCCTCGGGATCTCGATCGTCTCGACCTCCCGCGGGATTCTCACGGGCCGCCAGGCGCGGGAGGCCAGGCTCGGCGGCGAGATCCTCTGCAACGTCTGGTGAGCGGCGGCCAGGGTAGGAGAAGACACACGTGTCACGCATAGGAAAGATGCCGGTCACGATCCCGAAGGGGGTCGAGGTGAACAGGGACGGGAACGTCCTGCGCGTCAAGGGCCCCAAGGGGGAGCTGTCCAACCGGATCCCGCCGGGCCTGACGGTCTCGATCGAGGGCGGCGAGGTCCGGATCGCCCGCTCCGGCGATCTGCCGCGCGAGCGGGCCTTCCATGGCCTCCTGCGCAGTCTCGTCGCCAACTCGGTCCAGGGCGTCACGAAGGGGTTCTCCAGGGACCTGGAGATCGTCGGCGTGGGGTACAAGGCGGAGGTCAAGGGGAAGACGATCGTCTTCTCGATCGGCTACTCGCATCCCGTGAATTTCCCGATCCCGGAGGGAATCGCGGTCGCGCTCGACGCCAAGGCGGGCAAGCTCTCCGTCTCCGGCGCCGACCGGCAGAAGGTCGGCCAGACCGCGGCCGAGATCCGGAAGCTGCGCATTCCCGATCCCTACAAGGCGAAGGGAATCAAGTACGCGAACGAAGTCATCCGGCGCAAGGTCGGAAAGGCGGGCGGGAAGTAGGCCATGAAAACGGAAAAGAGAGTCGAGGCGCGCCGCCGCGTCCGCATCCGCATCCAGCAGAAGATCCGGGGGTCGGTCGATCGTCCGCGTCTCGCCGTTTTCAAGAGCGGCAAGCACATCTACGCGCAGGTCATCGACGACGCGAGCGGACGCACACTCGCGCACGCGTCCTCGCTCGACGCCGGCCTGAAGTCGGACGCCAAGAACGGCGCCAACGTCGGCACCGCGAAACGGGTCGGAAAGCTGGTGGCGGACCGCGCCAAAGAAAAAGGGATCGCGAGAGTCGTGTTTGACCGCGGCGGCTACATCTACCACGGAAAGGTGAAAGCGCTCGCCGACGCCGCCCGCGAAGGCGGACTGGAGTTCTGAGAGCCATGGAGAACCGATGAACAGCAACCGGGGACCCTCCCGCGCGCCGCGCGAACGGGAAAAAGAGCGGGACGCGCAGGGGCGCGAGCTGATCGACCGCGTCGTCCACATCAACCGCGTCACCAAGGTCGTCAAGGGGGGCAAGAACTTCTCCTTCTCGGCCCTGGTCGTCGTCGGCGACGGACAAGGCCGGGTCGGCTACGGCTCCGGAAAGGCCAAGGAAGTGCCGATGGCCATCAAGAAGGGGATCGAGATGGCCAAGAAGAACATGCAGTCGATCAGCCTGAAGGGGACGACGATCCCGCACACGGTCATCGGCCGGTACGGCGCGGGACGCGTGTTGTTGAAGCCCGCGGCGGCCGGGACGGGCGTCATCGCCGGCGGACCCGTGCGGGCGGTGCTCGAGTCGGTCGGCGTCGCGGACATCCTGACCAAGTCGCTGCGGACGACCAACCCGCACAACGTGATCAAGGCGACCTTCGACGGACTCCTGAGACTCAAGAACGAGGACGAAATGCGCAAGCGCCGCGGCATGGGCGCGGCCGAGACGGAGACGAAGGCGTGAGCGAACCGGAGAAGCCGAATCCGCCCGAGGCGAAGGCGCCGGGCGCGGGCGAAGAAGGGAGCGAAGGGGACCGTGACCCTTCACTGGATCCGGAGCGGCATCTGCACGCCCGTCAAGCAGAAGGCGACGCTCCACGGGCTCGGATTCCGCCGCCTCGGCCAGCGGGTCGTCCGGCCGGACGATCCCGTCGATCCGGGGAATGGTCCAGCAGGTGCGTCACCTGGTCGAGATCGTGAAGGACTAGTCCATGGCCGAAAAGAAAGACACGAAGAAGCCTTCCGCCCCCGCCAAAGCTGCGGCGGACAAGCCCGCCTCCAAGGTCAAAGCCGGGAAGGCCAAGGAGAAGCCGCCGGCGGCCAGGAAGAAGGCGGCGGCTCCTCGTCCGGCGCGAAGGCCCGCCCGGACCTACGCGAAGCCGAAGAAGGAGAGGCCGGCGCCGCCGCCGGTCGAGCCCTCCGCCGAGGCTCCCGCGATGCCGGCACGCTCCGCGGTCTTCGCCGGCATCCACGATCTTCGCCCGTCGCCCGGAGCGACCCATTCCCGCAAGCGCGTCGGCCGCGGACCCGGCAGCGGCCACGGGAAGACCGCCGGACGCGGCAACAAGGGGCAGAAATCGCGCACCGGCTACCGCCACCAGCGCGGCTTCGAGGGGGGGCAGATGCCTCTCCACAGGCGGGTCCCCAAGCGGGGCTTCACCAACATCTTCCGCGTGGAATACGACATCGTCAACATCTCCGATCTCGACCGGTTCGAGGCGGGCGCCGCGGTGACGCTGGAGGCCCTGGCGCGAGAGGAGACTCGCGCGCAAGAGCCGGCCCGTCAAGATCCTCGGCGACGGCGCGATCACCAAGGCCCTGACCGTCTCGGCGCACAAGTTCTCGGCGGGGGCGCGGGCCTCGATCGAAGCCGCGGGGGGACGCTGCGAGGTGATTCCCCGGTGAGCGCTTTCCAGAGCTTCGCCAACATCTTCAGCGTGCCCGACCTGCGCAAGCGGGTCATCTTCACGTTCCTGATGCTGGCCGTCTACCGCCTCGGGAGCGCACATCCCGACGCCCGGAATCGATCCGGCGTCGATGAACGAGTTCTTCCGCGCGACCGCCGGCTCTCTCTTCGGATTCCTCGACATCTTCTCGGGCGGGGCGCTGCGCCGGCTCTCCGTGTTCGCGCTCGGGATCATGCCGTACATCTCCGCGTCGATCATCCTGCAGCTCCTGACGGTCGTCTGGCCCTATCTCGAGAAGCTCTCCAAGGAAGGGGAGATGGGGCGCAAGAAGATCACGCAGTACACGCGCTACGGGACGGTGCTCCTCTCCTTCATCCAGGCGACCGGCATCGCGCTGTGGCTGGAGAAGCAGGTGACTCCCGGAGGAGCCCACCTCATTCCGCATGGCGGCTGGAGCTTCCGGCTGCTGACGGTCCTGACGCTCACGACCGGGACGATCTTCATCATGTGGCTGGGCGAGCAGATCACCGAGAGGGGCATCGGCAACGGGATCTCGCTCATCATCTTCGCCGGGATCGTGGTGCGCCTGCCCTCCGCGATCTTCGGCCTGTTCGAATCGATCCGGACCGGCAACCTCTCGATCCTGACGCTCATCATGGTGCTCGTCTTCATGACGCGGCATCGTCGCCCTGATCGTGTTCGTCGAGAGGGCGCAGAGACGCATCCCCGTCCAGTACGCCAAGCGCGTCGTGGGACGCCGGGTCTACGGCGGGCAGAACACGTACCTTCCGCTCCGGGTCAACACGGGGGGCGTCATCCCGATCATCTTCGCGATCTCGATCCTGCAGATCCCCTACTACTTCTCCAACTTCATCGGGGCGGACTGGATGAAGAAGGTGGCGGCCTCTCTCGGGCAGGGGCAGCCCCTCTACGTGGTCCTCTACGGCGTGGGCATCCTCTTCTTCTGCTACTTCTACACCTCGATCGTCTTCAACCCCGTGGACACCGCCGACAACATGCGCAAGTACGGCGGCTTCATCCCGGGCATCCGCCCGGGCAAGAAGACGGCCGACTACATCGACACTGTCCTGTCGCGGCTGACGATCGTCGGGGCCGTGTACCTGACCTTCGTCGCGCTCCTGCCCGAGTTCCTCTCGAGCGGCTTCAAGGTGCAGAGCCTCCCCTGGATCGGGCCGACGCTCGACGCGATCCTGCCGCGCTTCTTCACGCAGGGCTTCGGCTTCAACTTCTACTTCGGCGGGACGTCGCTCTTGATCGTGGTCGGCGTGGCCATGGACACCGTCCAGCAGGTCGAATCGAAGCTCGTCGAGCACCACTACACGGGATTCCTGAAGAAGAGCCGCATCCGTGGGCGGCGCGGGTAAGCCGATGCGCGTGGTTCTCCTAGGACCTCCCGGGAGCGGGAAGGGGACTCAGGCGAAGCTCCTGGCGGAGCGCCTGGGTATCCCCCAGATCTCCACGGGCGAGATGCTGCGGGCGGCCGTGCGCGAGGGAACGCCGCTCGGGCAGCGCGTGAAAGCCGTGATGGAGGCGGGGGAGCTCGTCTCCGACGACCTGATGATCGCCCTGATCCGCGAGAGAATCGCCGCCCCGGACGCCCGGGCCGGGTTCGTCCTGGACGGGTTTCCCCGGACGGTGGACCAGGCCGCGGCCCTGGACCGGCTCCTGGAAGGAAATGGAAAGGACATCTCCGCGGTTGTCAACCTGTCGGTCCCCGACTCCGCGCTGATCGACCGGCTGGCGGGGCGGTCGGGCCAGGAGAAACGCTCCGACGACCGCCAGGAAACGGTGCTCGAGCGGCTCCGCGTCTACCACGAGAAGACCGAGCCTCTCGCCGAGTTCTACCGCGGGCGTCGATTGCTGACAGACGTGGATGGCATGGGAGAGATCGCGGAGGTCGCCGGCCGGATCGGCAACGCGCTCGAGCAGAGGCGGGCCGCCGGCGGGGTCGCATGATCACCATCCGCAGCTTTGAAGAGCTCGTGAAGCTCGAGGAGGCGTCGCGCGTCGTCCTGGAGACGCTCGACGCGGTTGAAAAAGCGGTGGCTCCCGGAGTCACGACCGAGGAGCTGGACCGGATCGCCGAGGCGGAGATCCGCCGGCACGGCGCCCGGCCGGCCTTCGTGGGGTACAGGGGATACCCGAAGACCCTCTGCACGTCCATCAACGACGAGGTCGTGCACGGCATCCCGGGGAAACGGTCTTTGAAAGAAGGAGACATCGTCGGCGTCGACTGCGGCGCGGTCGTGGACGGTTACTACGGCGACGCCGCCCGGACGATCCCGGTCGGCAGGATCACCTCGGAACGCGCCCGGCTGCTCGAAACGACTCGCAGGGCCCTCGAGGCGGGAATCGCCGCCGCGCGGCCGGGCAACCGGGTCTCCGACATCGGCGCGGCGGTGGAATCCCTGGCCCTGGCCGGCGGCTACGGCGTCGTGCGCGACTTCGTCGGCCACGGCGTCGGGACGGCCCTCCACGAGGAGCCCCAGATTCCCAACTACGGGCCGGGAGGGCGGGGAGGAATGTTGAAAAGCGGCATGGTCATCGCGATCGAGCCGATGTTCAACCTGGGCGGGGCGGAGGTGACGGTGGACAGCGACGGCTGGACGGTTCGGACCCGGGACCGCAGCGCGTCGGCGCACTTCGAGTTCACCGTCACGATCGAGCCGCAGGGCGCGGTCATTCTGGGGCTCGGGCGGCTTCAGAGGGGGGTGGAGATCTCTCTTCCCTCTGCGGGCCGCGCCGAGGCGGTCGGAGAGTAGGCGCGGTGTCCGGTGTCTAAGGAAGAGGCGATCGAAGTCATGGCCACGGTCGTGGAGCCGTTGCCCAATGCGATGTTCAAGGTGGAGCTGGAGAACAAACATCAGGTCCTGGCGCACATCTCGGGGAAGATGCGGAAGAACTTCATCCGGATCCTCCCCGGAGACAAGGTGCTCGTCGAGCTGTCGCCGTACGACCTGACGCGGGGGCGGATCATCTACCGGTACAAGTAGGAGCGAAATCGTGAAAGTCAGAGCGTCGGTCAAGAAAATCTGCGTCAAGTGCAAGATCGTGCACCGCAGGGGGGTCGTCCGGGTGATCTGCCCGATCCCCAAGCACAAACAGAGGCAAGGCTGAGAAGGAACGAAATATGGCACGAATTGCAGGCGTAGACCTTCCCCTCAACAAACGCGTCGAGATCGGGCTCACGTACATCTACGGGATCGGTCGGCCCAAGTCGAACTTCATCCTCGAGAAGGCGGACGTGCGGCCCGACACGCGGGTCAAGGACCTGTCGGAGGAAGAGGTCGTGCGGATCCGCAAGGTCATCACCGACGACGTGAAGGTCGAAGGGGATCTCCGCAAGGACACCTCGATGGACATCAAGCGGCTGATGGACATCGGGTGCTACCGGGGCATGCGGCATCGCCGCAATCTGCCCGTGCGGGGGCAGCGCACGCACACCAACGCCCGAACGCGCAAGGGGCCGCGCAAGCAGACGATTGCCGGCAAGAAGAAGGCCACGAAGAAGTAACGATTGAAGGATTGAAGATTGACGATTGGGCCCCGGTCAATCATCAAATCGTCAATCGATCAATCGTCAATTGCTGAGGGAGTAGAGAATGGCTGAACCGACACCGACATCCGCGACGCCCGAAAAACCCGTCAAAGGGGCCAAGGGCAAGCGCCCGCGCGCGGTCAAGAAGGAAAAGAAGAACATCCCGCACGCGATCGCCACGGTGCAGGCCTCCTTCAACAACACCGTCATCACGGTGGCGGACCAGGAGGGAGGCGTGCTGGCGTGGTCGTCGGCCGGCCGGATCGGTTTCAAGGGCTCCCGCAAGGGAACGCCCTTTCGCGGCCCAGCTCGCCGCGGCCAACTGCGCCGAGGGCGCCAAGGAGCATGGAGTGCGGTCCGTGGACGTGCGCGTGACGGGCCCCGGGGCCGGCCGGGAGTCGGCCATCCGGGCGCTCCAGGCCAACGGGCTGGACATCAAGTCCATCAAGGACACGACGCCGATCCCGCACAACGGGTGCAGGCCTCGGAAGCGGAGGAGAGTGTAAAGCAGGTGTCAGGTATCAGGCGCCAGGTGCCAGGGACCGAGGCTTAGTGCCTTCCCTGACACCTGACCCCTGGCACCTGACACCTCGTCTGTAAACCGGCTCACGGATCCTGGCCGGGAAGAAGGACGAAAACAAATGAAGGATCTGGGAGAGACGAACATTGGCTCGATACACCGAATCAGTTTGCCGGCTGTGCCGGCGCGAGGGGATGAAGCTGTTCCTGAAAGGGGACCGCTGCTTCAAGGACAAGTGCGCCATCGAGCGGCGCAACTATCCGCCGGGGCAGCACGGCCGCCGGCGCAGCAAGCTCCTGGGCTACGGAATCCAGCTCCGGGAGAAGCAGAAGGTCAAGCGGATCTACGGCCTCCTCGAGGGGCAATTCCGGCTCACCTTCGCGCGCGCCGAGCGCCGCAAGGGGATCACGGGAGCGAACCTGCTCGAGGAGCTCGAGAGGCGCCTGGACAACGTCGTCTACGCCCTCGGGTTCGCGGCGTCGCGGGCGCAGTCGCGCCAGCTCGTCCGCCACGGCCACGTGACGGTCAACGCCCGGAAGGTGACGATCCCGTCGTACCGGGTCAGCAAGGGCCAGGTCGTGGCGATCAAGGAGAAGAGCCGGGTCAACGAGCAGATCAAGGCCTCGGTCGAGACCGCGCGCGCGCGCGGCGTTCCGGGCTGGCTCGATCTCTCTCCGGAGACGTTCTCGGGGACGGTCGTGGAGCTGCCCAAGCGCGAGGACATCAAGCTCCCGATCCAGGAGCAGCTGATCGTCGAGCTTTATTCGAAGTAACAAATCGTCCGGCAAGGACGGAGGAAGAAGAACCATGACACTCTGGAAAGGATTTCAGAAGCCGAAGCGGCTCGAGGTCGAGAACGAAACGCTGTCGGCGACGTACGGCAAGTTTTACGCCCAGCCGTTCGAGCGCGGCTTCGGGACCACGGTCGGCAACGCCCTGCGGCGCGTGCTGCTCTCCTCGATCGAAGGCGCCGCGATCACCGCGGTCAAGATCGAAGGCGTCCTGCACGAGTTCTCCTCGCTGCCGGGCGTCGTCGAGGACGTGACCGACATCATCCTGAATCTCAAGCAGATCCCGATCAAGATGCACACGACCGAGGAGAAGATCCTGACGCTCGACGTCGAGCGCAAGGGAAAGGTGACGGCGGCGGATCTGCAGGGGGACTCGTCGATCGAGATCCTGGAGCCGGAAGCGCCGATCGCGACGCTGTCGGAGAACGGCAAGCTCCAGATGGAGATGCGGGTTTCGATCGGGCGCGGCTATGTTTCGGCGGACAAGAACTTCGACGAGGACATGGGCATCGGCTACATCCCGATCGACTCGGTCCACTCGCCGGTGCGCCGATGCAACTACCACGTCGAAGCGGCCCGCATCGGCCAGGCGACCGACTATGACCGGCTGGTGCTGGAGGTCTGGACGAACGGCACGGTCTCGCCGGTCGACGCGGTGGGGCTCGCGGCCACTCTCCTGCGCGACCACCTGACGATCTTCGTCAACGCCGAGCACGAGACGGCCCTCGAGGGCGCGGCCGAGGGAGAGCTGCCGGAGAATCTGGCGGAGTACCTGAACCGCAGCGTGGACGAGCTGGAACTCTCCGTGCGCAGCGCCAACTGCCTGAAGAACGCGGGCATCCGGACGATCCGGGACCTGGTGCGGAGGAGCGAACGGGACATGCTCGAGACGAAGAACTTCGGGCGCAAGTCCTTGAACGAGATCCGGGACATCCTGCGGCCGATGGGACTGTCGCTCGGCATGCAGCTCGAGCCGGCCGAAACCAGAAGCGAGTAGAACGGCCATGATGCACAACCGAGCCGGGCGCAAGCTCCGGCGCACGACGTCGCACCGCCTGGCGATGTTCTCCAACCAGCTCGCGTCGCTGATGACGCACGAGCGCATCCAGACGACGCTGACCAAGGCCAAGGAGCTGCGGCCGCTCGCGGAGCGCCTGATCACCGCCGCCAAGAACGACGGCGTGGCCGCGCGCCGGAAGGTGGCGCAGTGGATTCCCGATCGGACCACGGTCAAGAAGGTCTTCGAGAAGATCGCCCCGCGGTTCGTGGACCGGCCGGGCGGATACACGCGGATCCTCCGGCTGGGGGCTCGCCCCGGAGACAGCGCGGAGGCGGCCATTCTGGAGTTCGTGGATTACCGCTTCGAGCCCAAGGACAAAGCGCCGAGGAAGGAGTCGCTTTCCGACCGCGCCCGGCGAGCCTCCGGCGGGCGGGTCGAAACGGTCCGCAAGCAGAAGCCCGAGGCGCCCGAGGGAGCAGAAGAGAAGGCGGAGGCCGCTCCGAAGCCCTTGAAGGCCGGCAGGGCGCCGAGGGCCGGAAAGGCCGCGAAGCCTTCCAAGCAGGCGCCCGCGAAGGGCCCGAGCCGAACGGGCCCATCCAAGCGGGGCGCCTAGCCGCGACGGGGAGACCGGGGGACGGAGTGACTGGGAGAAGACTCACCCAGTCTCGCAGTCTCCCAGTCTCCCAGTCCCCATCGACAGGGCCCACAGTCGCCCGCCGTTGGGCCGTCGCGTGGGGCATCTTCCTCCTCACGCTGACTTCCTGGCCGAGCCCTCCGCGCGTGCCGGTCGTTTCCGGCATACCGAACTTCGACAAGCTCGTCCACTTCACGCTCTACGCGGTGGAGGCCTGGCTGCTCTACCGCTCGGTGAGATGGCCCGGGCGGCCACGTTTCTCGGCGGCGCGGGCTCTGGCAATCGTGGGCGCGATGGCGGTCTGGGGCGTCGCCGATGAGACGCACCAGACGTGGATCCCGCGGCGGTCGATGGAGGGAGCGGACGTCCTGGCCGATGTGGCGGGGGCGGGGGTCGGGGCGGTCGTCGCGTCCTGGGTGTTCGCGAGGGGATCGCCGGTCAGGGTCTGGGGCAGATCCCTCGCTTCGCTCGGGATGACATCGGCGCGCGGCATCGCGCGCCGATTTCACTTCTTGAAGAAGCCGCTTTGAGCGACCTTGGAGCCTTCGGCGGTCAGCACCCGCTGATTCAGCTCCTTGATCCGCTCGTTCAACTGGCTGATCTTGTTCTGGTAATCCCGCGACACTCTCTCGTTCTCGGACTTGAGCCGGGCGATCTCCTCCTCGAGCCCGGCGATCGTCTGGCCGCGCCCCTCATCGTACTGGTGCGCGTCGCTCAATTGCTCGGCGAACCGGGCGATCTCGGCGTCCTTCTCCGCGAGCCGGAGCTTCCACTTCTCCTCCTGCTCCTCGTAGAGATGTTTGACGTCCAGGAGCTGGACGATCGCCGAAAAATCGTTGTCCGACGGCATAGGGCCTCCTCGTTGGGAATCCTCGATCTGAGGAAAGAGCTTGCGCAGCTTCAGCGACAGGTCTTCCGGGTCGGTGGAGAGCTCCATCGCCCGTCTGTAGGTGATCTTCCCGTTGACAAGCAGCGCCAGGAGCGACTGGTTCATGGACTGCATGCGGTAATAGGCCACCGAGGATTCGATCTCCGGGAGGATCTCCTTCGTCTCGCCGGCTTCGATGTGCCTGGCGATCTTCGGCGAGTTGAGCATGATCTCGCAGACCGGCGTCAAGCCCGTCCCGTCGGACTTCTCGATCAGCTTCATCGAGACGATGGCTTTGAGGACCAGCCCGAGCTGCGATCGCAGCTGTTGCTGCTGGCTCGCGGGGCACGTGTCGATGATCCGATCGATGGACTGGCCCGCGCTGTTGGTGTGCAGCGTCGAGAAGACGAGGTGGCCGGTCTCCGCGGCGGTGACCGCGGTCTGGATGGTCTGCCAGTCGCGCATCTCGCCCACCATGATCACGTCCGGGTCCTGGCGCATGAGGTTCTTCAAGGCCTCGGGAAAGCTCGGCGTGTCGGTGCCGACTTCGCGCTGCGAGACCGCGGCCTTGCCGGCGGGGAAGAGGTACTCGATCGGATCCTCGATCGTCACGATGTGGACCGGGCGGGTATCGACCACCGCCTGGATGATCGCGGCCAGCGTCGTCGATTTTCCCGAACCGGTCGGGCCGGTGATGAGCACGAACCCCGCCGGGAGGCGCGAGAAGGTCTCGATGATGTCGGGCAGGCCGAGCTCGCTCGTCCGTCGGATGTTAAACGGAATCCGCCGGAAGGCGGCGGCGAGCGCCCCGCGCTGCCTGTAGAGGTTCGCGCGGAAACGGGCGACGCCC
>CAVUIX010000050.1:0-142977 GCA_963741435.1 uncultured Acidobacteriota bacterium | reverse complement strand
GCCAGGATCCGGGCGGCCCTCGCCCCCGGGCTCACGCTGCAGCCTCCCGGGCGATCGGCCGAGACCGCCGACCGGATGGTGCGCGCCTTCCGCTTCAACCTGAACGCGCTCGCCTCGCTCACGCTCCTGGTCGGCGCGTTTCTCATCGCCAACGCGGTTTCGATCTCGGTTCTGCGCCGCCGCCCCGAGATCGCAACGCTGCGCGCGATCGGCGCCACACGGGCGTCGATCTTCGCCGTCTTCGTGGCGGAAGGCCTCGCGGTGGGACTGGCGGGAACGCTTCTCGGGGAAGCCGGCGGGATCTACCTCGCGCGGGCGGCGCTCTCGAGCGTCGCCGGAACCGTATCGAACGTCTACCTTCCGACCGCGAAAATCGCCGCGGCCGGTTACCTTCCCGCGGCCGGTCTCGCCGCGGCCATCGGAATGGCCGCCGCGCTCCTCGCGACGCTCCTGCCGGCGGTGGAGGCGACGCGGGTCGAGCCCTCTCCCGCGATGCGGCCCGGCTCGATCGAGATCGTGAGGACGCGGAGGCTCCGCGGGCGGGCCGTGGGCGCGGCCTTCCTGATCATTCTCGCGGCCGCAGCTTCGCGGGCGCGCGCGGTCGACGGCTTTCCCTTCTTCGGATTCGCGGCCGTTGTGCTGGTCATCGCCGCGCTCGCGGCCGCCGCCCCGATCGCCGTTCGTCTTGCCTCCCGCGCTGCGGCCCGGCCGCTCGCCCGGTTTTTCGGCGCCGCCGGGCGCCTCGCGGTGGAGTTCTTCGGCGGATCTCTGGCTCGAAACGCGATCGCGGTCGCCTCGCTCGCGATGGCGCTCGGCATGACCCTGGCGATGATCGTGACGGTCTCCTCGATCCGCGAGACTGTGCGCGTCTGGGTCGAGACGACGCTGCGCTCGGATCTCTGGGTCAAGGCCGCGGGGGCGGCCGGCGAGGGCTGGTCGGCGATCTGCCAGCCGAGATCCTGCCGTTTCTGCGCGCGATCCCGGGGGTGGCCGTCGTCGATCCCTTCCGGGCTCGGGACGCGGCGGACGGGCGCGGCCGTCCCTTCACCCTCGGCTCCGGCGACTTTCGCGTCGTGGCCCGGATCGGAGGGCTCCCGCTCCTGGATGGGCGCGACGTCAGGGACGTCGCTCTCGAGGCCCGCAAAAAAGGGGAGGTCCTCGTCTCCGAGCCCTTCGCCAGGCGCTACCGGGTAGGCGTCGGAGACCGTATCCGGCTCCAGACGCCGCGGGGCGATCGCGCGCCGCGAGTGGCCGGTGTCTATCGCGATTACTCCAACGACCGCGGAACCGTCCTCCTCGACCGGGAGGCCTACCTCCCCCTGTACGGCGACTCGCGCGTGACGGCCGTCGCCGTCGCGGCCGCGCCGGGCGTGGACGCCGAGTCTCTCCGGCGGCGCGTCCTCGCGGCGGCGCAAGGGCGCTTCGCGCTGTCCATCTCGACCAACCGGGAGCTGCGCCGCGAGATCCTGAAGACCTTCGACCAGACCTTCGCCGTCACGCGCGCGCTGGAAGCGATCGCCGTAACGGTCTCGATCCTCGGAATCGCCAACGCACTCGCCGCCTCGGCCGTCGAGCGCCGGCGCTCCTTCGGCCTTCTCCGGGCCATCGGAGCCGGCAAGCCTCAGGTGCGCCGCGCGGTCCTGATCGAGGCCGGCCTGACCGGCGTGACCGGCACCGCCGCGTCGCTCGCTGCCGCCGCCGGCTTCGCGTACCTGCTTCTCGCGGTGATCAACCCGCAGTCCTTCGGCTGGACGGTCGTGGTCAACATCCCGTCCGGGCGCCTCGCCGCGACCGCGCTGCTGGTCCTCGCCGCCTCGGTCCTCGCCGGGATCTTTCCCGGCCGCCTCGCGGCGTCGGTCGATCCCGCCGCGGCACTGGCGGAGGAATGAGGATGGATTCCAGATTCCACATTCCAGATTCCAGGTGGCGCCTCTTGGAATCTGGAATCTGGAATGTGGAACGCGCCGCAGTTCTCGCGGCGGTCCTGCTGACAATGGCGGCGGCCGGCCCTCGAAGCGAAGCGGCGCTGTCATTTCCGAGAGATCACGGCGCGCATTCGGATGCGCCGGTCGAATGGTGGTACTACACGGGACATCTCAAGGACGCCGAGAATCACGAATTCGGGTTCCAGCTCACGTTCTTCCGCGTGCGGCAGATGCACCTGGCGCACTTTGCCTGGAGCGATGCCGCGCGCGGGTCGTTCCGGTACGAAGAGAAGACCCACCTGGAGCTTCCCGGAATCGCGTCGGCAGCGGTAGGGCGCCTGGCCGTCGCCAACGAGGATTGGTCCGCGGAGGAATCGGGCGGCACGCACCGCCTTCACGCGGCCGGCCGCGGCTGGGAGCTCTCGCTCGCGCTCAAGGCCGTCAAGCCGCCGGTCGTCCACGGCGCCGGCGGTCTCTCGCGCAAGGGACCCGGCGGCAACGAGTACTCCCGCTACGTCTCGATCACCCGCCTCGCGGCGGCGGGAACGATGCGCAACGGGCCGGCCACGGTTTCCCTTTCGGGCACGGCCTGGTTCGACCACGAGTGGGGACCGGGTGCGCTTCCGGAGGGGGCGGCGGGCTGGGACTGGTTCGCCCTGCAGCTGGACGACGGGGCCGACTTGATGCTCTACCGGATGCGCGCCCTGGAAGGCGGCGCGACGGCATTTTCGTCGGGCACGTTCGTTCCGGCCTCCGGGGAGCCGCGGACCATCGCCTGGCAGGACGTCACCCTCGAGGAGAAGGCCTTCTGGAAGTCTCCCCGCTCGGGCGCCCGCTACCCCGCCCGGTGGAGGCTCGCGGTCGCGTCGCTCGGCCTGGACGTGACCGTCGAGCCCATGCTTGCCGACCAGGAGCTCGTCACCGAAAAGTCCACCGGCGTCACATACTGGGAGGGCGCCTGCCGCGTGCGGGGCGCCCGCTCCGGAAAGCCGGTGTCGGGCCGCGCCTACGCCGAGCTGACCGGCTACGCCCGGCGCGACGTGCCGGGCTTCCCGTCGTCCGGACAGTCGGCCGCAGGCGTTCGCTTCGCGAACGGCGGCCGAGAGATCTAGACGGGGGCTGGCGGGCGAGGCGCGCTCGCGATGCGACGCCGCATTACGCCTCTTCGCTGCAGGGTATCAAGGGGTCGGCTTGGGGGTGGGCTTGGGCTTTGCCCCGCGCTCCTTCGTCTCCAGAGTCACCATGAACGTCTTCGCGTTGGCGAGGTTGCGGTAGACGTAGGGAAACTTGATCTGGAAGGTATCCCGCTCGCCCTTGCCCAGCGAGCCCATCTTCACTCCGCCGCTCCCTGTCGCCACGATATTCCCGTCGCCGTCGAAGATCGCGATCGCGACACCGACCTCGTACGCGAGGAACCCGTTGTTGTCCACCCGGGCGACGGCCTTCGCGCTCGACGACTGGAACGGCTTCATCTGGTTGCCCAGGTCGAACGTGAGAGACGAGACGACCACGCGATCCGACTCGACATGGACGTCCTGAACGCCGTTGACCGGATGCCAGTCGTACTTCTCGGTCGCCACGCCGGCCGCGAGCGGGGCCGCGAGAAGGAACGCGGCCAGGAAGGAAAACCGTTTGACCATCACCACACCTCCAAATCCGAGAGTAGCAGGTGAAGGTGTCAGGGTGGTAGGTGTCAGGTGGAAAACAGTGTGATTCAGGTGATCAGGGTCGAGCTCGCCGTCCCTGAATACCGTACGCACCTGCATCTCCCCTGAAACCTCTTCCTGACCCCTATCCCCTGCTTCTCAGTCGGCTGTGGCGATAGCCGTAAAGGACATAGATCACGAGCCCGACTCCGAGCCAGCCGATGAAGCGCCACCAGGAAGAGGGGGGCAGGTAGTAGATGAGACCCAGGCACGAAACGATGCCGAGCACGGGCAGCAGGAGCGGCCCGAAGGGGACGCGGAACGGGCGCTCCCGGCCCGGGTCCCTGTAGCGCAGGATGATGATCCCGAGGCAGATGAGGATGAAGGCGAAGAGCGTCCCGATGTTGGTCAGGTTCACCATGTCGTCGAGCGACGTGAACATGGCCGTGACTCCGACGAACACGCCGGTCAGGATCGTCGTGACGTGGGGAGTCCGGAACTTCGGGTGGACCTTCGCGAACACCTTCGGCAGGAGCCCGTCCCGGGCCATGGCGAAGAAGATCCGCGGCTGGCCGAGCTGGAAGACGAGGAGCACCGCCGTGTGCGCGACGACCGAGCCGAAGGCGACGACGCCCACCATCCAGCCGGGCATCGAGACGAACTTCATCGCGAGCGTCAGCGGCTCCGCCTGCTCCGTCGCGAGCGTCTTTCTCAGCGCATCGAACGGAATCATCCCCGTAAAGACGGCCGCGACGACGATATAGATGATCGTGCAGAGGATGAGGGAGCCGATGATGCCGATCGGCATGTCCCGCTTCGGGTTTCGCGCCTCTTCCGCCGTCGTGGAGACGGCGTCGAAGCCGATGTAGGCGAAGAACACGATGGCGGCCCCGGCCGCGACCCCGGAGAACCCATTGGGCGCGAAAGGCCTCCAGTGGGCCGGCTTGACGTAGTGAAAACTCACGAAGACGAAGAAGGCAAGCACGATGAGCTTGATGGCGACCATCCAGAAGTTGAATCCGGCCGATTCCCGGATCCCCCAGACGAGGATGACCGTGATCGCGGCGACGATGACGAAGGCCATGATGTTGAAGACGATCGGGACACCGAAGACGTGCGGCGCGGCCGCGACGACCTGCGGCAACCTGGACCTGGCTGTCGTGAAGTCGACCGTCAGCCAGTCGGGCAGCCGGATGCCGAAACCCTCGAGGAAGGTGTTGAAGTAATTGGCCCACGAGATCGCCACGGCCACGTTGCCGATGGCGTACTCGAGGATAAGGTCCCAGCCGATGATCCAGGCGATCAATTCGCCCAGGGTGCCGTAGGAATACGTGTATGCGGAGCCGGCCACCGGGACCATCGAGGCGAACTCGGCATAGCAGAGGGCCGTGAAGGCGCAGACGACCGCAGTCAGCGCGAAGGAGAGCATCAGGGCGGGACCCGCGCCCGGACGCGCGCTGTCTCCCGCCGCGGCCGTGCCGATCGTCGCGAAGATGCCTGCGCCGATGATCGCGCCGACGCCGAGCGCGACGATGTTCCAGGGGCCGAGCGCGCGCTTCAACCGGTGCTCGGGCTCCTCGGTCTCCGCGACGAGTGCGTCGAGCGACTTGGTCTGGAAGAGCCTCTTGGCGAGAGACAAGCTGCGGGGAGGATAGCAAAAGAAGTTGCGAGTTGTGAGTCGCGAATTCAGAAGCGGAGGGGAAGCTCCTGCAGAGATCGGATCCGATCCTCGACGTGCGGGTGGCGGTCTTCCCGGTCGAGGAGGAGGGCCTGGAGGCCGGCGGCGCGCGCGCCCTCGTAGTCCTCGGCAAGCGAATCGCCGACGTGGAGGGCCTCCTCCGGGACGACCGCAAGCCGGGCACAGGTGCGCAGGAAGATCTCCGGTTCCGGCTTTCCCGTCTCCTCGATGGCGGAGACCGACACCGCGCGGAAGCGCCGCGCGAGGCCGAGCCCTTCCAGCAGCGCGGGAAGGTGGGAGTCCCAGTTGGAGACGACGGCAAGGAGAAATCCCCGAGCTTCCAGGTTCGCGAGAACGTCCGCCACGTCCGCGTAGACCGACCACGAGCCGGGATCGCGGAAGTGCGACGACAGGCGCTCGAAGGCTTCCGCCGACACGACTCCTCCATCCAGGCGCGCGCGCACGCGGTTCAGGAACATCCTCCAGAACTCCGGCTCGCCGCGCACGCCTCCGTACCGGTCCGCCGCCCTTTCGGCCTGGACCTCCGCCCAGGCGCGCGTCAGCGCCCGCGTCAGCTCCTCGGCCGTGAAGCGTGCCCCGTCCGCCGCGAACTCCCGCGCGTAGACCTCCTCGACCGGAATCCGCGGATGCAGCAGCGTCGCCCCCGCGTCGAAGAAGACCGCCCGGATCCCGTGAGGCGTCAGGCGTGAGGCGTCAGGCGGAGCCCCTGGGACTTCCCGTCGCACGCCTTACGCCTTACGTCCTCACGCCTTACGCCCTGGTCACGGCATCACCTGGCCGCCGTCGATCGTGATCGCCTGGCCGGTGATGGATCTCGCCTCGTCGGAGGCGAGGTAGGCGGCCAGGCCCGCGACTTCCTCCGGATCGAGCACTCGGCCGAGCGGCGCCATCTTCGCGGCGATGCGCCGCCCTTCCTCCTCGCCGCCGCCGGTGTGCTCTCCGATTCGGCGGAACCCCTCGCGAGCCATCTCCGTCTCGACCCAGCCGGGAACCAGGGCGTTGACGGTGATCTGCCTCGGGGCGAGCTCCAACGCCAGCGTCCGGGTCAGGCCGATCACGCCGTGCTTGGAGGCGGCGTAGGCCGCGAAGCCCGCCACTCCGAAACGCCCGAGCACCGACGCGATATTCAAGACCCGTCCCCCCGCCGGGAGATGGGGCGCCGCCTCGCGCGTGATGCGGAAGGTTGCCGTCAGGTTCGTCGCGAGGATCGCATTCCACCGGGAGTCGTCCGGGTCCTCGAGCGGCGTCGGCCCTCCCAGCCCCGCGCCGTTGACCAGGACGTCGATGCGTCCCCACCGGGACACGACGGCCCCGATGGCGCTGGACACGGAGAAGGCGAGCGTCACGTCGCAGCGGACCGCGACGGCTTCTCCCCGCTGGCTCCGGATGTCGGCGGTGATCTTCTCGCACGTGACCTCGTTTCTCGCGGCGAGCGCCACGCGGGCGCCCTCCGCGGCGAAGCGGCGGGAGATCGCCTCGCCGATCCCGCGCGAGGCCCCCGTCACGAACGCGACCTTCTCCGAGAGCCGCCGGGAATTGGTCCACCAGGGGCGGCCGCCAGCGTCGAGTTTTCCGGGGCCGGAGCCCCGCCCGCTTCCCGCGCTCACGAGCGCGCGAGCGCGCTCCTGGCGGTCTCGCGGACTCGAGCCACCTCCGGCGGCAGCGGGAAGAAGACTTCCTCGCGAACCGTCAGGACTTCCCGGACCTGCGCGCCGAGGAGGGCTCGCAGGTACGCGAGGATCTCCTGGACCAGGAACTCGGGCGCGGAGGCGCCGGAAGTCAGTCCGACCGTCGCGACGCCGGCGAGCCATTGCGGCCGGACCTGCGAAACGTCGTCCACGAGATGGGCGCGGGCGCCGGCGAGCTCGGCCTCCTCCACCAGCCGGCGGGAGTTGGAGGAGTTCTTCGATCCCACGACCAGGATGACGGGAGCTTCCTTCGCCAGCGCCCGCACGGCGAGCTGCCGGTTCTGCGTGGCGTAACAGATGTCGTCGCGCCCCGGGCTCTGGATCGCCGGGAAACGCCGCTTGAGGGCCTCGATGATCGGCCGCGTGTCCTCGACGGACAATGTCGTCTGGGTGATGAAGGCGACTCGGTCCGGGTCCTCGACAGGGACGCGCTCCGCGTCTTCCACGCTCGAAACGAGCGTGATCCGGTCGGCCGCCTCGCCGGTCGTGCCCTCGACCTCCTCGTGACCCGGGTGGCCGATCAGGATGATCCGGTAGCCGAGCCTCGCGAAGCGGACCGCCTCCAGATGCACCTTCGTCACGAGCGGGCAGGTGGCGTCCAGGATCTTGAGGCCCCGGGCCGCCGCGGCTGCGCGGACCGAAGGCGAAACACCATGGGCGGAGAACACGACGGTCGCGCCGTCAGGAACTTCCTCCAGCTCTTCGACGAAGGTGACTCCGCGCTCCTCGAAACCGCGCACGACGTGAAGGTTGTGGACGATCTCCCGGCGAACGAAGAGAGGGGTTCCGAAGCACTCGAGCGCCAGGTCCACGATGTCGATCGCGCGGACGACCCCCGCGCAAAACCCGCGGGGCGAGGCGAGCAGGATCGTCTTCGGCGCCTGGTCCCCGGTCATTTCAACGCGACATTGTATCGCCGCGGATATCCCCTTTCGGAACGCGCACGTCGCGGTGGAAGAGCGTCCACTCCAGGCCGCAGGAGGCGCAGAAGAGGCTCCCCTCCTCCGCGAGCTTACGGCACCCTTCATTGTCGCAGCGCGTCTTCTCTTTCTTTTCGTCTTTCATCCGCTTTTCCTCCGTTGTTTCTTTTCCGCCGGGCCCGTCAGGTAGTGGAGCAGCTCCCGCTCGCACCGGTCTCGATACATCTCGAAGGTCGCCTCCGGATCCTTCTCCGACAGCCATTGAAGCATCAGGCCGTCGAAGATGGCGCGCAGTGTCGAGGCCGCCTCCCCGGGATTGCGGGCCAGGAAGACCCCGCGCCGCATCCCTTCCTCGACGATGCTCCCGTCCACTTCGCGGCAGCCGGCGTAGAAGCGCTCGCCGATCAAGCGAAAGGCCTCGCGCCGCGCGGCCAGGCCGCAGAAGTCGATGTAGGCGCGAAAGAAGGCGCGGTTCTTCGACGGGGACGGGAAGATCAGGGCCACCAGGGCCCGGACCTTCTGGACCGGATCCTCGACGGACGCAACCGCCTCGCGCATGCGCTCGTGGATCGAGTCGATCAGCCAGCCGAAGAGCTCGCGGAAGAGGTCTTCCTTGGAGGAGAAGTAGTAAAGCGTCACGCCCTTGGACACTGCGGCACGCGCCGCGATGTCTTCGAGCGTCACGCTGGAGAACCCCTTCTCGGCGACCTCGCGGAAGGCCGCCTTCAGGAGGATCAGGCGCCGTTCGGCCTCGTTTGCCGCGAGTCTGACCATTGAAGGCCCAATCTATCTGACCGGTCGGTCAGATGTCAAGGGCTTTCGGCCGCGGCGTTCGCTTCGCGAACAGCGGCCGAGAGAGTTCAAACCAGGGCTCCGCGAGCCCGTCCTGAAACTCCGTGCCGGAAGTAGACTGCTTTCGTGCGCGTTAACCTTCTTTATTTCGCCTCCTTTCGCGACGCGGCCGGAAAGGCCGAAGAGAGCCGAGAACTGCCGGACGGCACACGCGTCAGCCAGCTCTGGCACTCCGTCTCTCGCGAGATTCCCCGCCTGGCGGCCTTCCCGACAATGCCTCCCGCCGCCGTCAACCACACGTACGTGGATGGCGACACGGTCCTTCGAGACGGCGACGAGGTGGCGTTCCTTCCCCCGGTGGCCGGAGGATGAATTCCAGGTTCCAGATTCCAGGTTCCAGATTCCAGGTAGAGAATCCCGGAGCCAGCCACTTGGAATCTGGAATCTGGAATCCTCGTCATGTACGTCACCCTCAGCCCTATTGACGTCGCGGCGCTCCTGAGCGCGGCACGTCCCTCCGACGGCGGCGTCTGCGTCTTTCTGGGCGTCGTGCGAAACCAGAACGAGGGACGGGAGACAGTCTCCATCCAGTACGAGGTCTATGGACCGATGGCGGAGGCCGAGATGGCCAGGATCGCCCGCCAGATCGAAACGGAATGGCCGGACGCGCGCCTTGCGATGCAGCACCGGGCGGGAAGGCTCGAGGTGGGTGAAGTCTCCGTCGCCGTCGTCGCGACCGCCCCCCACCGCGCCGAGGCCTTCGCGGCCTGCCGCGCCGCCATCGACCGAATCAAGACCTCGGTTCCGATCTGGAAGAAGGAATTCCACCCGGACGGCTCGTCCGAGTGGGTGGACCCCACAAGGAGCCGACTGGGAGACGGGGGGACGGGGAGACTGGGAGAATCCTGAGCCGGCTCCCTCACCCAGTCACCCAGTCTCCCAGTCTCCCAGTCACGTCCATTGTCCGCTAGGGATCTTTCCGAACCGATGCAACAATAGAAAAAATGTCGCTAGCGAAGGTCATCGGCCCCGACATCGAGGAGCTGATCCGGGAGAACCCTGCCCAGCTCGCGGAAGCGGTCAAGGAGTTGCACCCGGCCGACATCGCGGAGCTCCTGGACGACCTGCCGCTCGAGGACAGGCTGACGCTGTTCGAGGCGCTGCCGCCCGAGCAGGGAGCAGCCGTCCTCTCGGAGCTGAAGGGCGAGACGCTGCGCCTGATCCTCCACCGGGCTTCACCCGACAAGCTCGGCCCGCAGCTCGACAAGGTGCCGGGCGACGAGGTCACGTTCCTCCTCGAGCACCTGACGCAGCGCCAGCGCGAGGGGTTGCTCGCGAAGATGTCCCCGAGGGACGCCGCGGAGGCCGAGCGCCTTCTGCGCTACGCGCCGCGCACGGCCGGCCGGTTGATGTCGGAGAAGTTCGTGAAGATCCGGCCGGAATGGACCGTTGCGGAAACGCTCGAGCATCTGAAGAAGATCGACCCCGAGGTCGAGACGGTCCAGAGCCTGTACGTCGTGGACGGGGACGGGCGTCTCGTCGGCGCCGTCTCGCTTCGAAAGCTCCTTCCCGCCCCGGCGGAGAAGAAGATCGCCGACATGATGAACCGCAACCTCTGGACGGTCGACCCCGACGCGCCGCAGGAGGAGGTCGCGCGCCTCGTCTCCAAGTACGACGTTCACTCGATCGCGGTCGTGGACAGGGAGAAGCGGCCGCTCGGCATCGTCACCGTGGACGACGTCATCGACGTCCTCGTCGAGGAGCAGACGGAGGACATGCTGCACCTGGCCGGCATGCCCGCCAAGGAGGAGGTCGCGGAGGGCTACTTCGCGACCAAGCCCTTCCGCAACGTGCGCGCGAGGTTCAACTGGCTGCTGCTGCTCTTCGTCACCGAGACACTGACGGGCACGGTGCTGCGCCACTTCGAGACCGAGCTGGCGAAGGTCGTGGCGCTCTCGTTCTTCATCCCGCTCCTCATCGGGACCGGCGGCAATTCCGGCTCCCAGACCGTCACGACGATCGTTCGGGGCCTCGCGGTGGGAGAGATCCGCCTGCGGGATTTCTGGCGCGTCATCCTGCGCGAGGCGGGCAGCGGCCTGGCCCTGGGGATCCTGCTCGGAGTCGTCGGCTTCGGACGCGCGCTCCTCTGGGGCTCGACGATGCCCCTGGCCATCACCGTCGGCGTCTCGATCCTCGTGATCTGCACCTGGGCCAACGCCGTCGGCGCGTCGATCCCGATGCTCGCAACCGCCGTCAAGATCGATCCCACAATCATGTCGGCCCCTTTGATCGCCACCCTGGTGGATGCCACAGGCCTTTTCATCTATTTCATGATCGCGCGTTCGATTCTAGGGTTGTAGGTGTCAGGGAACAGGTCCAGGGAATTGCAGATGCCAGGTGCCAGGTGTCAGGTTTCAGGTTGAGCCCGCCGACCTTGGACTACGATCGACGCTGAGAGCCTGTACCTGAACCTGCCCTCACCTGACACCTTGAATCTGACACCTTGAACCCAACAAAGAGGAGGCGACTATGAGCACAGAGACGAAGATCGCGGGACTGGACCAGTCCGGAACTCGACCACCCCGTCATCCAGTACCGCGCGGAGAACGGAATCGCCGTCATCGAGATGGACGACCCGCCGGCCAACACCTACACCTACGCCATGATGCGGCAGCTGGACGACGCGATTCTGAAAGCCCGATTCGACGACGACGTCCACGTCGTCATCCTGCGCGGGAAGGGGGACCGCTTCTTCTCGGCGGGAGCCAACATCGGGATGCTCAATGCCGTCACGCCCGGCTTCAAGTACTTCTTCTGCCTGCACGCCAACGAAACGCTCCTGCGCCTCGAGCACACGCCCAAGCTCGTCATCGCGGCGTTGAACGGGCACACCGTCGGAGGCGGGCTCGAGATCGCGATGGCCTGCGATCTGCGCATCGCCCGCAAGGACGCGGGGAAGATCGGCCTGCCGGAAGTCACTCTCGGAGTGCTGCCCGGCACGGGCGGCACGGCGCGCCTCGGCAAGCTCATCGGAAAGTCCCGCGCGATCGAGCTGATGATCACCGGCAACACCTTCTCCTTCGAGGAGGCGGCGGATCTGGGCCTCGTCAACCAGGTCATCGAGGCGACGGCGGAGGAGTGGTGGGAGCAGGTCATGGATTACGCCCGCCAGTTCGTGCCGCCGAGCAAGGCCTCCAAGGCCGTCGGCCGCATCAAGCGCTCGGTCCAGAGCGGATGGGACCTCCCCCTCGAATCGGCGCTCGCCGTGGAACGCGAGCTCCAGCAGCTCCTCTTCCAGAGCGAAGACGCCAAGGAAGGCATCGCCGCCAACCAGGAGAAGCGGGTGCCGAAGTTCAAAGGGAAAATAGCTGTCAGCTCTCAGCTGTCAGCTCTCAGCTACGGTTGGCTTGTTTGGCTGAAAGCTGATAGCTGACAGCTGATGGCTTTTCATCAATGGCCATAGAAACCACTCTCCACCTGAAGACCGACCTCTTCATCAACGGAGAGTTCGTCCCCTCCGCTTCCGGCAAGCGGTTCGCGACGACGAACCCGGCCACGGGCGAGACGCTCGCGGAGGTCGCCGAGGCGGGCCGGGAGGACCTCGACCGCGCGGTCGCCGCCGCACGCGCCGCCTTCGAGTCGGGCCCGTGGGCGGACATGAAACCGCGGCAGCGCGGCAGGATCCTGATGAAGGCCGCGGAGCTGCTCTCCGCCCGCGCGGACGAGTTCGGCCGGGTCGAAACGTCGGACAACGGAAAACCGATCTTCGAGGCCGCGAAGATCGACATGCCCGCGGCGGCGGACTGCCTCTCCTACTTCGGCGAATCGGCCGACAAGCTGTACGGCGACACGTACCCGGGCCGCCCCGACGCCCTGCTGCTGACGCTGCGCGAGCCGGTCGGCGTCATCGGCGCGATCACGCCCTGGAACTTTCCTCTGCTGCAGGCGATGTGGAAGATCGCGCCCGCTCTGGCGCTCGGCAATACCGTGGTCTTGAAGCCCGCCTCCGTCACGCCGCTCACGGCGCTCCTCTTCGCAGAGCTCCTGGCGCAAGCGGGTCTCCCGCCGGGCGCCTTCAACGTGGTGCCGGGGCCGGGCGCGGTCGTCGGCGCGGCAATGGCGGAGCATCCCGGAATCGACAAGATCTCCTTCACGGGAGAGACGGCCACGGGCAAGGCGATCCTGCGGGCAGCGGCCGGCACGGTCAAACGCGTCTCGATGGAGCTCGGCGGCAAGTCTCCCAACGTCGTCTTCGCCGACGCGGACCTGGACGCCGCGGCGCGGGGCGCGATCAACGCGATCTTCTACGGCAAGGGGGAGCTCTGCTCGGCCGGGTCGCGCCTCCTCGTCGAGGAGTCCGCTCACGACGCGCTCCTGGCGAAGGTCGTCGAGCGCGCGAAGAAGCTCGTCCCGGCCGATCCGCTCGATCCAAAGACCCGGCTCGGCTCGCTCGTCTCGGAGGCGCAGCGCGACAACGTCGAGCGCTATGTCGAGAGCGGAAAGAAGGAGGGCGCGAGGCTCCTGGCAGGGGGCAACCGCGTTTCCGTCGGCGGCAAGGGGGCCTTCTTCGAGGCGACCGTCTTCGACGCCGTCTCTCCGGACATGAAGATCGCGCGGGAGGAGATCTTCGGGCCGGTGCTCGCCGCGATGACGTTCCGGGACGAGAAAGAGGCGATCGCGATCGGGAACTCGACCATCTACGGGCTGGCCGCCGCCGTCTGGTCGCGCGACGTCAAGAAGGCCCTCCGCGCGGCGAGGGCGCTGAAGGCCGGCACCGTCTGGGTCAACGCCTACAACCTCTACGATCCGGGGCTTCCCTTCGGCGGCTACAAACAGTCCGGCTTCGGCCGCGAGCGCGGCCATTACGCGCTCGAGGAATACACGCAGGTCAAGAGCGTCTGGGTGGACCTGACGTAGGACGGGACGCAGGACTCGGGACTCGGAACTCGAAGGGCATGAGGACCTTCTTCATCGCGATCCGGACCGTCTTTTACGCTGTGTGCTTCGTGCTGTTCTGGGGATGGCTCGCTTCCGGCATCCGTGGTTACGACGCGCGTCTCAACATCGCGTTGTCCCCGGCGTGGAGGCTTGTCGGGATGCTCTTCATGGTCGCAGGTGCAGTCATCGTCCTTGCCTGCCTCGCGAGCTTCATTGTCCGCGGCCGGGGCACACCCGCTCCCTTCGATCCGCCGCTGGCTTTCGTGCCTTCGGGTCCCTACCGGTATGTGCGCAACCCCATGTACATCGGGGCCGCTTTCGTACTGGGCGGATACGGTCTCTGGGAGAGATCGGCGGCCATCGCGATTTTTGCTCTGGCGTTTCTCCTCGTCTTCCATGTCTTCGTGGTGCTCGTCGAAGAGCCCGGCCTCGAGCGGCGCTTCGGCGAGAGCTACCTCGCCTACAAGAGGGCCGTGCACCGCTGGCTCCCCCGCCCGCCCCCGCCGTCATAGACTGAGAGGAATGCGAAGGGGGAGAACACCCTGGGCCGCGGCCCTCGCCGCGGCGGCGCTGCTCGTCGCGGCGGCACCCGCGCGGTCCTCCCTCGAGACCGTGCTCGACGCTCTCGAGCAGGTGCGCGGCTTCCGCGGGGCGGCGATCTCGCCCGACGGGACGAGCGTCGCCTGGGTCGAGAGGATCCGCGGCCGCGACGGGACCGACAACCTCTCCTTCATCGACGTCGCCGAGATCGCAAGGCCGGTCCCGCGCCGCCTGACGGCCGGCACGGACGCGCGGGCCCATCGGGAGCACAGCGCCGCCTGGTCCCCGGATGGCAGGTCGATCGCCTTCCTCTCCGACGCGGCCAGGGAAAAGCAGCTTCAGATCTACGTTTCGCCGGCCGCGGGCGGGCCCGCGCGGCGGCTGACCGGCGTCCAGGGCCAGCTGGGACATCTCAAGTGGTCCCCCGACGGCAAAGCGATCGCCTTCCTCTTCATCGAGGGATCGGCCCAGGAGCCGGGAGCGCTCGTGGCCTACAGGCCCGACTCCGGAGTCGTCGAAGCGGAGACCGCGGAGCAGCGGATCGCGGTCGTGGACGCCGCCTCCGGCCGCGTGCGCGCCGTCAGCCCCGCGAACCTCTACGTCTACGACTACGACTGGTCCCCCGACGGCAGGAGCTTCTGCGCCGAGGCCGCGGAGGGCTCGGGCACCAACAACTACTGGATCGCGCAGCTCTACACCGTGGACGCGGCGTCCGGCCGGGCGCGCCCGGTCTGGAAGCCTCCGCTCCAGATCGCCAATCCCCGTTTCTCCCCGGACGGAAAAGCGATCGCCGTGATCCACGGCATCATGAGCGACGAGGGCTCGACGGGCGGCGACGTCTTCGTCATCCCGGCGCAGGGAGGCGACGCGAAAAACCTGACCCCCGGAATGAAAGCGTCGGCGAGCTCGCTCGTCTGGCGCGATACGGGCGAGATCCTGTTCACGCAGCACGTGGACGGGAACTCGGGGCTCGCGAGCGTGGACCCGGCCAGCGGAAAGATCACGACGCTCTGGAGCGGGCCGCGGGCGATCGGCAGCTTCAGCGTCGCCCGCCGGGGCGCGGCCTCGGCGGCCGTCATCCAATCCTTCGAGCGGCCGCCCGAGGTCTGGGCCGGGCCGATCGGGTCGTGGAAGCCGCTGACGCGGGAGAACGCGGGCCAGACGGCCTTCTGGGGCGAGGCGCGGAGCCTCCACTGGGAGAGCGGCGGCCTGCGCGTCCAGGGCTGGCTCCTCGAGCCCAGGAACGTCGAGCCGGGCAAGCGCTACCCGATGATCGTCAGCGTGCACGGCGGCCCGTCCGGGGCGAGCACGCCGTCGTGGCCTTCCCGCTGGAACGCGGTCCTTCCGAGCCAGGGCTATTTCCTCTTTCTCCCCAACCCGCGCGGGAGCTTCGGGCAGGGAGCGGCCTTCACGGAGGGGAACGTCAAGGACTTCGGGCACGGCGACTTTGCCGACATCATGAAAGGCGTGGACGAGGTCCTCCAGACCGCGCCCGTGGACCCGGAGCGCATCGGGATCGCCGGCTGGAGCTACGGCGGCTACATGACGATGTGGGCCGTCACGCAGACGCGGCGCTTCGCGGCGGCCGTCGCCGGCGCGGGCATCGTCAACTGGCAGAGTTACTACGGCCAGAACCGGATCGACCGTTGGATGGTCCCCTTCTTCGGCGCGTCGGTGTACGACGACCCCGACGTCTACGCGCGCTCCTCGCCGATCACCTTCATCAAGAAGGTCAAGACACCCACTCTCGTCCTGCACGGCGACCGCGACTCCGAAGTCCCGACGCCGCAGGGATACGAGTTCTGGCACGCTCTGAAGACGCTCGGCGTCCCGACCGAGCTCGTCGTGTACGAGAATGAAGGGCACGCGATCCTGCGGCGCGAGCATCAACGGGACATCGAGCGCCGCGTCGTGGCCTGGTTCGACAGATACTTGAAGTAGGACGGCATGACAACCGAAACGAAATCATCCCCATCGGTCCTCTTCGAGGCGCTCGTGTTGTGCGACGACATCCGCTTCGAGAACAACGGCAAGCTGATGCTGATCGGCGTCTATTCCGACGTCGTCCAGGTCTTCAAGCTGCCGCTGCAGCTGCGGTCGCTCGGCCTCGCGGTGCGGGCCAAGGCACTGTCCACGGGGCGCATCGCCTTCAACGTGACGGCGACCGACCCGCAGGGAAACAACCTGCTCGAGGCCAACGGCGAGATGAACTACGAGGGGGAGCCGGGGCGGACGATCTGGCTCCCCATCGTCATGGGACCGACGCTTCTCACGACGGAAGGCCAGTACGGGATCCGCATCGCGCTCGGCGACGCGCCTCCCATCCACGAGACCTTCCTCGTCAAAAAGACCCCGACGCCGGAGGCGCCGGCAGCGCCTCCGCGCCCCAACTGAAGGCGACCGCGCGTCCCGGAGCGACCGGGTTCTCGGCCCTGCCGTCAGACAAAACGACGATAATTCGTTCGAACAAAGGCGGTTCCACGATGACTCGGTCTCTGAAGGACACATCCTGATTCTCAACGGGAGGAGGCGCGATGTACGACCCGAGAATCCTCTCCGGCAAGTCCATCCTCGTCACGGGAGGCGGGTCGGGACTGGGCCTGGCGATGTCGAAGACCTTCGCCTCCTACGGCGCGAAGGTCACCGTCGCCGGAAGAAGCCGCGAGAGACTGGAGGCCGCGCTGCCGGAGATCCTCTCGTCCGCGCGCGAAGGCGGCGAGGCGGATTTCTTCGCGGCCGACGTGCGCGATCACGAGCAGGTCGAGTCGCTCGTGGCACATGCCGCGGAGCGGTTCGGCAAGGTGGATTGTCTCGTCAACAACGCGGCCGGCAACTTCCTCGTCCTCTCAGAGGACCTGACGGCGAACGGCTTCGACGCGGTCGTGCGCACGGTGCTCCACGGATCCGTCCACTGCGCTCTCGCCGTCGGACGGCACCTGCTGGCGCGGCGGGCGCCGGGCGCCATCGTTTCGATCGTGACGACCTATGCCTGGACGGGCACGGCCTTCGCGCTCCCTTCGGCCTGCGCCAAGGCGGGAGTGCTGGCCATGACGCGCTCGCTCGCCGTCGAATGGGGACACGCCGGAATCCGGCTGAACGCGATCGCGCCGGGGCCGATCCCGACGGAGGGCGCGTTCTCCCGCCTGATGGCCGGGCCCGGCGCCGAGAAGAACGCCCTCGCGAAGATCCCGCTCGGCCGCTTCGGCAGAAAGGAGGAGATCGCCAACCTCGCCACGTTCCTCCTCTCCGACCTCTGCCCCTACCAGACGGGCGACTGCGTCACGATGGACGGCGGCGAATGGCTCGCCGGCGCCGGGGAGTTCTCCGACTACCGCAGGCTCCCGCGCGAGCAGTTCAAGGCCGTTCTTGACGCCCTGAAGCCGAGGAAGAAATAGGGGACTTTGGAATCTCAGTTTATGCTCTCGGCGTAAATGAAGACCATGAAGATCGGAATACTGGGAACCGGCGACGTGGGTCAGGCTCTCGGGCGCGGCTTCGTTTCGCTCGGGCACGAAGTCAAGATGGGATCGCGCGATGTCGGAAACGAAAAGAGTCGCGCCTGGGCCGCGAAGACCGGCGAGCGGGCCTCCGCCGGAACGTTCGCGGACGCGGCCGCCTTCGCGGACCTGGCCGTTCTCGCGACGCTCTGGTCCGGAACGGAGAACGTCCTGCGTCTGGCCGGCGCCAGGAACCTCGCCGGCAAGGTCGTCATCGACGCCACGAATCCTCTCGTCTTCAGGCAAAACGCGCCGCCGGCACTGGCGCTCGGCCACACCGACTCGGGCGGCGAGCAGGTCCAGCGCTGGCTTCCGGAGAGCCGCGTCGTCAAGTGCTTCAACATCGTCGGCCACGCGCACATGGTCCATCCCGATTTCCCGGGCGGCCCTCCCGACATGTTTCTCTGCGGCAACGACGCCGACGCGAAGAAGACCGTCACCGAGATCTGCCAGGCGTTCGGCTGGCCCGTCATCGACATCGGCGGCATCGAAGGGGCGCGCCTCCTCGAGCCGATCTGCATCCTCTGGGTCCTCTACGGCCTCCAGACCAGCTCCTGGAACCACGCCTTCAAGCTCCTCCGGAAATAGGAGCCGGTGATCCCCGGGGTGTAGGCTTCCCGAAAACCATGGCGATTCGGGTGGGGACTCGGCTCGGGCCCTACGAGATCCTTGGGCCGCTCGGCTCCGGTGGCATGGGAGAAGTTTACCGCGCCAGGGACACGCGGCTTGGCCGATCGGTCGCCATAAAGGTTCTACCCGAACGTTTCGCCGGCGATCCGCAGGCTCTGGCGCGTTTCGAGCGGGAGGCGAAGGCGGTCGCGGCCCTGTCACACCCGAACATCCTAGCCATTCACGATTTCGGCGCGGAAGGAGGCGTCCTTTACGCCGTCACGGAGCTGCTCGAGGGGGAGACGCTACGGGCCCGCCTCGAGCGCGAGCGCCTGCCGTGGAGAAAGTCGCTGGAGATCGGGATCGCCGTCGCTGAAGGGCTCTCCTCCGCGCACAAGCACGGAATCGTGCACCGCGACTTGAAGCCCGACAACCTGTTCTTGACCGACGACGGCCACGTGAAGGTCCTCGATTTCGGCCTCGCCCGGATGGAGCCCGTGACCCCGCTGGCGGACGGGACCGCTGCGCCGACTACGCCCGCGCAGACGGAGTCCGGCACCGTGATGGGAACCGTCGGCTACATGTCTCCGGAGCAGATCCAGGGGCGCCTAGCCGACGCGAGAAGCGACCTTTTCTCTCTGGGCTGCGTTCTCTACGAAATGCTTTCGGGCCGGCGCGCCTTCGCGGGAGCTTCGCCAACAGAAACCATGGCAGCGATTCTGCGGGACCATCCTCCCGACCTCGAAGGTTCCGGACGAGCTCTCCCGGCTGGCGTTAACCGTGTCGTCGCGCGGTGCCTCGAGAAGAACCCGGAGCAGCGTTTCCAGACAGCCCGCGACCTCGCGTTCGCGTTGAAGGAGCTCTCGAGCGTTTCGGAGATCTCCGCGGCGCGGCCGGGCGTCGCCCGGGCGAAGGTCACGATTCCGGCGCTCGCGGTCGGGGCCGCCGCCCTGGTCGCGGCTGTCGTCCTGGTGCTCAACCTCGCCGCCGGCCGCTCCAGCTCCTCGGACGCTCGCCCATCCCCGCAGGTCCAGTCCCTCGCGGTCCTGCCGCTGCGCAACCTCTCAGGAGACTCGGACCAGGAGTACTTTGCCGACGGGTTGACGGAGGCCCTGATTGGCGACCTGACGAGGATCGGATCGCTGCGCGTCATCTCGCGGACGACGGCGATGGCGTACAAGGGGACGAAGAAGACTCTGCCGCAGATCGCACGCGAATTGAACGTGGACTCTATCGTCGAGGGCTCCGCAGCCCGCTCGGGGCAGCGCGTACGGGTGACCGCGCAGCTCATCAAGGCAGCGACCGACGCGCCGGTCTGGTCCGACGAATTCGAGCGGGACGTCAAGGACGTACTGTCCCTTCAGGGAGAGATCGCGAGAACGATCGCGGACCAGGTGCGAGCGAAACTGACCCCGGAGGAGCGCGCGCGGCTCTCGTCCGCCCGGCCGGTCAATCCTGAGGCTCACGAGGCCTATCTGCGCGGCCGCTTCTACTGGACCAAGCGTCCGAACGACGTTGCCAAGGCGATCGAGAACTTCCAGAAAGCGACCGACATCGACCCGGCCTATGCGCCTCCGTACGCGGGTCTCGCGAACACCTACGCGACGATGGGCTCCTGGGAAAGCGGTGCTCTTCCTCCGAAGGAAGCCTTCGAGAAAGCCAAGGCCGCGGCCGCGAAGGCACTGGAGATCGACCCGGGCTCGAGCGACACCCACAATAGCCTCGGCTACATTCACCTGCACTACGATTGGGACTGGCCGGCCTCCGAAAAGGAGTTTCAGACCGCGATCCGGTTGAATCCCGGCAACACCGACGCTTTGCACTGGTATTCACATTACCTGACCGCGATGGGTCGCACCGAGGAGTCGCTCGCGACGACCCGGAAGGGTCTTCAAATGAGCCCGCTCGACGTCGCGTTGAACTTCCATCTCGGCTGGGCCCTCTACTTCGCAAGAAAGCCCGACGAGTGCATCGCCCACTCTCGCAAGGCGATCGAAATGGAACTGCACCCCTTCTGGAACCACTTCATGCTGGGATGGGGCTACGAGCAGAAGGGGAACTATCCCGAGGCGATCCGGGCGCTTGAGCAAGCAGTCGAGAACTCGAAGCAGAACCCGGTCACTCAATGGACGCTCGGACACGCCTACGCCGTCGCGGGACGCGCCGCGGAAGCCGAACGTCTGCTCCAGGGCTTGATCGAGAAGGCCCAGACCAAGTACGTGCCACCCTATGAGATCGCCATGGTCCACCTCGGCCTGGGCCACAAGGATCGTGCCTTCGAATGGTTCGAGAAGGCGTTCGAGGAGCGCTCGGGCTGGATGGCGTACCTCAAGGTCGATCCAAGACTTGACCCGATCCGCTCCGATCCCCATTTCCAGAACCTCTACCGCCGCGTCGGCCTCCCGCAGTAGCAGGCACTTTTCTGGTCGAGTTCCTTGATGGCTCGAAGAGCGGTTCATGCCGAAGAAATCGGCAACCCTGCCGGACGCTCTGTATCCGTTCTTCTCGGAGAAGCGAACGGCGCACTTCAAGGGCGCTTGAACATGCAGGGCATCCACGGCAACCGCGCTGCATAGGGGTCCGCTTTGAACCGCGGGCTCGCGAGATCGACCTCGATGTCCTCCATCGTCCCGCAACCGCGGCGGGGTCAGGCCTTCCGCTTACCCGCCCTCCCCGCTTCGACATCCCTGATCCAGCCGAGCAGGGCGCGGAAGTACGCCTCCTGGTCGTCCCACAGGCACATGTGGCTCCCGTTTTCGCAGAGCACGACGCGGGAGTTCGGGAGGAGCTTGCCTTCGCGCTTCATGTCCTCGGGGTTCATCTCGTCGTAACGTCCTGAGACGACAAGGGTCGGAACCTTGATCTGCGGCAGGTCCTTCCAGCGGTCCCAGTCCTTGAAGTTGCCCGTGACGACGAACTCGTTGGGGCCCTGCATCGTGTTGTAGACCTTCATGTTGAAGTGCTTGAAGCAGCGATCGAGAGGCTCCGGCCAGGGATCCAGCCGGCAGACGTGCCGCGAATAGACCTGCTTCATCATGGTCTCCTGGTACTCGGGCGCCTCGTACTCGCCTTTCTTCTCGTACTTGTCGAGAACGGCGATGACGTCGGCCGGGAGCGCCGCGCGCAGCTTCGCGGCGTACGCCATGTAAGACGGGATCGAGGCCGTCATGGAGGAGAGGACGAACCCTTTCAGGTGCTTCTGGTACTTCAGGGCGTACTCGATGCCGAGCATGCCTCCCCAGGAGTGCCCGAGGAGGTAGAAGTTCTCGAGCCCCAGCGCCGCGCGCACCTGCTCGACCTCCTCGCGGAAGCGGTCGATCGTCCAGAGGCTCGCATCGTCCGGCTGGTCGGAGTAGGCCGAGCCGAGCTGGTCGTAATAGAAGAACTCGATTCCCTGTTGCGGCAGGAAGTCCTCGAAGCACTCGAAGTACTCGTGCGTCGCTCCGGGGCCGCCGTGAAGCGTCAGCATCTTGATCCGCCCCGAGCCGACCTTCTTCGTCCAGACCTTGAACTTGCCGCCGTCGATCGGGATGAGCCGGACCCCTCCCGGTCTTGACTTCCGCGGCCTTCCGGTCGGCCGTATTGCTCGACGCGTGGACCGCCCCGACCCCTCTCGATCCCGCCGCGAGGCCGGCCAGCGCCGCCGCGCTCATCCCGAGGAACCCGCGCCGATCAAGCCTGCTCATGCGACCTCCTCCTTGAATCCTCTGATCCTACCGGAGCGTCCGGGCTGCGGCCGGGGCGGCGGCTCCGAGTAGACTCCCCCATCATTTGTCCGGGATGCGAAGATTCCATTACGGGAAAAGGAGGAAGACGACGATGAAGGCTCGAATCGGTCTTGCGGGAATCCTGGTTCTTGGAATGGTGACTCTGGCTTCGGCCGCGATGGGCGACGAAAAGGAGAAGAAGGCCGCCAAATCCGGGCCGCCCGACGAAAAGGCGATGATGGAAGCGATGACGAAGGCGGCGACGCCGGGCGACGCGCACAAGAAGCTCGAATCCATGATCGGCACCTGGGACACAAAGGTGACGATGTGGATGGATCCCTCCAAGCCCCCCGGGGAGTCGACCGGCACATCGGAGAACCGCTGGGTGCTCGGGAACCGTTACGTGCAGCAGACCTTCGAGGGAACGTTCATGGGGCAGCCCTTTTCGGGCATCGGCTACACGGGCTACGACAACATCGGTAAGAAATACATGGGCACCTGGATGGACACCGGAAGCACGGAAATGATGAACATGACCGGAAAATCCGACGCCGCGGGAAAGGTCATGACGTTCTCGGGCACGATGAACGATCCGATGACCGGCAAGGCCTGCAAGCTCACCTCGAAGGTCACCGTCGCCGACAACGATCACCACACGATGGAGATGTGGGGGCCCGACCCGTCCGGGAAGGTCTACAAGATGATGGAAATCACCTACGTCCGAAAGAAGTAGCCTGCCCGCCTTCTCCCTCCGGCAATCCGGGGGGAGAAGCTCCTCGCCGGATCTCGCTTCTGTAACGATCTGGCTGCCATCGCGAGTATCCGGGCCGACAGGTCCTGTCGCCGGCCAACTCGCGCGCGGACTCCGGCTACCGGATCGAGTCGGACTAAGTGGAGGGTTCCTCCGCCCGCGCGCGAGGTCTCCGTCCGGCGCCACCCGTCGGCCCTTCACTTCGGTTTGAGCGGGACTGAGAGCCCCGGAGCCGGCGGCGTTTCCCGGAGGAGGTGATGGGTGACGAGCACGGAAGGGCTCGACCGGCACCCCGGTGCGACTGCGAGGAACCCTCAGGGCCGGACGGTTCTCCCCATCACGGCCGGCCGGCGCGTGCCGACGCAGGGAAACGATGCCGGCTCCGGGGCGAGTTTTTCGCCACGTTCACTTCAGACGTTACCGGGAATTAGCTTCCGAAGAAGGTCCGGTTTCGCTTCATCCCTCTCCAGGCGGCCATGACGAATCCCGCCGCCGTCAACGCGGCGAGCGCGATCTTGGTGAAGTCGATCACCGGCCGGACCTCGACGCCGTCGGAAGACGAGACGACCACTGCCACGGCTCTCGCGAGCGTCTTTCCGCCTCCGCCTCCGCCTCCCCCGCTGCCGCGGCTCTTCCGGCCCTCCTGCTCGACCGCGACGCCTCCTCCCGAGCCCATTCCGAATCCCGCGATCGCGAGCACTTCCGCCGCGGGAAGCATCATCACGTCGCCATGCACGATAGGCTCGGAGTAAACCTTCGAGACGTCCGCGGTCTCCAGCAATCGGTCCATGATTCCGCCCACGCGGTCGAGCGGCGGGCTCGGCCCGCGCGCGTCCGGCGGGCGATCCGAAGTGGTTCCAGGGCTCATGCTCTTCCTCCTCGCAGTCTCCGCTTCCGCTGGCTCCTGGCAAGCCGGAGGAGAATCCCGGCCGCGGCGCCGGCGCCCAGCAGGATCCACTGAAGGCGGCGTGTCCAATCGGGAACAGAAAGGAATCTGCCGTCCTCCCGATTCTTGAACCTCCACGGCGAGCGGCCGGTTCCAGACGAGTCCTCCGGCGCGGCCGGGCAGACGGACCGTCACCGTCCGAGAGATGGGAACGAGGAGACGGCCGCCGTGCCGGAAGCCCTCCGCGCGCCAGGTTTCGACGGCGATCACGGTCCGAACTCTATCGCGGTGTGTTTGGCATCCTGCGGTTAGCATTCGGCCTTGATGCTCTGGCGTGTGCTCGCTCGTGTGGGTTATGCCGCCATGGGCCTCGTCTACATGACGATCGGCGTCATCGCGGCACGGATCGCGTTTCTCGGAGCGCGGGGACGCGTGGCGGGTATGCACGGGGCGCTCTCGGCGCTCCTTCACCAGTGGGAGGGGCGCTCGATCCTGACGGCAGTCGCGGCGGGGCTCGCCTGCTTTGCCGTCTGGCGGACCGTCCAGACGTTCTCCGCACGGGGCGGCGCGATCACGCGCGCGGGCTGGGCGATCACGGCCGTCGGCTACGGGGCGCTCGCCTGGACCGCCGTCGGCCTGCTCCTGCGGTTCCCGCGAGGCGAGCCCTTCGAACGCATCGGCGTCGGCACGCTGCTCCCGTACTCCGCCGGACGCCTCGTCCTGCGCCTGGCCGCGGCGATCCTCCTCGTCACCGGGATCGTCGCCATTGTTCAGGGCGCGAGCGGCCGGCTGCCCCGGTGGCTCGCCGCCGCCGGGTTTCAGCGCGCGTCGCGCCGCTTCACGTGGCGCGTGGCGCGCGTCGGCCTCGCGGCGCGCGGCATCGTCGCCGTCGTGATGGGATACCTCCTCCTGCGCGCCGTCGCGGACTTCGACCCGCGGGAGGCCGCCGAGATCGGCGGGTCCTTGCGCGTCCTGTCGCGATCGCCCGGAGGTCCGCTCCTCATGGGCATCGTGGCCCTGGGCCTCGTCTCCTACGGCGTCGCGATGTGGGCCGTCGCGGTGTCGCGGCGGCCGGCGTAGCCGTCGCTTCGCGTTTGCGTGGGGTCTGCGCCCTGCGGGCGCACCGGCGAGCGGCTCGGCCGGATGCGGCCTCGACCGCTCGCCTGACCCCTCGCAAACGCTACGCTCCCGCGGCGCGAGGCTCCTCCTTCGATTACCTCAGGAGACTCCTCGCGCCGCGACCGGGGCTGGGAAAGCCGGGATCTGAGGCAAGGCCGACTCCAGATGCGATCGTAAAGGGACTGGCCCCCGTGAGTGACGACGCCCGAGTCACTGCATTTTGCCTTCGCCGCGACCGTGCGGGCTTCAGGGCGAGACTTTCCATTTGCCGTTTTCCAACTTGAGCTTGACCGTGATCGTCTCCGTTGAGCCCTTCGACTTCGTCTCGAAGGTGACTTCCGCGTTGTCACCGTCGACGTCCACGCGCGTGATCTTCGCTCTGGCCGGATCCGGAGAGAACTGAAAGACGTCCATGAGCTTCTTCCCGTCGGGCCCGTCGAAGTCCTTGACCCGGTCCGAGACGACGCACTTCTTGACGCCAGCCACGTCTCCCGCCCTACCGGCCTTGAAAAAAGCCACGGCCGCTTTGGCCTGAGGACTTCCGGCCGCAGCGGCGCCGCCGAGAGTGGGCGTCGGCTCACGCCAGAGGGGCGCTGTGAAAGTCGCGTCGAACGTGTAGGCGACGCCGACGAATTCGCCGGGCTCGGTTCGATAGATCCGGCCGGCGACCGTGCCGGGCTCGGAGGCCCGCGGCTCGTAGTGCTCGGACGACGAGTAGCCTCCGCCGTGGGCCCGGAACGCGTTGTGCCGGACCGACACCGAGATTGGAGTCTTCTTCGAATCCAGGATCATCTCGACGGCGTGCAGCTTCCCGTCATCGGCGAGATGAATGCGCTCGAAGACGTCCTTGATGGACTTGTCCGAGAGCGGCTCGTCCGCAGGATGAGAAGAGTCTCCCCGCCGCTCTGCGGGACCGCGTACGCATGAGCGAGCGGCGTGCGTCTTGCCGGCGACCACCAGCTCGCCCTTCGCATCTCCCTGCGCGGCCGCCGCGTGCACGACAACGAGACCGAGAACGAAAACGAAAAGCGAGATCCCGCGGCGTGTCGGCATCATGACCTGGCGAATTGTCCCAGCCGGACGTCCTCGGGCCGCCCCTCAAAGAAACGGATCACGACGGCGAAAACGACGTAGGACGCCAGCGCGGTGATCGCCGCCGCCTTGTCGGAAGACGGCGGAGGTCCGAAGAAGATGTAGGCCTGGATCGCGAGCATCACGAAGCAGAACACGGCCGTCGCGGCACGGTGACGCACGGCCCCGGTCCGAAAGCACATCCAGAGACCGCCGAAGAGCAGGGCCGCCTCGAGCCCCAGCGCCGGCGCCGGGAAGTTCCACAAACCCAGACCAACCCTGGCGGTGTCGTCGTAGAGCGGCAGGTCGGGGCGGTGGACCACGAAGTCCAGGACCCAGTGGGAGAAGACGGCGATGGCGACGACGAGCGCGGCGCGGTTGCCGCCGCGCGGCATCGCGAGCCGATACACCGCCAACGCCCCGGCGGACCAGAGGAGCGCCGCCACGAGGCTGTGAGTGTAGGGCATGTAATACAGATCGAGGGGGTTCGACGCCGTGATCCCCGGAACGATCCGGACCTTCTCGATCCCGAGCAACACGAGAACGGACCAGCCGACATCGAGGAGCTGGACCGCGATGAAGAGCACCCAGAGGGGGACAGACGCGCTCTTCCTGGCGGCGAAACTGACCCCATAGTGCCCGACGAACATCGCGGACCTCCAGCCGGTCGAGCCGCTCGCGCCTCCTACGCCGCCTTCGCCGCCTTCGCCGCGGCGGGAGCGCTCTTCAGGTACTTGTCGAGGAACTCGAGGATTCCCTTCCAGCCCTCGATCTGGTTTTTCTTCTTGGAGAAGCCGTGCCCCTCGTCGGGGAACACGATGTACTCGACAGGCGCGCCGTTCTTGCGGGCGGCGGCCACGATGTCGTCGGACTCCGGCTTGATGACGCGCGGGTCGTTGGCGCCCTGCAGGACCATGAGCGGCTTCTTTATCTGATCTGCGTGGAAGAGGGGCGAGACGGCGAGCAGCATCTCCCGGTCCTTCACCGGGTCGCCGATCTCCTGGTAGAGCGCCTCGCGCTGCGACTCCCACCACTTCGGAATCGACTCGAGCGTGCGCACCCAGTTGGAGATCCCGAAGAGGTCCACGCCGACCGCGAACGCGTCCGGCTGCAGCGTCAGCGCGGCGAGCGTCATGTAGCCGCCGTAGCTGCCGCCGATGATGCCGACGCGGTCGGGATCCACGTACGGCAAGCTCTGCAGGTACTTCTTGCCTGCGACGCAGTCGGAGAGAGGCTCGTGGCCGTGCTTCTTGTCGTCGGCGACGTTGAACGATTTGCCGTAGCCGGAGCTGCCGCGGTTGTTGATCCCGAGCACGACGTAGCCGTGGTTGACGAGGTACTGAATGCCGGAGCTGTAAGAGCGCCGCGTCTGTCCGCCCGGCCCGCCGTGCACCCAGACGAGCGCGGGCGCCTTCGCCTGCGCGGAGGCCTGGTGCGGCTTGTAGAAGATGTTGGGGATCTCCATCCCGTCGAACGAGCGGAACCGCACGACCTGCGAGTCGACGAGGTCGTCGGCGTCGATCTCCTTCGACAGCGTGTCCGTCAGGCGGACGGGCGCCTTTCCGCCGAACTCGAAGACGTACAGGTTGTTGGGCCCGCGGTCGCCGTTCAACTGAAAGGCGAGCTTCGTCTCGCTGCGGGAGATCCGGACCGAGGAGATCTCGCCGGCGGGCAGGTTCGGCACCGCCACGAGCTTGTCGGTCTTCGCGTCGTGGATGCGCAGAACGGTGCGGCCGTCCTCGTTGACGGCGGTCACCCGGTATCGCCCCTTGTGGGAGAAGTAGGTGAAGAGGACATCCCAGTCGGCGCGCTCGACCTCCTCGTGTTTGCCCGTCGCGAGGTCGTACCGCTTGACGCGGTTGAACTCCGAGCCGTCGTTGGTCGTGTAGTAGAGAGCCTTCGACTCCGGGTCGAAGGCCTCCGGGCTGTAGTTGGCGATCCCCTCGTGCTTGGAGATGAGCTTCGTCTCGTTGGTGGACGCGTTCCACAGCGAGATGTCGCTGTCGGCCGTCGTGCGCGGCTTGGCCAGCGCGACCCAGCGCCCGTCGTCGGAGACGTCGCCGACCTCGTATCCAGCCTCGTTCTTGTAGAAGAGCTTGCGGGCGTAGCCCTTCGTCTCGTAGCGGTAGAGGTCGAAGAACTTGGGATCGCGCTCGTTGGTCTGGACGTAGAACGCGTCGCCGGACGAGGTCCACCCCGCGAACCTCGCCTTCAGGTTCTCGCCCGGGGTCAGATCTCTCTCCGAGCCGTCGGCCTCCCGGACGTAGACGTGGTTCTTCTCGTCGCCCCCCTTGTCGCGCGTGTAGAGTACCCGGTCGTCGTTCGGGAAATACGACACGGCAAGCGTCGTGTCGGTCGCGGAGCTCGTCAGCGCCGCGGGCTCCCCTCCGACCACCGGCACCGAGTAGACGTTGTAGATGCCGGTCTTGTTGGAGGAGAAGAGGATCTTCTTCTCGTCGGCCGAGAAGGACGCGCCCGAGATCGCGGTCGTCGCGAGAAACTGCTCGATCGTGTACTGCTTCGAAGGACGGCCCGGCGGCGCGGCAAGAACCGGCGCCGCGAGAACGACGGCCAGGATCGCGAAACCGAAACGGCGGGAGAACATCATGGATCGCTCCTTTGCAGGCGAGCGATTCTAGTTCCTCGGACCCAACGGATTGCAATCTCGGGAACCCGGGCCGGTGGGTCCTGTCGCCGTCGGCTTTCGACCGCAGGCGTTCGCTGCGCGAACGGCGGTCGAGAGAGTTCAAACGGGGGCTGGAAGTAACGCCTAACGCCCGCGCGCGAGGTCTCCGTCCGGCGCCACCCGCCGGCCCTCGCACCTCGGCTTAAGCCGGACTAAGAGCCCCGGGCGGCGGGACGCCTCCCGGAGGAGGCGATGAGCGAAGGAGCACGCCACAGAGATTCCTTCATCTCGCTCTCCCTGCGACTGAGCGACCAGCTACGGCCCGGAACTCTCGCTATGTCTGGTTCAAGAAGTACCGGGCCGTCGCGAAATCGCCGACGAGCCGGAGGCGGCCCGACGCCGGGGCGGTGAATTCACCGGATCTTCAAGCGGTCACTGCCGGGCAGCAAACGATGAGTTCCGTCAGTGCGGTTTCTTCGCGCAGGACGGCTCGAAGCCGAGCTCGCATGCCCTCCGGTTGAGATCAGCGGCGCGGCGGCGGTCGCGGGCGACGCCTGTCCCCTTCTCGTACGCGGCGGCAAGGTCATGGCAGGCCTCGGCGTCCCCGCCCTGGCAGGCCTTGTCGAGGAACGAGGCGGCTTTCGCCGCGTCCTTTTCGACTCCGGTGCCTTGCGCGAAGACGGCCGCGGCGTTGAAGCAGCCGAAGGAGTCGCCGCGCTCGCAGCCGAGCTCCGAGAGCTCCCGCCCCTTCGCGAGGTCCCTGGCGACGCCGTCGCCCGCGAGATACAGCGCCCCGAGGAGCGAACAGGCGCGCGAGCTGTTCTCCTGCGGGTTGACGTCGTCGGGATCGGACTTTCGGTAGCACGCCTCCTGGAAAACCGAGGCCGCCCGCGCCCCGTCCTTCGCGACCCCGATGCCGTCGCGGTAGGCGCGCCCGACGTTCACGCAGCCGTTCAGGTTCGAACGCTGGCAGCTCGTGCCGTCGCATCCACGCTGGTAGAGAGCGGCGGCCCGCGCCCTGTCCTTCCTGACCCCGCGCCCGTTCTCGTAGAGAAACCCGAGGTTCGTGCAGGCGGCCGAGCTGCCCATCCCGCACGCCTCGTCGTACAGCGCGGCGGCGCGGGAGATGTCGCGGGCGACGCCGCGCCCTTCATCGGACATCAGGCCCGCGTTGTAGCAGCCGAGCGCGTCGCCGAGGTCGCACCCTTTGACGTAGAGCGGCGTGGCGCGGCGATCGTCTCGCTTGACAAGACCGCCGCTTCCCGTCGCGTACAGGAACGCCAGATGCGTGCAGCCGGCGCCGCTTCCGAGGTCGCACGATCGCTGGAGCACGGCGACGGCCTCCTTTGCCCGATCCGCCCTCTCCTTGAAGAGCCGCGCCCCTTCCTCCGCGCAGGCCTCGGCGGAACCGGCCAGGCAGGCGTTCTGGTAGAGGTCGAGCGCCCGGTCACGGTCGTTGCCCCGATTGCGGCTCCAGAGGGTCCGGGCCTGGCGGAAGCAACCGGCGGCGTTCCCGTCGTGGCAGAGCCTGTCGAAATAGTGTTCCTGCTCGAACGGGACGAGGCTGGCCTCGACCGTGGCTCCGGCGCGCCAGAGGACGACGCGTACCGGATCGCACGTGCGGCCGTAGGCGGCCTCGATGAAGTCGCAGTCGTTGCCGATGCGAGCCGGGCCGATCTCCTCCACGACGTCGTTCACGCGAATGTCGGCCGCGGCGGCCGGACCGTCGGGAAGCACCTGTGCGACGACGGCGCCCGTGACGCCGGACGGGATCGCGAGCTTCTTACGAAGCTGCTTCGAAATCGGACGAGCCTCGATGCCGAGGGTTCCACCATTGCACCGCGCGGGAGGGGTTGCGGTCCCGGAGCCCGGAGACGGCGCGGAAGGCCCGGGCGTGGCGCACCCGGCTGCGATGAGCCCGGCGCAGAGGACGGTCGCCGCGGAGCACCCGCCGAGAATCCGCGTCATTGTGGCAAGCCGATGAAAACTCTCGCGAACCTGTCAGGCGCCGAACTGGCGCAGGTGATGATCGATGTGCTTGTACATCATGACACCCCATTCCTCGCCCCGGAGCCTGCCGAGGAAGGAGTGCGTCTGGGTCGAGGCCTTTTCCGGGCCGTTTTCGCAGAAGGTGTGGACGAGCCTGGTCAGTCGCTGCTTCTCCGCAGCGAACTCTTTCTCATCCGTCACGATGAACGCCGGGTCCGTGGGCGAGTTCCTGCCGAAGGGCTTCTCGCCGAGAAGAGACGACCGCACGAAGGGCGAGAAGATCTTTCCGATGAGCGCCTGCTTGCGCGGCGTCTCCCCGGTGGCCACCTCCATTGCGATCGAGCAGTGCGCCAGCATCTGGGCGACGCCCATCTTCCCCCACTGGCGCTCGGCCGCGGGCTCGAGCCGCTCGAGCCTCCCGAGAACGGACTGGCGTTCGTCGGGATCGAAGAGGCTGTGCATGGCGGGAGCCTACGAAAAAGCCTTGCCCGAAGCAACGACATACCGCGAGCGCCGCGTTCCTCGTGCCGTAGGGGCGGGCCTCGCGCCCGCCCGCCTCCGCCCGTAGCACCAGACCATCAAGACGGTACAAAGTACCTCGCCATGTTGAATGCGATCCTCGCGCCGCCGTTGGTCGCTCTCGATCTGTTTTCACCGCCGGCCTCCGCGACGCAGCGCCCTGCCCTGTCATCCCGAGGAGCGAAGCGACGAGAGATCTGCTCCGCGCACGTCGAAGGCCCGAGAGCAGATCCTTCGCTTCGCTCAGGATGACAGAGAGCGGCGAAGGGCTCAGGATGAGTGCTGGAGGGCGTTAATGTCGCGGGTCTCCAGGATCGGTTTCGGCGCGCCCTCCTTCGCGACCCGGAGCATCGCGCGGCCGACCTGCTCGGTCGTCGTCACGTACTGCGGAAAGGCCCGGAGCAGCACGGACCAGAGCGGCCGCGTCAGGGCATAGGCAATACGGTAGAGCCGCGTCTTCGAAGTGACGCCGTAGAGCGGCACGATGCCGGCCGGACGGAACATCACCGCCTTGAACGGCAGCCGCAGCAGCGCGTTCTCCGTCTGTCCCTTCACCCGCGCCCACATGCTTCGCCCCCGTTCGCTGCTGTCGGTGCCCGCGCCCGAGACGTAGATAAAGGTCATCGCGGGGTTCAACCGGGCGAGCGTCCGCGCCGCGGCCAGCGTAATGTCGAAGGTCACGCGCCGGTAGTCCTCTTCCTTCATGCCGGCCGAGGACACGCCGAGGCAGAAAAAACACGCGTCGAAGCCGGACATCCTGGGTTCGTTCGCCGAAAAGTCCAGCAAGTCCGTCTGCACGACTTCTCGCAACTTCGGATGCGTTTGCCCCGTGGCGCTGCGCCCGATCGAGAGCACCTCGTCCACATCCGGGTCGAGCAGGCATTCGCGCAGAACGCCCTGCCCGACCATGCCCGTCGCCCCGAACAGAATGACCTTCAAGCTCGTCTCCTTTTCCATGCTATTTTCAGGGCCGTCCCGGCCCTGCCGGCTGCTCCTCCACGCCGAGCAGGACGATGGCCTACCGAGGAGAATTCGAGACCGACGCGAAATCCGAATTCTCGAGGGAAGGCCTTGGCGGCCAGAAGAATCGAAGGCCCGGGGCCAGGCGCTCAAACGTCTCGCGGGCGCGCTCCCGCGTCATTGAGGGACCCATGGTGTTTGTCCGGTTGACGTCGAGGACGAACGCCCGGCCACCGTGCACCACGTAGTCGACCCGGCCGCGGTCGAGGCCCAGGCGCCGGGCCTCTGCGAACGCTTCGGGGTGGGGCTCGACCTCCTCGACGCGGACCGCGTTCTCCGACTTGATGACGGGTGACACCGAGGCTCTCCGGCGGCTCAACCAGCGGTCGCCGAAGAGCGCGAGCGTGCGCATGACATACAGGTCGCCCTCGCGCTCGGGAAGAAACCGCTCGACGACGAGGTGCGGGTTCTGCCAGACGTCCTCGGGCACGGCCGAGACGGATCGGATGACAACGTAGTCGCGCGTCGAAAGAAATTGGCGGAGGCGCCACGGATGACGGGAGAACCGCACGCGCAGATCGTCCCAGGCCCGCGCGGCGCGGCTCCGCAGTATGAACCGCTCGGGCTCCCCGCCGTAGTTGCGATCCGTCTTGACGATGACGGGACCGTCCCATCGGTCATCCGCGCCCACGAGGAGACGACTGACCCGGCGCTTCGAGATGTCCGTGCAGCGCCCGTTGATCGCGACCGCGTAGCGGGCCATGTGGCGGACGTAGGGCTCCGAAACCACCGTCAGATCCACGTGGTTGACGACGATGTCGGCATCCACGAACCGATCGACGCCGTGCTGCACGACGATTTCGATCCCCCACGAGCGCCAGATGTCGGAGAGTCCCCAGATCTGGTAGGCACGCCGCTCGGCCCCGCGGTCGCGCTCGTGGAGGAGGATCACGATCCGGCGAGGGAGTTCTAAGGACATGGCACCCGAAGGGATGATACCTTTCGGCCGGCCGCCATGGTCCCTTCCCACACGGAATCGCCCCCGTCCTCTCGGCTCGTCCCGGCGCTCACTCTCGCGGACGTCTTCGGGCCCGGCATCGTTTACGTGTCTCGCCGCTCTCCCAGTCTGCCGGGCTGGGCATCCACCGCTCCCGGATACCTGGACTACCAATCCGGCAATCAGCTCTCGGTCGCGGGGAGGATGTCTTGCGTGGCCAGCGCGGGTGTCGTGACGCCGCCCGCGCTCGCGCTCCTGGCGGACGCCCGCCTTCCCGTCGAGGCGGACCTCCACGTCTACCGCTCACCCGACGAATACGTCGCCCTCCTGCGCCGGCTGTCGGCGACAGGCCTCCGCCTCGCGACGCAGCGCCCGCACACCAACGAAGAGGTTCCGCCCGCGGCTCTGCTCGTCAGCCCCGGCCTCCAGCGCAACCTGAACGACAAGGGCCGGATGGCGGACGTGGTCCCCGCGGCGTGGCTGGCGCCGCGGCGCCTCCTCGAGATTTCAGACCTGCCCCCGGCGAAGGATCTGCTGGCCGGGCGCCCGGTTGTGCTGAAGGCCGCGACGCCGCTGCCGAGCGGCGGCGGGCACTGCGTCTGGGTCTGCCGCACCCCCACGGAGGTGGAGGCCGCGCGGGCGGCGCTCTCCCGCGAGCGCTTCGTCGTTGTCGAGGAATTCCTCCGGATACGCCGCAGTGTTTGCGTTCACGCCGTCGTTCTCCCCGACGGCACGGCATCGGTGACCGGCGTCGCGGAAGAGATCTGCGGCGCCGACGGCCGGTGGCTCGGGAACTGGCTCGACGCCGACGGCGATGCGCTCCCGGCCGAGGTCCCGGGCGTCGTGCTCCGGATCGTGCAGGCGGCGGCCGCCCGCGGCTATCGGGGGATCGCCGGTATCGACGTGGCCCTTCTCGAGGACGGTCCTCCGCGCGTCCTCGACTTGAACTTCCGCGTCAACGGTTCGACAGCCGCCGCGTGGCTGCGCGAAGCCGTCGAACGGGAACGCGGCCCGGGATCAATGCGCCTGCGAGGGTGGGCCTGCGAGCGGGGCTTCGACCACCTGCTTCGCACCGCCCGCCGGGCCATGGAACGCGGAGCGCTGATTCCGCTCTGTCTCTACGACCCCGCGGCCTGCCCGGCGGGGGGTTTGCCCCGGCTTCACGGGATCCTCGCCGGGCCGTCCCGGGAAGCGGTCCGCGAGGAGGAGCGCCGCCTCGCCGCCGAGGGTCTCGTCTGACTTCGAGTGCCCGGTGCCGCGTGAAGGATTGTGGCGAAAAGCTCGCCCGGAAGCCGAACGGCGCCGAGTTGCTTCAGTTCGCGGCGCGGGTCGCCTCGATGCGAATCTGGTCCGCTTTCCAGGTGTTGCCGCCGTCGGTCGAGACGTCGGCTTTCCAACGGAAGTGGTCTTTCGTGATGTCGTAGTAGGTGATTCGCAGTGAGCTCCGGCTGTTGTGCTGGTCCGCGCGGAGGGTCGAGCCCTCCGGCCACGCCGTGAATTCGGCCCACTGCGCGAGTTGCTCGGGGCCCTCGGCTCCGGGCCGGATCAGCTGGACGAAGCGGCAATCCCACTGTTTCCGGACGTGATCGAAGACCCGGTAGGTCGTGCCGAGCGCGGCGGTCTCCCCTTTCGGGCCCAGGATCCGGAACTCGTCATACAGGACGCGGCCGTCCGCCTGCTTCCGGGCGGTCCAGGTGCCCCGGAGATTGGCGGGGATACCCGGCTGGGCGTTGTTATAGACAATCGTCCAATTGCCTTCCAGGAAATCGAAGTCGTTGGGGCCGGCCTCCTTCCGCGCGGGGTCGCCGGCCGGCGCCGCCTTCGCGCGGATCTGCGGAAGGAGGATGTCCCGCACGTAGTGCCAGTTGGGCACGAGGGCCAGCGCCGCCATCGCGTTGGACTCGGCCCTGGCGATGTCCGGCGTCGCGCGGTTCGAATAGGCCCAGGCGAGGGTCATCAGCAACTCGGGCTCCCCCGAGGTGGGCTCGAGCGGGTCCTTTGCGCTCCCCTTCTGCTTGCGCGCGAGCTCCAATCCGCGCTCGTAAGTCTCGATCGCCTTCGCCTGGCTGCCTCCTCGCTCCGGCGGCGTCCACCATTCGCCGCCGCCCCGCAGCCAGAGAACCCGGGGATTCTCCGGAGCCGCCTTCCTGGCTTCCTCGGCCAACTGGACACCCTGCGTCATGAGGGCCTGCCGCCGTTCCGCGTCGTCCTTGTTCATGTACGCCAGAGAGAACAGGCACATCGAGGCGGCCGCCTTGGCGTCCACGAATTCCGGATCTTTCGCCGCGGCCTCCCTGAAACTTCTGACTGCCTCCGTGAGATCTCTTTCGAGCTCCTTCGAATCGACGGAGTCGTTGAACCCGTTCAGGGCCCGGCGCCACATCGCAAAACCGCGCCAATACAGGGCCCGCGACGCGAGCGGGCCGTTCTTCGTGTAGCGCTCCATCTCGCCCGCGAGAGTGAGCAGCGCCTTTCGATCGTCCTCGTAGTCCGCCTTCTGAATTCGAGGGACGATCTTCTCCATCGCAAGGCGCGCCGGCTCAGCGGACGAACCGGCCGCCCCCAGCACAAACATCATCGCCACCGTCGCCAGAGCTTTCACATCAGCCTCCTTCCGCTCGCGGTCGTCGAGCTCGCTACGGCTTGCGCGTGCAGCGGACCTCCATGACCTTGCGGTCCTTGCCGTCCGGTCCCGGCTCCCACGTCTCGAAGAAGAATTCCGTAGGACTGACAACCGCCATTCGCTCGCGGACCGGGACGCTCTTGCCCCGGATGTAGTCGTCGACCTCGCCCGTGAGCGTGAGACTCTCGTCCTCGCTGTCGAACCTCCCGGTCCGGGTGTAGATCGTGGTTCCCGCCGAGTCCATCCAGGTCGAGAGGTACTTCTTCAGGTAGTTGTCGTAACCGATGTAACCGATGCCGGAGAAGGGCCGGCCCATGAACTCGCCCTGATAGGTCTGTTGCAGGAAACGGCCGTCGAATATCCATTTCTGCTCGAGGGTTCCTTCCGAGATCGCCGGCGGCTGCGAGGGGTCCATCCACAGGGACGTCCTGGCCGCCCAGACGCCGACGAACACATCCAGCCTCTTGTGAGCTCGCGAAGGAGTGGTGATCTTCTGTCTCATCGCCGCGGCCGCCTCCGCATCGAGAGGGGCCGGACGCGCGCGCTCCCTCCCCTGCGCGAGCGTCGATGCCAGGACAAGACATGCAACCGTTCTCGCCGTGACCGATCCGGAACGCTGGCTCCTCATGGTTCTTCTCCTTCCGCTATCCCCGCACCCGCACCATAGGGGCCGACCGGCCGCCGACGTGAGCGGTCTTCGGTGAACACGCGAATTCGCTCGGTGAACCGACATACGGACCCGGGGAGACGCGCTATCCTGAAGCTCGCAACTCATGCGCGCTCGTGTCGTCGTCGTTCGGACCCTGACGGTCGTGGGAGCCTGGCTCCCTTTCTTCCTCTTCTGGGTCCTCTTCTTCCTGTCTTACGCCGGCGAGAAGCTCACGATGGCCCTCTGGTCGGGCGTCATCGCGATCGGCGGCGCCGCGATCCTCGGGATCGAGGTCTGGCGTTTCTGCGCGGGTCACCCCTGGCCGCTCAAGGTCCGTCCGGCTTTCTACGCGAAGCACCTCGCGGCGGCGTCCGCCTACGCCGCTCTGTGGCTCGCCGCCATGAACTGGTCCGAGTCCTTCCTTCGGAAGGTGCCGTTCTGGGACCACATGGCCGACATGGTGTTGTCGCGCATCGTGGCGTGGCAGTTCCTGATGGGGGTCTGGCTCTACGGCCTCGTCGCCGGCGTCTCGTATTCGATCCAGATCCGGGAGCGGGCCAACGCAAGCGAGCGCCGCGCAATGCGCGCGGAGGCGGCGCTCGTCGAGGCGCGACTGGAGGCGCTGCGCAGCCGGCTCAACCCGCATTTTCTCTTCAACGCGCTGCACACCGTCGGCGCTCTCGTCCGGCAGGACGCGGCGCGGGCGGAGAACGCGGTCGAGAAGCTCGGCGACATCCTGCGGCACACGCTGCGGGACGACCCCGGCGAGACCGTCTCGTTTCGCGACGAGTGGGAGTTCACGGAACGCTACCTCGAGTTCGAACAGCTTCGCTACGAGGAACGCCTGCGCGTCTCGCGGGACATCGACCCGCGTTCCTTCGAATGCAGCACGCCGTCCTTCGCGCTGCAGACGCTCGTCGAGAACGCCGTGCGGCATTCGATCGCGAACCGAGTCGAGGGGGGCCGGGTCGAGATCACCACGCGCGTGGACGGGGCGACCCTCCTCCTCCGTGTACGGGACGACGGCGCCCCGACGCGGGACGTCCGATGGGGACGGGACCGGATATGGATTGCGGGCGCTCAGGGAACGTCTCGACGCGGTCTACGGGAAGGCAGCCCTGCTGGCGATCAATGCCGGCGCCGAGGCCGGCTACGAGGTGTCGATCCGGCTCCCCTGCCAGCCCCCGACGCGAGAGGACGCCGGTGACTCGTAAGCCGGTCGTCGTCATCGCCGACGACGAGCCTCTGGCGCGCCGGGCGCTGCGCGGCCATCTCGCGACCCTCGACTGGATCGGGGAGGTCCACGAGGCGGGCGACGGGCTGGAGACAATCCGCGCGGTGGACGCCCTGCGGCCTCACATCCTCTTCCTCGACATCATGATGCCGGGCGTCACGGGCCTGGCGGTCGTCGAGCAGATCACGCACCGTCCTTACATCGTGTTCACGACCGCGTTTGAAAAATACGCCGTCACCGCGTTCGAGATCGGCGCGCTCGACTTCCTGCTCAAGCCCTTCGGGCGAGAGCGCGTTCGCGCCGCGGCCGAGCGCGGCCGGGCGGCCATCGAGCACGGCATGCCCCCGGTCGTCGCGCGGGCGCGCGAAGCGCTCACGGCTTCCCGGCCGATCACAGCGCGTGTTCGTGCGGGAGCGGGGGCGGGTGATCGCCGTCCCCCTGGAGAGCGTCGAGCGTCTCGAGGCCTGCGACGACTACGTGGAGTTGCACGCCGGCGGGCGACAGCACCTGATCCACGCGCGCCTCCAGGACCTGGAGACGCGGCTCGATCCCCGCCGTTTTGTCCGGATCCACCGTTCCCACGTCGTCAATCTCGATTTCGTCGTCGCGATCGAGCCTCATGAAGGATCGCGTCTGGCCGCCGTCTTGAAGAGCGGGGCCCGCGTCGTCGCGAGCCGCCCGGGCGCGGCGCGCCTCAAGGCCAGGACGTCGTAATTCCCCCGCTTCGCGCTTCTAACGAGAGAAGCGCCGGACCGCGAGCGCGATCGGGAGCCCGATGAGAAACATGTGCGCGAGCACGGCGGGGACGACGACGCCGATGGGGTAACGGGGCTTCCACGGAATCGCGGACAGCGGCAGGACCACGAAGTTCATGACAGCGTAGATCACGACTCCGAACAGGACTCCGCACACGGCCGGATGCTTTCTCACGAACGGAAGGGTTCGGTCGAAACCGTAATACACGGCCGCCGCGACGGTCGGGATAAAGAGCTGGAAGGCCCCGCCGAGCGCGGCGGTGCCGGCTCCCCCGTCGAAGGCCTTCTTCCCGAGGAGACCGCTCGCGATCGACTGCAGGATGCGAACGGGCGGCGTGCCGCGCAGCCCATAGAAGACGAAGGCGAAGATGATGTCCAGAATCCCGGCGATCAGCCCACCGGCAAGAACCCCTTTCCAGGGGCTGGAAGATCGCGGCGGCACGGAGCTCACGCCCCGCATTCTCTCCGATTGGCGCTTGATGTATCCTCGCGCCTCAAGAAACGCAGGAAACAACGAAGGAGGCAACATGCGATTCAGAACGGCGGTGGCATTTCTGGCGGCGGGCGCGCTGGCCGCGGCGGCGGGCGCTCAGACGAAGACCTCGGGCACGATCCAGTGCGGCAAGCCCGATCCGTCGCACGCGATCGAGGTCGGCGACATGCCCGGCCACATGATGGGAGTCGGCAAAGCCACGTGCACGTGGTCCCCGGGGATGGAGATCGCGGGCTCCAAGACCAAGGACGGCTACAGCATTTCCTTCGACGACATGACCGGCAGCAAGTACAGCGGCCACGGCGTCCACGTTTCGACCATGGACAACGGCGACAAGATCTACGTGAAGTTCCAGGGCGGCGGGACGCTCAAGGATGGAGCCCTGCAGACCGATACCGGCACGTGGAGCTACACGGGCGGCACCGGCAAGCTCAAGGGGATCAAGGGCAAGGGGACCTACAAGGGGAAAGGCAACGCCGACGGCTCCACGACCTACGAGATCGAGGGAGACTACCAGCTACCCAAGTAGGACTCATCCACTGTTGGGAGCCGTACCGCGCAGGGTACGGTCGCGGCAGGAAGCGAGCGGAGGACGGCACCCGGCCCCGAGAGGGGAACCGGGTGCCGGATCTCTTGCCGGTCAACGGGCCTTGAGGCGGAGAACCAGACCGGCCGCGACGAGAACGAGACCGGCCAGCGCGAGCAGGGGCAGGTTGGAGGCAGTCGTGGGAAGTGGCTCGGCCTCCACGATGGGCGGCGGAGCCGGGGGCTCGTAAGCCGGGACCGGCGCAGGCTCCTGCGGGACTACCTTTTCCTTCACCTCGGCGCGCGGCGCCGGCACCGGGGCCGCCGCGGTCGTGATGTTGACCTCCTTGCGGTCGATGATCTCCCCGCTGACGTTGAGCGCGACGACCGTAATCTTATGGCTCCCGGGCGCTACGTTCTCAATCCGGGCGACGTTGGCTTCGGTCCCCTGGAGCGTCGTCTCCAGCATGTCGTCGAGGTAGACATTGAAACGGGGCTGCGGGAAGTTCGGATCGCCGAAGCTCGTGCCCTGGCCGCTTCCGAACGCGTTCTGGTTGTACCCCACGACAACCCGGACGAGGCTTCCCGTGATGGCGGCTCCTTCCACCGGTTCGGCCAGCGTGAGCCGAAGCGTGTTCTTGGTCGGCCCGCCGGTGTTCTGGTCGGCCCTCTGCCCCAACGCGACGCCGGTCATGACGATAAGCGCGAGGGCAGCGGCGGCTGCTGGGAATCTGATGTTCATAACTCCTCCTCTCTTGACACCCTAACGGATTGTCCGCCCGCAGCAGTGCGCTTGTCATGACGTGCTCGAATCAATTTCACGGGAGCGCGGCGAATTTTTTCAGATTTCTCGAGCAGGAAGCCGGAGGACCGGCGGCCGCGTGCCCGCCCATAACCTCCGGGCAGATGAGTTCTTCTTCAACCGCGAGAAACCGGGGTCAGGGCTTCCCTCTGTGGTTCAGGCGGACATCAGAAGGGCGCGCAGAGGACGGGCGCCGTGGACTGCGAGGGAAGGACCGGCGCCTGATACTGCGAGTAGCCCGCCGTGCCCGCGGTCGCCGCGTCGCGCACGGCCGGGCTCGGGAAGGTCACCCGGGTCGCCTTGCCGGGCGCCACGATGACGCTGGCCACGGTGTCGGCCACGGTGCAGGCGACTCCGGTCCCTGGCGCCTCGCTCGACTTGACCTGGATCAGCCACTGGCTGGCAACGAGCTGCGGCGGCGCCGGATCACGTGATCCAGGCTGAAGGGACCCGGCCCGGCGGCTGCGAGGAAGAGAAAGATGAAGCAGAAGAGCACGGCCGGCTGGCCCTGGTTCTGGATCGGCCAGAACCCCTTCGGGAAATGTCCCATGAAGTAGGCGAACGCCATCTCGCCGGACGCGATGAACGCGGCCGGCCGCGTGAAGAGCCCGAGCGCGATCAGCGCGCCGCCGAAGACCTCGATCACTCCGGCCGCGATCAGGAGCGGGGTGAGACGGACGCCCGCCGGCATGCCGCCGAACCAGCCGAACAGCTTCATCCCGCCCGGGCAGATGAACAACAACCCGGCGACTATCCTCAGCAGTGAGTGTGCCAATCCGCGCAACCGCTCCATCACGTTGCACCTCCAGAAACCCCGGGATCGGGTCACCAGCTCAGCGTTGCAAATACCGCACCGTTTCGGCGTCAATACGGGGTGAATGATGAAGGCTCATCTTTCGCGCAGGAGGAGAAAGCCATAGCGTCCGATGTGCCGCCGCGGACCGCAGCCGGGAGATTCTCTCGAGTCGCGATCGGTGGCCGAAGGAGGATGAGATGAAGAGACGTTGGGCAAAGAGCTCCGGTGTCCTGGTGGCCGGCGGCGCCGCGGTCGCCGCTTACGTGGCGTGGTTCCGCAAGTGGCATCTGCGTTGGGGAGCGACCGATGAGGAGATCGCGCGCGCCATGCCGCTCGACGAGGAAGTTCCCGAGCCGACTTACGTCACGAACAGGGCGATCACGATCGAGGCGTCTCCCGAGGAGATCTGGCCGTGGATCGCTCAGATGGGAGAGTTGCCGCGAGGCGGCTTCTACAGCTATCTCACGGTCGAGCGGCTGCTCAAGATGAAGGTGACCAACGCGGAGCGCATCCTTCCCGAGTTCCAGGATCCAAGAGTCGGGGACGCCCTCGACCGGGCGGGCAACATGCGCGTCAAGGCCGTCGTGCCCGGAAGGATGCTCGTCCTGGGCCCGCCGCCCATGCCCGACCTGCAGGTGACCTGGGCGATCGTCCTCTACCCTGCCGGCGACAAGGCGACCCGGCTCGTCTCCCGGTGCCGCGCCCGGCTGCCTCGAAACGCGAAAGGCATCCTGACGTTCCTGGTCCTTGACCCGGGACAATTCCTGATGGAGCGCAAGATGCTCCTGGAAGTCAAGAGGCGCGCGGAATCGCACCCCGCCGTCCCGGCGGAGACTCCGACTGTGGTCAAGGAGGCGGACGACCAACCGACATCCTCACAGCTGGCACGGCCCGACGTCGAATCGCTGTCACCCTCCCTGGGAGAACCTTCCACCTCGAGCATCGTCCAATAGCCGGGTTAGCGATTCTCCTGTAACGATGAGAACGAGGCGGCTTGCGCTTCTCACGGCTGCGAAGCTCCGCGCCTCGCGACGCGCTCTCGGGACGGCGATGAGGAGAGCGAGGGAGGCAAGAACCAGCAGCGGCGCGGAGTACGTGCCGGCCAGAAGCCGGGATGACTGGATCGAGCCGAGAATGTGAACGCAGCCATTGAGGAGCATGAGCGCGCCGAACAGGTACGACGCGCCGCGGGACCAGGATGCTCCTCTGAAGACGAACGGGGACAGCAACAGGAGCAGGACGACGGCGCCGATGAGCCCCGCCAGCCAGACGCGAAACGTGAAGACCGGGATCGGCAGGAAAGGCGCGGCTTGCCGGAGACGGAGCGCCATCGGGTTATAGAGCGAGAGAAAGTCGTGGCTCGCCTCGTCCCAGACGTGAAGAGCGAGGCTCAAGGTGAGAGCCACCCAGGCCCATCCGTGGATTCGGCGATTCCGGCCATTGGCGATGTCTTCCCCAGTCATCGTCGCGCGGTCACACTTGATGAAGGACGCTGCCCATTCGGTGCGCCCGGGAAGCGCGCCGTGCGCCGGACCTTCACCACAGCCGGGGGAGCGGCCGGCCGACTTCCAGGAGGGACTTCAGGCTCGAGAGCACCTTGGGCCACCCCTCCATGATGCGTTCCCGCATGTCGGAGCCGGGCGCGAAGGTGTCATGCGTCACGGTCAAGCGCACCACGCCGCGAACCGGCTCGATGTCGAAGGTGACCCTCGTGTGCTTGTCCTCGCGGGCTTCGTCGGCCGGGTAGGCCCACGTCAGGACGAGACGCCGGGGCGGCGAGCTCTCGAGGACCTTGCCGACCAGATCGACGGCGGCCGTCTCATCGTGGCGGCGATGCTCCCAACGGGAGCCGGGCTTCCAGTCCGAGACGTTGTCATGCTGCCAGTACTTCCCTGTCATCTCGGAATCGAGGAGGGCGTTCCAGAGCTTCTCGGGGGTTGTCGCGATGTAGGTCACATAGACGAACTCAGGCTTATCCATGCTCATCTCCTTCCAGTTTCTTCTTGAGGTTGCGCAAGGCGTCCAGCCGCCGACGCTCGTATTTCCTGATCCAACGCTCGTGGATCTCGTGGATGGGGACGGGATTGAGATAGTGCAGCTTCTCGCGCCCCCGGCGGACCGTTGCGACCAGGTTGGCGCCTTCCAGCAGGTCGAGGTGCTGCGTGACCGCCTGGCGGGTCATGTCGAGACGCTTGCACAGCTCTCCCAACGTCTGTCCGTCGCGCGCCCGGAGCGCGTCTAGCAGACGCCTTCTTGCCGGACTGGCCAGTGCCTTGAATACGCGGTCCATCTCACGGCCTCATAATATGCAAGTAAATACTTGCATGTCAAGCCGCGTTCTTAGCGTGAAATCAAGCCGTCGCTCGATCTCGAAACGGAGCTTAGATTCTGCAAGCGGGGCAACTCGCAGGACTCAGTGGAATCCTGGCAACGGCAGCGCCAGCGCGATTTATGCCGCCCCGGAGCCGTCGGCATTTCCCTCGTCGGCACGCGGCGGCCGGCCCCAAGAGGGAGAACCGGCCGCCGCTGAGGGTTCGTCGCACAGGTAGCGCGGCGCCGGTTGATCTCTTCCATCCTCCTCACCCATCACCTCCTGCGGGAAACGCCGCCGGCTCCGGGGCTTTCAGTCCGGCTTACACCGAAGTGAAGGGCCGACGGGTGGCGCCGGACGGAGACCTCGCGCGCGGCTGATCCGAAACTCAAAGCCCTGGTTTTGACTCTCTCGACCGCCGTTCGCGTAGCGAACGCCGCGGTCGAAAGCCGACGGCGACAGGACCCGGCGGCCCGGATTCTCGCTATGGCAATCCGATCGTCGGAGAATCCTGCCGCTCTCTCGACGGGCCTTCCGAGGAGCCGCGGAATGGGAGCAGGTCCGTTCTGCGACCCCGGGCCGGATGACCGGCGGCGCGGACGGTTCGGCCGGGCCGCGAAACCCGGCGGGCTGGAATTCGTTGTTTAGAATTGGAATTGTGGAACCCGTGAGCCCTGCCGTCGCCCCCCCGCCCGTTTCCCGCCAGGAGAAGCTCGGCCTCGCCCTCTCGGCGATCGCGCGGACCGTGGCCGAGAGCCTGAAGTTGACGGACGTCTTCCCGCGCGTCGCCGAGGCGGCGCGGCAGGTGCTGCCGTTCGATGTCATGGGGGTCAGTGTCGTGGAGGACCCCGATGTCCCGTGGGAGGACCTGGAGAACGTCACCTTCTCGGCCTACGCCGTCGCGGGGGACCTGCGAACCGAAGATATCGGCCAGTACAGCCGGTCCGACGTCTCGCCCGGCGTGCGGCTGGACGCGATCGGCAAGGTCTTCCGCCATTCCGACGTCCGGACGATTCTCGACCCCTCCTACCTCCTCGACCGCCGGATCCTCGCCCTCGATTGCCTGTCGCTGATGTCCTGCCTGCTGCCGGCGGCTCGCCCGCTCGGGACCATCTGGTTTTCCTCCTCCCGGGTCGGCGCCTTCGGTTCGGAGGACGAGGCCACCGTGCTGGCGATCGCGGACCTGGTCGCCGTGGCGCTCCGGCACGATCGGCTCTTCCGGGAGGAGCGGGAGCGGCGGCGCCGGAGCGAAGCGCTCGAGGCGGTGCTGCCGACGTTGTCGAAGGCGCTCGACATCCGCGAGGTCTTCGACCAGCTCTCCGCCGCGGTCGGCGGGATCCTGCCGCACGACCGGATGGCGCTGGGTCTGTTCTCGGAGGACCGCAAGACGATCCGGATCCATGCCTACACCGGAGACCGGGTCCCGGACATGCCCGAGAAGATCTCTATCGACGGCAACCCGCAGACCGACGCCGATTGGAGCTTCTTCCTCGTTCGGGACCTGCGCAAGGAGTCCCGGTGCTGCGGCGAGAAGTACGAAGGCATGAAGCAGGAGGGGATGCGGTCTCTCCTGCGCGTGCCCGTGCGGCTGGAGGGAGAGGTCGTCGGAGGCCTGAATTTCCTCTCGCGGACGGTCGGAAAGTATCGCGAGGAAGACGCCGACATCGCCCGCCGCATCGCCGACCAGGTCGCGCTGGTGCTCTCGCACGAAAAGCTCGCGGAGGAAGCCCGGCTCGCCGCGGAGGCGCGCGAGGAGGCGCTGCGGCTCGAGGGACGGCTGGCCTCCCTGATGGAGGCGTTCGCGTCGTATCTGGGCGGACCGCGGCAGATCATCGGGAACTCGAAGAGCTGGCGCGAAGTGCTCGACCTCGTCTCCCGGGTCGCGCCGACGGAGACGACGGTGCTCCTGACGGGGGAATCCGGCACCGGAAAGGAAGTCGTCGCCCTCGCCATCCATGCCGCCTCGCCGCGCTCGAGCAAGCCCTTCCTCGCCATCAACTGCGCGGCGCTCCCCGAGCAGCTCCTGGAATCCGAGCTCTTCGGCTACGAGCGCGGCGCCTTCACCGGTGCCCTGCAGTCCCGGCCGGGAAAGATCGAGCAGGCCGCCGAAGGGGTGCTCTTCCTGGACGAAGTCGCCGAGATGTCCCCGTCCGTCCAGGCGAAGTTCCTGCGAGTGCTGCAGGAGCGGGAGTTCCAGCGGCTGGGAGGGTCGCGCGTTCAGAAGGCCGACGTCCGCATCATCGCGGCCACCAACCGGGACCTCTCGGCGGCGCTCGCCCGCGGAGACTTCCGCGAGGATCTCTACTATCGCCTGCGGGTCTTCGAGATCGCGCTGCCACCGCTGCGCGAGAGAAGGGAAGACATCCTCCCGCTCGCCGAAGCCTTCGTCGAGGAGATCGGAAAGACCGTGGGCCGGCCGTGCGCCGGGATCTCGAAACAGGCGCGCGACGTGTTGCTCTCCTATTCCTGGCCGGGGAACGTTCGCGAGCTGCGCAACGCGATCGAGCGGGCCATCATCCTCTGCGACGGGGGCCTGATCACCGCCGAGCACCTGCCCGCGCCGCGCCCGGGTAACGGCAAGGGGGCGATCTCGCCGGCGGCGGCGCCGAACCAGAGCCTCAATGACGTCGAGCGCAACCTCGTCGAGAACGCGCTCAAGGAGGCCCGCAACAACAAGGCCCTCGCCGCCCGCCTCCTGGGGATCACCCGCTCGCAGCTCTACTCCCGCATCCAGAAGTACGGCATCGGCTGAGGGTCGCGAGCGCGCCGGGGCTGTACTTCGTCGGCCTTCACTTCCTCTACGCGATGTCATCGACGATGATTCATGGGGTCGCGAGAGACGCAAGGCGCGTCGTCGAGGCCATCCAGAGCCGGACGCGCGCCGTCCGGACCATCGAAGAGGCGCGGAACGGGAGAGTGCCGAGCCGAGCCTGACCGCCGATTTCTCGACACTCTGCCGAAAAATCCGCGGACAGCCTCTCCTGCCGGAGGCCGGTGAGGCTTCGGATCCCCTTCGCGTAGATAACTGATCGCGAAGGGTTTCTCGCGCGCCCTCTCCCTGTGAATCCGGCCTGGCACGGAGTGTGTACTTCCAATCCCGTGTCGATTTCGGAGTCTTCCGTTCGACTCTAGAGAGAGGCATCAGGCGAATGTCACAGAGATGCGTCGAAATGCTCCTGGGAAAGATCCTGACGGACGAGGATTTCCGGAGGTCTTTCTTTCCCGTTCAGCCTTCCAGCTTCGAGATGGCGGCGGCCCATGGACTGGAGCTGACGCCGATCGAGCGGAGCGCCCTGTCCAATCTGCGGCTGCGGCGCTTCGCCTTCATCGCCCAGACTCTCGACCCGCGCATCTCGCGCTCGCGCGCCTCGGGATCCAAGGGCGCGGGCCGCGGAGCCTCCGGCACGGGAAGCGGCAAATGGGGCTTCTCATGAGATCCTCCGCGGCTCTCGCTCTCTGGCTTGCCGCGGGGACTCTCCTTGCCGCGGATCCGGCTCCCTTCAGGCTCACGCTCCAGGAGGCGACGCGGCGCGCGCTCGAGCGCAACACGGCTCTCGCGGTCGAGCGCCAGAGCGCCGACCAGGCCAACGAGACGGTCAAGGGCGCCGAGGGCGCCTACGACATCTTCTGGAACGCCGACGTCTCCTGGAGGAAGTACACCGATCCGATCAACTCCGTCTTCTCGGGGGCGCCGGCGGGATCGCTCGCTCCCGACAACGAGGGGGTCGAAGCCTCGACGAGCTTCGGGCGCCTCCTGCCGACCGGCGGATCGGTGTCCCTCTTCACCAACTGGGGGCGCTCCACGACCAACGGCGTCTTCACGATCCTCTCTCCGGCGTACGACACGGGCGTCGGCGTCTCGCTGCGCCAGCCGCTGCTCCGGAGCCTCCAGATGGACCCGGCGCGCGAGGCGATCCGCGTGGCCGCGGCGGACCGCGCCGCCTCGATCGCGCACCTCGAGCAGACCGTCTCCGACACGATGACGCAGGTGGACGCGGCCTACTGGAACCTCGTCGCGGTCCGGCGGGACGTCGCCTCGATCCAGAGCTCGGTCGAGCTGGCCGACAAACAGCTCTCCGACACGAAGGTGCGCGTCGAGTCGGGCGCGCTCGCCAAGACCGACGTCGCCGAGCCCACGGCCGAGCTCCAGCGGCGGCGCGGGAACCTCGCCCTCGCGCGCCAGCGCGTGGAGGAGGCGGAAAACGTGCTGAAGCTCCTCGTCCTCGGCGACCCGGGCGACCCGGACTGGGCCTCGGACATCGTGCCGACGGACGCCCCCGAGACGCAGCTGCGCCATCCGAGCCTCACGGAATCGCTCGCGACAGGAGTGGCGAAGCGCGCGGAGATCGCGGAGGCGCGAGCCCAGCGCGAGCGCGCCGAGGCCCAGGTGGCCGGCCGCAAGAGCGACGTTCTCCCGAGGCTCGACGTCGTCGCCGCCTACCAGCGGCGCGGGCTCGCCGGCGGATTGAACCCGGACGCCATGAACCTGAACGGGGCGCCGCCCGTCCTTCCGCCGCCGGTCTCCGGCGGGACGGGACGCTCCTACGGCACGATCGGCGAGAACCAGTTTCCGGACGCGTCGGTCGGCCTCTCGTTCTCTCTCCCCATCGGGAACCGCACGGCGAAGGCGAACCTCGCGATCGCGAAGTCGCGGGTCTCCCAGGCGAACGTCGGGATCACGGCCGCCGAACAGTCCGTCGGCGCCGAGGTCCGCAACGCGGTCTTCTCCCTCGAAACGGCCACTCAGCGGATCGAAGCGGCGCGGGCTTCGCGCGAGGCCGCCGAGATCCAGCTCGGGGCGGAAGAGGAGCGCTTCAAGGCCGGGCTGTCCACCAACTTCCTCGTCCTGACGCGCCAGAACGACCTGACCCTCGCCCGGGTCACCGAGACCGACGCGTCTGACGCGACTACCGCAAGGCGGAGACCGCGCTTGCCCGCGCCACGGGGGTTCTGCTCGAACAGCGGCACATCCAGATCGAAGAACCGGCGGGCAAGAGCGCCCCCGGCGACGGACTCATGCACTGAGATTGGAGGTCTGGCTCTCATGAAGAAACGGATGACACTGATGGTGTTGGCCATGGCCGTCTTCCTCACGGCCATCGGCGCGGTGAAGTACGGCCAGGTGAAGAAGGCGATCGCGCAGCACTCCTCCTTCCAGCCGCCTCCCGAGGCCGTGACGACGATCGTGGCCCGGCAGGAGCAGTGGCCGGCGAACCTCGCCGCGATCGGAACGGTGGCCGCCGTGCACGGCGTCACGGTCAGCGCGGACCTGCCCGGAATCGTGGACCAGATCCACTTCGATTCCGGCAAGGCGGTCCGGGCAGGCGCCGTCCTCGTGCAGCTGGACACGCGCGAGGAGCGCGCGCAACTGGCCGCCGCGGAGGCGCAGCAGAAGCTCTCCCGTATCAACTTCGACAGGGTGAGCGGCCTGCTCCAGAAGGGCGTCATCTCCCAGGCGGACTACGACAAGGCCGCGGCGGAGAACACGCAGGGCCGGGCCAAGGTCGGCGAGATCCGCGCCACGATCGAAAGGAAGACCATCCGGGCGCCGTTCACCGGGATCCTGGGAATCCGCCAGGTCAACCTCGGCCAGTACCTGGCCGGAGGAGCGCCGGTCGTGCCGCTCCAGTCCCTCGACCCGATCTACGTGAACTTCTCCGTGCCCCAGCAGGACGTCGCCCGCGCGAGAGTGGGAGGCGCCGTGCGCGTCGCCGCCGGGCTCTCCGGAGGGTCCGCGCCCGTCGAGTTCTCCGGCAAGATCACCGCGCTCGACTCGGTCGTGAACGAGGCGACGCGCAACGTCCAGGTCCAGGCCACGCTCGCGAACCCGGAGGGGAAGCTGAAGCCCGGCATGTTCGTGGACACGAAGGTCCTCCTGCCGGCGAGCGAGACGGTCATCGCGCTTCCGGCCTCCGCGATCAACTACGCCCCGTACGGCGACTCCGTCTTCATCGTCGCGAACCTGAAGGGCCCCGACGGCAAGGAGTACCGCGGCGTGCGCCAGCAGATCGTCAAGCTCGGCGCCGCGCGCGGAGACCAGATCGCGGTCACCTCCGGCCTCCAGAACGGGGAGGAGGTCGTGACCTCGGGCGTCTTCAAGCTCCGCAACGGCGCCGCCGTGCAGGTCAACAACAAGACGCAACCCGGCAACAACCCGGCTCCGAAACCCGAAGACAGCTAAGAGGACAACGAACATGAGATTCACCGACCTCTTCGTCCGGCGTCCCGTCCTCTCCGTCGTCGTCAGCCTGGTGATCCTGATCGCCGGGCTGCAGGCGATCCGGTCCCTGTCGGTGCGGCAGTTCCCGAGGACGGACATCGCGGTCGTGAAGGTGACGACGGCGTACGTCGGCGCCAACGCCGACCTCGTGCGGGGCTTCATCACCACGCCGCTGGAAAGGGTCATCGCGAGCGCGGACGGCATCGACTACATGGAGTCTTCGAGCGCGCAGGGCCTGAGCACGATCACCGTGCACCTGAAATTGAACTACGACACGAACGCGGCCCTGACGCAGGTCCAATCGAAGGTCGCGCAGGTTCGCAACGACCTCCCCCCGGAGGCCGAGGCGCCGGTCATCAACCTGGAGACCGCGGACACGCAGTTCGCGGCGATCTACATCGGGTTCTCCTCCGAGAACCTCGACCAGAACCAGATCACCGATTACCTGACGCGCGTCGTCCAGCCGAAGCTCTCGGCGATCTCCGGCGTGCAGAGGGCCGACATCCTGGGCAGCCGGACGTTCGCGATGAGGGTCTGGTTGAAGCCCGACAGGATGGCCGCCCTGGGGATCTCGCCGTCGCAGGTGCGCAGCGCGCTGGCGAACAACAACTCCCTCTCCGCCCTGGGCAAGACGAACGGGTCCATGGTGTCGGTCAACCTCATCGCCAACACCAACCTCCAGACCGCCGAGGAGTTCCGCAATCTCGTGGTCAAGGAAGACAAGGGCGTCATCGTGCGGCTGGGCGAGATCGCCGACGTGGTGCTCGGCGCCGAGAACTACGAGTCCGACGTCCGGTTCAACGGACAGGCCGCCACGTTCATGGGGGTCTGGGTCCTGCCGACCGCCAACACCCTCTCCGTGATCAAGAACGTGCGCGACGCGATCCCCGACATCCGGGCGCAGCTCCCCGTCGGCATGAAGGTCGGGATTCCGTACGACTCGACGGCCTACATCCAGGACGCGATCCGCGAGGTCTTGAAGACCCTGACGGTCACGCTCCTGATCGTCATCTTCGTCATCTTCCTCTTCCTCGGCTCCTTCCGGTCGGTGCTCATCCCGATCGTCGCGATTCCCGTTTCCCTCGTCGGCGCCGTCTTCCTGATGCTGGTGGCCGGGTTCACGATCAACCTGCTGACGCTTCTGGGCATCGTGCTGTCCGTCGGCCTCGTCGTGGACGACGCGATCATCATCGTCGAGAACGTGGAGCGGCATCTCCACCTGGGGGAACAGCCGTTTGACGCCGCGATCAAGGCCGCGCGGGAGCTCGCCGGCCCGATCATCGCCATGACGATCACGCTGGCGGCGGTGTACGCGCCGATCGGCATCCAGGGAGGCTTGACCGGCGCGCTCTTCCGCGAGTTCGCGTTCACGCTCGCCGGCGCCGTGATCATCTCCGGGGTCGTGGCGCTCACTCTCTCCCCGATGATGAGCTCGAAGCTCCTGCGCGCCGGCGGCTCCGACCGCGGCTTCGCCGGGATGATCAACCGGCACTTCGAGGTCGTCCGGAAGACGTACGCCCGCCTGCTGACGGGGACTCTCAACTACCGGCCGGTCGTCTTCGCCCTGTGGGCGATCGTCGCCCTGCTGATCGTCCCCTTCTACATGTTCTCGCAGCGGGAGCTCGCCCCGAAAGAGGACCAGAGCGTCGTGTTCGGGCTCATCCAGGCGGCGCCCAACGCCACCATCGACCAGACCAAGCTCTTCTCCTCGCAGGTCCACGACGTCTACCGGTCGTTTCCCGAGGCCGAGAGCATCTTCCAGATCACGGCCCCCAACGGCGGCTTCGGCGGCATGGTCACCAAGCCCTGGAGCCAGCGCAAGAAGACGACGGAACAGCTCCAGGTCGAGGCGGCCGGAAGGCTCTCGACGATCGCGGGCGTGCGCGTCATCTCGCTCATCCCGCCGGCTCTGCCGGGAGGCGGAGACTACCCGGTGGACTTCGTCATCGCCTCGACGGCCGAGCCCGAGCGGCTGACCGAGTTCGCCAACCAGCTCGTCGGGAAGGCGTTCGCGAGCGGCCTCTTCATGTTCGCCGACTCCGACCTGAAGTTCGATCAGCCGCAGGCCGAGGTCGTGTTCGACCGCGACAAGGTCCGCTCCCAGGGCGTGGACCTCGGCCAGGCCGGCCGCGACCTCGCGACGATGCTCGGCGGCGACTACGTCAACCGCTTCAGCATCCAGGGGCGCAGCTACAAGGTCATCCCCCAGATCAAGCGCTCGGAGCGACTGACGCCGGACCAGCTCGAGCAGATTTACGTCACCGGCGCCGGCAACAAGCTGGTGCCGCTCTCGACCTTCGCGACACTGAAGACCTCGACCGAGCCGCGGGAGTTGAAGCGCTTCCAGCAGTTGAACGCCGTGCGCATCCAGGGCGTCATCCCGCCGGGCGTCTCGCTCGACCGGGCGCTCAAGTTCCTCGAGGGCGAAGCCTCGCGCTCCCTGCCGAAGGGCTTCACCGTGGACTACGCCGGCGAATCGCGCCAGCTCCGGGTCGAGGGGGGCAAGTTCCTCGGCACGTTCCTGCTCTCGGGAATCCTGATCTACCTCGTGCTCGCCGCCCAGTTCGAGAGCTTCCGGGATCCGTTCATCATCCTGGCGGGCTCGGTCCCGCTGGCCCTGTCCGGCGCGCTGCTCTTCTCGTTCCTCGGCCTGACGACGTTGAACATCTACAGCCAGGTCGGCCTGATCACGCTCGTCGGTCTCGTGTCGAAGAACGGGATCCTGATCGTCGAGTTCGCCAACAACCTCCAGGAGCAGGGAAAAGACAAGCTCCACGCCGTCATCGAAGCGGCCTCCACGCGGCTGCGGCCGATCCTCATGACGACGGCGGCGACGGTCATGGGACATTTCCCGCTCGTCTTCGCCACCGGCCCGGGGGCCGGCGCGCGCAACTCGATCGGCATGATGCTCGTGACCGGAATGATCATCGGCACGGCCTTCACGCTCTTCGTCGTGCCGTCGATCTACGTGCTCGTCGCGAAGACCCACAAGGCGGAGGCTTCCGAGGCGGAGCGCGCCCCGGAGGCTGAGGTTCCGCAAGTGGCGCAGGCGGTATGAATGAGAGGCGGCCATGAACTCGAATGAGCTTCGGATTCTTCTTCAGACGACGACACCGGCCAGGCACGATGACTGGACGGTCGACAGCTTTTCTCTCCTGCGAGAGCACCTGGAAGCGTCCGGCGCGCCGGGCCGGCCGGTCGCCGTCACGGCCAGGAACAGGGAGGTCTCGGGCTCGGAGCGCGATCCCGTTCTCGCGACGATCGACGAATCCGACTTCGACGAGCTCTGGCTCTTCGCTCTGGATTCGGGCGCCGGTTTGACCGCCGAGGAGTGCGCCGCCATCGGCCGCTTCCGGCGCCGGGGCGGAGGGCTCGTCACGGCCCGGGATCACCAGGACGTGGGCTCCTCGCTCTGTTCGCTGGGGGACGGTGTCGGCGCGGCGAATCACTTCCACGGCCGGAATCCGGAGGCCGACGCCTCCCGCCGTGGAGCCGACGACCGGGAGACGGCGGCGATCTCCTGGCCCAACTACCACTCCGGATCCAACGGCGACTTCCAGAGGATCACGGCGATCGAGCCGGTTCACCCGCTGCTTCTCGATCCGGACGATCCAGGACGCACGCTCGAGTTCTTCCCCGCGCATCCTCACGAAGGCGCGGTGAGCGCTCCGCCGCAGGACGAGTCCGCGCGAGTCATCGCCATCGGCCGAAGCACGGCCAGCGGACGCCCCTTCAATCTGATTGTCGCCTTCGAGGGCGGCATCGATCGGAACGGCCAGGCGCAGGGACGCGCCGTGGCCCATTCCAGCTTCCACCATTTCGCCGACTACAACTGGGATACCCGAAAGGGCGCACCCTCCTGCGTCATCGAACCGGAGGGAACGGGCATGGCGTCGAATGCCCGGGCCGCCGCGGACATTCGAGCCTATGTCGGGAACCTCGCCCGCTGGGCCGCGCCCGCGGAGAAGCGAGTCTCCGAAAGGAAAACCCATGAGATCGCTCGCACAAAAGCCGTCCACGAGCACCGGAGAAGAAGCAGGCCGCCCGCCGAAACGACCTCCTGAGGCAGGAGAGGAGCCGGGCCCGGCGCGGACCCGCGCGGGGCGTCTGAACGAACTCCTCGCCCGCTGGATCACGGGCAGCGATCGCGGCGGGAGATTCGGACGCTGGGTCAGCAGGACGATCTCCCTGCCGCAGCTCCGCCGGCTCGTTGGCGCGGAGATTCCCTGGACACCGTTGCGGAAACCGCTGTCCGATGCGACCGTGGTCCTGATCTCGACCGGCGGAGTACATCTCCGCCGCGACCCCCCGTTCCATCTCAACAGCGATTCGTCCTATCGCGTCATTCCCAGGGACGCGCAGCCGGGCGACCTCGCGATTTCACACCAGGCCTACGACCGGACAGATGCGCTCAAGGACATCAATCTGATCTTCCCGATCGAGCGCCTGCGGGAGCTGGAGGCGGAGCACGTCATCGGCCGCCTGGCCAGGGAGAATTACGGATTCGGCCTGATGGGAAGCGCGGCGCGGCTCATGCCGTCGATCAAGGAAGTCGCGCGCCGCATCCGTGACTCGGGCGCGGACCTCGCTCTCCTGGTGCCCGCCTGACCCATCTGCACGCGGTCCGTGGGACTGCTCGCGAGAGAAATCGAAGCCAGGGGCGTGACGACGGTCGCGCTGGCCCTGGTGAGAGAAGTCGCGGTCGCCGCTCGCGCGCCTCGATTCCTGTACGTGCACTGGCCCTTCGGCCACGCCCTGGGCGAGCCCGGCAACGTCGCCCAGCAGCGAACCGTCCTCCACGACATGCTTTCGATGGCCACGAGCGCGACGCGTCCGGGGCTGGTCATTGATCTTCCCTATCGCTGGCGGCGCGAAACGTACACACCGGTCACCGACTGGAAGACGCCGAGCCGGACCGTCGTCTCGGCCTTGTCTTCCTGACGGCCCATTGACATGAGGCTCTCAGAGGAGTGACGCATGAAGATGACAGACCTTTTTCTTGCTCAACTGGAGGCGGAAGCCGGCCGGACGCGCCGCGCCCTCGAGCGGATTCCCGAGGGGCGCCTTGACTGGAAGCCTCACGAAAAATCGATGCCGCTCGGAAGGCTGGCCATGCTCGTCGCGAGAATGCCGTCCTGGCTCGGGCTGATCATCAACCAGGACGAGCTGGATCTGAAGCCGGCGGGCGGCTCGAACGTCGACCAGAGGCCGCTTCGCACGGCCGACGATCACGTCCGGGCGCTCGACGAGGAGGTCGCGCGGGCGCGGGACGCGCTCGCGGGCACAACCGAAGAGCACCTGCTCAAGCCCTGGCGGCTGCTCGTCGCCGGCCGCGTCGTCAGTCAGGACGTGAGGCACGTCGTGTTGCGCGACACCTTCATGCATCTCTCGCATCACCGCGGCCAGCTCACCGTCTACCTGCGCTTGACCGGCATGCCGGTCCCGGCGATCTACGGCCCGTCGGCCGACGACGCGCGGTTCGACTGAGACTGCGACCTCGGATCTGAGGAGGGCCTATGCGCATCGGCATCGTTGGAGCGGGGATGATCGGAGCGACCGTGGCGAAGCTGTGGGTCCAGGCGGGGCATGACGTGCGGCTGGCGTCTCGCCATCCCAAGACTCTCGAGCCGCTCGTCAAGAAGCTGGGAGAACGCGCGTCGGCGGGCACGCCGGCGGAAGCGGCGAAGTTCGGTGAAGTCGTGATGCTGACAGTTCCGCTCGCGGCGGTTCCCGACCTCGCGCGCGACCTGGCGCCGGATCTCGCCGGCAAGGTCGTCCTCGACACCGGGAATGCCTACGAAGAGCGCGACGGGAACGCGGCGCGAGAGGCCACGCGGCATCCGCGGGGCTCGGCCGGCTGGGCCGCCGCGATGTTTCCGGGCGCCCGATGGGTGAAGGCGTTGAACACCGTGTATTTCAAGACGCTCGAGAGCGAGGCGCATCGGGACGGAGACCGGGTCGGCATCCCGCTCGCCGGCGACGACCGCGAAGCAGTGGAGACCGCGGCCCGTCTCGTCCGGGACGCGGGCTTCGATCCGGTGATCGTGGGCGCGCTCGAACGCGGCAAGGAGTTCGAGCCGGGCACACGGCCATACAACACCGGCATGAGCGGGCGACAGCTGCGACACCTTTTCGGCGCGAGCGCGGAGGCCTGACCGAACCCGCGCGACGGAGAGGACGGATTCCTCAGTCCGCGGCCCAGGGCCGCCGGACCGAGTGCTCCGGCGTCGCCGTCTGGTGTGGGCGCCTGGACCGAACGAGGGTGCGGCGATGCAGGATCCTCAGCGCCTGCTGCACGGCGCTCTTCGAAAGGCCGGTCTCCTCGGCGATCTCGCGGTGGCTCAGGCGCTCCCATTTCCTGCGCCGGCCGACCGTGCGCCTCCAGAGGAAGAGGTAGACCACGAAGGCGGCCGGGCTGTGGTCGTGACCGACGAGGTCCCGAAGAAGCACGTCGACCACGTAATCGTCGAGGCGAAACGCCGGCATCGTCTATAGCCTTAAATACTATAGCATGCTCTGAGGGCCTTTACAGGCCGATGCGCCTGTGGCACAAGGCTCGACCCGAAAGGAGAAACGAGCAATGCTCAAGCGCATCAAGTTCGTCACGGTCCCCGTGCAGGATCAGTCGCGCGCACTCGAGTTCTACACGAAGAGGCTGGGGTTGAAGGTCTTCACGGACCAGGCGATGGGAGACTCGCGCTGGATCGAGCTCCAGGTGCCGGGCGCCGAGACGCTTCTCGTTCTGTTCAAACAGGCGAGCCCGGAGCCCGGGTCGGTGCCGGCCGCGGTCTTCGTCGCCGACAACGTGAAGGCGACCTACGAGGAGCTGAAAGCGAAAGGCGTCGAGTTCACACAGCCGCCGAAGAAGGCGCCCTGGGGAGAGCACGCGATCCTGAAGGACAGCGAGGGCAACCTCGTTCTCTTCGGGACTTCATAGGACGGCGGAAGGGAGCAGGATGATGATGCGCCGGTCATTGACGTTTGCCATGATCTTCGCGACAACAGGAGCGCTGGCGGCCGGCCAGGAGAGGAGGAGCGCCGGGATGGAACGGGCACAGGCGGACAAGGAGGCGCTCGAAGCCGTCGAGCGCGAGTTCCCCGCGGCGTTGCTGCGCGGCGACGCGGCCTATCTCGCCCGTTACACCGCCGATGACTTCCAGGGCATGGATCCCGCCGGCAGGGCAATCACCAAGGCGGACGTGCTCGCGCGCCTCAAGGCATCCGACGTGAGAATCGAATCCCTGCGCCACGAGGACATACAGGTGCGCGTGTTCGGCGACTGCGCCGTCGCCACCGCCCGGACCGTCCTTCGGGCAACCCACGGCAGCCAGGATGTGAGCGGCGTCTTTCCCTACATGCGCGTATGGGTCCGCCGCGAAGGACGCTGGCAAGCCGTCGCCGCCCTCTCGACGAGCCTCCCGAAGGAAACCCCGCCCGGGAAGTGAGCGTGCCCCGCTCGCGTTTGGTCCGGCCTGGTAAGCGGCCCCGGTCGCGGCGCGAGGAGTCTCCCGAGTAACCGCAGGGAGGAGCCTCGCGCCGCGGGAGCGCAGCGCTTGCGCGGGAAAAGGCGAGCGGTCGAGGCCGCATCCGGCCGAGCCGCCCGCCGGTGCGCCCAACGGGCGCATTTCCCGCGCAAGCGCGAAGCGACGTTTACCTGCGGCTGGGGAACGATGCGAATGTAGGGCCTCGGCGCCTTCCACCCTCCCGGATACTGCTTCTTGGCGTCTTCGTCGGAGACCGAGCCCGCAATGATCACGTCCTCGCCGTTCTTCCAGTTGACCGGCGTCGCGACCTTGTGCCTGGCCGTGAGCTGCATGGAGTCGATCACCCGCAGCACCTCGTCGAAGTTGCGCCCGGTGGTCATGGGGTAGACCAGGATCAGCTTGATCTTCTTGTCCGGGCCCACGACGAAGACGTTGCGGACCGTCTGATTGTCGGCCGCCGTGCGGCCCTGCGAGGTGCCCGGCAGCTCGGCGGGCAGCATTCCCCACGCCTTCGCGACCTTCAGCTCCGGGTCGCCGATCATCGGGTAGTTGGGCGCGTAGCCCTGCGTCTCCTTGATGTCGTTGGCCCACTTCGAATGGGAATCCACGGGATCGACGCTCAGACCGATGATCTTGACGTTCCTCTTGTCGAATTCGGGCTTCAACCTGGCCATGTATCCGAGCTCGGTCGTGCAGACGGGCGTGAAATCCTTGGGGTGGGAGAAGAGAACGCCCCACGAGTCGCCGAGCCACTCGTGAAACCGGATACGACCAGCGGTCGTGTCCGCCTCGAAGTCCGGTGCCGTTTCGCCGATTCGTAGAGTCATTGGGTCCTCCTAACTGACCAAGACCGATCGTTGAAGGGGGGATGATCCATCCAAGAGCGCCCGGAAGCAAGACCCAAGCGGAGGCCGCTCCTGGCTAGATCTTTGGCTGGACGCCGCGCTCCTGAGTCAGCAGGGCGAGCGCAACGCGGCTGTCGAGCCTCAGCTTGCGGAAGATGTTGTTCAGGTGGCTCTTGACGGTTTTCTGGCTGATTCTCAGTTGGCTGGCGATCTCCTTGTTGCGAAGGCCTCGACCGACGCCCTCCGCGATCTGAAGTTCCCGCCTGGTGAGCTGGTCCCCCGCGCCCGGGAGCCGGGCGGTCAAACGCTCCAGGGCCCGCGCGGTGGTCCGCCGGTCGGCCCAGACTTCCCCCCGCGCCACGGCGTGGATCGCCTGCATCAGCGTCTCGAAGCTCACGTGCTTGCCGACCAATCCCGAAGCCCCGGCGCGCAGCACGCGTCCGACGCGTTCGGTGCTCGACCGGGTTGCCATGACGAGGATCCGGGTCGCGGGCGCGGCACGTCGCAACCGCGAGATGATGCTCTCCCCGTTGGGACCGAGCGCCTCGTAATCGAAAAGAAGGGCTTGAGGCCTCTCTCGGCGCAAGAGCCCGGTGAGATCTCTCTCGTTGTGGGCCTGCCCGACGATCTTCAAGGCCGGGTCCGTGTTGAGCAGACTGGAGAGAACGTCACGGAAGAGGATCTGCTCGGCGGCGACGGCAACCCTGAGTCGGGGGCCGGCCTGGAGGCCCTGCAGCTCGACAGGCTTCTCGCCCGGCGCTTTCGGAGAAGGGGCGGCCGCCTCCTTCTTTCCCGGCATTCTCTCCTCTTCCCGGCCGGACGTTCTCCCGAGCTTGAGGCCCGGAAGGCCGCTCTTAAACTGGACCCTGGTCTCGAGGCTACCCATGGGATTCCTTTCTTCCGAACTGTCTCTCTATCTTCTCATGAAACACTGTCTCGCTGTCAACTCGCCTTCGGCCGGTGGTCGCAGCCTCACGAGGCCTTCCGCTCTCCGTGACCACCCCTCCGGCCCACGATCTCAAGGACTTCGGCGCGTCCCGGGCGGCGGTTCGGCCCGACCCGCCGGTGTCCTGAGTCAAGAGATTCGCCGAAGAATCCTGCTTGCGGGCGCTCCTCCGCAGATAAAGCTCCGGAGAACAGGTTGAGCTGGCGAGAACAAAAAAACGGCAGGGCGGAAGATCCGCCCTGCCGGGTTGGTGCCTGAAGTTAGCCGCTAGTTACTTCCGGAATTTCACCGTTGTTGGACTGGCCGGTGTCGGTACCACCGAACGGGCACAGCAAGTTGTTGAGCTGGCGATCCGGTTGGCCTCAGCGAGGAATCGTGCCGTTCCTGTCGCAGGTCTTGAGCGCCGTCGTTGACGTCGGTATGACAATGTCAGTCTCCGGATAACCGCGGATAGTCGAGCACGCACGAATTGAGCAGCGCCGCGACCGCCTGCTGGAAGCAGCTTCCGGTCTCCGCCGCACAGAGTTGTTCCCGCCCTGAGACTGAGAGCCTGGATGAACGTCAGGTGGAGACTGCTGAAGTCGTTGCAATTACTGCAAGCAATTAGGGATGATCAACACCCGTGCTCGACGAGGGTATTAGTTCGGTGGAGTACGGAGTGCAGCCAGGGCAGTGCGGCTCAGGGTGAGTCTTCCAGAAGCCGGGCTGCAGCCCTGGCCCGCCGGAGTGGGCGTCGGCGTAACCGTCGGCGTGTTCGTCGGCGTATTCGTCGGCGTGTATCGTCGGCGTGTTCGTCGGCGTATTCGTCGGCGTGTTCGTCGGCGTATTCGTCGGCGTGTTCGTCGGCGTGTTCGGTCGGCGTGTTCGTCGGCGTATTCGTCGGCGTGTTCGTCGGCGTGTCCGTCGGCGTGTTCGTCGGCGTGTTCGTCGGCGTATTCGTCGGCGTGTTCGTCGGCGTATCCGTCGGCGTGTTCGTCGGCGTGTTCGTCGGCGTGTTCGTCGGCGTATTGGTCGGCGTGTTCGTCGGCGTATCGGTCGGCGTATTCGTCGGCGTGTTCGTCGGCGTGTTGGTCGGCGTGTTCGTCGGCGTGTTCGTCGGCGTGTTGGTCGCGTCGGCGTGTTCGTCGGCGTGTTGCGTCGGCGTGTTGGTCGGCGTGTTCGTCGGCGTGTTCGTCGGCGTGTTCGTCGGCGTGTTCGTCGGCCGTCGGGGGTCGGCGTTTTGCAACGGTCTGCCAGCCTGGCATCTGGTTGTCCTGGCTCCCGAGGCTGGTTCCCCCGTCACCGTGCGGACCGAGCGGTGACGTCGAGAAGTCCAACGATCCGTGATAGGGCGAGCCGGTGATGGCGGTCGCGCCGTTGCCTGTGCCCCCAACCCATCAGCGATGTTCTGTCCCGCTGGCCGATGTGGGCGGCCCACTGGAGCTGAGAAGGCCTGTGCAAGTCCGAAGTCCACGGCAACGTGTACTTCAGGTTGTAATCGCCGGTGTCGCCTCGCGTCGGCATCGGGTGACCGCGCCCTCTGTTATCAGAGGTATGCACGAACGAACTTGGTCGCGGTGTGCCCGTGCCGTACGTCCATCGAAACCGGCATCCGTGACGGCCGGAATTCGGCCAGAGCCGTGACAGTCCGGTCACCCTGTCCCTCGGGCGGCGCGAGTTCTGGCCTGGGTGCATCCTGTCTGGGCGCTGCCGCTCCGTCGTGCAACACGATTGGGGGCCGCTCGCAGCACCGGCTATGGTGCTGACGAAGGTATCGCTCGGAACGGCGGACTGTCGAGCGGGTAATGGCTGAGTGGCAAGCGGTCGTCGGCGGCTCCGTTACCGTATCTGGACGCACGAGGGTCACGGATCAGACACATCGAGAGCCGTTCCGGAGTCGAAATCCTTGACCGAATATGTGACGCCTTCGTATTCAGCCTGTGTCCAGGAGTCGAACCAGTCGTAGGAGTGCTTACTGGATCTTCGTAAACTGGAGAACGATAAAGAAGGACTGCTCGCTGCGTTCCCGGTCAGCCCCTTGGTGAGGAGCCGCTGGGCCGTGGACATGCCTTCGGCGTAGGTCGAGTTGTTGCGCATTGAGGTTCCCGTTCGTCCACGCACAGGCCCCTGTGGGCCGGCCGGATTGCCCGTTTGCGCACTGGTCGAAGGTCGTAGACGATGTCCAAAAGCTTCTCTGCATGCTCAACCCGGAGCCCTGGCCCTTCGCCGTCAGAATCAGCGTGAGATTCTCGGGGTTCGCTTCCGCGATCAATTGGTTGTCGAAGATCGCGCCCGAAGAGTCGGCGACCGCCGTCCACGTGCGGTCCGGGTGGACCTGCGGCTCCTCATGCAGCGTCAGACTGACGGTCTCACCCGGCTGCCAGCCTTTGCTGGTGATGATCACCGCTTCGCCGGGAGCGTACTGCCCGTACAGCTCTCTATCCGTCCCGAGCTGAGGCGAGGCCGGCTGCATCATCTGAGGCGATGCCGAAGAATCGCCCCTCCCCTGGACCACCGTGGTCGAAGAGTGAGCAGCAGGAGCCTGGACGGCGGTCAGTATCTTCAGAACCTTTGGCATCTGAAGACCCACGCCTTGCACCAGAAGCGCGGCGCTGACAAGCCCGAGCACCACGTAGAGTAGATTCCTGGTTGGACGCCTCATAGCCTCCTCCTCCCTTGACTGCCGAAATCCTATGGCTGCGGCGTCGGCGAGGTCATGAATCTTAGGTTGGAGGAAGCATGAGAAAAGGACCTAGTCCTTTGGTCTGTTGCGCTCCTGAGCCAGCATCGCGAGGGCGACCCGGCCCTCGATCTTCAGCCGCCGATGGCGTTCAGGTGGCTCTTCACAGTCGCTTCACTGATGTTCAATTGTCGAGCGATGTCCTTGTTGTGAAGTCCCAACGCGACACCGTCAGCGATTTCCAGCTCCCGTTTGGTCAAGCCTTCCAGGGCCGGGACCGGCGCGGAGGTGTCCGTCAGGCGCTCCAGGGCCCGAGCGGCGGTGCGGCGATAGGCCCAGAGTTCCCCCGGCCCACGATCTCAAGGACTCAGCGCGTCCCAGGCGGCGGTTCGGCCCGGCCCGCCGGAATCCTGATCCAGGAGATTCGGCCGAAGCTGCCTGAGCTCGCTCGGATGACGTGGCGAGGGGCTCGTGAGACAGAGAAAGCGACTCGAACGGCCGGAGAAATGGGACCGGGGGGTCGGCGAGAACAAAAAAAGGCAGGGCGGAAGATCCGCCCTGCCGGGGTGGTGCCTGGGATTGTGTGCGGTCCGTTACTTCCGGAAACCTAACGTCGTTGGAGCGGCGCCACCGCACGTGCCGCCGTTGGTGCTCTGGAGGAAGCTGGCCTCGTTGAGAATCGTCGTCCTGTCACAGGTGTTGAGCGCCGCCTGGACGTCACTAATGATCCCCGAAATGGATTGGCCGGCTCTGCACGCATTGAGCAGCGCCGCCACCGCCTGCTGGAAGAGCTTGGTTTCCGCGGCGCAGAGGTTGTTTCCGCACGCCCCGCTGAGAGCCCGGTCGAACGTCAGACCGCTGAGCGAGCTAGCACAGATTAGCACACTGGGGTCCAGACGGAATAGTCCACACCTGGTTGATCAAGGTAGTCGGCGCGAATAGGTGACGTGCCGTTGGTCGGATTGCCGTCCCGGGAGTCAGTGGGCCAGGGCGGCGACGGTTTCGTGAGTCTTCCAGAAGCCCGGGCTACAGCCCGGAGCCGGCGTCGGCGTGACGGTAGGGGTATTCGTCGGCGTATTGGCCGGCGTATTGGTCGGCGTGTTCGTCGGCGTATTCGTCGGCGTATTCGTTGGCGTATTGGTCGGCGTGTTGGTCGGCGTGTTCGTCGGCGTATTGGTCGGCGTATTCGTCGGCGTATTCGTCGGCGTGTTGGTTGGCGTGTTGGTCGGCGTGTTCGTCGGCGTGTTCGTCGGCGTGTTGGTCGGCGTATCCGTCGGCGTGTCGGTCGGCGTATTCGTCGGCGTATTCGTCGGCGTGTTCGTCGGCGTATTCGTCGGCGTATTGGTCGGGGTATTCGTCGGCGTGTTCGTCGGCGTGTCTGCGTCGGCGTATTCGTCGGGGTATTCGTCGGCGTATCGTCGGCGTGTCGTCGGCGTGTTGGTCGGCGTGTCGGTCGGCGTATTCGTCGGCGTGGGCGTGCAGGCCGGGATCAGCACCACGTTCGTGGTGGTGCCAAACACCGGGAGCTGGATGCCCGTGCCCCCGCCGTTCGTGTCAGATCCTCGCCACTGGCGACAGACTTGATCTTCGAAAAGAACAATAGCAGCCCCGCAGGGAGGCGCGGTCTCGGGTATGGTGCCGCCGCAGGTATCCCCCGGGCTGCCAAGAGGCTGGAGCGCGGTCACAGGAGTGCCGGCGGGAAATTCGCAGGGGATGGACACCGGGAGGCTGCCGCCCACCGGAGGAAAAGGAACCGTGTTCGCAACGGCGAGGGTGATGACCGTGTTGACCGGGTCCCGGTTCTGGACGGTATACGAGCATGTGAACGAGGCGCCCGGAGGCTCGAAGGAGGGACAGGTCTTGGTTATCGCCAGACCAGTCGTGACATTAGGTATAGGTACGTTCGTCCCTGCTGCGTTGGTCCTGGCGCCCCGAGTGACGGTCGTCCGCGAGTTGGTCCTGGGCTGAGCAGAGGCGCCCGCCGCGCAGGGCGTCACGCTGATCATCACCCCGAAAGACCCCGTGAAATCGGAGCCTCCGTCGCCACCCGCGCCGCCCGTCACGAAGGCTTCCAGACTCGCCGGCTTGCCGGTGGAATCAACCTGGCCGGCCCCGTCCCCGTTGTTCTCCGATTTGGCGAGCATCCTGGCACCTGGCTCGGCTGGCCGCCGTCCACCGGATCGACTGCGAGGGCGTTGTAGTCGGCGGCGGACCTGGTGTAAACCGCGGCGCCCCAGTTCCACTGCGCGGTCACGCCAGGCGTGTCGGTCGAAAACGCCGCGGACCAGGTAACCGAGCTGATTCCGCCGGGCAGGCCCCCGGCGGGAACCGGAAAGGCCAGGCCGGAGAGAAACGCCTTGCCGGAGTGCCCGCCGGGAACGATGGTGACCCAGCGATTGCCGTCGAAGGCCGTCGTGCCCGCCGTCGCCCCCGGATCGAAGGTGATCGTGGCGGCCGGCACGGCCAGACTGTAATTCGTGCCGTTGGCGGCGAAGTTGATCGTCGAGTCATTCAAGAAAACCGTGGCCGCGGCGGAGCCCAGCCCATCCGCCCGCATGGCGCTGCTGAACCAGATGATGTTGCCCTCGGCGATCGGAGTCGAGTTGAAACTCGTCTCGATCCGGCTCGACGCCGTGCACGATTTCTCCAGGTAGTCGGAGGACACCGCGGCCGCATCGGAAGGCTCCGCCCGGCTCTGAACCACCACTGGAGATGAGTGAGCCGTGGCTGTCACGGCGGTCAGCATCTTCAGAACTCGCGGTAGCTGAAGACCGACACCTTGCACCAGGAGTCCGACGCAGAGAATGCCGAGCACTACGTAAAGTAGAGTTCTGGCTGGTCGTCCCATATTTGCTCCCTTGACTGACAGAATTCTACGGGTGAGGTATCGGCGAAGCCATCAGTCTTAGGTTGGTTGGGAGCATGAGAAAAGGACCTAGTCCTTTAGTCTATGTCGCTCCTGAGCCAGCATCGCCAGGGCGACCCGGCCCTCGATCTTCAGCCGCCGGAAAATGGCGTTCAGGTGGCTCTTCACGGTCGCTTCACTGATGCTCAACTGCTGAGCAATGTCTTTGTTGTGAAGTCCCAGTGCGACAGCGTCGGCGATTTCCAGCTCCCGCTTGGTCAAGCTTTCCAGGGCCGGGACCGGCGCGGAGGTGTCCGTCAGGCGCTCCAGGGCCCGAGCGGCAGTGCGGCGATTGGCCCAGAGTTCCCCCCCGCCACCGCGTGAATTGCCTGCACGAGGGTCGCAAACTCCGTTTCTTTCCCCACGAGTCCCGACGCGCCGGCGCGCAGGACCTGTTCGATTGTCTCCTCGCTCGACCGCCTGGCGATGACGAGGATCCGTGTCTTCGGCGCGGCCCGGCGAAGGCGCGAGATGATGCTTTCCCCGTTCGGACCCATGGCTTCGTAGTCGAAGAGCAGCATTCCGGGACGGAGCTTCCTGATGACCTTGCGAATCTGGTCCTCGCTCTCGCCGTATCCCACGACGCGCACGTCCGGCACCGTGTCGAGGAGGCGCGTCAGGACGTCGCGGAGGAGGGCCGGCCTGATGGCGATGGCAACGTCGAGCCGGCTGTCGGTTCTGACGGGATGGCCTCTTCTGCCGGGGCCCTCGGCTTGCGGGAGACTCTTCTTCGCAGACGTCGGCTGACCGGACGACGGTCTTTGTCTCACGCTTGGTCTCACCGCTTGCCTCAAGGGGAAGCAGAACACAGCTGCGGAAAGAGAGCAAGCGTCCGGTGGGGTCAGCGTCCATGACCCTCCTGCCATCTGCAGGACTAACTCTCCCATTTTCGACTGTTCCGCCTGACACTCCCACTTTCGGGTTGACAACTGAAGCGATAGCGGGCCGACGCTGGCACTCTGCGCCGATACGCCCGGCAAAGGGCTTGTTCACCTCAGGTTTCGATGGGCCGGCCGCGTCGCGATGGCAATGGAGGTTCCTTCCCCTCCGGGACCGTCTCCCGAACAAGGAAGCGGGAGTGAGAAATCAGTTTGGGCGTTCTGGGCTGCCTCCGGGGTGCCTGCGGGGTCGATCGTGCTTTGATGCATTTCGCGCTGCCGACACACAGACGCTCGGTTGGGCGCGGGGGCGGTCGGTCCCTGGCACCTCTTGAGCTCGAAGTACTCTTCGTGGATGCTCGGCGCAAGGTAAGTGAGGAGCCTCAGCCGGGTCACGGGCCGGCTCTCCATCTGCCTCACGCACCGTCAGCGCACGTAGTCTCCCCACCAGGCCGTGAACGAGCTCCAGACGGGCAGTGTCGCGCACGAAGCCGGGCCGTAGCGAAGCTCCACGTGCTCCACGCCACCGACGCTGTGGTGGTAGACGAGCAGCCGATGAGTCGCGCCGCCAAACTCGAGAGACGGAATGTCGTAGCACGCGTAGCCGCCCACCCCCACGGCCGCCGGATCCGGGTTCCGCTGGCTTCCTGGCGTGCGGTCCGGTGTGAACGCGAGCGGCCGCGCCAGCCGATCGGCCGCGACCGCGCGCACCGACTCGGAGATGGGCGCAATGGACGCAGGCCACCCGGCGACAAACTTCGTCCCGATCCCGATCTGCACTTGATTTTCCGGATCTCGATTGTATGGACTGAAGGAGATGGCGTTCGCCTCCGCCGCCATCATGTTCTCGAAGGTCACGGCCGTCACATCCGCCCGGTACCAGGTGCCCAGGAGCGTGCCCTCCCGGTCCCAGTCCGGCCGCCCGCCGGACCCGTCGCCCACGAGCTTCGCCCGCCACCGAGCGGCCAGCGCCGGCGTCATATAGTCGATGAAGCAGCCGGAGTTGACGAACGTCTCGCCGGGAAAGGGCTGATCCGGACCCAACGGGGGTACGTGGCCGCCTTCGCTGATGTATTGGGCGAAGAACTCCGGCAGGCTCGGGTATCGCAGGAGACCGCTGCCGAGGAAGCTTCCGACGCGCCGCGTATCCACGACTCCGATATCCCAGTTCGTAAAGTAGTTTCGCGTCCATCCGAGCCGCTGACCCGGGCGGACGTGCACCGGATCGCGCGCGCCGTTGAGTCCCAGAAACAGAATCCGGTTAGCACCGAAATCCACCCAGCCCGCCGCCGGGTCATGCCAGTCCGGGAGCCTGGCTTCGAGCTCGTGCAGGTGGTCGTAATAGCTCGTCACTTGATCGGTGTGCTGGATCCAGACCTCGTACTCATCGACGGGTCCGACACCCTGGACCTCCGTCTTCCGCTGCAGCAGGGCGACGATCCTGCCGGCCGCCATGGCGTCCACTTCGAAGCGATGTGTGCCGCCATTGCGCGGCGTCACGTAATCGAGGTACATGTGATTCACCGGCCGGATATGGCCGCCACTCGGAGCCGGATTCACGTTGCCAAGCGGGACGACGGCCGCCACTTCATCGAGATCGGCCGGCGGGCGCACGAAGAGCGGGCGCCCGACGCCCGTGGCCGGCCGCTCCGGCTCCGGGGCGGCCGGGTGCAGCGCCGTCTGCGATTCAGCGTCCACGAAGGCGAGGATGCCCGCAGCGAGAAAAGCAAAGGACATCCAGCGCGGATCAACACGGATCATGTTCGCTCTCCTTGAAGGGACGGAGAGAATCGAGACGTCACCGGGTCAGGCGTAACACGGGGATGATCGGCTGAACCATGAGCAATCCCCATCATCATGCCCGACCTGATTCCGTCTTGATCCCATTCCCTCCCGCGCCGCCTTGCTCGAACTTGTAACGAACTCTATCCCAGGCGGATGACGGTCAGGGGACTGCCTTCCGTCGAAGCCGTCGCCATGGACGTCCTGCGGCAGTCCTTCGAAGTGGATGTCTTCGGACAGATTGCCGTGATCCAGGCATTCCTGCCGTTCATCCGCAGGGCTCGCGGGCGCATCGTGAACATGGGGTCGGTCGGCGGCCACATCACAATTCCCTTCGGCGGCGTTCTTTGCGGCTGCAAGAGCGCCTTCGGCTCTCTGTCGGATGCGCTGCGCCTGGAGTTGTACCCCTTCGGCATTCACGTGTGCGTGATCGAACCGGGCGCCATCTCCACGCCTAGGATCGAGAAGACGCTCGGCGATGTCGAGGGCGCGCTCGAGTCGCTCCCCGCCGAGGCCGCCCGGCGTTACGGCCCGATGTTCAGGGAATTCACACGGCGCTCCTATGAGCGCGAATCCAACGGCAGTCCATCGGACGTCGTCGCACGCGCGGTCTCTCGCGCGCTGACCGCGCGCCGGCCGCGCGCCCGGTATCCCGTCGGCAAGCACGCGAGGCTGCTTGGCGCGCTTCCGCGATTGCTGCCGGATCGCCTCCTCGATTCGATCCGCCGGCGTCTCTTCGCGATGCCGAGATCCTTCGGGGCGCTGGCCGCGGATCCCGCCACCAGGTACTCCGGAGGAGGGCATTAAAGAGGCTCAGCTCTCTAACGCACTCGCCAGGTATTCCGGAAGAGAGACTGGCCCTCGGCCGCGCTACGGCTGCAGCCGCGATTCGATCCGGCGGTCCGGCACGAGCCACAGAAGGACAACGGCGACGTAGAGTACGATCGAAATGACGGGATTCACGAATGCGAGGGGGATCGCGGCGGCGTAGCCGAGTATCGAGATCTTCCCCTTCACATCGCGTTGAACGGCCGCCGCGAGCTTCGAGCCGGGGCCCTGGGCGGCAATGATCGCGGCCTGGAGAATGATGTAAGCGACCCCCGCGAGCAACAGCACTCCGCCGTACGCCGCCGTGGGGACCGCGGCCGCGTGGGTCCGGCCCATCCAGGCCGTTACAAACGGCGTCAGTGAAAGCCAGAAGAGCAGGTGCAGGTTCGCCCAGAGGATCTTTCCGTTGACCCTTTCGGTGGCCTGCAGCATGTGGTGGTGATTGCTCCAGTAGATCCCGAGGAAGACGTAGCTCATGACATAGACCAGGAAGACCGGCAGAACCGGCGCCAGCGCGGCGGCGTCCGCGCCGAGCGGCACCTTGAGCTCGAGGATCATGATCGTGATGAGAATCGCGATCACCCCGTCGCTGAAGGCTTCGAGCCGGCCCTTGTGCATTTCGAACCCCTGCGGACCTTCTTGTGACCCCTCTCTCGGCCCGCGAGCCGAGCCTACCATCGGCGATTCCGTTCGCGTGATTCGCCGGCGTGCGGGTGGCAATCAAATTGCACGGAATCGAACCAGATACCTGTGGCCAGGCGCACAGCCGGCAGCAGGCGCGCGGAGGTGTTCTATGCATATTCTCGTAACAGGCGCGACCGGTGTCGTCGGCTGCAGGGTCATTCCGCTCCTGGCAGCCGGCGGGCACCACGTAACGGCGATCGGCCGGTCGGCGGGGAGGTTGGCAGCGCTCGAGCGGCCTGGTGTCACAAGCTCCCGCGTGGATCTCTTCGACCCCGAGGCGCTGCGCGGCGCGGTCGCCGGATGCGACGCCGTTCTCAATCTTGCCACGCACATGCCGCCGACCTCGACCCGGATGTTGCTTCCGGGCGCGTGGGCCGAGAACGACCGGATCCGGCGGATCGGCTCGGCCAACCTCGTGGACGCCGCCCTCGACGCGAACGTCCGGACGTTCGTCCAGGAGTCCTTCGCGCCGGCCTACCCGGACCGGGGCGATCAGTGGATCGGCGAGGAGACACCCATTGAACCCGCCGCGTACAACCTGACGATCGCGAACGCCGAGGCCTCGGCGGCCCGGTTCACGGAAAGGAACGGAGGAGCCGGGATCGTCCTGCGTTTCGGTGCCTTCTATGGGCCCGACTCGCGCTTCCTGCGCGACACGATCCGGGTCGTGCGCCGCGGATGGGTGCCGATGCCCGGCGCACCCGAGAGCTACTTATCGCCGATCTCGCACGACGACGCGGCCGTGGCAGCCGTCGCGGCGCTCGAGCTCGGCGCCGGGACCTACAACGTGGTCGACGACGAGCCCGTCACGCGCCGCGGATACTTCAACACACTGGCGGCGGTCCTGGGTGCGCCTCCACCCAAGTTTCCGCCGCAGTGGACGGCGCGCCTGCTCGGCTCCGCCGGCGAACTCCTCTCGCGCTCGCAGCGGATCTCCAACCGCAAGCTCAAGAGCCAGTCCAAATGGGCGCCGAAGTACCCGAGCGTGCGCGAGGGCTGGCGAGCGGTCGTCCCGGCCATGGAGAGGAACGGGCAGCCCGCCGCCGCCTGACCGATGAGAGGGGCCCGAGAGAGTCTCAGGCTTTCGCGGGAACGGTTCCCCCGTGTTTCTGTGTCGCGTACCCCACGATGGCGCCGACGATCGCGCCCGGCAGCATGATCTCGAAGTAGTAGTGCTTGCCCGTGGGAGAAGGCATCGCCGCGACCGCGAACGCGAGCAACAGGCCGACCGTCAGGCCGAAGACAATTCCCGCCGGGAGGGAGTTGACTTTCCTGGCGAACCAGCCGATGAGAACGCCCGCGATGAGACCCTTGAAGGTCGAGCCGATGATGATGCTGACCATCTGGGGGCGGGCGTCCGGAGTGAACCAGGCCGTCATGCCGTCCAGAATTCCGAGAAGGCCGCCGAGGACCAGACCGAAGAGGGGTTTGTTCATTCCAATTCCTCCTGCCGTTCTCTTAAACAGGCGTCGTGCTTTCCTTTACCGATGGAGAAACAGGAGCAGCAGGACGCGGACGACGAGATAGGCGACGACGAGCACGATGGCCGTCCGGTGGCGGCCGGCGAAGCGTCTCGCCCGCTCCGGGAAGGTCTCGCGGTGCGCGGCCGGCACCCCTCCGTCCAGGAACCGCTCGACTTCCGACGCAAGCTCCGCGGCGTCGCGGTATCGGTCCGCGGGCTCCGGCGACATGGCCTTCGCCGCGACCGAGAGAAGGGACCTCGGCGCGGAGGGAGCCTCGTCTTCGAGGAGAAACCCGAGGATCGCGCCCAACGCATGGACGTCCGTCCGTTCCGTCACCAGGTCTGTCCGGCCGGCGGCCTGCTCGGGCGCCATGTACGCCCGCGTGCCGAGCACGACTCCGTCCGGCTCGGCAGGCTCCTCTCGCCGGCGCGACACCCCCCAGTCGAGCACCAGCACCTCCCCGAAGGAACCGATCATGACGTTGCCGGGCTTCAAGTCGCGGTGGATGACTCCGCGCGCGTGGGCGAACGCCGCGGCCTCGCAGACCTTCTGAAACGCGCGCAGGCGGTCGGGCAACGGCCGGCTCGCGGCCCAGCGGGCGAGGAGCTCGCCGCGCACGAGCTTCATGGCGTAGTACACCCGCCCGCCGGGCAGAGTGCCGGCGTCGTGCACCGGCACGATGCCGGGGTGTTCGAGGCCCGCCATGACGCGCGCCTCCTTCAGCATCCGCTCCGACGCCGCGGGATCACCTTCGCCGAGCGTCAGGACCTTCAAAGCGACGGGACGGTCGAGCACGGAATCGTGCGCCTCGTAAACGGTGCCCATGCCTCCCCGGCCCAGCTCTCGAGTGATGGTATAGCGCGTGCCCGCCGTCTCCGGCGTGTCGGCCGCCCGCCGCAGACGCTCCAGCGCCGCGTCGGAGAGAAACATCACGACGGATCCCTTCCCAGCAGCCGCCGCGCCTCCTCCCGGAACTCGGAGTCGCTTCCCGTCAAGGCGCGCAGCCGCTCGAGGATGATCCGGCGAAACTCCCGGCGCGCGGCGTGCAACGCGTTGGTCACGCGGGACTCCGTCGAGCCCAGCGCCCGCGCGAGCGAGGCATAGGTGGGCGGATCGCCGGGGTCCGGATCGACGTCGTACCGCTCGAAGACCTGGAAAGCGAGGTCTGAGCCTCGAGCCGCGAGCTCGTGCCGCAGCTCCTCGAGAGCGGACGAAAAGACAGCGCGGGCAAACTCTTCATGGAAGAAGTCCTCCGGCGACTTGTCCCCCGGAAGCGGATGCTCGGCGAGCTCCCCCGCGGCGCTCTCGAAGTCGAGGGAGAGAAGGGGCTCTCCCGGATGGCGTTTCAGCCGCCTCGCGGCCTTGCGCTCGTTGGCGAGAAAACCGTCGAGGCACGTGCGCAGGAAGGTGCGAAAGCTCCCCTTGCGCGGTTCGTAGCCGGAGAACCAGTCCTTCTCGAGGGCGCGGGCGAAGAAACCCTGTGTCGCGTCCTTGGCCCCCTCGTTGTCCTCGCGCCACTTGAGCCGGACGTACTTGTAGACGGGTTTCCAATAGGCCGCGACGACCACCGCGAATCCGCGCTCCCGCTCGCCGGGGTCGCGGCTGCCGGCCGCCTTGACCGCCGAAAGCCTCGTCGTCGGGAATCTTCCGCGAGCGCCGCCGATGCCGGTGTCGTCTCTCATGCCCGAGCGCCCAGCTTACAGCCGTGCGCAGTCCTCCCGCCGCGCCAGGAGGTCCCGGGCCTGAGCCGCCGCAACCCCGGCCTTACTGAACTCTCACCGAGATGGGCGCGGAGGGAATTCCGTTTGTAACGACGACCAGGTCCGCCAGCCCGGTCTCCATTCCGGCCGGCACGTCGTACTGTGTCGAGGCGACGCCCGTGTAGGCGACGGCCATCGTGCTGTGATCGTGAGTCCGCGCGTAGAACACGTGTCCCGTTGCTCGGTTTGTGATCCGCACGAGCGGATAGTTGGTCGCTGCCTGGGTGTTATCGCCGTAAGCGGCGCCCTGCGAAAGGCCGTTGAGGTTGTATCCGGACAGGCGATAGGTCTTCCCGCGGTTGAGATTCGTCACCGGAGGGCCAGCAAGAATCCTCGGCGCCCAGGCGGGATCGGGACTGCCGCTGGAAGAGTAAACGTAGGCATTTCCGCTGATATCCGTCCAGAGAATCTCGCCCGTCGGAAGCACGAGCATGTTTCCCAGATACGACGGCTCGTGATTCGCCGGGGCCGGGCCGGGAACCGGAATCAGGCTGCTTCCGTCCCATTCGAAGAATTCAGCGCCGGGTTTGAAGACACCCGGACTCGTTTCCATCAGCACATTGCCGTTGGGCAGGAGCGCCGCCGGACCGTCGCAGATGTTCAGATTGCCCGGGAAGTCCGGGCCCGCCGTCCAGGCGCCGGTATGGGTGTCATAGACCGAGGTGTGTCCCGAGCCGTGTCCGGTCGCGCCGGTCGCGAAGACGGTGCCGTCCGGCCGCAGCACCGCCGGCCCGACCTCGTAAGATGCCCTGGTGGCGCTGGGATACGAATCCCAGAGTTGCACGATCGTGCTGCCCGCGCTGCTCCAGCTTCCGCTCGCGGGATCGTAAATCTCCGAGTTCGTGCCGTTGACGTCATAAGAGCGTACGTAGGCATCGACGGTCAAGACGCTGCCATTGGGAAGCAGGGTCCATCCCTCCTCATCGTTGAGGTCGAATTTCCCAGCACCTGTCGGAGTCCACGTCAGCTTCTTCGCATTGAACAGCGCCGTCTCCGTAGTGCAGCAGTTGGCGAGCATGTACGTGCCATCGGCGAGGACGACCCCCTGAGCATCGCCGATGGTCTGCCAGCCGGAGGGCGGACTGACCGAGGTCCAGGAATTCGCCAGCGGGTCGTAGATCGCCCCCAGGTTGCTCCAGACAGGAACGCAGGAGTTGTATTCGCCGCCTTCCACGATGACACGGCCGTCCGGCAGCACGGCGGAACTGAAGTAGAGAGGTTCATATCCCGCGGGCAAAGAGGCGATCTGGCTCCAGGTCCCATTGAGGTAGCTCCCGGCGCCGTCGGGAGTCAGCCGCCACCAATCGGTGGCGCAGGCGTTGTGCGCGATGACGGTGCCGTCCGTGAGCAAGAGAGGATTGCTGGCCGCGAACTGCGGCTGGTTCGCTAGCGGCGTCCAGACCTGAGCGCCGGCAGTGCCCGCGCACACCAGGAACACCAGAGAAAACATCCGTACGGTCCGTGCGGTTCGCATCTTGAATCCTCCTGAAACTTTCGCCACTCCCGGCGCGCGGAAATCGCGCGCTCAAATCCTGCCAGGTTTGCCCAACGGGTCGGACCGGTAAGGTGGATCATTTCGGCCGCCGCAAATCATGTACCAACCAGAAAAGCACTCGCAAGCAGCGCCGCGTTCTTGCGATCCTTCGCCGGGACATCCGGCATCCCCAGAAGTTCGTCAAGGCGTGGGCCCTGGACAGCCTGGCTGTATTTGCAATGACAGAACCGGCACGTCGACCCATCGTGCTGCGTCACCCCAGAAGCTTCGACCGCTCCGGGAGCAAGGCACTCGTCGCACGCGCAAGGCACGTGCGAGACCGACTGACGAACGCTGATCCCCTTTGCGGTCCGGCCAGGTCCGGCCCGCGGCTCAGGGCCTGAACGCCTCTACGAGGCAGTCCATCCGGTCGCCGGAGCGAAGCTGGCGAATCCCGCTGAAGCCCACGCGCTCGAGCCCCGCTTTGATCTCTTCGAACGTGTAGGTCCCCCCCTGCTCCGTGCCGACCAGCATATTAATTGCGAAAAGGGCGCCGGCAACCGGGCGGATCCGGCCGGGCTCCATGACGTGGTCACGGATCACGAGGCGGCCGCCCGGGACGAGCGCGCGAAAAATGCGGGCGTAGAGCGCGTCGTTTTGCGCGGGGCCGTTCTGGTGGATGATCGCGGAGAGCCATGCGAGATCGTGGCCGGGCGGCAGTGGGTCTTTCTCGAAGTCGCCCGCGACGAGCGTGACCCTGTCGAGTAGCCCGGCGGCCGAGAGCCGCTCCCGGGCGATCTCGACGACCAGGGGCAGGTCGAAGAGTGTGGCCCGCAGCTCCGGCGCCGCGCGGAGGAACGCCGCCGTGTACGTCCCCGGCCCGCCGCCGACGTCCAGGAGCCGGCTCGCGCTTCCCACGCCGGCCGCCGCCACCATCCCCTCCGCCCGCGGAGCGGAAACGACGTGCATGGCCCCGATGAACGCCCGGGTTGCCTCCTCGCGCGGACGCTCGGGGAGCGGGATACCGCCGACCCTTCGCGTGAGGTTCGACCAGCGGTGCCACAGGGCCGCGGTGTGAAGCAGCATGGGGTGGATCGAGTCGGGAGCGTCGGCCGAAAGGCTCGACGCATCCGGCGACGTCCGATACGTGGCGTCCACCTTGACGAGCAGACCCATCGCCGCGAGCGCATCGAGCTCGACCGTCAACGCCCGAAGGTCGGCCCCGAGCCGCGCCGCGATCGCCTTCGCCGCCAGCGCTTCCTTCGACAGCACCGTGAAGAGGTCGAGCTCGGCACCCGTCAAGAGGACGCGGCTCTCCTGGAAGCCCCGCGCCAGCGCGAGAAGCGCGTCGGGAGTCATGGATCGCGGGACCTCGCCGTCTCGCATCGCCTATCTATATTGCGCGAGTTCTTCCCGCACGACCTGTCGCATGGCGTCGAGTGTCGATCGGCCGTGAATATGCTCGAGCAGCGCGTCATTGATCAACGTCTGATAGTTGCCGCCGCCGGCCTTGTCCACCACATTTCGAAAGTAGTCGAGCACCGTATTGTCCAGCCGGATCGAGATCTTTGTCTTGCCGCGCTGGGGTGTGACGATCGGGGCCGCGCTTCGCGCGCGAGAAATCGATGTTCCGACGCTTCTCAGCTACGACCTTTTTCATAAAGCTCCCTCTGGCGCTTCCTCGCCTTCCAAGCAGAGATCACCCGGACGTTGTCCGGCCCCCGATACGGATATACCACCACCAGCAGGTTCGCCTGATCGCTCAGGCCCAGAGTCACGAATCGCTGCTCCTCGACGGCGTCTGGATCCTCTCGGGTCAGGGCGAAGGCGTCTTCCAGGACGGTCACCGCCTCCGCGAAGCTGATCCGGTGTGCGCGGAGATTGGCCGCCGCCTTCTGAGGATCCCACTCGAACCTCACCGCGAGAGTGTATAGACATTTGTCCTCCGTGGCAAGAAGCGCTTCCGGGAAGGCCATCTCCGGGGGCTCCTCCAGCGGAAATGGGGAGTGTTGTGCAGGACCCGGTGCTCTCGTGCTATACTGAACCGTATGGTTCAGTATTCAGCCGGGCTCGACACCGCGTTCGGGGCGCTGGCGGATCGGACCCGCCGGGGCATCCTCGCGCGGCTCGGGCGCGGGGACGCCTCGATCAGCGACCTCGCGGCGAACTTCGAGATGACCCTGACGGGCATCAAGAAGCACGTCCGGATCCTCGAAGGGGCGAGGCTGGTGACGACGGAGAAGGTCGGCCGGGTGCGGCGCTGCCGGCTGGGCCCGCGCCGGCTGGAGGAGGAGACGGCGTGGATCGCGAAGTATCAGCAGATGCTGGAAGCCCGGTTCGACAGGCTCGGGAGATTCCTCGAGCGCAAGAAAGGAGCCCGTTCATGAAGGCGACCATTTCCACCCCCACCGACCGCGAAATCCGCATCGAGCGCGTCTTCAACGCGCCCCGCGAGCGCGTGTGGCAGGCGTTCACCGACCCGAAGCTCGTCGCGCAATGGTGGGGCCGCGGCAACAAGCTCGTCATCGAGCGCATGGAGGTCGAGCGCGGCGGCCACTGGCGGTTCGTCGAGCACAGCCCCGAGGGAGTCCACGGCTTCGAGGGCCGCTACCGCGAGGTGACGCCGCCGGAGCGCATCGTGCAGACCTTCGAGTGGGACGGCATGCCGGGCCACGTGGCGGTCGAGACCGCGACCTTCGAGGATCTGGGCGACGGCCGCACGAGGGTCGTCAACATCTCGCTCTTCCACACCACGGAGGAGCGCGACGGCATGCTCGACTCCGGCATGGAACAGGGCCTGAATGAGAGCTATGCCGCGCTCGACCGGCTCCTCGCCACGCTTGGGTGAGTTTTCTGAACGGCCGAGGGTCAGGTTGAAGGTGCCAGGGAAAATGCAGGTGTCCGGTGCCAGGTGCCAGGTGTCAGGGACGAAAGCCTGCCACTCGGCATCAGGCGTAGACGACGAAACCCGCGGGCGGAATCCGCAGGAAAATCGCCTTCCCGTTTCTCGGTTCGACAACCATGCTGCCGCCGATTTCGGAGCTCTCGGTCGAGTAGAGGCAGGTCAGGCGGCTGCCCGGGGCGTGCAGGCCGTCGTCGATCGTGACGAAGGCGGCCGACGCGGCTTCGGGGTCGGTGTTGATCGCGGCGAGGACCTCCCGGTCGTTGAAGATCCGGGACCAGGCCACGATCGAGCGCAGGGGACCCTCCCCGATCCGCGCGGGGAAACCGAAGTCCGCGCCGTTGCCGGAGATCTGGCGGAGATACTGGCGGCCCCGGCGCAAGGGCAGCTCCTGTCGCCGGAGCCTGTGGATTCTGGCGAGCTCGCGATAGACGGGCTGGTCCTCGTTGAAGCAATGATGGCCTCGCGACCGGAAGGGGCCGAACTCGCCCCCGAACATCGCCTCCCGGATGTAGCGGTCGGCATAATTCCCGGAGCCTTCGCCGTCGAAGAGCTGCTCGGTCCCGTAGTAGATGCACGGGATGCCGACCGTCGCGGCGTTGAACGCCAGCACAGCGAGAGCGAGCTTCTCGAAGCCGCCCGCGCAGAAACGGTGCTTGTGCTCACCCTGGTCCACGTGATCGTGGTCGTCCACGGACGTCACCAGCTTGTCGCGGAACCAGAGCGTGAGAGTCCTTCCGCACCAGCAGCGAGTTGCGGAAGAGATCGAAGTACGTTGCCGGATCGATTTCTCCTTTCACCAGAGCTGTCATCGTGCCCCGCTCATCGGCGATCCCGAGGGCGGCATCGAGGCCCGTGACCTCGAGCCGCTCGAAGGCGAACTCGCGCCCGCCGGTGATCTCGCCGATGATGTAGAAGTTCTCCTTCCCGAGCGCCTCGGCGAACTCGTGGATGACGGACGCGAAGAACCGCGCCGCTCCGGGGTCCATGTGCTTGACCGTGTCGAGACGGAAGCCGTCCACGTCGGCGAACGCGATCCAGAACTTGTAGACCTCGCAGAGACAGCGCAAGGTGGAGGAGACGGAGTACTCGTCGATCGCGTCCGCTCCGTCCACGATCCGGCGCTCCCCGTGGTGGAGGTCCTTCAGGCTGAAGAAGTCGCCGTCCGCGAACTCGGGAAAGAAGTCGAAGTTGCGGATCTGGCCCTCGCCGGTGAACGTCTCGGGGCCTTGAAACTCGGCCGGCCAGATCGCGCCATCGGGAAACGCGCGGGGAAGATCGGCCGGCGCGATCGGGCCAAAGGGCAGGCTGGCCGTCCCCTGATTGTCACGGAAGCCGCCGACGGGGAACTTCCGCCCGCTCCAGGCAGGGTCGCCGTCGCGGTAGCGGAAGACGTCGCCGCAGTGATTCAGGATGATGTCGAGGATGACCCGGATACCCATTCCGTGCGCGGTCTGGACGAGCCGGCGCAGGTCCTCGCGATTGCCGAAGTGCGGGTCGACATCGAGGAAGTTCTGGATCCCGTACCCGTGGTAGGTCTCGTCGGCGCGAACCTGCTTGAAGATCGGGCTGATCCAGATCGCCGTCACGCCGAGTCGTTGCAGATAGCCCAGCTTGGATTCCAGCCCGGACAGAGTTCCGCCGACGAACCGCCCGCCCGCGTCGCGCCACCGGGCGGCGTCCGATTCGGTTCGAACCGCGTTGCCATTGGCCTCCGGGACGAACGGAGGAGTCGCGCCGGCTGTCGCGATCCGGCCCGAATTGTCGCGGAACAAGGTTTCGGCGCCGTCGGAGAACCGATCCGCCAGGAGGAAGTAGAGGACCTCGTCCTCCCAGTGCTGCGGGGAGGGAAAGTAACGACGCCCGGCGATCAATTCCTCGAAGTCGAGCTCGCGGAGGGATTTCTCAGACATCGCGAATCAAGGGTACGCCATTCGAGCGGCGTGACGACCGCTCAGGCGGGCCGCAACGGCGGGTGTTCTCGGCACCCGGGCAGGCACCTCGTAGCGGTGGTGCGCCAGCCGTGAGGGTGCTTCTCGACGGAAAGGACTCTCCACCGGAAGGACCCGGCGGCGGCCTCTTCCAGGGTCATCTCGTCCTGCGGCTCGTAGCGCCTCCGGAGAACCGTCTCCACGACCTCATGATGGCCGGCTTTCCAGATACGGTAGGGCATGGCTCATTTATCACGGGTTCGAATGGCATCGTCACGCCTTTCCCATCTTCCGGTTCACGAGGCGCCAGAACTGCGTCTCGTTGAGCAGCGTGATCCGGTGTCCCTTCTCGCGCAGTCGCTTGATCTCCATCAGCTTCAGTCCCGCGTCGCGGCCCGCCGCCTGCAGGGGATTCGGCCGCCCGCGGACGACGACGTTCGTCTTCGCCGAGGTTCCGCCGTGAACGATCGCGCCGGCCCGACGCGCCGCGCGCGCGGCCTCGCTGCGGCGCCTGGTCAGGATGCCGGTGAAGGCGAGGTGCGCGCCCTTGAGTGTCCGAAGCCTTCCGACGTTGAGCGCAGCCGGCGGATGGGTGAGCGCCTCGATCAGCTCCTGCGCGCTCTCGTACCGCTTGCGGCGCTCGCCAATACAGCGATAGACGATCTCCCTCAAATGATCGCTGCACGGGAGGCCTCGGATCTCGCCGGTGCGAATCCGCGCCCCCGCGTCCCCCTTCACCAGCATCCCAAGCAGCTGACCCACCTGGTACACGTCGTCGCGCGCCTGCCACTTGGGTACGGTGCCCTCGAGGATTTCGCTCGGCGCGGTCAACGGGTTCAGGGTGCCCGCGCGGATCCCCCGCCGGTCGCTCTGGTGCCGGACGATCCCGAAGTCTCCGAGCTTCAAGTTCCGGCCCTCGCAGACGAAGACATTCATCGGCGTGAGGTCGCGGTGGAGCATCTGGCCGCGGTGCAGCTTCCCGAGGACCTGGAGGATGCCGGCGATCTCCCGCCGCGCGGTGGATTCCGGCCACCCCTTGCCGGTGCGGCGCAGGAACGCGCGGAGATCGCCGTCGCGCGCGTACTCGAGCGCCAGGCAGTACAGGAAGCGGCCGTCCGCACGCATCAAGGGAAAACTGTCGAAGACGCGGATCGCCCGCGGATGCCCGTCCAGAAGCTGCCCGAAGTACGCCTCGCGCAGCCATCCATCGATGCGCTCGCTCGCCTTGATGCAGACGATCGCCGGGACCGACCGCGAGCGCGTAAGCCGCGTGGCGAGAAAGGCCTGGCCGAAGCCGCCTTCCCCGACCAGCCGATCGACGCGGTACTGGAGCCGCGTTTCCGGACTGGTGATGACCTGCGCGGGCGTCAGCAGGAATCCCGCGAGGGCGGCGCCGCCCGGCATCGGGAGGGTCGTCGCGGAGGATACGTTCTTCATCGAACCCTGCACGACCGATTAGATACCAGTAAACGAAGCTGCTGCTCAGTTCGGATCGACCGCCACGTCCTCGCCTTTGTTTTCGCCACTGCGGCCTTCGCCGCCCCGCAGGCGAGCCCGGGCCGGGAAAGAGCCGGACGGGCCGGTTCAGGCCGCTGAAAAATGAATGCGGGTGTCGTGGCCGGCCTTTTGCAACTCGCGACGCTGGTGACTCTCTTCCTCAAAGGCATCGCCTTCGTCGCGTCTCCTTGCATCCGACCCCGCGGCGCTCGCAACGCCACTCACACCCTTTTTCAGCAGCCTGCTAGCGCCGCCAGAGGCTCAAGACCAGCTCGAAGAGGATGAGCAGGACCACGGACGCTTCCAGAAGGAACAGCCGCCGGTCCCGCGCTACCTCGAGGACGAGCTGCAGGGCCTCCTGGATCGCCCGCAGCTTCGACTCCAGGGCCGAGTAGCGATCCGCGAGGTCGAACTCCGAACGCAGATCGCCATAGATGCGGTCCATGGCCGCGTCTTCCCAGGTCGCATCCGGCTTGTCCAGGAGGTGAAGGACGGAGAGAACCTCGTTGCGCGTGCCGATCGCCTGTCCGATGAACTGGCTCAGGGATCGTGTTCCCAGGGGAACGCCGCCGCGAGACTCGAGCCGATCCACGATCTGACCGGTGCGCTCGAAGAGGCGCTCGACGATCTGCTCGTAATACTCCATGGCGGCGCTTTGCGCGACGGTCAGCGCGATCAGAGACGCCCGGCCGCCGGACAATCTGTCGACGATCAGGCATCCGTCCACGATCCGGGTCCTGTCGCCTTCCTCCTCGCGAACGGTGAAGTTTTCGCGGATGGACTGCTTCGTCAAGCCCGGCCGGGCGGCGAGGAGACGGCGAAGCTCCTCCTCGCGGATCGCAGGCGGAGCGTCGAGGAGGACGACGGCCCCGAAGGGATAGTAAAAGGCGGTTCCCTTCTCCGGCAGGGCTCTTTCCAGGAAGTGCGGCTCGAGGCGTCCGCCCGGCAGAGCCGCCGCCAGCTCCTTCAACGAGAAGTTCTGCTCGAAGGCCACGGCGGAGAAAGAATGCTCGCGAGCGCTCATCGGAGAGCCTCGAATCGTCTCATCATCCCCCGCGGTAGGATAGCCGGGCTGTGAGCAACCCGTCCGCGTCGGTGGTGGCGGCCGGCGTGTCGGAAGACGCCGGGCAAGGCGGCCCGGCTCGAACGAGGCGCGCTCCCCGCAATCACCTGAGCCTTCGGCGGGGTCTTCCCTTGCGCGAGGGGATGCTCCGCGCGTTTCAGTCGATTCTGGCCGTGAACCGCCGGGCCGCGGCCTCCGCAGCGACCAGCCCCGTCGAGGCCGTGCATGAGTATCGCAAATCGATACGCAGAGCCAGGGCGATCGTCGAGTTGCTGCGGCCGGCTCTCGGGGGGAGAGCGGCAGACGGTCTGGTTCTCGCGCTGAAGAAGGCCTTCGCGGAGACCGGCAGCCTCCGCGACGCCGACATTCTCCTGGCCGCGCTGGCCTCCCTGGGCGAGCCCGATATCACGACCGAGGCGCTCGAAGCTGCTCTCAAGGCCGATCTCGCCGACCGGCCCGGTCCCGCACAAACGGCCGAGCTTCTCCGCGGAGGCGCCGCCGGCCTGCGCCCGTTGCCGGGCGTTCTTGACGTCGTCCTGCCGGCCGACTACTCGTTGGGCGACCTGCACAAGGGCCTCGCGCGCACACAGCGCCGGGCTCGGCAGGCGCATTCCCGGGCGCTCGAGTCTTATAACCAGGAAAACTTCCATCGCTGGCGCAGGAGGATGAAGGACTTGCGGTACCAGGTCGAGCTGCTCGCCTCCGGGGGAAGCAAGGCGCTCCGGCACATGGAAAAGGAGCTCGGCCGGCTGGCGCAGGACATCGGCGACACGACCGACCTCTTCGTTCTGGGCCGTGAAGTCGAGGCCCGCGCGGCCGGGCTGCCGGACGCGGCAGCGCTGGCCGAACGGATCCGCCGCGTCAGCGAGGATGCGGCGCGGCAGCTGCTCTCCCGGGGCAAGGAGTTGCTCGCCCAGCCGCCCCGCCGGTTCGCCGACCGCGTTCTCTCGGAGCGGGGCTGACCGCCGCCGCGCCTTGCCTCGAGGCGAGTCCGGTTTCAGGAACCGGGCCGCGGCTCCCCCGCAACCTTCCGCTCACCGCATCAGCGCGATAGAAGCGGCCGCCGCGACGAGCATCGTCAGAAGGGTGCCCGCGACTATGACGCGAAACCTCGGATTACCGAAGAACAGCGCGACGCCCATCTTCAGCGCGGTGTTCGCCAGGATGCCGATGGCGATCGCGAGAGCCGCAACGTCGAGCGACAGCGACTGAGCTCCTTTCGTTATCGATACAGTGAGCGCATCCACGTCCGTCAGCCCGAGCACGGCCGCCGTCGTCAGCACGCCGGCCTGCCCCCATGTGTCTCGCGCGAAGTTCACGGCCAGCAGGACGACCTGAAACAGGACCGCCATCTGGAGGGCCGCTGAAAGCTGGAGGGGATTGCCCGCCAACACGGATGGAACGGTGTCCCCGGTCTGCTGCTTTCTCGCGCCCACCGCGACGGCCAGCCAGGCCACGACAGCCGGAGCCGCGAGGTAGGGAACCAGGGGACCTACGAGCGCCCCGTTGAGCACTGCGATGGCCGCAAGCACCCGCGGATACAGCATCGCGTTCGCCCCGACGGCGCCGACGGCGAGAGCAGGCGCGATCGAGGGTTCCTTCCGGCTCAAGCGGGCGAATGTCAGGGTGACGTTCGTGGAAGAAATCAGACCGCCAAAGACGCCGCTGAGCAGATACCCGCGCCGGGGCCCCACAAGGCGACGCGCCAGATGTCCGAGAAAGCTCAACCCGGAGAAGAACAGAACGAGAATCCAGAGCTCGTGAGGCCGGACGCTCGCGAACGGGCCGTAGGGTCCCTTTGGAAGCAGCGGCAGGATCACGAGGGCCATGACGGCGAAGCGAACCCCGGCTCGCAGCTCGGTATCGTCGATCCGGCGCACGAGCGAGTGAAGGCGGGATTTCTCGACGAGCAGCAGGATCTCGACCGCGATGATCCCGCTCGCCATCCGCAGCAGGCCCATCCCCGCAAGCATGCCCGCAGCAAGCACGAGCAGCGCAGCAACTTCGGTCGTGCCGTCGATTTCCTTGCGGCTCGCGGCGACGTACCCGGCGGCGGTAATGGCGACCCCGCCGGCCAACAGAATGCCGGCGAACGCGGGCATGCCAGCCGTCCACATCCAACCGCTGAGCCCCGCGAGAGCGCCCAGCATCGTAAACGTCCGAATCCCGGCGAACCGCGCCGAGGGACCCTCGGCGTGGCCGGACCACTGGCGCTCCAGCCCCACGGCCGCGCCGCCCAGGGCGGCCACGAGGAGGCCAATCGGGTCAGGTGAAGTCATCAGGACAAGTACGCCCGAGACACCCTAACCCGGCATTTTCCTGGCTTCACCCGATCCACGTGTGGGGCCAGGCCTATGTTATACACTTTGGGTGTGAGGTCAGCGACCCCACAACGGCAATTTGACGGGCGCACTAGCGATTCAGGACAGACTCTATTTTCTCTTCGACCCGCTCGACCTCGGCGGCGAGCCGGCCCGGCACGATCTCGCGCAGCTCATAGCGCACGCGGACCGATGGCTTGGCGATGCGAAGCACCCGCGTCAAGTCGATCGGTGTGCCGACCACGACGACGTCGCAAGGGGTTCGATTGATCGTCTCCTCGAGCTCTCGGATCTGCTCCGCGCCGTAGCCCATCGCCGGAAGGATCGAAGCGGCGTTCGGGTACTTCTGGTAGGTGTCGCGGATCGAGCCGACGGCGTAAGGACGCGGGTCGACGATCTCGGCGGCGCCGTCCCGGCTCGCCGCGACGTAGCCGGCGCCGTAGGTCATCCCGCCGTGCGTCAGCGTCGGACCGTCTTCGACGACGAGAACGCGCTTGCCTCGCACGAGCTCGGGACGGTCGCTGGTCACGGGCGACTCGGCCCGGATCACGCGGGCCCCGGGGTTCAGTCGGGCCGCCGACTCTTCGATCTCGCGGATGCGGCTCTCGTCGGCGGTGTCGCACTTGTTGATGAGGATGACGTCCGCGCGCCGGAAGTTCGCCTCGCCCGGGTGATATAACGTCTCGTGCCCGGCGCGGTGCGGATCGGCGACACAAATGTGAAGATCCGGCACATAGAACGGCAGATCGTTGTTGCCGCCGTCCCAGAGGATCACGTCGGCCTCCCGCTGCGCCCGCTCCAGGATCTTCCCGTAATCGACGCCCGCGTAGACGATGAACCCGCTGTCGATCAACGGCTCGTACTCCTCCCGCTCCTCGATCGTGCACTTCTCGCGGTCCATGTCCGCGTCCGTGGCGAAGCGCTGGCACGCCTGCGCCTCGAGGTCGCCGTATGGCATCGGATGGCGGATCGCGACGACGCGCCTTCCGCTCGCCTTCAGGATCTTCGACAGGTATCGTGTCGTCTGGCTCTTGCCCGCGCCCGTGCGCACGGCCGTGACGGCGATGACCGGCACGCTCGCCTTCAACATCGTGCGGTCGGCCGACAGCAGGACGAAATCCGCCCCCGCGATGATGCAGAGCGACGCCACGTGCATCACCTGCACATGCGAAACATCGGAATAGGAAAAGATGCACTGGTCGATCTTCAGATCTTTGATCAGGCTCGCCAGATTCTTCTCGTCGAAGATGGGAATTCCCGCCGGGTAAAGCCCTCCGGCGAGGGCGGCCGGGTAACGGCGGCCGGCGATGCCCGGAATCTGCGCCGCCGTGAAAGCGACGACCTCGTAGTCGGGATTGTCGCGGAAAAACGTGTTGAAGTTGTGGAAGTCGCGGCCGGCGGCCCCGAGGATCGCGGCGCGGATCGGGCGAGAGCTCATGAAAGCCTCCTCGTCAACGAACCTACCCGATCCGCGAGGCGCCGGAATGATCCGTTTGCACTGGCTTTGTGCGAGCCTGTCGGAAACGACAGAAGGGCTTGCGTTTCTAACAGCAACAGTGAGACGTGAGACAGGCATTCTCCATCCGGCGGATGGGTCCGGACAGGGAGGTCCTCGCCACCACTGGCATGGCGGCGAGGGCCTCCTCATGAAACAGACGCGCCGAGCCGCGTCTCAATTGTTCGGCGCGCTGCCGCCCAAGTAACCAAGGTCGACCGATCTGCCGATCCGGAGATAGCCGTACGGATTGGGGTGGATGTGGTCGCCGAAATCGAGGATCGGATCCATGATGTCCGGATTCGACGCGTCCTTCATGACCTCGTCGAAGTCGAGCACGTGGTCGAACTTCGCGTCGTGACGGATCCAGTCGTTCACCTGGTGCCGGTATGCGGTCATCTGAGGGGTCCAGGTCGCGTTGCTCCGCGGAATGATGGTCGCCCCGATGATCTTCAGACCCTTCGCATGGACGCGATCGATGATCTCGGTCATCCCGGCGATCAGCTGGTCGGCGTTGACGAGCCCGCTCGCCAGATCGTTCGTGCCCTCGAAGAAGACGACGTGGCTGATTCCCGATCGCGAGAGGACGTCGCGGTCCAGCCGCTCGACCGCGGCCGGGCTGCCGCCCGGAGGGTTGGTGACGGTCACCCGGTTGCCTCCGATGCCCTCGTTGACGAAGGCTTTCTTGGGATCATTTTCCTTGTCGAACAGCAAGCGGAGATAAGCCACGTCATGCCAGCGATCATGCCCGTCGGTGGTCGTGGCCGTCCCGTCGGTGATCGAGTCGCCCAGGAACACGACGGAGCCCTCCGCCTCCGACATCACGTCGATCGCCGAGAGCCAGAGCATCTCGACCGTCGTGCCGGTAAAGGCCGTGGACGCACCGTCCGCGGTGTGATCTCCGGCTCCCGGCGCGGTCACGTACGACGTTGTCCGCGCGTTGCCGTGGCGGCTGATCTGCCCCGTCGCGTCCCCCGGCACGTAAAGGCTGACCGCGATGTCCTGCCACGCGTTCACGTCGAACGCCACCCCGTCGCTGTAAACGCCCTCTCCCGCGCCGATCGTCACGGACGTCGCCCCGCCGAAGGTCAGCGGACGGACCGATCCCGGCACGAGCTGCGCGCCGTTGTTCCGATAGGCGATGGAAGCCGCTCCGATCGTCAGCGGAACGGTGCCGAACGTGTTGTCCAGCCGCACGCGCACGGATCCGCCCGAGGTCGTCGGGCGGGCGATCATGCGGACGGTCTCGTTTGAAACCACCTCGGCGGCGGGCGCCAGGCCCTGGAGCGAGAAGCCCCACGCCGCGATCCACTGGGGTTTACTGGCCTCGGCGATCCCGACGATCCCGAATCCGAAGGCCGCGACCAACGCGATCACGACGCAAGCCCCTGGCGCTCTCCTCTTCATCCTCTTCATGAATAGCCTCCTTTTTCCTTTACTCTGGAATGCTTGTGGTCCCGACTGCTTCGGTGGATGGGCGCCCGCCGCCAGTCGCCGCTCGCTCGTCCTGTCCGTCACCTCCTTTCTCCCGAAGCGAGCCCGGCCGAAATGGCCAGCACCGTCCCACGGTCATCGAGCTTCGGCCCTCCGCGGCACTGTCCTCGCGGAGTACAGATGGTGGTGAACGGGCGCCTGACGCCCCGTTCCTGCGCTCCCATCGGACACCGGATCGGCGAGTTCCCACATTCGCCGTCACGAATCTGATCAGGAGCCGTCAGCTCGAAAAACACCTCCACGGTCGAGTGACTCTCGGGACTCGATCAAACATGCAAGTCTTGGGCCGGGGATCACCCGGGCGATGGGGAAAGATGATCGGAGAGTGCACGGTTGAACTCGCCACACCTGGCCGGGCTCCCCGCAGGCAGGCTGCGAAATCAGTTGCTAGTGTTTCTGCCCGGCACCGGGGGAACGCCGCAGGAGAGCCTGTTTCATCCGTTCGCGGCCACGGCGGCCGGGCCCGGCAATCACGTCGTCGCTTTGATGTATCCCGACAAGATCGCCGCGCTGAAGAAGTGCTCGGAGAGCGTCGAACTCGATGCCCACCTGAGGTTTCGAAACGCCATTATCCGCGAGTCGTCGGGGACTACGGACTCCCCCTCAGATCAGCTGAACGGGTCGCTCGAGAAAGGACGTCTGGCCTTTAGCGGCGTCCGCCGTGGCCTCCGCCGCCGTGGCCTCCGCCGCCGTGGCCGCCGCCATGGCCGCCGCCGCTATGGCCGCCTCCCCCGTGACCGCCCCCGCCATGGCCGCCGTGTCCGCCGTGCCCGTGGCCATGCCCGCCACCCACCACGACTGACCCGTAGAAGGCGGGGTAGCCCCACCAGCCGTCCCAGCCCCAGCCCCAGCCTCCATAGGGATAGGGATAGCCATAACCGTAGGGATAGCCGTAGCCGCCGTCGGGGTTGACTGCAACGGTCTCGCCCTCACCGGCGTCGTAGGATGCCACGCCCGGTTCTCGCGCCGAAGCCCGTCACGCTGGCGAGAAAATGAATTACCGACTCGCCCACGCCGGCCTCTCGGAGCGCGATCAAGTCGTCGGCGGTCAGGCTTCCTTCGAGGCGCGCCTGACGCGCCTTGACGTACGCGATGATCGTTTCGTTTCCGATCCCGGCGTTGGACATCCGCACGACCTCGTTCAAGAGCGGATTGGAGAAGTGAAACGATTGCCGGGTCTGAGCCGATGCCAGGGACGCGCCGAGGATGAAGACCGCGGTGAAGACCGCAAGACGTTTCATGATCATGGGAACACCTCGAATGTGGTTGGCAATTCCTCCGACGCAGACAATTGTTCAGACGCGATCGAAAGCGGCTTTCCGGCCGTGCAGCGCGAGCAGGTCAGGTCTCTCATCGCATCAGGGGGAGCCGTGAGTGCATCGCGCGCGACGGGGAGGCTCCCGAGAAGGCCGGGTGAACCGGCATCTGCACTCCCCGACCGGATCGGCCAACGCCGCGCATGTGATGGGACGGACGATGCGGAGGGGAGGCGTGCCCATGAGCCGGAGGAGAAGTAGTACGGCATCCCGTAACCTCCGTCGGCTCCCCAGGCGTAAGGCTGGCCGTACGGGAATCCCTCGGATTCGGCGGAGGGAGGCGCGGCGGAAACGACCGCCTCGTGCCCCTCCCCCGTCTCGCCGATATCCACGGCGGCGACTGTCGTGAGCCAGGTCACGACGGACTGCCCGGCACCGGCTTTGCGAAGCGCCCGAATGTCCCGCGCTTCGATGATCGGAGGAAGGCTCGCCTGATGGGCATGCAGGTAATCCACGACGGCGGCGTCGCTCGCGCCACGAGCCTTCAAATCAGCCGCCTGGTCGAGCACGCCGGCGGGCTCCGCTGCGGGGCGGGGTTGTTTGCGGGCCGAGGCTTCGGTGCGCTCGATCTCGACGCTGCTCCCTGTCCCGCGGATCGTGACTCGCTGGCGGCCGGGGGGTGTATCGCCGGGGGAATCGGACGCAGCCGCCACAGCCGGCAGGGCCGCCAGGACCGCCGCGAGCGTCAATTGCTTGAACATCGGGGCTCTCCGTGATTGTGATACCACAGGACGCCATCTGCAGCATGATCATTTCAAATCTCTTGATCAAATCGTGTCCGGCGTCCGCTCCTGATTCGCCAGCTTCTCGGAGATCGTTCCCAATGGAGGACAGGCAGTTGCCCTGGGAAGAGGACAGGGTCCGCGATTGATGCTCGCCGTCGTCGTGCTCGTCGCGACCCTCGTTCCATGCTCTCGCGCAGCGACTCTCAACCCCCTCGAAACGCTGCGGAGCGATTAGCACCACCTGACAGCGAACCGCCGCAGGCTTGGGGCCAGGCCTATGTTATATATTATGCGCTGAGAACCGCGATCTAGTCCACGATCTCGAACACTTTCATCCAGGCGAGGTCCTTGCCCCATCGCTGAATCGAGGTGGCCGAGTTGAAACGCAGACGAAAGTGGACGAGCGGCGGCACGGAAATCGCCGACATCGTCAGACCCTCGCCGTCGAAATCGTAGAGGCGAGACTGGAGCGTGCGGAGATACCTTTCCGTCGGGGCGGGTCCATTCGGGGTCTCACGCAACAGGGGGGGCCGGTCCAGGTAGCTCGCGTAATCGTTCATGCGAGGCACCAGGTCCATCGCAACGACCCACCGCGCGCGCCGAGCGCGCGCGATCTGGAGCGCCTCCTCCTCGCTTTCGGCCAGAAAGAAGCGAAGTGAGTCGACGAAGCCGTAGCCGAAGTTGTTTGCGACGACGGGCAGCCCGGCCTCGTAGAGGACCTGATGCCCCAGCGACCAGGGGGCGAGGACGGATTCTGCACCGGCCAACTCCGGCGGAAAACGGCCGGCCGAGAGGAAGCGTGGATCGTAAGGATCGACGGCGCGTGGAATGTTGCGTCCCATCCAGTCGAGCGTGGCAAAAAGGTCGGGGTCAGGCACGTGAACAGTGCGAAACTCCACCGGGATGGAGCGGGCGAAGGGCGCCGCGAGGATCAGGCCGATCGCGGCCGCGGTGACCCGACTGCTGGTCGCCGGCGCCCGGCGACGAGCGACGGCCGTCCGCGCGATCTCCACGAGCGTGACGCCCGCCAGAGGGGCGGCGTAGTACGTGTTCATCTGCTGGGACAAGACGAGGAGCAGCGTCACGCATCCCCAGATCGCAAGCGCGATATGCACCCTCGGCCGCTCGTTCCGCCAGGCCCGCGAGATCCAGAGCAGAATCGCGAGCGGGGAGAGAAAGAAGGCGAACGAGAGCAGATCGACCGCCCGTCCCGGACCCTCGGCGAAGAGCGGGCGTGCCTCGAAAATGCCCTTCAACCAGTTCTTCGGATAAGACATGTAGCCGTAGGCAGTCGCGATCTCTCCCGACGTCTCCCTGGCAACGTAGCCGAGACCGCGCGCCAGGCCGAGCACGAGCGGGCGGGCGAAGGGAACTGTCGCCACGGCCACGATCGCGAGGGCCCCAAGCCGGATCGCCAGCGTGCGGCGATCGCGGTCGCCGTCACGCCACCAGAGCAGCGTGTCCAGCGCGATCGTGCCGCCTGCAAGCGCGGCGAGGAAGAGCGGCTGGAAGAGGCCGAAGCAGATATAGGTGAGGGGTGGGCGAAAGCCGTCGAGCCACCAGAGCGTACCCAGAAGAACGAGAAATGCGGGAAGGCCGAGGACAAGAAGCGACGCGCGCAAGACGCTCCGCCTGGTTCGAGCCGCTTCGAGCGTCAGCGACAGCGCGAAGATCGCGCCCCAGTAGATCGCGCCCTGCCAGGCCAGGGTCGCCGCGGCCAGCGCGACGCCGGCCGCGATCTCGGAGACGGGGGTTCTGCGGATACGGCTCCGGACGAAGAGCCAGAGCGCGAGCAGACCGAAAAAGGACTCCGCCGCATGTTGATCGGTGTGGCCGTATTGCGTCCATATGATGTGACCGGGACAAACGGCGACGAAGAGGGCAACCACCACCCCTCCGAGGTCTCCGAAGATCTGCTGGCCGAGGAATCCCGCGAAGAGGATCGCCCCGGCCCCGAGAAAGAAGGGAACCCACGCCGCCGCACGTTCGATCCCGTCTGGTGTCGCGGAGGAGCCCTCGAGGACCCGCGCCGGCGTGGCGAGCAACACGTCGAAGAGCGGAGGCCAGATGGGAACGCCTCCGGTCGGAAAGTTCATCAGCGGATCGAACAGGATCGTGCGCGGGTAGTGGGCGACGGCGAAGCGGGCGCGGCGCAGATGGTAGTTGTCGTCGGGCGTCATGGCCCGGACGCGGGGACCGTCGGTGAGCTGCGCGCGTGTGGCGAGACGAAGGAAGCCGCCGAAAAGAACCGCCGCGGCCAGTCCAAGAACGAATCCCCCGCGCCGCATGAGGCGAGGTTATCAGCCTGAACAAGAACGAATGTAACACCAGGCCTTTCCTGCCCTTTGGGGTGGGTAACACTGACCCCGCTTTCCTGGATCGCGAAGCGGCGCACTAGAACTCGGTGAAATCCCGCATCGAATCCAGATTGTTCGCAACCTTCTTCTGCAGGAAATGAAGATTCCAGGCCGCGAAATGGGATTGCTTGTCTGGGATCGGCAGCCGCCGAACCGCGGAGCCAAACGTGTAGAAGTCCCTCCGTATCCTGGCCACGCGGCGAACGGCTCCTCCGGGCCGTAGCGCAGTGGCCGGAAGTGGCACGAGAGTCCGGGCCATCTCTCCATGTTCTCCTCGTCGATCAAGCGGCCTTCGGCCTTGAAGCGCTCGTGCAAAGCGGTGCCGCGCAGCGGGACGAGATGTTGAAAGGCCGTCTCGGCCTTCTGCTCGGCGTCGCCCAGCATGGCTTGAGCAGCCATCTGCCGGCCGCCCCGGACACAGGACGAACGTCCTGGCGTCGCTTGCGGCCGCCCCCACGGCGCAGCCCTTCGTCGGACCGGATCAGGCGCGCTCGATAAAAGCCGGCAGAGACCGCCCTCCCGCAGATTTCCCGGCCGCTCGAACCGCTACCGGTGAGACGGGCCGGTGCGCGTTATGCCTCCGGCACGCGACAGAAATCTTCGGGGTCCTCCCGCGCGCCGTCCCCGAAGACCTCGGTGTTTTGCACGTGCACGACGACGAGGCTGCCCTCGACGCGCTCGACGACACCGTGTCGCTCACATAAGGAGCAGCAGACGACGGTCCCTTGCATCGGGACCTCGGCGCCGGGCGGAAGCCCCACGAAGCTCTCCTGGCTGATGAAGCGGCCGTCTTCGTGGGAGCACTCGGGTCTTCGGCCCGGGCAATCCAGGATCCGGCACATGAATCCCGTGGACTTGGTCTCGCTCATTTGCGATTGAAATCCTACACCGGCTCCTCGCCAGATCAACAGGCGCGGAAGCCGTCGAAGAATTCGCGATGACGGGCGAGGATCCGCTCCCTGGCCGCGGGGTCGGGCTCGAGGGACCACACGCCGGTCTCGTGCGTGCCGCCGAGCAGGATCCCGTCCGAGCGCGGAAACATGTAGTTCTCCCCGTTCAAGACCGCGTATCCGACCTCCGGCTGCGGCAGTAGGAACGTCAGCTGCCCCTTGACCGGGACGAGCTCTTCGTCTCCGAAGAGCGCCCGGGAGCCGAGCCCGGTGCAGTTGACGACAATCCGCTCGGGAAGGGCGGCAAGCGCCTCGCGGCCGGCCAGTTCCGTGACGCGGACCGCGGCGCCGGCCGCGCGGACTTCGTCGAGCATGGCCTCGAGATAGATCGGCGGCTCGATGAGCATCCCGTCGAACTGCCGGACGTACCTGTAGCCCTGGAAGGGATGCTCCGAGGGCGAGAGATCCCGGAAGTTCGGGAGCATCGCTCGGAGCGGCGATTCGCGGCCGAGGAGCCCCTGCTCCCGCCACGGCTCGTTGCCGACGGCGAAGTTGCGCATCCAGCGAATGCCGTAGCGGGGCCCGACCATTGTCTGGTACCGGTGATACGCGAAGTCCGACGCCGCGACGAACTGCCGGAAGAACTCCGGCGTGCGCCTCACCGAATCGAAGACCAGGAACGGGAACCACTGGCCCCCCGCGACATTGGACGTCGTGTTCGGAGGGAGATCCTTCGCGTAGATCGTCACCGCGCGGCCGGTCTCCTGGAGGAGCCGCGCTGTCGCGAGCCCGACCGCCCCGCAGCCGAGCACCGCGACGGGCCCGCGGGCGTCCGGCGGCACCATCTCGACCGCGAGCCGCGCCGTGCCCCAGGAGAGCGTGATTCCTCCGCCGCCGTGGCCGTAGTTGTGGATGACGAGCTGATCCCCGATCCGCTCCGGCCGCACGACGAACCCGGACGGGCGGTAGGGACGCAGCCCGGCCACGGTGCGAATCTCCCGCTCCGGCCGGACGCGGACCGGCGGCAGCGCGCAGCCGGACCCGGGAAGCCCGCCCGGGATCTGGTCCACGAAACGCGACCGCCGGCAGCCGGCGAGCGCCAGCGCCGCCGAGGCGGCGCCGGACCGGAGGAAGGCGCGGCGGTTCATAGTGTATAACATAGGCCTGACCCCATGACGTTCAAGGCGCGGCAACGGCCCGAGCCAGGGTGGCGGCCACCTTCCCGTCCAGAGCAATGATGAACCAGCGCCCGCGCGCCACGAAGTAAAGCGGGCCATTCACGTTCTCGGCGGCCCCGATGCCGGGATGCGGCGGGTTTTGAAGCCAGTAGCGGTACCCCTTCGACGTCTTCTCCTGTTGAACTCGCGCCCGGTCTGCCCCTTCGAAGAAAAGGACCGTGATCGGCCCTTGATCGGTCTGGAACGCCGCCGCCCTCCGTACTCCGAAAAAGCCCTCGAACTTCGTTCGGGTGACACAGCGAACCGTGAAATGGTGAGCTTGCAGGAACAGGGAAACGGCCGGCGCGTCGGTATATGCGGAATCACCAGGCTGAAGCAGCGACAGGGTGTCCGTGGCGGGAGGACAGGGGTTGGTGCCCCAGGGGTGGACAGTCTGACCCAGGGCGGCCCCGCCGACAATCAGACCGGCCAAGACGACCGCAGCCTTTGCAATGCCAGGACCGATCCGTCGCTGCATCCTGAATTCTCTCCCTCCAGGGCGTCGCTCAACCGCGGCGGGCTCATTATGACGAGCACAGGCGCCCGGCGATGTCGGAGCATACCCGCTACGGCCGGCGGACGACCCGCGGAGAGCGATGGCCGACCACCTCGTTCACGGGAGCTCGATTTTCCAATTCCGTGGAGAAGACGAAGACGCCGGCGCCGTTGGTGGCGGCGTACAGGGCCCCGCCGGGACCGGGTGCGCGGACGAGGGCCTCGACCACCGGATTCGTCAGTCCGACATTCATTGGCGTCCAGCTCGCGCCGTTGTCCGTGCTCTCGAAGACGCCGGCATTCGTCCCCGCATAAACGATCAAAGGCTATCGCCGTGGCGGTCAGGCCGTCGGTCACCTGTGTCCAGCTCGCGCCGCCGTTGGCCGACTTGCAGAGGCCGCCGTCGGTGCCGGCAAACAAAGACCGTGGCGGGAGTCTGCGGATCGACCGCCGGCGCCCGATGCCGTCAGGCCCGTGCTGGCATCCTGTCCCCTGGCCTGCCTCACGGAAGAGACCGGGGAACACCGCCGTCCAGGATAGCCACGAAGCGGTTCGACTGACCTAACCCATTGATATCGTCAGGATGGATGGCGACTCACCCGACACGACGCTTCATTCGGGCTCCCACGGTCCTGTTGCTCGTCCTGCTTGTCTGCGCTCTCCCGGGCGCCGCCGCCCCCGTGAAGCCTGATTACTCCATTGAAGCCATTCGCTATGGGACCATCGTGGGCTTTCCCGTGGCCTCCCTGGTCATGGGCGCGCCCAGGGACGAAAAGATCGACATCGCCATGGTCGTCTGGTTGATCCGCGGTGGAGGCCGCAACATCCTGCTCGACACCGGCTTTCACCGCGAGGCCTGGCTCAAGCAGTTTCCCACCGCCGACTACCTGCGTCCTGACGAAGCCGTGAAGCTCGCCGGCGTCAAGCCCGAGGACGTGACCGACATCGTCATCAGCCATGCCCATTGGGATCACATGGGCGGCATCGACCTCTTCCCGAAAGCGACGGTCTGGATTCAGAAGCAGGAGTTCACCTATTACACCGGTGACGCCTGGCAGCCGGGCGGAAAACATGGAGGCATCGATCCCGAGGACGTGAAGGCCCTCGTGCAACGGAACACCGAAGGCCGCCTGCGCCTCGTCGACGGCGACAACGTGGAGATCCTTCCCGGCATTCATGCCTACACCGGAGCGCGCCACACGTGGGCTTCGCAGTACATCCGCGTCGACGGCGATCCGCCTTTCGTCCTCGCCTCGGACAACTGCTATCTCTACCGGAACCTCGCCGAGCACAAGGCCGGTGCCGCCTTCAGCGAGGCCGACGAGCCCGCCAACATCCGGAACCAGGCGCGCATGATCGAGCTCGCCGGCTCCGCGGACCGCGTGGTCCCCGGCCACGACCCGCGGCAATTCGAGAGATTCCCCACGCAGGGACGGGTCGCGAAGATCCACTGACAAGATGTGAGATCCGGAGGATGGCCCCGCCGGTCCTCACGACACGCGCTTCAACGCCTCCGACACCTGCTTCAGGGAAGGATTGAGCATGGCTATTTCACCCGTGAGCAGGTGAAGCGGCTCGTATGCTCCTTGGCCCCTTCCTTCGCGGTCCACTCCTCGACGAGGTGGTCCGGATCCGGGAAGCTCATCACGAGGCGCGTCATCCGCAACTGCTCGGGAGAGGCGATGTTCGTCGCGTCGAGGTAGGCGAAGGCGAGCTTCCCCTTCTCCAGCCCCTTCGACCGCATGCGCGGCTGGTTGCCCATCGAGCAGTAGTGGGTCATGAGCAGGCTCGAGCCGTCGGGGTGGTAGAGCGTCACCATCTGCGCGGCCTCGGGTCCCTCGATCGTCTCCATGACGGCGGTGCCGTTGGAAACCGATTTGTAGGAGATGCGGTACGGCTTGCCGTCGGCGGTGCCCTCCCATTCGCCGACGAGGGACTTGACCTTCTCCCACCCCGCGTTCGCGGGTTCCGCCGCGAAGGCCGCCGCGGCGAGAGCCAACCCGACCAGGACCGATGTTGCCGTGCGAGAAATCCTCATGTCGTCCTCCTTTATGACCTCGTTGAAACGAAACGTCTGCAGCCTGTCGAGGCAGCCCGCCCACCCCTTCTCGTGCTCGGCCCGCGCCGTCTCGCTCGGGAGGCGCTCGTGCGTCAGGCGAAGCTCGGTCGCCGCCTCTCTGTCCTCTCCCACAGGACTACTCGCATCGCAGCGCCAGTGTCGGCGCGATCCGGGTTGCTCTTGCGCGCGGGCACGTAGGCCGCCAGCATGGTCACCGAGAACCATTGACGGCACGACGATGAGATAAACCGCGATGTCGATTCCGCCGGCGTTGAACAACATGGAATTCATGAGCCGCTCGACGGCGAAACCCATCGCCAGCCCGATCACCGTTCCGATTCCCACCAGCACGAGGCCCTTGCCCATCACCAGGCGCAGCACGTCGGCCGGCGCCGCGCCGATGGCCATGCGAATGCCGATCTCGCGGGTCCTGCGGCTCACGTTGTACGCCACCAGCTCCGTACAGGCCGGCGATGGCCAGCAGGAGGCCCACCGCGCCCAGGGTGCCGACCATCTCGACCGCCACCCGCGGCCCGTCCACGGCGTGCATACCGGTAGAGGTCCTCGTACGTCCTCGTCTCCAACATCGGCATGTTCGGATCGAGTGTCCGGACGACCTCCTTCACCGGCTTGACCAATTGCAGCGGATCGCCGCTCGACCGCAGCAGCAGGACCATTCGCGCGACAGGATGCTGGGCGAGCGGCAGATACACGAAATCCATCGGCTTATCGAAGCTGTCGTGATACTTGATCGGTCTGCGCGACGCCGACGATCTCGACCGGCGTGCCGGTGGCGCTGTCGAGCCGGATGCGCTTGCCCAGCGCATCGGCGCCCGGCCAATAGTGTTTCGCGAACTGCTCGTTGACGACGGCGACACGCGGCGTCTCCGCGGTATCGGACGCCAGGAAGCCGCGGCCACGCAGGATCGGTATCTCCATCGTCTCGAAGAACCCTTCATCGACGGTGTCCATCGTCGAAGTGAAGTTCTCGCGATCGCGCGGCATCTGAAAAGCCGTCCGGCACGAAGGCGACGCGGCCGAAGTTGTCCAGCGAGAGCGGAGGGTTCTGCGTGAAAGCCGCGCTCTCGACTCCCGACGTTTCCCGCACGCGCTCGGCCAGGAGCTTGTAGAAGCTGCGCGTCTGACCCGCGTCGTACTGCAGCAGGCGCGGATCGAACCTCACCATCAGCAGATGATCCTTCGCGAACCCGATTCCGTCGAGCAAGCTGTGCTGGAAACCCCGGAACATCAGGAAGGATGCCGCGAGGAGCATCAGGGACATGGCGACCTGCGCCACCACCAGCGCGTTGCGGCCCCACAGGCGTTTGCGCCCGGGCTCGTCCACGTCGGCCGACTTGAGCCCGTTCACGAGGTTCGCGCGCGTGCTCTGCAGCGCCGGCGCCAGGCCGCAGAAGAGGGCGCTCAAGACGGACAACGCGAGGCTCGCCATGAGCACGCGCGTGTCCATTCGAAACGGGATCTTGACCGGCAACTCGGTTGGAATGCTGAAGGTGCTCGATGAACTCTGATGCCGCCGTACCCGACGGCGATCCCGCCCAATCCGCCCAGCAGCGCGAGAACCAGGCTCTCGGTCAGGAGCAGCCGGATCAGCCGGAAACGCCCGGCGCCGATCGCCAGGCGCACGGCGATCTCGCGCGTTCGCGAGCGGGCACGGCTCAAGAGGAGTCCCGCGACGTTGGTGCACGCCACCAGCAGCACGGCCAGCGCGAGGATCGTGAAGATCACGCCGAATTTCCAGTTGACGTCGTCGTCTCGCGTCCGCATTTCGAACTGCGTGCGTACCGCCGCGCCGCGGTCGCGATTGAGCTTTGGATACTCGCGTTCGAAGCCGCGCGCGAGCACGGCGAGCTCGTTGCGCGCCTGCGGCAGCGTCGTGCCCGGTTTCAGGCGCGCCCTCACGGTCAACTCGCGATCGTCCCGGTCCACGAAGAAGTTCTTCTGCGGGTTGGTCGAGAACACCCGCGCCATCGCCAGCGGCATGTAGAAGTCGGGACGGGCGAATACGTACATCCCCGGGAACGTTTCCGGCGCGACGCCGATCACGGTGAAGTCCGTGCCGTTCAGGCGAATGGTCCTGCCGACGACGGAAGGGTCGCCCGCGAATTCGTGCTTCCAGAAGTCCGGCCCGAGCACCACGACGGCATCGCGGCCGGGCACCTGGTCTTCGTCCTCCCGAAAACCGCGCCCGAGCTTCGGCTCCACGCCGAGCACGCGGAAGTAGTTACCGGAGACCATCATTCCGCCCCTGACCAGCGGCGTGGCTCGGGGTTCGGCGCTGAAGCCGACAGTCCCCAGGGGCGCGTTTGCGACCACGCCGTCGTAGCTCTTCGTGTGGTCGCGGATGTCCAGGTACTCGCGATAGGAGAAAGAGTCGAAGCTATTGTCGCGGGAAGTGCTCACCAGAGTGACCACGTCCGCTCGGATGCGGCACGGGGTACGGCCTGAAGATCAGCGCGTCGAGCATGCTGAAAGGCGTCGCGGTCATCCCGATCCCCAGCGCGATCGTGATCACCACGACCGCGGTCAGTCCGGGCGTCCGGCGCAGGCTCCGGATCGCGTAGCGCACGTCGTCGAGGAAATCCGTCAGCCAATGAATGCGCTCGCATGTCTCGCATTTCCTCTTTCCGTTGCTCCAGCCCGCCCATCGCGCGCATCGCCCGGTAACGCGCCTCCTCCGGGGAGAGCCCCTCGGCGATCCCTTCCTCGATCTTGCGCTCCAGGTGGAACTGGAGCTCCTCATCGAGCTCCTGCTCCACCCGGCGGCGGCGGAAAATGGACTTGAGCCGCAACGGCGCCGTGAACCACCAGCGTTCCATCCGCATCGCTAAGCCTCTGAGAGCTGGACGACGTGCGAGATGGCAGACGACAGCCGCTGCCAGTTCGCCGCCTCCGATTCGAGTTGCTTTCTGCCCAGGCGGGTGAGCGAGTAGAACTTCGCTCGCCGGTTGTTCTCCGTCTGCTTCCACTCGGCCTTGATCCAGCCTTCCTGCTCCAGCTTGTGCAAAGCCGGGTAGAGAGATCCTTCGCTGACCTGCAGCACGTCGCCGGAGATGGATCTCAGGCGAAGACTGATGGCCCACCCGTGCAGGGGCTCCAGCGCCAGGATTTTCAGAAGGAGCAGGTCGAGGGTGCCCTGGACGAGGTCGGTCGGTTTACTCATATCGGTTTCCTAGGGGAGTTACGGAGAGGAGGGCCGTTGGGTTTCACTCATATCGGTTTCCGAGAGGAGTCTACAGAACCTTCCTCTCGGTAAGCAAGGGGGGATCGGTGGGTTCGCCCACCCACAATATCCGCCCTTCTCATCCGTCTTCATCGATGAGAGGAGGAAAATCCTGATTCTCGAACAAGTTATGGACGAGCAGGACCGGCGGATCGCCGAAACGATCGAGCGCGAGCAGGGCCGGCTGCGGAACTTCATCCGGAAGCGGCTGCCCGACCGCCGGGACGTGGAGGACGTGCTGCAGGACGTCTTCTTCGAGCTCGTGGAGGCATACCGCCTGATGAAGCCCATCGAGCAAGTCGGCGCCTGGCTCTTCCGGGTGGCGCGAAACCGGATCATCGATCGGTTCCGCAAGAAGAGGCCGGAGTCGTCGGCCATGACGCCACCGATCACGGATGACGAAGAGGGAGACTTCGGTTCGCTCGAAGACCTGCTGCCGTCGGCCGAAGCCGGACCCGAGGCGGCTTACGCCCGCGGGGTGCTCCTCGAGGAGCTCGACGCCGCCCTGGAAGAGCTCCCCGAGGAGCAGCGCTTCGTGTTCGTCGCGCACGAGCTCGAAGGCAAGAGCTTCCGCGAGCTCGCGTCGGAAACCGGCGTGAGCGTCAACACCCTTCTCTCGCGCAAGCACTACGCGGTGCTCCATCTGCGCCGCAGACTCCAGAACATCTACGACGAGTACAAGGAGAAATGAAGATGAATCCCATGAGAAAGCGTCGCATCGTGAAAATGATCGTGTTCGTCCTGCCGGCCTTCCTGATCGTTTTCGCCGGCCTGATCTGGGCGGTCTCCGCGCTCTGGAACTGGCTGATGCCGGCCATCTTCGGCCTGGGCACGATTACCTACTGGCAAGCCCTCGGCTTGATGGCGCTCTCCTGGATCCTCTTCCGGGGATTCCGCGGCCCGGGCGCCAGTGGCTCGTGGCGGTACGACATGCGACGGCGCTGGGAAAGGATGACTCCCGCCGAGCGCGAGGAGTTCGTCAAGGGCCTGCGCAGCCGGTGCGGCGTGACGGAATCGCCCGAGCCCGAACCCAAACCGTGATCGGCGGGGGTGAGGGGACATATCATCCCGAGCGAAGAGAGTCGGCTGGGGCCAGGCCTATGTTATATATTATGCGCCCGGAACGACCTCGCTCGGGTTATCAGCCTCTCCGTCCTCGCGCCCGGAAGTGATACGCTGCCGTCACCGAACTTCCCGGAGGCCGAATGCCGGAAAACAGCGATTTCTACAAAGGTGTCATCGACAACCTTTACGACGGCGTCTATTTCGTGGATCGCGATCGCGTGATCACGTATTGGAACAAAGGAGCCGAGCGAATCACCGGATACAAGAGAGGTCAGGTGATTGGCCGCTCCTGCCGCGACAACCTGCTGAACCACGTCACCGCCGGAGGCGTTCCGCTCTGCCGCGACCGCTGTCCGTTGGCGGCCTGCATGGAGGAAGGAGTTCCTCAGGAGGCGGAGGTCTTCCTGCACCATGCCGACGGCCACCGCCTCCCGGTCCTGATACGCGCCGCTCCGTTCCACGACGCGGAAGGGAACATCATCGGAGCGGTGGAGACCTTCAGCAGCGATCTCGGCGTCGTAACCGTCCGGCAGCAGCTCCGGGAACTGCGTCACCAGACGCGGACGGATTCGCTCACCGGCATCTCCAATCGTCCTCACCTCGAAGGCCGCCTGCGCGCCGTCCTGGCCGAATACGAGGGGAGAGGCGGTGCCGGCGTGGTTTTCGTCGACATCGACCACTTCAAGCAGCTCAACGACGCCCACGGACACGACGCCGGCGACAGAGTCCTTCGAATGGTCGCGGCCACTCTGAAGAACAGCCTGCGGGAGACGGACGTGATCGGCCGATGGGGAGGCGAGGAATTCCTGGCAATACTCTACGACATGACGTCGATCGAGGGGTTGGAGAAGAGCTGCGAGAAACTGCGAACATTGGTGGAGCTGTCCCGGCTCGACCTGGCCGACCAGAGCCTGGCGGTGACGATCTCTCTTGGCGCAACTCTTCTGCGCCCTGACGACACCCCGGAGTCCATCGTCCACCGCGCCGACGAACTGATGTATCGGAGCAAGCGGCGCGGACGCAATCAGGTCAGCGTGGCCTGACGCCTTCTCGCTCAGACCGGCCACTGCGTTTTCGAGTGCGTTCCGGAACCCGCGGAATCCGCGGAACCGGCCCTGTTAGCGTATTCTTCGGCTGATGAAACCGGTCATCCTGGTGGTGGACGACGACCGCGAGTCGCTGGCCTCCCTGGTTGACGCGCTGACGCGCCGCTTCGGCGCCGACTACCGCGTGGCCTTCAACGAATCCGCGGGCGCGGCGCTCGCGGATCTCGAGCGAATCCGCGCCCAGGGGGAGAGCGTCGCGTTGATCATCGCGGATCAATGGATGCCGGAGATCAAGGGCATCGAGCTGCTTGGCCGGGCGCATGAGATCCACCCGGCAGCGCAGCGGGCGCTCCTCGTGGACTGGGGCGACCACTCCGCCGCTCCGACGATTCTCGAGGGCTGCGCGTTCGGGCAGCTGGAGAACTACCTGCGCAAGCCGTGGTTCCCCCCGGAGGTCCATCTCTACCCGGCGATCGGCGAGTTCCTGGCGGATTGGACGAGAGCCCACGGCCCGCGCATGGAGCTCGTCCAGGTCATCGGAGACGACCCCTCCCGAAGGACTCACGATGTCCGGGAGTTTCTGGACCGAAGCGGCATTCCCCATGGCTTCTCCGCGGCCGGCTCGGAAGCGGGCCGCGCCGCCCTCGAAGAGGTCGGTCTGGACGGCTCCCGCCTTCCCGTCCTCGTCCTGCTCGACGGCCGCGCACTCGTCGATCCGTCCAACAAGGAGATCTCCGACGCTCTGGGCGCGACCAACCTCGATGAGCGCGAATGCGACCTCGCCATCGTGGGCGCGGGCCCCGCGGGCCTGGCGGCGGCGGTTTACGCCGCCTCCGAGGGGCTCGTGACGATCGCCGTCGAACGGGAGGCCGTCGGCGGGCAGGCGGCGACGAGCTCCCTGATCCGCAACTACCTCGGCTTCCCGCGAGGCATCAGCGGCGGGGAGCTTGCGCAGCGCGCTTACGAGCAGGCCTGGCTCTTCGGAACGAAGTTCGTGTTCGCGCGGGAGGGATTGCGGCTGCGCGCCGCCGGACAGTCGCGAATCCTGGCGCTCTCGGACGGAATCGAGATCACGGCCCGCGCGGTCATCCTGGCCACGGGAGCGAGGTACCGGCGTCTGGACGTCCCGGGAGCCGAACGCCTCGTGGGCGCCGGCATCTTCTACGCGACGCCGGGCGATGCCCGGGCGCTGAAGGGCCGGGACATCTTCGTCGCGGGAGGAGGCAACGCCGCGGGCCAGGCGGTCGTTTTTCTTTCCGGCGGCGCCCGCAAAGTCACCCTCCTCGTCCGGGGCGACTCGCTCGAGAAGGGAATGTCGGACTACCTGATCCAGCACATCCTCCGGATCCCGAACGTGGAGGTTCGCCTCCGGACTCAGGTCGTGGGCGTGGCCGGAGAGCACGCCCTCGAACGCGTCACGCTGAAGGACGAAGCCTCGGCGCAAACCGAGACGGCCGGCGCCGCGGCCCTGTACGTGCTGATCGGCGCGGATCCGCACACGGAATGGCTCGCCGGGACCCTGCAGCGGGACCCGCACGGATTCATTCTGACGGGACCCGGCGTCCGCCGCGCGGAAGCCCTCTGGAACCTCGATCGGCCGCCCACGCGGCTCGAGACCAGCATACCGGGCGTCTATGCCGCCGGCGACGTTCGCCACGGTTCCGTCAAACGCGTCGCGTCGGCCGTCGGTGAAGGCGCCGTGGCCGTGCAATACGTGCACGAATACCTCGCGGGACGGTACTTCCCTGGGGACAGGCGTGTATTCCTTCGGACCGGACCTGAATCTGGGTATCCCCAAACAGTAGGCGTTCCGAGACTTCCCGGCCCTCTATTCCTGACGCAGGGCAACCATGGGGTCGACGCGGGCGGCCCGGCGGGCGGGGATGTAACACGCGAGCAAGGCTGACCCAACGAGGAGCAGTGTCACCCCGCCGAATGTCAGCGGATCGGTGGCGGTCACGCCAAAGAGCAGCGACTCCACGGTGCGTGTCAGGGCCAGCGAACCGGCGATCCCGATCGCGACCCCGACGGCGGCCGTGCGCAATCCCTGGCCCAGGATCATCCTCAGGACATCGCCGCGACCCGCCCCGAGAGCGGCGCGCACGCCGATCTCGCGCGTGCGGCGGCTCACCGAATAGGCCATCACGCCGAACACCCCCGCCGTTGCGAGCAGCAGGGCCGTGATTCCGAAGAATCCGATGAGAAGGACGTTGAATCTCCGCGAGCCAAGCGAAGCGGAATAGAGCTGCGAAAGCGTCTGGAACTTCGCCGGAATCTCCGGGTCGAGCTCGTGCAGGATTCCTCGTGCCGCGGATGTGACCGACCCGGTGTCGGCGTCGCTCAGCATCGTCAAGCTGATCGCCGCGCGCGGCCGCTGGAATAAGTTCACGTAAACGGTCGGACGCGGCGGCGCATCGAGGCCATATTCGTGCGTGTCGCCCACGATCCCGACGATCGTCAGCAGACGCAGGTCGCCATCCATGTTCCCGAACTCGATCGTGCGGCCGATCGGGTCCTGATTGGGCCACCGTTCGCGCGCAAGCGATTCGCTGATCACGGCAACGTGCGGAGAGTTCGCGCCGTCGCGCCCGTCAAAGCTTCGTCCTCGAATCAGCGGAATCCCGAGAACCTGGAAGTATCCGTCCGTGGCGGCGCAGAAGTCCGCCTTGCCAAGGCGTTCCTTCTGCTGGAACATCGCAAGAAGACCGTCGATGGTCTTGGGTTCCTCGCCCTGCGTCATCAGGAGAAACATTCCGTCGGGAAGGCCGCCATCCACCATCGGCAGGCCGCTGGCCGCCCCGACCGCGCGCACGCCCGGGATTCGTTTGAGCCGGCCAATCAGGTTTGAATAGAAGATCGCCTGACCCGCCTTTGCCTTGGGATCGTCCACCCACGGAAGCGAGACGTCCATCGTGACGACTTTGTCCACGCGGAATCCGGGATTCACTTCGAGCACTTTCAGCAGGCTGCGTCCGAGCAATCCCGCTCCGACCACGAGAACCAGCGTAATCGCGATCTGCGCCGCCACGATGACCCGGCCAACGCGCTGGCTGCCCCGCGAACCCGCCTGTCCACGCCCGCCTTCCCCGAGGCCCCTGCCCAGGTCCCCGGAAGTCGCGCGTGCCGCGGTGAACGCCCCGAGGCCCGCGGCGACCGCGGTGGAAAGCAGGAACGCGAACACGAGCACGGGAATACTGATGGAGACGCTGTCCAGCCGCGGCAGATTCTCCGGCGCCAGAGCAACGAAACCCGCCACTCCCCAGAACGCTCCCAGGACGCCAAGGCCGCCGCCGACCAGCGAAAGCAGCAATGCTTCGGTAAGGAACTGGCCGATCAGCCGTCCGCGCGCCGCGCCGAGCGCGCTGCGAATGGCGAGCTCGCGCTCTCTCGCCGAAGCTTGCGCCAGCAGCAGATTCGCCACGTTGGCGCACGCCACCAGCAGCAGAAATCCCACCGCGCCGAGCAGGACCAGCAGCGGCGAGCGAGCCTTGCCCGTGATCGACTCCTGCAGCGGGACGACAGTTCCATCTTTGAGGAGATAATCGCCTTGCTCGCTCGATGTCTCGTGGATGCGCCGGGCGATCGCGCTGATATCCCGATTCGCCTGCTCGACGGTGACACCGTCGCGGAGGCGCCCGACCGCGGAATAGTTGTGCGACGTCCGACTCGTGTTTTCGCCCTCCAGGTCGGCCGGCAGCCACAGATCCACGCCTGCCGGGAAACGAAATCCGGCCGGGAGTACGCCGATGACGGAGAAGACCGCGCCCTCGAGCTTCAGGTGCGACTGCGAGAGATCCCGCGGAGATCCGAGGTTCTGCCTCCAGTATCCGTAGCTGACGAGAACGGTGGGGCCGGCCCCTTTTTTCGCGTCATTCGCGCTGAAATCCCGTCCGAGGATTGGCTGAATACCGAAGACCTTGAGAAAGTCGGGCGAGACGTTTGCAATCGTCGTGCGCGTCGGCTGCGAAGCCCCCGAAACGGACACGACGTAGCTGTTGTACTTCGCGATCGCCTGGAAGCTGCGGCTTTGATCGCGAAAGTCGTCGAAGTTCGGGTCCGCAAGACGCGCCCACCGGCCCTGCGAGTTGATCTCGAACACGGCCATGATCCGGTTCGAATCGCGGTACGGTAGAGGCCGCAGCAACACGCCGTACACGACGCTGAAAATTGCCGTGGCCGCGCCGATACCGAGGCCGAGGGTAAGGATGGCGACGGCGGTGGAGCCGGGATTCCTGGCGAGCTGCCGAAGACCGTAGCGGCAATCGGAGGCGATCGCGTGGAGCCAGTTGCCAATCCGTTCCTCGGGTACCCCCATTCCTGCCGGCCCCGATTCCGGCCCGGCCCATTCCGGCAGCAACGTCATGCCGATTGCCTCCGCGGCGGCATGGCGACGCCTTTGATAATCAGCCACAGGCCGAACGGCACCTCGAAGGCGAGCATCGGGAGCCACATGAGATCCGTGATCGGGCCGCGGAGGATTCCTATGAGCTGCAGGGGAAGGCACACCACGACCAGGATCGACGCGAGCACGCCCAGCCAGGCCAATGCGATGGGGATCATCCGGCCGCGCAAGAGGAGATAGCAGAAGAGCGTGCTGCCAACGGCGAAGAAGGTCGCGCCGATGACCATGTCCCAGCTCGGCAGCTTCACGAGAAATGCGCCGAGCGCGTTCGCTGCCGCCGGGTCCGGGGCATCCGCTCCGGCGGCCGTCGCGAGCCACAGCCGTCCCGCCGACCTCGGCAAGGAGACCACGCCGACCACGCCCTCGGCGACGCGACAGGTCAGGGCGAGCATCGCAAGGTCGGGGTCCTGGTCCCGCGTGATCGAGTACAGCGTCACGGCCAGCACCAGCGCGCAGAAGCAGCCGATCAGCTCGAGGACGATGGCCAGGCGCACGTCGGACGCATGCTGGGCGATACCCGCGAGTTTCGCGGCAGTCCCCTCGGCTCTGGTCGCCCTGCCGGACAGGACCATTCCGGTGAGGGAGACCGCGATGTAGAAAAGAAACGTGAACCCGGCGACTCTTGCGTTCGTCCTGCGAGTCATGCGTGCCTCTCCTTACGAAAGCAACGGAGTCGCAATCCCCTGGCAATTCTGGCCCTGAAACGCGGCGACGCTTCTGTGATCCGTTCCGTCATTCCTGGAGCCGCGTCGCCTTCCCTGAGCGACAGCAAAACAGACCGCGCGGAGGGTTCCAGAACAAGGCGCGCGCCTCCTCCTGGAGACAGATACGAGGACGGAGCCCAAGAGTTCCACTTTCCTGGCAGGTTAGAGTTCGGACTCCCGCGCCCAGCGGCGCGATGGCGATGCATCGCAGCCCAGGGCGGTCGGTCGCCCACGCCAACCAATGAAAGGTCCGATCATGAATGACCTTGCGACGATTCAACCCCAGCAGAGCCGTCTGCAGTCGCCGATGCGTACACGTGGCCGGAAGCCGTCCAAGATGGCCGGCCGGATGAGAAGGGATAGTGGAAGGGCCGTCCCCGGGGACGGCCCTTCCATCGGTAACGACGATCCGCCTCGTCTACGGGGACGGCTTGCCGTAGACCGCCAGCTCAACCATGTCCATGAACGTGCAGCCGCCGAAGCCGTTGTCCTTGCCGGTCCCGCAATGGGCGGCGACGCCGGAATCGTCGTCCGGCAGCGTGCCGCAATCGGCGGGCCCGGTGCAAGCTGCGGCGGGCGAGGGATCGCTGGGCACCTGCGGGTTCAGCATCCAGAAGCGAAGATACTGGATGCCGTCGGCAGAGCCGGTGAAGACCGTATTCATCTGGCCGCGGTTCGCCCTGTAGAAGACCCCGTCCACCAGCGTGGAGAACGACGTCCCGTTCGACGACACGTCGATCCGCCAGCCGCGCGTGGACGAGCTGCCCGGATCGCCGCAGGTGTTCGAGGGATTGACCTTGATTTGCGACACGTCGACCTTCACGGGAAGCTTCACGATGATGAACTTGTCGCTCGCCTGGCCTGTGATCAGAGCGTCGTGGTCGGTGTCGCTGCCCCAGCCGGAGCCCTGCGACTGATCGATGGCGTTGATCGGCCCGCAGCCGAAGGGTGTGTAGTCCGGGCCGTTGAACGCGTTGATCGACCCGCCGCCGGAGGCGGCCGCCCAGTCACGCCGGATCTGGAAGTCATGCGTGTTGGCCCCCGGAGCGATCGTCAGCGAGTCAAGGACGACGGGGTCGTAACCGGCTCCCCGCGCGCTCACCTTCGGGTATGTGCCGGCGAAGATGTCGGCGATCGAGTAGTCGCCCGAAGCGTTGCTCGTGCCCACGTAGTCGCCGGCCCCGTGATCGTGACCGCCGAAGGCCACGATCGCGCCCTCGATCGGCCCGGTCGTGTCGAGATCGGTGATCGAGCCGCTGAGCGTGCCCTTCGGGTCGCCCGGGTTCGGCGGCAGCGAGAAGTTCGCGACCGGGTTCGTGTCGTCGCCGTCGATCGTCCCGGCGAACCAGCCCATGCCGCGGTGCGCGAAGACGCTCCAGATGGCCGTCTGGTTGACGCCGCCGGTCAGCACGAGGTCCGCTTGCAGGATCGCGTTGCGCTCGTCGAGGAACGAGGGGTTGAAGGGCGACAACTCCATGGCGCGGGTGATGAGGGACTCGGTCGTGTCGCTGCCCAGCGCGTCCCGCAGGTCCCAGAGCGTCTGAACCCAGATCTCGCCGTCGGCATGGACCTCCGGCGCGCCGAACACCTTGCCGAAGTCGCCGTAGTCGAAGCCGCCGGGGCCGGTCAGGGCGCCGCCCGGGCACCCTTGTGCTGCCGTCTGACCGATCTTGCAGTCGATCGGCTCGAAGCGGATCAGGTCCTGGCCCCCGCCGACGTAGTGCCCGACGCGGACGTCGGCCACTCCCGCCACGTCGGGCTGGAGGCCCTGCTTCTGGAGAAAGTCATAGGCGTACCAGTCGCTCCAGGCTTCGCCCATCGAGCCCGCCTGCACATTGCCCAGGGTCGAGAAGCCGTCGGCGTCGACGACCAGCCGGTTGGAGAGGCCGTGCGTGTACTCGTGGTACACGATCCCGGCCTCGTTCGAGCCGTCCGCCGCGATGAACGGGTCGGTCGGGTCCCCCGGGAAGTGCCAGAGGAACATCTGCATCCGTGGGCGGAAGCCATCGGGCGGCGTCGCGAAGTTGGCGTTGTCGATGTGGGCGCCGTCCGGCATGTTCTGGAAAGTCTTCGCGCCGTCCAGGTCCTCGCCGCGGACCGGGTCGTCGCCCTCGAAGTTTCCCGCCTCCGGGGTGAAGCCGATCGGCGCGGCTTTCAGATGATCGTGGAACAGGTTGAGGAGGACGAAGAGCTGCGTGCCGCCCTGGTTCTCGTTATGGGCCCAGGAGCCCGGCAAGCCCGGGTCCCAGGTGCAGATGAAGGCGCCGCAGCCCGCAACGGCCGGGTTCGAGACCTGGAGCGGCCAGAGCCAGTCGTTGCGTCCCGTAGCCGGGTCCTGCCGGTTGATCTCTTCGGTCTGGTCCGCGATGTTGTTCGCGTTCTGGTCCGAGTAAACGTGGGCGTTCGGCCCGCTCAGGATCTTCGCCGACGGCGAGAGCCAGCCCATGCCCGAGAGGTTGAACACCTCCTGCGTGCCGCCGGCGGCGGCTCCCGGGTAGTTCCGGAACGCATAGCCGTTCGCGTAGTTGACGAGCGACAGCCGGTACAGCACCTCGCCGGTCTGCGCGTCGATCACCTGGCGGTACATCTGCTGGTCGGTCGGCTCGACGAGCAGGTCCCAGGCGAGACGGTTGGCCCTGGGAGTCGCGAACACGGTCAGCGCCGCGATTTCGCCGGTGGCAAACTCGATCGTCTTCCGCGCGTCGTTGCGCTTCTTGGACGCGACCGGCAGCGCCGGAACGCCGGCGTCCTGTCGCGTGCGGGCAAGCGCTTCGTCCGCGCTGATCGCCGGCGACGTGGCCGCCAGCGCGAGGTTGGCGAGCGGCGAGCCGGACAGGTTGATGAGCCGTCCATCCGCGGCCACGTTGGCCTTCAGCCCGTTGCCGAAGACGGGGATGCCCTTCACGACCTGTCGCCACCAGATGTGGTGCGTGCCGTCGATCGAGACGTACTCACGCGCGAGTTGCAGCGTGGAGACGTCGACCTTGAACACGTCCGAGTGCGCGCTGACGTAGTCCAGCGCGATCTTCGCCGCGGGCTGGCCACTGGGCCCGGTCAGGGAACCGTCCAGCCGGGCGACGATCCGCGGTGTCCCGGTCAGGCCGTCGATGGAGATGATGCCCCGCGCTCCGAGCGACGCTCCGAGCGTCTTCACCGCCGCGGACGGCTTTGCGGCGAGCTCCGCCGCTCGGTCGTTAACGACGGAACCCGAGCGAACGTCGAGGTTTGGCCGGCCTCGTCGGTTCTCGCGTTGGGGTGGGGCGGCGAGCGCCGACGCGGCCGTGAAGACGAGGGCCAACAACCCGGCAGCCGCCATGAGGAGTCTTTTTCTGTAAATGCGCATGTCCTGTCCTCCTGAAATTGATCAGACTGCTCCTTATACACCTTCAAGCGGAAGATTCGCTCATGCAGATCCGGAACGCGCGTTCGCTGATCGCCAGCGTGGCCTTGACTTCGCGGCGCGAGACTACTCCTCGCCCGCTTCTCATGGTGTAACGCGGGACCGGCCCTGATCGCCCCCGAAGGCATTGGACTAAAGTCGAACAACCGGCGAGGTCCCGCATATTGGACTCTAGTCCGGTTCGCGGAGGCCGGGCCGCGCATCGACCGAGGCTCGCCGCCGACGGCGAGCGAACAAGTTCCTGAGGGAGCGTTACTTATCTTACGGGGCCTTCGTGGCGAACTGGATACTCGGGTCCTGAGTCGTGTTGTCCGCCGTCACCCCATACACGATTGCGGAACCGGAGATCACCTGGATCGTGATGGAGTCGTTGGCGCCGAACGGCGCGCCCTCCAGGAACTCGACGCCGGAGATCTGTTCGAAGAAGTTGGGAGGGTAGCTCTTCGTGAGCGTCTGGACGACGGTGCCGGCCGCGTTTCGTCTCGTCACGGTCATCGCGGCGCCGGAGAGGCCGCTGCGGACCCCGATATTCAACCGGAACCGTCCCGTGTCCGCGGGAGTGAAGAGAACGCCGAGGTCTCCGGCCGCGAGTATGGAGTCGGAAGATGCCGCGCCCATTGTGAATCCCGTGGTTCCGGCGGCGCCGCCGTCGTTGAAGACGCGGGCGGCGACGACGGGCGCGGAGGCCCCGGCCGGCATCACGATATCGAGACTTCCGATCCGCGGCCCGTTGAGCCCCATGGCCGGAAGAAGGTCGTCGAAAGACTGCGTCTGGCCCGCCTCCAGAGAGAAGGTGAAGGAGGAATCGGCTCCTGATCCGGCTATTCCTTGCGGGTGAAAGACGAGGCGGCCCGCGAAAGTCAAAGCCGTTGGGTTGTGCATCTGAAAACCGGTCTTGAAGAAAGAGGGAGGCACTCCCGGAATCGAGACGACGACCGGCACGATGCCTTGCGTCCTCTCGGTGGCGACTCCCGAGGCCTGGACCGCCAGGGTGAAGTTCCTGACAGCCGTCCCGGTGGACCGCGCGACCGTCGAGGCAACGTCTCCGCCGAAGGCGATGTACCCGGCCGCAGCGCCGGGAAATGCCCCGACCGGGTTCCCGCAGTTGGTCAGGTGCGAGATCCCGATGAGATCCCCTGCCTGGATCGGCACGTCGGGAGAGAGCGTGACGGTCGTCGGAGAACTGTCGAAGGGGCCTCGCTCGGTGAGAAAAACGAGGTTCTGGCCGGAAGGACGGAAGAACTTGATCTTCAACGCTGTGACGCAACCCGGTATAGACCACCCGAACGTGGCGGTTGTCAGGTTGCCTGCGAACAGCGCAGGACTCACAAGATCCACGTCGGTGTAGGGCGTCGGGAAGAGAAAGGCATCGGAGGCGTTCGGGCTCTGGACGGAGTTCCCCAGGGATGTCGGGGGCCCGATCGGGATCACGGTTGTCGTCACCGGCGAGCCGGAGACCGGTGAGACTCCGCTCGCCTGGATCGAGCAGCCGCCGTTGCTGATTGTCCCGGTCGTCGCGGTCACGGCGACGGTGAAGGAGACAGTCTGCCCGGTCACACCAGCATTCAAATCTCCTATGTTCCAGATCACGGAGCCCAGGGAGAGAGCCCCGCCGCCGGTGAGCGAAACGAAGCTCGTGCCGGCCGGAACCGTGTCGCTGACGACAACTCCGGTGGCATTGCCCGATCCGGTGTTGCTGTAAGTCAGCGTGTAAGTGAGGTTCTGGCCGGAGACGACGGAGGCAGGGGCGCTCTTGGAGATCGTCAGGACGGGCGCGTCGCCGGCGCTGGTGATCCGTCCGGTCTTGTTGCCAACGAATTGGGTGAACCGGAAGGCGCCGACCGGCCCGGTGGCAGTGCCGCCAGGCCCGCTGCCGGCCGTGGCGACCAGGAACTCGCTGGCGGACTGACCGGAGAGGGTAGCGGAAGAGCTCCCGCCGAACAGAGTCAGAAGCACGATCCCGATCCCGGGAAGGCCGGTGCGCATTCTCACGGTAGCATCCTTTCGTAAGAGCCGCTGGTTCCCCGATGGGACATTGAATTACCTTGCCGGCATCGTATAGCAGGCGTGCCCCGGTTACAACGTCTTCGCCACAACCGAGGTCTTCTCCCGCTCGAGCCTACTGCCTGTGCGCGGTTTCCGGCCTCGGACCACGCTCATCGAAATCCGTCTCTGTCGCCGTCGGCGTCCGCATCTCCCAGTCCTCCGGATCCTTCGGTGAACCAGAGAGCGCCGTCCGCGCCGACCCGGTATGCGGAGAGGCACGCTGTTGGCCCTTCGGAAACCGGTACTCGGTGATGATCGCGTTCCCGCCGACGCCATCGCGACCCGCTCCCAGGAGAGCCATCAGCGCCGCAGAGGATCCAGCAAGCAGCTGGCGCGCGCCACGGAAACGAGGGAGCTTCCGCGCGGCTATCCGCCTCTCGCCCATCCTCATCGACCCTCCTGGGCGTCTCAACAGGGTCAGCGTTGCAGTATGGTCCTATTTCCACCTTCGCACCTCGCACAACCGCCGCGTCCGATACTTCCATTCACAAAGACTGACCCCGATCCACCCGCGAGTTCAGGTTGACCACCATTCTCGTCGAACAGTAAGATCTGAGCGATTCAGCGCTGCGAAGGAGAATCCAGTTAGGAGGCGTGATATGCGTCGACTCATCACAGTCGCAGGTACCCCGCCCACAACTCCTGTTCCGGGCTTCCATAGAAGCGCTCAATCCGGGTGGTTGATTTTGACAGGACTACTGATGATGTTGCCGTCGCTCGCTAAAGCCGGTCCGACGGAAGACGCGAATGCGGCAATCGACCGCTGGTCGGCGGCGTACAGCGCGAATGACGTGGAAGCCGTAGTCAAGAGCTATTGGCCGGACGCCATCCTGCTGGGCACGAAGAGTCCAGTCATATCATCAGGCGCGGACGCCATCAGGAAGTACTTCACCGACCTGAAGCTGCAAGGGAGCGGCAACAAGAACGTCATCCAGGAGCGGCACACCATTCCAATTGACGATCACGCCGTGCTGGTCACCGGGTTTTACGAGTTCACAAGGATGCAAGAGGGCAAGCCGGTACCGGGTCCCTCTCGCTTTACCATGTTGGTCACGAAGCGCGACGGCGAATGGCGCATCGCCCATCACCATTCCTCGCCCCTCGTCGAGGCACCGAAGTAAGATCACCCACACTCTGGGATCTTGCCAGCCGTTACCGCGCCGCCGGGCGCAGCCGAATGCGGTAGAGTGCGGGCTAACGACGCAGTGCCCGGGCGAAGCGGTGGAGCGGGGCCGAAGGGGCTGGCCTCGAGGAGGAGAAATTGCTCGGAACAACGGTTTCGCACTACCGGATCATGCGCCAGCTCGGCGCCGGCGGCATGGGTGTGGTGTACGAGGCGGAAGACACGCGGCTCGGGCGGCGCGTCGCGGTGAAGTTTCTCCCGTCGCAGCTCGCGCAGGACGCGCCGACGCTGGAGCGGTTCGAGCGCGAGGCGCGAGCGGCTTCGGCCTTGAACCATTCCGGCATTTGTACCGTGCACGCCATCGAGCAGCACGAGGGGCAATCGTTCATCGTGATGGAGCTCGTCGAAGGCGAATCGCTCTCGGCGCGGCTCGCGGGCAAGCCGATGGAGATCGAGCAAGTCCTCGATCTCGGGATCCAGATGGCCGACGCGCTCGAGTCGGCGCACGCGAAGGGCATCGTCCACCGCGACCTGAAGCCGATGAACATGATGGTGACCCCGCGCGGCCAGGTGAAGATCCTCGATTTCGGCCTGGCGAAGTTCGAGCGCCCCGGCTCGGCGATCGACGAGACGACTTCCCCCACGGCGCCCCCGCGGAGCGCGGATCTGACCGCGGCCGGGACCGTCTTCGGCACGGCCCACTACATGTCGCCCGAGCAGGCGCGCGGGCTGCCGACCGACGCGCGCACGGACCTCTTCTCGCTCGGCGCGGTGCTCTACCAGATGGCCGCCGGCGACCGGCCCTTCGAGGGCGACACCCAGGCCGTCGTCTTCGACGCCATCCTGAACCGCGATCCTCGGCCGCTCGCGGAAGCGAACCCGGCGATGCCCGCGGCGCTCGGGCCGATCCTCGAGAAGGCGCTCGAGAAGGACCGCAACCTCCGCTACCAGACCGCCACGGAGTTGAAGACCGACCTCCTCCGCCTGCGGCGCAAGCTCGAAGCGACCCGGCCGGGCCCGGCCGCGCTCTCCGACTCGAAGCCGCCGGGGAAGCGCGCGGAGCGCTCGATCGCGGTGCTCTATTTCGAAAACCTCTCGGGAGTCAAGGAAGACGAGTACCTGCGGGACGGCATCACCGAGGACATCCTGACCGACCTGTCGAAGATCAACGGCCTGAACATCTTTCCGCGCACCACGGTGCTCGCGTTCCGCGACCAGAAGGCGACCGCGGCGGACGTCTGCCGGAAGCTCTCGGCCGGCTACGCCCTCGAAGGGAGCCTGCGCCGCGCCGGCAATCGGTTGCGGATCAGCGCTCAGCTCGTGGACGCGGCGACGGGCTTCCCGGTCTGGTCGGAGCGCTACGACCGCGAGATGTCCGACATCTTCGAGGTGCAGGACGAGATCGCCCACAAGATCGCCGAGGCGCTGCGCATCAAGCTCACGCCTCAGGAGCAGGCGGATCTCGCCGCCAAGCCGACCGAGAACCTCCAGGCCTACGACCTCTACCTGCGAGGCCGCAGCTACGCCCGCCGGCGCACGACCCGTGACATGGAATTCGCCCTCCAGATGTTCGAGAACGCGGTCGTGCTCGACCCCAACTTCGCGCTCGCCTGGGCGGCGATCGCCAACGGCTGCGCCCACGCCCAGTACTGGTCCGGAGGCCAGGGACAGTACATGGAGCGCGCCCAGACGGCGTCGCTGCGGGCGGTGGCCCTCGCGCCGGACATCCCCGAGGTCCTCGTCTCGCAGGGCTGGATCCTCTACGCCGGCGGCCGGTACGACGACGGCGAACGGCTGACCCGCGCCGCGATCTCGCGCAAGCGCGACTGCGAAGGAGCTTATTACCTCCTGCTGCGGTCGCTCTTCGCCTCGGGCAAATACCAGGAAGTGGCCGCTCTGGCTGAGGAGGCGATGGAGGGCGCGGGAAGCGACTACAACGTTTACATACCGATCATGAACGCGCTGGGGGCGCTGGAGAAGGCGGACGCCGTGCGCAAGCGTCCGGCTGCGGCTTCTCCAGGCGCTCGAGAACCACCTGCGCGAGGTGCCGGAGGACGCGCGGGCGCGGATCCTCCTCGGAGGTATGTATGCCCAGGAGCAGCGCGCCGAGGACGCGATCCGCGAGACCAATCTTGCGATGGTGCTGCGGCCCAACGAGGCAACCGTGCTCTACAACGCCGCTTGCACCTTCTGCAACATCGGCAGGCGCGCGGACGCGATCGACGCGCTGCGAAAGGCCTGGGAGGCCGGCTTCCGGGACCCCGACTGGACGCGCCGCGACCCCGACCTCGCGAGCCTCCACGGCGACCCGGAGTTCGAGAAGCTCTATCCCGCGACGAAGGCAGGGAACTGAGATCGCAGCAGGAACTGTTCGCTGCTCGGCCTGAGAACGGAGTTCGCGCAGCCGACCGATTCCGGAGCCAACTTTCCTTTCCAGCGAACCTGACGAAGGCTCGCGGTTAACAAATGTCCCCCCAGACGCCTCGCGGGGTCTCGCGTCTATAGGTCTTTCTGCCGCGGGTTAGCCAGCCTACTTCAGACCTTGAATCGTGCACTCCGAAGCGTTGTGTCGGTTCCGGCAGGCACCTGCCGGCGCGGAGCCCCCACGGCAACCCCGCGCCGGCGGACGATTGTGCGTCTGTTCCTGAAACTACCTCTTCTCTTTGGATTTCCGGAACAAGAAGACGACGATCACGATCAGCACGATTAACAGAATCAACCACAGCCACCAGTTGCTGCTGGCCTGAGCCTCGGGCGCCGCTGGCTGGGCGGTGGCGGCCTCCGTCGCAGGCGGCTGAGTGGCCGGCGCCGCAGTCGCCTCGGCGGCCGGCGCCGCAGGCGGCTGGGTGGCGGCGGCCGTCGGCTCGGCCGGTTTCGCAGCCTGGCCGGCCACGGGCGCGAACGCGTAGCTGACAACGTAAAGGTCATCCAGCCTCGAGGCGAAGCGCTGGAAGAGCGTCAGGAGATCGGCCCCCGTCCCGGCTTTCCTGGCCTGACCGTGGTTCTGGCTGGCAAAGCTTGCCAGGAACTCGTCGATCTTCGGGTCCTTCATGTAATCGATCGCAAACACCCGGAGATTCGGGATTCCCTGCGCTGCCTGGCTGACGACATCGCCCTTGAACGCGCTGTTGATGTCCTCGCCGTCCGAGAAGACCACGAGGAACCGCGGGTCGTCGGCCGGCATTCCCCGGATGAGCTCGAGGCCGGCGAACATGGCTTCGTAGAGAACGGTGGTATCGGTGACCCGGTCCTTCTTGTAGGCCTTGGCCGCAAACGCCTCCAGCTCGGACGGCTTGCTCGACTGGAAGACTTCCACGTGCAGGTCGCGGCCGCCTATTTTCATCGTCTCGTGTTGGCGGAAGACGACCATGCGCACGTCGTCGATCGGTCGGATGTGCTTCAGCACCGCGCCGACTCCCCCGAGCAGCTGCGTGATCGCCTTGCGCTCCTCCATCGAGTAGGAGTTGTCGAGCACCAGCACGACGTGGCGGGGGACCTCAACGCTCTTGGAGATCGGCTGTACCGAGATGACCTTCGCGGCCGCGTCGGGTCGCGCGACCGTGAAGTCCTTGTCGGTCAACCCGAGAACCGGCTCTTGACTGGCGTCCTGGACGCTCACAAGAGCCTTGCCGTCCGCGAGGCTCCGCTCGAACGTCACGCTGGCGCCGGGCCGGGTCGTCCGGATCTGCAGGCCAGGAGGCGGCTCTCCGGCGAAGGCCGTCCCGCACGCTGCCACGGCCACCAGGAGAATGGAGAGGCGTTTGATCAACATTGTGGTTCCTTCACTTTCCGGGCTTCACCTGAGCCCACGAGCTCCTGTTGCCTTCTTGGCGCCCCGTTGAAGACGGACGGCTGCACGGAACGCCGCATCTCCTCATGGATGAAACCACCACGCTTAATACTGAACCTCAGAGATGTGCCCGATCCTATTCGAAGCCGGGTAGAGCGGATCTGATGCGAATGCTTCACCCTGGATGGCACCCGGCGGGTGGGGTCAACCGAACCGCGCAAGAAGTGGGGGCAACCGTGCGCTTCGTGCATTATTGTGGCTGCAGGGCCTTTCCCGGCCGGCTGAGGATTCTGCGGCTTCAAGTCGTCCTCGAGCCGGAGAACGCCTCGGACCGAGAACCAACACCTAGCAGGCTGCTGAAAAATGGATGCGGGCGTCGTGTCTGGCCTTTTGCAACCGCGACACAGGAGAGTCTCCTCGCAGAGGAAGCTTCTCGCTCGAACGGCGCCGCGAGCAAAAGGCCAGCCACCGCAAGCGACTCTGCGGCGCGCGCTCCCAACGCGCACCCACACCCTTTTTCAGCAGCCTGCTATCCGCGTAGAAGGTCACAGCACCGGTCTCTAAGTCGTACATTCCTCCGACCATGCCGAGCGCGCCGGAGTCGAGCATCGCCTTCAGGACGGGGCTCTTTTCGCGGATTTCTTTCATGACCTGCCGCACGTTCTGCTCGCCGACCTTGTCCACGTAGGCGTGGTCCTTGCTCGTTCCCGGCCCGGAAGCCGCGACCGCCGGCTGGATCTTGGCGACCAGCTCCGTCAGGCTGCCGAGCTTCACGTTGTCGATCGCTCCCTTGACCGCGCCGCAACTGGTGTGGCCGAGGACGACGATGAGCTTGACTCCGATGACTTTCCCCGCATATTCGAGAGAGCCCAGGTTGTCGGCGTTCACGACATTTCCGGCCACGCGGATGCTGAAGATGTCTCCGATGGACTGATCGAAGACCGCCTCCGCCGGGACGCGCGAATCCATGCAGCTCAAGACCGCGGCGAAGGGATACTGCCCGCCGGCCGACGCCTTCACCTTCGCGGGGAGGTTCTTCTGGACCGATGTTCCGGCGCGGAAACGCGTGTTTCCCTCCTTCAAGGCGTCGAGCGCCTTGGCCGGAGTCATGGCCGAAAGCGACTCCTTGGTCTGCACGACGGAGCTCCTGGCGGCGGGCTTGGCCGCGGCCTTCGGACTCATCCGGCAACGCAACACCCGTGAAAGCCACGAGAAGAGCGACAGAGATCCAGGGCCGCGAGTGACGAACGCGCATAAATTCTCCTTCGAAATCTCCCCTCAGCTTATCTCAAGGCACCGGTCCGAGCGCCAGCCGGCCCACGCCTCCCCCTGCCCTGAGCTCCGCTCGGGCCCTCAACCTGCTGAGTACCGCTTGTGAAGATCCAGTCCAACCGACAACATCGGGGCCACCTCCTTCCTGCTCCAACGACGAAATCATCGCCGCCGATGCTGAAAGCGTGCCTCTCGTCTTTATGTAACGTGACCCCATCTCACTCTCCCGCGACGAAGGCTGGGAACTGAGATCGCGGCAGGAACGGGGAGAGACGAGGCCGCTCAACTCACGGAGTTTCGGAGGCATCGGCCGAGGACGGCGGTCTTCCGGGTCGCGGATTAATTCTTATCAGTCGTGCCTGCGCCAGGTCACGTCCACCCGCACCGGGATCTCGTTCTTGACAGGAATCGCCAGGAGCGTCGGCGGGTCGATCTTGAACGCGGCAAGAGCCATGAACGCTTTCACCATTCTTCTTCTGTTGATCTCCTCCGGCGTCAGGGACGAGGCCGCTCAACTCAGGAAGTTTCGGAGGGATCGGCCGAGGACGGCGTTCCTCCGGTCTTCCCTGTCCGTTTGCCTGAGATGAACTCATATTTTGGCCCTACAACTATTTGCCGCCCTTCGATCGCCGGGAGGCGTGTTTGAGTGATCTTCACTATAGGAAACTTGAGGCTCTCTTGATAGCGTCTCGATGTGATTCGCGGGACCCTCGACGGCCTCGCGTTCTGTGGAGAGCGGCTGGCCCGGGCGCCGCCCCCGGTCGGACCCTCAACGCGAGCCAGGCAGAAAGGAGGACGGAAGTGAAATTGGGGTTTAGGCAAACATCGATTTATGTTGCGGTGCTCCTGACATTGCTCTTCGGCGGAATCACCCAGGCGAGGGCCGACACGCTTCACTTCGCCGCCACGGGACCCGCCGCACCAGGTTTGAGTCCGCTCAATGAGAACCCGCCGCATCCGACGTCGTCCGCCACAGGAACCGGGTCCGTCAGTTGGGACACTGTGACGAACATGATGACGGTGGCTGTCGTCTTCAGTGGCTTGACCACGCCCAATACTGCTGCGCATATCCACTGCTGCGTTGATGCGCCCGGCAATACGGGTGTGGCAACCACGGTCCCGACATTTACAGGCTTCCCGGGTGGTACCACGAGTGGAACTTATCTCCACACGTTCGACATGTTGAGCCTGACCAGCTATAACCCGTCGTTCGTCGCAGCTCACGGTGGTACAGCGGCAAGTGCCGCAGCCGACCTGCTCGCCGGCTTGCTGGCCGGACGCTCCTATCTGAACATCCACACCCAGATGTTTGGCGGCGGCGAAGAGCGCGGCTTCCTGGTGCCGACGTCGCCCGCTTGCCCGCTGGGTCATGGGTATTGGAAGAACCATCCGGATGATTTTCCGGTAACATCCCTGTCGATTGGGTGTCAGACGTATACGCAGGCTGAGTTGCTGGCTATTCTGAAAACTCCGGTCAGAGGCGACGCCAGCTTGATCCTCGCCTACCAACTGATCGCGGCCAAGCTGAATATCTTCAACGGTTCCGATCCGACGCCGATCAGCGCCACGATCTCGGAGGCGGACGCTTTGCTGTGCACATTCAGCGGCGAGCTGCCTTACGGCGTGCCGCCTTCGAGTGCTGCCGGGCACGAGATGACGGCTCTTGCGTCAACACTTGATGACTACAACAGTTCCCTGCTCACACCGGAATGCGGTCCATAAGCGGAAACGGCCGCCAGGTATAGCTCGAGTGGGAGGGAGCAATCCCTCCCACTTCTCTACTTCTCACGGCCCATACCCCGGCCTGCAGCTTCCCCTGTCAACGCTTCGGTTTACCCTCTCGGTTTGAGCGCCGCCTCCTTCCTCGCCATCGACTCTTACCCCTCTCCGTCATGCCGGTCTTCCCGGCGCACCAGGACTGGGCCCATTTCTTCACATGCCACAGTGGTTTCCTCTGCCAGAGAGAGGTTCTCGTAGGCGACGAAGGGTCCGTGTCACCCCATCAGGGAGTGGCCTCCGGCCGCGGGTAGTCCGGAGACGCGAGCTCGATGCGCCAGAGCGGCCCGCCCTGGTAGAACTGACTCTCCGACCTCACGAAGCCCGGAGCCTCGCCGCCAATAATCCAGACCGAGCCGTCCTTCGGCTGCTTGCCCACGAGCGGCGCGACCAGGCCCGCGAGACCGCCGATCTCGACCTTGACGTTGAATCGGGTCGCCCTGTACGACGCGCGGCCGACGGAAAACGGCTCGACGCCCGCCGGCGTGATCACGAGCTTCACGAGCCGAGGCTTCGGCGTCGCGACCAGCATCGACACCGTCGTGGAAGCCGTATCCGGAGCGATGTTCTTCAAGAGCGTCAACGTCAGGCCGTTCGCCAGATCCGAAGGCAGCTCCATCCGATCCTCGATGACCTTCTCCTTGCCTTCTTCGCTATACCGCACGGTCACCCGGCCGCTCGTGGCGTCGATAGAGACATCCATGGGACGCGGAAAGCTCGGGCCGCGCTGGACGAGGTGGTCGCTCAAGAGCTGAAACCGCCCGCGCTCCGAGTACACGGTTGTCTCGTCCTGGAGCGATCCATCCCTGAAGTGGAACACGAGGCGGGTCGTCACGCGGTCGCCCCGTGAAAACTGGATTTCGTCGCCATTGGCGAGAACGGAGCCGTCGAGCGCGCGGAGAACGAGAAAGCCGCGAACGACGCCCTCCGGGTAGCGTACGGCCACGGATTCCGCGAGGAGATGACCGCCGCCGGCCTCGCAGGCCAGGAAAAGCAATGCCGCGCAGAACCGTCTCTTCACGATGAATTCCAGTCCAGTCCCGACAATTGTTTCCCGCCGGGGCGGGACACCCGACATTATTTCTCGGAAACTGCGCTCAATATTCCCTCATCGCGCACCAGCGTCCATTCGCTGTCCGGGTTGAATTCCTTCATCGCCCCCGCAATCCGGGAGGTCTTTTCACCAAGATCTTGCTGAAAGACTTTGCCGTCCTGATTGACGATGAACGTCATGATGCCCGACTGGTCCCAATTCTGCGGATAAGCCACCAGCGCGAATCCCTCCGTCAAGTTGCCGTGGCTCATGTAATCCTTCTTCCCGCCGGGCGCAGCCGGGCCTTGCCGGGTCAGAATTCTGAAATAATAACCGTGAAAGGGCTGCGGTCCCCTGCCCTGAGCCTGGAAATAACCCTCGGCTTGACCTTCCGCCACCAGGGGCCCGAATGGGCTGGCCGGTTCGTTTTCCGCGGTCTTCCAGTAGAGGCCATCCTTGTTCCCGGGCGTGCTCTTGAACCTCTGCGCGAACTTCGCTCCCCCAGCCGCGACCGGGTTCAAGCCGGCAAACTGCCGTTGCGCTGCCACATAGGCCTGGCAGACGCCGATGGCGTGGAGCTCGTCCTTCCCGATGTGCCGGTTGATGATCTCCTCCTTGCGCGCCGCCGTGTCGAAATGCCATTGCCCGTCCGCCTTCACCAGCGGGATCGGCATCGGCCAGTTGTTCGCGCCAATCTCAAGAGTGACCTTGTCCTCCCCCTCTTTCACTGGCTGGCAACCCTGCGCCATGGCGGCGGCAAACCTCCGCGCATTCTTCGCGTCCAGGACATCGTCGCCGGTCGAAAGCTCCTGATACTCCGGGCCGAAAATCTCTCGCAAGGCCCCCATATCCCTGGCTTCGGTCGCCGCTCGCAAGGCTTTTATGGCCTCATCCGGCGACGCGAACGACCGTTGCGCGGCCGCTGGTTTCTGTGGCGCTTCCTTCTGCTCCGCCGCAGGAAGGTCCGCCGACAGAACACCCCAGACACCCGCCAACAGCACAACTGGCAGGAGGCTGGCAAAACGTGTCAATTGGCCTGAAGGTTTCATGGTTTCATCAGCTCTCTTTCTGTCAGACGGGTTGTGCGGTTCACCGCTTTTCCCCTGGCTTCTCTCGCTTGTCCGGCCTGTCTTGCTTGCCGCGGGAAGGGTGGGCCGATGCGCGACTCTCAGATCCGCGACGACTATAGGCATGCACATCGTGGCCCCTTTCTCTCTCATCGTAGGAGCCGACGACAACGCGCACCTCAGGCCCCGGCACCATCACCGCGTGGCCGTGACGTCCGCCCGCGTAACCCACACATCCCGTCGAGGCAGCCAACAGCGCAATGCCCAGCCCAATCTTGATTCCGCCAACCGGATTGTCCGTCCTGTTCATGGGGTTCTCCCTCCGCTGAAGAGATCAAAGAATGAGACGGCTGAATGCTTTCGGTTGCTGGCTAAACGACACCTCGGCGCCCGGAAATCAGCTGGAAGAGCAACACGATCACCGCGAGCACTACCAGGGCGTGAATGAGGCCGCCGCCGACGCCAAAGCCAAACCCAAGCGCCCACAGAACAAACAGCACGATCACTACGGTCCACAACATAAATCCTCCTCTTCTTTCTCGGAACCAGCCTACAGCGTGCAGACCTGAAGCGCTCATATCTTGATCCTCTCAGTGGGAACGGAATAAACGCTCACTCAAGTTGACCCCGGACACTTTCATCCTCGCGGGCGAGCGGAGGATCATGGACGCTGACCCCGTTTCTTCCCGCCTCCGGACGCCGAGATAGGCAAGTCACGCCCCTGGTGAGCTCTCGAGCGAGCATGGCGTCGGATGGTCTTCCCGGCAGCCGCTCGGCCTCGCCGAGGTTCGGATCTACCGAATCGGATCGATCGGCGTCCGCTTCGGCTCCTTGCCGAATCTCAGACGCGACCGCTCGATGTGCTTCCGGATCTCGATGTCGCGATCCCTGGGCGGAGCGCTCGTGACCCATCCGCCAACCAGACGCTCGGCCGCCGCCGCCACCTCGTCCACCGCCCGGTTGAAGAGCTCCTCGTTCGCCTTCGAAGGCTTGTTCGCACCGCTCACTTTCCGGACGAACTGCAGGGCGGAAGCCCGAATCTCCGCCGTAGTCGCCGGCGGCGCGAAGTTGGCGAGCGTACGAATATTGCGGCACATGCGGACACTCTACCTTGTCCGGCAGTCCGGTTGAATCCGCGAGGCCTTACTGGCTGCCGCCGCTTTCGGCCACGGCGAAGCCGACGAGGTCCTTCACGCGCGCCCGGAAGCGCGACTCCAGGTCGCTGTCGCCGTGCGCGAACTTCTCCCGCAGCTCCTCCGCGGTGACCGCTCTCTGGATCTCTTCGGGAGTCCGGAGGCCCTGCTGCCGCGCCCTCGCCACGCCGTTCAGGACGGACTCCAGAAGCTGAAGCTCGAGGCGCAGAAACCCCTTGTCGTGGAAGGCGGGGCCGTGGCCGGGGAGAATGACATCGGCATCGAGCTGCGACAGCATTCGCAGACTCTCGGCCTGGCTGCGTGGTTTCCTGCTCACGTACGGGATCGGGTACGAGACCGCGTCTCCCGTGATAAGCACCTTTTCCTTCGGAAGGTAGAGGACCGTGGTTCCTTCGGCGTCGCCCGTGACGCTCAGGAAGCGAAACTCCCGGCCTCCATGGATCAGGGTGAGCCTGTCGGTGAACTTCATTGTCGGAAACACGCGCCGCAGCTTTTTCGACTCCTCGACGAAGCTCTCGTAGTCCACGAGATCCGAACGGTCCTGGCGCAGCTGTTCGGGCGTGAGAGCCGTTCCGTCTTCTCCCTTGCCGGAGGCCTCCTCTTTCGCGAAAGCGGCCCGCCTCGCGGTCAGCTCGTCGGAGAACCTCACGGGCCAGACCTCGGCCATCTTCCGCATGAGCTCTTCGGTCTGTTCCGTGGCGATGATCTCCAGGCCGGGAAAGGCGTCCGCGTAGACTTCGTTCCCCGACCAGTGGTCCGGGTGGCCATGCGAATTGACGACATGCCTCACCGGTTTGTCGGTCATCTTCCAGACTTCCGCCAGGATCAGCCGCGCACTGGACGGCCGGGTGTCCGTGTCGAAGACCAGCATGTCCTTGTCGTTCACGATGACGATGGAATTGAGCTGCCGGACGTAGCTGTCGCGCATCGTCATGAACTGATAGATGCCGTCCGCGATGACAGTCTTCCGGATGTCCTTGCCGGAAGCGCTCATGTGTGTGAATTCGACCTGCGCTCCCCGCGCCGCCCGGCCAACAGACGGCGGAGGCCATCAAGAGCAGCCCGCCGATGCGCCCCGCTCGGATCATCGCCATTGGATCGCTCCTCTCCAACCACCGGCCCGCGACCCTCCGGGACCCGTCGCTCTACCATACCCAGCCTGACGCTACTCTATTTGGTGGTCGCGGTTCGCTGCGGCGAGCGACCGCCTGTTGGTTGCGCCTCGTAGGTCTTGTCCGCAGTCAACTCGTTCTCCGTCGAGTTGTCTAACGAGATCGCATCGTCTCGCAGCCCCACTCCACAGCCGTGGTGACCTCGAAATGGAGATGAGGGCCCGCGCTCGCTCCCGTGTTGCCACTCCTGCCGATCCAGTCCCCCGCTCGAACCCTGTCGCCGGCCGCGACGATCGGACCGTCCTTCGTCAGGTGGTAGTAGCGGCCAAACGTGCCGTCGCCGTGAGCAATGAAGATGAAGTTCTCCCACCCCGGCTTGTGGTTGCCGTCCTCGTACCGGCTCTCGACCTTGACCACCACGCCATCCCGCGCCGCGGTCACCTTGCTTCCAATCGGCATCGCGAAGTCGTAGGCGAACGCGGCCTTCCCCTCGTGGCCCCACGGGCCGTTGTTGCCCTGGAGGAGCACGCAGGACGTGCCGACTGGATAAGGCAGCAGATATCGAGGCGCCGGCGTCCGCGTCGTCGCGCAGGCCGTGACAACCAGACCCGCGGCCAGCAGGTTGACTCCACGGAAAAGACCTCGCTGTCGCATACGCTCCCTCCCACGGGGGATACGCGCGGAGGATCCCGAGGTTACGTATCGACGCGGGAAACCTGTCTCCGCCTCCGTGACCCGATCGCAACCAACTCGGAAATCGGCATCGGCCACGCCGATCTAACCGACGGCTTCCTCCCTGGGCTCATCTTTGTCCGAGACCCAGGCCTTCAAGAGAGTGTGAGTCACCGCGAGAAGAACCGGGCCGGCGAAGAGGCCGATCATCCCGAAGGCAATCAGACCTCCGATGACTCCCCCGATGTATCAACAAGATTGGCAGCTCAACGCCTTTTCGAATCAAGAGCGGCCTTACCACGTTGTCACACGTTCCAGCCACTACCGACACAATCAGCACCACCGTGCCCACACCCGCTTGACCGGACGAGTAGAGCCAGATAACCACGGGGAGAAGCACCAGGAGCGGACCAAGCTGCGCCAGGCAGAGCAGAAACATCACCGCGGCGAGGATGGCCAGCGCCGGGACGCCGGCGATCAAGAGGGCGAGGGATCCGATCACCGACTGAACCAGCGCGGTGCCAAGCACGCCCAACACCACCCCCCGCGCCGCTTTGGCCGCAAGAATGGCCGCCTCTTCTCCATGACGGCCGGCCAGACGGCGGGCAAAATTCAAGATCCCGGTCCGCGCAGCATCTCCATTCGAATAAAGGACCGCCGACAAGATGAGCGTCAGCAGAGCTTGAAGAAGAATCACGCCGATGCCCCCCACCTTCCCCAAAAACCACTGAAGCGCCGCCCGAGCGTAGGGAGCGAGGGCTTCGCGGCGCGCCTCTTCGCTCATCCCGCCAAAAGCAGTCCACTTCTCGGCAAGTTTCTTTCCCGCCAGCGGAACGCTCTCGATCCATTTCGGCGGCGTCAAGAACGCGGAGAGATCAATCGCTTTGATCCGATCGGGAATGTCCTCGGCGTGGGAGACGATCATCACGACGGCCACCGTCAGAGGCACCAGAAGCAAAAGCAGCGCCGCCAGCGTCATCAGCGTGACGGCGAGCCCCCGTCTGCCGCCCAGCCGAGCGTCGAGTTTGAGCAAGAGAGGCCATGTGGCCACCACGATCAGCGTCGCCCACGTCAGGGCCATGAGGAAGGGGCTGATGATCCAGACGCTCGCGAGAATCAGAACCCCAATAAAAAGCACGGAAAGGGTTGTATGGGTGATGTCACTTCTACCTTGATTGTCTGTATTCATTTTGTACTCCTGCCCCTCTCAGACCTTGAATCGTGCACTCCGAAGGATTGTCTTCTCGCTGGTCACCCCATCTTGCGCTGACCGGCCTTGTCCCTTCGATACTTGGCCGGCGGCAAACCGTACTCACGCTTGAAAGCCCGATTGAAGGCCGCTTCCGACTCGTAGCCGACTTCCGACGCGATCTGCGCCACGCCCCGGTTCGTGGCGGTGAGCGCGCGGGCTCCCAACTGCAGCCGCCATCGCGTCAGATACGCCATCGGCGGCTGACCAAGAAAGTGCCGGAAGCGTTCCGAGAGCACCGTCCGCGACAGGCCAACCTCCCGCGCCAGTTCGGCAACTGTCCACGGATGCGCGTGCCGATGGTGGAGGAGCGTCAGTGCCCTGCCGACCCCGGCATCGCGGGCGCCCGCGAGCCACCCGGTCTGCCCTTCCGGCAGTTGGCGGACGTACCGACGAAGCGTCTCGGCGAAGACGGCCTCCGAAAGCCTGGCCAGCATCGCGCCCGCTCCGGCCTCGCGGTTCGCGGCCTGGGTGACGGAGAACTTCAAGGAGTTTTCCAGCCATTGCCCCGAGGGATCGTCGCGGATATTGACTTTGATGAGCGGCGGCAGGCCGCCGAGGAACGCCTGGCTCAACTGCGGATCGCAGACCAGGAAGCCGCAGATGAACCGGCAGGACGCGCCGCCGCCGCCAACGCGGAGGAGCTCCAGGCCCCGTTTGAGAAAGCCCGGCAGGGCGGCGCCGGCATCGATCGGGGTAACGCGACGACCGCTGCCCAGCACGTGCCCATGGCCGTGCGGGAACGTGACGAGGTCGCCGGCGGAGAGAGCGATGCGCTCACCGTCCAGCAGCTCGACGTAGGCCCGGCCTTCGCAGAGGAGATGGTAGATGATCACGTGCCCGGCCTCTTGCGCGAGCACGGGCGCGAGCGCGCGCGACTCCGGCGACGTCAGACACCACGGCTCGGAGAACTCCACGTTGAAGTAGATGGCCGAGTCGAGCCGGATGGCGCGAAGGATTTCCGGAAGGACATCCATCGAAATGCGGAGTCTAGCATCTGCCTCTCCGGCGTCTCCGCCAAGAATCCCGAACGATGGGTCAAGCCAGGTGCAACCGCCGGCCGTTCGGTCAAGCAAGCCGGACGCGCGGGTAACAACGGCAGCGCCGGCGTCACGCATAGTTGGCGCTCAAGGAGGTATGACCATGAGCGCAACAGTCACCGCCCCCACGACCACGGACATCGACGCCCTCAAGACCCGTCTCAAGGCAACCTGGATGGCCGGCAACTACGACTACTTCTCCCGATACATGGAGTCGAGCGCGGTCGAGTTCCTGGATCGGTTGGGTGTCGAGGCCGGCGCCTCGCTGCTCGATGTTGCCTGCGGCTCGGGTCAGCTCGGTCTCATCGCCGCGCGCCGGGGCATCCGGGTCACCGGGATCGACATCGCCACCAACTCCATTCTGGCTGCACGAGGCCGCGCGGCCTCCGAGGGACTCGACGCGCGCTTCGACGAGGGGGACGCGGAGGACCTGCCCTACGCGGATGCGAGCTTCGATGTGGTCGCCAGCATCTACGGCGCGATGTTCGCGCCGCAACCCGAACTGGCGGCGGCCGAGATGCTGCGGGTGTGCCGTTCGGGCGGGACGATCGCCATGGCCAACTGGACCAGGGAAGGGTTCGTCGGAAAGATGTTCAAGACCTTCGCGCGCTTCATCGCGCCTCCGGGCATGCCCGCGCCGGTCCTCTGGGGAGACGAGAGCGTCGTGCGCGAGCGGTTTGGCGCGGGCGTCTCCAGCCTGCGGTTGACGCGCGTCCGCTACCGGTTCGACTACCCTTTTCCGCCGGCCGGGGTCGTGGAGTTCTTTCGCGACTATTACGGGCCGGCGACGCGCGCCTTTGCCACGCTCGGGGAAACCGACCGGGCGGCGCTCCGCGCGGACCTGGTGGATCTGTGGTCCTCGCGCAACCAGGCCAGCAACGGCGCCCGCACGATCGTCGACGCGGAGTATCTCGAGGTTGTGGGCGTCCGAGCGTGAGGCCAGGGAAAGATCAGAGTCAGGGTCAGGACGGGGTCAATCGTGAGTGCGCCGGGGAGACCGGCATGACGCTGGGGTGAGAGTCCCCGACGAGAGAGAAGTAGCGAACCACTTGTACCCCGAGTCATGCGGCGAACCGTGAGGGTAAGCAGCTGAATCAAACAACCAGAACCAACAAAGGAGGACGGAAAATGGCTTCGACGAAGGATGTGGTAGACCGGCACCTGGAGTCTTTTGGTAGGCGTGACCTCGAGGGCATACTCTCTGACTATGCACCGGGAGCCGTCCTGTTCACGCCGAAAGGACCGCTCCGGGGAACAGACGCGATGAGGCCGTTCTTCCAGGCGATGATTGGGGAGTTTGCAAAACCTGGCTCAGCGTTCCGCTTGCAGCAGCTGTTCGTCGAGGGTGACTATGCTTACATGCTGTGGACCGCAGAGACTGCCGACAACGTGTACGAGTTGGGCACGGACACGTTCGTCGTCCGGGACGGTAAGACCGTGGTCCAGTCATTCGCGGGCAAGATTACGCCCAAGGGCTGAAAGGACACCTTCAGTCCGAGAATGGACAACAATGGACAACGGGGTCAGTCTTGCCTTGTGGTATTTCACAGCGCGGGGTCCGCGACCAGCGGAGAATAAGGCCATAAGGCGAGACTGAGCCCCTCCTTCCGCCCACTAGGCGCCGGTCCTCGCGACGCCCAGCCCGGGCGCATCCGGCAGCGACCAGCGGCCATCCGCGATCGAGAGGCCCTTGAAGGGATCTTTGGCGAGCAGGAGATTGCCGTCGATGTCGAGCCAGTCGAAAAGCGGGCCCACGGCGACGCCGGCCGCGATCCCGAGCGACGATTCGATCATGCAGCCGAGCATGAGCTTCAAGCCCAGGGCGCGCGCCACCGCCGTCATTTCGTAGACGCGCGTGATTCCTCCCGACTTCGCGAGCTTCAGGACGACGCCGTCGAAGAGGCCCGCCTTCGCGGGCACGTCGGAGGCGTGGAGGACGCCTTCGTCTCCCAGGATCGGGAACGTCGCGACGCCCTTCACCTTCGCCATCTCGCCGTCCATCGCCGCCGGCATGGGCTGCTCGAGGAAGAGCGGCTTCACCGTGTTCAGCCAGGCGAGCTTCTTCTTCGTCTCCTCCACGCTCGTCCAGCCTTCGTTCGCGTCCACGGTGATCGGTTTGTCGGTGACCGAGCGGATCGCCGCGATGTTCTCCTCGTCGTTCGGCGAGCCCGATCTTGATCTTCAGCCTCGGATACGCGGCGGCTTCGCGGACCTTCTGTTTCATCACGTCGGCCGTGTCGATGCCGATCGAGAACGTCGTGACGGGCATGCGCCCCCTGGGAACTCCGAGGAGCTCGTGCACCGCCCGGTTCAGCTTCTTGCCCTTCCAGTCCCAGAGCGCGAGGTCCAGCGCGGCAACGACCTCGGTATCCGGTCCCGCCTCCTTCTCGGCGCGCTCCAGCCACGTGAGGTGCTCCCAGGGCGACAGGCCCGCGACTGCTGCTTTCACGCGCGCGAAGGCCGCTTCCGACGTCTCGTAGCTCTGGTTCCAGCGCTTGTTCGCCGCGGCCTCGCCGTAGCCGGTCACGCCCTCGGCCGTCAGCGTGAGAAGGCCGTTCTTCTTCTCGTCGGACGAGCCGCGCGCGATCGTCCACGTGTGCGCGAGCTTGAGTGGCAAAACCTGGTAGGCCAGCGAGACATTGGAGGCGCCGGAGGCCTTCGGCATCGGGTCGGCGAAAAGGGCCGGAGGCAGGGCCGAGGTGGCGGCGGCAACGGCGGAAGAGACGAGGAGACCGCGGCGGGAGATGGGATGCGTCATGACGGAATTATGGTGTGAGAATGGCCGAATGCGCCACAGGATAATCGCCTCGCGGATCGACTCGCGTCCGGCGTCACGATGCACCCCGCCGTCCGGTTTCGTGCTGGCCGCCGCCTTTGTGCTCGTCTCATTCGCGGAAATCTCCCTTTCGGCGACTCCCGCCACTCCGTCCGCGCCGTCCCGGACGGCCGTCGTCGTCAGCGCCGTCCAGGACCTCTTCACGCGGCCCGACGAGACGTCCCCGGTCGACGACCAGGTCATCCTCGGAGAGCGCGTGGAGATCCTCGAGGACGCCGCGGGTTTCGCGAGAGTGCGGACGGCCGCGGGGGAGATCGCCTGGATTCCGGAGCGCGCGCTGCGCCGCGGCGAAACCGAGCCGGGGGCGGCCGCGAAGATCGCGCGCGTGACGTCGAACTTCGCCCACGTCTACGCCACGCCTTCGTTCACGAAGCAGAAGCCGCTTCTCACGGTCCCCGTCGGAGCGACGATGGTTGTTGAAGAGTTCCTGGAAGGTAAGAAGTCCGGGGACGCCGTGTACTCGTGGGCCCGGGTGCGCCTGCCGGATGGGCGCATCGGATTCGTCGCGGGGTCGGACGTTTCACTCTTCCCCCTCGAAGAAAATCGTTCTTCTTCTCCTTCTCTTCCTCTCCGGTCTCCCTCCTTCTGGATCTCCTTCGGCCGCCGCTTCCTCGGCGCGCCGTACACCTGGGGCGGCACGACGCCCCTCGGGTTCGATTGCTCGGGGCTCGTGCAGAGGATCTTCCGCGAGCACGGTGTCGTGCTGAAGAGGAACACCTACGAGCAGGCGTTCCAGGACCCGCAGCTCGTCCCGGTCGCGTTCGGCGCGCTCCTTCCGGGCGATCTCCTGTTCTTCGGCACGGAGGACAAGATCGACCACGAAGCGATGTGGCTCGGAGACGGCATGGTCCTGCAGTCCACGCGACACGGCGTGCCCGGCGTGCAGGTCACGCCCTTTGACAGTCCGTTTCTGAAGCCGCTCTTTCGGTATGCCAGGAGACTCAAGATTTCTTCGACGGATAAAGCGAAGGGCCCTTTGAATGTGAGAGGGGGGCCGGGGCTCGACGCAGTGAAAGCGCGCATCCTCGAGGCCACACTTGGGCAGATCGCGGCCGCGAGCGGGGCGCGTTTCGGTATCTACGTCAAGGATCTGACGACCGGCCAGACTCTTTCCCAGAATCCCTCTCTCTCCATGCACGCCGCTTCCACGATGAAGACGCCCGTACTCCTCGAAGTCCTGCGCCGCGTGGACGCGGGGACGCTCTCGCTCACGGACGAGGTCCCGGTGAAGAACGAGTTCAAGAGCCTCGCCGACGGCTCGCCATTCTCGGTCGGCCTCGAGGAGAGCGACGGGCCGACGGCGAAACACCTCGGAGGGAGGGCGACGCTCGAATTCCTCGTCACGGAGATGATCGTCCGTTCCTCCAACCTCGCCACCAATGTCGTCCTCTCTCTCGTCGGCCCGGAAAACGTCCAGGCGTTCACGGACGCGCTCGGCGCGCCCACCGTGAAGGTGCGGCGCTGCGTCGAGGATTCGAAAGCTTTCGACAAGGGCCTCAACAACGAAACCGACGCGGCGGGAATGGCGTCCGTGATGGAGGCCGCGGTGAGGTCGCGCGAAGCTCACGGGCGCCGCGAGAGCGAAGGCGTGGGAGATCCTGACCGGCCAGACCTTCAACGACGAGATCCCCGCCGGCCTCCATCCGCAGTCGGGGGCGGTCGTGGGCCACAAGACGGGCTCCACCTCATCGGTCCAGCACGACGCGGCAGTCGTCCGCCTGCCCGACGGGCGGGAATACGTCCTCGTCCTCCTCGCGAACGACTTCGGCGCGAACGAGGAGGGACGGCGAAAGGTCGTCGAGGCCGCGCGCAGGATGTCGCGCGCCGTCTGGGAGGCGATGATCGCGCCGTGAAGAGCGGCGCCGTTCCCGGTCTCCTGGAGAAGTCTCTGGGGGTGACCGAGCTCAGGACGCTGTTCCTGCCGCCTTGGACGGCTCCGCCGCCTCGGTCGCACCGGCCAGTTCGAGCGTCAGGCGGACTCGCCCCTCCGTGGAGCCGGCTATGGCGCGCGGCGCCGTCAGCTCGACCCGAGACGCGTCGAGGCCCGAGGCGTCGACCAGGGCCGCCCGGACCGAGTCGGCGCGCGTCTGACCCAGTTTCTCGAGGCCGCCGGCGGGGATCGGCTGGGACGCGACGATCCTGCGGCGCAGCTCGCTCGCGTAGGCGGCCTCGTCGAGAGTCGGCTTTTCACCGGCGGCGCCGGGCTTCTCCTGTGCGCGACGCAGGGCCGCGAGATCTTCGCGCGTCGCGGTCTCCAGGTAGATCGACTCGAGAGCCGACAGCGGCGCAGAGGATCCGCCGGCTCGCTCGGCGAGCCGTTTCTCGAGTGCCGCCTCCCGCAGCGCCGTCCCGTCGGCGGCATCGTCCCAGGCGCCCGGCACCACGATCCGCACTCCCGGGCGCGCCTTCAGGGCGGTCGCCAGGGTCCGGAGCCGCTCGGCGGAGGCCGGGTCGAGCGCAGCGCTCCCGGCCGGAAACTCGACGTAGCCGAGATCCTCCTCCTCTTTCCCGCCGCCTTTCCCGCCGCCGATTTTCGCGAGCAGACGGAACGGAGACTTGATCAGCTCGGAAGCGACCTCCCCGATCGCCCCTCCGATCGCCTTGCCGACCCCGAACTCCGGGTCGTCGAGGCGGCCCTCGACGGGAAAGTCGAGTGTGATGCGGCCGTCCTTGTCCGTCAGGAGGGAGACGCCCAGCTTGATCGGGAGATTCACCTTCCCTTCGCCGGCGACCTTGTCGCCGAGCGTCAGGTCCTTGGTCGCGATGTGATTGCTGCCCTTCAGGTGTTGGTCTTTGATCTTGTAGTCGAGGCCGAGGTCGCTGCGACCCCTGGTGACCGGATAACCGACGTAATGAACCGACATGGGAGACAGGGGCGGGATCTCGAGCCGGTGCAGGCCGAGCTGCAGGTCGGTCGCACGGGCGGGCTGGAAGAGATCGATCGCTCCCTTCAGCGTCACCGCCCCGCCGCCGCGCAAAGCCGCGCCGATCTCGATCCGCGCCGGGGCCTTCGTGGAGGATGAGATTCCCTTGACCGTGCCCTGGATGCGTTCGACGGCCACCGTGTAGGGAGGACGGAGCCGGCGATCCGTCAGGGCGCCGGAACAGTCGGCGAGGGCGATCGAATCGACGCGGATCGGGATCGGGTTCCCTGGCGCCGGCGCCGACGATGCGCGAGGCGAGCTCGCGGCCAGCCGTTTCATGACCTCGAGAACGCTGAGCGCGCCGTTCTCCGAGATAACCAGGTCGATTCCCGCGCCGCGAATGTCGACCGACTTGACCCCGACGGCCGTGGGGCCGTATCCGGCCTCGACGCCCCGGGCCTGCATGGCGTCCCACTTCAGGGGCGTCGAGCCCGTGACCGTCTCGCGCAGCGCCATCGTCCGGGCCTCCAGATCGCCGGCGAACTTCGCCCAGGGGCCCTTCTCCGGGTCGACACCGCCCGCGACTTTTCCCTTCGAGCCCGCCCGTCCGGAGAGAATCTCGAATGGAAGGAGGCGGCCCAGGTAGGGCTGCGCCACGGTCAGGTCGAGGCCGTCGAGCGCGACGTCCGCTTCGAATTGAACGGGCTTCATCCTGACCCGGCCGCTCGATTTCGTCGTCCCGCCCTTGGGAAGCGACGACGAGGACACGACGCCGAAGAACGCGCCCGGGCGGGTCGTGAAGCCCGTGATCGCCAGCTGGATGTCGCCCGCTTCGAGCGATACGGGCGGGTCCAAGGTACGGTCCACGAAGCGGCCGTGCGAATCGACGACCTCGAAGCGGCCGACGTCGACGGTCCAGCGCGCGGCCTTCTCGATCTCCCGATACGTCTGGACGACCACCTCCCGGGTCGGCGGGGGGACCATCCGCTCCCAGCTCCACTTCCCGTCGGCGTCCCGCCCGAACAGCACGCTCGGCCGCTCGAGCCGCAGCCGCTCCACGACGAGCTCGGCCTCCGGCCAGCGGAAACGCGCGTTCGTGATCGCGGCGGCCGGGACTTCGAGAACCCGATCGCCCTCGCTCACGACGGTCAGGTCTTTCAGGGCGTTCTCGAAATCGTTGATGCGGGCACGGACCGCGCCGTCCGCGGCAGCGATCGTGTAGTGAAAGCGGCCCGTCAGCTCACCGCCCTCGACCGTGAATCGGAAGTAGGGTTCCAGCAGGGGCCAGAGGTCCTTCAGGCGCAGCTCTTCGAGCCTCACGTCCCCTTCGAGCCCGAGCGGCTGCACCGTGACGCTCCCGGTGGCGCGAACGACACCCGATCCGGGCAGGCGGATTGTGATCTCCTGGGTTCCCTGGCGTTTGGGGATCGTGCTGATTTCGGAGAGCTCGAACACGGACGGCCCAAAGGCCATCTTCAGAGGTTTGTCGCGCGCCTGGTCCTCGACGTTGATCGTGGCCCCGCTGACTCTGATGTGCTGGAGCAGTACGCGGGGCAGGCTCGAATCCGGATCGGGCGCACGAGGGGGTTGCCGCCGCCGGACCTCCTTGACCACCTCGGCCAGATTGATCCGGCCGTCGGCGAAGCGCCGCGCCCCGATGACGGGATTCTTCATGCGGAACTCGCTCAGGGTCGCCGCCCAGCGAAAGAGGCTGGAGAGCTCGGCGTTGGCATAGATCTCGTCGGCAGAGAAGAGTACGGACCCCGGGCGATCGGCGATGGACAGGCCTTCGATGGTGAGCGAAAGAGTGAAGGGGTTGAATCGGACCGATCGGACGGTGGCCTCGAGGCCCGCCCGCTTCCGGAGGTTTTCGATCAGCAGTTTCCGGACGATGGGTGGGATGACCAGAACGCCGACGATCAACCAGGCGATCCAGAGGCCGAGCAGGGCTGTGCGCCAGCTCCGCAGTCGCCAGTTTCGCAGCCAGTCGAGAAGCCTGCGCGGCAAGCGGCCGATTCCTGCGGGTTTCTCGTCCTCGGGCGCTTCCATGTCCTCGAGCCTCCTTGGCGAGTCGGGCGTCTGCGCTTTCGAGCGGGGCCCACACACGTGGCTGGCCGATCGCCACCGGGGCCGGACCTCTTTCTTATCGGCGACGTGCCACGGTTAGACAATACCTCTATTCACGCCCGACCCCTTGTGACCCTTCTTTGTAGCGCCCCTGGAACAGGTGTCCGACCCGCCCGTGCCGCCGGTTGAACTGCTGCGGGGAGAAGGGGTCAGTCTTGCATGTGGTGTGAGAACGGGGTCAGTCTTGTACGATGGTACTTAACCGGGTCTGAGCCGGGTTACGAGATCGTCGCAGAGGTCGCGCAGGCGCTTGTCGGCGAGCTTTCGCTCCTCCAACCTCGATACGTTCCTTGCCATCGTCGAGGTGTCGCGGCGGAAGTGCCTGGCTGTTCGCGCGATCGATATGCCGGCGACTTCGCGCGCGACCCACGCGGTCAAGACTCGCGCCTGAGAGCCGGCACGCCCCTGACCCAGGGACATCATCTTCTCCGGGCTGATCCCCTGGCTTCGGGCGACCTCCCGGGACACCGCCTCGACTGTCAGGTTCCGGCGAATCAGCCGCGGCTCCCCCGCCTCCTGAAAGGCCCGATCAGCAAAAGCCTCGTCCCCCTTCACGGCCTGACCCCAGCTCTCGACCTTCTCGTACGGCTCCTCCAGCTCCTCCCGCATCAGTTTCCGATACCCCCGCACCGCCGCGGACCGGCCTCGCCCGAGCATCCCGAGCAGTCGATCCACATCCAGCCACTTGAGCCCTTTCCCACGCCGGTACTGGCGATCGCTCGACCAGGCATAGTCCTGCGGTTTCGCGACCACCCCCGCCTTCACCGGGTTCTCGTGGATGTACCGAAGCAGCGCCAGCGCGTATCGATCCTTCTCGATCAAGAATGCCTTGTAGCGCCCCTGGAACAGGTGTCCGACCCGCCCGTGCCGCCGGTTGAACTGCTGCGTGTAGGACGACTGAAGTCCCGCCATGATCCGAGACAGCGGAGCTTTCCCGGTCTCGATTGCCAGGTGGACATGGTTGTCCATCAGGCAGTAGGCCAGCAACCGGAACCCGAACTTCTCCGCGTAATGCGCCAGGCGGCTCAGGTAGTCGTTCCGGTCCGAGTCGTCCCGAAACACCGCCTTCCGCTCGTTCCCACGAGCGATGACGTGGTACAAGCCCCCGGGACACTCGAGTCGCAGCGGTCGCGCCATCCCCTAATTGTACCAACGTACAAGACTGACCCTATCTCTTCCCCCGCAGTCCCCGTTGTCGATGGCTGAAGCGTAGGCCGCCAAGGCGCCCCCGGTAGATTCAGGGAAACTCCACTCTCCCCACGGCCAGCGGCGGGCCGAGAAGGGCTCCCGGCGGAAAAGCCAGGACCGCGCCGTCGTACGTGCCAGCCCAGAGCCGGCCGCCGGGGAGAAGAGCCGCCGTGAGAAGCAGCATTCCGGACTGGCGCCGCGCCACGAGGGAGAACGACACGGAGCCGTCGGCCGCGCGCGCGAGGGTGTAGCGCGCCGCACCGCCGTCCCCGACGGCCACGAAAGCGTCGCCCTCCGGCTCGGCGACGACCCAGTAGACGTCGAGCCCGGCGCGCTCGACGTTCCGCCAGACGCCGGTCGCGAGGTCGTAGAGGAAGACTTCATGGGGCCGGGTCCCGGCGCCCGCGACGAGGCCGAGCTTCGGCAACCCCGCGAGGCGGTACACGGCGCCGGCTTCGCTCGGCATCCGCCGGCCTGTCCATCGGCCGCTTCCCTTCGCGAGGTCGAGGAGCGCGTGGGCCCAGGTCCCGACGAGAACGCGGCTCGCGTCCGGCGACGTCCAGAGGGCGTGCGCCTCGACCTTGCCGCCGGCGAACGGCGTGAGGTCCACCGTTTCCAGTGGCTCGAGGGAAGGCCAGCGCCACGTCTTGATTCTCCCGTCCGAGGACGAGGTCACGAGCACGGGTCCGCCGGGCCCCTCCGGAGCGAGTTGCAGGTCGTTGACGAGGAAATCGTGGGCGCGAACGCGCTTGACGAGCTTCGGGCCCGGCAGGCTCCAGACCGCGACCGTCTTGTCGTCGGACGACGACGCGAGGAAGGCGCCCGCCGCGAGGAGCGACGGCACGCCGTCCGTGTGGACCGTCTCCGCGCGGACCGCACGGGACGGCGCGTCGACGGCGTAGACCTTTCCGTCCCGGCCGCCCGCGAAGACCGTCCGCCCCTCCGGATCGCTCGCGAGAGCCCAGAGCGGCGCTTTCGACACCGCGACGCGCGCTTCCGGAGGGAATCCCGCGTACGCGAAGACGGCGAGGCGCTGGCGGTCCGGCGAGAGGACGAGAACCGCGTCGGGCGTCGCGGCGAGAGCGCCGCCGTTTCCCGGCTCCGCCGGCCATGCGAGGACACCCGCACCCGGCCTCCAGGCCACGGCGCCGAGCCGGCCGCCCGCGAGAAGCGTCGGATGGTCGGCGACCCACGCGAGGCCGCTCGTCCAGCCGCGCCCCGGGAACGTCTCCGGCGGCCCGCCGGCGGGGCGGAACACGTGCACCGAATCGAACGCTCCTCCCACGGCGACGCGCCCCGTGACGTCCTCGAGCGCGAGCGCCTTCACGCGCGTCTCCGCGAACGCCGTCTCGAACCGCAGCGCGCCCGTCGTCGCGTCGAAGACACGCAGCGGCTCGCCGTTTCCCGCGGCGAACGCAAGCGCACGGTCCGAAAGAGCAATCGCTTCGTTCGGCGTTTCGCGCGCGGCGATGCGGAAGACGACCTCGAGGCCCCGGCCGCCGGCCGCGAGGACGACGATCGCGTCGGGCCCGCGGAGCGCGAGGGAGCGCCCGGCGGGAGAGACGAGGACCTTTCCCTCGCGTGCCGGAGGCGCCGCGTCCGGCATGCGCCCGAGCGCGCGCGCCTTCTGCGTGAGCACGTCGCGCGCGAGGACCTCGCGGCCCGCGGCGACCACGAGCTCGGATCCGACGAGCCGGTTCGCGACGACCTCGCCCGTCGCGAGCGGGATGCGCGTCGCGGCCTGCGCACCGTCGAGCGGGAGGAGGTAGGTCGCAGACGGCGCGCCGAGCACCGCCGTGAGGCGTGCCGCGCCGAGGAGAGCCGTCGCGTCCGGCGGCGCCGCGATCTCGCGAACAAGGGTGAGGAGACCCGAGCCGGCCCGGACGGGTTCGGCCCGCGGGCGCTGGCTCGCCCACCACACCGCGACGACGGCGCCCGCGAGGAGGACGAGACCGACGGCTCCGCGCCGGACGCGTCGGCCGGCGCCAGCTCGTTCCGCGTCCGGCCCGGGGGCGGGAGCCGCCGCCGGAAACGGGACGACGGCCTCCGGCGCTTCGGACCGCGGAACCGCGCGCACGTCGTCCGAGAATCGATACCCGACGCGCGTCACGGTCGCGAGGAATCCGGGAGCGTCCTCCTGTTCGCCCAGCGCCCGGCGCACGACGAAGACGGCCTGCGTCAGGCTTCCGTCGCTCACGACCACGTCCGGCCAGACGGCCCCGAGGAGCTCTTCCCTCGAGACGGCCCGGCCGGCGTGCCGGACGAGATAGGAGAGGACGTCGAAGCACTTCGGAGCCAGGGGAAGCGGCTCGGCGCCCTTCGAAAGAAGGCGCGCCCTGAGGTCCAGCCGAAAAGGCCCGAACTCGTACAAATCGTTTTCTTCGAGCGAGTTGGCCGTCAACTGAGACGCCTCTGAGAGAAATCTAACAGAAAGCTGAGGGCGCGGAAAGGAACCGGGCGCCGGGCGGGCCGTAATTTGCGTCGATGCGGGGCTGGCCGGCTCGCGACCAGCCGACGACATCCAAAAAGGAGACCACACGTGAAAGACCGCTTCCTTCCCGCCGCCCTGTTTCTCTCCATCGCGCTCGCCCGGCCCCTCTCGGCCGCATCCCCGAATCTCCTGACGAACGGATCGTTCGACCACGACCTCGCAGGCTGGTCGCATGCCCCCAACGCGACCTGGTCCTTCGCGCTCGGCGGGACCGTGCTCGTCTTCACGTCGCCGACTCCGGGATCCGAGGTCCTCTCGCAGTGCGTCGGGGTCGAGGGCGGCAGCCTCTACACCGTGTCCGCCGCCGTTAACCAAGGAGGCGACGGCGGTGTGGCCCTCCACGTCCGCTGGTTCGACGCGGCCGGCTGCGGCGGCACGGTCCTGGGCGGCTCGCCGTCTCTCGACTTCGAGCCTCCCGTGAGCCTTTTCGATCCGAAGAGCCGCGTCCTCGCGTCCCCCGGCGCCGCGCGCTCGGCGCTGGTCCTCTTCGTCCTGAGAGCCGACACGACGAGCGGATTCCCGTTCGTCGTCGACGACGTGGTCTTCGCGAGCGCGCCGTTCGGCGAGATTCTCACGCTCCCGACGGCGGCGTCAACGCAGGGCGCGTTCGGCCAGCGGTGGGCGACGGACCTGTGGGTGCGGAACACGGCCGCCGTCGGCCGCGTGTTCTCGTTGCGGATCGCGTGCCCCTCCTGCGGTGAGAACCCGGCGTGGATCGTCCTGAACCTCGGGCCGAGCGAGACGCGGTTCCTCGCGGACGTCGTCTTCGACTTCCTGGGCGGTGGCATCGGCGGCCGCGCCGGCGCCATCGAGATCTCTTACGACCCCGGCGAGGGCGGGCTGGACGTCTCCGCGCGCGTCGCGACCGTGAACGCCGACGGGCCCGGCAAGGGCACGGCGATCCCCGCGCGAACGCGCGGGGAGGCCCGCACCCAGGCGACGTTCATCGGCCTCGCCGGTCTCGGGGGCGACGCAGGATTCCGCGTGAACGCCGGAGCCTTCAACCCGAACGACCGCGCGACCGTCGTCACGTTCCTCGTCCGCGACGCCGCCGGGAACGACCTCGGCTCGATCAAGCGCTCGTGGGGCCCGCGCGAGTGGTTCCAGATCAACGACGTCCTCGCGGCCGCAGGCGCCCCCGCGGGCACCGCCGCGTCCATCCGCGTGGACGCGGGCCTTGCGCTCTTCCCCTTCGCGATCGCGATCGACAACCGCTCCGGCGACCCGACCTGGCTCGAGCCGGCTCCTCCTCCCGTCCGGTACTGACCCGCGGCTTCTCGATCGAAGGCGCCTCTCCGGAGGCGCCCTTCTCGTAGACTCGGCGCATGAAGACCCGCTCGGACGCCTGGGCTCTCCTGACCGAGTTCACGCAGTCACAGCCGCACCGGCGGCACGCGCTCGCCGTCGAGGCCACGATGCGCCACCTCGCGCGGACGAAGGGCGTGATGGACGCCACCGAGATCGAGACGTGGGGCCTCGTCGGAATGCTCCACGACTTCGACTACGAAGAGTATCCGACCGAGCAGGACCATGTCTGGCGCGGCATGGAGATCCTGAGAGAGCGCGGCTGGCCGGCAAGGGTTGAGAAAGGGGAGAAAGTTGAGAAAGGGGGTCAGTCTTGTACGATGGTACTTAACCGGGTCTGAGCCGGGTTACGAGATCGTGGCAGAGGTCGCGCAGGCGCTTGTCGGCGAGCTTTCGCTCCTCCAACCTCGATACGTTCCTTGCCATCGTCGAGGTGTCGCGGTGGAAGTGCCTGGCTGTTCGCGCGATCGATATGCCGGCGACTTCGCGCGCGACCCACGCGGTCAGGACTCGCGCCTGAGAGCCGGCACGCCCCTGACCCAGGGACATCATCTTCTCCGGGCTGATCCCCTGGCTTCGGGCGACCTCCCGGGACACCGCCTCGACTGTCAGGTTCCGCCGAATCAGCCGCGGCTCCCCCGCCTCCTGAAAGGCCCGATCAGCAAAAGCCTCGTCCCCCTTCACGGCCTGACCCCAGCTCTCGACCTTCTCGTACGGCTCCTCCAGATCCTCCCGCATCAGTGTCCGATACCCCCGCACCGCCGCGGACCGGCCTCGCCCGAGCATCCCGAGCAGTCGATCCACATCCAGCCACTTGAGCCCCTTCCCGCGCCGGTACTGCCGATCGCTCGACCAGCCATAGTCCTGCGGTTTCGCGACCACCCCCGCCTTCACCGGGTTCTCGTGGATGTACCGAAGCAGCGCCAGCGCGTATCGATCCTTCTCGATCAAGAATGCCTTGTAGCGCCCCTGGAACAGGTGTCCGACCCGCCCGTGCCGCCGGTTGAACTGCTGCGTGTAGGACGACTGAAGTCCCGCCATGATCCGAGACAGCGGAGCTTTCCCTGTCTCGATCGCCAGGTGGACGTGGTTGTCCATCAGGCAGTAGGCCAGCAATCGAAACCCGAACTTCTCCGCGTAATGCGCCAGGCGGCTCAGGTAGTCGTTCCGGTCCGAGTCGTCCCGAAACACCGCCTTCCGCTCGTTCCCACGAGCGATGACGTGGTACAAGCCCCCGGGACACTCGAGTCGCATCGGTCGCGCCATCTCCTAATTGTACCAACGTACAAGACTGACCCCTTCTCTTCCCCCTCTTTGCGTCCGGCACGTGCTGCCTTCAAGCAGGTTCGCTTTGGCCAGCCCCCTTCCCTCCACCCCCTCCGCCACCGGTCTCCCGGCTTTGTTCGAGGGCTTCTCCGGTACTACGAGGCTGTCTGACTTTCCGCGTTCGTTCATCATCGGCGTGCGTCCTAGAACTTCCCGATGCGGCGGGATCTCCCGTTCCCTTGCAAGGTGCTTCCGTGCGTGATCGGCGCCTCTGACCGCGCGGAGTCCTGCGCGTCTCTCACGCTAACGATCCGCCAGATGTTGCCTTCCGAGTAAATGGACACCGTCGGCACTCCGATCCGATCTTATTTCGCGGCTCAATACCCGAAGGTGGGATCAGGTTACAAAGTGGGGTGGGCCCTTCTGGCTCAACGGTTTCCGGCCAAAGCAATTTCGTCCTGTTGAACCGCATGCCGGCCGAGGGGTATCGTCACGGCGTGTTCCAGCGTCGCGCCGACGCCCCACCCAACCCGGAGGTTTGCAGCGGACTCGACGGAAAATGGGCACTCTGGCCGAACGCTCGAGGAGGTGTCCATCGACAGGACCCTGAATTCGGGGAAGGTTGATCGGTACGCGGGCAAGTCCGAGACGAAAGCCGTCAAGCCCGGTGAGGGCTCACGCCTGAAGGACGAGCTCGCCGATATCATCCAGAACGAGGGCCGCCTCGAAGCGCTGCGGCGGACGTCGCTCCTCGATTCTCCGCCCGAGGAGGCCTTTGACAGGCTGACGCGCCTGGCCACGACCGCCCTCCACGTGCCGGTGGCGCTCGTCTCGCTGGTGGACAGCGATCGGCAGTTCTTCAAGAGTCAATGCGGACTGTCCGAGCCTCTCGCGTCCCTGCGGCAGACCCCTCTGACGAATTCGTTCTGCAAGCACGCCGTGGGATCGCGCGAGCCTCTCCTCGTCGCGGACGCCCAGCGGGATCCCGTTGTCGGGCACAGCCCTCCCGCCGAACTCGGGGTGGTCGCGTACGCGGGGATTCCGCTGATCACTTCCGAAGGGCACGCCCTCGGAACGTTCTGCGTCGTGGACAGGCGGCCTCACGATTGGACGGAGGAGGAAATCGGGATCCTTCGAGGTCTCGCGATGTCCACGATGTCCGAGATCGAACTTCAGCGCCTCGTGGGCGAGCTCCGGGCCGTGACCGCGAACCTGAAGGGCGTCGTGGAGTCTCGGACCTCCGAGCTGCGGGCCTCCGAAGAGCGGCTGCGCGTCCTCCTCGACGTCAACAACGCGATCGTGACCTGTCTCGACCGGGATTCCCTGTTCCTGGCGACCACGGACGCGCTGCGGCATGTGATCCCGTTCGACCGGGCCGCGCTTCACGTCTACGATCCCGCCAGGGACGTCTTCCGGGTGCTGGGTGTGACGGGCCCCGTGCCCTCGCCTCCCATCTTTCCGATCGGGACCGAATGGCCCCGGCAGGGAAGTCGCAACGGCTGGGTCCTCGATCACCGCCAGCCTCTCCTGACGGTGGATCTGCGCGAGCCGCCCTCGTTCCTCGAGCACGCCGCGCTGATCAAAGGCGGTCTTCGCTCCGCGGTTTCAGCTCCCATGATGATCAAAGGGAACATCATCGGGACGGTGAACGTCGGGAGCCGCGAGCCCGGCCGGTACGGCGCGGGCGAGAGCCTCGCTGCTCGCGGCGATCGCCGAGCAGGTGGCGCTGGCCATTGAGAATCTGCGCGCCTACGAGGAGATCGCCGCCCTCAAGGCGCGTCTCGAGGAGGAGAACGTCTACCTTCAGGAGGAGGTCCGGACGGAGGCCGCGTTCGGCGACGTCGTGGGCGAATCCCCGGCGATCCTCGGCGTGCTCGCGAGCGTGCGCAAGGTGGCGGGGACCGATTCCACTGTGCTAGTCACCGGCGAGACGGGTACCGGAAAGGAGCTGATCGTCCGCGCGATCCACGATCTGAGCCGGCGCAAGGACAAGCTCCTCGTGAAGGTCAACTGCGCCGCCCTTCCGGCCGGCGTGATCGAAAGCGAGCTGTTCGGGCACGAGAAGGGGGCGTTCACCGGCGCGCTCATGCGCAAGGTCGGCCGGTTCGAGCTTGCCAACCGGGGCACGCTCTTCCTCGACGAGGTCGGCGACCTTCCGCTGGAGCTTCAGGCCAAGCTGCTGCGCGTGCTGCAGGACGGCGAGTTCGAGCGCGTCGGCGGGACGCAGACGTTGAAGGTGGACGTGCGGCTGATCGCGGCCACGAACCGCGACCTCGAGGGCGCGGTGAGGGAGGAGCGCTTCCGCGCCGACCTCTATTACCGTCTCAACGTCTTTCCGATCGTCATCCCCCCCCTGAGAGAGCGGCTGCATGACGTCCCGCGCCTGGCCCGGCATTTCGCCATGCTCTACGCGTCGAAGATGGGAAAGCGCGTCGGCCCGCCCGGCGACGAGGTGTTGGAACGGCTCTCCGCCTATACCTGGCCCGGCAACGTGCGCGAACTTCAGAACGTCATCGAGCGGGCGGTCATCCTCTCGCCGGAGGGGCGCTTCGAGCTTGGCGAGATCATGGCCACGCCGCCCGGCGCCGGCCCGAAGCTCGAGGCGCGCAGCCTCGAGGACGTGGAGCGCCAGCACATCCTCGCCGTCCTCGAGGAGACCGGTTGGCGCGTCAGCGGTGACCGCGGCGCGGCGAAGATCCTGGGCCTCAAGCGAACGACCCTCGAGTCCCGCATGACCAGGCTCGGCATCCAGCGCCGCTCCTGATCGAGGACGCGCGAGGGGACGCCCGTCGCGCGCGGCCTCGCTGCCATCCCTTCGGCATTCTCCCAACCTTTCGGCAGACATCCCCGCGTGGGGTCCGCCAGCGATGCGCGGCCCGCCTCCGCCCAACTCGACCCTATTCAGCCACTTGCGTTCCTCGGGGGCGGCCCGGGAAGAGCCTGGCACTCCG
>CAVUIX010000049.1:0-18054 GCA_963741435.1 uncultured Acidobacteriota bacterium | reverse complement strand
GTGGGAGTACTTCGATCGAATGGTCGTCTTCAACGACGGGGAAGAGGGAATGGTGAGCGGGCTGGACTCCTGGATCAACGGCGCCGGGGCCGAAGGGTGGGAGCTCGTGTCCTCGATCCCTCTCATCGCTCCGAACAAGGACGGCGTGGCCTACGGGACGATCGGCATACACCTGATCTTCAAGCGGCCTGTGACGACGGCGCAGGAGATGTGAGCGAACCATGACCGGGGCCGAGAGCGCGGCACTGATCGAGAGCCGCTATGGCCCGCTCGGTAGCGGCGCACAGAGCTTGACGATCAAGGGCGTCGTCTATTCGGTTTCCGATCTGTTGATCCGCATGGCGCTCAACTTCGACGACAGCCGCGCCATCGACGCTCTGGAGCTGCCTGAAAGCCGCTATGCTTTCCGTTACTACGACGGGCAGGACCAGCGCGTCGTCGCCCTCGAGTTCGATGCCGATTTCCGCACTCTGTCCGAGTTTCGCGCTGCCTTCCCCCGGCAGATCGGAGACGAGGAGTACTACCCGCAACACTGCGGGCATTAGGAGGCAATGAGATGGTTACCTTCGAGTACCGGTTTGACGTCCTCCCCGGGAAGCTGGATGAGTACGAGAAATACACTCAGGGCGCCGGCAAGGACATCTGGCTGAAGTTCTCCGGCGTCCAGGCTGTCCGCGTGTACAAGAGCATGCTGGGAGGGTCGTCCCCGCAGCGGCTGGTCCAGGTGGACCTGGAGAGCCTCGGGGCGCTCGAGAAGATCCTCTCGGATCCGGGCTTCCGGAAGGCCAAGCACACCTTCCACAGCCTGGTCACGCACGTCTCCGACTCCCTGCTCGTCCAGGTCAGCGACAAGAAGAAGTAAGCGGCACCGGAGCGGGTGTCAGGGGACAGGTACCAGGGAAAATGCAGGTGTCAGGTATCAGGGGCCAGGTGTCAGGTTAGCTCCCGTCCCTGACACCTGATACCTGGCACCTGACCCCTGCATTTGAACCTGAACCCTTTACCCTGACACCTTTCCCCTACCGGCGCGCGCCGGAGGAGAGCGCCTGGATGACGGCGCCCCAGTTGTCGAACCAGGTTTCGAAGGCGGCGCGCAACTGGGCCCGCCCCTGCTCGTCGGCTGCCTTGCGCAGGGCCTCCACGACCGCCGCCGTGGAGGGGCGAAGGCGGCGTTCGCCGAGCGGGGTCAGCTTCACGTAGACGAGGCGGCGGTCCTTCGATGAGCGCCGGGTGCGGACGAGCCCCGCCCGCTCCATCCGCCGGACGAGGGCGGACGTCGTGTTCATCGTTGCGTATGTCTGGCGCGCCAGATCGCCGATGGTCAGGGGCTCGCCGAAGGGGTTGCCCGCGAGCGTGAGGAGGGCGAATTGCTGCGCGGGCGTCAGGCCGCCCTCCGTCGGCTCGGCCGTGATGGTCTTCCGGACCGACTCGAAGAAGCGCCGCAGATGGGCCATCGTGCGGTAAGACTCCGAGAGGCTCTGGCGCGTGACCATCCCCCGACATTATAGGAAGGCCCAGAAACCGCTTGACTCCGGGCCGGAGGCGGGGCCTAAAATCACTCCACACGATGAATAGTCGACGACACGTAGTATCTGGCCCGCGGGCGCGACAATGAAGGCGACGGCCGTGCCCGTCCTCCTGGCGCCCGCCGGGAGCCGCGAGGCCGTCGCGGCCGCGCTCGACGCGGGCGCGGACGCCGTGTACGTTGGCCTGAAGGGCTGGAGCCGGGGCGGGGCGCGCCGGGAGCTCGGCTGGGACGAGCTCGTCGACGCGCAGCGAGAGGCCGAATCGGCGGGACGGAGGCTGCAGGTCGCGATCAATACCATCCCGAAGCCGCAGGAGCGCGCCGAGCTCTTCGGGCGCATTCCCGCGCTCCTGGACCTCGGGATTGACGAGGTCATCGTCAACGACATCGGGATCCTGGAAGCCCTGCGACGGGGTTTCCCGGACCTCCGGCTGACGGCCGGCATCGGCTGCGGCGCGCAGACCGTCGCGGATGCCGCTTTCTTCCGGGACCTGGGCGCCCACGCCGTCGTTCTGCCGGGAACCGTGAGCCCCGCGGAGATGCGCCAGATCAGGACCGTCCGGGGAGTCGCCGTAGAGATCATGGTCCACATGGTCGAGGAGTTCGTGCTGCTCGGGAAGTGCTGGATGCCGAGCTTCGTGCATCTCAAGCCGTCCCCCCTTCCGGCCTTGTTCTCCCCGGAGGCCGACGCGGGCGACGCGCCGGAGGGAGCGTTCTCGGGACTGCGGCAGACGGGCAGCATGAAGCGGGGAGGTGTGGGAGCCTGCTTCAGGATCTGCCAGCAACCCTGGGAGCTCTACGCCGGCGGGCGGCGGGTGGACTCGCGCCTCTTTCCCAGCCGCCAGATCAGCCGCATTACCGAGGTCGGGGCCTACGCCGAGGCGGGCGTGGATGTCTTGAAGCTCCAGGGGCGGAGCCTTCCCGTGGAGCTTCTCGCGCCCCTCGTGCGGCGCTATCGCCGAGCGATCGACGCCCGGACGGCTTTGCCCGCGGATGTGACGCGGCCGGCCGCGTTGCCGGCGGCATGGGCCGTGGTCGGGCGATGAGAGAGCCATGAGCCGGTTCGAGTTGAACACGACGATCGCGAACCTCAGGGACCTTCGGGAGTCGGATCTCTCCGCCTACGACGGCGTGTACCTCGGCGACATCTACTGCCGGGTCTACGAGGCAAACTTCCTGGAGCACCTCGAGGATCTGGCGGAAGGGCTCCACATTCTCCAGGACCAGGGCAAGCGCGCTTACGTGACGACGTATGCGGGACCGCGCAACGACTTCCTGCCCAAGATGCGCAAGATGCTGGAAGCCTCGGCGGCGGCGGGCGCCGACGCGGTCGAGGTCCATAACCTGGGGATCCTGAAGATAGCCCACGACGAGTTCCCGGAGATCCCGGCGCACATCGGAGGCTTTGCGAACGTCTATACGGCCGCCGGCGTCGAGGTCCTGCGCGGGTTCGGGGCCGTGCGGTTCACGCCCAACTACGAGCTGAGCCTGGACGAGATCAACGAGATTGCGACGGCCTGCGGCGCGCCGATGGAGCTGCTGGTGCATGGAAAGATGCCGCTGGGAATCTCGGACTATTGCTTCCTGCTGGACTACGAGGAGAAGTGGGGAATCAAGTGTCCGGACCTCTGCCAGAAGGAACTGTTCTTGAAGCAGGGGGACTGGGCGATGAAGTCAGTAGGGAAGGGAATCATGAGCGGCAAGGACGTGTGCATGCTGGAGCACCTGCCGCGCCTGCTGGCCGAGGGCCACCGGCACTTTCGGATCGAGACCGTCTCGGAGAGCCCCGCCTACCGGCGCGAAGTCGCGGCGGTGTACCGGGCGGCGCTGGAGCGGGCGGCCGCGGGCGATGGCGGGGTCGAGGAGAGCTGGTGGGAGACCATCCGGCGTCATGCCCGAATCGGTCTGTGCAACGGCTTCTACTTCGGCAAGTCCGGAATGGACTACGCGGGCATCCGTCCGGAGGCGATCGGGTCCTTCCTGGGGTTTTCTCGCGCTGAGTCGTAGACGGGGATCTTCAGTTTAAGGAGAGGCGCGCTCATGGTTGAACTTCTGGCACCGGCAGGCAATCTTCCGATGGTCGAGGCGGCGGTCGCTCGGCGGCGCGAACGCCATCTACGTGGGGCCCCGCGGCTGGAGCCGGCGGCGCGACCGCTACGAGATGTCCGACGACGACGTGCATGCCGCCCTTGGAATCGCCCACGGGGGCGGCGCCAAACTGCGGGTGGCCTTCAACACCAACATGCAGTCGCACGAGATCGCTCCCATGCTCCGGAAGATGGAGCGCTTCGTGTCCTGGGGAGTGGACGGGGCGATCATGACCGACGTCGGCGCGATCGCGGAGGTCCACCGGCGCTTCCCGGATCTGACCATTCACGCCTCGATCGGGGCCAACATCTTGAACAACGAGGACGTGCTCTTTTATCGGTCCATCGGCGTCTCGCAGGTCGTGGCCGACACGAAGCTGACGCTGAAGGAGCTGGCCTCCCGCAGCGAGCAGATCGATGTCGGGATCGAGATCCTGATCCACGCCAACAAGTGCTACACCTACCTCGGGAAATGCTGGATGTCTCCCTATCACCGGCTCGAGCGCACTACGGACCCCTTCGGGAAGGACCTGTTCAAGGGGAGCCCCAACCGCGGCGGCCTCGACTATCGCGTCTGCCTGGAGTCGTGGGAGCTCTACAGCGGTGACGAGATGTGGGAGAAGAGCGTGGCCTTGAAGAATGACGCCTTCTTCCTCCTCGCGGACATCCCCCACCTGATCGATCTCGGGGTCCACTGCCTGAAGGTGCAGGGACGCGAGTATCCCGTGCCCCTCGTCGAGCGCATGGTCCGGTTCTACCGGGACCTGATCGACTCCTATATCGCCTCACCGAAGGACGGGTCCTTCAGCCTTCTGCCCTGGCAGTCGCGCCTGGCCGCCATCCAGGCGGAGCGGGACGCGTCCCGATCCGATGGGACCCGCCTGCTGCTCGCCGAGGCGCGCCAGCCGGTCGGCGCGTCCCGCGCCGGCTAAGCGCCGACATCCTCCGTTTGGATCAGGTATAGCCCGTCGCGAGGGAAATACAATCCACGCACAAGCGGGGGAGCCGTGGCCATCGGCCCGGGTCGGGCACTGCTGCACTACCGGATCCTCGACAAGCTCGGCGAGGGAGGAATGGGTGTGGTGTGGAAGGCCGTTGACACCACGCTCGACCGCGAGGTGGCGATCAAGGTCCTGCACGGAGAAGTCGCCGACGATCCGGAGCGGCTCTCCCGGTTCACGCGGGAAGCCAGGGCAGTCGCCGCTCTCAACCATCCCAACATCGTCACGGTCTACTCGGTCGAGGAGGCCGAGGGGATCCACTTCTTCACGATGGAGCTGGTGGAGGGTGAGAGCCTCGACGGCCTGATCCCCGAGCAGGGCCTGCCGGTGGAGAGGTTCTTCGATCTGGCGATCGCGTTGGCCGACGCTCTGGCGGCCGCGCACGAGAAGGGCATAACGCACCGGGACCTGAAACCCGGCAACGTGATGGTGACACGGGGCGGGCGCGTGAAGATCCTGGATTTCGGCCTCGCCAAGCTGCGCAGGGAGGTGGATCCCGCGCTGCTGTCCCGGGCGCCCACGCAGACCGGGACGCTCGAAGGAGTGGTGATGGGCACGCCGCTTTACATGGCGCCCGAGCAGGCGCAAGGCAAGCCGCTCGATCACCGATCTGACATCTTCTCGCTCGGCATCGTTCTGTACGAGATGGCCACAGGAGAGCGCCCGTTTCGAGGCCAGACCGCCGCCGACGTCATCTCTTCGATCCTCAGGGACGAGCCTCGACCGGTGGACCTCATCCGGCCCGGCCTGCATCACCACCTGGCCCGGATCATCCGGCGCTGCCTGGAGAAAGACGCCGAGCGGCGATACCAGTCGGCCAGGGACGTGCGCAACGACCTCCAGGATTTGGCGCGGGAGATGGAGGCCGGGAAGCTTCCGGACCTGGCTCCGGCTGCCGGGCCGCCCGCGCGCGCCGGAGCGAAACGCCGCGTGCGGACGATCCCGGCCGTGATCGCGACCGCGGTGCTGCTCTCGTTGGCTCTGCTCGTCCTGTTGAACCGGAACCGGCTTGCGGGCTTCGGGCGTCCCGCGCGCGAAGCTCCCACGTTCCGCTCGCTGGCGGTGCTGCCCTTCGACAACCTGATGAAGGATCCGGAGCAGGAATACTTCGTCCAGGGCATTCAGGACGCGCTCATCACCGATCTGTCAAAGATTGGCGCCCTGCGAGTGATCTCGCGAACCTCGGCCATGCGCTACAAGGACACGCGCAAGTCTGTCCCCGAGATCGCGCGGGAGCTCGGTGTGGATGCGCTCGTTGAAGGTTCGGTTTTGCGCTCCGGCGGCCGGATACGCGTCACGGCGCAGTTGATCAGCGGCCGTACAGACCAGCACCTCTGGGCCGAGAGCTACGACGGCGACCCGGGTAACGTCCTCGGCCTCTTGAACCAGGTTGCCGGAGCCATCGCGCGACAAATCCACATCGTTTTGTCGCCGGAGCTGCAGCAGCGGCTGACATCGGCGCCAAGAGTCGCGCCCGAAGTCGAGGAGACCTATCTCAAGGGCAGGTTTCTGTTCAATCGTTTCGACCCCGAGGATTTTCCAAAGGCGTTGGAGCTCTTTCATCGGATAATCGAGCTCGACCCCGGGTTCGCGCCCGCCTACGCCGGGCTGGGCGGCACGGAGTTCCTGATGGGCTTTTCGGGAATGGCGCCGCTGGATGTGGCCGGGACCCGCGCGGAAGCGGCCTCGAGAAAGGCGCTCGAGCTGGACGGAGGGATCGCGCGTAGCCCATTCCACTCTGGGGTGGGTGAGGCTCAGCTTCCACTGGGACTGGAAGGGGGCGGAAGCCGAATTCCGGCGAGCGCTCGAGCTCGACCCCAACGACCCGGCCGCCCGTCACGGCCTCGCGGACTATCTGGCTGGTCATGGGCGACTATGAACGAGTCCGTTCGACAGGTCGAGCTGGGGCGGCAGTCCGATCCCCTTTCTCAGCTCACGCTCGTGCCCGTTGTCGGCCATCTCGTCTTCTGGCGCGTCGCTACGACGAGGCGATCGCCGAGGCCGAGAGCATCCTGAAGCTGCATCCCGACTACGGGGGGATTCGCGGGTTTCTCGCCAGTGCGCTGTGGCACAAGGGCTCTTACGAGCAGGCCCTGGAGGAACGGAGCAAGATTGCCGGCGGCGATGCTCTCGCAGCGGCGATGCGGCGAGGGTATGGAGACGCGGGGCCCGCGGGGGGCGATGCGCGCGGCCGCGGATTACTACGTCAGTCGGCCCGCGTCCGGATAATCCGCTCACGATCGCCTCGTACTACGCGGCGGCCGGTGAGAATGATCTGGCGTTCCCGTGGCTGGAGAAGGCCTTCCAGGCCCGCATCCCGCAACTTCTGTATCTCAAGGTCAATCCCTACTTCGATCCGATCCGCTCCGACCCGCGGTTCGCGGACCTTCTCCGCCGCATCGGATTCCCCGGATAGCCCGATGACTCGCCGACACAGGGTCGTATTCGCCTCGCTCCTGGCGCTCGGGCTCCTCGCGGCGCAGGGTCCCCCCGAGGCGAAGCAGGCGGCGGAGATTCGAATCGGGGAGATCGATTCCTTGAGCGGCGTGATGGCGGCGCAGGGAACGGCAGTGCACGAAGGGGTCGTCTACGCCGTCTCGGAGGTCAACGCCCGTGGAGGGATCCAGGGCCGCCCCGTGAAGCTGATCACGAGAGACGACGGCGGCCGGCCGGACGAGGCGACGACCGCGGCCCTGGATCTGGCCGCTCGCGAAAAAGTCAGCGCCCTGGTGGGGGGCTACGTCGACAGCGTCGTCGGCCCGGTCGCGCAGGTCGCGCAGCGGGAGCGCGTCCCTTATGTCGCGAGCTCTTCGCTCGATCAGCGGCTGACTCAACGCGGCAACAGTTACTTCTTCAGGATCAGCCGGCTGGAGCCGTTCGTGGACGCCACCACGGCCGTCCCGCTCGAGCTTGCGCCCGCCAGGCAGGTGGCGATCCTCTATTCGAGCACGCCGGGGGCCACGCAGCTCGCGCGGCTCCAGAAGGAACGTCTCGAGGCCCGCAAGGTAAGAGTCAGCGCCTTCGAGAGCTTCCAGACGGGGACTCCCGATTTCATCCCGCTGCTCGCCCGTGTGAGGTCGAGCGGGGCACAGCTCCTGCTCATGGATGGGTTCTTCGCGGACAACCTCGTTCTCCTGCGGCAGGTCCACAGGCCGACGGGCCAGGTCCTGCCGGTTGTCGGCGCCTTCGGAATGGAGTTCCCGGCCTTGATCGAGCAACTCGGCCCGCTCGGGGAGGGAGCGTTAGGAGCGATTGTCTGGGAGCCGGGGATATCGCTGTCCGGGGATCTGGAGGGCAGTCGCGCCTACGAGACCGGATTCGCCAGGCAGTTCAATCACCCCCCGACGCCGCTCAGCATGTATGGCTACACGGCGGCCCGTGCCGTCCTGGCGGCGCTGCAGAAGGCGTCCGGCCGCTCCGTCCCTCCTGAGCGGGACGCCGTTCGCGACGCGCTTGCCGGAACCGACCTCCTGCTTCCGCTCGAACGCCTGCGGTTCGACGAGCACGGGGACCCGCTGCACTACGAGGTCGGCATCTTCCAGATCCAGAACGGACGGCACGTCCTTCTCTATCCGCGCGACCGGGCCACCGGGAAGATCCGCAGGCCGGGACCCTGAGCTAGGCCTTTACACCTGCGTTCTGGTAGGCCATCTCTTTTAACAAGGCGATCCTCCTGGCGATCGGAGGATGGGTCGAGAAGAGATTCGCCCAGCCGCCTTCGCGGTCGTTCAGAGGGCGTCCGCGCGGATCGGCGATGCACAGGTGAGCGACCCCCTGCTTGATGGACTCGGTCGGCGCGACCGCCGCCTCGATCTTCTCGAGGGCGGAGGCGAGCGAGAGAGGGTTGCGGGTCAGCTCGGCTCCCGACGCGTCGGCCAGGTACTCGCGTTCTCTCGAGACGGACAGGGCGACGAGTTGAGCGATGAGCGGCGCGAGAATCAGGGAGACGATCCAGACCACGAAGAAGACGAGCGCGAAGAGACCGCCCCCGCTCCCCTGGCCGTCGGAGGAACGCCGGCGTCCGCCGCCCCACCAGAGCCCGCGACGTCCCCAGTCGGAAAGAAGGAGCACCGATCCGACGAGCGCCGCCACGACCGTCATCAGGCGGATGTCGTAGTTCTTCACGTGCGACATCTCGTGCGACACGACGCCCTGGAGCTCCTCCCTGTTCAGGGCCTCCAGGAGTCCCGCCGTGACGGCGATCGAGGACTTCTCCGGTCCGCGGCCGGTCGCGAACGCGTTGGGATCGCGATCGGGGATGACGTAAACGGCGGGCTTGGGCAACCCGCCGGCGATCGCCATCTCCTCGACGACGTTGTCGAGCATCCTCTGCTTCGGATCGTTCAGGTTGACGGGAACCGCGTTCGTGGACTCGAGGACCGCCTTGTCTCCGCCGGCGAGCGCCCACCATGCGGAGAACCCTCCCAGGCACACGGCCCCGATCGTCGCGATCGGAAACCCCGGCCCGGCCCCCGATCCGTACAGGAACGCGTCCGCCCCCATGCCGAGAAACGCCAGGAAAAGGACGAAGCCCACGAGGATGATGCGAGTCCTCGCGATGTTGCGTTTTTGCTGGTCGTAGAGGTTGAGAGGAGTCATCAAGGTGTCAGGGGACAGGTTTCAGGGGAAATGCAGGTGTCAGGTATCAGGCGCCAGGGGTCAGGGACGGGGGCCTGGTTCTCACCTGACACCGGATACCTGAAACCTGGCACCTGCGTTTTCCCTGACACCTCAAACCTGAAACCTACTTCGGTCTCAGGTTCAGATCCACCTGCGGCACTGCCCTTTCCGCGGCGTCCTTGATCTCGAACAACTCCACCGGCTGGAACTTGAAGGCCTGCGCGATCAGGTTGTCGGGAAAGACCTGCTGGGCGGTGTTGAAGCGCGTCGCGATGTCGTTGTAGAACTGGCGCGCGAAGCCGATCTTGTTTTCCGTCGAGGACAGCTCCTCCATGAGCGCCTTGACGCTCTCGTTCGCCTTCAGGTTGGGGTAGTTCTCCGCCAGGGCGAACAGGCGGGAGAGAGTCTGCGTCAGCGCGTTCTCCTTCTCCGCGGCGTCGGCCACGCCCCGGGCGGCGACCGCGCTGTTGCGCGCGGCGATCACCTTCTCCAGCGTGTCCTGCTCGAACTGCATCTCGCCCTTGACCGAAGCGATCAGGTTGGGGATGAGATCGTGGCGGCGCTTCAACTGGACGTCGATCTGCTTCCAGCCGTTGACGACCTGGTTCTTCAACGCGATCAGGTTGTTGTAGCGCCAGATCGCCCAGAGAACGGCCACGAAGGCGGCGATGATCAGGAAGAAAAAACACCCTCCGATGGCTGCCATGTTGTTTCGGCTCCTCTCCCTCTATTTACGAAAAGCCCCGCGGGAAGTTCGAAGAGTTCCGGTCAGGCGTTCAATCCCTGGCGCAGCTCGCGGGCGAGGATCTCGACGGCGGAGCGCGTGCCTCCCGTGAGCTTCTCCTTCCAGACCGTCTCGGTCTCGAAACGCCGGTCGCCGATGGCCTCCGCCCACGGGCGCAAGGCGGCGTCCAGCTCGCCCGCCGACCAGACGTCGCCGCCGCGGCTCCGGATCATCGCGATGACGTACGGCACGATGCGGATGAACGCGCGCAGCGAGGTGGCCGATCGGATCGCGTACTTGCGGCCGGCGAACGCCACCGGGAAGGCGCGCGCCGCGGCCTTGAAGTAGTTCAGGAAGAAGCGCCGCGCGTTCTCGCGGAACTCCTTCGACATCCTGCCGCTGGCGGCGTCCATCGAGGCGAAGACGTCGCGCAGCTCGTCGGCGAGGGAGGCCTGCGTCACGGAACCCCTTCCGATCCCCAGCACCTTGATCTGCCCCTTCAGAGGCGAGTGCTCGTCTTCGTTCAGCGCGCGGATCACGTCGTGCGCGGCGGCGAGGTTCTCGTCCCGGTAGAGGCGCCGGCCCGAGAGCGAAATCAGGTGCGAAGGATTCAACTTCGTGTGCTTGCTGTTGATCGTGACGAAGAGCTCCACGACCTGGTCCGCCGTCAGGTTGTCGAAGACGACGGCCGGCACCTGGAAGTCCTTCAGGTTGTGTTTCTCCGCGAGCTGGTGGAGAGCCAGCAGCCGGTGCTGCCCGTCCAGGGCCCGGAGGATCCCCGACTCCTCCGGGAGCTTGAGCGACCCCGAGTCCGAGCGCCCCGAGGACCCGGCGAACTCGAGCCGCCGGTCGGAGACCAGGAGAACGCTGCCGGGGATCGCGGGCAACGTGCCGGAGTCGGCGCACTGGAGGTAGTAGGCGACCAGCTCTTCGATCTTCCTCTGGATGATCGGCCTCTGGAAGGCCTGCTCCGAGGCGGCGATCTTCTTCTCGAGGAACTCCCAGTTGACGCGTCCCGAGACCTTCTTCTTCTTTCCCCGCGTGGTCTGGCTGCCGGGACCGAAGGAGAGGACCTCGAAGCCGACGAGCGTCTGAAGGTCCGCCCCCGAGAGCAGGGCCTCGTAAAAGCTCACCCCGAACTGGTTCAGCCGAAGCGAGGGAACGGACAACATCCTTGTACCCCCTCTATGTGTCGCCGGGGATTATACGAGACAGCCAAAAAGGGCCTAAGTTATTGGGGAATCGGGAGATTTGATCGGGTGATCTGCGATCGGGTGATCGGGTGATTGATTGGGGACTGACCCGGGGTCACCCGATGGCCCGATCATCCGATCACCCGATCCGTCACGGGGGCGTGACCGTCCGCCAGTCCTTGCCGCCGATCATCTCGTCGTAGAGCCTGCTCGCTCCCGCGATGATTCCCTTGATCTCCGCCGTCAGGACCGCTTCCAGCTCGGGCAGGGACTCGGGACTCGTCACGGGCACCGAGCATTCGACGTTTGTCGTACCCAGGAACGCGTAGAACGGAGAGCCGCGCCGGGTCCAGTCCGTGTCCTTGCGGCGGTGCTTGGTCATGAGAAAGGACGCGAGGCGTCGCTCGTCCCACGGCTGTTCCAGAAGCCAGCGGAAGTTCGCGCGCCAACCCTTGTGCTGCACCTCGGGTTTTTCGCTCGCGAGTCGGATCGGCATGGTTGATTTAAGATACCATTCCCGGCCAAACCGAATGGCAACGTGAAATCGTTCCTCGTCTCCGGTCTCCTGCTGCGGCTTCTCCTCGCCGGGCCGCCGACGCCCGCCGCTCCGGCGGAAGGGGACGTCTATTCCTCCAACCTGATGGTGGACCAGGACGTCAACGTCTCCTGCCAGATCACGGGAGTCATCGAGACGATCCACGTGGACCGGGGGAGCGTCGTCACCAAGGGTCAGGCCCTGGCGACGCTGCACACGGGGGAGTTCGACGCCGAGGTCCGCCAGACGAAGGAGAGCATGGATCTGGCCAAAGCGCAGCTCGACCGCGCCAAGGCCCTCTCGGCGGACAGCGTCATGAGCAAGGCGGACCTGGACACGGCCCGCGCGCAGTACGGGGTCGCGGTCGCCAACTGGGAGAAGGCGAAGGCGGTCCGGGAGTATGCCGTGATCCGCGCTCCCTTCGCCGGCGTCGTCACCGAGAAATACGCCCGAATCGGCCAGAAGGTCAATGAGGTCCAGAACATCCCCCTCTTCAAGATCACGGCGCCCGAGCCGCTGCTAGCGCGGGTCTACGTGAAGGAGCAGGACCTGCTGAAGATCCATCGCGGGGATAAGGTCGAAGTCGTTCCCGACAATTTCCCCAAGGCGCGGACGACGGGGTCGGTCCAGTTCATCAGCCCCAGCGTGGACCCGGCCAGCGGGACCTTCCAGGTGGTCGTCCAGGTGCGCCGCGACCCGTCGCAGCCGGTCCTGCGCCCCGGCGTGGCGGTGAAGGTGCATTTCACCAACGCCCACCGGCAGTAAGGCGACCGGGTCATGAGCGACAAGCCGAAGGAGTCGCCGCAGCGCCTTCGATCCGCCCTGGACCGAGTCCTCATCCACGACATCAGGAACATGGGGTTCCGTCTTCAGATGCTGCTGTCGAATATCGACGAGCACTACGACGATCCGCAATTCAAGCGCTCCGTCCAGGAGCTGTTGCAATCGACGGTCGAACGGCTGGACGGCATGGTCGAGCGCTTCTCGGCGCACGAGGACGCACTCCTGATCAAGGTCGCGCTCGACTTGAACGGCGTGATCCGCGAAGTCGCCTCGGGAACGACCCGCCGCGGCGGCGAAGGGGATAGCGCGGGCGCCGGCCAGCCGACGCTCTCGCTCGCGCTCGGCACGATCCCGGAGATCTGGGGCGACCCCTACTACCTGCGCGACGCCCTCTGGAGCCTGATCGACAACGCGATCGAGGCGACCCCCGCGGGAGGCAAGGTTCTCGTCCGGAGCTTTGCCGACGTCTCGCGCAAGCCCTCGCGTACAGTCGTTGAGATCATCGACAACGGGTCGGGGATGTCGCAGGAGTTCCTGCGCGAGCGGCTGTTCAAGCCCTTTCAGACAACGAAGCCCCAGGGCGTGGGGCTCGGCCTCTCGACCGCGGCCGAGATCGTCCGATTCCACAGCGGGACCATCAACGTCCTGAGCCAGGCCGGCAGCCCCGGAGGAACGGTCGTTCGCCTGATCTTCCCGGGCATCGTTCCCGAGCCGGAGCCGCCCAAGCCGGAACGCCCGGAGGGCCCGGCCCCGCCGCCGAGGACTCCGTGAACGGGCAGCCGGGTCCGCCCGGCACGATCGTCATCGTGGAGGACGATCGGGAGCTTCTCGAACAGCTCACGTGGGCCTTGAAGGGGCTCTTCGAGGTCCGCGGCGCGCCGGACGCCGCGAGGGCGCGGGCGCTGTGCGAGTCGGACCCCGACCTCTACCTCTTCGACCTGCGGCTGCCGCCCTCGGGCACTATCGAAGAGGGCCTGAACCTCCTGACCGAAGTCCGCCGCCGCGACCCGGAGGCGACCGTCGTGATGATGTCGGCGGAGAAGGACCGGCAGGCCGTGCTGCGCTCGATCGAGCTCGGCGCCTTCGATTTCTTCAGGAAGCCGGTGGATCCGAAGGAGCTCATCGTCATCCTGAAGCGCGCGCTCGAGCGCCGGCGCCTGGTCGAGGAGAACCGCGGGCTCAAGGAGCAGGCTCGAGAGGAGCACCGCTTCGACCGCTTGATCGGCGCGACCGTCGGCATGAAGCGGCTCTTCTCCGACATCGAGAAGGTCGCTCCGTCGGACGCGACGGTGATGCTCCTGGGGGAGAGCGGCACAGGCAAGGAGCTCGTGGCCCACTCGATCCACGAGAGGAGCCGCCGGCGCAACCAACTCTTCGTGGCAGTCAACGCCGCGGCACTCCCCGAGTCGCTGGCCGAGTCGGAGCTCTTCGGCCACGAGAAGGGCTCCTTCACCGGCGCCGTGGCCTCCAAGCCCGGCCGCTTCGAGCTGGCGCACAAGGGCACGATGTTCCTGGACGAGATCGGGACGCTGTCGCCGGCCGTCCAGTCCAAGCTCCTGCGCGTTCTCGAGACCCACGAGGTCGAGCGCGTCGGCGGCCGGCGCTCGACGCCGGTGGACTTCCGCCTGATCTCCGCCACCAACGAGGACCTGGAGGCCCGCGTCGCCGCCGGCACATTCCGCGAGGACCTCTTCTACCGCATCAACACGATCGTCATCCGCATCCCGCCGCTTCGCGAGCGCGCCGACGACATCCCTCTTCTCTGCGACCACTTCCTCGAGAAGTTCTCGGCCCGCCACAAGAAGCCCCTCCGAACGCTCTCCGCCGGCGTCCTCGACCGTCTCCGCGCCCACCCCTGGAAGGGCAACGTCCGCGAACTGGAGCACGTCATCGAGATGCTCGTCCTCTTCTCCACCTGCGACACCATCGGCGAAGAAGACCTCCCCCGAGTCCTCCGCCAGAGCTCCTCCTCCGCGCGCCAACCCCAACGCCCCCTCTCCTTCTCGAAGGCCGTCGAAGACTTCGAACGCAAGCTCCTGACCGAAGCCATCGCCGAGTCCGGCGGCATCAAAGCCGAAGCCGCCCGCCGCCTGGGCCTCGACAGCAACCAGATCAAATACCTCTGCAGGAAGTATGGGATCTAGGAAAAAGAACGCTGTCGAATCGATGTTCGGCGATACGAACCATTGGACAGGATGACGTGAATATGCAGATCATCGTTGATTACGGTAGCGCGTAGCGACAGAGCCGATTCCTGAACGGCGGAACAGGTGCCGGGACAGGCGAGGCCCTGTCCTTCTCATGAACGGCTGACCAGTAGTTCAGCGTCCTTCGACGTCTTACTCTGTGCTCACTCGGAACGAGAAGCGTGATGAGGAGGGAGAACCCCCGATGACCAGGTTGCTCCGGCGGTCGTTGTCGTTCCATCGCCCGAGCGGACCGATGGCGGCTCTCTCCGGTTCGAGAGGTTCAGGGCACCAGGTTTCGTGACTGATTGGAAGCTCGAGGCCGGCGGCGCGCCGGGCTCTGACTGCTTCGACACCCCTCCGCCGCGCCGGCCCTGACACGCCAGGGCCGGCGCACTTTTCTACACCGCGACGGTGCAGTGAGGAGGGCGTCCAAGGTCTAAGGCCGCGCCGGAGCAAGCACCAGCGGAACGTCTTCGGAGCCTTGTGATCCTGAGGAGCGAAGCGACGAAGGATCTGCTCCGGAAACCGGTGCGAGAGCAGATCCTTCGCTTCGCTCAGGATGACAGGAAGAGGCGAAGGTTGACGAAGGTGGGCCCTACCGCGCCGCGGGGATTCCGGAGAGTCCGGCGGGAATTCCCGCGAGTTTTCTCTCCTCGGCGATCAGGGCCTTGCGGAGCTCTTCCGGATCCTCTTCGACGGATTCGGCGAGGCCGGTGAAGGGAGCCTCGGTCAGGGCCTGGTGATAGCCGATCGAAGGCAGGCCGCCATCCCGCAGCGCGTGGATGAGCTGGACGGTCTTCAAGGCGTCGAACCAGGTGTGCAGGTGGCGAAGGAGAGCCTCCTCGTCCTTCGAGAGGGTGAGGGCCTCCTGGACGGCGTGAAACGCGCCCATCCGCTCGAGGGCCTCGGTCAACACGTCGGTCCGGAAGAAGGGAGTCGACGAAGGCAACTGCGCCAGGGGCGCTCGCGCATCGCCGCCCGAGCGCGCGATCGCCGCGAGCACGCGCAGCCACGCGGCCAGGTGCGCGAACACCAGCGGGTGATAGAGCCGGAATCCCGAGAGCGCGCCGCGCCGCGAGACGAGCCCTCCGATCGCCACTCCGGTGCTGATGGGGACGCGCTCGGAGATGCGGCCCTCGAGAATCAGCGGCAGGCCCGACAGGCGAAGGATCGAGCCGACCTTCGCGAGCTTGTTCAACGCGTGGAAGTCCTCGAGAGCGTTGCGCCTTGGAAAGCCGCGCACCGCCGCGTAGGCCGCCGCGGGAATCGCGAGGCAGCTTCCCATGCTGTGGTACGCGTAGGGCGATCCCGCCCACGCGAGGCCGAGCAGGTTGTAGCGCAGCGAGATCTCGTACAGGCGCGCCGCTTCCCCCTGCGCCGGGTCCGGGTCGAAGCGGTGCTCGAAGGCGTAGATGGCCGCACCCGCCGTCTCCGCGTCGAGGGTTCGCGTCTGCTCGAAGTAGTCTCCCGGCAGCACGGTGTCGGCGTCGGTGTTGTGGATCCAGGGGGAGGCGACGCGACCCGCCGCGCGAAGAGCGAGCACCACGTCGTTGCCGATCTTGCGCGCGAGGCCGACGCCCTGCCCCTCCGGAAGGAGGTGGCCCGGGAGCGCGCGGTCGATGAGGAGCAACGTTCCGCCCCGGAGCGCGGAGTGGCGCGCGCGTGCCCCGGCGGAAAGCTCGGTCGCGGGCGCGAGCTCCCGCTCGAGACGCCGTCGGACTTCTTCGTTCGCCTCGTGGACGCCGGCGGGGGAGTCCCCTCGCGCGTTCAGGACGAGGACGATCAGGACCGGGCCCTCGGGGCTCCCCGGAACGGTCCCGAGCAGCTGGAAGAGACTCTCCCGCTCGCCGTACGCGGGAATGACCAGGGCATTGCCGAATGCGCCGGGCAACTCCCCGGCCCACGCCGCCTCCGGCTCGGCGTGGCGCTCGAGATATTTGGCGACCGGGTCCTTCCTGTTCACTGGAAGTACCCGAACAGGTCGAACAAGAACTCCGTGCTGCCGGAAGGCATGTCGCACTGGACGGCGAGCTGGCCTCCGATCCCGAGCGGGACGACGGCGTTGTTGGCCCGGACGATGCCGGCACGGACGTTGATGAACACTCTGGGGATCCTACTAGAGGTCTAAGGTGTCCCGGCTGCGCCGGAGACCGTCCTGGAACTGCAGCGGCTGTTCAAGCTCTGACCCCTCTTCCGTCCGGCGGGCAGGCCTGTTTTGTCTCAGGCAGGCCATGCCTCGGAGAGCCATGGCTCCTTTGTATGGGGGAGGACGGAAGATTGTCCTGGATTTTTTGAATCATATCGACGGGCGCGACGACGCCCGCGCCAACACCATCTCAAATCTGCGTTCTGTAGTTTTGGACCCTGGTCGCGGCGCGAGGAGTCTCCCGAAGTAACCGAAGGGAGGAGCCTCGCGCCGCGGGAGCGTAGCGTTTGCACGGGATCAGGCGAGCGATCGAGGCCGCATCCGGCCGAGTCGCTCGCCGGTGCGCCGACAGGCGCAGATTCCGCGCAAACGCGGAGCGACGGTTAGTGCAACGCGGCGCGCGGCGGAAGGTCGGCGACGATGCGCGCTTCGGCTTCCAGCAACTCCTCCAGGCGCGATTCCACCGGCTCCCGGTCGAAGTAGAGGAGCGCCAGGCGGACGAAGAGATCCTGGTGCCGGGCCTCCGAGCGCGTGATGTCGCGGTAGAAGTCCTTCAGGGGGCCGGCGGGAAGGGCCGAGGCGATCAGGCCGAAGCGCTCGCATCCGCGCGCTTCGAGAATCCCGGCCACGAGCAGCCGGTCCAGGAAATACGCGTCCGATCCCTTCCGGTACTCCTGCGAGAATCGGCGGATGTACGGGTCCTTCCGGTCGGCGCCGAGCGTCAATCCGCGGGCCGCCATGTGCGGGTACACCTGCTGAAATGCTGCGAGCTCTCTCGCGCGAGATCGATCATGGCAGCGACGAGCTCCTTGCGGTCGGGATAGTGCGAGACCATGCTCATCGCGCTGCCCGAGGCCTTGCGCTCGCAGTTGGCGTGGTCCTGCAGGAAGGAATCGAAGTCGCGTAAAACCGCCTCGGTCCAGGCGGGGGAAGTGGGGATCTTTAGTTTCATTGAGGAGCAGGTGTCAGGTTATAGGTATCAGGGAAAATGCAGGTGTCAGGTGCCAGGCGTCGGGTGCCAGGTTCAGGCTTCTCCGCGGGAGCCAGCCCCTGGCCCTGAAACCTGATACCTGACACCTGCATTTCCCCTGACACCTTTTCCCTGACACCTATCTTCCCCCGCTCACTGCGGGCAGGATCGCGATCTCGCAGGACGCGGGTAACGGCGTCGCCAGCCCCTCGAGGTCCCTGACATTATCGGCGTCCACGAACACGTTGACATGGGGCCGGATGTTGCCTTCCTCGGTGAGA
>CAVUIX010000048.1:0-75841 GCA_963741435.1 uncultured Acidobacteriota bacterium | reverse complement strand
GGGGGAGGCGCTGCTCATGGGCATCCGGGACGTTGCGGTCTCTTCGGGCTCCGCCTGCACGTCGGCTTCGCTGCGCCCTTCTCACGTCCTGAAGGCGCTCGGTGTGCCGGATGATCTCGCGCACTCGTCGATCCGTTTCGGCCTGGGCCGCTGGAACACGGAGGAGGAAGTGGACTTCACGATCGAGGCCGTGGCCGGCGCGGTCCGGCGCCTGCGCGAAATGGCGCCGATGATGGGAACACTCGGCCTCTGTCATCCTGAGCGGGCTCCCTGTCATCCTGAGCGAAGCGAAGGATCCGCCCTGCCGGGGTCGCTGGAGCAGATCCTTCGTCGCTGCGCTCCTCAGGATGACGGGGCAGGGTCATCCTGCGCTCCTCAGGATGACGGGGCAAGGGTTCTGCGTTCTCAGGGTGACACCATGACGGGCGGCCGGAAGCCATGACGTTGCTCGCTGATCTGGCGCGGGGCGTTCCCGCTTACGCGGACCTCCTCCGGCGGGTCCGGAGCGGAGAGGACCGCGTCGTCGTGGCGGGCGGCGTGGGAGCGCTCCCGGGACTCCTGCTTGCCGCGCTCGAAAAGGATCTCGCCCGGCCGCTGGCCATCATCGTGCCGGACGAGAAAGAGGCCGAGCGGCTGATCCGCGATCTGGAGGCGGCCGGCATGACGCGAGTTCTCCGCGCGCCCGCGCCGACGCTCACGCCGTACCAGCGCATTCCGGCCTCGCTCAAGGCGCGGCGGGACGAGTTCGCGCTTCTCTCGGCGCTCGCGGGCGAAGAAGCGGTCGGGGCGGCCGTGCTCCCCGCGCGGTCGCTCTTCACGCGCCTTCCCTCGCGCGAGGAGTTCGTCCGGCTCCGCGTGGCGCTCGCCGAGGGGGACGACGTTTCCCTGCCCGGATTGATCGCGCGGCTGACCCGCGTCGGCTACCGCCGCGCCGACCTCGCGATCGAGACGGGAGACCTCGCGGTGCGCGGCGGCCTCTTCGACGTCTTTCCGCCCGATCGCGAGCTTCCGGTGCGGGTGGAGCTGGATGGAGACCGGGTCGCCTCGATCCGGATCTTCGATCCCGACACCCAGCGCTCCCGCGAGCGCCTCCAGAGCGTCGCGCTGGCTCCGTTCGCCGCCGGGGAGGAATCGGAAGAAGCGCGGGACCTGATGACCGAGCGGATCGGACGGCCCCCCTCGCAGGTCGAAAGCGCGGTGTTCGCGCCGGCGGTGTCCGCGATGCCGGCCGGGTGGCTCGACTACGCCGCCGGCGCTCTTCTCGTAGAGGTCGAGCCCGCGGCGGTCGAGGAAGAGATCGAGGAATTCTCGCAGCGGCTCGCCGGTGACCGCGATCCCGACCGCGACGTCTTCGCGCCGGAAGAGCTCCTCCACCCCGCGCCGCGCATCCGGGAGAGCCTCTCCCGGGCGGCCGTGATCCTCGACCGGGTGGGTCTCTCCGCCTCCGGGGAGGCGCTGATTCGGCTGCCGGCGGAGGCGGTGGTGGGACACGGCGGGCGCACGGCGGAAGCGGCGGCGGAAATGGGGCGCGCGCTCGAATCGGGCGAGGAGGTCTTTGTCGCCGTGCGGCAGACCGGAGGGGCGGAGAAACTCCGCCGGTTCGCCCTCGAATACGCGCTCCACGTCTCTTCGCAGCGCAGTCCCGGAGCGCTCATCGCCGTCCCGGCGGACATCTCCTCCGGATTCCGGCTGCGCGAACCGGGCCTCTCTCTCTATTCCGAGAGCGAGATCTTCGGCGAGGAGCGGCAGGTCTCGGTCTCCCGGCGGCGGCCTTCGGAGGCCTTCCTCTCCGACCTGCGCGACTTGAAGCTGGGCGACGCGGTCGTCCACCGCGATTACGGGATCGGGCTTTTCAAGGGGTTGAAGCGCGTCCCCGTGGAGGGGGAGGAACGCGAGTTCATGGAGATCGGGTACGCGGAGGAGAAGATGCTCCTCCTTCCCGTCGAGCGCTTCGACCTCGTGCAGAAGTACTCGGGGGTGGAAGGGGTCGAGCCGGCGCTCGACAGGCTGGGCGGGGCCGGGTGGGCCCGGCGCAAGGCCTCGGTCAAGAAGGCGATGCGCGACATGACCGACCAGTTGCTCAAGCTCTACGCGCGCCGGAGCCTCTCGCCCGGCTTCGCCTTCTCGAAGGACTCGCCGTGGCAGAAGGAGTTCGAGGAAGCCTTCGAGTACGACGAGACGCCCGACCAGGCGCAGGCGATCGCGGACGTGAAGAGGGACATGCAGTCGGAAAAGCCCATGGACCGCCTGCTCTGCGGCGACGTCGGGTACGGCAAGACGGAGGTCGCCATGCGCGCGGCCTTCAAGGCGGTGCTCGACGGAAAGCAGGTGGCGGTCCTCGCCCCGACGACGATCCTCGCGGACCAGCACTTCCGCACCTTCGTCCGGCGCTTCGCCGCTTTTCCGGTGACGATCGAGCTGCTCTCGCGATTGCGCCCGCGGGCGGAGCAGAAGGCGGTCGCGGAGAAGGTCGCCGAGGGCTCGGTGGACATCCTGATCGCCACGCACCGCCTGCTCGGAAAGGACATTGCCTTCCGGGACCTGGGCCTCCTGATCGTGGACGAGGAGCAGCGGTTCGGCGTCGCTCAGAAGGAGAGGCTGAAGGAATGGAAGGCCTCGATCGACGTGCTCGCGATGTCGGCGACGCCGATCCCGCGCTCGCTCCATCTCTCGCTCTCGGGGCTCCGGGATCTCTCGATCATCGAAACGCCGCCGCGGGACCGGCTGGCCATCGAGACGCAGGTCGTTCCGCGCAAGCCCCAGGTCATCCGCGAGGCGATCGAGGCGGAGCTCGGCCGCGGGGGTCAGGTCTTCTTCGTCCACAACCGGGTGGAATCGATCGGCCGCGTCCGGCAGGAGCTCGAAGAGCTCGTCGCCTCCGTGCGCGTGACCGTCGCCCACGGCGCGATGCGCGAGGGGGAGCTCGAGAAGGCCATGATGCGTTTCCTCTCGCGCGAGGCGGACGTGTTGCTCGCGACGACGATCATCGAGAACGGGCTGGACATCCCTTCCGCCAACACCATCCTGATCGACCGCGCGGAGACATACGGCCTCGCGCAGCTCTACCAGCTCCGCGGGCGCGTCGGCCGAAGCGACAAGCCCGCGCAGGCGTTTCTTCTCATCCACGAGGCCGCGGCGCTGTCGGAGACGGCCCGCCGGCGCCTCGCCTCGATCCAGGAGTTCTGCGACCTCGGGGCCGGCTTCCGCATCGCCGCCAAGGACCTGGAGATCCGCGGCTCGGGAAACATCCTCGGCGGAGAGCAGTCGGGCCAGATCGTGTCGGTGGGATTCGAGACCTACCTGACGCTCCTGGAAGAGACGGTCCGCGAGATGCGGGGAGAGGAGGCGCGGCCCGAGCGGGCCGTCACGCTCTCGCTCGGCCTCGATCTGACGATTCCTCCCGACTACGTTGCCGACGAAAACTGGCGGATGATGATCTACAAGAAGATCGCCCGGGCGAGCGACGACCGGTCCCTGGAAGAGACGGCCCGCGAGATCGCCGACCGGTTCGGAGAGCCTCCCGAGACCGTCCGGCGGCTCGTCGCGTACTCGCGGCTGCGGGCGCGCGCCGAGCGGCTCCGAGTCACCTCCATCACGCGGCAGGCGGGGCAGGTCCACCTGCGCTTCGCGGAGGACGCCGCGGTAGACCCGGAACGCCTCCTCGACTTCGTCCGCCGCACCCGCGGAGCGAAGCTCTCACCCGGGCGCGTGCTTTCGCTGCCGTCCCCGGCCGGAGATGCCGTGCTTTCCGCCGCTGATGTCCTGGCTGGAGGAGTTTGAACGAGAGAGGGCCGCGTGACGCGGGGCTCAGGTGTCAGGGAACAGGTATCAGGGAAATGCAGGTTTCAGGTGTCAGGTGCCAGGTGTCAGGGACGGGAGCCCAACCTGGCACCTGATACCTGATACCTGACACCTGCATTTCACCTGGCACCTTTCCCTGACACCTGAGGAATTCAGATACAGTCCCGTGTTATGGAAGGGCGCATGAAAAACGCTCTGCTCTTCCTGGCATTTTCCTGGCCTCTCCCTGACGGCGCGGAGTTGGTGGAGAGCATCCTGGCGCGGGTCAACGACCGGTTGATCACCAACTCGGAATTCCAGAGACGGGTGGTGGCCGCGTCGCACGCGCCTCAGGCTCCCTCGGATCCGGCGCAGGTCAAGCGCGATGTGCTGGAAGAAATGATCAAGGAGAAGCTGCTCGAGGAGCGGGCCAAGGAGATGAGCGTCTCGGCTTCGGACGAGGAAATCGAGAGCGCCGTCGAGCGCGTCAAACGGCAGTACAACCTGGCGACCGACCAGGAGTTCGATGCCGCGCTCGCTACCTCCAACATGACGCGCGAGGACTTGAAGCGCCAGATGCGCCAGACGATCATCCTGCAGAAGGTCATCGGCCGCGACGTGACCTCCAAGCTCGAGATCTCCGAGGACATGCTGCGGCTCGAATACGAGAGACAGAAAGACACCCTGTACCGGGTTCCGGAATCGGCGCGCGTCTCGGAGATCGTCATCCGTTTCCCGGCCAACGATGCAGCGGCACGCGAGAAGGCCGTGGCGCGGCTGGAAGAGGCGCGCGCGAAGCTCGAGGCGGGGACCCCGTTCGCGGACCTGGCGAAGGAATATTCCGAGGGCAACGCGAGGGAACACGGGGGAGACCTGGGGACAGTCTCGAAAGGCGAGCTTCTGCCGGCGCTCGACGCGGCGGTCTTCGACAATCCTCCGAAGGAATACCCGGCGCCCGCCCTCCAGCCGCGCTCGATCCACCTCTTCCGGGTAACGGACCGCAAGCCAGCCGGCTACCGCCCGTTCGCGGACGTGAGCGAGGACCTGAAGAAGAGGATCGGCGAGAATCTCTACGAGAAGCGCTTCACCGAGTACGTGGCCAAGCTCCGCCGCGAAGCCTACGTGAAGATCTACGATCCGGAGCTCTCAAAGCTCGAAGAGAAGAAGAGCTGAAGAAGGGGAGAGGTGTCAGGTTGAAGGGGTCAGGGGAAACGCAGGTGCCAGGTATCAGGTGCCAGGTGCCAGGTTGGGCTCCCGTCCCTGACACCTGATGCCTGACACCTGACACCTGCATTGAACCTGACACCTGTTCCCTGAAACCTTGCCTCGCATCCGGATTCCCCTTCCTCCCGACTTCTCCTTCGATGGCGTCGTCCGCTCGCACGGCTGGTACGACCTGCCACCCTTCTCCTACGACCGGGAGATGGGCGTGCTTCGGACGCACGCTGGATTCGGAGCCCTCAGCCGTGCCCTCTACGGGCGGGAGAGGGGGGAGGCCGCGGAGATCGTTTTTCGCGCGGGGAACGGACGGCTCGAGGCGGAATCGGAGTCGCTCGACCGCGGCGCGTTGACACGGATCGCCCGGCGCGTCTTCTCGCTCGATGTGAACCTGGACGCCTTCGCGCGGACGATCGCCGCCGAACCGGAGATGACCCGTGCGCTCGCGAGCGGCCGCGGGCGGATCCTGCGCGCGCCCACGCTCTTCGAAGACGCGGTGAAGATGCTGCTGACGACAAACTGTTCGTGGGCGGCGACGAAGGGGATGGTGTCGCGCCTGATCGCGCTCGCGGGCGTGGAAGGACGCGCGTTTCCGGGCGCCGAAGCGATCGCCGCGTTTTCCGCGCCGCGATTGAAAGCGAAGGTGCGCTGCGGATACCGCGCCGCGTCGCTCGCGCGATTCGCGCGCCGCGTCGCGCGCGGAGAGCTCGATCTCGCGCGGTGGGAGCGTCTCGATTCGCCCGCGGAGGAGATCCGGGACGCGATTCTCTCCGAGCACGGCTTCGGCCCCTACGCCGCGGAAGGGCTCCTGCGCATCCTGGGCCGCCACGATTACCTGGCGCTCGATTCCTGGGTGCGGCAGGAATACCGCCGGCGATACCCCGGCCCCCGGCGTACTACAGATCGTGCGATCGCCCGGCGGTATGCGCGATATGGAGCGCACCGCGGGCTTGCGCTCTGGCTGGACATGACGAGTCACTGGCACGAGACGCCCTCGAAAGACTGAGAATTCGTCTCACGCGGTTTGCGCTTTCCTTACGCCCCTAATTTTTTCAGGCAAACTGTTTCTCTTGACTAATAAACCACGGCACAACAGAATCCGGCCAGTGGTCTAATCTGGGGAAAAATGGAAGAAAGTGGTCTCGACGGCTTGATCGAGACGACGAAAAGGACGGATGGATCGTTTTCGCGGCAGCGCCCCGGCCCGCCTGGACGAGAAGGGCCGTCTCAAGGTGCCGAGTCTCTTCCGACAGCAGATCGAAGAGGCATTCGGCGCCGAGATGTTCGTGACGTCTCTTCACGGACGGGAAGTCCTGCTCTATCCGCTGCCGGTCTGGCGCTCGCTCGAAGAAAAACTCGCGGCGCTTCCGGCGATTCATCGCGCGAAAAACAAATTCCTCGAGCGCGTCAACTATTACGGCCAGAACGCGTCGCTCGACGGGCAGGGGCGCGTGCTGATTCCCCAGATTCTGCGCGACGCGGCGAAGCTGCCGCCGGACGTGGTCGTGACGGGGAACATCGATCACCTCGTCGTCTCCGACCGCGGAGCGCTCGCATCGAAGCTCGCGGGCGAGGACTTCACGCCCGAAGACTACGACGAGATGTCGAAGCTGCTGATGTCGTGAAAAGCGAGTTGTGGGTTGTGAGTTCTGAGTTGTGAGACGGGAGACGGGAGACGGGAGACGTTGAGAAGCGGGGACACACGCCGGTCCTTCTCCGGGAGGCGACCGAGATCCTCGCGCCGGAGCGCGGCGGCTTCTTCGTGGATGCGACCGTCGGGGCCGGCGGACACGCGGAGGCGCTGCTCGAGAGGGGCGCGGGCATCAGTCTCCTCGGCATCGATCGGGACCCCGAGGCCATCGCCCTGTCCGGCGCACGGCTCGCGCGTTTCGGCAATCGGGTCACACTCGTTCGCGAGAACTTCGCGGATCTCGATCGCGTGCTCTCGGGATTCCCTCCCGCCGACGGGATCCTGGCGGATCTCGGCGTGTCGTCGATGCAACTGGAGGAGGCGCCGCGGGGTTTTTCGTTTCGCCGCGATGGACCGCTCGATATGCGCATGAGTGGGACGGGCCGAACCGCCGCCGACATCGTCGCGACGGCATCGGTCGAAGAACTGACACGCATCCTGCGTGAATACGGGGAGGAGAGGATGGCGGCAAAGATCGCTCGGGGAATCGTGCAGGAACGCGCCTGGAGGGGCCCGATCACGGGCACCCGTCAGCTGGCGCGCATCGTCGCGCGGGCCAAGGCGACCCGCGAAAGAATCGATCCTGCCACCCGCGTCTTTCAGGCACTGCGCATCGAGGTCAACCAGGAGCTCGTCGCCCTCTCGAGCTTCCTCGCCGCGGCCGTCAACCGCTTGAACGCCCGCGGCCGGCTGGCCGTGATCGCCTATCACTCGCTGGAGGACCGGATCGTCAAGGAGGCGTTCCGCCGCCAGTCCGGCGTCTGTCTCTGTCCTCGCTCTCTCCCGTACTGCGTGTGCGGCGCACGGCGCGTGCTGAAGATCCTGACGCGCCGGCCGATCGTCCCGTCCGAGAGCGAGGTGGGCGGGAACCCCCGCTCCCGCAGCGCGCGCCTGCGCGCGGCGGAGAAGTTGGGAGAAGCGACACCGTGATCATCGAGGCCTTTGGCGCCGGTTGCGCCCTCACTCCGGCCTGCCGGCCGCTCGCTGCGCGAGACGCGACCTGCGGTCGCGGCCGGCGCAGAAGTGAGGCGAGGGGAGACCCCTCGCGCACCCCCGCGGGGGGCGAGGGGGTAAGACCATGAGCGCCGTCGCCTACGCCCAGGCCAAACGCGTCGAGAATCTCCACCTGACGCGCGAGCGGGACCGCCGCCGCGGGCGCGAGCTCGCCACCTACCTGCTCGCCGGACTGCCGCTGGCCTGCGCGCTCTTCGTCTGCGCCGCCCTGCATATCGAGACTGTTCGCATCGGGTACGCGCGCGAGTCCCGCGTGAAGCTCTTCTCCCGGCTCGACGAGGAGAACCGCCACCTCCGCGCCGAGCTCGCTCTCACCTCCGCGCCCACGCGCGTGGTCGCGGTCGCAGCGCGCAAGGGACTGCGCCCGCCGCGGCCGGGGCAGATCCAGTACGTCGAGACGCCCGCCGGAGCGGAGGCCGCGCGGTGAACATCCTTCGCGACCGGCGCCTTCGTTTCTTCGCCATCGGACTCGCCGTCTGGGGGGCCCTTGTCATTGCGCGTCTCGTCCAGCTCCAGATCGTGCAGGGGCAGAAGTATCGGGCGCGCGCGCAGCGGCAGCAGGAACGGCGCATCGAGGTCTCGGGGCGGCGCGGGCCCATCCTGGACCGCGAAGGCAGGGAGCTCGCGGTCTCGGTCGAGGTCTCTTCGATCTACGCGGTTCCCGACGACGTGGAAAATGCCGCCGCCGCCTCTTCCGCCCTCGCGCCTCTCCTTCGGCTGCCGCGCGAGAAGATCCTCGAGCGTTTGTCCGAAGCGAAGGGTTTCGTCTGGATCGCCCGCAAGGTGGAACCGCCGATCGCCGACCAGATCCGCGCCTTGAAGCTCTCGGGAGTCCACCTGGTCGCGGAGCCCAAGCGGTTCTACCCGAAGGGGACGCTGGCCGCTTCGGTCCTGGGCTACGTCGGCCTGGACGACCGCGGCCTGGCAGGGCTCGAGTACTCCTACGAGGGGACGGTCCGGGGCAAGCCGGGTGAGATCGTCGCGCTGACCGACGCGCGCCAATTGACCTACGGCGAGGCGGAGACGGCCGGCCGGCCCGCGCAGGAAGGCGCGGCGCTGACGGTCTCTCTCGACTCGGGCATCCAGTTCGCGGCCGAGAGGGAGCTCGAGTCGACGATGCGCGAGCTCGACGCGAAATCGGGCAGCATCGTGCTCCTCGATCCCAGAAACGGGGAGGTCCTGGCGATGGCCAGCGCCCCGAGCTTCGATCCGAATCAGTACGGTCGCTTTCCCGCCGAGGCCCGCCGCAATCGCGCGATCGCCGACGCCTACGAGCCCGGCTCGACCTTCAAGATCGTGACGGGCGGGACCGCGCTCGAGCGCGGCCTGATCGGACTGGACGAGATCATCGAGACCGGCCACGGCGTGATCCACATCGGCCGAGTGACCATCAGTGAGGACAAGCATCACGACTACGGCTCCTTGAACCTCGCCGGGATCTTCGAACACTCTTCCAACATCGGGATCATCCGCGTGGGACTCCGGCTGGGTCCGCAGCGGCTCTTCGAAGGGGCGAGCGAATTCGGCATCGGCCGGCCGACGGGAGTGGATCTGCCCGGAGAGGCGGCCGGCATTTTCCGTCCGCTCTCGCGCTGGTCCTCCCTGTCCAACGCCTCGATCTCGATGGGGCAGGAGGTCGCGCTGACGGCTCTGCAGCTGGCGCGCGTCGCCGCGGTCGTCGCCAACGGGGGCCTTCTGGTGCAGCCGCGGCTCGTGACGGCGATCCGCCGGCCCGACGGACGCGTCGAGCGGCCCGCGGCGCGCGAGCCGGTGCGCGTGATCTCGGAGGCGACGGCCCGGTCTCTGCGAACCATCCTGGCGGGCGTCGTCGAGCGGGGGACCGGAACGACGGCGGCGATCCCCGGTTTCTCCGTGGCGGGCAAGACCGGGACGGCGCAGAAGGCGGGACCCGGCGGATACCAGGCCGGACGCTACGTTCCCAACTTCGTCGGATTCGTTCCGGCGGACAATCCTCGAGTGGTCGCGGTCGTCGTCGTGGAAGAGCCCAAGGGGAAGTACTACGCGCGCGACGTCGCGGCGCCGCTCTTCGCGCGCGTCGTCTCCCAGGCGCTCGACATCCTGCGGGTGGCTCCGGTCGAGCAGCGGCTTCCCTCGACCGTGCTCGCTTCCTCCGACGGCCGCGTCGCCTACCCGGCGGGGGTCGTGCCGGCCTCCGTGCGTTCCGCGCCTCCCGACGAGGAGGCCCTGCCGAAGCTGGACGTTCCCGGCGTCGCGCCCGAAACGTCCGCCGTCCTGCGCGGCCCCGGGCAAGGCGGTGAGATCCTGACTCCGGATGTCGCCGGGCTTTCGGCCCGGCAGGCGCTGGCGGTCTTCGCGCGCCTGGGACTGCCGGCGCGGCTGCACGGCACGGGTTTCGTAATGTCGCAGGATCCTCGACCCGGGACCGCTGTCCGGCCGGGCCAGTATCAGACGTTGCACCTTTCGGAAACCGCCCCTCCGATCAGCCGGCCGGTTCGCAGCCGGGAGGAGACGAGCTCCAACTTTTCCGGTCCGTGAAACTCATGGAGCTCCTCTCGGTCCTGCCGGAGGCCGACGTCGATCGCGCGATACCCGATCCGGAAATCCTGCGCGTTCGTTACGACTCGCGGCGTGTCGCGCCGGGAGACCTCTTCGTCGCGATCCGCGGGGAATCCGCGGACGGCTTCGACCATGTGCCCCAGGCGATCGCGCGGGGGGCGGCCGCGGTGGTCTCGGACCGCGCGGCGCCAGGAGGACTCGAGCCGGTGGCCTGGGTGCGCGTCGAAAACCCGCGCCGGGCGCTCGCTCTCCTGGCCGCGCGGCGGGCGGGGAATCCCGCGGAGAAACTCGTTCTCGCCGCGGTCACGGGCACGAACGGAAAGACGACGACGGCGATGTTGCTGGAGGCCCTGCTGGCGGAGCGCCACGGCAGGTCCGGCCTCCTCGGCACCGTGGCGTACCGGACGGGGCTCCGGGAAGTTGCGGCGACCCGCACGACGCCGGAGGCCCCGGACATCCAGGACCTGCTGGCGGAGATGGTCGAGGCCGGAGTGCCGGCGGCGGCGATCGAGGTGTCTTCCCATGCGCTCGCGCTGGACCGCGTCGGCGGATGCCGCTTCGACGTGGCGGTCTTCACGAACCTGACGCGGGATCACCTGGACTTCCACGGCGACATGGAGAGCTACTACCGGGCGAAGGAGAAGCTCTTCGCGATGCGCAAGCCCGGGGCCGCCGCCGTCGTCAACGGCGACGCCGCCTTCGGGCGGCGCCTGGCCTCCCAGGTTGCTCCTCCCGTCCTGACCTATTCGGCTTCCGGCGGGCAGGCCGACGTACGGGCCGCGGCGTCGCATTGCGACCTGGCGGGGACGTCGCTCGAGGTCCGGCACGAGGGGGGAGCATTCTCGATCGCGTCCCCCCTGCTCGGGCGCTTCAATGTCGAGAACCTCCTCGCGGCGGCGGCGGCCGGGCTCGCCCTCGAGATGCCGCCCGATCGAATCGCTGCCGCCCTCGCTTCCGTTCCCCGCGTTCCGGGGCGCCTGGAGCCCGTCGAAGCCGGACAGCCCTTCCCGATCCTCGTGGATTACGCTCACACGGAAGACGCCTTGAAACGGCTCCTCTCCGCCGTGCGGGAGCTGACCGACAAGACGATCGTCCTGGTCTTCGGCTGCGGCGGAGACCGCGACAAGGGAAAACGGTTTCCGATGGGATTCGCCGCCGGGCGCATGGCCGACATCCCGATCGCGACGTCCGACAATCCGCGTTCCGAGGATCCGGAAGCGATCCTGGCGGAGGTCGAAAAGGGCCTCGCGGCGTCGGGCGCGACGAAATACCTGAAGATCGCCGACCGGCGGGAAGCGATCCGGACCGCGATCGGGCTGGCGAACCCCGGTGTCGTCGTGGTCATCGCCGGCAAGGGACACGAAACGACGCAGGTCATCGGGGGTCAGGTCCTCCCTTTCGACGACCGGCTGGTCGCCGCGGAGCTGGCGCGGCGGTGAACTTCACCCTGTCGAAGGTCGCGGGGATGGTCCGCGCGGCGCTCACGCCGGCCGGCGCCGAGGTGACGCTCTCCGGCGTCGCGGTGGATTCCCGGCGGGTCCGGCCGGGCGACCTCTTCGTGGCGCTGCCCGGAGCGAGAGTGGACGGCCATGACTTCGCGGTGCAGGCCGCGGCGGCGGGAGCGCGCGCGATGCTCGGGGAGCGGCGTCCGGCGGGCCTGCCTCCGGATTTTCCGGTCCTGGAGGTCCCCGACCCGCAGGAATCGCTCCTGCAGTTCGCGGGCGCGATGAAGAGAGAAGCCGGGTTCCGCCTGGCGGCGATCGCGGGCTCGGTCGGGAAGACGACCACGAAGGAATTCGCCGCCGCGATTCTCGCCCGGCGGTTCGCCGTCGAGAAGACGCCGGGGAACCAGAACAGCGCGATCGGGTTCCCGATGTCCGTCGTCAATCTTCAGGGAAGGCTCGACTGGATGGTCGGAGAAATGGGAATGAGCGCGCTCGGAGAGATCTCGCGGCTCTCCCGGACCTTCGAGCCGGACGTCGCGACGATCACGCGGATCGCGGCCGAGCACCTCGAGTTCCTGGGATCGCTCGACACGGTCGCCCGGGCCAATGGAGAGATCCTCGAGGGCCTGAAGCCCGGGGGCGTCTTCGTCGCCAACGCGGACGATTCCCGCGTGGCGGCGCTGGCCGGCCGGCATCCGGGCCGGACTCTCTGGTTCGGATTCGGCGGCGGAGCCGACGTCACGGCCGAGGAGGTCGCGCCGGGGGAGTCGGGCACGAGCTTCCGCCTGAGAACGCCCGCCGGCCAGGCGACCGTCGTGTTGCCGCTGCCGGGCCTCCATCAGGTCGGCAACTTCCTGGCGGCCTGCGCGGTGGCGATCGCGGCCGGAGCCGCCGTGGAGGACTGCGAGGCGGCGGCGCCCACGCTCACGCCGGCGCCGCATCGCGGCGAGATTTCCCGGCACTTCTCGGGAGCCCTGCTCTACGACGATTCCTACAACGCCAGCCCGCCCTCGATGCGGGCGGCCCTGGACACGTTGAAGCTCCTTCCGGGGGGGCGGAAGATCGCGGTGCTGGGAGACATGCTCGAGCTCGGCGCCGAGGACCTCTGGTGGCACCGCGAGACGGGGAGTTACGCCGTGGGGCGCGCCGATGTCCTGGTCTGCGTGGGCCCGCGAGCCCGCGCGATCGGGGAGGGCGCCTCGGCCTCGGGCTTCCCCGCCGAAAAAGTCCAGTGGGTCGAAAATCCCGAGCGCGCGGCCGGCGTGCTCGAGGCGATGCTCGGCGGTGGAGATACGGTCCTCTTCAAGGCCTCGCGCGGCGTCGGACTCGATCGCGCCGTCGCCCTGCTGACGGAGGGTGAGGAGGAGGCAGCGATGAACGCTCATGGGATCCACCGTCTTCGTTACGCCTTACGCACGGTGGCGCTGATGCTCTACAAGCTTCTCTATCCGCTGGCGAAATCCATTCCGGCGTTCAACGTCTTCCGCTACATCACGTTCCGCGTCGCGATGGCCGCGGTGACGGCGCTTCTGCTGGCGCTCGTCTTCGGGTTGCCGATGATCCGGCTGCTCCAGAGGCGGCAGATCGGCCAGTCGATTCGCGAGGAAGGACCCCGATCGCATCAGGCCAAGGCGGGAACCCCGACGATGGGCGGCTTGCTCATCCTGCTCGCGGTGATCGTGGCGACACTCCTGTGGATGGACCTCTCCAACCGCTTCGTCTGGATCGCCCTGGCGACGCTCGGGGCCCTGGGCCTCGTGGGTTTCGCCGACGATTTCGTCAAGTTCACGAAACGGCGCAGCCTGGGCTTGAGCGGGCGCGGAAAACTCGTGCCGCAGTTCCTGGCGGCGTTCGCGATCGCCTGGGCCATCCGGCACTGGGCGGGACCGGAGTCCATCTCGACGGTGCTGACGTTTCCTTTTCTCAAGCGTTTCGTTCTCGATCTCGGAGCCCTCTACATTCCCTTCGTCACCCTGATCGTCGTCGGGTCTTCCAACGCCGTCAATCTGACCGATGGCCTGGACGGCCTCGCGATCGGCGCCGTGGGGATCGCCGCCGGGACCTACGCGATCCTGGCGTATCTCACCGGCAACGCGGTCGCGGCGCGCTATCTCCAGATCCCCTTCGTTCCGCAGACGGGAGAGCTCTCCGTCTTCTGCGGCGCGATCGTGGGCGCTTCGCTCGGGTTTCTCTGGTTCAACTGCCATCCGGCGGACGTCTTCATGGGGGACGTCGGATCGCTCCCGCTCGGAGGAGCGATCGCGGCCGTCGCCGTCATGACCAAGAACGAGATGCTGCTGGCGATCGTGGGCGGCCTCTTCGTGCTCGAAGCGGTGTCGGTCATCCTTCAGGTCGCGTCGTTCCAGACGACGGGCAGGCGCGTCCTCCGGATGGCGCCGCTGCATCATCATTTCGAGCTGGCCGGGTGGCCGGAGTCGCGGGTGATCATCCGTTTCTGGATCCTCGCGATCCTCTTCGCGGTCCTCGGACTCTCGACGTTGAAACTGCGATGAGACCGTGAGGCGTAAGGCGTGAGGCGTTAGGCGTGGCTACGAACCAAGCCTGCCCGCGCGCGTGGCGATCCTGGGTTTTGCCCGGAGCGGCCAGGCGCTCGCCCGCGCGCTCGCCGCCAGGGGCGTCGCGATCGCGGTGGGAGACGCCAAACCCCGGTTGGCCTTTCCGGAGAGCGCCGTCGCGGAGCTCGAGGCGGCGGGCGCGCGGTTCTTCTTCGACGGGCCATCGGAGGATTTTCTCGAACGGGCCGATTGGCTGGCTCTCTCTCCGGGAGTTCCGCTGGCCTCGCCTCTCGTCCTGGCCGCGCGCGAGCGCGCCATTCCCGTCCTGGCGGAGATCGAGATCGCCTGGCGGATCGCCGAGGGGGAGGCCGAAGGAAAGAACCGCTGGGTCGCGATCACCGGGACGAACGGGAAATCCACGACGACGGCCTGGATCGCCGAGATCTTGAAGCGGGCGGGCCGTCCGGTCGCGCTCGCGGGAAACATCGGCGTCCCGCTCTCCGCGTTCCTCTCGGACCGTTCTCCCCGCGACTTCGTCTGCGAAGTCTCTTCCTTTCAGCTCGAGGCGATCGAGCGCTTCGCGGCGCACGTCGCCGTCCTGACCAACATCACGCCGGACCACCTGGACCGGCACGAGGGGTTCGAGGATTACGTCCGGGCCAAGAAACGGGTCTTCGAGAACCAGCTGCCCCGCGATTTCGCCGTCGTCAACGCGGATGACGCCGCCTCGCGTCCGATCGCGACGCGCGCGAGGCGCGTTGCGTTCTCGCGCCGGGAGAGCGTTCCGGGAGGCGCCTGGGTGGAAGGCGGCTCGCTCGTCTCGGAGGTCGCCGGGAAGCGTCGCGCGGTCGTTTCCGAGAAGGACCTCGCGCTGCCGGGCGCCCACAACCTCGAGAACGCGCTGGCGGCCCTGGCCGCGGCCGATTGCCTGGGAACGCCCGCGGAGGCGATTGCCGCGGGATTAAAGGATTTCCGCGGCCTGCCGCACCGCACAGAGCTCGTCGCCGAGGCGGCGGGCATTGCCTGGGTCGACGACTCGAAAGGGACCAACGTGGACGCCACGAAGAAGTCGCTCGAGGCCTTTCCCGGCGGCAGCGTCGTCCTGATCCTGGGAGGGCGCGACAAACACGGCGACTTCCCGGCGCTCGTCCCGGCGGTCGCCCGCGCCGCGCGGGAAGTGCTCACGATCGGCGAGGCCGCCGGCTTGATCGAGGCGGCTCTGGCCGGCGTTGTGTCCGTCGAGCGCGCGGGGACCATGGACCGGGCCGTCGAGCGCGCGGCCGCGCTCGCCCGACCCGGCGACACGGTCCTGCTCTCGCCCGCCTGCGCCTCCTTCGACCAGTACAAGAACTACGAAGAGCGGGGAGACCATTTCGCGGCCTCGCCCGCGCGGCTGCAGAGGCACAGGAGCCGGGAGACGTGAGACGGAAGACGATGAGAGCGAAGCGTGAGATCGCCGAGCAGTGACCGTTGCCGCCTGCCCGCCTGACCGCCTACCGCCTTACGACCTCCGGAGTGCTCATGGCTCGTAAGCTCTCTTCCGACAAGGTGCTCTTCGTGGCGCTCGTGGCGCTCTCGCTCTTTGGCTGCGTCATGATCTACAGCGCCTCGGCGGTTTCGGCGGGAGTGACGCTCGGCAATCCCTACAAGTACGTGATCAAGCAGATCGTGGCGCTCGCCGCCGGCGGGCTGGCCGCTTTCGCCGTTTACCGCGCCGACTACCGCCTCTTCTCGCGGCGCTGGGTCGGGTACGGGGTCTACGGGGTTGCGCTCCTGCTGTGCGTCCTGGCCCTCTTCCGCCCGCCGATCAACTCGGCGCGCCGCTGGCTGACGCTGGGGCCCATCATGCTCCAGCCGTCGGAGATCCTGAAGGTGGGCCTCGTGCTGGTCCTCGCCCGCCTGGTGACGAGCAGGGCGGCCGGCCCCTCGCAGCCCGAACGGGTCCTGCCGGCGGCGCTCCTTCTGACCGGCCTCGCGGCCGGCGTCGTCGTGCTCGAGCCGGATCTGGGGACGGCCGCCTCCTACGTGATGCTCTGCGCGGTCGTGCTGTGGCTGGCGGGAGTGCGGGCGCGTCTCTTCCTGATCGGCCTGGCGGGCGTCCTTCCCCTCCTGGCGGCTCTCGCGTTCTCGGCGAGTTATCGCCGGGCGCGCCTGCTCTCTTTCCTGCGCCCGGAAGCGGATCCGCTGGGCGCGGGATTCCAGGCCATCCAATCGCTCATCGCGGTCGGCGCCGGGGGCCTGTCCGGCAGCGGCCTGGGCGGCAGCCGCCAGAAACTCTTCTTCCTCCCTTATCCGCACACCGACTTCATCTTCGCGATCGTCGGGGAGGAGCTCGGCTTCCTCGGCGCTCTCGGCGTCATCGCCTGCTTCGCCGTCGTGGCCTGGAGAGGCTTTCGCGCCGCGCGCCGCGCCCCGGAGCCCTTCGCGGCCTTTCTCGCCGCAGGAGCCACCGCGTTGATCGTCGTGCAGGCGGCCATCAATGTGTCGGTCGTCCTCGGCCTGATGCCGACGAAGGGGATTCCTCTGCCGTTCGTCTCGTACGGCGGATCTTCGCTCGTGGCCTCCTGGATCGCCGGGGGTCTGATCTTGAATATCTCGCAGCACGAGGTCCGGAGATGAGGAACCGACGGCGCCGTAGACGGAGACGAACCGAAGGCATGGAATGAACTTACGTCTTACGCCGTCGCCTTCTCCGGCTCTGGTGCTTTGTGGAGGGAGCGTACGTGATCGTGGCGGGCAAGACGGGTGGCCACATCTTCCCGGGGATTGCCCTGGCGCGGGAGATCCGCGCGAGGCGGCCGGAGGCGCCGGTCCTTTTCATCGGAACATTGGGGGGATTGGAGGGTCGGCTCGTGCCCGAGGCGGGCTTTCGCCTGGAGACGGTCACGGCTTCGGGTTTCGCCGGCAAGAGCCTCCCCGGCAAGCTGCTGTCGCTCGCCCGCCTCCCGGCCGGTTTCCTGGAGGCGAGGGCCCTGCTCACGCGCCACCGGGCGCGCGCGGTGGCCGGAATGGGAGGATACGTGAGCGTGCCGGTCCTCGCGGCGGCGCGCTCGCTCGGCATTCCCACGCTCGTCCACGATTCCAATGCGCTGCCCGGGATCGCGACCAGGCTGCTCAACCGCTTCGCCGCGCGCACGGCCGTCGGGCTCGCCCGGTCCAACGTGTTCTTGAAGAGGCCGGGGACCGTGACCGGAACCCCGGTTCGCGCCGAGTTCTTCGCGATCCCCCCGGTTTCGGCTTCCGCGCGGACGCGGCGCCTCCTCGTATTCGGAGGAAGCCAGGGCTCGGAGGTCTTGAACCGGGCGATGGCCGGCGCGGCGCGGAGTCTGGCCGGCAAAGGCCTCGAAGTGGTGCACCAGACGGGGGAGAGCCACTTCGCGAGCGTCCAGGGGCGCTACGGAGAGGTTCCCGCGGGTTGGCGCCTGGCGCCGTTCCTGCCGAGGATCTACGAGGATCTCGCCTGGTCGGACCTCGTCGTCTCGCGGGCCGGCGCGATGACTCTGGCCGAGCTCGCCGCGGCGGGGCGGCCCTCGATTCTCGTTCCCTTCGGCTCGGCGACGCACGGCCACCAGCTCGAGAACGCCCGGGCGCTCGTCGAGGCGGGGGCGGCGCGGATGATCGAGGAATCCAGGCTCACGGGAGAGGTCCTGGCGGCGGCCGTCTTAGACTTGATCGGCGACCGGGAGCGCCTCGTGAAGATGGGAGAAGCCGCGCGCAGCCTCGCGGTGCCGGACGCCGCCGGCCGTCTGGCCGGGCTCCTCTTCGAAGCCGAGACCGGAGCGCGAACGGCATGAGATTCCTGAGGCTGCGTCGGCTGCACTTCGTGGGCGCGGGCGGCGTCGGGATGAGCGGCCTCGCGGAGATCCTTCTCCTCTCGACACCCCTGGAGATCACCGGCTGCGACAGGGAGAGGAGCGAGAACACGGAGCGCCTGACAGCCCTGGGCGCGAAGATCGCCTACGGGCACGACCCGGCGCACGTCGAGCACACGGACCTGGTCGTGATCTCTTCGGCCGTCGCCGAGTCGAGCCCCGAGGTGGTGGCCGCGCACCAGCGCGGCATCCCCGTCATCCGTCGGGCGGAGATGCTCGCCGAGATCATGCGGCTGAAGCAGGGAATCGCGGTCGCCGGCACTCACGGCAAGACGACGACCACGTCGCTGACCGGGATGGTCCTGACCGAAGCGGGCTTCGATCCCACGATTGTCGTGGGCGGGCGCGTCCGGATCCTGGGCACGAACGCGCGCCTGGGCAAGGGAGACTTTCTCGTCGCCGAGGCGGACGAGTACGACCGCTCGTTCCTGGAATTGACTCCGGTCGTCGCGGTCGTGACCAACATCGAAGAGGATCACCTCGACACCTACCGTGACCTCGCGGACATCCTGGAAGCCTTCACGATCTTCGCCAACCGCGTTCCGTTCTACGGGACGGTCGTGGGATGTCTCGACGACCCCGGCGTTCTCGAGATTCTTCCCCGCGTCAAGCGGCGCGTCGTCACTTATGGAGAATCGCCCGACGCGAACCTGCGCGCGAGCCAGATCCGCCTCGAAGCCTCCGGCACGACCTTCGAGGTCTGGGAGGGTCGGACCTGGTCGCTCGGGACGGTCCGCCTGTCTCTGCCCGGGCGGCACAACGTGTTGAACGCCCTCGCGGCGATCGCCGTCGGCCGGGAGCTGTCGATCCCGTTTCCGACGATCGCGAAGGCCTTGAAGGATTTCACGGGCGTCATCCGCCGCTTCGAGATGAAGGGGGAAAGGGACGGCGTGCTCGTGCTCGACGACTATGCGCATCACCCGACCGAAATCGCGGCGACGCTCGCGGCCGCCCGGCAGGTCCATCCGGCGCGGCGGTTGGTCGCGCTCTTTCAGCCGCATCTCTATTCGCGCACCAGGGACTTCGCGGCGCAGTTCGGAAAGGCGCTGCTCGGCCTGCGACGTGGCGATCGTGACCGACGTCTATCCCTCGCGCGAGAAACCCCTGCCCGGCGTGACAGGCGAACTGGTGGCGCAGGCGGCAAGAAACGCCGGCCACGCCAATGTCGTCTATGTGCCTGATAAGGAAGAAGTTATCAACGAGCTGGAGCGGATCTTGAGGCCCGGAGACCTGCTCCTGACGATGGGCGCGGGGGATATCGTGCGCCTGGGCGAGGCCTATCTGGGAGGAGCACTCGTTGGATAGCGAGCCTCTCTTTCTGCGGCGGGGGCGGGTCCTCCCCAAGAGGAGGAGTCCGCGCGCAATCGTCCGGGCCGTGGCCGCCGCCACCCTCCTCGTTCTCGTCGGCGCCGGACTCTACCGGTTCCTCGGCGGTTCGCTCTTCGTGCTCCAACGCTTCGACATCTCCGGCAACGAGCGGGCGCGCACCGAGGAAATCCTGAAGGCTCTCGACCCCTGGCGAGCGTCGAATCTCGTAACGCTCGATCTCGCGCCGCTTGCCGCCCGGCTCCGGAATCTTCCCTGGATCGAGCGCGTGACGCTGTCCAAGAAGTTTCCCGACGGCCTCTCCGTGCGCGTGGTGGAACGGAAGGCGGTCGCCCTGCTGCGGGAGGAGGGGAAACTCTCGTGGCTCGACGCGCGGGGTGAGCCGATCGCTCCCTATGATCCGAGGACCGATCACGCGGAGTACGTGCTCGTGACGGGCGAGCGCGACGCGCTGCCGGAAGCCGTCGCTCTCCTGGAAGACCTTCGCGTCGCGAGACCGGAATATTTTTCCGCGCTCTCCGAAATTGCTGCGCTCCCGGACGGAGGTTTCGGTATGATGGATTCCATCTTCCGAAGACCGGTTCGAGTTCTTCGGTTCGACGCTCCGGAGAAAATCGGCGCGCTCTTGAAAGCGCGGGGCCTCATTGAGAATCGCGGGTGGGAGGCGCGGGCCATAGACCTTCGTTTCGCGGATCGGATCCTGCTCGAAGGCGCTTACGGCGCCGGGAACTCCCTTTGACGATCGTGAGGCGTGAGGCGTCAGGCGTGAGGCGTAGCCGCACTGCCCGTTTCGATTCGCCTTACGCCTTACGCCTGACGCCTGACGGCCCCGGTGTCTCCTGATGGCGAAGCCGGAGAACTTTCTCGTCGCCTGCGACATCGGGACAACCAAGATCTGCGTCTTGATCGGCGAGCAGGGCGCCAACGGCTCGCTCGACGTCATCGGAAAGGGAGCGGCCGCCAACCGCGGGACCCGCAAGGGGAACATCGTCAACGTGGACGCGACGATCGAGGCGATCAAGCGCGCGGCCGAGGAGGCGGAGATCATGGCCGGCGTGCAGATCGCGCGCGCCTGGGTGGGGGCGTCCGGGTCGAACGTCCGCTCGTTCAACAGCCGGGGGGTCGTGGCGGTCGCCGGCAAGGACCGCGAGATCACCAGGGAGGACGTCGCCCGGGTCATCGACGCTGCCCGCGGCATCCAGATCCCCCAGGACCACGAAGTCATCCACGTCATTCCGCGGGAGTTCGCCGTGGACGGCCAGGACGGGGTCTCGGACCCTGTCGGGATGGTCGGCGCGCGCCTGGAGGCGGAGGTGCATGTCGTGACCGCGCCCGTGGCCGTGACGCAGAACATCGTGACCTGCGCCAACAAGGCGGGCATCGAGGTCATCCAGCTCGTCCTCGAGCAGTTCGCGGCCGCCGAGGCCGTCCTGACGCAGGACGAGAAGGAGCTGGGCATCGCGCTCGTTGACATCGGGGGAGGCACGACCGAGGTGGCCGTCTACCAGAAGGGGGCGATCGCCCACACCGCCGTCATCCCGATCGGCGGCGACCACTTCACCAACGACCTCGCGGTCGTGCTTCGCGCCCCGATCACGGACGCGGAGAGGATCAAGAAGAAATACGGCTGCGCCCTGCGCAGCGCCGTCGGCGAAGAAGAAATGGTCGAGGTCCCGATGGTCGGAGGCCGCGCCCCCAAGCTCTGCCCGAGGACGACGCTCTCGGACATCCTGCAGCCGCGCGCCGAGGAGCTCTTCGGCCTGATCCGCGAGGACCTGGAAAGACTCGGGCTCGACAAGGAGCTCCGTTCCGGCGTCGTCCTGACGGGAGGCGGAGCGGAGCTCGAAGGCATCGTCGAGGTCGCCGAGGGGATCTTCGACGGCCCGGTGCGCCGGGGCGTCCCCACCGGGGTCGGGGGCCTGACCGACGTCGTCTCCCGGCCCGAGTGGGCGACGGCGACCGGCCTCCTTCTCTACGGGCACCGTCACAAGTCCTCGCGGCGCCGGAGCCGCGGGGTGACGCGATTGACCGCATCCGTGTCGAAGATGTTCCGGGAGTTCTTCTGATGCGTCCAGAAACGGCCCGGGGGTCGAAACCATCGGCCGCAGTTCGCGAAGAAAACGCGGGCGGCCCAAGTCGGAGGGAGCAATCCATGATCGAGTTCGTTCCCGAAGAGGAGCACCGCCTGATGATCGAGCTGGAAAGCGACGAGGCATCTCCGGCCGTCATCAAGGTGATCGGCGTCGGAGGCGGAGGCTCGAACGCCGTCAACCGGATGATCTCGGCCGGGCTGAAGGGGGTGGGCTACATCGCCTGCAACACCGATCTGCAGGCCCTGCGGCGGGCCTCGGCCTCGACGAAGCTGCAGATCGGATCGCGCCTGACCAAGGGCCTGGGCGCGGGCGCGGATCCCGACGTCGGACGAAACGCGGCAATCGAGGACCAGGAGAAGCTGGCGGACGCGATGAAGGGCGTGGACATGGTCTTTCTTGCCGCGGGGCTCGGCGGGGGAACGGGCTCGGGCGCGGGTCCGGTCATCGCCAAGCTCGCCGCGGAGGCCGGAGCGCTGACCGTCGCCGTCGTCACCAAGCCGTTTCTCTTCGAGGGGAAGAAGAGGATGCGCCAGGCCGAACGCGCGGCCCGCGAGCTCCGCGACCACGTGGACACGCTGATCACGATCCCCAACCAGCGGCTCCTGTCTTTCGTCGAGCAGAAAACGCCGCTCCACGAGTCCTTCAAGATCGCCGATGACGTTCTTCGGCAGGCGATCCAGGGGATCTCGGACCTGATCAACTGCCCGGGCGAGATCAACCTCGACTTCGCGGACGTCAAGAAGATCATGTCGGACATGGGCCGCGCCTTGATGGGGACGGCCGTCGCGGAAGGGGAGAACCGCGCGGTGCACGCGGCGCAGGCCGCGATCTCGTCACCCCTCCTGGAGGACGCCTCGATCGAAGGAGCCCGCGGAATCCTGATCAACATCACCGGAGGGGCGGACTTGACCCTTTTCGAGGTCAACGAGGCGGCCGAGATCATCCATCAGGCCGCCGATCCCGACGCCGAGATCCTGTTCGGCTGCGTGAACGACGAGACGATGGCCGGGGCCGTCAAGGTCACTGTCATCGCCACCGGCTTCGACCGTCCCGATTCCGAGGAGTCCCTGCGCGAGGAAGAGACGCGCGCGGCGGCGCCGCAGCGCCCCGCCCGGACCTTCCTGCGCGGCGACGACTCCGGCGGCTTCGGCCCCAACGCCTCGTCGAAGGACGACTTCGACATCCCGACGGTGTTGCGAAGACAGATGGACTGACCGTCGCTCCGCGCGGAGCGCTGGACCTGCGCCCTTCGGGCGCACCGGCTCGCGGCTCGGCCGGATGCGGCCTCGACCGCGAGCCTGGTCCATCGTTCCGCACCTCGCTCCCGCGGCGCGCGCCTCCTCCTTCGATTACCTCAGGAGACTTCGCGCGCCGCGACCGGGGCCCGTTACGAAGATCACCGAGGGTGCATGCCGAGTCTTCTTTCCAGATCCTTCTCTTTCCTGATCATGGCCTGGCGTTTGCGGCGGGCGGAGTCGCGCCACTTTTTGTAGGCGTGGGCGAGTTTCGGGTGGCGGTGGAGGAAACGGCGCAAGGCGCGGCGCACCGAAGGAAAGACGAACGAGAGGAAGATCACGCTCATGATGAAAAAGGGGATCTGCGGCAGGATCGGGACGAGCACGCCGATCACTCCCAGAATGAAGAAGAAGATGGCCCACGCGAGGTTGTGAGCCTTGCTGCGCCGCCTTCGCCTGCGCCCCGTCTCCCGCCTGGCGCTCATCCGGGGCGAGAGTCTACTTTGGACTCTGGCCCTTTGACCTTGGGCCCGGCGGCCGTCCCAGGATCTCGTCGACCGACAGGACCTTCAGCGGGCCGAGGTTGAGCGCCCGGATCCCCGGCTCGATCTTCTGGCGGTCGCCGACCACGATGACCACCACCCCCCGCGGATCGATGTATTGCGCCGTGACGCGCTCGATATCCGACGGGGTCACCTTCGCGACGCGGTCCATGTACGTGGTGAAGTAATCGTCCGGCAGGTCGAAGAGGACCTTTCCTTCGAGCTTCCCCGCGAGCTCGCCCGTCGTCTCGAATCCGGCCGGGTAACGCAGGGCGACGTAATTTCTGGCCCTGGCAAGCTCCTCTTCGCCGATGGGTTTCCGGATCCCCTCGAGCTCCTTGAAGAACTCCGCCAGAGCGAGAGCCGTCTTGGACGTCTCGACGGCCGCGCCGGCGGCGAACGGTCCCGTCGAGAGACGAAAATCGAACCTCGAGCTCGCCCCGTAGGTGTAGCCGTGCTGCTCCCGCAGGTTCTGGTTCAAGCGCGAGGTGAAGGAGCCTCCGAGCACGGTGTTGGCGACGATGAGCGGGAAATAGTCCGGGGTCGAGCGCGGCGGGCCGACGCGGCCGATGCGGATCTCGGACTGGGGAGCCCCCGGCAGGTCGATCAGCCAGACCGAGCGCGCCCGCACCTGCGGCGCGGCGCCCACGACCGGCGGCCGCGCGCCGGCTCCGCTCCAGGAGCCGAAGGCCTCCTCGAGCCTCGCGAGGAGAACCGGCGCGGTCACGTCTCCCACGGCGACGATCGTGGTGTTGCCCGGCTGGACGAAGGAGGAGTGGAATCGCTGGAGGTCCGCCCTTGTCAACCCGCGCACGGACTGCTGTGAGCCCTCCGTGACCCGCCCGTAGACGTGCTCGCCGTAGAGAGCCCGCGCGAAGGCGACGCGAGCCAGAGCGGCCGGCTCGTCGCGCCACTGCAGCAGCTCGGTCAGCAACTCCTTGCGGACCCGCTCCAGCTCCTCTTCCGGAAAGGTCGGACGCAGGACGACGTCGGCCAGGATCGCGAGAGCTTCCCCGAGCCGCTCGGAGGGAACGTTGACGCCGACGGCCGTCTCGTCCCAGCCCGCGCCGGCCGAAAGGTCCGCGCCGAGATAGTCCACGGCGTCGGAGATTTCCAGGGCCGAGCGTTTGCCGGCGCCGCGATCGAGCATCTCGGCTGTCAGGTTCGCGAGCCCCGCCTTCCCCTTCGGGTCCGCGGCGGCTCCCCCGCGGACGACCACGTCGACCTGGACGAGAGGCACCTTGTGCAGCTCGATGAAGAGGACCGAGATGCCGTTGGAGAGCTTGAGCTTCTGGATCGCAGGGAGCTTCAGGGCGGGCGGAGGCCCCGGCGCGGGAGCCTTCGAGCGATCCGGCGCCTGCGCGGGCGCGGCCAGGGCGGCCGCGAGGGACAGGAGAAAGACAGCGGCGGTCCTGGCGGAGGACTTCATCGTCACTTCCCCCCGGCCGCGGGAGCCCGCGCCGCGAGGCCGGTTTTCCCGGTCGGGACTACGCTCAGGAGGACCCGGGCGTCGTCTGGAAGATATCGGCGCGCGGCGGACTGGATGTCGTTGCCGTCGAGCGAGAGGTATCGCGCCCGGTCCTCGTTGTAGTAGTCCGGCCGCCCAGCGGCGAACGCGTACGCGTTCAACTGGTCCGCCTTGCCGCCGAATCCGCCCACCCGCTCCATGGCGTGGTAGAAGGACGCCTCGAACTGGTTGACCGCCCTCTCGACCTCCCGCGGCGCGGGAGGCGCGTTCTTGACGCGGTCGAGCTCCTCCTGCACGAGCCGCTCGATCTCCGAGAGGTCGTGACCTTCCCGGGCGGTCACCGTGATCAGGAAAGTCGAAGCGAGCTCCTCCGATTGCTGGACGGCCGAGACGTCCTGCGCGACTTGCAGCTCGTAGACCAGGCGCTTGTAGAGGCGCGAGTTCTTTCCGGAAGCGAGCACGCCCGCCAGCACGTCCAGGGCCGCGTCCCCCGGATGGAGGTGGGGCGGAGTGATCCAGGCCATGGAGAGGCGGGGGAGCTGCACGCGGTCCTCGAGCGTCAGCCGCTTCTCCTCGTTCAGGACCGCGGCCGGCGCCGCGATCGGGTCCACGCGGGCTCCCTTCGGCACCTCCGAGAACCACTTCTCGACGAGACGCCGGGTCTGTCCTCGGATCGATGTCGCCGGCGACGACGAGGCACGCGTTGTTGGGCCCGTAGTACTTCTTGAAGAACTGGACGACGTCCTCGTAGCTCGCCGCGCTCGAGAGGTCCTCCATCGAGCCGATGACCGGCCAGTGATACGGGTGGTCGGGCGGGAAGAGCGCCTCGGAAAGCTTGATCGAGGCCATCCCGTAGGGCCGGTTCTCGAAAGTCTGGCGCCGCTCGTTCTTCACGACGTCTCGCTGCTGGTCCACGCGCGCCGGCGACATGACGTCGAGAAGATGCCCCATCCGGTCCGACTCGAGAAAGAGCGCCAGCTCCAGGGAACTCGAGGGGACGTTCTGCCAGTAGTCCGTCCGGTCCTCCGCCGTCGAGCCGTTGTTGTCCCCTCCGGCCGATCTCAAGCAGCCTGTCGAACTCCCCCTCCTTCACGTTCTTGGAGCCCTCGAACATGATGTGCTCGAAGAGGTGCGCGAACCCCGTCCGTCCCGGTTTCTCCCGCGCCGACCCCACGTAGTACCAGACGTCCACGCAGACGAAAGGAATCGTGTGGTCCTCGTGGAGGATCACGTTCAACCCGTTCGGCAGCGTGAACTGCGTGTAAGCCACCTCCAGCCTGGCGCGGCGACTGCGCGAGCGCGGCGCCGGCCGCGAACAACAGCCCGGCGGCCAGAAGAGCCCTCGTCGCTGACTGGAATGGATTTCTCATATCACCCTCCCCCGGACGCCACGCCAAACCCTACCAACACTTACGAAATTCTCCCGGCCGTGGTTGCCGGGACTCCCGGATTCGGCGCGCGGTGCGGCGGCCGGCTCTCGAGCCTGTCTGACCCGGCCGGCCATTTCGCCCGTAATAGACTCGGCGCGAGAGTCTGCAAATCACTGAGGTGGAAGGCCAATGAAATGGGCCGCCGAGCCGGGCCATCGTGTCGCGACCGGTCGAAACCGTGGCGATCTTCTCCCGGCGGCCATCGTTCTTCTTTTTGTTGCCCACGCCTTCGGGCCTCTCCTCGGCCGCCGGGCGCTCGCCGGCTACGACGTCACCAATTACTCGCTCCCCAACCGTGTCCAGGTTGCCAGCGCGCTCCGAAGCGGACATCTCCCCCTCTGGGATCCCTTCCGCTTCGGGGGTGCGCCGCTGCTCGCGAGCCCTCCGGCCGCCGTCCTGTATCCGCTTTCCTGGCCGCTCCTGCCGCTGCCGCCCGATCGCGCGGAGGAAGTCATTCGGGTTCTCCACGTCGCGATCGCGGCGCTCGGCGCCTATGCCTTTGCCAGGCGCGCTCTCGAGACCTCGGCCGTCTCGGGCCTCGTGGCGGCGATCGCCTTCGGCCTCGGCGGCTTCGTGCATGCGCATATCGGGCACATCGAGCAGACGACCGCCCTCGCGTGGCTGCCCTGGGCGCTCCTCGCGACCGATCGCGCTCTGGCCGCTCCCCGGTTCGGCGAGGCTCTTCGCCCGCTGATCTGTCTCGGATTCGCCCTGGCGCTGTGCGGCCTGGCGGGCCACCCCCAGTATCTCCACATGGGCATTGCCCTCGTGGCGGCCTACGCAGTGATGACCGCCCAACCCTGGCGGCGGAGCCCGCGCGTCCTCGCCGGCGTTGCGCTCGGGCTCGCGCTCTCCGCGGTCCAGTTGCTTCCGACCTGGTCTCTCTCGCGCCACTCGATGCGAGCGGGCGGGCTCTCCTTCTCCGCCGCCGCCGCGCCTTCCCTTCCGTGGCGCGAGGCCGTGACGGCGTTTCTCCCGGACTACTTCGGGCCGGTGCGGCTGGGTCCGGTCGAGTTCTGGGCCTGGGTTCCCTGGTCGATTCTCCTCCTCGCCGGCGTGGCGCTCGCGCAGGATATGGCCGGCCGGAAAGCGAGGGCGCTCGCGGTTCTCGCCCTGCTCGGCTGGCTCCTCGCGCTCGGCTCCGGCACGCCGTTGTTCCGCATCGCGTACGAACTCCTCCCGGGAACGAGATCCTTCCGTGCCCCCGCCCGGTGGCTTCTGATTCCTTCTCTGGCGCTCCCGCTTCTCGCGGCGGTGGGCGTCGAGTCGATCCTGAGAGCAGTTCCGTCTTCGCGGAAGAAAGCGCTCGTTCTTCTCGCCGCCGCTGCGCTCGCCGCGACCGGAGCCCTGCTCGGTACCGGAGGGCCCCGGCCCGCCTCAATTGCCGTCGGAGTCCTGGCATTTCTTCTCACCTGGGGCCTGCGGCGCGGCGCGCTCCGCAAGACCATCCCCGGGCGGCTCGCGGCGGCGGCCGTTGCGGCCATCGCGGCCGCGGAGCTTCTCGGCGGCAACGCGCACGCCTACGCGCGCACCCTGCGCATGGAAGCGGGATCGCTCCTGCGCCGGTCAGAAGCGGCGGAAGCGCTCGGCGATCCTTCGGGTGGCAGGATCCTCGCGATCGGAAGCGAGGACGCCGAGGATTTTCCAGCGCAGCGCCGACACCTGCGGCCGAACACGCATGTCTACGACGCCCTGCGCAGCGTGGACGGCTACGACGGCGGTCTGCTCATCGATCCCCACTGGACCAAAGCCATGAGGGAGCTCACCGGCCGGAAGGACTTCCTGCCTGACGCATCATTACGAGGCAATCTCGCTCTCCCTTATCGCGGCCGACTCGATCCCGAGAGATTCGCCGAGCTCGACATCACCCGCGCCGTCGTCGCCACGACGCCTTTGGACATTCCGGCGCTCTTGCCACAGGGATCGCGCTTGCTCCGGCGCGTCGGAGACGTGGAACTGTGGGCGACACCGAGCCGGGGCCCGGTGTTCCTCTCCGGAGGCGAAGTGCCGGAAGGACTTCGGCTTTTCCGGGACCCCGAGGAGCCAGAGAAGCTGGAAATCCTCCTGCCGCCAGCCGCCGGCGGCAAGACGGTCGTCGTCTCGGAGGCGTACTCGCCCGGCTGGTCGGCCACCGGCGGAATCTCACTCAAGCGTCACCATGATCTCCTGATCGCCTTCGACGCGCCGCCGGGAACCCGGCGGGTTTCCCTGCGCTACCGCGCGCCCGGCTTTCTCCCGGGCGCTGCTCTGTCCGCCGCCGCGCTCCTCGCCTCCCTCGCCCTGGCCCTCATCGCGCCACGTGGGCGGGGGCGAGGCCGCCAGGGAGTCAGCCGCCTTGAGGAGGCTGCGTCCAATTAAAACCTCGTACGGGCCGGGCCGAGTTCCGGAGGCGAGAGCCATTTCTTGCTTCCAGCCGATCACGGCGATTCAGAACGCGTATTCCCTCCTGTGGCCGGAGCCGGAAGCGGAGGTCCTTGAGAGGGCTGCGTCGGGACGCGGCCCGGAACATGCCGAGGAGAAGTTGGTAGCCCATACGAGAATCGAACTCGTATTTCGGCCTTGAGAGGGCCGCGTCCTAACCGTTAGACGAATGGGCCAAACGGGTCGGAAAAGGTAGCACAGAGGCTTCGTTTTTCGCCAAGCTGGAGAGAATCAGAACTCGTGGCGCGCCGTTGAGGCGCGCCGCGGCGGAGCCGCGCTTCAGATCAGCCGCCGGGGGCGCGCAAGCGCCTTGAGAGGGCCGCGTCCTAACCGTTAGACGAATGGGCCAAACGGGGGCGGAAAAGGTAGCACAGAGGTGCATTTTTCGCCAAGGTGCCAGAGAATCGAACTCGTGTCGCGCCGTTGAGGCGCGCCGCGGCGAGCCGCGCTTCAGAGTCAGCCGCCGGAGGGCGCGCAAGCGCCTTGAGAGGGCCGCGTCCTAACCGTTAGACGAATGGGCCAAACGGGGCGAGAAAAATAGCACAGAGGCTCATTTTTCGCCAAGTTGGAGAAGCCGAACTCGTGTCGTGCCTGGACCATGGCGAATCCGGCTAGCGTCAGACATGAAACCCGAGCTTTGCGGCGATCTTCTTCTGGCGGGCGTCGAGAGTAAGAAAGGAGAGGTCCTGAGGGTTGGGGGAGAGATAGAGCGCGCAGGCGACGTGCCAGAGATCCGCTCCCTTGAGATGGCCGATTCCGAGTATCCGGGCAAATTCCTGTGTCAGAGGCCGGTCGGGGAACGTCCAGTTCAGCGAGCCGAAGGCGTCCGCGTCGGTCAGGGCGACCGCTTCGCGGGCGAGAGCGGACACGACCTCCGCTTCGACGAGATTGGAGGCGTAAAGGTTGTCGAATCGGTCGAGCCTCTCCGCCAGGCGCGTGGCGCCGGGCTCGCCGAACGCGATGGCCAGGAGCAACGAGCTGTCAACGTAAGCGGAACTCAATCTCGAGTCGCGAGGAACCGCTTCAGAGCGCCGGGCCGGCGCGCGATCCGCGGGAAAGGCTTGCCCGGGTTCCTGGCCGGCACGATGACCCCCTGTGCTTCGAGGCGCTTGACCCTCTGGGCGAGCGTCTCCCGGGCAGGCTCGACGGGCGCCACTTCCGCCACGAGTTCGCCCCGATAGCTGATCCCCACCGTCTGGCCGGCGCGGACCTTTCGGAGAATCTCGGATAGCTTGGCCTTCGCCTCGTAGGTCGAATAAACGCGCGCCATGGCGTCAGTATAGACCAGTCTGACCAGTGTCGGTGGCCGCACAGCCCATCGCGTCCTGCCGCCGTTTTCCAGGTGAACTGGCCGGCATGGTCAGCGCCCTCACCCCGGCCCTCTCCCGGGGGGAGAGGGGGAGGAGCCGTCAGTTCTTTACGGTGGCGGCGGGCTGGGGGGTTTCGCCGGGGGTGTAACGCACCCAGCGGAGGATTTCCGGGATCGTCGGCTTCTTGCCGTACATGAGGATGCCGACGCGGTAGATCCGTCCGGCGGCCCACGCGATCGCGACGGTCGAGAGCGCCAGGATCGCCATCGAGAGGAGGACCTGCCAGAACGGCGGCTCGGCGACCGAGGTCCTCAGGAACATCATCAGGGGCGAGGTCAGCGGGAAGAGCGACACGAAGATCGAAACCCCGCCGTTGGGGTTGTTCAGCACGGCGGGATAGAACGCCCAGCATCCCACCATGAAGAGCCCGGGGATCATCGCGAGCTGCTGCGCCTCCTGGTCCGTGTTGAACGGCGCCCCGATCGCCGTGTAGATCGAGGCGTAGAGGAAGTAGCCGAAGAGGAAGAAGAGGATGAAGTAGACGATCATCGAGACCGGGATCGAGGGGACGCCCATCTCTCCCGAAGCCATCGCTCCCGCCACGGCCGGGAGCGAGAGGTTCATCGCGATGACCGACCAGATGATGTACTGCGTCAGGCCCACGAGCCCGATCCCCAGGATCTTGCCGAGCATCAGCTCCGTGGGCCGCACCGAGGCGATGATCACCTCGACGATCCGGCTGGTCTTCTCCTCGATGACGCCGCGCAGGTTCTGGAACCCGTACATGAAGAAGGTCGTGTACATGAGGACCATGAAGATGATCGCGGCGAAGATCCCCGCTCCCTTCTCCTCTTTCGAGCCCTTCTCCGTCACCTTGAGCGTCTTCAGGTCCACGCGTTTCTCGAGCTCCGTCGAGAGCTCGGGCGGGAGGCCCCGCTTCTCGATCTTCTCCTTCAACAGGACGTGATTGATGGCCCGCTCGAGCTGCGCCATCGCGACGAACTCCGAGACGGTCAGGCCGTAGTACTCCGCCTGCGACTTCTCCAGGAGTGACGGATCGAGAACCAGGTATCCGTCGATCTTCTTCTTCAGGGCCTCGCCGCGCAGCTGCTCCTTGGTCGCCTCCAGGCTTCCGGCGACGGGCCGCTGCTGGAGGATCCAGTGGACGCCCTGGCCGCGCTTGGACTCCTGCCGCAGAGCCGCTTCCCGTTCCGTCAGGTCTTTTTGCAGGGGCGCGAAGAGGTGGCCCGTCATGTCCACGACGGCGAGCGTGCGCTCTCCTCCGGTCTTCTTGAACGAGGCGATCTGGATCGCGATGTAGCCCAGGAAGAAGATCGGAACGAGCAGCGTCCCGATCCAGAAGGCCTTGGTGCGGACGCGCTCGATGTACTCGCGCCGGATGACGGCGTAGATCTTCTTCCAGCTCATGAAGCCCTCATTCGATGATGCGCGTCTCTTCCAGGCCGGCCTTGCGCACGGCCGAGAGGTAAATCTCCTCGAGCTCCGGCTCCTTCTCGGAGAACGCCTTGACGTTGTAACGATCGAAGGCGTGGCGCAGGAACTCCCGCCGGTCCGTTCCTTGGGCCAGCGCGATGACGTACGCGCCATTGACGGTCTGGACGGAGAGGACTCCGGGCAGGGCCTGGACCTGGTCCGCAGAGGCGTCGACGGAGAGCCGCAGCAGGTCGCCGGCGAACTGCTTCTTGAGGTCTTTCAAGTTTCCTTCCAGGATTTTCTTCGAGCGCGCGAGCAGGCAGATCTCGTCGCACAGCTTCTCGGCCTGCTCGAGCACGTGCGTCGAGAAGACGATCGTCTTGCCGCGCGCGCGGAACTCCGTCAGGTAATCCTTGATGAGCGCGGTATTGATCGGGTCGAGGCCGGAAAAGACCTCGTCCAGGATCAGGATCTCCGGATCGTGCACGATCGTCGCGATGAACTGGACTTTCTGCTGCATCCCCTTGGAAAGCTCGTCCACCTTCTTGTTGAGCCACGGGCGCAGCTCCATCTTGTCGAGCCACTCGCCGATCCGCTCCTTCGCCTTCTCCCGCGAGACCTCCTTGATTGCCGCGAGAAAGTAGAGGTGGTCGAGGACCTTCATCTTCCGGTAGAGCCCGCGCTCCTCGGGCAGGTAGCCGATGCGGTTCTGCGTCGCCCGGCTCATCGGCGCTCCCAGGACCCGGATCTCGCCCTGGTCCGGCGCCGTGATGTTCATGATCATGCGGATCGTGGTCGTCTTGCCGGCTCCGTTTGGCCCGAGCAGGCCGAAAACGATCCCCTTCGGGACGTTGAAAGAGAGAGCGTCAACGGCCTTGAACCGTCCAAAGGTCTTGGAGACGGCCTGCAGTTCGATCGTATTGCTCATGTCCCTGTGTGTCGGTTATTTACGGGCCGGACGTCCCGGAGTTTCCCCGCGCATCTTACCTCCCGGACCGGAATCCATTAGGATGCGCCTTCCACGCGGCCGGAGAGGTGCTGGAGTGGTTGATCAGGCCGGTCTCGAAAACCGGTAAGCCCCAAAAGGGCTTCGTGGGTTCAAATCCCACCCTCTCCGCCAACCTTACCTCGTGCTACCGCCAAGCTGCTGAGAAAACGGCTTTTTGCGAGAACGCTCTCTTGGGGCGTTCCTGCGAAAAGGTGGCAAACGGCGGCAGGCTCGCATAAAGAATCGCAGAAAACGACCCGGAGCCGCCGCAGGCGTACGCCGGCCGCGCCGGCTGTCCGAGGCGTGATTATGATTGCCGAATGGACGAAAACCTCATCGGACTCAGCGACCTCCTTGCCAGTCGAAAGGTCGCGGCGCTCGGCACTCTCCACGGCGGAGCCCCCTACGTCTCGATGGTTCCATTCGCGCTTCTCGAGGACGGCTCCGCGTTCCTCATCCACGTCAGCGAGCTTTCGGCGCACACGCAGGACATGCTCACCGATCCCCGAGTGAGCCTTCTCATCACGGAGTCCGAGAGCGCCGAGACTCTGCCACAGGCGCTCGCCCGAATCACGGTGCTCGGAAAGGCGAGCCAGATCGACGAGTCGGCGCCGGAGCACGCTCCCGCGATGGCTCGCTACCTGGACCGATTTCCCGATTCCGCGCCCATGTTCGGGTTCGGCGATTTCTCGCTGTTTGCAATCCGGCCAGCGACGCTTCGGTGGATCGGCGGGTTCGCGGCTGCCCAATCCCTTACGCCGGAGGAATTTGCCGAGGCGCTTCGTACGGGCTGAATACGAGCCGGATCCGGTCCTCGTCCGCTCCCGCGTTTCAAGTTTCAAGTTCCAAGATTCAGGTGGGGAACCTGGAAACTGAAACCCGGAACCTGAACCCTGTTACCGGCGAGCGCGGAAGAAGAGCTGCAGGAGGTCGGCGGATTCCTCGGCCAGGAGGCCCCCTTCCACGTCGCAGCGGTGGTTCAGGCGGGCGTCCCGGGGGATGTCGCCCAGGGTGCCGCAGTAGCCGGCCTTGGGATCGGCGCATCCGAAGACGATGCGCGCGAGGCGCGCGTTGACAGCCGCGCCGGCGCACATGGCGCAGGGCTCGACCGTGGCGTAGAGCGTCGCGCCGTCAAGGTGCCACGTGCCGACTGACCGGGCGGCTTCCCGGATGGCCTCGATCTCGGCGTGGTGGGTCGGGTCGGCCAGGAACTCCCGCCGGTTGCGCCCTCGTCCGATCATCTTCCCCTCGCTCACGACGACGGCTCCGATCGGGACCTCCTGCTCGGAGAAGGCGATCCGGGCGAAGGCGAGGGCCTCCTTCATGAAGTGGGTGTCGTCGGCGGTGAACGGCATGGCCCGAAGGCTACAGGTTTCAGGCGACAGGTGTCAGGTGAAACGGGGAGTGTCAGGGCCAGGTTGGGCCCGCTCCGGTCCCTGACACCTGATACCTGAAACCCGGCACCTGCGTTTCCCCTGATACCCTTACCCTGGCACCTTCCCCGGGCTACCTTGAAAAGCCCCCCTGTTTCCAGTAGCCTCAGCGGCCCTGCGCCCATAGCTCAACTGGATAGAGCGTCTGACTACGGATCAGGAGGTTGGGGGTTCAAGTCCTCCTGGGCGCACCATTTCCGCCGTCGCCCCCTCGCGAGCTCGGGAGCCATGGCGGACACCGGGAGCGCGGCGGTGGGTGCTGTCCACCGCAGCCCTGGCGGAGGGGGAGGGGAGACGAACTTTCGTTGCCCTATTCCGTAGAAACAGTAGGCTGAGAGTTCGCAGTTAGAGGGGAAGTGCCGATGTCTAAGAAGTGGAAGATCGTCATCGGGATCGCGGTCGCGGTCGTGCTGGCGGTCGTGCTGATGGGCTCCCTGCGGAGCAAGGACAGGAACCTGCCGCACGTGACGACCGCCAAGGTCGAGAAGGTGGATCTCCTCTCCAAGGTCACGGCGAACGGAAAGATCCAGGCCCGCCTCAAGGTGGACCTCTCGGCGCTCGTCATGGGGCAGATCGTCAACCTGGCCGTCAAAGAGGGGGACAAGGTCGGGAAGGGGCAGCTCCTTCTCCAGATCGACAAGGCCCAGCTCGCCGCCGCGGCCGCCGGCAGCGAGGCGAGTCTCGCCGCGATGCGCAACGACCTGGCCGCCGCGAAGGCAACCGCCGAGCAGGCGCGCTTCGATTTCGAGCGGGCCAAGCAGAACTTCGACGCGAAGATTCTCGCGGAGGCCGATTACCAGAAGGCAAGGTCCGCTCTCGACACCGCCCGGGCCAACCTCGCCGCGACCGAGGAGCGCATGCGGCAGGCCGGGGCGACCCTGGCCGGGAGCCGCGACTCGCTGTCGAAGACGACCGTCACGGCGCCGATCGCCGGTATCGTGACCGCCCTGCCGGTCAAGGAGGGCGAGGTCACGGTCATCGGCACGATGAACAACCCGGGGACGCAGCTGCTGACCATCTCCGACATGTCGGAGGTGGAAGCGGTCATGATGGTGGACGAGACGTCGGTTCCCCAGGTCAAGGTGGGGCAGACCGCCAACCTGACCATCGACGCGTATCCGGGGAAGAAATTCAAGGGCCTGGTCACCGAGGTCGGGTCCTCGCCAATCCCAAAGAACGATCCCGACCTGCTCTCGCTCGTCGCGAACTCGGAGGCCATCAATTTCAAGGTCAAGATCCGCGTCCAGGATCCGCCGCCAACGATCCGTCCGGGCTTCTCGGTCACCGCGGAGATCGTGACCGGCCGCAACGAGGGGGCCACGGCGATCCCGATCCAGGCTCTCGTCGTCCGCGACGTCCCCAAGAAGGACAAGAAGGCCCCCAGCTCCTCGGGAAGGCCGGACACGGAAGAAGGGGTCTACGTGGTCAAGAACGGCAAGCTCGAGTTTCAGAAGGTCGAGACGGGGCTTGCCGGCGAGCTCATGATCGAGATCAAGAAGGGGCCGGCCATCGGCCAGGAGATCGTCACCGGGCCCTTCAAGGTCCTGCGCCAGGTCAAGGAGGGGGACAAGGTCGCTATCGACAAGGAAGGGGACAAGAAAAAGGGGACTCCCGGACCGTCCGCATAAATCATGAGGACCGTCGAGCTTTTCCGCCTCTCCTCCTCGGCGCTGACGCGCCACAAGATGCGCGCGTTCCTGACGCTGCTCGGAGTCATCATCGGCGTCGCGACGGTCGTGGGCGTCGTGTCGGTCATCTCGGGGTTGAACACGTACGTCAAGGACAAGCTCTTCGGCTTGAACCCGGACATCGTGATCTTCACCAAGTACGGGATCATCACGAGCCGCGAGGAGTGGCTGATCGCGCGCAAGCGCCGCGACGTCACTCTGACGGACATGCGGGTCGTCGCGCAGGAGTGCCGCCTCTGCGCGGAGGTCGGCGCGGAGGGGGAACGCAACCGGCCCGTCAAGTACCTGGACCGGAAGCTCTCCGACGTGGAGATCCAGGGGCACACGGCCAATATGACATCGCTCCTGCGGGTGGACATCGCGAGCGGCCGCTACTTCACGGGCAGCGAGTACGACCACTCGGAGGCCGTGGCCGTGATCGGCTGGGACGTGCAGGACCAGCTCTTCGGCAGCCAGGACCCGATCGGCCGGATCATGAAGATCGATGGCTATCCCGTGAAGATCGTCGGGACCCTCGTCAAGCAGGGCAACGTCATGGGCCAGAGCCGTGACAACGTGATCTACATCCCGCTGACGCTTTTCAAGAACCACATCGCGCCCACCCAGGACATCGCGATCTTCATCAAGCCGGTCGGCGGCGTCGAAGGGGCGAACGCCGCGACCGACGAAGTGCGCACCATCCTGCGGTCCCTGCGAAAAACGAAGTTCGACAAGGACGATCCCTTCGGGATGGTCACGGCCGAAATGCTGCAGACGTTGTGGCGCAACTTCTCCCAGGGCGCCTTCCTGCTGATGATCCTGATCTCCGGGATCTCGCTGGTGGTCGGCGCGATCGTGATCGCCAACATCATGTTCGTGTCGGTCGTCGAGCGGACCAAGGAAATCGGCGTGCGGCGCGCCCTGGGCGCCCGGCGGCGCGACATCCGCTGGCAGTTCCTGCTCGAAGCGGCGCTGCTGGCAGCGATCGGAGGCGTCATCGGCGTGGCGCTGGGCTCGGGCATCGCCCTGGCGGTCAACCAGGTCTTCCCCGCGCAGGTGAAGCTCTCCTTCATCCTGATCGGGATCGGCGTCGCGACGTTCACGGGGATCGTCGCCGGATGGATCCCCTCGTCGAAGGCCAGCGCCCTCCCTCCGGTGGAAGCGCTCCGTTATGAGTAACGGAAGCCGGAGACGGCAGACGGGAGACGGCAGACGGACGGAAAGCGCGCTCCTCGTCTACCCTCTACCGTCTTCCGTCTACCGGCCCGGGTCTAGGCGATGTCTTCCATCTTCTCCCACCTGCGCCGCGGTTTCGGCGAGAACATGCGCTTCGCTTTCCTGGCGGTGCGCGCCCACAAGCTGCGGGCATTTCTGACCGTTCTCGGGATCGTTGTCGGCGTCGCGACCGTGATCGCGATGGTCTCGATCATCAACGGCTTCAACAACAACATGGTGCGCAACTTCCAGAGCTTCGGCGCGACGCTGGTGCAGTTCCAGAAGTTCGAGCCGCGGTTCGGTCCGGGACACCGGGACGAGAGCGAGAGAAACCGCAAGGACCTGACGCTCGAGGACGCGCTGGCTCTCAAGGCGCAGATTCCCGAGATGCGGGCCGTCTCCCCCGAGCGTTACCTGTGGAACACGGACATCCACGTCCGGTATCGCGACGCGGAGACGACGACCCCGGTCATCCTGGGCGCCTATCCCGACTACTCCATGGCCAACAACCATTTCGTCGCTTACGGCCGCTTCTTCACCGAGGCGGACATCGAGCATTCGGCTCCCGTCGCCGTCATCGGAGAGGACGTCCGGGAGGCGCTCTTCGCCCGCGAGGATCCCTTGAACAAGTGGATCACTTTGAACGGAGCGCAGTACCTGATCATCGGCGTCTTCGAGAAGAAGGGGAAGATGATGGGGCACTCCAACGACAACTTCGTGGCGCTCACGTTCTCCGGGTTCGACCACCAGTTCCCCTGGATCAAGAGCAGCCACGGCGACACCATCCACATCGCGACCGTGCCCTACCGGCCGGACCAGATTCCGACGATCATCGAGAAGGGGAGGACGTTGCTGCGCGCCCGCCGGCACGTCCCCTTCAACAAGCCGGACGATTTCGCGATCTACACTCCCGACAAGCTGATCGAGAGCTTCCAGTCGATCACGCGCGGCGTCACTCTCGGGATGGTGTTCATCGCGTTCATCTCGCTCTTGATCGGCGGCGTGGGCGTGATGAACATCATGCTCGTCTCGGTGACGGAGCGGACCCGCGAGATCGGCGTGCGCAAGGCCGTCGGGGCGTTCCGGCGCGACATCGTCATGCAGTTCCTGACCGAGGCGACGACGCTCTCGATCCTGGGGGGCGCGATCGGGGTCGTGGTCGGCGTGGCCGTGCCGGCCGCGGTCAAACGCGCCTTCGAGGCCCTGCCGGCGGAGACGCCCTTCTGGGCGATCCTGGTCGGCCTCGCCGTCTCTCTCTCGGTCGGCATCTTCTTTGGCCTCTATCCCGCCGTGAAGGCCTCACGCCTCGACCCCATCGAGGCTCTGCGGTACGAATAGTCGGTCATCGTTTTCGGCTCGGCGCGGATAGACTTTCCGAAACCGAGAACAGAGAACTGACGATTCCATGCCAGGAGTCTTCGGGGGGATCCGGCGCGGGTTCGGCGAGAACGTGCGTTTCGCCCTACTCGCTGTGCGCGCGCACAAGCTGCGGGCGTCCCTGACGGTCCTCGGCATCGTCGTGGGCGTGGCGACGGTCATCGCGATGGTCTCCATCGTGACCGGCTTCAACAACAACATGGTCAACAGCTTTCAGAGCTTCGGGGCGACGCTCGTGCTGTTCCAGAAATACGAGCCGCGGTTCGGGCCGGGAGGGCCGCGGCCCGAAGGAGAGCTTCGGCGCAAGGACCTGACGCTCGAGGACGCCATGGCCCTGCGGGCGAGCATCCCGGAGATGCGGGCGGTCTCTCCCCAGCGCTATCTCTGGGACAACAGCGACTACCATCTTCGCTACCGCAGCGTGGAGGTGCTGTCTCCGCGCGTTTTCGGCGTCCTCGAGGAATACCCGATCGCCACGAACCGTCCCATCGCGCAGGGACGGTTCCTGACCACGACCGAGATCGACCACGCGGCCGACGTGATCGTGCTGGGCGATGAGATCCGCGAGCGGCTCTTCCCCGGCTCGGACCCGTTGAACAAGCGGATCCAGCTCGGCCACGACTCCTACACCGTCGTCGGGGTGTTCGAGAAGAAGGGGAAGATGTTCGGCGAGTCGCAGGACAATCTCGTCGTGATTCCGATCACGACTTTCGATCGCCGCTTCCCCTGGATCAAGGTCGGCGGCAGCAACGGCGACGCCCTCCGCATCGCGACGATTCCCCACTCTCCCGATCAGGTCCCCGTGATCATCGACAAGGCGCGCGCGATCCTGCGGATGCGCCGGCACGTCCCCTTCAACAAGCCCGACGACTTCGGCATCGTGACGCCCGACAAGATGATCGAGAGCTTTCGGGGAATCACGAGCGGGATCACGCTCGCGATGGTGTTCATCGCCTTCGTCTCGCTCGTGATCGGCGGCGTGGGCGTCATGAACATCATGCTCGTCTCCGTCACCGAGCGCACGCGCGAGATCGGCGTCCGCAAGGCGGTGGGCGCCTTCCGCCGTGACATCGTGTTCCAGTTCCTGACCGAGGCGACCACCCTGTCACTCATCGGCGGGGCGATCGGGGTCGCGGTCGGCATCGCCGTGCCGCTGGCGGTCAAGAAGGCCTTCGACGCGCTTCCCGCCGAGACGCCGCTCTGGGCGGTTCTGGTCGGCCTCGTGGTCTCCCTCTCCGTCGGGATCTTCTTCGGCCTCTATCCCGCCGTGAAGGCCTCGCGCCTGGATCCCATCGAAGCGCTGCGTTACGAGTAGTCCGTCGCTCCGCGCTTGCGCGGGATCTGCGCCCTGACGGCGCACCGGCGAGCGACTCGGCCGGATGCGGCCTCGATCGCCCGCCTGATCCCGCGCAAACGCTACGCTCCCGCGGCGCGAGGCTCCTCCCCTGATATGGAACGACCTGTCAAGTAGCGATGACTTCTCAGGGGCGTCGTCTTGCTCCTTTCTGTTTTGGATGCGGCCGAGAGAGCTGTGCTCCAGAGCTTTTGCGACGGTTGATCAGTCTGATATTCGTGCATCGAGCCGAAGCCCGCCATCACAATCATCATCCGTCCGAGCTGCCTCGCACTCTGCACGCCCGTCCGCGCCTTAGCCCTGCCGCAACGGAGGCCGAGCACTCTCCGTTCCGTGATCCTCAACCGCTGCCCGCTCCGCTGCATCCGCGCCTTCGTTTTCTTCTTCCTAGGCGGCCGCGTGGCGCTGCTTGTCTAGCCTCACCTCTTTCTCTACGCGCACTCCTATATCCCAGATAAACCCCACCAGCTCACGAGCTACGGCCGTGATCGCCTTCTGTGTCGCTTCCCCCTGGAGACCAGATGCCGTAGCCCCGTAGAGCCGATGCTGCGCCTTCCAGCTGATCTCCTTGACCTCTTCGGGACACCCGTCTGCGCTTCTTCAATGCCGCGAGAGCTTCGGCCGCCGGCAGTACGCCCAGGCCGCCTCTATCGACTCGCCGTAATGCGCATTGCCCGTCTTGTAATCTATCCTCGCCTGATCCGTTTCCCGCTGTAATCCTCCTTCTAGCCATCCCCGTGTAGCCCATCAATAGCCTCCGTCGCTCAAACCAAAGCTCTCCCACTTCCAAAAACCGTCACCGCCGTCACCTTCTACACCCCTCGCAGGCCTGCAACCCGTCTATACCGCACGCTGCGATGCCTACTCGCTCCACCGCCTCATCAAGGCTCGCTCCAGACGCGCAACACGCTCCACGGCGTGGTCCACCTCATGCCGGTAGTCGAGGAAAACCGCCTCCTGCTCCGGTCGCTCTAAAGTCACTCCATCCAACCACCGGCGGTGCGCCTTCCCCCATGCCTCCACCCCGTCTGCGCCCGCGTCCACTTCGCAGCAAAAACTTCCCCAGCCGATGCCGCGCCCGAAGCTCATCCTTCTGCCGCCTCCCAGCTCGCACCAGGTCCCGCAACGCCTCGTGCGCCGCATCGGACCCACACAGCCGTCAACAACCCCACCCCATACAGCATCGCCAGCTTCCTGGCATCCCGCCGTCCGTCTTGACCCCATCCCCTCACTCGTGCGGAATCCGACTCCGCGCCACCACCTCGCAGTCCACGTGGAGCCTCTTTAACTGCCAGTACAGCACATATCCACACGCCCCGCCTCGTAGCACTCCCTCAACTTCTTGACCGTACCCAGCCTCTGATCAGCCGCTTCACCGCCTCCGCCGGTTCGATCTTCCCAAATCCACCACCATCCATCCGGCTCCGCCACAGCTACCGTGATCGTCTCCTTGTGCACATCCAAACCCACGAATCGATACCCTTGCTCACTACCGGCTCCTTTCGTAGAGCTCTGCGCTACATGCTACTCCATCGCTGCGTATCTACACTGCATCTAGCCGGTCGTTCCATCCTCTCTGGGAGACTCCTCGCGCCGCGACCGAGGCTGAGCGCGCCCGGTTTTCGGTTTCCGGCCGGTTCGCTGTAGACTGACCACGAAGCCGGTAGGCGGATAACTGCGATGTCGAAGACGTGGAAGATCGTTCTGATCGCCGGAGCTGTCGGTCGTACTCCTGCTGGTCTTCGCGCAGCTCTCCGCGCGCGATCGCCGCATCCCGCGGGTGACGACCGCCAAGGCAGAGCTGGAAGACTTGGTTTCCAAGGTCACCGCGAACGGGAAGATCCAGGCCGAGAAGAAGGTGGAACTTTCGGCGCTTGTCATGGGCCAGATCGTCAACCTCGCGGTCCGCGACGGCGACGTGGTCAAGAAGGGCGACTTCCTGCTCCAGATCGACAGGAACAGGGCGGTGGCGGAGGAGGAAGGATCGGCCGCGGCGCTGGCGGGGAGTCTCGCGGCACTCGACTCGGCGCAGGCGACGCTCGCGCAGGCCCGGCGCGACGCGGATCGGGCCGGGAGGAACTACGAGGCGAAGATCCTGCCGGAAGCCGACCAGCAGCGGGCGAAAGCGGTGCTCGAGACGGCGGAGGCCGACTTCCAGGTGGCCCAGAGGCGGGTGGAACAGAACCGCGCCAACTTGAACGCCTCCCGCGACACGCTCTCCAAGACGACCGTGCGGGCGCCGATCGACGGGGTCGTGACCAACCTGCCCGTCAAGGAAGGCGAGGTCACCGTCATCGGCACGATGAACAATCCTGGCACGCAGCTGATGACGATCTCCGACATGTCGACCGTCGAGGCCGTGCTGATGGTCGATGAGACGGACGTGCCCAACGTCCAGGTCGGACAGAAGGCGGTTCTCTCGATCGAGGCGTATCCGGACCGCGCATTCGAAGGCTTGGTCACGCAGGTCGAGAACTCGCCGATCTCCCGCACCGATTCGGAGCTGCAGGGCCTGATCACGACCTCTGACGCGATCAACTTCAAGGTGAGGGTCAAGCTCCTCCGGCCGCCCGAGAGGATCCGTCCGGGCTTCTCGGTGACCGCGGACGTCATCACCGGCTCGAAGCCGCGCGTCCTGGCGGTTCCTCTGGCGGCGATCGTCGTGCGGGACTCGCCGAAAGGCGAAAAGACGGCCGCCGGACGCATCAAGACGGAGTCAGGTGTCTACGTCCTGCGGGAAGGGAAGGCGAAGTTCCTGCCGGTCCAGCTCGGCCTGGCCGGCGAGTTGAAGGTCGAAGTGACCGGCGGGATTCCTCCCGGCCAGGAGATCGTGACCGGCCCCTTCAAGACGCTGCGCACGCTGAAGGAGGGGGACAAGGTGAAAGTCGAGAACGAGAAGAAGGGAGCGGAGTCCTCCGGCTCCAAGAGCTGACATGCCCCTGCGAGAGGTCTTCGCGGTCGCGCTGCAGGCCCTGCGCCGCAACAAGCTCCGCTCCTTCCTGACGCTTCTCGGCGTGATCATCGGCGTCGCGACCGTCGTCTCGGTGGTCTCGATCATCAGCGGCTTGAACGGCTATGTCCGGGACAAGGTCCTGAACCTGAACCCGGACGTCCTGGTCTTCACCAAGTACGGAATCGTCCGCAGCCGCGACCAGTTCATTCTGCAGCGCAAGCGCAAGCCCGTGACGCTGCGTGAGGCGCGGTGGATCGAGCGCGAATGCCGGACCTGCGCGGCCGTCGGCGCTCAGGCCAACCACATGGACGCGGTCCATGCCGGCCGGCTCAAGGATCCCGACGTCCGCATCGAGGGGCACACCGCCAACATGGCCACGATGATGCGGATGGACCTGGAAGCCGGGCGCTTCTTCTCACCGGTCGAGGAAGAACACGCGGCGGCGGTGGCCGTCATCGGCGCCGAGGTCAAGGACCAGCTCTTTCCGACCGTGAACCCGATCGGCCGGACGGTTTACGTCCGGGGATACCCTCTCGCCGTCATTGGCCTGGCCGTGCGCAAGGGGGACGTCCTCGGCCAGAACCAGGACAACGTGATCACCGTTCCCATCACCTTCGTCCAGAAGATCCTGACGTCGAGCGACGAGGTGTCCATCTACGTCCGGCCGCGAGCGGGGCTGGCCGGAATCGATGCGACGCAGGACGAGGTCCGGACGATCCTGCGCTCGCTTCGGAAGACCCCCTACCGGGCCGACGACCCCTTTGGGACACTGGGCTCGGAGGCTTTCCAGGCGCTCTGGAAGTCGCTCACGGCGGGGGCCTTCGCGCTGATGGTCCTGATTTCCGGCATCTCTCTCGTCGTCGGGGCGATCGTGATTGCCAACATCATGTTCGTCTCGGTCGTCGAGCGCACGAAGGAGATCGGCGTCCGCCGCGCTCTGGGCGCCCGCCGGAGGGACATTCGCCGGCAGTTTCTCCTCGAGGCGGCGCTCCTGGCCTGCGCCGGCGGTGTGGCGGGGGTCCTGCTCGGGTCGGCGATCGCCTTTCTCGTCAACCAGATCTTCCCCGCGCGGGTCGAGCCGGGCTTCGCCGTCCTGGGTATCGGCGTCGCCGTCGCGACCGGCGTGCTTGCCGGGCTCGCCCCTTCCACGGCGGCCGCCCGCGTGCCGCCGATCGAGGCCCTGCGTTTCGAATGAGGACGCCATGAACCGGATGAGGGAGATCTTCCGCAGGGGCTTCGCCGAGAACGTCCTCTTCGGCGTCAACGCGATGCGTGAGCACAAGCTGCGGTCGGGACTGACCATCCTCGGGATCGTCGTGGGTGTCGCCACCGTGATCGCGATGGTGGCGATCGTGACCGGCTTCAACAACAACGTCATCGGAAACTTCCAGGCCTTCGGCGCCAGCCGGATCGAGTTCACCAAGTACAAGCCTCGGTTCGGCGGTCCGGCTGCCCAGACTGAAGAAGAACGCCGCCGCCGCAACTTGACGATGGACGACGTCCTGGCGATCCGAAACGCCTGCCCCGAGGCTGTGGCGGTCTCGGCTCTGGTCGGCTACTTCGACGCGGAAATCCACGTGAAGAATGGGAACCTCGAGGCGAACAATCCGTACGTGCTCGGCGCGGACGAGTACTATCCCACGGCCACGGCCTACATGATCACCCTCGGCCGGTTCTTCACGCCGGCCGAGGTGGAGCACGGCGCGCTCGAAGTGGTCCTGGGCGCGGACGTGCGGGAGGCGATCTTCCCGACCGAGCATCCGCTCGGGAAGGAAATCACGATCAACGGCCTGCGTTACCGTGTGGTCGGAGTGCTCGAGAAGAAGGGGGAGCAGTTCGGCTACTCCCCCGACAACAAGGTCGTGCTTCCCTACAAGTCCTTCGAGCACCAGTTCGGCTTCCAGGTCCGCCAGGACGGCGTCCGAATCAGCGCGGTGCCGCGGCGCCCCGAGGATCTTGCCGTTGTCATCGAGAAGGGCACCGAAGTTTTGCGGGTTCGCCGGAGAATCCCGTTCAACAGGCCAAACGACTTCGACATCATTACGCCCGACCAGCTCATCGGGCAGTTCCGGGCGATCACGGGCGGGGTTACCGGCGCGATGATCCTGATCGCCCTGATCTCGCTCGTGGTCGGCGGCGTCGGCGTGATGAACATCATGCTCGTCTCCGTCACGCAACGAACGAGGGAAATCGGGATCCGGAAGGCCGTCGGGGCGTTCCGGCGCGACATCGTGCGGCAGTTCCTGACCGAGGCCGTCACGCTGACCACGATCGGGGGACTCCTGGGGGTCGCGTTCGGCGCGTCCGCCTCGGGGCTCGTGCGGGCGTTCGTCCCCTCGCTGCCCACGGCCGTGCCCGCCTGGTCGGTCCTCGTGGGGCTCCTGGTCTCGATGTCGGTCGGCCTCTTTTTCGGCATCTACCCCGCGGTGAAGGCCTCGCGCCTCGACCCCATCGAAGCCCTCCGTTACGAGTAGCCGTCGCTCCGCGCTTGCCTGGGATCTGCGCCTTCGGCGCACCGGCGAGCGGCTCGGCCGGATGCGGCCTCGACCGCTCGCCTAATCCCACGCAAGCGCTCCGCTCCCGCGGCGTGCGCCTCCTCCCTCGCTTCCGCTCGGGAGACTTCGCACGCCGCGAGCAAAAAGGAGAATGTGGCCTGGAGGGCACAGCATCTTCGGAACTGTAGGGGAGGGGGTTTGCGGCGGCGAACCCGCCGCATGTCGCGCCCCTCGGTCGCTGACGCGACCGACGACGCTCGGTATGCCCCTCCCGCCCCTCGTCGGGCTCGGGCTTGCGCGGAGTCCCTGTAAGATCCCCTCGAATCCAATGACTCTCTCCGCCGGAACCCATCTGGGCCCCTACGAGATCCTGGCGCCGCTTGGGGCGGGAGGGATGGGGGAGGTCTACCGGGCGCGGGACCCGCGGCTCGGGCGCGAGGTCGCGATCAAGGTCCTGCCGGCCTCGTTTCGCAGGACCCGGACCGGCTGAAGCGCTTCGAGCAGGAGGCGCGCGCGGCCGGCGTCCTGAACCACCCCAACATCATGGCGGTGTACGACATCGGGACGCACGAGGGAGCGCCGTATGTCGTTTCGGAGCTGCTCGAGGGGGAGACGCTTCGGGCGCGGCTGGCCGTCGGCGCGCTGCCGCCGAGGAAGGCGATCGAATTCGCCGTCCAGATCGCGCACGGACTCGCCGCCGCGCACGAGAAGGGGATCGTCCACCGGGACCTGAAGCCCGAGAACCTCTTCGTCACGAAGGACGGGCGGGTCAAGATCCTGGACTTCGGCCTCGCCAAGCTGATCCAGCCCGAGGAGAGGGGACCGCAGACGGGCTCCCACCGCGACGGCGGGGACCGAGCCGGGAGTCGTGCTCGGGACGCTCGGCTACATGTCCCCCGAGCAGGTGCGCGGCCAGGCGGCCGATTCGCGGTCCGACATCTTCTCCTTCGGCGCGATCCTCTACGAGATGCTCTCCGGGCTGCGCGCCTTCTCCGGCGGCTCGGCGGCGGACACGATGAGCGCGATCCTGGTGAAGGAGCCGCCGGACCTGTCCGTGACCGACCAGAGCGTCACCCCCGGCCTCGAGCGGATCCTCCGGCACTGCCTCGAGAAGAACCCCGAGGAACGCTTCCACTCGGCGCACGATCTGGCCTTCGATCTGGAGGCGCTGTCGGGGGTATCGGCGCCGAGCGGGCGAGCGGCCGTCCGTCGACTCCGTCACGCGGCGCGGAAGCGCGTCGGGTTCGGCCTGGCCGTTCTCGCCGCCGTCGCCGCCGATCGTCGCCGGGGCGTACGTCGCCGGAAGGAAGGCGGGCGTTCGCCCGCTTCCCTCGTTCCAGCAGCTCACCTTTCGGCGGGGCCACATCAGTCGCGGCCCGCTTCGCCCCGGACGGCCAGACGATCCTCTATTCGGCGGAGTGGGAGGGCAGCCCGCGCCAGCTCTTCTCGTCACGCCCCGGAAGCCCCGATTCCCTGAGCCTTCCGGTTCCCGGCCGGCGTAGCGCTCCTCGGCCGTGGCGCCGTTCCGGAGAGCTCGCCCTGCAGCTCTCGCCCGAGTCGCCTCGGGGCTTCACCTGGACGGGGACGCTCGCGCGGGCGCCGCTCGCGGGCGGCGCGCCGCGCGAAGTCCTCGAGGCGACGCAGTGGGCCGATTGGTCGCCCGACGGCGAAGAGCTTCGCGATCGTCAGGGACTCCGGCGGAAAGAACCGCCTCGAGTTCCCGATCGGAAAATCGCTCTACGAGACCGGCGGCTTCGTCAGCGACCCGCGCGTCTCGCCGCGAGGGGACCTCGTGGCGTTTCTCGACCATCCCGCAGCAAGGGCGACGACGGAGGCTCGGTCGCCGTCGTGGACTTGGCCGGGAGGAAGAGGACGCTTCTCGGCCGGGTGGTCGCAGCGAGACAGGGACTCGCCTGGGGCCCGCGAGGCGAGGAGGTCTGGTTCACCGCGACGCGGACCGGGGAGCCCGGGCGCTCCAGGCCGTGGATCTCTCGCGGCCGGGAGCGGCTTCTCGCGCGGGTGACCGGACTCCTGACGCTCCAGGACGTCGCCCCCGACGGCCGGTTCTCCTGACGCACGAGACGATCGCGACTGGGTATCCTCGCGCTCGCTCCCGGGCGAAACGAAGGAGCGGGATCTTTCGTGGCTCGACTGGTCCCTCGTGCGCGATCTCTCCGCCGACGGGAAGACGATCCTCTTCGACGAGAGCGGCGAGGGCGCCGGGACGAACTACTCAGGTCTTCCTCCGCAAGACGGACGGCTCGCCCGCCGTGCGGCTCGGCGAGGGCGCGGCGATGGCCCTTTCGCCGGACGGCAAGTGGGTGGCTCTCGATCCCGCGCGGCTCGCCTGCGCAGCTCGTGCTGCTCCCGACGGGATCGGGCGAGTCGCGCCGGATCACGAACGATGTCGATCAACCACGTCAGCGCCGCGTTCTTCCCGGACGGGAAGAGGATCCTCTTCGCGGGGAACGAGCCGGGGCGCGGCCTGCGCTTCTACGTGCAGGACCTTCAGGGCGGCAAGCCGCGCGCCGTCAGCCCGGAAGGGGTCGAGGTCTTCGCCGATCGCGATCTCGCCGGACGGCAAGCGGTTCGCCGCGATTGGCCCGGACGGCGAGACCTGGCTCTACCCGGTCGACCGGGGCGAGCCCGAGCGCGCGCCCGGGGTCCAGGCCGGCGAGAGTGCGCGATCTGCTGGAGCCGCGACGGCCGTTCGCTCTATGTCCGTGACAGTGGCCCGGGTGCCCGCGCGAATCTTCCGGGTGGACCTGCCGACCGGACGGCGAGAGTTGTGGAAGGAGTTCGCGCCCGCCGACCCCAGCGGGTCTCGTCGGGATCTTCGGAGTCCGCGCCGTTCCCGAAGCAGGCGCCTATGCGTACACCTATGCGCGCGGATCCTGTCGGACCTGTACGTGGCGAGCGGAATCCGATAGGAATTGGGATTTGTGATTTTGATTGGACTGACGATGGCGCGCGTGTTCCGAGGGATGTGATGGTCGTGGGCCGGGAGCTGGCGATCGTCTGGGAGGACGGGCGCGAGGACTACATCCCTCTGGAGAAGCTGCGGCGCCACTGCCCGTGCGCGATGTGCAAGGGGGAGAAGGACATCTTCGGCAACGTCTACAAGGGGAAGGAGCGCCCGTACACGCCCGCCTCGTTCCAGGCCATCGCGCACCGGCGCGTCGGCGGCTACGCCCTCCAGATCGACTGGGCGGACCGGCACAACGACGGCATCTACTCCTGGGAGACCCTGCGCCAGTTGGCCGAATCGGGCGATTGAGCCGATTCTTTGTTATTCTCGGCGGCCCCGGAGAGGTGTCCGAGTGGCTTAAGGAGCACGCTTGGAAAGCGTGTGTGCCCAAAAGGTACCGGGGGTTCGAATCCCCCCCTCTCCGCCAGGAAGAATCGGGTGATCTGCGATCGGGTGATCGGGTGATCCGGGGTACTTGAACCAATGAACCGATGAACCGATGAACCGATCAAGAAAGAATAGGCGTAGTTAGCATGGCCACGACGGATGCCGCCGCTGCGGATCTGGATCTGGTTCGCCGCATCAAGGCGGGGGACGATCGGGCGTTCGAGGAGATGGTGAGCCGGTACCACGCGCGCGTCTATTCTCTTTCTTATGGTGTCCTGCGAAACTCGCAGGACGCCGAGGAAGCCACGCAAGACGCCTTTCTGACGCTCTACCGGAAGATCGGCACGTTCGACGAATCCCGGAAGTTCTTTTCCTGGTTCTACCGTGTCGCCTTGAACAGCGCCTACAGCCGGGCGCGGCGCCGGCCGTCGCTCCCGACCGTGGCGATCGAGGATCGCCTCCCGAGGTTCTCCGGCGACGGGCATTTCGCCGCCGAAGTTCCCGACTGGAGCGTGGCGATCGAGGACCAGGCAGCTGCCCGGGAGCTCGCCGCGCGCGCGGGAGAGTTCATCGCGGAGCTACCGCCCGCCTACCGCGACGTGATCTGGATGAGCGACGTGGAGGGAATGACGGCCGCCGAGATCGCCGAGACCCTCGAGATCTCGATCCCCGCCTTCAAGTCCCGGCTCCACCGGGCGCGGCTCTCCGTCCGGCAGAAACTGTCCGAGGTTGCGGGCGCGCGCCTCAGGGAACAGGCGGCGGGATGAAACACGACGAGATGACCTGCCAGGAGCTGATTCTCGACTGCCTTCTCGAGTTCGAGGAGGGCACGATGCCCGAGGGAGAGCGGCGGGAGTTGCAACTGCACTTCGAAATGTGCCCGCCCTGCATGAATTTCCTTTCGACCTACCGGGCGACGGGGAAGACGCTCAAGATGTTGAAGCCCACGGAGATTCCTCCCGCCCTGGCATCGACCGTGATGGCCTTCGTGCGAGCCCACCGGGAGAAGGAAAAGGGATGACGGTCGGAAGACCGGCGAGACTGGTGATCCTCTGCGGCCTCGCCCTCATCCTCTTCTCGGCGCTCTTTTCGATGGCCGCCTGGTACGACTGGTGGCCCCGCCTTCCGCCGGGCGCTCTCCACGACACGGATCTGTGGGCGGGACTCGCCGCGGGAGTCTTGCTCCTGCATCCTGTTGCTTCGCCGCGACCCCAGCAAGGCTTCCTAGCCCTCGTCGCATCCCTCGCGCCGTAGGGGCGGGCCTTCGCGCCCGCCCGCCTCTCTCGGACATGCCCTATCGTGGAGACGGGGTACATGCTCATGAGGTCACCGCATCTCACGACGATCGTGCGGGCACGTCGATTGACGCGTCGGCGCAACGGAGGGCATCGTGGTCTCGCACGCTCGGCGCATCCCGCAGGGGCGGGCGGCCGCAAGGGCCGCCCCTACGGCACGGGGGACACGGCGATGGGCAGTGAGGCGCAGCCGAGGGCATCATGGTCTCGTACGCTCGGCGCATCCCGCAGGGGGCGGGCGGCCGCAAGGGCCGCCCCTACGGCACGGGGAGAACACGGTGCGACAGCAAGGATCGCCGGTGAGATAGAATCCCATTTCCGGCGGCGGAAGATGGGTTCGGGCCCTGTGCGACGGAAGTCTCCGAACCTCGTCAGGTCCGGAAGGAAGCAGCGATCAGGAGGCGACCCCGTGCGCCGCAGGCAAACCTGAACTCATCTTCAGCCGCCGGTTTCTGAATTCCAGTCTACGGGCGGACCACTCATGCACGTCGCGCTTCCGAGAAAATGGCGTCCCCGCGTCTTCGACGACCTCGTCGGCCAGGAGGGTGTCGCGCGGACCCTGTCCAACGCGATCGCCGAGGGGCGCGTCGCCTCCGCCTACCTCCTGACGGGGCCGCGCGGCGTCGGCAAGACCTCGACCGCCCGCATCCTCGCGCGGGCCTTGAATTGCGAGCGCGGGCCGACGGTCCACCCCTGCGACGAGTGCGCCTCCTGCCGCGAGATCCTGGCTCGCGGCGAGTCGCTCGACGTCCACGAGATGGACGGCGCGTCGAACCGGAAGATCGAGAACGCCCGGGAGTTGATCGAGACGGTCCGGTACGCCCCGCAGCGCGACCGTTTCCGGATCGCCATCATCGACGAAGTCCACATGCTCACGACGGAGGCCTTCAACGCCCTCTTGAAAACGCTCGAGGAGCCTCCGCCCCACGCGCGCTTCATCCTGGCCTCGACCGAGCTGCACAAGATTCCCGCGACGATCGTGTCGCGCTGCCAGCGTTTCGGGTTCCGGGCGCTGACGGTCGCCGAGATCGCCGAGCAGCTCCAGAAGGTCGCCGCCGAAGAGAAGATCCGCGTGACGCCGGGAGCCCTCGGGATGCTCGCCGCCGCCGCGGAAGGGAGCCTGCGCGACGGGCTCTCGCTGCTCGACCAGGCGGCCACGCTGTCGGGAGGCTCGGTGGACGAGGCCGGCTGCGCGGAGATCCTCGCGCTCGTGGATCGCGAGCTGCTGGAAGGAGTCTTCTCGGCCGCGGCCTCGGGAGACCGGGGCGCCGCGGTCGCGACGCTCGGCAAGCTCTTCGACGCCGGCGAGGATCCCCGCCGCGTGGGCAAGGAGTTCCTGTCGCTCCTTCGACGCCTCCTGATGCTCGCGGCGGGAGCCCGGGGGGACGTGCCCGAGGCCGATCAGAAGCGTTTGACCGCCCTTTCCCGCGCGATGCCGTACGAGAATCTGCTTCGCGCCGTTTCCCTGGCGATCGAGTCGGACGCTCTCGTGCGCAGAGGCGACGATGCGGGAATCGTCCTCCAGATGCTCGTTCTGAAACTCGCCGAGCTTCCACGCCTGAAGTCGATCGAGGACGTGCTTTCCGGCGCCGCTGCGCCGGCCGCTCCCGCGGCTTCCGCCGCGCCTCCCCGGTCCGACGCGCGCGGTCCCCGCATCCTCTCCCTGGTGTCGGTCGAGGCCGAGAGGGCGGCGCCGGCTCCCGCGCCCGCCTCTCCCGCCGATGCGCTTTCCCGCTTTTCCGATCTGCTGGACGCCCGCCGGAGGGTCACGGGAGCCCAGGTGAGCCTGGCCGAGTCCATTGGCGTGGACGGCGACGACCTCGTCCTTCGTTTTGGAATCGACAAGGCCGCCGCCAAGGAGGCCCTGGAGGAGCCGCCGGTCCGAAAGCTGCTGGCGGAGGTGGCGCGAGAGGCGTTCGGGCGCCCCTTGCGCGTCGTGTTGAAGACCGGGCCTCCCGCCGACGGCGACCTGGGCCAGGCCGCGCGCGAGGTGCCCCGGGAAGCGATCTCCCGCGAGCGGGCCAGCAATCGCGCCGAGACCGACCCGGTCGTCCGGAGCGCCATGGAGCTCTTTCGAGCCGAGCTGACGGAAGTGAAGGAGGAGGAATAGCTCTCAGCTTTCAGCCATCAGCTATCAGTCGAGCGTGACGCCGAGCGTTTCTGGCTGAGAGCCGAAAGCTGAGAGCTGAGAGCTACGCATCATGAACATCCAGAAGATGATGGCTCAGGCCCAGGCCATGCAATCAAAGATGCAGCAGGAGCTCGAAGCTCTGCGCATCGAGGCCTCTGCCGGCGGCGGCATGGTCACGGTCGAGATGTCGGGAACCAAGGAGATCCTCTCGGTCAGGATCGATCCGACCTGCGTGGACCCCAAAGACGTCGAGACGCTTCAGGATCTGGTCCTGGCGGCTTGCCGGGAGGCGGCGCGCCAGGTGGACGAGGCCGTCCAGAAGAAGACCTCCGCGATGCTCGGCGGCATGATGCCCGGGATGCGTTAGGCGTGAGGCGTAAAGCGTGAGGCGAAGCTTGGGTTTTCCGACATAAGGGTCGCTCAGTCGTGCTCCGCCTGACGCCTGACGCCTTACGCCTTACGGCCTCGAGCGTCGTTCCATGAGGGGCGTCCCGAAGGCGTTCGAGCGTCTCGCCATGGAGCTGCAGCGGCTTCCCGGGATCGGCGGCAAGAGCGCGGCGCGGCTGGCCTACTACCTGCTGCGCGCTCCGAAGGAGGACGCCGAGCGCCTCGCGCAGGCGATCTCCGAGTCGCGGGCCGCTGTCCGGCGCTGCTCGATCTGCAACACCCTGACGGAGGAGGACCCGTGCGACGTCTGCTCCGATCCGGAGCGCGACCCTTCGCTCCTCTGCGTCGTCGAGGAGCCGGGCAACGTCGCCGCGATCGAGAAGACCCGGGAGTTTCGCGGCCGCTACCACGTGCTCTGGGGCGCTCTCTCGCCGTTGAAGGGCATCGGTCCCGACGAGATCGACGGGGAAGGTCTGCTGCGCCGCGTCACTTCGGAGGTCCGGGAGGTCATCCTCGCGACGAATCCGAACGTCGAAGGGGAGGCGACCGCCCTCTACATCGCCAGGAAGCTGAAACCGACCGGGGTGCGCGTGACGCGGATCGCCTTCGGTCTGCCGGTGGGCGGAGATATCGAATACGCCGACGAGGTTACGATGGCGCGATCCCTGGAGAACCGACGGGACCTGTGACCGTCGCTCGGCTGCGCGGGATCTGCGCCCTGCGGGCGCACCGGCGGAGCTCGGCCGGATGCGGCCTCGACGTCGCTGATCCTCGCTCGCCTCGCTCCCGCGGCGCGAGGCTCCTCCCCCCGTGAGACTCCTCGCGCCGCGACCGGGGCACGGATCACCCGAACAGGCTGCTGGCGGTCTCGCTCCGATGGCTCTGTTAGGATAAATTAGCATCAGGAGAACTCAATAACTCAATGAGCGCGCATGACCTCGTTTTGTACGACGAGGAGTTTCAGAAGATCCGTCAGACCCTGCAGCGCCTTCTTCTGGACGCGAACGCCAATCTCGTGTTCCTGGTGGACAAGAGCGGCCAGCAGATCGCGGCGGTCGGAGACATGAAGTCTCTCGATGCGACCGCGCTCGCGTCGCTGGCGGCCGGCAACGTCGCGGCCACCGACGGCCTCGCGCGGCTCATCGGAGAGAAGGAATTCTCGATCCTCTTTCACGAAGGGGAGAAGGACAACCTTCACATCTCGATCGTGGCGCAACGGGTGATCCTGGTGGTCCTCTTCGACAATCGGACCTCGCTCGGCCTTGTCCGGCTGCGCGTGCGGCGGGCCACGGCGGAGCTGGAGACCGTGTTCGAGGAGATCGCCCGGAAGGGATGAGAGCGGGAGACTCTCCCCCGCGGAGGCGCTCGAAACCCCCTTCTTCGAGATCACCGACGAGGACATCGACCGCCTCTTCTCCGAGTAGCCTCGGCGCGCCCACTCCGGCCGATGACGTTCATCAACTACTCGCAGCGGGAAATCAACTTCAAGATCGTCTATTACGGGCCCGGACTCGGCGGCAAGACGACGAACCTGCAATACATCTACGACCACGCCGCCGCCGCCTCGAAGGGCAAGCTCGTCTCGCTCGCGACGGAAACGGAACGGACGCTTTTCTTCGATTTTCTGCCGCTCGACCTGGGCGAGATCCGCGGCTTCAGGACGCGCTTTCACCTCTACACGGTGCCGGGGCAGGTCATCTACGATGCTTCGCGCGCGGTGATCCTGAGGGGAGTGGACGGCGTCATCTTCGTTGCGGACTCGCAGGAGGCCCGGATGGACGCCAATGTCGAATCGCTCGGGAACCTCGACAAGAACCTGAAGGAGCACGGATACGATTTCGCCGCGATCCCCTACGTCCTCCAGTTCAACAAGCGGGACCTGCCGACCGCCGTTCCGTTGCGCGAGATGCACCGCCTGTTGAACATCAGGGGAGAGCCGACCTTCGCGGCGACCGCGACGACCGGGCTCGGCGTCCGCGAAACGCTGAAGGAATCCGCCCGCCAGGTCCTGACGGAGCTCCGAAAGAAGTGACCGCGCGCCGAACGCGCGCGGTCATCCTGAGCGCCGTGAGGCGCGAAGGATCTCGCCCTAGGCGACGGGAGCAGATCCTTCGCTTCGCTCAGGATGACAGATGAATCAGCTGTCGGCGCCCCCGGGCGCGGAGGCCGGCTCGAAGCAGGCGCGCTCATCCGTGCAGTCCTCCGGCAGCGCGAGAACGCCATCGGGACCGTCCGGGCGCATCGTCTTCAGGCACCAGTACTGCGACGTCGAAGAGGAGCGGGATATGTCCCGTTCGGTGTAGGAGTCGGGCACGTACCAGGTCTTCGTGCGCAGATGCCGGCAGAGCAGGGGGTCGGGCTGGCGGGTTCCGTCCTTGATCGCCTTCGCGAAGCGAGCCATCAGGTCCATGAGAAGAGATTTGTGATTTGTGACTTGTGATTTGTGATCAGGGACGGAAACGGATTGGCTCTGTCAATCACTAATCACCCATTCCTCATGCCAGGATTTCACGCAGGGCGCGCTCCAGGATGACTCTGGCCAGGCGCACGCGGAACGCGTTCTGCGCGAGCGGTTTGGCGGTCGAGACGGCGACTTGCGCGGCTTTCGCGGCGATCTCGGGACCGGCCTTCGCGCCGCGCAGAACCGCCTCGGCTTCCGGCGAGCGGTGAGGAGTGGGGGCGACGGAGCCAAGGATGACTCGGGCCTCGCTGACCGTGCCACCGGAGACAGTCAGGTTCACGCAAACCTCGACCAGCGGCCAGTCGAAGGATTCCTTCTCCTTGAGTTTCCTGTAGATGGAGCGGGCGCCGGGAGGGGGCGCCGGGATCGTGACGGTCTCGATGATCTCTCCGCTCGCCAGGACGTTTTCGCGCCGGGCGTCCTCGATCGGCCGCACGAAGAAGTTGTCCAGCGCAATCGTCCGCCGGCCTTTCGGCGACACGGTGTTGAGCTTCGCGCCGTAGGCAAGCAGGGCGACGGCCGTCGCGGACGGATGAAGACAGCAGCAGAAGAGATCCGAGTCGAAGATCGCGTGGAATCGGTTCTCGCCGTCCTGAGCGTAGCAGGTGGCGCCCCCCTTCTTGCGGCAGTCGAATTCCGCCAGGCGGTAGTACCAGCAGCGGGGCCGCTGGCAGAGGTTGCCTCCGAGCGTCGCCATGTTGCGGATCTGCGGCGTGGCGGCGCCTTCCGCGGCATCCGCCAGCGCGGGGTAGAGGCGCTTGACGTCCGCGCTCGAAGAGATGCGCGCGAGGGTCGCCAGAGCGCCGATCTTCGCCGGCGGTCCGGCGGAGATCTCGTCGAGCCCCGGCACGTGCGCGATCGAGACGACCCGCTGCGGGCTGTCGAATCCTTCCTTCATCCGGTCGAGGAGGTCCACTCCGCCGGCCTTGATCTCCGAGCCCGGCTTCGAGGCTTCGCGGGCCGCCTCGGAAAGTGTCGCCGGACGGATGAGCGTGAACGGTTTCATGCGCGGACCCCGCCCGAGTTCCTCTCGTCCAGCGCCGCCAGGACCGTCTCCGGAGTGATGGGCAGGCTCCGGATCCGGGCCCCGATGGCGTGCGACACGGCGTTGGCGATCGCTCCGGCCGTCGGGACCGTGGCGGGCTCCCCGATGCCGACCGAATGCGTGTTGTTCACGCCGTCCCAGACGGGCAGGAAGACGACCTCGATGTCCGGCACGTCGCGCGCGCCGGCGATCTTGTACTGATCCACGTTGGGGTTGACCATGAGGCCGTACGAGCGATCGAGGATCCGGTTCTCGTAGAGCGCGTAGGAGATCCCCTGGATGATGCCGCCCTGAACCTGGCTCTCCGCGGTCAGGGCGTTGACGACGAGGCCGCAGTCGTGAACGGCGACGATTCTCTTGACGCGCACGAGCCCCGTTTCCGTGTCCACTTCGACCTCGGCGAACTGCGCGCCGGAGGTAAAGCGCTTCCATGCGTCCGCATGATTCTCGGCGCGCTCGCCGCCGGCGGAGATGCCTTCCGCCGGGAGCCTGGCGCACGCCTCCTTCCACGCGAGTTTCTTCGCTTCGTCCCCGCGGGCGGAGAAGACCCCTTCGGCGAAGACCACGTTGGCGGGGGCGATTCCCCACTCTTTCGAGAGAAGCTCGGCGATGCGGCGCGTCGCGTGATAGGCGGCCGCCCGGACGGCGGGGGCGCTCGAAGGCGTGGTCGTCGAGCCGCCCGAGGCGGGACCGTAGGGCAGGCGTGTGTCCCCGATCCGGACCGCGACTTTCGAGAGCGGGAGCTGCAGTTCTTCGGCCGCCACGACGCCGACCATCGTGCGCGCGCCGGTGCCCAGGTCCTGCACTCCCTGCACGACCTCGGCCGAGCCGTCGCGGTGAACCGTCACGGTGGCCTTCGGGCCCGTGCCGCCGGTGTTGTACCAGATGGCCGCGCCCATGCCGACGCCGCGCAGGACCGCCGGGTCGGAAGTCCGCCGCCGCGCGTCGCGCGTCGACCAGCCGATCTTCTCGGCGCCGATGCGAAACTCCTCGCGCCGGATTTCCGAGGGGTCGTTCTTGATCCGGAACTCGAGCGGGTCCATGCCGAGCTTGGCGGCCAGCTCGTCCATCGTGCCTTCCAGCGCGAAGGAGCCTTGCGGATGCCCGGGCGCGCGCATGGCCGCGGACGGTCCGGCGTTGGTGAAGACGTCGTACTCCTCGGTCTTGACGTTGTCGCAGGAGTAGACGTTCTTCAAGGGCCCGGAAGTGCCGGTCCCGCCGTTGGTGCCGCCGTTGCCGTGCACGACGAGCTGCAGGGCCGTGAGCTTCCCGTCCTTCGTCGCCGCCGCCTTGATCCATTGCACGGCCGAAGGGCGGTTGCCCGTCGCCAGATGCTCCTCCTTGCGGTCGAGGAAGAGCTTGACGGGGGCGCCGGCTTCCTTCGCGAGCTTCGCGGCCGTCACGCCCTCGGTCCTGGCGCCGAACTTCGCTCCGAAGCCTCCGCCCATGTGCTCGGTGACGACGTTCACCTTTGACTTCGAGAGGCCGAGGACCTCGGCGAGCTCGTCGCGCACGGAGAAGATGCCTTGCGTCGAGGCCCAGACGGTCAGCTCGTCCCCCTCCCATCGCGCCACGATGCCGTGGGTCTCCAGTGCCGTGTGCGTCTGGACCTGCGTGGTGTACGTCCCTTCGACGACGGCGTCCGCCTGTCGGAAGCCCTGCTCGATGTCCCCCTTCGAGGAAGCCCGCGGGCCCTGCACGTTGCCCTTGCGGCCGAGTGCTTTCGCCGCGGAAGGCATGTCTCCGGCGCTCGTCTTCGTCTCGACTTTCTGCTCGAAGACGAGAGGGGACTCCGGCTTTCTCGCTGCCGCCGGGTCCACGACGAACGGCCGGGTCTCGTAGGCGATCCGGATCGCTCCGATCGCGTCGAGCGCGTGCTCGGGCGTGTCCGCGGCGACCGCCGCGACCTCCTGGCCGGCAAATCGAACGGCCTCACCGGGCTTGACGATCGCGAGCGCCGCCTTGACGCCCGGCATCCGGCGCGCCGCCGAGAGGTCGAGCGACTTGACGAGGGCCGCCGGGTAAGGGCTGCGGATGATCTTGCCGTAAAGCATGCCCGGCAGCCGAACGTCGATCGAATAGCGCGCCGCTCCGGTCGCCTTGGCGGGAGCATCCAAACGGGCGACGCGCGTCCCGAGAATCGAGAACTTCCGCGAGGGATCCCACGGCGCCGGATCGTCGGGCGCGATCTCGACTTCCTTCTCCTCGAACTTGCCGTTGAAGCCGAGGCGGAGCTTCTCCTTGCTCACTTCATGCCTCCTCGGCTTCGAGCGCCTCGGCCGTGCCCGCATCCACGCGGTGGTCGTTGACGAGCCGGGACCCGGCGGTGAGAGCTGGCGATGCGGTCTCGAGTCCCGATTCCCTCGTCCCGAGTGCCGTCCTCACTCCCGGCGGCGCGTTCCACGGCTTCGAAGACGTGCGGGTAAACGCCGCACCGGCAGAGGTTGCCCGAGATGGCATGCCGGATCTCGTCGCGCGAGGGTTTCGGGTTCTTGTCGAGGAGCGCCTTGCACGATAGGACCAACCCGGGGGTGCAGAAGCCGCACTGAAGAGCATCGGCCGCGACGAACGCTTCCTGGATCGGCGCGAGGCGGCCATCCGAAGCCAGCCCCTCGATCGTGGTGATCCGTCTTCCCTGAACTTCGGCGGCCAGAACCAGGCACGAGCAGGCAGAGTCGCCGTCGAGCAGGACGGTGCAGGCGCCGCACGCGCCGCGGCCGCAAACGACCTTGGTGCCGGTCAGGCCCAGCCGATCGCGCAACGCGTCGGCCAGGACGACTCGCGGCTCGACGGTCAACTGGTGAAGCTTGCCGTTGACCGTGAGCTCGATGGGAACGGCTTGCGGTCCCAGCGCCCGGTTGGATGCCGGTTCCGCTTTGCCTCCGACTCGCGCGGCCACCGCTCCGGCGACCGCGCCTCGCACGAGATCGCGGCGGGTGAATCCGGGTTTCGGCTCTTCGTCGCTCATGGCGTCTGGCGACCGGCAGCAGGATATCCGAAGTGAAGGATCGGGAGTCAACGACCCGATCAGTTGGCGATAGTCCTCCGGAGTGTCGATGTTCTGCAGGACTCCCCGGTCCTCGACGGGGACCTCGAGCAACGTCTCCGGCCTCATCCGCCAGAGATGGCGGAGACCCTCCCGCGGCGGGATCTCCCTGATCGAAGGAAACAGGTCCCGGCCGATGAGCGCGGGATGGCCGCGGCGCGAGCGGTAAGAGGGCAAGAGCGCGCGAGCGGGGTCCGCGCGGCGAGCCAGGAGCTCGATCGTTCCGAGGGAGATCGCCGGATGGTCGGCGGGCCAGATGAAGACAGCTCGGACCTCGGGGGAGAGCGCCTCGAGACCCAGGCGGATCGAGACGAGCATTTCCCCTTCCGGATGAGCATTGATCAGGACACGGGCGCCGGCTCGATTCGCGCGTTCGGCCGCCTCCGGGAGATCCGGCCGAAGAACGGTCACGACATCCCTGATGCCGGCCGCCGCGAGGGTCTCGATGATCGTCTCCAGGAGGGTCGAGCGGCCGAAGGGGAGAAGGATCTTCTCCTGCCCCATCCGGCGCGAGAGGCCGGCTGCCGGCACGACCGCGGCCAGGAGGCTTGGGGGACCGCTAGGTCCCACGCGAAGTTTCCTCGGACCGACTCTTCGTCTCACTTCTTCTTGGCCGCGACCGCCGTGGGGCTTGCCGCCGACTCGTGGGCCAGCGCCTGCAGCCACCGCCGGCCGGCATCCAGCCTTTCGATCGCCCCGCGGCGGGCCTGAAGGCGGGACCCCGTCGGCGCGGGGGCGGAGCGCAGCCGCCTCACGTCCTCGCCGAGCGACCTGTCCAGAGCGAGGAGAGCGGCGCGACGTTCTCCGGGCGGCAGGATGTCCAGGAATGCGACGCGGGCGAGGAGGGGGTCCTTGCTTCGCGGCTGGACCGGGGCGGCGAGCCAGGAGCGCAGCTCCCTTCTCCCGGCGGCGGTCACGCGGTAGAGGTTGCGGCGAGGCCCTCCCCGGGGGCCGAGGACCTTCAGGTGCACCTGCCCGGCCCTCCTCAGCCGGGCCAGGGCGGGATAGATCTGGGAGAACTTCGCCCGCCAGACATGATCGAGTTCCTCCCGCATGGCGCGCTCGAGATCGTATCCGGTCCGCGGTTGGTCACAGAGAAGACCGAGGAGGATGTGAGGAAGCGACATACGAGAACTATATAAAAATAGATATAGCCGCGTCCTCTTTTGGAGTCACAGGGGAGGGAAAGTTTCAAAAAGCAAGCAAAAAATCGGGGGCCCGCAGGCCCCCAAGAATTCCAGGCAGTAAATCGTAAAGTACTGATTTACTTCTTCTTTTTGCCGCCCTTCTTCGCTTTCTTTGCGGCCTTCTTCTTGGTAGCCATCATGTCACCTCCCTCCCGACAGCTGATTGACAGCCTTGGGGCGAGGTGCTAATTTTGCCGCCCCCTCGCAGGGGCGTATCCCCTTCAGTCTGTCGCTGCCGATTGATTGACGGGTCATACGTTCTTCAGTCGCCGGGTGGGCCACAACCCATCCGGCGATTTCATTCTAAGGACTTCCTTGCGCGACTCAACAAGAATCTGTCTCACAGGTTGCGCTCATTCTCGGCGCACCCGCCCCGGATGTCAAGCGCCGGGGACTCCCGACTAGAATCTCCGCCGATGTCCTTCGCGGAAACGATCACGGTCGCTCACAGTCCGGACTCCGACGATGCGTTCATGTTCTACGCGCTGGCGGAGGGACGCGTGGAGACGGAAGGGCTCTCCTTCACGCACGAGCTCGCCGACATCGAGAGCTTGAATCGCCGGGCTCTGTCCGGAGAGCTCGCCGTGACAGCGGTCTCCTTTCATGCCTACGCTCACCTGGCGGGTCGTTATCTCCTGCTTCCGCACGGGGCCTCCTTCGGCGACGGATACGGGCCGGTCGTCGTGGCGCGGCGGCCGGTCTCCCGGGAGGAGATCGCGCGGGGTGGTGCCGCGGTCGGCTCTCCGGGAAGGTTGACGACCGCGGCGCTGGCACTCTCCCTGTGGGCTCCCGGGGCCGCGACGGAGGTGCTTCCCTTCGACGCGATCCTCCCGGCGGTTCTCGAGGGGCGGCTGCCCGCGGGACTGCTCATCCACGAAGGGCAGCTGAGCTACCGGAAGGAAGGACTGACGGAGGTCGTGGATCTGGGCCGGTGGTGGAAAGAGGAAACCGGCCTGCCGCTCCCCCTTGGCGGCAACGTCGTCCGGCGCGATCTCGGCCCGGATACGATCGGCCGGATCTCCCGCTCCCTTTCGCGCTCGATCGAATACGGCCTGGAGCATCGCGAAGCGGCCCTCTCGCACGCCATGCGCTACGCGCGGGGCCTGGACCGTTCGACCGCGGACCGCTTCGTCGGGATGTACGTCAACGACTGGACCCGGAGTTACGGCCCTGAAGGGCGCCGGGCCGTGCAGGTGCTTCTTGATCGGGCGCATGCCGCCGGCCTCATCCCGGCGGTGACCGCCGAATATGCCCCATGAGCCGGAAGACGGAAGAGGGTAGAGGGAAAGACGAGAAATCAGTGAAAAACTCTTCGGACCTTCCGTCTTCCGTCTTCCGTCTCCCGTCTTCCGGCTCCAGAGCGCGATGCGCCCGTGCCTGTCCTGCGCTTCACCTGACTGCGCTATCCCTGGCGATTGGGCCCCCGGTGTTCTTCGCTCTGGCGGTGGCTCCGGCGTCGTTCCGGATTCTGCCGACACGGGACCTGGCAGCGAGCCTCCAGAGCCCCATCCTGACCGTGGCCTGCCGCCTCGCGGAGGGAAGCTTCGCGGTTCTGTTCCTGACGTCCTGGCTGCTGGGACGGTGGTGGGAGGCGGCGCGGCTGACTCGGACCCTCGCCACGCGCGCCGCGATCCTCGGCATGATCACGGCTGTCGTGATCGAGAGCCTGCTGATCCCGCCCATGGACAAGATCCGGACGGAGGCCGGTCTGCTCGACACGCTGCCCGTTACCGATCCTTCGCGAATCCTGCTCGCGCGCTACCACCGTCTGGCGACCGGCTTCTTCTCCGCTGGGCTCGTCGCCGCCCTCGTCATCCTCCTGGCGACCGTCCGCCTGATCGCCGCGCGGCGCAGCAATCCACCTCCTGTACCGCCGCGGCCATCGGTGCCGAAGCTCCTGGACTTGAGCGATCTCTGATCGCCGCGATCAGGTGGTAGGTGGAAGGTGGTAGGTGGTAGGGTCCGGGGCTTTCCCTACCACCTTCCACCTATCACCCAACACCTTCACGGCGCCGCACAGCCGAGACCACCAGCCACACGCCGGCGGCGACGAGCAGCCACGGCCAGAGAAAGGCGAGGCGCTCGAAGAAGTCGGTCAGATTCACGCTGCGAGCGATGGCGGCGCCGGCAGCCGTGCCCAGGAGAATCAAGGCGGGCGCGAGCCAGGGACCCCGGCGTTCGTGCCCCGCGGCCCGGTCGAGAGCGGCGATGAGCAGGAAGCCAATGCCCAGACCCGCCAGCAGTGTCGCCCAGCGCGGAAGCCAGGGCTCGAGCGCGCTTTGGAGCAGGAACCCGCCACCGAGGCCGAGAAGGACGCCTCCCGGAAGGAGCGGGCCTCGAAAGGAGCGCAGGGCCGAAATGGCCAGGAAGATCGCCCCGAGAAGGAGAAGAGTCGGACCGGGTCCGGAAAACGCGACGGACCGGCGCAGGAGAAAAAAGGCTCCGATCAGAGTCAGCACGACTCCGAGAGTCAGACCCCTCCGGTCGTTCATGGCCTCTCGGTCTCCTATTTCCCGGCTCCCGGCTCCGTTTCGACGGGTGTGTCTCCCTCCCATTCGAAGAAGCCCCGCCCCGATTTCTTTCCCGTGAATCCCTGAGCGACCAGCCTGCGCAGGATCTCCGGCGGACGGAACCGCCCCTCGCTCAGGCGCGACGCCAGTGTTTCGGCGATCGAGAGCCGGACGTCCAGGCCGACGAGGTCGCTCGTCTTCAACGGACCCATGCGGTGGCCGTAGCCGAGCTCCATCGCCCGGTCGAGATCTCCCGGGCTCGCGACCCCCTCCTCGACCATGCGCATGGCTTCGAGGCCGAGCGCGAGCCCCAGGCGCGACGTGGCGAACCCCGGAGAGTCGGCCACACGAATGGCCTGCTTGCCGAGCCCTCGCGCGAAGGCGACGGCCTTGCCTTCCGTCTCCCCGGACGTCTCCGGTGAGCTCACGACCTCGACGAGAGGCATCGCCCCGACCGGGTTGAAGAAATGGATTCCGACGACGCGGTCGGGGCGCCGGGTCGCCCGGCCGAGCGCGGCGATCGAGAGCGAGGACGTGTTCGAGGCGAGCACGGCCTCCGGGGGACAGAGGCGGTCGAGAGACTCGAAGACTCGCTGCTTGAGAGGAAGAGACTCGGGCACCGCCTCGATGGCGAGCTCCGCGCCGGCCTCCTCTTCCAGGCGGTCCAGGATTCGGAGCCGTCCGCCTGCCGCCTCGATCTCCTCGGCGGAGAGCTTTCCTCGCGCGGCCGCGCGCCGCCAGGAAGACTCGATGGAATCTCTCAGGCGGCCCCGCGCCTCTCCATCCGCCTCGAAGATCGCTGTCTCGAAGCCGGAGAGGGCGCAGAGACCCGCGATGCCACGCCCCATCGTGCCGCCGCCCACGACAAGGATCCTTGTGATGTTCACGTCGGCTCGATTATATGAACTGGCTTTCATTGAGGGCGTTGCCGCGCCCTGCTGACCGGGAGAAGGCGAGAGCGGGAGACTGGGCGACGCTCATCCGATGCCCTCTTCCACTCCCAGTCTCCCCGTCCCCCGTCCCCCAGTCCCAGTCAATCAATCAGAGCGGCCGCGTTGGACCAGAGAATCTTCTCCTTCGCGGCCTCTGATAGCGGCAGCGCCAGGAAATCCTCAACATTCTTCCTCATCGAGAGCACCCCCGGGCTGGGGTAGTCGGTCCCCCAGAGGCACTTGTCGGCGAGGTCTTCGAGACGGGGCAGGTATTCGAGGAGCTTCTTCGGAGGGATTCCGGAGAGGTCGAGATGGACGTTCGCGTGCCGCCGCGCGAGGAAAGCGGCCGTCGGCATGAAGAGGGGGCGGCCCGCGTGGGCGAGGATGATCGAGAGCCGCGGAAAATCGACGGCGACGTCGTCGGCCGCCATCGGGTCGCTGTACCGGTTGCGCGCTCCCGGGAAGATGGAAGTGCCGGTGTGGATCATGACGGGGCGGCCCATCGCCTCCGCCGTCGCGTAGATTTCCCGCAGCGCTTCGTCCCCTTCGCGGTAGCCGTTGGCGGCGAAGAGCTGGTGAGGCGGATGGAGCTTCAGCATGCGGATGCCGAGCTCGAAGAGACGCGCGGTCTCGGAGGCCGCGGCGCGAGTGAAGCGGGGATGCACCGAGCCCACGGCGACCAGCCGGTCGTCATGGCCGCGGACGAAATCGCAGACCCAGTCGTTGACCGTCTCGTCGAAACCCATGACGTCGGGCGCCGAATAGTTGATCAGGGCGGCGCGCTCGACCCCCTCTTCGTCCATCAGCCGGAGCAGCTCCGCCGGTTCCGCGAGCGCCCGCTCGATGCGCGGCAGATCGTTCCGCGCGCTCATGAGGGTGAGAGCCGCCGGCTTCAACTGCTCCCACGGCTGAATGTGGATGTGACAATCAAATACGCGCATGGGCCAGGTGTCAGGTTATTAGGTGTCAGGTGAAATGCAGGTGTCAGGTATCAGGTTCCAGGTATCAGGGACCGGAGCCTGCTCCCGCTCAGAACCTGACACCTGACACCTGGCACCTGAAACCTGCATTTTCCCTGACCCCTTTTCCCTGACACCTTCCTCCCGGCTAATAGACGTGCGTCAGTCCTACGCGTATCCGGAAGTGCGCCCGGTCTCGCTCTCCCATCAGCTCCGACCCGGCTCCGGCGAAGAGGATCGTCTGGACTCCGATCCGCTGCCGGATCCCGGCCTCGACGGCCAGGACCCTGCCCCCGCCGCGGACCGGATTGGAGCTCACGTCCACGTCGGCCACGAGGAGCGTGTCGCTGCGTCGGTGAGAGTTGATGACCCAGTCGGCTCCGACGATCCCCTCGAAGCGGTCGTAGCGCTCCGTGCTCCCGGTGGCTCCCAGGCGCGTCCACAGGAAGTTGCCGTGGATGCGAAACGCCTCGAAGGAACGGGTCGCGAGTCCCGCCAGATGCAGGTCGGTTCCCTTCGAGTCGAGCCCCGTGGGGAACTCGACGCCGGCGCGCACCGCCAGCGCGGGCCAGTCGGCGGTCTCCGTCTTGAGCTGGTAGAGCGCGTGGAGCACGATGTCGCCCGAGGAGATGCCGCGGTCGGCGTTACGCCCGGGGCGCGTGACGTAGCGCACGCTTCCTCCCAGCTCCAATCCCCGGGCCATCCCGTACAGGAGCGAGAAACCGGGGCCGTAGTCGTCCAACTGGTCCTGCCTCACGTTGTAAGTCCAGTCCACGGATCCGGAGAAGGCGCGGAAGGAGACCGGCCGCGCGTCTTCGACGGCGAGGGGGCGGTCGACCTCGAGATCGCTCAAGAGCTGGGCCCGAGCCTTCACGGCGGCAATGAGCAGCAGGACCGCAAGCGAAGCTTTTCGCGCGACGGTCATGGCGATTGTGGCTCGGCCATGCCCGCGGTGGGGAGGCCGTAGCGTCGCGCGACACCGCGCAGGCCTTCCGCCCGTTTCCGGCGAGCTTCGAGCGTCGTGCCGCCGGGGGCCAGGGCCTCCAGGACGTCCCTCCGGAATTGCTCGACCAGATCGAGAGCCCTCGCGACACCGGGAAAGGTCTTCTCGATGCCGGAAGGTGGTGTCGTGTCCGCCGCCTCCTCCGGGGGATGTTCGCCTTCGAATGTCCGGTCGAAATCGGCGATCGTCTGCTTCACGCGCCACCGCTGCTGCGCGAAGTCGGGCGTCGTCAGGTCGTCGGCCGTGCGCGCGAAGAGCCTCGCCCCGGCGGTTTCGATGCGCCATGCGGCCGTCCTCTCCAGGGAGGCCACGCCCGCGACTGGCTCCGACGGCTCGGAAAGCGCCCACCGTTCGCGGCGGTAGAGCAGGAGCGCCCGATCGAGGCGGGTGACCGACAGTTGCTCTTCCGCGTCGGAGGAGGCGAGAACATCGAGGAGCTGCTGTTGGAGAGTCTGACCCCAGCGCAGCGCCCGGAAGACGGGAGCGGCATCCCGGGCCAGCAGCGGCGCGACGCGGTCGGCCTCCGGCGGGAACCGAGGCGGTTGCTTCGCGAGAACGAGGGCGTCGGCGGAGATCTTGCGGTCGAGCTCGTCCGTCACACCGGACTCCCATGCGATCTCGAGAGTCCGCCAGCGAGCGAACCGCACGGCGTTCAAGCGCGCGTCGAGGTCGGGGTGAAACCGGTGCACCGAGTTGTCGTAGCTGCCCTTGGGTCGAAAGGGCTCTTCGGGCTGGCCGCTCGCGCCGGCGGCGAGCAGGAACAGAAGCGAGAGGCACGTTCCGACGCCCGCCCTTCGCATGGGCGGGAACGATATAGCAGCGCCCCTCAGCGCGAAAGCGAGGGGCCGCCCGGTCAAGGAATCCGTCCGGATAACCTCGTCTCGACCCCGGATCGCGGTGCCAGGCTCCGGTCGCGGCGCGAGGAGCCGAGTAATCGGAAGGAGGAGCCTCGCGCCGCGCAAGCGCGGAGCGACGGTCAGGCTGCGGTTGAGGGAATGGGACGAAGCGCGCGGATGGCAAGGAGCGTCACGGCGATCCCGCCGGCGCCTGCCCAGAGAGAGGCGGCCGCCCCGAAGCGCTCCGCCACCGCGCCCGCCTGGAGGTTGCCGAGCGGCACGAACCCGAGCCAGGCGAGCGCATAGAGGGAGATCACGCGCCCGCGCAGCCTGTCCGGCGCGCGCTTCTGCATGAGCGTGTTGACGAGGGACGAGGAGCACATCATCGCGCCTCCGAGCAGGGCGAGAGAGGCGAGCGAGAACGCGTATCGCCGCGACACGGCCAGACCCGCGAGCGAGAGCGCGAAGGCCCAGCCGGCCAGCGTCACCGCGAGTCCCTTCCTTGCGAAGTCTCCGAGCCAGGCGAGCAGGAGGGCCGTCGCGACGGCGCCGACACCCACCGCGGAGAGCATTCCTCCGAGGCCCTGCGGCCCGACGTCGAGGAGCCTCCGAGCGTAAAGCGGCGCGAGCGTCACCGCCGGCGTGCCGAAGACGGCGAGCGCCATGCTCAGGGCGAGCAGGGGCGGCAGCACCGCATCACGCCGGGCGAACCGCAGACCGATCCTCAGGTCCACCCATGCGCCGCGCGTCGGCCGGCGGGCCGACCGCATGGGCGGCAGAAGCGCCAGCGGAACGAGAATCGCGACGAAGGAGACGGCGTTCAGCAGGAAACATCCCGTCTCCCCGAAGGCCGCGATCGTGAAACCGGCGATCATCGGGCCGATGATCCGCGAGAGATTGAACTGCATCGAATTCAAGGCGATCGCGTTCATCAGGTCTTCCGATCCGACGAGGTCGAGAAAGAGCGACTGATGGGACGGGGTCATGAAGGCGTTGGCGACACCCGAGGTGATCGCCAGCGCCGCCACCAGCGGCACCGTGACGAATCCCCAGAACGTGGCCGCCGCCAGCAGCAGCGCGGAGAACATCTGGATGGATTGCGCCGCCAGGAGCACGCTCCTCCGGTCGTAGCGGTCGGCGGCGACGCCGGCGAGCGGAGCAAAAACGAGCGTGGGCACGGAGCCGGCGAACGTGACGAGGCCGAGGACGAACGCGGAATCCGAAAGGCGCAGCACGAGCCACCCCTGGGCGACCGTCTGCATCCAGCTCCCGACGTTGGAGAGGAAGAGGCCGATCCAGTAGCGCCGGAAGCTCCTGTGTTTGAGCGAGGAGAACATCCCGCGCCGTGGTCCCGGGACGCCGCGGGGGGGCGAGACGCCGAGAGTCGGGCCGGCGGGCTTGATCAGCGCCGGATGAGACTCGGGGGAAGGGCCGCGCGGATCGATCACGCGGTCGCCCGCGCCCCGGTCCCGGACATCCGGGCCGCGGCGGCCGAAAAGAGGAGAACAACCAGGTTGACCGCGGTGCCGGCCAGGACCGGGTCGGCGCCCCCCGTCCACTCCGGAAAGAAGCGTCCCGCCGCGGCCACGGTGCCTCCCGCGACCATCGCCGCGATGGCGCCGCGCGGCGTCGGCGCGAAGGGCTTGCCCAGAAGAGCCGCCAGGACCGGGAGGATCAGGCCCGCCGCGAAGATCGAGTAGCCGAGCTTCAGGGTCTCCAGGACGTCCCGGTCGAGCGCCACGGCCACCACGAGGCCGAGCGCGCCGTAGAAGGGGGAGAGGAGCCTCGCCGCGAGGAGCGGCGGCGAGCGCCGCGTGACCGGCGGCAGGATGTCGCGGACCGTGACCGCCGTCGCCGAAAGAAGGACCACGTCGGCGGACGTCTGCATCGTCGCGACGAGAGCGACGAGCACGAGGGAAGAGAGCGGCGTCGGGACGAACGAGAGGATGGCGCGCGGAAGCGTCTCTCCGGCCGGCGCCGCCGGGAGCAGCGCCCGCGCCGCCAGCGCCATCAGGGCGACGGAGAGCCCGAAGACGACCTTGGAGACGCTCGCCAGGAGCGCCGAACGGCGCGCCGTAGCTTCGTCGCGGCAAGAAAGAAGCTTCGAGTAGACGTCGCTGCCGACGAGATGCGGCAATCCGATCAGGACGAGAAGCGCGAAGACGTCACCCGCGCGAAACGTCGGTGAAACGGGGAAGCTCCAGGCCTGCCTCGGCAGCGCGGCGAAAAGGCCGCCGGCGCGGGCCAGCGTGCACGCGAGCGCGATCCCCGGGATGCCGACGACCATCAGCCCGTACTGCAGGAGGTCCGTCCGCGCGACGGCGAACTGTCCCCCCAGGGACGTGTACAGGACGAAGACGGCCGTCGAGCCCACGATCGCGAGGATCGGGGAGAGGCCGAAGGCCGCCGTCAGCACGACCTGCGTCGCCTCGATCAAGAGCGCGAACCAGACGATTTCCGAAACGAGGACGAGGATCGCGGCCGCCAGGCGCGCCCCCGGCCCGTAGTAGCGGCCGATGATCTCCGGCAGCGTGACCGCTGCCTCGCGCCGGATCCGCCGCGCGAGAAAGAGCCCGAGCGCGAGGAGGCCGAGCGCCCCCGCGAGGTCGAGCCACAGGCCGGCGAGGCCGTGGATGTAAACGAAGGCTGCGAGCGCGATTGTCGTGGAACCGCCGGTCGTCAGCGAGGCGAGCCCGATGAACCCCCAGAACGTGTTGAAGCTCCGGTCGGCGACGAAATAGGACGCCTCGTCGCGCCCGGCGCGCTTGCGCCATGCGAAACCGATCGCGAGGACGCCGGCAAGGTAGAGCATCAGGAAAACGAGGGTCAGGGTGGACATCGGCTGATTATCCACAGAGCCGGAAATTCCAGATTCCAGATTCCAGATTCCAAGCGGCCCCTTCCTGGAATCTGGAATGTGGAATCTGGAATCTCAGATCCGGGCGGCGGCTTTGAGCGCGACCGCTTCGAACAGCACGGTGGCGAGAGCGAGGGATCGCTCGTCGATGTCGAAATCGGGGGAGTGGTGCGGGCGGTGGGGACCCGCGGGGGCCGAGCCGACGAAGAAGAAGCAGCCGGGAACGCGGGAGAGAAACACGGACATATCCTCACCGCCGAGGGTGCGTGTTTCCGTCTCCACGTTCTCTTCCCCGAAGATTTCCCGGGCTGTCTCGATGAAGAGCTCCGCCATGGCCCGGTCGTTCACGGTGGCGCGGTTGACGCGGCGGTAGTCGAGGCGCGCCTCGACGCCGGCGGCCTCGGCCGTGCCGCGCACGACGCGCGCGACCTTCTCGGGCAGCGCCCGTCCGGCTTCCTCCGTGAACGATCGCGCCGTGCCGGTCAGCCGGACCGAAGAGGGGATGATGTTGAACGCGGTGCCGCCGTGGACGCTGCCGATCGTCACGACGGCGGAGTCCAGTGGCGAGATCTCCCGCGAGACGACGGACTGCAGGGCGTCGATGATGCGGGCGGCGGCCACGATCGGGTCGGCGGTCTCGTGCGGCGACGCGCCGTGCCCCCCGCGTCCCTCGACCTCGATCGCGAACTCGTCCACCGCGGCGAGCAGCGCGCCCCGATTGACGCCGATCTTCCCGACCGGGAGCTGGTTCCAGAGGTGAAGGCCGAAGGCCGCCGTGACTCCCTCCAGGACGCCGTCCGCGGCGCAGGCCTCCGCGCCGCCCGCGCCCTCCTCCGCGGGCTGAAAAAGGAAACGGAACCGTTCCGCGCCGGGAGCGCGCGACAGACGCTCGGCCACCGCCAGCCCGATCGCGACGTGGCCGTCATGTCCGCAAGCATGCATCTTCCCGGGAACCCGAGACTCGTACGGTGCGCCGGTCGCCTCCGTCAGCGGGAGGGCATCCATGTCGGCGCGCAAAAGGATCCGGGCGCCGGATTGTCCGGGGTCCGCCGTGACTCCTGTCCTGCCGACGCCCGTGCGCGGAGCGAGTCCGAGGCGAGACAGTCTGCCGGCGACGATTTCCGCCGTCCGCGTCTCCTCGAAGCCGAGCTCGGGGTGTTGGTGAAGATCGCGCCGCGTCTGGACCAGCGACTCGAACTCCTTCTGGGGGAAACGCTGGAGCAGGCTCTCGAGCACGCGCCGGATTATGTCTTACCGATCGGGTGATCTGCGATCGGGTGATCGGGTGATTTGCCAGGATCGATCACCCGATGGCCCGATCACCCGATCACCCGATTTACTATTACTCCATGACACCTCTCATTTCTCCCGACCTCGACCGTTACATCCGCGACCTCCTGCCGGCCAGGCACTCCGTCATCGAGGAGATGGAGGCGGAGGCGCGGACGCGCGACATTCCCATCGTGGGCCCGGCGGTCGCGACCCTCCTCACCATGCTCGCGGAATCGATCGGAGCCAGGCGCGTGTTCGAGCTCGGCTCGGCGATCGGCTACTCGACCGCTTTCTTTGCCCGCGCCGTCGGGCCGGAGGGCAGGGTCTTCTACACCGACGGCGGCGCGAAGAACGCGGAGGAAGCGCGCGGCTATCTCCTGAGGCTGGAACTCCTCGACCGCGTGGACGTGCGGGTCGGCGAAGCCGTCGGGCTTCTGGAGGCGACCAGGGGGGATTTCGACGTTGTCTTCATCGACATCGACAAGGACGACTATCCCGCGGCGCTCGAGGCCGCGGCGCCGCGCGTCCGGCCGGGCGGTTATCTGCTGGCCGACAACGTCCTCTGGTCGGGCCGCGTGGTGGACGACGCCGCCCGCGACCCGGCCACCGAGGGGATCCGTGAGTTCAACCGGCGGCTCTTCGCCAGGCCGGACTTCTCGAGCGTGATCGTGCCGTTGCGCGACGGCGTGGCGATCGCGCGAAAGCTCGGATGACCGCGGCGGCTCGGGCGGCCGCCCTGGAGATCGTGGAGCGCTTCCGGCGTTTCGCGGGAGAGCGGGACCCCGACCTCTTCGAAGGCGCACTGCTCATCGCGCGGATCGCGGATCCCGGGAAGGACGCCGGGCCCGCGAGAGAACGCGTCGAGGCGCTCGCCTCGCGGGTACGCCGCTTGAGGGAACGCGAGGGAACCGGTTACGAGGCTCTCCTGCGCGTGCTCTTCGAGGAGGAAGACCTGCGGGGCGACACCGACTCCTACGACGATCCCCGCAACTCCTCCGTCGCCCACGTGCTGGACACGGGGCGAGGCATGCCGATTACCCTCTCGATCGTCGTGATCGAGGTCGCGAGGCGCGCGAGCCTCGCCCTTTGCGGAGTCGGCCTGCCCGGCCACTTCGTCGTGGGAGGCGCGGATCTGCCAGACGGGCAGTACCTGGACCCCTTCGACGGCGGCAAGCTCCGCGACGCGCAGGCCGTCGCGGACCGCGTGGGAGAGATCTTCGGCACGCCGGTCGAGCTCCCGCCGGAGGCGTTTCTCCCCGATTCGGCGCGCGCGATCCTGGCGCGCGTCCTCTTCAACCTGCGCCGCTCTTTCGAGAAGAGGGGCCGCCTGGAGGAATCGCTCGCGGCGCTCGAATGCGCCGAGGCGCTCGTGCCCGGCGACCCGTCCGTGCAGCGCGAGCGAGGACTGCTGCTCCTGCGGCTGGGCCGCACAGACGAGGCGGTCGCGGTCCTGGAGAGTTACGTCGCGGCGGCCCGCGGCGAAGACCTCGAGGCCGTCGCGAAACTCATCGCGGTCGTCCGCGGCCGGGCGGATTCGTCGCAGGAAACGGATATGCCTTCCGCTCCGCTCCAGGAAAAGAAGATCTTCACTCTCGCGCAGGCCCGGGAAGCGCTGCCCCGCGTCCGCGAGATCACCTCGGACGCCGTCGCGCGCTACGACGCGCTCGGCGAAGACCCCGAGAAGGAAGAGGAGCGGCAGGAGCTGGTCCGGGAGTGGATCCGGCAGCTCTCAACCCTCGGCGTCGAAATCAAGGGATTGTGGCTCGTGGATTTCGACTCCGGCGCCGGCTATTACTGCTGGAAGTATCCGGAGTTGTCGCTCGAGTTTTTCCACGGTTACGAAGAGGGTTTCGCCGGGAGGCTGCCTCTCCAATGAAAAAGAAGGTTTCAGGTTGAAGGGGTCAGGGGAAAGGCAGGTGTCAGGTATCAGGTGCCAGGTGTCAGGTGAGGCGCCTGGCCCCGTCCCTGATACCTGATCCCTGGCACCTGACACCTGCATTTCCCTGGAACCTGTTCCCTGACACCTACGCCGGCCAGGAACCGCCGGGCGCCAGGTCCACCACTTCCGTCGGTAAACGCCGTTTCTTGATCTCATCCCTCAATAGCGCCGGCGTGCCCCACAGGGCCGGGGACGTTCCCCAGTGCATCGGGATCAACCGCGGGACTCGCAGCAGCTCGCAGGCCTTGGCGGCCTCGCGGGGTCCCATCGTGTAGAAGTCGCCGATGGGAAGGAGGGCCAGGTCCGGCGCGTACAACTCTCCGATCAGGAACATGTCGGAGAAGACGTTGGTGTCGCCAGAGTGATAGATGCGGAAACCGTCCTCGAAGGTCAGGACGTAGCCGCACGGGTCGGCGGGGAAGTTCGTTTCTCTCCCCGCCCCGGAAGTGCCCGCCGAGTGGACGGCCTGGACCATCCGGAACTCGATGCCGGCGACCGTCTGGCTCCCCCCCTTGTTCATCCCCGAGACCTTTTCGACGCCGCTCGCGCCGCAGTGGAGGGCCAGCTCGAAAATCGCGACGACCGTCGCGCCGGTCGCTTTCGCGAGCGGGATGCCGTCTTCGCCGAAGTGGTCGAAATGACCGTGTGTCGCGGCCACGACGTCGAGCCTGCCGAAGTCGAACCCCTTCGGGAATTTCGGGTTGTTCCCGATCCACGGATCGATCGCGATGCGCACGCCTCCGGGCGACTCGATCAAGAACGCCGCGTGTCCGAGCCAGGTCACCCTCCCGCCGAACGTCTTCATGTTTCCTCCCGTTGGGACGCGTTGTCATCCTGAGCGAAGCGAAGGATCTGCTCTCGTTCCGGCTTGAGAGGGCAGATTCTTCGTCGCTTCGCTCCTCAGAATGACACGGGACACCGCTAGAGGCTTCTCCACTTCACAAGCGGAACGAGCACTCCGACGAATCGTTCCAGCCCCTCCACGGTCCGCATCGTCAAATCGGCCGAGCGCCGGCGAGTCCACGTCGAGGACGCCGCGCAGGACGCCGTCCTGCAGGATCGGGACGACGATCTCCGAGCGAGACGCCGCATCGCAGGCGATGTGGCCGGGAAAGGCATTGACGTCGGGCACGACGAGAGTCTCCCGGCGCGCCGCCGCGGTCCCGCAAACCCCCTTGCCCACGGGGATCCGCACGCACGCGGGCTTCCCCTGGAAAGGCCCCAGCACCAGCTCCTCGCCGCGCAGGAGATAGAAGCCGCACCAGTTGATCCGCGTGAGCGCCTGCGCCAGCAGCGCCGAAGCGTTTGCGAGATTGGCCAGTGCGTCGCTTTCTCCGCCGAGAAGCGATCCGAGCGAGAGCCGCCAGATCCCGATACAAGCTCTCCTTTGGAAGCGTCGTCGATGGCCGTCGTCTCCATAAACACATTCTATTCACTCCTGACCTTGAACCTGGAAAGGAAACAAGACGTAGGGCCCCGGTCGCGGCGCGAGGAGTCTCCTGAGGTAATCGAAGGAGGAGCCTCGCGCCGCGGGAGCGTAGCGCGGAGTGAGCGACGAGGCGGGCGGTCGAGGGCCTTTGGCCGAGCCGCACGCCGGCGGCGGAGCCGCTTCGCTCGCGCAGCGCGGAGCGACGGACTAGCATGCGCCAGCATGCATCCCGTCCGCGGCCGCGACCTCGCCATCTTCTGGCTGCTCTCGATTCTCTGGAGCGGGAACTGGCTCCTGATCAAGGTCGGCCTGGAGGGCCTTCCCCCGTTTCGCTTCGCCGGCCTGCGGATGGTCCTGGCCGCCCTCCTGCTCGCGGTGTTCGTCCTGCGCCGGGGGAAGCTGTTTGCCGGCGCGAAAGAAGTCCGCACCATCGCCTTCGTCGGATTCCTCCAGATCGGCGTCTCGTACGCCTGCGTCTTCACCGCGGAGCAGTGGATCGACTCGGGACTGACGGCCCTGCTTTTTGCCTCCTTCGCCATCTGGGTCCCGGTGCTGGGACACTTTCTGCTCCCCGGCGAGCCGCTGACCGCGCGCACGATTGTCGCGACTCTCTGCGGCATCGCGGGCGTGGCCGTGATCGAGTTGCCGGCGCTGGCGCGGGCGGAGTCTCTCCCTGCCCGGTCGCTCGCCCTGGGAGGCCTGCTCGTCCTTCTCAGCGCCGTCGTCTCCGCCATATCCGCCATCATCGTCAAGAAACGCCTCGCGCAGGTCTCGGCGGTCGTGAGCGTCTGGGGCCAGTCGGTCGTTGCCGCCCCGCTTCTGCTTTTTGCCTCCGCCGTCTTCGAGAGGCACGACGCGTCCCGCTGGACCCCCGGGACGGTCTTCGCGCTCGGCTATCTCGCTCTCGTCGGCACGGTTACGTTTCTGGGCAGCCAGTGGCTCATTCCCCGGCTTCCCGTGGCCGTCGTCGGGACCTTCCCGATCCTGAACACGCTTCTCGCCCTGCTCTGGGGGAGCCTGCTCGGCCACGAGCGGATCACGGCGAGGGCCGCCGCGGGAGGCGCGCTGATTCTCTCCGGTGTCGTGATCGTGACGATCCGAACGCGCGCCCGCGCCGCCCCCGCGCCGGCCGCCACGGGATAGACGCGCATCATGTCCGTGCTCGCCGGACGGCGGCTGGCTCTCTACCTCTTCCTCTGCGCCGTCTGGGGCTCGACCTGGCTCGGCATCAAGATCGGTTTGCGAGATCTGCCGCCGCTGCGTTTCGCCGCGTTCCGCATGGCGCTGGCCTGCATGCTGATCGCTCCGGTCGCCTTCGCCGCGCGGAAGAGGCTGACCCGGCAGGAGCTTCGCTTCGTGGCGCTCTCCGGCTTTCTGCAGATCGGACTCTCCTATGCCTTCCTCTTTACGGCCTCGCAGTGGATCGACTCGGGACTCGCGGCGATCCTCTTCGCGAGCTTTCCCATCTGTGTCGGGCTCTTCGCCCACTACCTGCTTCCCGATGAGCCCCTGACGCCCAGAGCCGTGGCCGCGGCAGCGCTCGGTCTCTGCGGCGTCGCGGTGATCGAGGCGCCAGCGATCGCGGGCCTGCGCTCCTCGCCGCACGGCCCTCTCGTCGCCGGCGGCTCTCTGGTCCTCGGCGCCGCGATCGTGTCCGCCTATTCCAACGTCCTGAACAAGAGATCGCTCTCCGGCGTCCCGCCCGTCGTCAACGTCTGGGGCCAGACGCTCGTGGGCTCGACGGTCCTCCTCCTCGCGGCCGCGGTCCTGGAGCGCGGCGCCCCCGCTCGCTGGACCTCCTCCGCGATCCTGTCGCTCCTCTATCTCGCGGTCTTCGGCACCGTGCTGACCTTCGCCGGCCTCTTCTGGCTGATCCCGAGGGTGCCGGTCGCCGTCATCGGCACGATCCCCCTCGTGGACACTTTCATCGCCGTGATCCTCGGCAGCCTCATCCTGGGCGAACGGCTCTCCCCGCGGATCCTCGCCGGCGGCATCCTGATCCTCGCCGGCGTCCTGCTGACCGCCTCGGGCCGCCGCCCGCCCGGCCTCGCCGCCGGCTAACCGTCGCTCCGCGCTGCGCACGGGACCTGCGCCCTGCGGGCGCACCGGCGAGCGACTCGGCCGGATGCGGCCTCGATCGCTCGCCTGGTCCCCCGCTCCGCGCTCCGCTCCCGCGGCGCGAGCCTCCTCCCTCGCTTCGCTCGGGAGACTCCTCGCGCCGCGACCGGATCCAGAACGACCACTACCCGGACACGCTCCTGATTCAATTCAGCACACCGATCGGCATCAGTCATGCCGCGTCCCCGACTTTCGGCTGGCTGCTGGTTACCAATCGACAGGGATCAGCACGTAACGGGCGATCCGCTGGGGAACAAAACGCAGC
>CAVUIX010000047.1:0-33264 GCA_963741435.1 uncultured Acidobacteriota bacterium | reverse complement strand
GAAAGAGCGGATCCTGGGGTACGGACGCCAGGAGTGTGATCCTCGGGTCGTCCTACACTCTCCCAAGCTGTCTCGGGACTTGCCGATTGCCCCGCCGGTGCCTCGTCGTCTGATTCAGTTGCATCATTTCGGCGGCCCCTGGGCGGGACTACAGTGGGATAACCGTGGAGGTGGTCCATGACTCTCCTTCTGGTCTTCGCCGCCGTATTGATCCTGTCGTGCGTTCCCCTGGCTTACGTGATGGTCCGCAACTACAGACGGTTCCGCGGGCCGCGGGTCGTGTTGTGCCCCGAGACGATCACGCCCGAGGAGGTTGAGGTTGGAGCGGTTCGAGCCGCCTGGACAGCGGCGCGCGGCGACTTGCAATTCCGTCTGACGTCCTGCTCCCGCTGGCCGGAGCGCGGCAAATGCGGGCAGCGATGCCTGACCCAGATCGAGGGAGCGCCGGACGGATGCCTCGTGAGGGACCGCGTGGCCCAGTGGTACGCCGGTTCCAACTGCGCCCTCTGCGGAGGCGTGATCGGTGAGATCCGCCGCTTCGGTCGGAATCCGGGCCTCGTCAGCCCCGACGGCAAGATCCGGAAATGGCGTGACCTCACGGTCGAGGACCTCGCCGAAGCCTTCGCGACCCATCGCCCGATCTGCGCCGCCTGCGTCGTCAAAGCGAAGCAGCCCCCGACCACCCAGAAGAAATCCGCCGCCTAGACGTCGCTCCGCGCTCGCGCGGGAAATGCGCCTGCCGGCGCACCGGCGAGCGACTCGGCCGGATGCGGCCTCGATCGCTCGCCTTTTCTCGCACAACCGCTCCGCTCCCGCGGCGCGAGGCTCCTCCCTTCGGTTACTTCGGGAGACTCCTCGCGCCGCGACCGGGGCCGAGCACGACCAGGGTCGCGCAGGTTGGAGTAGACTCTCGGTCATCCTGAGCGGAGCGAAGGATCTGCTCTACTTGCGCCGCGACCGGGCTCTCCCTCTCCGCCCGGGAGAGGGCAGGGTGAGGGCGCCGACTGTCACCGACGGAGTATTCCCCTGCGAAAGTGGCGGAACTGGTAGACGTGCAGCGGGGGGCACGGGGGTCTCCCCCGAACCCTTCAGCCGGAACCTGTGGCCCACAGGTTCCCTTGACGCCAACGAGATCGACGGCTACGCTTTGCATCCCTGCGAAAGTGGCGGAACTGGTAGACGTGCAGCGGGGGGCGCGGGGGTCTCCCCCGAACAGATAAGCCGGAACCTGTGGCCCACAGGTTCCCTTGACGCCAACGAGATCGACGGCTACGCTCTGCGTCCCTGCGAAAGTGGCGGAACTGGTAGACGCGCAGCGGGGGGTGAGGGAGGGGGGGCACGGGGGTCTCCCCCGAACAGATAAGCCGGAACCTGTGGCCTACAGGTTCCCTTGACGCCAACGAGATCGACGGCTACGCTCTGCATCCCTGCGAAAGTGGCGGAACTGGTAGACGCGCAGCGGGGGGCACGGGGGTCTCCCCCGAACAGATAAGCCGGAACCTGTGGCCCACAGGTTCCCTTGACGCCAACGAGATCGACGGCTACGCTCGCATCCCTGCGAAGTCGCGGAACTGGTAGACGCGCAGGTTTCAGGAGCCTGTGGGTAACACCGTGAGGGTTCGAGTCCCTCCTTTCGCACCATTCACCGGTCCCTTCGGTGCAGGGTCCTGCCGGAAAATGCAGTAAATCCGGACCTTTCCTCTGACGGTGCATTCACTCGCGCGACCCGCCCCGCAGCCATTCACCTGCCCGGATCTCTGAAGGCAATGGCGTGAACGAACGCCAGTCCGCTATTCAGCATCGGGGTGGCCGCGCCCGTACTGACATCGACCACGTATACAGTGCTCCCCGGGACCTGCGGCACGAAGTTTGAGATGTGGAAGGTCCCGTCCCTATCGATGGCGAGGCCCATAACCTTCGTCACACCCACGAAATCGACACCAACGAAATCGACCACTTTTGTCGCGTGGCCGGTGACCGAGTCAATGCGGAACAGCGAGCTTGCGTTGGCCCCGTACAGGGTGCCGTCGGGCGCGAAGTCCAGGCCCATTAAGAATCCGTTGGCATATCCCCCGACGACACCGGTGGACCCAATCCGCGAAGCAAGGCCGGTCTCGCGATCCACGGTATACAGGCTGTTGAAATCAGGATTTGCTAAGTCGGCCTGGCCAATAGCGTAGAGAGTACCGTTCGAAGAGCAGGTCATGCCCATGATGCTCAAGTTTTGGCCCAGCGGTGAGCCAACTGGCGTTGCCGCCCCTGTACCCAGATTGAGAGTAGCCAACTGCGCGTTGGCCGGGTCGAAAGTGTTGATTATCGTGTACGGCCTTCCGCCCGGCCGGCAGAATGCCAGTGAAAGCGAATTAGGGAATCCAATATCGCCGATGACCCTGACCCTCCCGGCTTCCAGGTTAAAGGCCACCAGCTTGGTGCCGACTTCGGCGGCGCCATAGAGCAGGCCCGGTTCCTCGGCCGATCCCACCGGGGTGAACGCGAGCAAAAGCAGCGAAGTCAAGACTGCGAAAACGGGAGTCGCGATTCTTAGTCTCATTGCAACCCGCATGGTCATCCTCCTTATTCTGTGTTCGTCTCAGCCGAGATTGGGCTGGGTGCCCGCCCCTCAATGCAACGATCAATTGGTTGGAAAAGCCTGGAGAATGTTCTCGCCGCCTCCTTTCCTGCGCAGGACGGCCTCTGTCGCCGTGAATCCCCAACTCGATCGGAGGTCGGCCTACGGCTCTTGGAAGGCTTTCGCTGATGCCGCCGGGGAGCCTCGTGCAGGCGTTGTGCTCTCCCATGGGGAGCGGCGTGGCCGGGGCATCTGTTTGACCTTCCGCAAACAGCCTGTGCCCGCGATGAAGGCCGCGCATCACCTAAATTGGTGAGGCGAGACGAAGACCTTTTCGGACCTTAAGCGGCAGACGTCAGCGCCCGACGCCGCCGCGCTGACCGGGTACTACCCGACCCGGTCGTGCGTCCGATACGTGCCCGGGAAGGATCCGCGGTGTTTCGAAAGTTCATGGATTCAGGGCTGACCCAATCCTGACCGCAAATCACCAATCACAGATCACCAATCCTCACTTCAGTCCTTCCGCCAGGTAAAGCTCGGAGAGGATGCGCGTGTATAGAAAGAGGATGGTCTTCCCGTCCGCCGAGATCGCACACGGCCCGATGCTCGTGATGCCCCCCGGATCGGCCGGCCTGAATTCTTTCCAGACTTCCCGACGTCCCGTCTCGGTGTCAACGAGGAAGACGGGGAGCCCACTCCGGCCGTGACCGACGAACAACGCCCGGCCGTCTGACGCCCATCGCAATGGCCGGTCTTCTCGCTCGAGGCCGGGAACGGCGCGCGAGGGTCCGCCTTCCAGCGGAGTCAGGGCGAACGCCTGCTCCGGCGTGCGGATCAGGAGGGTCTTGCCATCCGGCGAGAGAAGGCTCGCCACGACTCCCTCTGGAGTGACGGGCCGCGCGGCTCCTCCCGCGAGGTCCTGGACGAAGACGCGCGGCGGCCTTCCGGGCTCGCGGCCGGCGAAGATGATGTGTTTGCCGTCCGGAAGGAATGCCGCGAACTCGTCGCTGGCATGGTCAATCGAGTCCTTCGGGAAGCTCTTCGGCTCTCCGGCCCCGGTTGGCAGGAGCACGATCGGCGAGGGGGTCGAACGCATGAGGCAGGTCAGGATCCATTTTCCGTCCGGAGAGATCGCCAGAGCCTGCCCCTCGCCGAGCCGCACGGCCGGCGAACCGTCGAGCTTGCGCAGATAGACAGAATAGCCCGATGGCCCCGCGCCCTCCCCCGCCTCGGTGAAGACTGCCGTCTTTGCGTCCTCAGAGAGGATCGGGCCCGACCGACCACTCCAGACCCGAGAAGTCCCGCTCCTTCGTCTCGCCGGGAAGCAGGCCGAGGAACCCGAGCCATGCGTTGCCCCGGATGAAGAGAGCGCGCCCATCCCGCGAGACGTCCTGGAGCATCATGCCCCCCGGCGCCGTCGCCACCGTGCGCTGCCTTCCCGAAAGGGACACGGCGTAGAGCGCACGCGCGAAGCGGTCCGTGCCGCCGTGAACCAGATCTCTTCACCGGAAGCGGACCAGGCGAGGCCCTGCACACTTCCCCATCCCGTGGAAAGGGTCCTCTTCTTTCCTGATCGATCCACGATCGCGACGGAGCCGAGGTCGTCGCCGAAGACGGGGTGGTCGAGGAATGCCACTGCGTCTCCTTTCGGCGAGACCCGCGGATGGCTGATCCAGCCGGTCGTCTCGTAGAGGACCTTGCCGACCGGAAACTCCAGCCGGTATCGCCAGTTGGGCGCGCGCACGACCGCCAGGGCGCTGCCGTCGGGCGACCAGTCCGCGGCGCCGACGTCTTCCAGCAGGTCGCGCGGCGCGCTGCCGGACAGGGGCGTCTGCGAGAGCGTGCCGGTTCTCCTCGCCCGCCCGTCGAGAATGCAGGATATCGAGCAGGAGCATCTCGCCGCTTCGCGAGATCGATTCGACCTGTCCCGCAGGCAGCGCCAGCCGGAGCGATTCGGGGCTCTCCACCCGCACCGAAAAGAGCTCGGGCTTCTGGGCGCCGTCCCAGGCGGCCGCGTAGACGATCATCTGCCCGTCGGGAGCGAAGCGGGCGGACACGACCGGGCCGCGGCGGAACGTGAGCCTGCGATAGGAGGGGTAGGAGACCGGACCGGCCTTCCAGACCAGCCGGCCGGCGAAGAGCCCGATCGCGAGCGTCGCGAGAAGGGCCGCCAGGACCGCCAGCGGCGGGACCCGCCCCCGAACCGGGAGCGTCGAGGCTTCCAGGCGCGGCGCCGACAACCCCGACAGCGACTCGAGATCGAAGGCGAGGTCGCGCGTGGACTGGAAGCGCTGCTCCGGGTTCTTCTCCAGACAGTGCCGGACAATGCGCTCGAGACCCGGCGCAGCGGCCTGGTCCGCGAGAGAGAGATCCGGCGGATCCTCCTTCAGGATCGCGTTCATCGTCTCGACGGCGGATTCGCCGCGGAACGCGCGCTTGCCCGAGAGCATCTCGTAGAGGATCGCGCCGAACGTGAACATGTCGGATCTGACATCAGCCGGCCGGCCCCGGACTTGCTCGGGCGACATGTAGCCCACGGTCCCCATCACAACGCCCGGCTCGGTCCGCGCCGTCTCGGTCGGAATCTCCGTCAAGGGAACACCGGGTTTTTCCGGATGCGTGAGTTTCGCGAGACCGAAGTCGAGGATCTTGACCCGGCCGTCGCCGGTGACGAACAGGTTCTCGGGCTTCAAGTCACGGTGGACGATCCCCTTCTCGTGCGCCGCGGCGAGGCCGTGCGCCGTCTGGATCGCGTAGTCAATCGCCTTTCTCGGCGAGAGTTTCCCGTCCGCCAGGGCTGCGCGCAGCGTTTCCCCTTCGAGCAGCTCGCTGACGACGTAAGGAGCGCCTTCATGCGACCCGATGTCGTAGACCGCGGTGATGTTGGGGTGATTGAGCAGCCCTGCCGCCCTGGCCTCCTGCTCGAACCGCCGCAGCCGGTCGGGGTCCGTCGAGAAGGACGCCGGCAGGACCTTGATCGCTACTTCGCGCCCGAGCCTCGGGTCCTTCGCCCGGTACACCTCTCCCATCCCGCCCGCGCCGATCGGTTCGAGAATCTCGTAGGGGCCGAGGCGGCTCCCCGTTGCCAGGGTCAAGATGGACAGATTCTATTCCGCTTGCGTTTGTGCAGCTGCTTGTGCCTGTCCGTGGGTCAAACGCATCAGGTAACGGTCTCCCTTGACCTGTAAGTCTTGAGGTACGACTGGGAAAATACCCTTTGCGCGATCACCGGCCTCCGCGATAACGAGAGGAAGTGGCCCCCTCCCGGCTGTTGCGGACGAGCTCCGCGGAGCCGATTCGCAGCGGTCGGGCGGACCGAGATGACGCTCGCCACCGGGACGCGCCTCGGTCCCTACGAGATTCTTTCGCCACTCGGATCGGGCGGGATGGGCGAGGTCTATCGCGCGCGCGACGCGCGACTCGAGCGCGACGTCGCGATCAAGGTGCTGCCGGACCGATTGGTGCAGGATTCCGCCGCGCTTTCACGGTTCGAGCGGGAAGCGAAAGCCGTCGCGGCGCTCTCTCATCCGAACATCCTCGCGATCCACGACTTTGGAACTCACGAAGGTGTGGCCTTCGCCGTCATGGAGCTTCTGGAAGGCGAGACACTGCGCGGCCAGGCTCGACGCGGGCCCCATCTCGCAGAAGCAGGCGGTGGACTACGCGGTACAGATCGCCGGGGGCCTCTCTGCCGCGCACGAGAAGGGGATCATCCACAGGGACTTGAAGCCCGAGAATCTCTTCGTCACCAGAGACGGCAACGTGAAGATCCTCGACTTCGGCCTGGCGAAACGGGTCGTGGAGGTTGCCCCCGGCGAGGAGACGAACGCGCCGACGGCCTCCCAACACACGGAGCCGGGGACGGTGATGGGGACCCTGAGCTACATGTCGCCCGAACAGGTGCGGGGACTTCCCGTCGATCATCGCTCGGACATCTTCTCGTTCGGCGTCGTCCTCTACGAGATGGTCACGGGGCGGCGTCCGTTCAAGGGGAAGTCGGCCGCCGCCGTGGCGGACGCCATTCTGCACACCGAGCCGCGCGACTTCGGTGACAGGCCACTGCCGGGGAAGCTCAAGTCCATCATCCGGAAGCTGATCGAGAAAGACCCGGCGAAGAGGTACGCGAGCGCCGAAGAGGTCCACGCCGAGCTGAAGGCCCTCGAAGCTTCGCTGGCGCCGACGCGGGCCGCGAGGCTCTCGCGAAACTCCCGGATCGCCGTTGCGGCCGCGGCCGTGGTGGCCGCCGCCGCGGTCGGCTGGCTCTGGCACCGTTCGTCCCGGGTGCGGTGGGCCCTCGAGACGGCCGTGCCGGAGATCAGCGCGCCTCGTGGCTGCCGAGGAATTCACGAAGGCGGCCGCGCTGGCGCGAGAGGCTCGCGCGGTCCTCCCGAAGGATCCGACGCTCGAGAAGCTCTGGACGCAGGCGACGCGAGGAGGTATTCCGTCGAGAGCGTCCCCTCGGGCGCCGATGTTTCGATCCGGCCCTACCGCGGCGATGCGAATGCCTGGGAGAGTCTCGGAAAGACGCCGCTCCAGAAGATCCGCGTGCCGAGGAACGCATTCTACGTCTGGCGGATTGCAAAGCCAGGGTTCGCCACGGCCTACCGGATTCAGCCGCCTGGCTGAGCTGGCAGGGCTCAATCAGTTTCCGGCTCAGTCCGGAGAGGAGCGTTCCGCCCGGGATGGTCAGTGTGCCGGGCGGAGAAGATCGGACTCGACATCCCGGGCCTCGATCACTCTTCCTGCGGTCCCGCTCGACGACTACCTGATCGACCGGCACGAGGTCACCAACGAGGAGTACAAGAAGTTCGTCGACGCGGGGGGCTACCGGAAGCGCGAGTTCTGGAAGCAGCCCTTCCTCGAAGAACGGGCGGACGATTCCGTGCGAGGAGGCGGTCGCTCTCTTCCGCGACGCGACGGGCCGCCCCGGCCCGGCGACATGGGAAGTGGGCAGCTACCCGAAAGGACTCGAGAAGCACCCGGTCGCCGGCGTGAGCTGGTACGAGGCGGCGGCGTATGCCGAGTTCGCGGGCAAGAGCCTTCCCACGGTCTATCACTGGAGTCGGGCCGCGCAAACGTGCGTCCGGCATGCTGATCGCTCCCGGGAGTAACTTCTCGGGCACGGGAACGGTCAACCGGTCGGAGGCGCCGGCACCCTGAGCGGATTCGGCACGACGGACATGGCCGGAAACGTCAAGGAGTGGTGCTGGAACGAGAGCCGGGACGGCAAGACGATTCATCCTCGGCGGAGGCTTCGGCGAGCCGAATTACATGTTCATTGACCCGGACGCGCAGTCCCCCTGGGACCGCAGGCCGAATTACGGCTTCCGGTGCGTCAAGCTCCCGTCGCCGCCGCCCGCGGCCGCGGCCACGAGAATCGAGACCGCCTTCCGCGACTTCTCGGAAGGAGAAGCCGGTTTCCGACGAGGTCTTCAAGGCCTTCAAGGGGCTCTACGCCTACGACAAGGGGGAGCTGAACGCGCGGGTGGAGGAGACGGAGACAACCGAGGACTGGACGCGGGAGAAGGTCAGCTTCGACGCGGCCTACGGCGGCGAACGCGTCATCGCCTACCTCTATCTGCCGAAGAACGCGGCCCCGCCGTTCCAGACGGTCGTCTATTTTCCGGGCTCGGACGCCATCTTCGAGGACAAGTTCACTGATGGCGAGTCAATTGTCCGGGACTTCGTCCCCAAGAGCGGCCGGGCGCTGATCGTCCCGATCTACAAGAGCACGTTCGAGCGGCGGGACGGACTCAAGTCCGACTATCGCCGAGCCGACCGTCTTCTATCGCGACCACATGATCGCGTGGTCGAAGGACCTCGGCCGATCCATCGACTACCTGGAGACGCGAAAGGACATCGACCGCACGAAGATAGCCTACTTCGGGTTCAGCTGGGGGAGCCTGGCTAGCGCCGAGTCCTCCTGGCGGTCGAGGAGCGATTCAAGGCGGCGATCCTCGTCGCAGGGGGTCTGCTCGTTCGAGCAGGCCCTTCCGGAGGCCGACCCGATCAACTTCGTGACCCGCGTGAAAACCCCCGTGCTTGATGCTGAACGGGCGCTACGACAATTCTTTCCGGTGGAGTCGTCGCAGCTTCCGTTCCTCCGCCTTCTCGGGACGCCGGAGGCGGACAAGCGCCACGTCATCTACGAGTCGGGCCACGAAGTGCTCCGGCAAGGAGCTCATCCGCGAGAGTCTCGCCTGGCTCGACAAGTATCTCGGGCCGGTCAAACGTTAGCCCGGGCCCTGGACCTTCCGCCCTCTCCGAGGCGGCGCTCGAATGTCCTCTGCTGACGGGAGACCTGAGGCATTTCCCTGCGAAGGCCCGGGGCGGTGACCATCCTTTCGCTGCGCCAGTTCGTGGACGACTCCTGTAGCATTCTGCGTTCGAGGAGGCGTTGCTGAAGGAGAGACCGTCGCTTTCGTCGCCGCCGGAGCTCGACCTGCTCATCGTGGGGGCGGGTCCCGCCGGGATCGCGCTGGCGGCCGAGGCCAGGGCTGCCGGGGTCGGCGCCGACCGCATCGTCGTGCTGGAAAAGGCGGCCGAGCATTCCTGGATCATCCGGAAGTACTACCCGGCGTCCAAGCCCGTGCTGGCCAACTACAAGGGGATCGTGGCGAAGTGCGAAGGGGTGCTGTGCATTCCCGACTTGAGCCGCGAGGAGACCCTGACGTACCTCGACCGCGCGATCCGCGACTCGAGGATCGACGTTCACTACCGAGAGCAGGTGCATCGGATCGCGCGCGAGGACGACGGGCGTTTCCGCGTGGACTCCGGAGCGGGCAGCTACCGGTCGAACGTCGTCGTCATCGCGATCGGGATCCTCGGACGGCCGAACAAGCCGACGTACCCGATCCCCCGGGATCTCTCGCGGCGGGTGCTCTTCGATGTGACCAGTCAGCGGATCCGGGAGAGCGATGTCCTGGTCGTCGGCGGCGGGGACACCGCGATGGAGTACTGCCAGTTCCTCGTCCAGGAGCGAAACCGGGTGATGCTTTCGTATCGCGGAGAAGAGCTGGCCCGGCCCAACCCGATCAACCGCGAGAGCGTTCTCGCGCTGGAGCGTCGGCAGAAACTCGTGATCCGGCTGCGCTCGGTGATCGGAGGAATCGAGTTGGCGAACGACCGGGTGCGGGTCCGATTCGAGCGTCCGCATGCGGAGTCGCTCGAATTCGACCGAGTGATCTATGCGCTGGGCGGTACGACGCCGGAGAACTTCCTGAGATCCGCCGGCATCGAGTTTGACGGCCCGGTGCCGAAGCTCGGCCGCGGGTTCGCGACGAGTGTTCCCGGCCTGTTCCTCGCGGGGGATCTGACGGCGGGCCAGCGCGGCGGCTCGATTATTCTCGCGTTCAACACGGCCGCCGCGACGATGCGCCAGATCTGCGAGGACCACGGCATCTGCGCGCGGGAGTCGGTTCCGTCGCGCGAAAAGCGCCAGCCGCCTGCCTGAAAATTCTCAATTCACAGTTTCTCGATTCTCGATTCTCAATTCTCAATTACTTCAGTACGTCCCCGGTCCGGAAGCGGCCGCCAGAGACGACGGCGCAGAAGGAGAGCCGGGGGCCTTTCACCTCCACGACCTGCCACGTCAGAAACTTCTCGACAACCTGGGCGCACGGCCGTCCGCAACGGCCGGATGCGGCCTGGATCGCTCGCCTGCTATGAAAATGCGGAAGACAAGGCCGTAACCTGCTGAAAGGACGGAGCCCGCATTTCCATCCTCCGGGGCGAGCCGAAGGCTCATGACCGCTGATCCCGCGCAAACGCTCCGCTCCCGCGGCGCGAGGCTCCTCCCTCGATTCCTCGGGAGACTCCTCGCGCCGCGAGCGGGAGCGGGAAGGAACGAGCTTGCTTAGCCTCACTGGCGTGCGACCGGGGCCCGAACCGGGCGGGCCTCATTGAGCGAGGTCCTGAAGGCCGAGGGCAAGCTCTGACGCGTGTGAGGACGGAGGTCCTGGTCAGCCGACGAAATACAGAAAGCGCACGGTCGACTTGATTCTCTCTTCCAGCCGGAGGATCACTTCTTCTTCGCCGGGGCGATCTGTTCCAGCTCCCGTGACCAGCGCAGGACTACGTTGATAAGCGTCGGGTTCGCGTCCTGGTCCCGGTCGCGAATCATGAGGAAGCGCTGCCCATCCGGGGTGACATCGTAGTTCGACGAGGTCGGTCCCGGGGGCCCGCAGGAGGAGCTCGTCCCGTGCGAGTAGTGCCCTTCCCAGAGGGGCTTCGACACGGAGGCCGTCAGGGCGGTGGGAGACGATATGACGGCGACGACCATCATCTTGTCGCCGTTGCGGTAGAAGAGTTCTCTGCCGCTTCGGGTTCCAGACCGCGTCCGTCCCGCCTTCGTTGGAGATCTGGATCTTGGGACCCGGTCCGGGATACGGCTGCGCGTAGATCTCGTTGCGGCCGGACTCGTTCGAGGTGTAGGCAATCCACTTTCCGTCGGGTGAAAACCTCGGCGAGCCTTCCGTGAACTTCGATCGGACGAAGGGCCGCGGCTCTCGATCCGCCGTTCTGTCCAGCACGTAGACGTCGGCGCCGGTGTCCGGGTTCACCTGTGTGAACGCGACGACGCGAGATCCAGGCGACCAGGAGGCGGGGCTCTGCATCCTTCCGATCATCGTCAGCCGCTCCTCGGGGGCACTTCTGTCGGCGGGCATCCACCACAAGGTGAAGAAGCCGGTCCGCCAGGAGCGGAACGTCAGCCGGCTCCCGTCCGGAGTCCAGAGGGGCCAATGGGAGAGCCCGTCAAAGGTCACCTTCGTCATCACGCCGCGGCCGAGCTCATAGATGAAGCAGTCGTGATTGGGCCCTTCGATCTCGATTGTCAGGCGATTCCCATCGGGAGAGATCCGCGGGTGCAAATAGGGCCGCTCCGGGAGCGCAAACAGCTCGACCTTCCCGTCGCGGCCTACCCAGACCGGCAGGCGTTTGCCTCCTTCCGCTGGTCCGGGAACGTACGCGAGCGATCCGTCGGCGGAGACGGTGAACTGGGCCGAGCCATTGTTGACGCTCTCGAAGACGCCCTCCAGCACGGGCACCGGGGCCCCGGTAACGACCAGACGCTTGAGGTCGAAGGGCACGGCGAGAAGCGTCCCCCCGCGCACGTACACGAGATGCCCGGACGGCGAATAGCGCGCGCAGGAGCCGCCTTCCACCAGGACCTTCCTCTCTCCGGTCTCGAGCGACTGCACCGCGATCCGCGCGTCGTCGTAGCTCTCCGTATCGGAGTAGCTGATCGTGAACAGCACGGCCTTGCCGCCCGGAAGGAACTGCGCGAAGCGGTGGTCTCTCTCGCCCTTCGCGACATCGAGCTTCGTCAACGGCTCGGGCTTGCCTCCGCTCGCCGGGACTCGCGCAAGCCCCCCCGGAGTCTGCGGGGTGAAGAGGATGGTGTCGTCCGGGCCCCAGTTCCCACCGTAGAACCCCTCCGTTTCGCAGATCGTCACTGGCGCGCCGCCGGAGAGCGCGATCTTCTTGATCGTCCGGCTCGTCAGGTGACGGAATCCTACCCACTCTCCGTCGGGCGAGAAGAATGGCACGGCGCCCCCTTCGGTCCCGGGAATCGGCTTTGCCTGAAGCTGATCGACCCGGCGCAGAAAAAGCATCCTCTGAGACCCGCTCTGCGCCGCGTAGACGAGCCGGGTGCCGTCCGGCGAGAGCGCGACTGAGGGGGTGAACGCCGTGAGGACGGTGTCTCGGCCCGGAAGACTGATTTCAAACCGCACCGGAGTCGCCGGCTTCGCCCCCTCCCGCTGGAAGTACGACATCCCGACCCACGTTGCGAGGGTACCAAGGACGAGACCGCCGAATGCGGCGGCCAGGATCTTCGGGCCGGACGGGCGGGTCGGCGTCGCCCGCGCTTCCGCCTCCGTCGGCCCGGCCAGCGCCTCCTCGAGCTCGATCCGTGCGTCGGCGATTGAATGGAGACGCCGCTCCGGGTCTTTCCGAAGGCAGCGGGCGAGCAGCCTCCGCGCGGCCGCGGGCATCTCCTTCGGTAGCCGGTCTGAATCGGGCTCCTTCCCCAGGATCGCCGCGAGCACGTCGGAAACGGTGTCGCCGGCAAAGGGCGAGCTTCCGGTGAGCGTCTCGTACAACACGCACCCGAACGACCAGATGTCGGTTCGCTCGTCGAGAGGCTTGCCCCGAGCCTGCTCCGGGCTCATGTAGGGCGCCGTTCCGAGAATCACACCGTCGCGCGTCCCCTCGAGCGTCGCCGTCGGCGAATGGGAGAGGTCGGGTGCGCTGGTCGGCCCCGCAAAGGCTTTCGCGAGGCCGAAGTCAAGAACCTTGACCCGGCCCTGTGGCGTGATCTTGACGTTCGCGGGCTTCAGGTCTCGATGAATGATCCCTTGCTCATGCGCGGCTTCCAGGGCTTCGGCAATCTGGCGGCAGACCTCCAGGGCTTCGGCGACCGGCAGCGGCCCCGCGGACAGGCGCTCGGCCAGAGTCTGCCCGGGGACGAGCTCGAGAACGAGGTACCGAACACCCTCCGACTCCTCCATCCCGTGGATCGCCCCGACGTTCGGATGGCTCAGAGACGCGAGAAGCTGGGCCTCCCGCTCGAAGCGGGCGAGGCGTTCCGGATCTGCCGCGAAATCATCCGGGAGGACCTTGACGGCAACCTCGCGGCGCAGGATCGAATCCCGGGCCCGGTAAACGACGCCCATGCCGCCGGCGCCGAGCTTCTCTTCCAGCCTGTAGTGACCGAGCGTCCCGAGCATGGATTGTGGAGCCTTACCCAAAGAGTTCGCGCTTCCCCCTTTCTCGACTTAGAAACGAACTCTCGCCGAGACTGTCGCGCCCTACCCCGAGTAGCTCAGCCAGTTCGCCCAGATCAGTATCTTTCTCGTCGCTTCCCAGACCGCGGGCTTGACCTTCATGTGCACGACGAAGGACTCGTCCCGGGCACCGGCCGAAAGCGGGTGCTTTGTGATGAAGACTCCGATCTGATGGCTCTTTTCGTCGAGGAGGTGGATCTCCATGGCGACGAGGTGGACTTGCCCGTCGGAGTTTGAGCCGGTAAAGACCCAGTCGCAGACAACCGGGTCCGCGCCGGCCTCCGACTTCTCCGCGAGGCGCACCGAGGTGACCTTCGCCTCGAATCGCGCCTTGTAAACCAGGCCCTCGAGAATCGCGGTCTCGTCCGATAGGGGCTTGGGGATCGTGGTCACAGTGTGAAGCATCAGCGCCGCAAAGACGGGCGAAACCCAAGCAAGGGCCAGAAGGGCAACAGCTCGCCATTTCATGGCTCCTCCTGAAGGAGTAGCGGCCTTGGCCACGTTTTCGCGCAGCTTGTTCGGACGGAGTTCGCTGACGCAATGATGCAACGGCATCATTTCCTTCGGGAACGTCTCTTTCGCTGCTAGTAGAGTATTGATCGGAGTTAGGCGAGAGGCAGGACGATCTGGATCGCCTGACTTTCTCAGCCGGGTATTACTCCACTACGGTCTCAGCGCGGCGGCAGATCGATCAGGACGATGTCGGAGTTCTCACTCAGGCGGTCGAAGAGGATCTGCTTGCCGTCGGGAGAAATGTCGAAGTCCCTGGTATCGAATCCCGGCTTCAGGTTCGTCAGTTGACGCAGGCGGTGTGTCTCCAGATCGAGCAGCCAGAAGTTCAGATAATGGCGCTTATTTCCCAGGGAAACCACCAGACCCTTCCCGTTGGGAAGGAATCGGTAACGATTACCACCAGAGCGTACTTCGAGCTCCTGAAAGGGAAACGGCCGTCCTTCCGGCGTCACTGCCTTGACCGGATATAACGAACCCCCGATTGACTCCGAATAGACGATGTAGCGGCCGTCCGGGGACCAGACAGGATCGAGGGTCACGCCTTCGACCAGGCGAACCGGCGCCCCTCCCTGCACGGGCACCTTGAAGAGCGGATTCGCTCCGCCCTCGTTGGCACAGACGGCGATCCAGCGCCCGTCCGGAGACCAGGATGGCGCATCGCGAATGTCCAGGGATTCCGCGACCGGGTGCATGTTCGTGCCATCAGCCGACATGACCTGGAGGCGTGAGTGCTCCCCGACCCGGACTGCAAAGGCAATATGCGTTCCGTCGTGAGACACAGCCGGCGCCGCGACCACGGCGCCCTCGCTCGACCGCCACAGCTCGGCGGCGGCACCCTCCTTGAACCTCCACAGGCCGTCGGCCGTGCCCATGGATGAGAGGTAGAGCAGGTAGTCGGGACCAAAACGCGGCGCATCCGCGCGCACGCCTTGCAGCCGGAAGCGGCTCGCCTCGGCTTCCTCGGCGATGTGATCCGAGATCGGTACCGTCCAGAGGTCGCGCGTGGGATTTGCGACAGTCGCTACGAGTCTGCGGCCGTCGGCGCTCGCGGCGATCGTCTCAGGCTTCAAATCCCGGTGGACGATGCCGGCGGCGCTCGCCTTGGCTAGACCCTCTCTAGACCCTCTGCAGTTTCCGCCGCGATCTGGAGAAGCCTTCGGGTCGGAACCGGGCCGCCGGCAAGGGAATCCCGCAGTGTCCTCCCATCGATCAACTCCATGACCATGTAGTGCATCGAGTCCAACGATCCGATCTCGTAGATCGTGATGATGTTGGGGTGGTTCAAGGCCGAGGCAGACCGGGCCTCCTTCTCGAAGCGCTTGATGCGATCGAAGTCGGCGGCGACCTCTGCAGGCAGCACCTTGATCGCGACCTCGCGGCCAAGCCGCGTGTCTCGTGCCCGGTACACCTCTCCCATCCCGCCCGCGCCGATCGGTGCGAGAATCTCGTAGGGGCCGAGGCGGCTCCCCGTTGCCAGGGTCAAGATGGACAGATTCTATTCCGCTTGCGTTTGTGCAGCTGCATGTGCCTGTCCGTGGGTCAAACGCATCACGTGCGGTCTTCCCTGACCTGTAAGTCTTGAGGTACGAGTGGAAAAATACCCTTTGCCCGATCACCGGCCTCCGCGATAACGAGAGGGAGGAGTTCCCTCCCGTCTGTTGCAGACAGCCTTCGGGGAGCCGATTTGCAGCGGTCAGGCGGACCGAGATGAGGCTCGCTGCCGGTACGCGCCTCGGTCCATACGAGATTCTTTCGCCACTGGGATCGGGCGGGATGGGCGAGGTCTATCGCGCGCGCGACACGCGGCTCGAGCGCGACATCGCGATCAAGGTGCTCCCGGACCGAATGGTCCAGGATTCCGCGGCGCTTTCACGGTTCGAGCGGGAAGCGAAAGCCGTCGCGGCGCTGTCTCATCCGAACATTCTCGCGATCCACGACTTTGGAACTCACGGGGGCGTGACCTACGCCGTCATGGAGCTCTTGGAAGGCGAGACGCTACGAGGCCGAGATCTCGAAGGCGAGCAACGGAGCAAGCACGAGCAAAGAGCCGGTAGCGTTCCCATCTCCCACACCCTCGCTATACAGGTAACCGGAGGGAGCCCGGTCGGAGCGCATGCAGAGCAACGAGCGGCCTATAATTTCGGCCAAGGTGTCCCTGACAGCTGGCTCTCGGCTCGGCCCATACGAGATCCTCGCGCCGCTCGGCGCAGGAGGGATGGGGGAGGTCTACCGGGCACGCGACCCTCGGCTCGGGCGCGAGGTGGCCTTGAAGGTGCTGCCGGAAGAAGTCTCGTTCGACAAGGACCGTCTGGCCCGCTTCGAGCAGGAAGCGCGCTCGGCCTCGGCCTTGAACCACCCCAACATCATCACGATCTACGAGATCGGACAGGCGGAGCAGGTCGCTTTCATCGCGATGGAGCTGGTGGAAGGCAGGACGCTGCGGGAGCTCTGCGCCACCGAACCGTTGCCGGTGCGCCGCTCGATCGGCATCGCCGTGCAGATCGCCGAGGGGCTCGCCAAGGCGCACGCCGCCGGGATTGTCCACCGCGACTTGAAGCCCGAGAACGTGATGGTCTCCAAAGACGGCTACGTCAAGATCCTGGACTTCGGCCTGGCCAAGCTCGTGGAGCCCGAATCGGGCGAGGTATCGGCCATGCCGACTCTGGCCAGGCCCGAGACACATCCAGGGACCGTGCTGGGAACGGTCGGCTACATGTCGCCGGAGCAGGCGAGCGGTCAGCCGCTGGACTTCCACTCCGACCAGTTCTCCCTGGGCTCGATTCTCTACGAGATCACTTCGGGACAGAAGGCGTTCGCGAGGAAGACCGCGGCGGAGACAATGTCGGCCATCATCCGCGAGGAGCCCGAGCCTCTGGTCAAGCTCCGGGCCGACGTTCCGCCGCCCCTGCGCTGGATCATTGAGCGCTGCCTGGCCAAGGACCCGGAAGAGCGCTACGCCTCGACGCGCGACCTCGCGCGCGAGCTGGCAGGCGTACGAGACCATCTCTCCGAGGCCGGAGTCTCGGGAGAGACCATCACGGCCCTTGCGCCGCGCCCCAGCCGGCGTCTCCGGCCCGCGCTCGCGGGCGTTGCGCTGCTGATTGCGGTCGGGATCGCCGCGTTCTTTCTGGGCCAGCGAGCCGGCAAGAGCCCGCCCGCTTCCTTCCGAAGGCTGACGTTTCGCCGCGGGTATGTCTTCTCGGCGCGGTTTGCCCCGGACGGCCAGACGGTCGTCTACGGCGCGTCCTGGAACGGCATGCCCGTGCAGCTCTTCTCCACTCGCCCCGGCAGCCCCGAATCCCTTCCGTTCTCCCTGCCGAGCGCCGACATCCTCTCGATCTCTTCCTCGGGAGAGATGGCCCTCTGCCTCGGCCGACACTACATAGATGGCTGGGAGACCATGGGAACGCTCGCCCAGGTGCCGATCTCGGGCAGCGCGCCGCGGGAAGTCCTCGAGAACGTCCTTGCGGCCGACTGGGCGCCAGACGGAGTCGCCCTGGCTGTGGTCCGTCAGGTCGGAACGCAAATGAGTCTGGAGTTCCCCGTCGGGAAGCGGCTCTACGAAACATCTGGCTGGATGAGCCACCCCCGCGTTTCGCCTGCAGGGGATGCGGTCGCCTTTATAGACCATCCGCTTCGAGGAGACGACGCCGGGACCCTGGCACTGGTTGACCGCGGCGGCAGAAGAAAGGCCCTCTCGGAGTCCTGGGCCAGCGCTCAGGGCGTCGCATGGTCTCCCAGCGGCAAGGAGATCTGGTTCACCGCGACGTCCTTTGGGAACATGGACCGCCGAACGCTCTATGGCGTCACCCCTGCGGGCCGCCGGAGGGTAATCGCGGAGTCGGCCGGCACCTTGCACGACGTTGCGCGGGATGGCCGTGTCCTGCTCGCGCGCGACAGCGTGCGGGCTCGCATGGTCGTTCTGCCGCCGGGCGAAACGCATGAGCGCGACCTCTCCTGGCTCGACGGCACGACGCCGACTGATATCTCCAGGGACGGAACGACCCTCCTTTTCGGGGAAAACATAGAGGGTGGAGGAGGCACAGGCACTGTCTACGTGCGCAAGATTGATGGCTCGCCGCCGGTGCGCCTCGGCGAAGGCTACGCGCTCGCGCTCTCACCTGACAAGAGGTCGGCCCTGGCGAGTCCGATCAGCTTCTCTCAATTGACCCTGCTGCCGACCGGCGCTGGTGAGGCCAGGCGGCTGGAGCGCGGTCCGATCGAGAGCTATCAGTCGGCGAGGTTCCTTCCCGATGGCAAACGAATTCTCTTCGCGGGCAGCGAGAAAGGCCGGCGCCCGCGACTGTACGTTCAGGACCTGGCGGGCGGCGCTCCCCGGCCGGTGACGGCCGAGGGCGCCGGAGGAGGTTTCCACGGACTCGTCGTATCTCCGGACGGACGATTCGCCACGGGCCCTGCGCCGGGCTCCGGGTTCGCGCGCTATCCATTGGAAGGGGGTTCTCCGGTGCCGATCGAGGGCCTCGTGGAAGGCGAGTTCCCGGTGCAGTGGAGCGCGGACGGCCGATCGCTGTTTGTCTACCGGATCGGAGACGTGCCGGCGCGGATCTTTCGGCTGGATCTCTCGACAGGGCGCCGGGAGCTTTGGAAAGAACTGATCCCGCCCGATCTGGCCGGAGCCAACGTCATCCCGAGTGTCCAGATCACGCCGGACGGGAAGGCCTACGCTTACTACTACGGTCAGGTTCTCTCGGATCTGTATCTGGTCGAAGGGCTCAAATAGACGATGGCGCTCGGCCCCGGCTCGCCCTTCCGGCGCGCAAGGCGATCGAGTACACCTCGCAGATCGCTCGGGGGCTTACGGCCGCGCACGAGAAGCTCTGTGGGCCCGATCGCCCTCGCGTAGAATGCTCGCCGCGTTTATCGCCGGGGGCGTGGACATGGAAGGTGCCATCAAGGCCGACTAAATTGGAAAACTCGCTTCAAGGTCGTTTGTCGGCGCACCGGCTGCTCGCCGGCGCGCCGCCCGAGCAGCTCGCCTGGCTCGTAGCCCGCGGCCGCCTGGTCCAACTGGAGACGGGGGTCGTGCTCACGCCGAAGACCGGGCCGGTGCTCGGTCTGTACATCGTCCTTTCCGGCCATCTGTCGATTCACATCGACCGGGGCGCCGGGCCGCACAAGGTCATGGAGTGGGGCGCGGGCGATGTGACGGGGCTGCTGCCGTACTCGCGTCTGGTCGCGCCGCCGGGCGACGTCAAGGCCGAGGTGCCGACCGAGCTCCTGATGATCCCCCGCGAGGAAATACCGGCTCTGATTCGCGACTGCTATGAGCTCACCTCGATTTTCGTGCACGTCATGATCGACCGCGCCCGCCATTTCACTTCGAGCGACCTTCTCGAAGAAAAGATGTCCTCCCTCGGCAAACTGGCGGCGGGGCTTGCGCACGAGCTGAATAACCCCGCTTCCGCAGTCGCGCGCAGCGCCAAAGGGCTCACGCTTCGGTTGTCCGAAGTCGAAAGGGCTTCGCGCGCGCTCGGCGCGGCACGATTGTCCGAGACCCAGCAGGCCGCGGTCGACCGGGCGCAGGAGCTTTGCCTTGCCGCGGCCGGCGCCACTTTCGGCCGCTCGCCCGTCGAGCGGGCGGACCGTGAAGACGCCATCGCCGACTGGCTCACGCGTCACGGCACCGATGTCATCGCCGCGGAGGCGCTGGCGGAGTCAGCGGTCACGCTCGACGCGCTCGACCGGCTCGCGGAAGCGCTCGATGGCGAGGCGCTCCACGCGGCCCTCCAGTGGCTCGTGGCCGGTTGCTCGACGTACCAACTGGCATCGGAGATCGAGGCGGCCGCGTCCAGGATCCACAACCTCGTTGCCGCGGTCAAGGGCTTCACCTATATGGACCAGGCGACCATGCCCAAGCCGGTGGATCTCGGCCAGGGGCTGGCCGATACGCTGGCGGTGCTCAACGCGAAGGCGCGCGATAAGTCCGTGGGCGTGAGCCTCGAGGTGGAGGCCGATCTTCCGCGCATCCAGGCGTTCGGCGGCGAGCTCAACCAGGTGTGGGCGAACCTGGTCGACAACGCGCTGGACGCGGCGAAGAGTCGCGTCACCGTCGCGGCCGGCCGTCACGGCCATTCCGTCGTCGTGCGGGTCGTCGACGATGGAGCGGGATTGCCGCCGGAGATTCGCGAGCGCATCTTCGATCCCTTCTTCACGACGAAGCCGGTGGGCCAGGGCACCGGCCTCGGCCTCGACATCGCGCGGCGGCTCGTGCTCCGGCACGGCGGAGAGATCGAAGTCGATTCCCGCCCCGGGCACACGCAGTTCAGCGTGACGCTGCCGATCGACGCGGCGAGGGGTTGACTCGTGGCGCTGGCCTGATGAGCGCGGCCGGTTTCGAGGCCAGGTCGGCTTGGTGGCTGCGACCCGAGCGCACTGCGGCCCGAGGCACGGGCTAACATAGAACTAGAATTCGTCCACCGTGTCCCTCACGCCCGGGGCTCGCCTCGGTCCTTACGAGATCCTGTCGCCGATCGGCGCGGGCGGGATGGGAGAGGTGTACCGGGCGCGGGACAAGAAGCTGGACCGGGATGTGGCGGTCAAGGTCCTTCCCCAGTCCGTCGCCGCAGATCCCGACACGCTGGCGCGGTTCGAGCGCGAGGCGAAGGCGGTCGCCGCGCTCTCCCATCCGAACGTCCTCTCGATCTTCGATTTCGGAACGCACGAGGGCATCGCGTACGCCGTCATGGAGCTTCTAGAAGGCGAAACGCTGCGCGGGAAACTCGAGGCGGGTCCCATTCCCCAGAAGCAAGCGGTGGACTACGCGCTGCAGGCTGCCAAGGGCCTCTCCGCAGCCCACGAGAAGGGCATCGTCCACCGAGACCTGAAGCCTGAGAACCTCTTCGTCACCAAGGACGACCACCTCAAGATCCTCGACTTCGGCCTCGCGAAACGGATCGAGAAGATCGCTCCAGGCGAGGAGACCAGCGCCTCGACGGTCTCCGGTCACACGGAGCCGGGCACGGTGATGGGGACTGTGGGCTATATGTCGCCCGAGCAGGTGCGGGGGCTTCCCATCGATCACCGCTCGGACATCTTCTCGTTCGGGACGATCCTCTACGAGCTGCTGTCTGGCAATAGGGCATTCCGGTGGGACACGGCGGCTGACACGATGGCGGCGATTCTGATGCGGGAGCCACCGGAGCTTTCGGGGTCGGGGAGGAGCATCTCGCCGGCTCTCGACCACATCGTCCGGCACTGTCTCGAAAAGAGCCCGGAGCAGCGGTTCCAGTCTGCCAAGGACATCGCCTTCGCGCTCTCGGAGGCCTCGGGTCAGGCGATGAGCAGCGGTGCGCAGGTTGCCGCGCCGGCCGGCGGGAAATCGAAAATCCTCATCGCCGTTGCGGCCATCGTCGTCCTCATTGTTGCCGGCGTCTTCCTCCTGCGGCGTTTCAACAAGACCGCGACGGAGGTCGGGGGCGTAAAGCGCGTGGCCGTCCTGCCGTTCGAGAACCTCGGCGCGGCAGAGGACGGGTACTTCGCGGACGGGATCAGCGACGAAGTGCGAGGAAAGCTCGCGTCGCTTCCAGGGGCGGAAGTCATTGCGCGAGGGAGCTCGATTGGTTACAAGAAGACGAGCAAGAAGCTGGAACAAGTCGCTGGTGAGCTCTCGGTTCGCTACCTCCTGATGGGCACCGTGCGCTGGAAGAATCGAACCGATCAGTCCAGCCGCGTGCACATCAGTCCCGAGCTCGTCGAGATTCGGGCAAACGGTCCGCCGGTCACGCGATGGCAGCAGGACTTCGATGCCAGCTTGACGGATATCTTCGAAGTTCAGGCAGACATCGCGAGCAGGGTCGCGCGGGCGATGAATGTGGTGCTGTCACCTCCGCAGCAAACAGCGCTCACGGCGAAGCCCACCCGGAACCTCGAGGCCTGGGAAGCCTACATCCGAGGAAGAGAGATTTTTCCCCCCTTCGGTGACACGTCTAGAGTGAGAAAGGCGATTGCCTACTACGAGCACGCGGTCGAGCTCGATCCTAGTTTTGCGCAGGCCTGGGCCTGGCTGTCGCGAGCGCATTCTGCAATCTACGAGAATACCGTTCCTTCGCCTGCCGAGGCGGAAGCCTCGAAGAGAGCCGCGGACAAGGCCCTGGCACTTGCGGCCGCCAAGTCAGAGAGTCTGCTCGCAAGCGGGTATTACCAGCGATACGTCGCGAAGGACTACACAAAGGCTCGTGAGAACTTCGAGAAGGCCTTCCGCGTGGCGCCGAATGACGCGGAAGTGCTCGTGGCCCTTGCAGATCTAGACGTCTCCGACGGCCGATGGGAAGACGCTACGACTCGCCTCAAGCAGGCCCGGCGGATCGATCCGCGCTCGGTCAGAGTTTCTCAGCGGCTTGCCAGGAACCTCCTCTATTTGCGGCGCTACCAGGAGGCTCTAGCCGAATATGAACACGGCCTGGGTCTCGCACCGAGAAACCTGGGCCTGATCGAGGAGAAAGCAATGGTCTTCCTGGCTCAGGGAGATCTCTCGGCCGCGCGAGCTGTCCTTGAGCAATCCTCTAGAGACGTGGACCGCACGGACCTGGCGGTTGTCCTCGCCAGTTACGCGGATCTCTACTGGGCTCTTTCACAGCCGGATCAGGATCGGGTCCTGAAGACGACACCGGAGGCATTCGACGGGGATCTTTCGGCTTGGGCGATCGTCCAGGCGGAGATCTTCTGGTTGAGAGGTGAAAAGGAAAAGGCCGGCGAATTCGCGAGAAAGGCCTGTGACGCTGCCGAAGCGCAACTGAGGGACTCGCCGAAAGATAGTCCCCGACATGCGTTGCTCGGTGTCGCGTACGCCTATTCGGGCCGGCGGGAAAAGGCTCTTGCCGAAGCTCTGAATGCCGTCAAGATTCTGCCGATCGAAAAGGACCTCGACCGCGGCGCCTACATTCAGCTTCAACTGGTTCGCGTCTACCTCCTGGTGGACAAGCCGGAAGAGGCTCTCAATTCGCTCGAACCTCTTCTCAAGATCCCGTTCTACGTAACGCCAGGCTGGCTCAAAATCGACCCGACCTTCGATTCTCTACGCAGCAATCCGCGCTTTCAGAGCCTCTTGAAGCAAACTCCTAAGACTGGGTCAGCCGGTCACCTTGGGATTTCGCCCCCCGGTTCCCATCGACGAACGTCCGTGGATGTGGTTTCACGCCCAGAACATGGACAGCGACACGTCCAGCCGTCGCGAGGAGCGCGGCCCGCCTCCGCTCGACAGTTTGCGTGAGGATCTCAGTCGGGCTCGGCCCGACCGAAAGCTCGATGGTCTGGCGCGGCGGACTCCTCCGCATAAGCCTTGATCGTCTTCCAGACTTCGACCAGGACGCGGGGATCTCCCTTCTTTAGGACGGTATCGAGGACCGCGTCCTCGTGGATTTCGAGCCAGGATAGTTACTCCGGGACCTCCTCGAAGACGCCGAGGGCGGTGTTTTTCCGGACTCGGTCCCAGGGGAAGCAGCGGCCGTTCATGGCGATGGAGACACCGGGGGGGAGGACCTGGACGAAGGAGAGGGCGCTGCCCAGGTTGAAGAGTCCGTCGGAGCTTCCGAACGCGTAGGGGACCATCGCGCCGGTCAGGACGATCGTCTTGTCGGGGGCTCCCGCGGCCAGGACGCGGGCCGTCTCGACCATCGTGTCCGTGCCGTGAGTGATGACGATCCGCTTTTCGGGCGCCTGGCGGCAGTTGGTCAGGATCGTCTCGCGGTCGGCGTCGGTCATCTCGAGGCTGTCCACCATCATGACGGTCCGCACGGCGACATCGAGCCGGCAGCGGCCGAGCCGGAGCATCTCTCGGACATGAGTGTCCTTGAAGTAGAGAGACCCGGACAACTCGTCGTATTCCTTGTCGAAAGTCCCGCCCGTGATCAGAACCCGGATCGGCACCGTCACCTCCTCGTCTTTGCCGCCGAACGCTCCGGCACCGGGCGGTACTTCAAGCCGAGCTGCCAGAAGAGAAAGGACCACACGTCCGTCTGCTGCGCCAGCGACTCGTCGAGCGCGGTGCCGAAACCATGGCCGGAGCTGCCGCTCGTGCGCAGGAGGATCGGGCTCGAGGAGCCGGTCGCCGCCTGCAGGCGCGCCGTCATCTTGCGCGACTGCATCGGGTCCACCCGCGGGTCGTTGGCTCCCGTCAGAAAGAGGATCGCCGGATAGCGCGCGCCGTCGGTGACGTGGTGGTAGGGGGAGTAAGCGTCGAGCGCCGCGAACTGCCGGGGGTCCTTCACGGTGCCGTACTCGGTGACGTTGAACGATCCGTTGGAAGACAGCTCGACTCTCAGCATGTCGTAGATGCCGGCGTGGGACACGACCGCGCGGAAAAGGTCCGGCCGCTGCGTGAGCGCGGCGCCCATCAGGAGGCCCCCGTTCGACCCTCCCTCGATCGCCAGACGCTCCGGCCGGGTGTAACCGGCGTCGATCAGGAACTTCGCGCAGGCGAAGAAGTCGTCGAAGACGTTCTGCTTGTTCGTCAGGTTTCCCGCCAGGTGCCAGGCCTCGCCGAATTCGCCGCCGCCACGCAGGTTCGCGGCCGCCAGGACGCCTCCCTGCTCGATCCAGAGACGAATCCCGGCGGAGAAGAAAGGCGTCTCGCTGATCCCGAAGCCGCCATAGCCGGTCAGGATCGTCGGTGCGTTCCCATCGAGTTTCGTTCCCCTCCTGCGAAGAATCGTGAGCGGGACTCTTGTGCCGTCCTTCGAAACCGCCGTTTCACGGAGAACCTCGGTGTCCCGGAAGTCGGCGGGCGACTTCTTCGCCAGCGCCGTGCGGACGACCTTGCGGTCCGGCCCCACACGGTACCAGGCCGGGGGCACTACGGGACTCTGGTTGGCGAAGAGCACCTCGTCGCCGGAGAGCGGCACGATCGGGCCGACGGACGATACTGGAAGGACCGGGACCTCTCCCCGCGCCCCCCCGGCGTGGTCGAAGACACGGATGCGATTGGGCCCGCCGACGATGTCCACGACGAAGAGCAGGTTTTCCGTCGCGCCGAAGTGACTGATGACGGCGTCGCTCTCGGGCACGACGACTCCGGCCTTCTCAAGCGAAGGGGTCTCGGGCGCGAGACGGAGGATCTTTCCCCGGGGCGCGCCGCTCCTCGAGAGCAGGTAGATCGCGTGGTCCGGCCCGAAGCCCCCCTCCACGGCCTTGTCCGCGAACGTGGAGACCTGGGTCCAGGTGCCGGCGGGGTCGAGCAGAAACTGAGCGACCTCCCCGCCGTCCCCGTTCTTGACCGAGGCGAGGATGGCGCGCCCGTCGAGGGAGCTCCTGAGCGTCGTCTCGGCGATTCGCGGGAAGTCTTTGCCGAGGGAATAGGCGTCCTCTTCCGTCCGCGTGCCGAGCTTGTGGAACCAGACCTGCTGGTAGAAGTCCATATCCTCGGGAGGGTGCTCGCCGGCGCGAGGGTAGCGCGTGTAGAAGAAACCGGCGGCGCCGGCGGTCCAGGCAAGGCTTCCTCCGGCGGTTCCGCCGTTGACGCGCGGGAGGACGTCGGGCAGCGGCTTTCCGGTCGAAACTTCGAAGACGTGAACCGTGCCGCTCTCGCTTCCGCCTTCCGAAAGCGAGACGGCGACGAGCTTGCCGTCGAGGGACGGCACGAACCAATCCACCGACGTGCCCCCCTTCGGATCGAGGGCGTTGGGATCAACGAGGACGCGCTCGATCTGCGGCGCGTCGGCGGACCCGAGGGTCACAAGGAAGGGCTGTTGTTTCGGGGGCTCTCTCTTCAAGGCGAAGAGCACCCCATCGCTCTGAACGAGCGCGAAGTACTCGGGGGATGGGGAGGCCCGGAGCTCACGGACTCGCCGTGCGATCGCCCCGCGGCCCGACAGGCTATCCAGGACGAAGCGAGCGTAAGCGTTCTGTGCCTCGCTCCACTGCCGGACCTGCGGGTCGGACCAGTCCTCCAGCCAGCGGTAGTCGTCGCGCACGGCGACGCCGTGATAGACGTCGGTGACCGGCCGCGCCGGCGCCGCGGGCGGCCGGGGCGCATTCGGAGCCAGCAACACAGCCGCGACGGCCAGAGAAATAAGCCGGGTCTTTCGCATGAGACTCCTTCCGTCGCCGAAACGATACACGACGCGTCTCTCCTCGCGGTGGGGACTACGCGGGACGGTGAACTTCGAAGCGGCGAATGGCTTCCTCAGCTCGAGGCCGATTTCAGGCCGCGGCATAGCGGCGGCGGAGTCGGGTGGCCTTCCCCGACCCTCAGCATCGGCGTCTGGCAGGAACAGGGGAAGGAATATCAGCAGAACGAGAATACCCGGCGTCACGAGACAGGCCGATCGCGGGCGTTCCTCCTCGGCCGAGCTCCCGGCAAAAGTAGAACCGTCGCGCCTCCCGAGACCCTGGCTCCGCCGCACGCCGCACAGGACGCCGAACGTGGGCACCCAGAGCACCTCCTCCGGGTGCCCCCGCGTTCGATCTCCTCGTCACTGCCGCTCCAGGCGTTGCCGCAGGAAAACAAACACCTATCTTTGATGTCTTCCGCTGGAACAGGCGCTAGATTTCGGCGAGCTCAGCGATGACCTCGTCGATCAACGACCGGATCCGTGTCTGTGCCTCGCAGCTGTTAATCCAGTCATTCGCGTCGGGCGTACCGTCGGCGGACGCGCAGCCATCCAAATGCTTAAGGAGATCGCCCAGAATGTGGCTGGCGTCATCGAACTTCTCGTCCTCGACCTTGTGCAGGGCAGTGTCCAACCCGCTGAGAAGGGCCTGACGATTGCCCGGCGCGGGGAAAAGCTCGCCAGGCAAGAGAATGATCTCCTGCTTGATCAACAGAATGTCCCTTGTGACGCAGATTGCGTCCCGCCGGCAGCAGGCAGAGATCAGGACCCCGTTTCCGACGGCGGCCGACGTCGGGATCGGGGTGCCGTCATGCAAGTCGACGCCGGTGGCTTCGACTCTATCCATGAAGAAAACGTCGGTCGCACCGCAGGCAGGCGCGGTCTGGCTTATGGGGCCGCCGCAGGTATCTGTATGAATCCCCGTGGCAGGATCTATAGTACCCGAAGGAGCGAGCGTGGTCACCGCGATAGCCGTTGGGAGGCCACTGTTTGGATCGAGGAGGAAGCAGGGGACGGGGAAGGTCGAACCGCCCGTACAGGTAGGAGGATCAGGACACGGAACCGTATCCGTGACGGCGAGGTTGATGACGAAATCCGGGCCCAGGTCCTGAACAGTGAACGTGCACTCGAATATGGTGCCGGGCGGCACCGGGGCGGGGCCGGGACAGGCCTTGGTTAGCCCTATCCCCGGAGCGCCCTGTGCTTGAGCTACATTTTGTACAGTAAGAATCATCAAGGATATGAATATCCAAATGACCGAGTGATTTAGCCAGATCAGGCTCTTTTTCATGGTATTTCCTTTGTGAGGGTTAGGCCGGGATTTCCGATATGGTCCGATTCTTGACGAATTAGAGTTCTTGGCCTCCATCGGCCCACCGGGGGGTCCCGGTTATGCGCCGCACTGAAACGCCTCTGCTTGCCTGGAATCAGTCCCTGCATGGGCAGCCGCACAAGCTTCGGGCGGGGTGCCGGACCGAGGCTCTGGCCTCGCAAGGGTTGACCAGGAAAGATGCTCTCATCCACGGCGGAGTGGCGACTCAGCGGTGCGCACACTGATCCTGAAGTTACGAGTCGGGGTCTCCCGCCGCACCTCGGAGCCCGATCTACCAGATCAGTCGCCACACCACTGACTCCCAGCCTCTAATCGCTTTACGCGGGGAAATAGGCTAGGAGCAACCTCAGTATTCTGCGAACGCCATCGTTTCAATAGGTTACGTCGGCCAGCGACTCTGTTTTCCTGGCAGGTTCCTGAGAGTCCTGTCGGCGAGTGCGAGCGCGCTCTACTGCGTCTCTCCAGCCGCACGCATCCGGCCATGGAAAGGGATCCGCTGGCGGCTGCAGATTGCCGGGGCCGCGCGCCCGGGAACGGCTGTTGCGGTATCGGACAGCGGAGCTCGACCTGTTCGAACCGGAGCCGGTCTCTAGCAGGCTGCTGACGAATGGATGCGGGTGTCGTGTCTGGCCTTTTGCAACTCGCGACGCTGGTGACCTCTCTTCGTCAAGGATATTTCTCGCTTGAATGGCATCGCCGAGCAAAAGGCCAGCCACACAGATCCGAAGCGGGGGACCTTGTGGTCCCCCGAACCCCCGGCGGACGAGCGGCGGCGCAGGGCCGTCTGCGGCGTCGCCGCTCCTCCCCGATGAACAGGAACGGTCGGGGGACCCTCTGGTCCCCCGTACCCCCGGGGACGGTCGCCTTCGTCGCGCCTCCTTGCATCCGACCCCGCGGCGCTCGCAACGCCGCCCACACCCTTTTTCAGCAGCCTGCTAGCGTCCGGTGGAACCGTTTCGACCAGCCGGCGCGCCCGCGCCGGCTGAAGATAGACTGCCGCGCGTGTTGCCGCGCGACTCGGAAATCCTGGAGCGCCTTCGGCAGAAGAGCTCGAGGGTCGCTTCTTTCAAAGACCTCGTCCGCTTCCTCCGGGTCGGAGAGGATGAGGAAGAGGACTTCCGCGAGCGGCTCGAAACGCTCGAGAGGAATGGCCAGATCGCCCGCGTCCGCGGCGAGAAATTTTCCGCGATCGAATTCTCGAACATGACGGCGGGACGTTTGAGCGTCCGACCCGAAGGATACGGGTTCGTTCTCGTGGAAGGCGGGCCCGACCTCTTCGTGCCGCGCAACGGCATGCACGGAGCGATGGACGGCGACACCGTGCTGGCGCGCGAGGAGCGCACGCGGGCGGCGGGACGCCGTCGCGATCCAGAAAAGATCTCCGGGAGCATCGTCAAGGTGCTCGCGCGCGCGAGAGAACGGGTCGTCGGGCGATTCGAGACGCAAGAGGGGCACAAGGTCGTTCTCCCTTACGACCCCAAGATCGACGCTGTCGTACGCATCGCGGAAGGGAAGGCGCACGGCGCCCGCGCCGGCGAGATCGTCGAGGCGCGGCTGACATCGTTCCCCGACGCGCGGCGGATCGCTCACGGCGTCGTCGAGGAGCGGATCGGGTTCCTGGGCGAGCCGGGCGTGGACATCGAGATCGTCCTGCGGTCCCATGGACTGCCGCCGCGGTTTCCCGAGCAGGTCGTCGAGGAGTCGGAGGCCTTTCCGGAAGAGGTCATGCAGGACGATCTGCTCGGACGCCGGGACTTCCGCGACCACCGCATCGTCACGATCGACGGCGAGACAGCCAAGGACTTCGACGACGCGGTGGAAGTGGAGCGGACGGCCCATGGGTTCCGCCTGGGCGTGCACATCGCGGACGTCTCGCACTACGTCGCGCCGGGGACCGCGCTGGACGACGAAGCGCTCTCGCGCGGCACGTCGGTCTACTTCCCGGGCCGCGTCCTGCCGATGCTCCCCGAGCGCCTCTCCAACGGACTCTGCTCCTTGAATCCGCGCGTGGACCGGCTCGTCCTCTCCGCGATCCTCGAGACCGACCGGAAGGGCCGCGTGACCCGGTCGGAGTTCGTCCAGGGGGTGATCCGCAGCGCGCACCGCATGACCTACACGGAGGTCGCGCGCCTGCTGGAGACGCGGCCCAGCGCCGCGGACGAGAGCCGTTACGGCCGGCTCCTGGACGATTTCCGGGCGATGGGCGAGCTCGCGCTCCTCCTGCGGGAGCGGCGCTTCGCCCGCGGCTCGATCGACTTCGATCTCCCCGACGCGGACGTGGTCCTGGACGACGAGGGGCTCGTCGTGGGGATCGTGCCGGAGTCGCGCAACGTCGCCCACCGCCTGATCGAGGAGTTCATGCTCGCGGCCAACGAGGCGGTCGCGAAGAAGCTCCTCTTCTCCAAGCAGCCCGCGATCTACCGGGTGCACGACAAGCCCGACCCGGACCGGCTCGTGGACCTGCGCGAGGTGCTCGAGAGCTTCGGGTACGAGCTGAAGGGCGACCTGGAGGAAGTCCCGCCCTCCGCGTTCCAGCGGATCCTGGAACAGATCGAGGGGAAACCCGAGGAACGGCTGCTCTCGGACCTGCTCCTGCGGGCGCAGCGCAAGGCGCTCTACAGCCAGGAGTGCCGGGGACACTACGCCCTGGCCGCTCCGTACTACTGCCACTTCACGTCTCCCATCCGCAGGTATCCGGATCTCGTCGTCCACCGCCAGCTGACGATGTTGATCGAGGACGGGCGGCCGGTGCCGGCCGGAGATTTCGAATCGGTGAACGAGAGCCTGGCCGGCGTGGCGAAGCTCTCTTCCGAACGCGAGCGGCGCGCGGAACAGGCGGAACGGGAGAGCCTCCTGTGGAAGAAGATCGTTTTCATGAAGGACAAGGTCGGGCGCGAATTCGACGCGTTCGTGACCGGTGTGACATCATTCGGCCTCTTCGTGATGCTCAAGGACTTCTTCGTCGAGGGGCTCGTTCCCATGTCCGCGCTCGGCGAGGACTTCTTCGTGTACGAGGAGAAACAACACCGCCTTCGGGGCCGCGCGAGCGGGAAATCCTACCGGCTGGGAGACAGCGTGCGCGTCAAGCTTTCCGCGATCGATGAAGCGCGCCGCCGCCTCGACTTCCGCCTTCCCGGGACGGCCGCGCCGGCTCCCGCGCTCTCCCGGCGGCCAAGGAAGGTCTCTCGATGAGCGCGCGGCTTCCCCTTGTCATTCTGAGGGCCGGGAGGCCCGAAGAATCTGCTCTGGCGGTCGCGGGAGGCGTTCGGAGCAGATCCTTCGCTTCGCTCAGGATGACAGCCAGGACGCGAAGGGATGACAGGCAGGACGCGAAGGGATGACGAGGAGGGGGGGCAGGACAAGAGGCGATGAGAAGGAAGGAAGAGAATTGATGGCAGGTTGGGGCAGGACTGCAATTTGGCCTTGTTTCGTGGCGGCTCTCATGTGTGCCGCTTGCCAGGAGAAGGGGCGGCCGGAACCGGGGGTCATGATGGCCGTGTCCCATGAGCGGGAGGCGCAGGAGACGAGCACGGCAACGGAGGGCGGAACCGGAACCGCCGGAGCGCCGAAGATCCCCACGCGCCTGGTCGTGCCGCCGGAGGTCGCGAAGACGTATGCCGGGGTCCGCCTGACCTGGAAAGACTCCGGCAGCGGGAAGGAAGGCGCCGTGGACGTGCCGCTCGGCGGCTCGGCGCGCGTCCCGGATTCGGAGATGGAAGTCCGCTGCGACGTCTTCCTGCCGGCGTTCACGATGGCGGCCGACGAGATCACCTCGAACGGCGTCGAGGCGACCAATCCGGCGGCGCGCATCACCGTGGTCGAGAAGGGAAGCGAGATCTTCAGCGGATGGATCTTCACGAATTTTCCGGACGTCCATCCCTTCCAGCATCCCCGCTTCTCCCTGCGGCTCGCCGGAGGCGTCAAGGGCGCGTCGAAGGGTTGAGGTGGTGACCCAGGCGCCCTCACCCCGTCCCTCCCCCGGGGGGAGAGGGAGGTTCAAGGTGGTGGTCGCGGGGCGCCCGAACGTGGGGAAGTCCGCGCTCTTCAACCGGCTGCTCGGGCGGCGCCGATCGCTCGTGCACGATCTTCCGGGAATGACCCGCGACGTCCTGGAGGCCGAGGCGAGGCTCCCCGACGACCGGATCTACCGCCTCGTGGACACGGGCGGTTTCGACCCCGAAGGGAAGGAGTCCATTCCGAAGGCGGTGCGGCAGAAGGCGCTCGAGGCGATCCGCGGCGCCGACCTGGTGGTGCTCGTCATGGACGCTTCGGCCGGAGTCCTGCCGGGCGACAGGGCCGCGGCGCGGGCGGCGCGCGAGGCGGGGGCCGATACGATCGTGGCGGCGAACAAGATCGATCGCAAAGAGGGGAGCGAGGGAGAGGTCGAGGCGTGGGAGCTCGGGTTCCCGGAGGTCTACGGGGTCTCCGCCGAGCATGCCGTCGGCGTGGACGACATCCAGGCCGCGATCGCGGCGAGGATGTCGGCAGCCCCCTCGGAAGGGATTGCAACGGAAAGGATGGAGGACCGGTCGGCGGACGGTTCCGCGGAGATCGCGCTGGCCGTCGTCGGTCGCCCCAACGTGGGGAAATCCTCTCTCGTCAATGCCCTCCTGGGACGGGAACAGGCGATCGTTTCGGAAATACCGGGAACGACGCGCGACTCCGTGGACGCGGTGCTCGTCCACGCCGGCCGGCGCTTCCGCCTGGTGGATACGGCCGGCATCCGCCGCAAGTCCCGCACGGAGCGGGGACCGGAGGTCCTTTCGGTCGTCTCCGCCCGTAAGCGAATCGAGGAGTCCGACGTCGTCCTCCTGGTCCTCGACGCCAACGAGGGCGTGGCGGCCCAGGACTCGGCGGTGGCCTCGGCGGCCTACGAAACGGGCAAGGGGCTCGTGCTCATCGGCAACAAGTGGGACCTCGCGGGCCGGCCGGGCGAGGAGACCGCGAAGGAATTCACCGCAACCGTCGAGGAGCGTCTCCCCTTCGCGAAACATGCGCCTCTGCTCCTCGTCTCGGCGACGACCGGGCGCGGGATCTCCCGCATCCTCGACATCGCCGCCAGGGTGGCCGAGAACCGCCGCCGCCGGATCACGACGGGGGAGTTGAACCGCGTGCTCGGCCGGCCGCTGCGCGACAAGCCGCCGCGGACCGCCTCGGGCAAGAGACTGAAGGTCTTCTATGTCGCGCAAACGGGCGCCGCGCCGCCGACCTTCACCCTCGTGGCCAACCGCGCCGAGGCCCTCCATTTCTCCGAGACCCGCCGCATCGAGAATATCGTCCGAGAGGCGGCGGACTTCGAGGGAAGTCCGATCCGGATCTCCATCCGCGGCCGCGCGCAGACCCCGGTGGAACGCCGAAGGTCCGGGGCCGGAGGGAGGAAGTCCGGGGTCCGGGGTCCGGGGTCCAAAGTCAAGAGCACGCCGGACTCGAGACGGGGTTAGAGTACTTCCGTGGCGAAAACCGAGCAGGAGTTCTACAAGCCTGCCGAGGCATGCCGGATCGCGGAGGTCGCTCCGTACGTCCTGCGCTACTGGGAAACCGAGTTTCCCGCCCTCGCCGAGGGGAAGGAGAAAGGCGCCGCCAAGCTCTACTCCTCCCGCGACGTCAAGATCATCGCGCGGATACGGGAGCTCCTCTACGATGAGGGCTTCACTGTCGCCGGCGCCAAGAAGCGCCTCGAGGCCGAGATCGCCGAAGGCCGTTTCGAAGACGGCCTGAAGCCCGCCCCGCCTCCCGCCGAGCAGAAGCAGACCGCGAAACCCGTCGCGCCGCCGCGCCCGCCCGCGCCCGCCCGCGAGCCCGAGCTTGCCGAGCCGGCGTTCGTCTCCGAATCCCCCTCCGCGCCGGCACCTTCCACTTCCGGGTTTCCGGAGCGCAAGAAGGTCGTCCGGGAGCTCAAGGAGATCGTCAAGCTCCTGGACCGCGGAAAGACGCGGTAGCTGCCGTCTTCGTCCTGCCCCTCAGAGTTCATGAGACAGACCTGACCCCGCTGATGCG
>CAVUIX010000046.1:0-24067 GCA_963741435.1 uncultured Acidobacteriota bacterium | reverse complement strand
AACAGCTTCACCAGGCTCGAGATCGTGCGATTGACCTTGAAGAGCGAAACGCGAGAGGAAGGACGAAGCTCGTGGAGAATCCGGCAGGCGCAGGTGCCTTCGGCCCCCCTCAACGAGCGCCGGCAGCGCCGCGACGGACGACCGGGTGCTCACCGCGACGAGCTGCGCGGGCGCGACCGCCCGGGCGAAGGTGCCCATGGTCGTCCGGCCCAGAAGCGCGGTCATTGGATAGAGCAATAAGGTGAACAGGAGGATCAGGCCGCACACGATCACCACGTATACCGTCAACATCCCGGCGGCCTCGCCGCCCGCCTTGAGAGCCAGGACATATGAGAGGGCGAACACGCCGGCGGGCGTGACCCGGAGGAGCCAGCGGACACAGAGCAGCATGGCCTGCGCGAGGCCCTGGAATACGCGCGCGAGCGGGACCCGGTACTCGTCGGGCAGCCGGAAGGCAGCCGTCCCGAGAGGACGGAGAAATCAGGAGCGCGAGGATGTCGCCGTGAGCAGCGGCTTGGAAGATGTTTCGCGGAATGAGGCTGTCGATCCATTTCGCGGTCGCGTCGTTGCCTGCCGTCCGGGCGCTCGCCTCCGGCGGCGGCGTGGCCGCCGAGAGCGACGCGATGCCGGCGGTGTCGGTCCGGTACTGCGCGATGATCGGAGGCGCGAGAAGGAGAGTGAACAGGGCCGCGGCCGCGAGCAGCACGAGGAAGAGGGCGACGGCGCGGATGCCGAGCGCCGCCACCGACTCCACCCCCCGTCCCCCCGTGATCGCCGCCAGCACCTGCGAGATCACGAGCGGAAGCACCGTCATCAGCAGGGCGGCGATCCAGAGGTCGCCGACCGGCTTGACGGCATCCCCGAGCTTTCCGAGCACCGGGCTGCGCGAGGCGTGGCCGAGCATGCCGAGCAGGATGCCGCCCACGAGGGCTGCCAGGGACCATGTCGTGAGAGACGGCCGCGCCAGCGGCCGGCCCGAGTCACTTCCGGCAGTCACGCTCAAGAGTATGCAGGCAACCGCCGGCCCTCTTCATGCTCTTTTTTGGGGCCGGGGACCGCCGCGGACGCACGCCCCGGGCGGTCAGAGCGGCGGGGCTCCGCTACAGCGCTACGGCGCTACAGCGCTACATCGTCGCGCGGCGGAAGGTCTTGAGCTTCTGCTTGTAGCTGCTGCTCATCGTCAGCTTTGTTCCGTCCTTCAGGGTCACCTGGTAGTCGCCGTTGAACCAGGGGTGGAGCTCCTTGATCCTGTCGATGCGGACGATGGTCGAGCGGTGAATCCGGAGGAACTCGGCCGGATCGAGCTTGCTCTCGATGCCGGAGGTCGTCTCCTGATAGATGTGACTGGCCGCTCCGGAGTGCAGCACCACGTTGTTCCTTCTCGACTCGATCCAGTCGATGTCCTTGACGCGGAGGAAGTGGCTCCGCCCCTCCGTCCGGATCAGGAACCAGTCGGGGTAGCGCCGCACCTCGCGGAGGAGCTCGACGAGCTCCGCGGCCGTGTCCTTCGTCCTCTTTTTTTCGAGACGCTCCTTGCAGCGCTCGAGAGCATCGTGCAGCCGCTCGGGAGAGACCGGTTTCAGGAGGTAGTCGATGGCGTGGACCTCGAAGGCGCGCAGCGCGTAGCGGTCGAACGCCGTGACGAAGACGACGGCGGGCGGAGGTCCCCCTTCCAGCATGCGCAGGACTCCGAAGCCGTCGAGGCCGGGCATCTGGACGTCCAGGAGCAGCAGGTCCGGACGCAGGTGATCGATGGCCTGGACGGCCTTGAAGCCGTCTTCGCACTCGGCGACGATCTCGATCTCCTGTTCCTCGGCCAGTTGCTGCCGGATCCACTCGCGCGCCAGCGGCTCGTCATCCACGAGAATCGTGCGTACGCTCATCGCGCCTCCCTTTGCCTGATGGAGCACCTTCTGCAAGTTCCATACGCAAGACCTGGCGCGAGGTTTCTCGGGCCGCTTTCGCGCGGACCCTGGCGCGCGTCACGTCCGGTTTCTTGAATCCCGGTTCGAATCCGCGGAAGGCGCGGATTCCGTCCGCGATCAAGACGGCCTTGTCCTTCTTTTCGTCATGCTCGTCCCGCCGCACGCCTTTCGGGAGAGACGGCACAAGAGCGCCGCGGCCGCGGCCTGGATCTCATTTCGGGAAACTCCGTGTTCTCTCTTGCAGATGATCTTCGCTTGCCGACGCCGATACCGGAGCCGCGATCCAAGAACTTGGTTCGCCGCGCGGATTTCTGGATCGGCGCACCGGCGGGTTCCAGCGCCGTCCGCCGCGCGGATTCCTCCGTCCGCCGTGGAGTTCCTCTCGTCCTGATGCGCGCCCGCGAGCGGCGCTGGCAATGGTGTTGCTCTTATGCGCCCTCGATGACACGCGCACGAACGCTCGGATTCGAAGCGGTTTTCGTCGGAAGAAGTGCACGCATCGAAAAGGAGGATGCATGGCGATGAGGAAGATCTCTGTCTTTGTCGTGGCCTCGGCTCTCCTGCTCTCGGCGTCTCTCGCGCTGGGACAGGCGAGCACGGGAAACATCTACGGAAGGCTGACGGACGAACAGGGGGGCGTCCTGCCGGGCGTGTCGGTGACGGCGTCCGGCCCGGGAGCGCCCCAGACAGCGTTCTCGGATCCGAAGGGGGAGTTTCACTTCCTGAACCTGTCGGTCGGCTCTTACAAAGTCGTCGCGGCCCTTCAGGGGTTCTCCACCGTTGAGCGCAACGACGTCATCGTGAACCTGGGGCAGAACACGGATCTCAAGATCACGATGAAGCTCTCCTCCGTCTCGGCGACGGTGACCGTGACGGGCGAAACGCCCCTGATCGACCCGCGCAAGAACGTCATCGGCGCGAACTACCAGCTCACGGAGTTGAAGGCCATCCCGACCGGGCGCGATCCGTGGGTGGTCATCCAGCAGGTGCCCGGAGTGCAGATGGACCGGTTGAACGTCGCCGGCAGCCAGAGCGGGCAACAGTCCGCCTACATCGGGATGGGAACCGACACGAGTCAGAACTCCTTCAACATGGACGGCGTCACGATCACGGACATGGCCGCGCTCGGCTCGTCGCCCACCTACTACGACTTCGACCAGTTCCAGGAGATCCAGGTGGCGACCGGAGGCGCGGACCCCGCGATCGCGGTGCCGGGCGTGACGCTGAACATGGTCACCAAGCGCGGCTCCAACGAGCCGCACGGCTCCGCGCGCTACTTCTATTCGCCCGGGGAGCTGCAGGCCAACAACGCGCCCGACGAGGCCAAGCAGCAGGCGGACATGGGCCTCTACGGCCCCGCCGTCAACAGCGGCAACCTGAACGACAAGGTGGACCGCATCTGCACCGTCGGCTGCCAGGGCGGGGCCGCCGGAATTCAGGACTACGGCGATCGAGGCGGGCGGCACGCTCTGGAGGGACAGGGCGTGGCTCTGGGGCAGCTGGGGCCGCAAGGAGATCCCGCTGACCAAGCTCGGCGGAGCGACGGACACGACGTACCTCGACGACTACGCCGGAAAGTTGAACATCCAGCCGATCGAATCCAACAGCGCGACGGTCTTCTACTTCCGCGGGGACAAGCAGAAGCTCGGCCGGTCGGCCGGCGTCACGCGCCCGCAGGAAACCTCGGTGGACCAGACGGGTCCCACGACCGTCTGGAAGGGTGAGGACTCCCAGGTATTCAGCTCGGCCATCGTCGGCACCGTGTCCTACGACTACACGCGCTCCGGTTTCAGCCTTCTCCCCCAGGGAGGGAACCTGACGCCGACCACCAACGTATATCTCGATCCCACCCTCGTCTACCACCGGTCCTTCTCGGGCAACGACTTCAACCGGCCGCAGCATCAGGTCAACGCGAACGGCTCGTTCTTCTTCAACACCGGGTCGCTCGGCCACGAGATCAAGGCCGGCTTCGGATGGCGGAACGCGCCGATCTCGAGCTCGACCTTCTGGCCCGGCAACAGCATCCTCGGGCGCGAGCAGGTCATCGTTCGGGCCGGCGTCTGCCCGACCGGCTGCGCCGCGGCGGACGTCTTCCGTCCGGGCCTCACCGCGCTCGAATACACGTACACCAACGGGTTCATCGGGGACACCATCACCGCGAACAATCTGACGATCAACGTGGGCGTCCGCTACGACAATCAGTACGGCAAGAACACGGCCTCGACCGTCTCCGGCAATCCGCTGTTTCCGAATCTCGTTCCCGGCAAGGTCTTCGACGGGAGCCCGGTGGAATTCAAGTGGCAGACCTGGCAGCCGCGCGTCGGCGCCAACTACGCGCTCGGAAAGGACCACAAGACGCTGCTGCGGGCATCCTACGCGCGCTATGCCGACCAGCTGGGCGGGAGCATCGTCTCCTGGGACAACCCGGTCGGCGGCGCCGGAACCGCCGGCTCCCGGTACGTCTGGACCGACGCGAACCACGACCACAACGTGGAGCCGGGAGAGCTCGGCGCCTTCATCCAGGACCTGGGAGGCTTCAATCACCTCGACCCGAACGCGATCGGCTCGGTCCACCAGATCGACCCGAATCTGAGCGCGCCGTTGACGGATGAGTTCCAGGTCTCGGTCGACCGCGAGCTCTTCGCCGATTTCTCGGCGTCGCTCACCGGCACGTACCGGCACCGCCGCGACATCGTGTGGTCCCCCTACATCGGCGTGACCGCCGGGAGCTATACGGACGTTTTCGCGACGGGCCTGCCGGGATACGACGTCAACGGAAATGTCGTGGGAGTCACGGGACCGGTCTACTCGGGAACGCTTCCCGCCAGCTTCGACGGCGGCGAGTTCGTGACCAACAGGCCCGACTACTCGCAGGACTACTACGGGGCCCAGCTCCAGCTGACGAAGCGGCTGACGCAGCGCTGGATGATGCACGGCTCCTTCGCCTACAACGACTGGAAGCAGAACATCGATAACAAGGCGACCGCCTGCGTGGACCCGACCAACCAGCGTCTCTTCCAGGATCCCGCCATCGGGCCGGGCTTTCCCACCCCCAACGTCGGCCCGAGCTGCTCGGAGGGCCAGGTCTACAACCAGTCCCTGGGCAGCGGCAACTTCACCAACGTCTGGATCAACTCGCACTGGAGCTTCAACGTCAGCGGCCTCTATCAGCTCCCGGCCGAGTTTGCGGTCTCGGCCAACTTCTACGGGCGGCAGGGCTACGTCAATCCGCTCTTCGTCCAGGTGGACTCGGGCAACGGCGAGGGGACGCGGGGAGTGCTCCTGGGCAGCCCGACCGACCACCGCCTGAAGGACGTCTACGAGCTGGACCTCCGGCTCGAAAAGACGGTGCCGCTCTTCTCGAAGGCGGAGCTGACTATTGCCGCCGAGCTGTTCAACGCCTTGAACTCCAACACGATCCTGCAGCGGGAGTCCGACGCGACCCCGCAGTGCGATTCCAGCGGGGGCAACTGCACGGGAGCCGCGGGGACGATCCTCGAGATCCAGAACCCCCGGGCGGTGCGGCTGGGCGCCCGCATCAGTTTCTAGTCTTTTCGGCCGGCCCGCCCGGGTGCCTCCGGCGGGCCGGCCCGTTTTTTCTAGAATGGAGACCGTGGGGATTCCTCGCGGAGGAAGGAAGAGATGGCTTGCCGCCGCGCTTGCGGCGGCTTTCGTTTTCGCCGCGTGCCGGCGTCCGGCCGCGCGCGCGGGCCCGGTTTCCTCGCCCCGTCCGGACTTCCTGCTGATCACGGTCGACACGCTGCGCGCGGACGCGCTGGGCTACTCGGGCAACGCGCGCGCCGCAACTGCGAACATCGACCGCCTCGCGGCGCAGGGGCGGGCCTTCCTCGGGGCGCATGCCCACAACGTCATGACCCTTCCGTCTCACGCCAACATCCTGACAGGCCGATACCCCTACGAGCACGGCGTCCGCGACAACGAAGGGTTCCGGCTGGACCCGCGGACGCCGACGCTGGCGACCCTGCTGCGGTCGGCCGGGTACTCCACGGCGGCGGTGATCGGCGCGTTTCCTCTCGACGCGCGGTTCGGCCTGGACCGGGGCTTCGAAACCTACGACGAGCGATACCCCCAGGGCGCCAACGAGTACGATTTTCGCGTCGCCGAGCGCCCGGCTTCCGAGGTCGTCGCCCTGGCGCGACGCTGGTGGTCGGACAACGCCGGGCGCCCGCGGTTTCTCTTCGTGCACCTCTACGATTGCCATTCTCCGCACGTCCCGCCGGTGAACCTCGCCGCGCGGTACGCGTCGGATCCGTATTCGGGCGAAGTGGCGGGTGTGGACGAGGCGCTTGGACCTCTTTTCGAAGATGTCCGGGCGTCTTCCTCGCCGGTCCTGCTCATCCTGACTTCGGACCACGGCGAGGCCCTCGGCGACCACGGGGAGACAACGCACGGGCTCTTCGCCTACGAGGCGACGCTGCATGTTCCGCTGGTCCTGTGGGGTCCCGGCCTCGTGACTCCCGGGCGCGACGCCTCCCTGCGCCGCCACGTGGACATTCTGCCGACCGTGCTCGAGGCCGCGCGGCTGCCCGCGCCTCCGGGGTTGCCCGGGCGCTCCCTCCTCCGGCCGGGCGAACCGGAGGCGACCTGCTACTTCGAGTCTCTCTCGGCGTCGTTCTCCCGCGGTTGGGCGCCGCTCTTCGGCGTGATTCGCGGGAGCGAAAAGTTCATCGACCTACCGATCCCCGAGCTCTACGATCTGCGAGAAGACCCGCAGGAGAAGGCGAACCGGTTCGAGGAGCGTCCCGAGGCGGCGCGGTCGCTCGCGAGGGCGCTCCCCGCCTTGAGGCCGGCGGCGCCGGCGGCCGAATCGGCCGAGACGGTTCGACGTCTGGCCGGACTCGGGTACCTGTCGGGCGGGGCGAAGCTCCGGGCGGCATACGGCCCGGGTGACGATCCGAAGAGGCTGGTCGATCTCGACCGTCAGATGCAGGAGATCGTGGGTCTCTATCAGCAGGGGAAGCTCCCGGAGGCGCTGCGCCTGGCCCGGTCGGTCATGAAGCTCCGGCCCACGATGCCGGTCCTCTACGAGTTTCTCTCCTATCTCGAGGACCAGGACGGGCAGAGCAGCCGCGCCATCGCCGTTCTCGAGGAAGCCCGACGGCGTGGTTACCTGGAAGAACGGCTGGCGACCCGGCTGGGGCTTCTCTACGGCCAGTTCGGGCAGCCGCGCCGGGCGCTTGCGGTGCTCGAGCCCCTTCACGGATCCGCCAATCCCGACGTATGGAATGCGATCGGAATCGCGCGGGCGGATGCCGGGGAGCCGGAGCGGGCCGTCGAGGCCTTCGAGCAGGCCCTGCGGATCGATCCGAAGAACGCGGTCGCGTGGCAGAACATCGGGTTGACGCGCGTTCACGCCAATCGCCCGCAGGAAGCGCTCGCCGCGTTCGACCGGGCGTTCGCGCTGAACGAGCGCCTTCCGCGGGCCTGGAACGGACGCGGCGCCGCGCTCGAGGAACTCGGGCGGCACGGTGAGGCGCTGGAGTCCTGGAAGCGCGCGCTGGAGCTGGACCCGCAGCAGTTCGAGGCGCTCCTGAACATCGGCATCGTCGCGATGGAGCAGGGGAATCGGGACCTCGCCCGCAAGGCGCTGACGCGTTTCGCCACGACGGCCCCGCCGGCCCTCTTCGCCGCGGACATCGAAAGGGCCAGGCAGCTCCTGCGAAGCGGCAACTTTCGGTCCCCGGTATCGTAGGATTCGTCCAGAGCGGAAGCCCTTTCGTCCCGATCCCGCTCCAGGCCGGCCGCGGTGTGGCAACCTCGTTCCGCCTGGAACAGAAGGAGGCGCACACGAGACCGAGGCAGGTCGTTGCGACGGCGTTTCTGGCGGCCTCTCTCGCGCTCGCGGCCTCGCGCGCGTCCGGCCTGAATCGCGCAACCGCGCTCTCGCAGTACGGCAGGGACCTCTGGGACAGCGACTCGGGCCTGCCGCAGAACTCCGTGGATGCGATCCTCCAGACCCGCGACGGCTACCTCTGGCTCGGGACCCAGGAAGGGCTCATCCGATTCGACGGCGTGCGATTCCGGATCTTCGATTCACGCAACACCCCCGCGATGCGGGACGACTGGGTCCTCTCCTTCTGCGAGACCCGCGACGGGACGCTCTGGGTCGGAACGGCGGAGGGCCTCCTGCGAGGCAGTGACGGGCGCTTCGACGGCTGGCAGCCGGACGGGCCCCTGGCCGGCGGAATGATCCGATCGCTCGTCCAGGCGCGCGACGGCGCCCTGTGGGCCGCGTCAAACGATGGCGTCGTCCGGCTGGAAGGGCACAGCACTCGTCTCTTCACCGAGAAGGACGGGCTTCCCGGGAGAGGAGCCTTCAGCGTCGCCGAGGACTCGCGCGGGCGCATCTGGGCCGGCACCGGGAACGGACTGGCGGTGTTGCGCGAGGCGCGATTCGAGCCGGTACGCGTTTACGAGGAGTCCGCAGCGCCGGCGGTCATGGCCCTGCAGCCGGATCCGGACGGCGATCTATGGGTCGGCAGCGCGAGGGGATTGGTCCGGTTGTCCGATGGCGGCCGTCGCGCGTACGGTGCGGCCGACGGTTTGACGAACTCGCGAGTTCAGGCCCTGTACCGCGATTCGCAGGGAATCCTCTGGGTCGGCACGGCGGGGGGGCTGTTCCGCCTGTGGGAGGGGTACTTCGAGCCTCTCTCGCGAGAAAACGGAGGCCTCTCCAGCAGCGACATCGATTCCGTTTGCGAGGACCGGGAAGGCAGCCTCTGGATCGGAACCCGCGACGGAGGGCTGAACCGGTTGAAGGACGAGAGGATCGCCAATTACACGACGCGGCAGGGATTGCCGGACGACCGCGTCTGGACCGCCTTTGAAGACCGCGCCGGAACGCTCTGGGTCGGCACGGCGGACGGCGGTTTGAGCCGTCTGGCCCCCCGGGCGGCGGGCTTCGAGATCTTCGCTCGGCTCGGGGCGCGGGTCGTGTCCATGGACCAGGACTCGGCGGGCGATCTCTGGGTGGGAACGCTCGGCAGCGGGCTCTACCGCATTCACGGCAGAGAGACCATCCGCTACGGCAAGGATCAGGGCTTCGCGCCGCCGTTTGTTTCCTCCCTCTGCGCCGACCGGAACGGCGGCGTGTGGATCGGCACGTCAGGGTCAGGTCTGTATTTCTATCGCGGCGGCAAATTCACGAGGTACACCGAGCAGGATGGCCTCGCGTCCAACCGGGTCTTCTCCCTCTACCAGGATCGAGCCGGAACGATCTGGGCCGGGACCTTCGGCGGCGGGGTCAGCCGGCTGCGCGACGGGAAGTTCTCCAACTGGACGACCCGGGACGGCCTCGCCCACGACATCGTGATGTCCATCCTGGAAGATCAGAGCGGCGCCTTCTGGTTCGGCACGCGAGGAGGGTTGTCCCGGTGGAGCGGCGGGCGGTTCACGACGTACCGGGAGGCCACCGGTCTCTTTCACGACGCCGTCCAGAAGGTCCTGGCCGACGACCGCGGCTACCTCTGGCTGACGAGCAACCACGGGATCTTCCGGGTCAGCCTGGAAGAGGTGGCGGCCGCCGCGGCGGGAGGCGGGAGGATCCTGCGTTCCGTCGGGTTCACGACGGGCAACGGCATGCGCAGCGTCGAGTGCAACAACGGCCAGCACGGCGGCTTCCGGGGCCGCGACGGCCGGCTCTGGTTCGCCACGCTGAAGGGGCTCGCGATGGCCGACCCCGCGCACATCCGGTTGAACGCCGTGCCGCCGAAGGTCGTCATCGAATCCGTGAAGTCGGGCCGCCAGACGTTCGCCGCCGTGAGCGGGATCATGCTTGCCCCGGCTCAGCGCGACCTGGAGTTTCAGTACACGGCTCTCTCCTTCAAGAACCCCTCCGCCATCCGCTTCCGGTACCGGCTGGAGGGATTCGACCGGGGATGGGTCGAGGCCGGAGCGCGCCGGGCCGCCTATTACACGAACCTGCCTCCGGGGCATCTCCGGTTCCGCGTGATCGCCTCCAACGAGGACGGCGTCTGGAGCGAGGGCGGAGCGGTCTCGGAGGTGACCCTCTCGCGCTCCCTTTTCGAGACGGCCTGGTTCCGGATCCTCTGCGCGGCCGCCTGTCTCCTTCTCGTCTGGAGCGCGCACCGGCTGCGCGTGCGGCGGCTGGCCGCGCGCGAAGCGGTCCGCAGCGCCCTCTTCGAGGCCAGGCTCTCGGCCCTTCAGGCGCAGCTCCAGCCCCATTTCCTCTTCAACGCCTTGAACTCGCTCCTGCCGCTGGTCGGCAGCGAGCCGGGGCGGGCACGTCGAATGATCCTGCGCCTGGGGGACCTGCTGCGCGCCAGCCTGGTCGCGGAAACGACGCAACTCGTCACGCTCGAGCGCGACCTGACGCTCCTGGACGAGTACCTCGACATCGAGCGCATGCGGTTTCGCGACCGCATCCAGACCGACATCGAGGCGGACGAGACGGCCCGATCCGCGCAGGTGCCGAGCTTCCTGCTCCAGCCGCTGGTCGAGAACGCGATCAAGCACGGCGCCGATCCGCGGACGGGCCGCGTCCGGATCCAGATCGAAGCGAGCGCCGGCGAGGGCTCCCTGTCGCTGACCATCCGGGACGACGGCCCGGGCATCCGTGAGTCCGGAGCGGGAGAGCGGGGCATTGGCTTGACCAACATCCGCCGCCGGCTGGAGATGCTCTACCCGGGACGCCATTTCTTCCGGCTGGCGAACCGGGAGGGCGGAGGCTGCGAGGTCTCCATCCGCGTTCCCCTCTCCTTCGATCACGACGCGAAGGGAGATCCTTCGCTTTCGGAGAAGATCTCCCGCATTCGGAATTGTCGGTTAGCGAAGTGATCGACACTGTCTATACAAACGGCGAGGTCACGGAGCTGACCCGCGACTGGTTCGCTCAGGACACGCTGGGCACGTCTGGTACTTCGGCGAAGACGTCAAGGAGTATTCCAACGGCGAGCTCGTGGGCTCCGGCGGGCTCCTGGCTGGCGGGCGTGGACGGCGGGCTGCCCGGCATCGTGATGGAGGCGGACCCGCAGTTGGTGATCAGTACCGCCAGGAATATCTCAAGCACGTCGCAGAGGACTTATGGCGGAGGTCTCAGTCTCGACGGGGAAGCCGCCGTTCCCGCCGGCACCTTCACCGGCTGCGTGGTTACCAAGGACTTCTTCGCCGCTGATGAGAGGAGAGTCATCGAGAACAAGTGGTACGCCAGGGACATCGGCCTGGTGAAGTCGATGAACGTCAAGGGCGGGACCGACATCTCGGAGCTCGTATCGGTCAGATGAACGAGGTCCGATGAGTCCCCGCCTTCCTCTCGGTTGGCGGCTTGAATGGCGTGCCCGCGTGGTGGTCTCGGCCGTGGCCGACAACCGGCTCAGGCGCTGAGTCGGTCGAGGCGGTCCGCCAGGCCGCGAGGGTCTTGACCTCCATGTCGGGGAGGCTGGTCGGATGGGCCGCCTGCCCCTTACGGTTGATCCAGGCGACGGGGATGCCGAGCCCGAGGGCGGGGACGATGTCGTGGAACTGGCTCTGGGCAGCATGGAGCCAGCGGCTTTTGCCGATCCGCTCGCGCGCCTTCTCGAAGTGGCGCAGGGCGGGTTTGTACGAACGGACCTGCTGCGCGGTGACGAACAGGTCGAAGCGGACCGTGAGGTGGGAGAGCGTGCCGAAGAGAAGGTCGTCGTCCACGTTGGAGAGAATGCCGAGCCTGTAGCCCGCCGCCGCCAGCCTCTCCAGCCCGGGGTTCGTGTCGGGAAAGGGCCGCCAGGAGGGGAGCGATTCCGCGAGCGAGCGCGCCCGCTCCGGCGCCAGGGACCAGTTCAGGCGCTTCGCCACGCGCAGCGCGGTCGCCGCCAGCACCTCCCGGTAGCTGAGGTACGCCTTCGCCTCGACGTCCGGCTCGATCTCGGAATACACGGCGACGGCATCGGAGGGCGCGACCGCGACCCGATCGGCCGCCGCGGCCTCCTCAAACCACTGGCCGAGGCCGCTCTCCCAGTCGATCAGCGTCCCGTAGCAGTCGAATGTGACGATGTCGTAAGGCCGGCCCATGGCGCGACCTCCCGGGTCTGCGAACGAAAGCTCAGACTATCGCTTTTGCTACGGGAGCGTAGACCGGGGTGCACCAGGAACGGTACCGGGGTTTCTTCCCGCGAACGACGTCGAAGTAGAGGTCGCGCAGCTGGAGGGTCAGGCGGCCGGGCCGGCCTCCTCCGATCGGGCGGTGGTCCACCCGGGTGATCGGAACGATCTGGGCGCCGGTGCCCACGAGAAACGCCTCTTCCGCCAGGGCCAGCTCCGTGCGGTCGATCGACCGCTCGATGGCGGTGATGTTGAGCTCCTCTTTCATCAGCGTCATGAACGTCGTGCGGGTGATCCCTTCGAGGATGTCGTCGGTGATCGGCGGAGTCACCACTTCGCCGTGCCGGACCAGGAAGATGTTGGCGACCGATCCCTCGGAGATGTGCCCGTCCTTGTTCAGCGTGATGGCGTCGTCGAATCCGGCACGCTGGGCGTCCGAGCGTGCGAGCGCCGAGTTGACGTAGGAACCGGCGATCTTGCCGCGCGGAGGGATCATGTTGTCGGCGATCCGCGTCCAGGAGGAGATCGTGACGTGGGCGCCGTCGTCGTTGTCGAAGTACTTGCCGAAGGGGAAGGCGACCATCGAGATCGCGGGCGTCAGGTCGTGCAGCCGCACGCCGATCGTCTCGTCCGCGTAGAAGGCCAGAGGCCGGATGTAGCAGTCGGTCTTCAGGTCCTCGGCGCGCAGGAGCTCGAGGAGGTGTCCGACCAGGGACTCGGCCGTATCGGGGACCTCCATGCAGAGGAGCCTCGTCGAATCGAGAAAGCGCTTGAAGTGATCCTCCGGCCTGAAGACGAAGAGCTCGTGCTCCTCTTCGTTCCAGTGGCCGCGCAGGCCCGCGAAACATCCGGTGCCGTAGTTCAATGCATGCGTCAACACGCCCAGACGGACATCGCCATAGGGAACGACCCGGCCGCGGAAGAAGGCATACTTGGGGAGCTTCATAATTTCACCTCAAGTCCAAAGTGGATTGCTAAGGCATCCAATCTCTCGGCGTTTTGCTCTATAATTCAAGCCGGTCGCGCTCCGGTTGAATAGATTCAAACGAATCAGATTCCAATTCAATAGCCAATTTAATATAATTGGACTGCTATGCAATCTCACGAGGCCAAGGCATTCGCGAGCGCCCTGGGCGATTGGGAGGCCGGGTCCGGTTCCGCTTATCGCCGGCTGGCCGGCGCGATCCGCGGGAGAGCGGAGGCCGGCGGTCTGCCTGTCGGCGCGAGGCTGCCGGCCGAACGATCGCTGGCCGGCGCACTCGGGGTGTCCCGAACGACCGTAGTGGCGGCTTACGAACTGCTGAGGCAGGACGGGTGGCTCGAGAGCCGCCGGGGAAGCGGAAGCCGCGTCATCCGCTCCGGCGCCAGGGGGGCACCCGACCGGTCCGAGCACGGGGGCTTCGAGCGCAACACGGTCTTGCGCAGTCTCGTCGAAGCCAGCGGATCGCGGATCGAATTCATGGGGCTGCACCTGCCGGCCGCCGCGCCGTATGTCACCGAGGCGCTCGCGCACGTGAAGGAGGACGTCTCGCCGCTCACCGCCCACCATGGCTACTGGCCCCTGGGGCTGCCCGCGCTGCGCAAGGCGATCGCCTCCCACCTGACCCGCTCCGGCGTCCCTTCGCGTCTCGACGAGATCCTCGTGACGCACGGCGCCCAGGAGGCGATTGCTCTGGCCGCGGCGCTCTTCCTCGGTTCGGGCCGGACGGTGATCCTGGAAGACCCCACATACGTCGGCGCGTTGGATGTGTTTGCCGCGGCCGGAGCCCGACTGGTCTCGGTCCCCGTCGGAGAGCTCGGGATACGCCTCGACCTTCTTCGCGAGGCCCTCACGCACGAGGCGCCGAGCCTGATCTACCTGATGCCGACCTTCCAGAACCCGACCGGGGTCGTCATGCCGGAGAGTCACCGGCGCGAGATCGCGAGGATGGCCGCGGAGCGCGGAGTCCCGATTCTCGAAGACGACGCGCTGGCGAATCTCGATCTGGGTCAGAGTCCGCCTCTTCCGATCTCCGCCTTCGCCCCGTCGGCGCCGATCCTCTCCGTCGGATCGCTCTCCAAGCTCATGTGGGGCGGTCTGCGCGCGGGATGGATCCGCGCTCCCGAGCCGCTCATCGCGCGCCTGGCCCGCCGCAAGGCCCTGGGCGACCTCGGCAACTCGGTCGTCAGTCAGACGCTCGCCGCGCGCCTGTTGCCGCGAGCCGAGGAGATCCGCGAGTCCCGCCGCCGGCAGATCGCCGAGCGCCTCGCCGTCATGGAGGAGGAGATGAGGCGCCTCCTGCCGGACTGGACCTGGCGGCGCCCGGGCGGCGGTCTCTCGCTCTGGGTGCGCCTGCCGCGCGGCAACGCCGCGGAGTTCGCCCGCGTCGCGCTCCGGCACGGAGTCTCGGTCCTGCCGGGCGCGACATGCTCGCCCTCCAACGGCTGCTCCGAGTTCCTGAGAATTCCCTATGTGCTCGAGCCGGAGAAGATCCGCGAGGGCCTCCGCCTGCTGGCGCGGGCGTGGAGCGCCTATGCGCCGGCGGAGCGCAAGGAGCGCGCCGCCCTGGAAGTGCTCGTTTGAGCGGGGGCCCCGGCGAGATCCCGGCGATCGAGGCGCGCGTGCGCGAATCGATCGAAGCCGCCGCCGGCGATTCCTTCGAGATCCTTCCGTGCGATCCGGCGCTGGCCGACACGGCGGCGTTCTGCGCCCACTACGGAATTCCTCCGGGGGAGAGCGGCAACACGATCGTCGTCGCGACGAAGAAGGAGCCGAAGCGGCACGCCGCCTGCCTCGTCCTGGCGACGACGCGGCTCGACGTCAATCACGCCGTGCGCCAGCTCCTGGGAGGCCAGAAGCTCTCCTTCGCGTCGGGCGAAGAGACCGTTGCCCTGACCGGCATGATGATGGGAGGCGTTACCGTGTTCGGCCTGCCGCCCGATCTGCCGATCTACATCGACGGCGCAGTCCTCAAGGCCCGCTCCGTCGTGGTCGGCGGCGGAAGCCGTTCCTGCAAGGTGAGGGTCGCGCCCGAGGTGTTGCGTCGTATCCCCAACGCTGTCATCGTCGAGGATCTCGCCTTTAAGCAGGGTTGAGGTGTCAGGTTGCAGGTGTCAGGTCAAATGCAGGTGTCAGGTTTCAGGGGTCAGGTATCAGGTTGGGGCGCCAGGCTCCCGTCCCTGACACCTGATACCTGGCACCTGACACCTGCATTTCCCCTGGCACCTTTTCCCTGACACCTTCTCCTACTGCAGAACGAGAGCTCGCAGCTCATCCAGTTTCCTGTGGAGCTGCCGGATCGCCAGCTCTGCTTTCACGTTCACCTCGTAATCCAGGTCGGCCTGGAGCCGGTCATGCATGGACTGGCGGTTCTGGCTCATCATGATGATCGGCGCCTGGATCGCGGCGAGCATGGAGAGCATCAGATTCAGGAAGATGAAGGGGTAGGGATCGGGCGGGCGGCGCAGGATCCATGTCGTGTTGACCGTCGCCCAGCCGAGAAGAAAAACGAAGAAGAGGATGATGAAGGTCCAGGACCCGCCGAAGCGGCTCACGGCGTCGGCGACCCGTTGTCCGAACGTCAGTTTTTCGTCCATCTCTTCGTTGGGGTTCCGGATCTGGAGCCTCGAGATCATCTCGTCGGCGGCGCGCAGTCTCTGCGTGACCACGCGCAGGAAGTGGCGGGCCGCGGCCGGATCCTCGTCGATCATGCGCGAGATGGCCGCCGCCGGGACGGCGACGAGCCGCGTGTCCGCCGCGGCGCGCGCCGTGGCGTTTCGAGGCTGCTGGTCGAAGAGACCGAGCTCGCCGAAGAACGATCCGGGAGCGAAGGAAGCGAGCACGATCTCCTCTCCCTCGGAGGGAAGCACGATGTCCACGGTTCCCTCTTCCACGACGTAGAGCCAGTCGGCCGGGTCTCCGTGGCGGAAGATCGTCTCTCCGGCCGGGAACAGCATGTCCTCCGCGGCGCTCTTGAGCGCCTGCAGATGCTCTTGCGGCAGGTCGCGAAAAAGATGAACCCGGCCGAGGGTTTTCGGATCAGCCATCGTCGCCTCCTGATCAGTCGGGATGAACGAAGCCTATTGTGACGGAGGCGCCGAGTCCCGTCAAAACCGGCGGCGAGAGTACAATCCGCCAGTTTCGCGGTTGAAGTCAGGAGGAGACATGGCGCGCGCGGCCATCGCAGCGCTCGTGATTCTTGCGGGAATGCCTCTCGCCGCCACGGGCGCGGACACGAGGCGCCTTCACGGTCGGGACGGCCACCGCGACGGAGGGACACGCGGCCACGGGAACGATCGACGTGCCGGCCGGCGTGGATCCGGCGCTCCACATTCCGGTCGCGCTGTTCCACGGCGCCTGGCCCGGCCCGGTCCTCGCGCTCGTCGCCGGCTCTCACGGCACGGAATACGCCTCGATCCTCGCGCTCGAGCGGCTCATCGAGCGCATCGACCCGACCGAGTTGAACGGAACTCTCATCGTCGTTCCGCTCGTCAACATCCCCTCCTTCGAGCAGAAGACCGTCCACGTCAACCCGGTGGACGGCAAGAGCATGAACCGCTACTACCCCGGCAGGCCCGACGGGACACAGACGGAGCGCGCCGCCTGGGCGATCACCCGGGAGGTCGTCGAACGGTGCGACTACCTGATCGATCTCCACGGCGGCGATCTCGACGAGAACCTTCGCCCCTACAGCTACTGGGCGAGGACCGGAAACGAGAAGCAGGACGCGGCCTCGCGCGCGATGGTCCTCGCCTTCGGCCTGGACCACATCATCATCGCGACGGACCGGCCGAAGGACCCCAATGTCTCGCGCTACCTCGAGACGACCGCGGCCACGCGCGGCAAGCCCTCGATCACGGTCGAGGCGGGGCGCGCGGGGAGAGTCGAGCCCGCGGACATCGATGCGCTGGTCAACGGGTGTCTGAGCGTGATGCGGCACTTGAAGATCCTCCCGGGCACGGCGACGCCGGTGGAGCACCCGGTCTGGATCGAGAAGGTCGTGACGCTCGCGAGCGATCACTCGGGGATCTTCTACCCCGCGGTGGACCGGGGAGATTACGTCGAGGCGGGGATGAAGCTCGGACACGTAACCGACTATCTCGGCAAGACGGTGCTGGAGGCGCGCTCCCCGGCGACCGGGGTCATCCTCTACGTCGCGGCCCTCCCCTCCATGAAGAAAGGGGAAACCATCGCCAACATCGGCGTCGTCGCCCCCAGAGCGCCTTAGGGGAGTCCGGCTCGATTCCCGGTTCCCGGCCCGACGGTACAGGGCCTCGGACTGATGCATTGGAATCAGGGGGTCCGGGAGGCGGGTTGTAGAATCGCAGCGATGCTTCGTAAGGGCTTCCTTCTGCTCCTGGGGTTTGGAGTGCTCGCCGCCACCGGCGTCGCCTCCCTCTCTCCCTGCTGCGGTCTGGAGGAGCTGACGCGGCCGGCTTCGACCGAGATCCACGATTGCTGCGCCCGGGCGGACTGCTGCCGCTTGGAAAAGCGCGGTCCGGCACCGGCGGCCCTGTCCTTGAAAGCCCCCGAGTCCGCCGACTCTCTCGCGCTCCAGGTGTCCGACGCGCCGTGGCTCGCGAGCGGCGCGGCCGTCCCGCCCAACGCATTCGCCGGCCGGTTCCTCTTCGAGAAGGACCATTCGCCGCCGCTCGACGGCCGCGGCACGCACCTTCGGATCTCCGTCTTCCGGGTCTAGGACCTCCCTCCCTCGCGGGCGACCGCCCGCCCTCGCTCCTCCACTTCAAGGGAGATCTCTATGAAGACGAAGTCCGTCCTGGTTGCCCTGACTCTCGCGGCCTCTTTCTCGTCCGCGGCGTCGATGCCGGCCCTGCCTCCTTCGGACTGGCGCGACCGGCTCAAGGAAGCCATCGGCCGCGCCGCCGCGGAGAATCCGGAGATCGCGGAGATGGAGGCGAGGATCGCGGCCGCGCGACATCGCCTGCCGCAGGCGACGGCGCTCCCCGATCCGGAGATCGAGCTGGGCTTGAAGGACGTGCCGGTTTCCAGTCTGTCCCTCGCGAGCGACCCCATGACGATGGAGATGATCGGGGCGCGCCAGCGATTCCCAGGCGCCGGGAAGCTCCCGGCGGAAGAAGCGCGCGGCGCAGGCCGAGCTCGAGGGCATGGAGGCCGAGCACTCCCGCCATGTCGTCGAGGTCGCCGCCGACGTCGCCGATTCCTTCTTCCGCCTGGCGGCTCTGGACCGGAGGATCGCGATCGCCCGGGAGACCCGGCAACGCCTTTCCGATGCCGTGGCCGTGGCGCGCGAGCGGTACCGGGTGGGGAAGGGAGCGCAGGCCGACGTCCTCAGGGCAGACCTGGAGAGGACGGCGCTCGAAGACCGCCTGGCGGCGCTCGCCGGAGAGCGGCGTTCGGAGGCCGCGCGGTGGAACTCCCTTCAGAATCTTCCCGCGGGCTCCGAGGTTCCTCCGGTCGCGGTCGAGCAAGAGTGCGAGTCGAGAATCGCCGCTCACCCGGTCCCCGCGGCCGACGAGCTCACGCGGATGGCGGAGCAGGAGAGCCCTTCGGTGACCGCGGCGGCCGCCGGCGTGCGGCGCGGAGAGGCCCGGCTCGAAGGGGCGCGCTACGAGCGTCGCCCCGACTGGATGCTCGAGGGCTACTACGGCCGGCGGGAGAAGTTCGAAGACATGGCGGGAATCTCAGTGTCGTTCAGTCTGCCGTTTGTGCATCGGAAGAGACTCGATGAGAGGGAGGCGGAGAGGGAGGCCGAGCTTTCGAGCGCGCGGGCCGGGTTCTCGGCCGTCCGCAACACCCTGCGGCGCGACATCGAGCAGGCCTGGTCGGACCTGGCGAAAAACCGCGACCAGGCCCGCCTCTACCGGGAGTCGATCCTCCCGCAGGCGGAGATCAACTACCGCGCCGCACGGGAGGCTTACAGCGTCGGAGCGATCGACTTTCTGACTTACGTCCGGGCCGCAACCGATCTCGACATGTACCAGTCGGAATCCGTCGAGCGCGAAACCGGGGCGGCGCGGGCCCTCGCGGCTCTTCAAAAGGCCTCGGGACTTCCTCTGATCGAAGGGACCCCGGCGACAGGAGGCATCCATGCGGAATGAAAAGAATTGGAAAGCCGTGTTCGTGACGGCGCTTGCCGTGGGGATCCTTCCAGCGGTCCTGGCGGGGACGGCTTGCGCGAAGAAACCGGCCGCCGAGTCCCGAGTTATCCACTCCCGCCCGGCGAGTCCTCTACTGGTACGACCCGATGAAACCGGAGGTCCACTTCGACCATCCGGGCAAGTCCCCCTTCATGGACATGGAGCTCGTCCCCAGATACGCCGAAGAAGCGCCCTCCGCCGTGGCCGGCCAGGAGCCGGCCGGCCTCTCGGTCGTGAGGATCCCGCTCGAGCGACGGCAGCAGATCGGCGTGACGACGGCGAAGGTGGAGAAGCGGACGATCTCGGGCGGCGTCGAGACCAACGGCGTCGTGGCCGAAGACGAGGGCCGGGTCCATTCGGTCAACGCGAGATTCTCCGGGTACATCGAAAGACTCCAGGTGGACCGCACGGGGCAGAGCGTGCGCCGGGGACAGCCGCTCCTCTCCGTTTACAGCCCCGACCTCGTCGCGACCGAGCGCGAACTCCTGCTCGCTGCAGAGAACGTCCGGCGGCTCTCGGGCTCCGGATCCTCCGAGACGGCTTCCGACGCGCGGGCGCTGCTGGACGCCACGCGGGAGCGCCTGCGCCTCTGGGACATTCCGGAGGAGGAGATCGCGCGCGTCGAGAGGACCGGAGAAGTCTCCCGCAACGTCTCGCTTGCGTCTCCCGTCTCCGGCGTTGTCCTGAAGAAGGACGCGTTGCCGGGGCTGGCGATCACGGCGGGCATGCCGCTCTTCACGATCGCCGACCTCTCGCAGGTCTGGGTGCTGGCGGACGTCTATCAGTCGGAGATGGCCCTGACCGCGCCCGGAAACGCGGCGACGGTATCGGCCTCCTTCCTTCCCGGCGAGACCTTCCGCGGGCGCGTGGACTTCGTGTATCCGACGGTCACGGAAGAGACGCGCACGATCAAGGTGCGCCTCGTCATCCCGAATCCGAAAGGATCGCTCAAGCCCGGCATGTTCGTCCGCGTGTCCCTGGCCGGAAAAGGAAAAGAGGCGCTCACCGTCCCGCGTTCCGCGCTGATTCAGACGGGGGAGCGGCAGATCGCCTTCGTCGAACAGTCGCCCGGCGTCTACGCGCCGCGCGAGGTGAAGACGGGCGTTGCCGGAAAGGACTTTCTCGAGGTCCTGGCCGGGCTCTCCGAGGGAGAGACCGTCGTGAGTTCCGCGGACTTCCTGATCGATTCCGAGTCGCGCATCGGGGCGATCGGCGCCGCGCCTCCGGGATCGGCGGGTCAGCCCGCGCAGTCCCTGGGCGCCCCCACGCCGGGAGGGCCGGCGCGATGATCGAGAAACTGATCACCGCCTGTGTCCGAAACAAGTTCCTGACGGTCTTCTTCGCTGCGGGTTTCTTCGCCGCCGGTCTCTGGGCGTTGAAGCGCATTCCGCTCGACGCCCTCCCGGACCTCTCCGACGTGCAGGTCATCGTCTACACGAACTGGGAGGGGCAGAACCCCAATCTGATCGAAGACCAGGTGACCTATCCGATCGTCTCTGCGCTGATCTCCGCTCCGAAGGTCAAGACCGTGCGCGGCTACTCCTTCTTCGGGTTCTCCTACGTCTACGTCATCTTCCAGGACGGCACCGACCTCTACTGGGCACGCAGCCGCGTGCTCGAGTACTTGAACGGTCTGAGAGGGCAGCTTCCCGAGGGAGTCAATCCCAACCTGGGCCCCGACGCCACCGGCGTCGGCTGGGGCTTCCAGTACGTCCTGGTGGACAGGACCGGCCGCCACTCGCTCGCGGACCTGCGGACGTTCCAGGACTGGGATCTCGCCTACTGGCTGCGCGCCGTGCCGGGAGTGGCCGAGGTCTCTTCCGCCGGGGGATTTCAGAAGCAATACCAGATCGACGTGGACCCGGTGAAGCTCGCCTCCTACGGGATCGGCCTGAACGAAGTGCTCGAGCGCGTCCGGGATTCCAACGGCGACGTCGGCGGGCGCGTGGTCGAGTGGTCGGGGCGCGAGTACATGGTGCGCGGGCGCGGTTACATCCAGGGCCTCGAAGACCTGCGCAAGATCGCGGTCAAGTCCCTCGCGCGGACGGGAACGCCCGTGTATCTCTCCGACGTCGCGACGATCCACTTCGGGCCGGAGATGCGGCGGGGAGTCCTCGACTGGAACGGCCAGGGGGAAGCCGTCGGCGGGGTCGTGGTGGTGCGCGCGGGGGAGAACGTCGCGCGCGTGGTCGAGGCGGTGAAGGAGAAGATCGCGGCAGTGAAGCCCTCCTTCCCGCCGGGCGTGGAGCTGGAGATCGCCTACGACCGCTCCGATCTGATCGAGCGCGCGGTGTCGACGCTGAAACGCACGCTCATCGAGGAAGTGATCGTCGTCGCCTTCGTCATCCTGATCTTCCTCTTCCATTTTCGCTCGGCCCTCGTGCCGATCACGGTCCTGCCGGTCGCCATCGTCATCTCCTTCCTGCCGATGGCTCTCCTGCGCGTCTCCTCCAACATCATGTCGCTCGGCGGACTGGCGCTCGCGATCGGGGTGCTGGTGGACGCTTCGATCGTCATGGTCGAGAACGCGCACCGGCATCTGGCGGCGGCGGGAGATCCGAGCGGAGCGGCCCGCGAGGCGGCCATCCTCTCGGCCGCCCGGCAGGTCGGGCGGCCGATCTTCTTTTCGCTGGTGATCATCGTCGTCTCCTTCCTGCCGGTCTTTCTCCTGACCGGCGAGGAAGGAAGACTCTTCCATCCGCTCGCGTTCACCAAGACCTTCGCGATCGCGGCCGCTTCGATCTTGTCGATCACCCTGGTCCCCATCCTGATGACGGCCTGGATGCGCGGACGGATCCGTTCCGAGGACGACAACCCGGCCGCGCTGTATTCGCGGCGGCTGTACTCGCCGGTCCTGAACATCGCCCTCCGGTATCCGAAGACGGCGCTGCTGCTGAACTTCCTTCTGATTCCCGCGGTCGTCCCCCTAGCGTTGTCGCTCGGCTCCGAGTTCATGCCTCAGCTTCGGGAAGGCTCCCTCATGTACATGCCGACCGGCCTTCCGATGATGGCGGTCGAGCAGGCGAGAGAGATCCTCGTCAAGACCGACGGCACGATCATGACGTTTCCCGAGGTCAAGTCCGTCCTGGGCAAGTCCGGGAAGTTCGAGAGCTCGACCGATCCGGCGCCCATCGAGATGTTCGAGACGACGATCGTGTTGAAGCCGCGGGAAGAGTGGCCCCGGACGTTCCACCGACGCTGGTATTCGGGGTGGCCGGACCGGGTCAAGGCGCTCTTGCGTCCGGTCTGGCCCGAGATGCGGGCGCGGACGCAGGACGAGCTGCTCGCGGCGATGAACGAGAAGCTCCAGATTCCCGGAATGCCGGTCGCGTGGACGCAGCCGATCCGCAACCGCCTCGACATGCTGGCGACCGGCGTGCGGACGAAGGTCGGAGTCAAGGTCTTCGGCCCCGAGTATTCCTCGATCGAGAAGGTCAGCCTGGACATGGAGAGGTCCCTGAAGGACCTGCCCGACACGCGCAGCGTCTACGCGGAGCGGACGACCGGCGGCTCCTACCTCGACTTCGCCGTGGACCGGGACGCCGCCGCCCGGTACGGCCTTTCGGTGATGCAGATCGAGAACACGCTGGAGGCGGCCACCGGCGGCAAGATCGCGGCGACGACGGTCGAGGGAAGACGGCGGTTCACGGTTCTCGTCCGCTATCCGCGCGACTTCCGGAGCGACCTCGAGAAGCTCCGGCGCATCCTGATCGCGACCCCCTCCGGCGCGCAGGTTCCCGTCGGACAGCTCGCGCAGATCCGCGTCACCACGGGTCCGCCGATGTACCGCGACGAGAACGGCCGGCTGGCCGGCGTCGTCTACGTGGACACCGACGCCTCGGACCTGGTCGGCTTCGTCCGGGCGGCGCAGGAGCGCGTCGCTTCGCGCGTGAAGCTGCCGCCGGGCGTCACGCTGGACTGGACGGGCCAGTACGAGTTCCAGGTCCATGCCCGCAAGACGCTCCAGCTCGTGCTGCCCATCGTCTTCGTCCTGATCTTCGTGCTTCTGACGATGACTTTCCGTTCCGCCTCGGAGGCCTCGATCGTCATGCTCTCGGTCCTGTACGCCATGACGGGAGGAGTGATTCTCCAGTGGGTCCTGGGCTACAACTTCTCCGTCGCGGTCTGGATCGGCTACATCGCCCTCTACGGCGTGGCCGTCGAGACCGGGGTCGTGATGGTTATCTACCTGCACGAGGCCCTGGACCGCCGTCTGGCCAAAGGCGCGGTGACCCGGGAGGACGTCCTCGAGGCCACGCGCGAAGGCTCCGTTCTGCGCCTGCGCCCGAAGCTCATGACCGTCTGCGCGGCGACGCTTTCGCTCGTTCCGATCTTCTGGTCGACGGGAACCGGCTCCGAGGTCATGCGCCCGATCGCGGCGCCGATCGTGGGCGGGATGATCACCTCCACGATCCACGTCCTTCTGGTGACGCCCGTGATCTTCTTCCTGATGAAGGAGCGAGCGCGCCGCAAAGGCGCCCTGCGCGCCTCCGGCATGAGCCTCTAGTTCGTTTGCCGGATCCGGACGCGAGTAGGATCTTCCGGCGGGGGTGTTCCATGTTCGACCGGACGATCGAGCGGGTCGCGGATCTCGTGGATCCCGACGTGAACCGGATTCACAACATGAGCGTCGAGGAGGCTCGGGCCCGCGTGGCGCGGGGCTCGCCGGACGGCGTGCGGGAGATCGACGGCTCCTTTGCGCTCGTCGCGCGGGAGGGCGAAGCCGTGCGTCTGGCGCGCTCGCTCGACCGACCACTCCGTTATTTCCTCGCCAAGCGCAGCGAGGGCCCGGCGCTCGTGGCGTCGGACCGCATCGACGCGATCCACGAGTTCCTCGAAGGCAAGGGCCTCGGCGGCCAGTTCCATCCGAGCTACACGCGCATGGTGCCGGCGCACCACGTCGTCGAGGTTCGCCTCGTGGGATGTCCCGACCCGGACGCCGGTTACACGCGATTCTTCACGCCGGCCTGCGGCACGGCGCCGGC
>CAVUIX010000045.1:0-42413 GCA_963741435.1 uncultured Acidobacteriota bacterium | reverse complement strand
GCACCGGAAGACCCGCCGAGCGAAGAAGTCGATCTCCTGGACGTGGCCCGCCGGACCGTCGAGATCGTCGCGAAGCGCAGGGCAAGGAGATCCAGGATCTCGGGCACCATCCTGATCCGTGGCAGGAGAAGAACTCGTGGCCCCAACGGGACCCGAACCCGTGCCGCGGCCCTGAAAGCCATTACCTTCTCTCTCGGCCGGCCGGAGCACCGCGGGCGAAACCCGGTTCCAGGAGCGACCTCACCTACCAGCTGACGCTGTGAGGAACCCGCGGTCTTGACGAGCGACGGTCTCGCAACTATTCTAATGATCGTTTGAATAGTTGTATGTCGTGAATCCCAAGCGCCGTCTCTACGAGCAATTCGCCAAGATCGGGAAGGCCCTCTCGAGCCCGAGCCGGCTCGAACTGATGGAGATCCTCGCCCAGGGGGAACGGACCGTCGAGACTCTCGCCAAGGAAGCTTCACTCTCGATCGCCAACGCCTCGCACCACCTGCAGGTGCTTCGGGAGGCGTGCCTCGTTGATGCGCGCAAGGACGGCCTGTTCGTCCACTGCCGGCTCGCCGGCGACGATGTCGACGAGCTCGCGCGCCTCGTCCGCACCCTTGGCGAGCGGCGCCTGGCCGAAGTCGACGACATCGTAAGGAAGTACTTCACCTCGCCACTTGGGCTCGAACCGGTGAAGCGGGAGGAGCTCCTCGAGCGCGCGCGGACCGGGACCGTACTCGTCCTCGACGTGCGCCCGACCGAGGAGTACCGGGCAGGCCACCTCCCCGGCGCGGTCTCCATCCCGCTCGCGGAGCTGACCCGGCGGGTGGACGAGCTTCCGCGCGACAAGGAGATCGTCGCCTACTGCCGCGGGCCCTACTGCGTGCTCGCGTTCCGTGCGGTGGAGATCCTGCGCGCGCGCCGCCACAAGGCGCAGCGGCTCGAGGAAGGCTTCCCGGAGTGGCGCGCGTCGGGGTTGCCCATCGAGACCGCGGACGTGTCCAAGTGATCTTCAGACCGTTTTGCTATCAGGCGCTCGGCCGCGAAGAGTTCGTCGCAAGGGTCGGCAACGGTAATCCGGCGAAGCCCGCCGGGATGGAAGCGATCCTCCGCTTCAACGAGAGGCGTGCGCCATGATGACCTCGACGCCCAAAGCGATCCGACTCGGACTCGGTCCGAACCTCGCGCAGTTCTCGCTGCTCGTCGTCGTCAACGCCTTCGTCGGCGCGATGGTCGGCCTGGAGCGCACGCATCCTGCCGGCCATCGCCGAGCAGGACTTCCACCTCGCCGCGCGGACGGCGGTCCTCTCCTTCATCGTCGTCTTCGGCGTCACCAAGGCGCTCACCAACTACTTCGCCGGGCGGCTCTCGGACTCCGTCGGCCGCAAGCGCGTGCTCGTCGGCGGCTGGCTCGTCGCGCTGCCGGTTCCCTTCCTCCTCATGTGGGCGCCCTCGTGGAGCTGGGTCCTCTTCGCGAACGCGCTGCTCGGCGTGAGCCAGGGCCTCACCTGGTCGACCACGGTCATCATGAAGATCGACCTCGCCGGGCCCGAGCGCCGCGGTCTCGCGATGGGGCTCAACGAGTTCGCCGGCTACGGCGCGGTCGCGCTCTCCGCGCTCGCGACCGGCTACATGGCGGCAGCGTACGGGCTGCGGCCCGCAGCCGTTCTATCTCGGGATCGCGTTCGCCGCGATCGGTCTCGTGCTCTCGGCGCTGTTCGTTCGCGAGACGCACGGCCACGCGCACCACGAGGCGAAGAACCACGCGACGTCGGCCCACGCCGCCACGCTCTCGCAGCGGGAGATCTTCCTGCGCACGTCGTTCAGCGATCGGAACCTGTCGTCAATCAGCCAGGCCGGCCTCGTGAACAACCTGAACGACGGAATGGCGTGGGGCCTCTTCCCGCTCTTCTACGCCGCCGCCGGGCTGTCGCTCGAGCGCATCGGCTGGCTGGCCGCCATCTATCCGGGTGTCTGGGGCATCGGCCAGCTCTTCACGGGCGCCCTGTCGGATCGGATCGGACGCAAGTGGCTCATCGCGGGCGGGATGTGGGTCCAGGCGATCGGCATCGCGCTGATCGTGCTGTCGGCGCAGCTTCGCGGGCTTCGCGGCGGGCGCGGCACTCCTCGGCGTCGGCACCGCGATGGTGTACCCGACGCTGCTCGCCGCCATCGCGACGTCGCGCACCCGACGTGGAGAGCGTCGTCGGTCGGCGTCTATCGGCTCTGGAGAGACCTCGGCTACGCGGTGGGCGCCCTGCTCGCCGGCGTGACCGCGGACGCGCTCGGCATCGCACGCCGCGATCTGGCTGGTGGCCGCGGTGACGTTCGCCTCGGGAGTGGTCGTGGCCGCCCGGATGCGGGAGACGCGTGCGATGGCGAAGGGTACCGACGGGGAGTGCATCTCGGTTGCCGAGGTGCGGGGCCGGCTCCGGCGGGGCGAAGGCGTCGCGATCGTGGACGTCCGCTCGCCCCAGGAGTTCTCGGCGAGCCACATCGATGGGGCGGTGAACATCCCGCTCGACGCTCTGTCTGCAGAAGTTGCGCGCCTGCGCACAGCGCCGGCAGTCGTCACGGTTTGCTCGAGTGGCGGCGGCCGATCCGAAAAGGCCGCGCAGCTCCTGCGGGAACATGGGCTCGTGTCCGTCTGGTCGCTCTGCGGGGGCGTGCGCGAGTGGCAGAAACAGCCGTTGCAAGCAAAGGGAGTCCGGCCATGAAGATCCTCGTCACCATCAACGACGCCCCCTACGGTTCCGAGCGGGCGTACAACGCGCTTCGCCTCGCTGGCTCGCTCGCGAAGCGAGACGGCGTCGAGATCCAGGTCTTCCTCGTGGGCGACAGCGCCGCGTGCGCCAAGAGCGGCCAGAAGGTCCCGCAGGGCTACTACAACGTCCAGACCATGCTATCGGCCGTGACGCGGCACGGAGGAAGGGTCGGCGTCTGCGGCTCGTGCATGGAGGCGCGCGGCATCACCGAGGCGGAACTCGTCGAGGGAACCCACAAGAGCTCGCTCGAGGAGTGGACGACGTGGACCGTCGAGGCCGACAAGGCGCTCATCTTCTGAGAGGACTTCCTATGTCACAGACCGTGTTGATCCTGGGCGGCGGAGTGGGTGGGCTGGTGGCGGCGAACGAGTTGCGCAAGGCGCTGCCGAAGGAGCACCGCGTCGTCCTCGTCGAACGCGAAACGTCCTTCGTCTTCGCGCCCTCGTTCCTCTGGCTCATGACCGGCGGCCGCACCGCAGACAAGATCTCGCGCCCGCTTGCGCGCCTGGAGAGAAAGGGCATCGAGCTCGTACTCGGTGAGATCGAGCGAATCGACGCCGACAAGCGGGAAGCCGTCGTGAACGGCCGCGTGCTCGCCGCCGACTTCCTCGTCATCGCGCTCGGCGCCGAGCTGGCGCCGGAGACGATACCGGGTCTCGCCCCGGCCGGTCACAACTTCTACACGCTGGCCGGTGCCGAGGCGCTTCGAGACGCGCTGGCCCGATTCGCGGGCGGGAGGCTCGTGGTCCTCACGGCGGCGCCGGCGTACAAGTGCCCGGCGGCCCCTTACGAGGCGGCGATGCTCCTCGAGTACCATTGCCGAAAGCGGAACATCCGAGAGCGGACACAGATCGATCTCTATGCGGCGGAGCCCGGGCCCATGGGCGTCGCCGGCCCTGAGGTCTCCAAGGCCGTCCGGCAGATGGTCGAGGCGAAAGGGATCGTGTACCACACGGAGCACCAGGTGAAAGAAGCCGACGCGGAGGGGCGCGTTCTCAAATTCACGAACGGCGAGGAAGCGGGCTTCGATCTGCTCGCGTACGTACCGCCGCACCGCGCTCCGCGTGTCGTCCGCGAGGCCGGGCTCGTCGGCGAGAGCGGCTGGATCGCGGTCGAACCGGGAGACGATGGAGACGAAGCACGAGCGTGTCTATGCGCTGGGCGACGTCGTGAGCGTGCCCCTCAAGCTTGGAAAGCCACTGCCCAAGGCCGGCGTCTTCGCCCATGCCGAGGCGGAGGTCGTGGCGAAGAACATCGCCCGCGCGATTACCGGAAAGGGGAAGCCGGCAGCCTTCAACGGCGAGGGCGAGTGTTTCATCGAGACGGGCGATGGCAAAGCCGGAATCGGCAGGGGCAACTTTTATGCGGAGCCGGTGCCGCAAGTGAAAATCCATCCGCCGGGACGCCGCGGGCACGCCGCCAAGGTCCTTTTCGAGAAGGACTGGCTGAGGCGATGGTTCTGAGACGTCGGCGTGACCTGTGGCGTCGTGCGCGAATCTGAACCATTCCTTAAGAAGCTGGGCGGCCTGAATCCCAAGCGGGCGCAGCGGTGTACTCCTCCCCGAACCACGGACAGGCCGGGGTTCGATTTTCGAAGAGGAGTTGGCTTGAAAAAGACGCTCGGTGTCCTCGTCCTGAGCCCGCTTCGGGGCCGCTCAACAACGAAACAAGGCGGGTGGCGACGCCCACCCCGCGAAGAGAAGGAGGTCATCGTGACTACCCGCAACGTGAAGTCCTGGGCGACCCTTGCCGCTATCGGCATCTTACTGGGGGCATCTCAAACGGCGTTCGCGCAGGGTGCCAAAGAGCAGAAACAGCAATCCCTCTACGACCGGCTGGGCGGCCTCGCACCGATCTCGGTTGTGGTCAGCGATTTCATCGACGCCCTCGTTCCGGACGCCGTCCTTAATGCGAATCCCGCGATCGATGCGGCGAGGAAGCGTGTGCCAGCGGCCTATCTCAAGTACCACGTGACCGCGCTCGTTTGTCAGGCTACTGGCGGTCCCTGCCAGTACCAAGGACGTGCGATGAAAGAATCGCACGCGCACCTCAACATCACAGAGAGCGAGTGGGGCCGCATGGTCACCATCTTTAAGGGGATACTCGCCAAGCATGGCGTCCCCGCGAAGGAGACTCAGGAGCTCCTCGACATCGTTGGGTCGACGAAGGGCGACATCGTGGCCTCCGGGGGCGGTAAGTAAGAGAGTCGGCTCAAACTACCTAAACCGCCCCAAAGGAGGACTGACCGATGACAGATGCCGGCGCCAACCAGGAGTCCCTGGAGGCCATGCTGAAGGGTGAAATCGTGCGCATGTATCAGGAGGTCGCAGACAACCCGGGCGGCGAGTTCCACTTTTTCCACGGCCGTGAGGCGGCGGAACTGTTCGGGTACCCGCCCGAATGGCTCGACCGGGCGCCTGCCGGCGCCGTCGCGTCGTTCGCCGGGGTTGGCAACCCGCATCAGCGGGCTTCCCTGCAGTCGGGTGAAACCGTGCTCGATCTGGGGAGCGGGGCTGGTCTCGACGCGATCATTGCATCGTGGGGCGTTGGACCGACAGGCAGGGTGATCGGCGTGGATCTGAATCCCTCGATGTGCCTGAAGGCGCAAGCGCACGCGGCGGCGACCGGTGCCACCATGGAGTGCCATGAGGGCCGTATTGAGGACATTCCCGTACCTGACGCCTCCGTTGATGTGGTGATCTCCAACGGTGTGCTCAACCTATCGTTCCGTAAGCGTCGTGTCGTCGAGGAGATCTTTCGGGTCTTGAGGCCGGGTGGCCGGATGTCGATTACGGACATCGTGAGTGCCAAGCAACTGTCCCAATCCATCGTCAACGATCCGAAGCTCTGGGCCAGCTGAATTGGTGGTGCTCTCCTGGAGGGAGAGATGTTCAGGCTGCTCGAAGAGACCGGTTTCACTCGTGTCCGATCGGCCGTCGTGCCGCGGTTCCGCTTCAGGAGACAAGCAACGCAGAACTCCGCTGAGGCGTATGGCGTCAAGGCGGTCATGTTCACGGCGCTGAAGCCAGTCGGTGGCTAGCTAACGCCGCACCGGTGCAAGTCAGGGCGGAAAGGGGTCAGTCTTGCCGTAGTGGAAGGAGGGGTCAGTCTCGCCTTATGGCCTTATTCTCCGCCTGTCGCGGACCCCGCGCTGTGAAATACCACAAGGTAAGACTTCTCTGAAGACGGCGGTGCTTGCGCGATCGACGTCGATGAGGAGCGTTAGATCAATCAGCCTTCGAAGCGTGAACCAGCCGGGCGCTCTTGGCACGGCGCTTCCCGCCTCGTCGCAGGCGCAGGATCTCTTCTCTCCTTTTCTCGAAGAGATCGACAAGCAGGAGTTGCTCGACCCCGAACCAGAGCCGCGGTTCTCTCCCGAGTGGCTCGCGTGGCAACTCGACATTGAGACCGTGAGACGGCGAAAACTGAGCTACGGCTACAGTCTGAGTGAGATACGCGCAGATCATCGCGCATCGTGGCAGCGTAACTCGCTGGATTGATTGGTCGGGGCGAGAGGATTTGAACCTCCGACCACTCGGTCCCGAACCGAGTGCGCTACCAGGCTGCGCTACGCCCCGAGGGGTGTGGGTTATACGCGATCCGACCCATTTGTGCAAAGGCGAATTCCAGATTCCCGCCGGATCTGAAGTCGGGATCCGGGAACGCCGTTACTGGACCCGGGCGCTCAAGCGGCCGTTCGAATACTCCAGGCGCAGAACGCGGCTCCCGCCGGCGGACATCTGCGTCGAGGTGGTCGCGAAGGTCGAGGCGGGAATGTCCGGACCCGAGAGCCAGACTTTCACGTTCAACGAGCCGGTCGGAACGGGGATCGATACGTCCACGGTCCCGGTTTCCTTGATGGTCTTGAAGAGGCCTTGCTTGCGCGTGAAGGAGTAGGGGTGGCGAACGAGAATCTCGTCGTTGACCGCGACCATCACGTGCCCCTCCGAGATGGGTGAATCGAACAGCAGACGCAGGATCGGAACACTCGAAGCGGCGGAAGGACTCGCCGGCGCCGCAGTCGGAACGACTTCGGGCGCGCGGCCCTTGGCCACGACAGCGGTCGGCCGGCGCGACGTGGCGGCGGCGGAGCGCGCCGCTTTCTTCTTTGCGTCCTCGGCGGCTTGCGCCATCTTCGCCGCGTTCTCGCGGAGCTCCTGCGCGTCCTTGCGGCCAGCGTCGAGCGCCAGAACCTCGTCCGCGCGCTTCCCGGCCTCCTCGAACTTGCCTTCGTCGAAGGCGGCCTGCGCGAGCTGCATCGCCTTCTCGGCGTCGGCGGACTTGCGCGCCTCCTGTTGTTTCCCCTGGAGGGACGTCTCAGCCTTCTGGGCGTACTCCCGCGCGGCGCGGCTGTTGGGGTCCTGTCCCAGCACCTTGCGGAACAAGGCAAGGCTCTCCTCGTACCGGCCGGCCTCGTACAGCTTCTTGCCCTCGTCGAGGTCGTGCCTCTTCTGGGCCACTTCCTGCGCGAGCACGCTGTCAATCGGGACGGTCGGGCGCGCCGCCGAGGACCGGCGCACCACGAGGACCCCCACGACGACCAGCAGGAGAGCGGCGGCGGTGATGGTGATCCGCCAGAACCAGGACGAGTTGACTTTCTCGGCCGCGAGTTTTCGCCAGTCGATCTTTCGCCATTCGACGGCCGTGATCGCCGCGACCCCCTTCTTCATGATGGCCCCGGCGTCCACGCGAGGCATCGAGGGGAGCTTCGGGGTCCTGCGCGCGCCCCCCGGCCCGGCTGGAGGTCCGGGTGACACGGCGGCGGGAGGAGGAGGAGGAGGAGGAGGAGGAACGGCCGGAGGTTCGGCGGCAGGAACGCGTCCCGCGCCGGTCCGGCCGGCTCCGGAGGCCTCGGGACCGGGTATCGATATCGCCGGTGTCTCCGGGACCGCCACCCGGCGCGAGGCGGAAGCCTCCCCCGCCTGCGGCGCCCCTTCGGCGGCGATCGCGGCGAGGTTCTCGAGCTTCTCCGTGACCACGTCTTTGGACGAAGAAACCATGGTGCCGAGGTCGCTCATCGCCCGTTGCTCCTCCAGGTGCGCGCGCAGCTGCTGGAGTGCCAGAGCGAAGTCCTTGCCTCTCTGATACCGGTTCCAGGGGTCCTTCGCCATCGCCCGAGCCACGATCGGATTGAACTCGGGAGGGACTTCGCTCGACAGCTCCGCCGGCGGAATGAAGTCCTCGTGCACGATCTTGTAGGAGATCGCCGTCAGGTTTTCGCCGGAGAAGGGCTTGCGCCTCGTCAGGAGCTCGTAGAGCACCACGCCGAGCGAGAAGATGTCGCTTCTCCCGTCCACGGGGGAGCCGGAGACCTGCTCGGGCGACATGTAGTTGGGCGTCCCGAGGAACTGGCCTGTCGTCGTCAGGTTGGATGAGGCGATCTTCGCGATTCCGAAATCGGTGATCTTCACCTTTTCGTCAGCGGTCGTCACGATGATGTTGGCCGGCTTGATGTCACGATGGATGATCCCCTTGCGGTGGGCGTAGTCCATCGCCTCGGCCACCTGGGCGATCATGCCCGCGATCTGGTCCCAGGAGAACGCGGCTTTCTCCACCAGGAGGCCCTTCAAAGTCTTGCCCTCGATGTACTCCATGGCGATGAAGGAGATCTGGGTCTCCGGGTCTTCGCCGATGTCGTGGATCGTGACGATGTTCGGGTGGGAGAGGATGCCGGCCGTCTGGGCCTCCCGGATGAAGCGCTCCCGGAACTCGCGGGACTCGGAGTCGTCGTCGCCCATGGTCGAGGCCCGGATCGTCTTGACCGCGACCATACGGCCGATGACCGGGTCCTTGGCGAGATACACGACGCCCATTGCCCCCTTGCCGAGCTCGCTCAAGACCTCGTAGCGGCCGAGCTTCGTCAGCCGCGTCCCGGCAGCGTCTCTATCCGCCATGGAAGAACGAATGTCTCCTTCTGAGCGCTGGAACGCGGTCCTCGAAAGAACGGGCCTTTGACATCGGGTCAGGCGATTCTAGTCTGCGCTCTCCGAGTGGTCAATCACGGCGCCGGAGACCGCGGCGGGCGGCTCAATTGCCCTTGCGGGGCGGCCGGCGCCGATGGGGAATCATCCAGCCGATGACGACGCCCGCGAAGACGAGAAGGCCGACGGCGACGGCGAAACCGAACCCGAGGGCGAGGCAGGAAAGAGCGGTCATGGAGCCGGAAATCGGGAAACGGGAATCGGAAATCGAAGTCCCCGCATCCTTTCTGACCCTTTCATACGGTTTCCGGCTTCCGGTTTCCGTTTTTCGGCCCCCGAATATAATCCCGGCCTATGAAAATCTTTTCCGCCCCTGAATTGAGAAACATCGCGGTCGTCGGCCACAACACGGTCGGGAAGACCACGCTCGTTGCCGCCCTGCTTTACGCGGCCGGCGCCACCACGCGGCCCGGCCGGATCGAGGACGGCACCTGCCCGACCGATTTCGACACCGAGGAGATCGAACGCAAGATCTCGATCAACCTCGCCTGCGCCCACGCGATCCACCGCGACACGCGGATCACCTTTCTGGACGCCCCGGGCTACGGCATCTTCGCGCCCGAGGCGCGGGCCGCGGTCTCGGCCGCCGACTCGGTCCTGATCGTGTGCGACGCCGTGTCGGGCGTGGAGGTCCAGACGGAGAAGATGTGGAAGTTCGCGCAGGAATTCCACCGGCCCGTCCTGTTCGTCTTGAACCGCATGGACCGCGAGCGGGCCTCCTTCGACAGGGCGATGGAGTCGCTCCAGAAGAAGTTCGGGCGCGAAGTGGTCGCGCTCCAGATCCCCATCGGCGAAGAGAAGGACTTCAAGGGGACCGTGGACCTCGTCCGCATGGCAGGGCCATGTCAACGAAGGCGGGAAGCGCGCGGACGGACCGATCCCCGGGGACCTTGCGGAAAGGGCGCGCGCGGAGCACGAGAAGCTCGTCGAGATGGTCGCGGAGGGGGAAGACGAGCTCATGGAGAAGTTCTTCGCGCAGGGGACCCTCGAGGCCGCCGACATTCTTCCGGGTTTGAGGAAGGAGATCGCGGCGAGGAAGATCTTCCCGGTGCTCTGCACCTCCTCCAACCTCGGTGTCGGCGCCCTCCGGATCCTCGACGCGTGCGTGTCTCTGCTCCCCTCGCCCGAGGGGTCGACCGTCGAAGGAACGGGCAAGGACGGGAAACCCGTCAAGGTCTTCACCAATGAGAAGGACCATGCGGTCGCTCAGGTTTTCAAGACGGTCTCCGACCCGTTTGCCGGCCGCATCACCTACATGCGGGTACGCTCCGGGCACTTCCAGTCCGACGGCAACTACTGGAACGCTTCCCGCGGGATGCCCGAGAGGTTCTCGGGGCTCTTCCTGCCCCAGGGCAAGGAGCACGTCAACGTTCCCGAGGTGAAAGCGGGGGACATCGTCGCTGTCGCGAAGTTGAAGGAGACGATGACCGGGGACACGCTGACCACCAAGGACCACCCCGTCGTCCTGCCCAAGCTCGCCGTTCCCGAGGCCTCCATCGCCTACGCCATCGAGCCCAAGGCGAAGGGGGACGAGGACAAGATCTCGACGGCCCTGCACAAACTGATCGAGGAGGACCCCTCGCTCCACTTTCAGCGGGACGAGGAGACCAAGGAGTTCCACCTGGCCGGCGCCTCGCAGCTTCACGTCGAGATCGCGGTCGCTCGCCTCAAGAAACGCTACGGCGTGGAGGTGATCCTGCACCCGCCCAAGGTTCCGTACCGCGAGACCATCACCCGCAAGGCCGAGGCGCATGGCCGTCACAAGAAGCAGACCGGCGGCCACGGCCAGTTCGCGGACTGCAAGATCCGGGTCGAGCCCCTGCCGCGCGGCTCCGATTTCGAGTTCGTGGACGACATCTACGGCGGCTCGATCCCGAGGAATTTCATCCCGGCCGTCGAGAAGGGAATCCAGGAGGTGCGGCGCAAGGGATACCTCGCCGGTTACCCGATGGTGGATTTCCGCGTGATCCTCTATGACGGCCAGTATCACGACGTGGACTCTTCGGAGCTGGCGTTCAAGCTCGCCGGCGCGCTCGCCTACAAGGAGGCGATGGAGAAGGCGAAGCCGACGCTGCTCGAGCCGATCATGAACGTGGAAGTCTCGGCGCCCAACGAGTACGTCGGAGACCTCATGGGAGACCTCTCCTCGCGGCGCGGCCACGTCCAGGGCATGGAGACCGGCATCGACGACACGATCATCCGCGCGCAAGCCCCGATGGGAGAGATGCTGACCTACGGCGCGCAGCTGCGTTCCATCACGCAGGGGCGCGGCTCCTTCCACCTGGAGTTCTCTCACTACGCCGAGGTCCCGCACGCCAGCCAGGAGAAGATCATCGCCCAGTCCAAGGCCGGCAAAGCCGCCGCCGAAAGCGGCTAGGATCGCCGAGGTTCCTGGAGTCTTGAGGCTGCGGCCTTGTCGAGCAGCCACAGCATTGTTCCGCGCCGAGGCGAGACGCGCGAAGCCGGCAGTTCTCGCCAGCCACGCCGCTTCCGGAGAATCGTCGTCAGAGGAGCGGCCTTCTCCTCGCCCGACACGAGAAAGACGATCCTGCGGGCCGCGTTGATCGCGCGATAGGTCATCGTGAGGCGGAACTCCGAGAACTTCGCGACGGAGTTCGCGGCCACGAGATGCCGGCTCTCGGCGAGCGCCTCGGTGCCCGGGAAGAGCGACGCCAGGTGCCCGTCCGGTCCGAGACCGAGGAGTATCAGATCGAACCGCGCCGGCCGGCCGCGAAACTCCTTGCGCAAGACTCTCTCGTAGGCGCGGGCTGCCCGGGCCGGCTCCTCCTCCCCCTTCATCCGGAAGACTTGCCGAGACGCGATTCCGAGCGGATCGAGAAGCGTCTCCCTCGCCATCCGGTAGTTCGACCTTTCGCTGTCGGGCGGCACGCACCGCTCGTCACCCCAGAAGAAGCGAACGCGTTCCCACCGGACCGAGCTCCGGTAGGGGGAGCGCGTCAGACGTCGATACATCGCGCGCGGCGTCGACCCCCCGGCCAGAGCGACCCGGAACACTCCTCGGTCCGAGATCGCGTCGCCCGCCGCCCGGGCGAACTCGCGGGCGCCGGCCTCGGCAAGTGCCCGCGCATTGGGAACGACTGCGATTTCGCAGCGCTCGGTAGTTCGGTCAGTGATCTTCACAACGGCAGATTAGGTGTCAGGTTGAAGGTGTCAGGGGAAATGCAGGTGTCAGGTGCTCAGGTGCCAGGTGTCAGGGACGAGTAGCCCGCTTCCGGCCCCAACCTGAAACCTGACATCTGACACCTGAAACCTGCCTTTCACCTGGCCCCTTTTCCCTGACACCTCTCGCCTACAAGGTTCGCCAGCGGCGTCCTTCTCTCTCGAGGAACTTGTCGGCGGCTTCGGGGCCCCAGGTTCCGGCGGCGTAGTTGGGAAAATCTCCGGCTGGTTCTTTCTGCCAGGCGTTCAGGATCGGCATCACGACGCGCCAGGCGTGCTCGACCTCGTCGCCGCGCGTGAAGAGCGTCTGGTCGCCGTGCGTGACGTCGAGCAGGAGCCGCTCGTATCCTCCCTGGATGGGCGCGCCGAGCTTCGAGTAGGGAAAGTCCATGTAGACCGATTGGACCTGGAGCCGCGTGCCGGGGATCTTCGCGTCGAACTTCAGGGAAACCCCTTCGTCGGGCTGGATGCGCAGGCGCAGGACGTTGGGATTCAATGTCCCGACCGCGCTGGAAAAGAGGGGGTGCGGCACCCGCTTGAACTCGATCGCGATCTCGGAGACCCTCTCCGCCAGCCTCTTTCCAGACCGGACGTAGAACGGGACCCCCGCCCATCTCCAGTTATCGATCGCGAACCGGACCGCCGCGTACGTCGCCGTCCCGGAATCCGGCTTCACCTTCTCCTCGGATCGGTACCCGGGCACGGTCTTGCCCCCGACGACGCCGGGGCCATACTGGCCCCGCACCGCCCAGTCGCCGACGTCTTCCTCGCGAAACGGCCGGATCGACTGGAGGACCTTGACCTTCTCCGCGCGAACGGCGTCCGCCTCGAAGGCCACGGGAGGCTCCATCGCCATCAGACAGAGGAGTTGGAGGAGATGATTCTGGAACATGTCGCGAACGACGCCCGCTTGCTCGTAATAGCCGGCGCGGTGCTCAACGCCGACGGACTCGGCGACGGCGATCTGCACGTGGTCCACGTACCGGTTGTTCCAGAGGGGCTCGAAGATCCCGTTGGCGAAGCGCAGCACGAAGATGTTCTGGACGGTCTCCTTCCCGAGGTAGTGGTCGATGCGGTAGATCTGGCGCTCGGCGAAGACCGTCAGGAGATCGGAGTTCAAACGGCATCCGGAATCGAGGTCGTGACCGAAGGGCTTCTCCACCACGACCCGGGCCCACCCCTTCTCCGGCCTGGCAAGCCCGCTCTCTCCGAGGAACTTCACGATCGTCGGGTCGGCTTCGGGAGGCGTCGCCAGATAGAAGATCCGGTTGCGGCTCGACCGCCGGTTGCTCTCGATCCCTTCGAGCGCGGCCTTCAGCTTCTCGTACAGCGCCGGATCGCTAAAGTCTCCCGGGATGTATTGAACGGTCGCAGGGAGATCTCCCGGCCTTCCCTGCGCGGGCGGCGTGAACTCCTTCGCCCCGTCCTCGAGGTACTTGCGGAATTCCTGGTCTTCGTAGGGCTTCCGCGCGAGGCCGATGATGGCGAAGTCCGGCGAGATCGCGCCGTCGCGCGAAAGGTGAGCGATGGCCGGCGCGAGCAGCCGGCGCGTCAGGTCTCCCGAGGCGCCGAAGATTACGAGCGAGCACGGGGGCCGGATTTTTCCTTCGGCGTCGCTCCCGGCCTCCGCCGCCGGAGCAGCCGGCGGCTCCAGAACCCCTTCGCCGGTCTCTCTCATTTGGCCTCGACCGCGTGCCCAAGAGCCCGGTTGACGACGGCTTCCAGCGTATCGAGCCCGGCTGCGACTTCCGACAGATGAACTCTCAGAGCCCGTCTCCCGCGCGAACGCAGGGCCGCGAGGGCCAGGGCGAGGCGGACGAGGCCGGGCATAGCCGGCTCCATCCGCTCGACGACCGTGAGCCAGCCGAGCGCGCTCGCGATCGTCCGCTGGCCGCTCTCCCCCGCCGTCCAGAACGAGGGATCGCCTCCCCAGATCCTGGCGACCGCCCGATCCCTCGAGAGTGCCTCGAGCGCTTTGAGGTAAGGGCCTTCACCGCCCGCAAGCTCGAGTCTCAGGCGACCCTCACGGCTTTCACTTTGTCCTCGAGCGCCTTGAGCAACGCGTCGTAGGAGTCCGAGAATTTCTTGACCCCTTCTTCCTCCAGCTCACGGAAGATCCGGTCCTCGTCGATGCCGAGCCGCGCAAGGCCCCGGAAGACATCTCCGGCCCCCGCCAGGTCTTCATGAATCCGCACCTTCGGATCGCCGTGGTCCCGGTAGGCCTCCAGGGTCTCCGGAGGAACCGTGTCCACCGAGTCCGGCGCCACGAGCGCCTCGACGTAGTAGAGGTCGGGGTAGGCCGGGTCCTTCGTGGACGTGGAAGCCCAGAGCGGCCGCTGGAGAGCGACGCCCCTTTTCCGGAGCTCCGCGAACCGCGGCGCCCGGACAGTCTCCTCGAAGGCAGCATAGGCGATTCGCGCGTTGGCGATCCCGAGCCTGCCCCGCAGATTGCGCGCGAGCTCACGGTCCGGCGGCGAGGACGCATCGTCTTTCGCCTTTGCGTCGATCTTCTTGTCGGCGTTGGTGTCCACGCGGCTGACGAAGAAGCTCGCGACCGAGCGCAGAGCCCCGACGGGCTTGCCCGCGGCGACGCGCTCCTCCATGGCGGAGGAGTACGCCTCCATCACCTGGCGGTAGCGCGGAACCGAGAAGAGGAGAGTGATGTTGATGTTGATTCCCTCCGCCAGACATTGCCGGATGGCGGGGATGCCGGGACCCGTCGCCGGGATCTTGACCATGACGTTGGGCCTTCCGCACTCCTTCCAGAGGCGCCGCGCCTCGAGGATCGTGCCCTGCGTGTCGAGAGCCAGGTGCGGTCCCACCTCGATCGAAACGAAACCGTCGTTCCCCTCGTTCTCATCGTAGACCGGCCGGAAGAGGTCGGCCGCCCGCTGCACGTCGGCCACCGCCAGGCCCTCGAAGATCCCGGCGGTCGTCTTCCCTTCCCCCGCGAGCCGGCGGATGTCCTCGTCGTACAGCTCCGTCTCGGCGATCGCCTTCTGGAAGATCGTGGGGTTCGAGGTCATCCCCGACAGCCCGTCTTCGCGGATGAGCTTCTCGAGCCCTCCGCCCGTCAACAGGTCGCGGCGGATGTAGTCGTACCAGACGCTCTGGCCGAGATCCCTCAATTTCCTGACCGGGTTGTCGCTCATACAGGCCTCCCTTGCTGGCGATCGAAGGCGCCCCGGCGGGCTTCTTCCTCGATCGCTTTGATCTTGCCGACCCGGCGGACGTGCCGCTCGACGCCGGAGAATCGCGCCGCCAGGAAGGCGCGCAGAACCTCTTGCGCGAGCAGAAGGGCCGATGACCCGCGCCCCGAGGCAGAGGACGTTCATGTCGTCGTCCTCGACTCCCTGGCGGGCCGAGAACGTGTCGTGGCAGAGGGCGGCGCGGATTCCCGGCACCTTGTTCGCAGCGACGGAAGCCCCGACCCCGCTGCCGCAGACGAGGACGCCCCGCTCGCAGTCGCCCGAAACGACTCTCTGCGCAACAAGCCGGGCGAAATCGGGATAGTCGGACGGACTGGCGTCGAATGCGCCGACGTCCTCGACCTGGTGGCCCGACGCCGCGAGCAGGGACGCGATCTCCGTCTTCATCGCAAAACCAGCATGATCGCCGCCGACCGCGATCCTCACAGCAGAGCCTTCGCCCGCTTCACCACGTTCTCCACGCTGAAGCCCAGCTCCTTCAAGACGGTCTCCCCCGGCGCGGACGCTCCGTACCGGTCGAGGCCGACGCAATCCCCGCCGTCGCCGACGTATCTCTTCCAGCCGATCGAGACTCCCGCCTCCACCGCGAGGCGCGCCGGGATCGCGCGAGGCAGCACCTGCTCACGATACTCCCGCGGCTGGCGGTCGAAGAGCTCCCAGGAGGGCATGGACACGACCCGCGTCGGGATTCCTTCGCCTTCGAGCCTCTCCCGCGCCTGGAGCGCCAGGGCGACCTCCGAGCCCGTCGCGATCAGCACGAGGCGCGCAGGCGCCCGCGACGCCTCCGCGAGGACGTACGCTCCGCGGGAGACTCCCTCGGCCGGGGCGAGCTTCTCCGCGATCGAAGACCGGGAGCTTCTGGCGCGAGAGGACCAGCCCGACGGGGCCGTCGCCGTGCCGGACCGCCGTCCTCCACGCTTCGCGCGCCTCGCTGGCGTCGGCGGGGCGGATGAGAGTGAACCCGGGCATCGCCCGCAGCGACATCAGGTGCTCGACCGGCTGGTGGGTCGGCCCATCCTCGCCGAGCCCGATGGAGTCGTGCGTCCACACGAAGATGACGGGCAGCTCGTTCAACGCCGCCAGACGCACGGAGGGACGCATGTAGTCGGAGAAGCAGAAGAACGTGGCGACGAACGGCCGGACGCCGCCGTGATACGCCATTCCGTTGGCGATCCCCGCCATGGCGTGCTCCCGCACGCCGAAATGAAAGTTGCGCCCGGCTCCCGTCTGCCCGTCGAAATTGCCGCCTTCCTTCAACGGCGTGTTGGTCGAGACGCCCAGGTCCGCATCCCCTCCGATGAGCTCCGGCAATCTCGCGGCGATCACGTTCTCGACTTTCCCGGCGGCCGTGCGCGTGGCTTCCTTCTCGCCCGCCTTGAAGACCGGCAGATCCGCGTCCCACCCATCGGGAAGGCCGCCCTGAGCGCGGCGGCGCCACTCGGACGCGAGCTCCGGGAATTCCCTCTCGTACTTGGAGAAGCGGCTCTCCCAGTTCTCCTGTTCCTCTCTTCCGCGCCCGATGGCCGAGCGGAAATGTTCGAGAGCCTCCGGGGGCACGAAAAAAGGCTCTTTCCACTCCCAGCCGAGGGCCTTCTTGGTCAGTACGACTTCTTCCTTGCCGAGCGGGCTCCCGTGAGCCTCCGACGTGCCGGCCTTGTTCGGCGACCCGAACCCCAGCGTCGTTCGGACGATGATGATCGTCGGGCGGCTCTGCTCGAGCTTCGCTTCTTCGAGAGCCTCGTCGATCGCGTCGAGGTCCGTGTTTCCGTCCGCGACGCGCAGGACCTGCCAGCCGTAGGCCTCGTACCGGCGTCCGACGTCCTCGGTGAACGCCATCGAGGCGGGACCGTCGAGCGTGACCTGGTTGGCGTCGTAGAGAAACGTCAGCCGGCAGAGGCGAGGTGGCCGGCCAGCGACGACGCCTCGGCGGAAATGCCTTCCATCAGGTCTCCGTCGGAGACGATGGCGAAGGTCCGGTGGTTGACGATGTCGTGGCCGGGACGGTTGAACCGCGCGGCCAGCGCCCGCTCGGCGATCGCCATGCCGATGGCGTTGGCCGTTCCCTGGCCGAGGGGGCCGGTCGTCGCCTCGACTCCCGGCGTGAGAAGCCATTCGGGATGGCCGGGTGTCCGGCTCCCCCACTGGCGAAAGGACTTCAGATCCTCCATCGTCAGGTCGTAGCCGGTCAGATGGAGAAGGCAGTAGAGAAGCATGCAGCCGTGGCCGGCCGACAGCACGAACCGGTCCCGGTCGGGCCATTCGGGGTCGCGCGGGTTGTGCTTCAAGTGTTTCTGCCAGAGGACGTAAGCCATCGGAGCGGCGCCCAGGGGAAGCCCGGGGTGCCCGGACTCGGCCTTCTGGACGGCGTCGATCGCGAGAGTCCGGATCGTGTCCACGCACAGCTCGTCGACGGACTTGCGGACGGTGCTCACGGGCCTCCTCGCTTTCGCAACCCTCCCGATCTTATTACGCGCGGCCGTGCCGGCACGACCCTCAGCAGCCGTGCAAGATCCTCGCCGCGTCCGCCGCGAGGTGGCCATCTACGAGAATTGGCCGGCGGTGGAAACCATGTCCGAAAAGGGAACGGCGGCTTCGGAGACGCGGATCTCTCGAGTCCAGGACGCGTCGGCGGCGCGGCCAGCACGGCTGCTCCCGCGAGGGTGCGACCTACGGGGCCCTGACCTCGAACCCGCCGGATGCCTCGGCGGTCTTCTGGGCTCGATCCGAGACACGCACGCGCAGAGAGTAACGGCCGGGCTCGAGTCCCTCCGGCTTGAAGGAGAGCAGCAGGGCCCGGGCGCCGCCGCGTTCCCGGTCCGAGCGGCGCACGACCTGGATGTCGGCCTTGAGCGCCTTTCCGCCCGGCCCGAGGATTTCCGGAAGGACCTGGAGCGGGTCGGATCCCGGGGTGAAGTTGTACGTGACGACGGCGACCTGCGCTAGCGGATCCGCTGGCGAGCACGGGCAGCGCCGCGGGAATGAAGGCATCTCCTCCGATGGCAAACGGATACTCGAGCGCGCCCGCGGAAGGGCTGGGCCGCGGGTTCGGCTTGACCATCGCCCAGGGGGCGGAGGGATCCTGGAAGAAAAAGGAATTGGCGGTCGGGGCCCCGCCGGGTGTCGAGGGAACCGTCAGGATGGCCGTCGAGAGGGCGGAGCGCCCCGTGAACGCGTTGCGCACCAGCGTGCGCAGCGTGTACTGCCCGGGAGGGAGGAAGAGAGTCCCGTAGTACTTGATTCCTCCGGTTTCGAGCTTTGCCCGGGCGAGCTTCAGGTCGAGCGTGATCTCCTGCGTCAGGTAATCCGTCAGGACTCCCCGGGAATCGCTCGCGTACGCGTAGACAGGACCCCCGTCACCGAGCTCGTGTCTCCTTCGAGGAGCGCCTTGCCCGGAATCTCCAGGATCACGGGGACCTGCGCCACTTTCCCTGTCGTGGCGAACGGCGCCGCGAGCATGCTGACCGGCAATTGGGAGCCGCCGCCCCCCGACAGGAGATCCCCGGAAGCGAGGACCCGCTCCATCGGAGTGAGGTTCCGGTAGGGCCTGGGCTCGTAGTAGCCGGAGCGCGCGGAGATCTTCGACGACGGCACCCTGACCTTGACCTTCAGCTCATGATAGGCCCCGGGCTTGGAGAGCTCTTTCGGCTGGAACGCCAGGACATACACGATGTCCGTGCGCTCGATGAGCTGCTGGAGATCGCCGGAGAGCTGGTTCGCGTTGCGGACGAAATCCCCGTTGGTCTCCTTCGCCATCGTGAAGAGGGCGTCGGCTCCGCTCCCGGCGCGGCGCGTGACTTCCCCTTCGGCGCGCAGCCCGCTGATGTCGATCGTGTTGAGGACGACGTCCGCCCGCCGGAAACCCGACATCGCGTTCTCGAGAAATCCCCGCGTCGCCGAGCTGCCAAAGCGGGCGTCGCTGTCGATCTTCCAGGTCTGCCCCGAAATCGAGGACTCGGCGGAGGTGTCCTGGGTCGCGTCGGTTCGGCCCAGGGGGGTCGCGGTCTGGCCGGCGTTGCCCATCAGCAGCCGGCTTTCGAACCCTTCGGTGAAGAGGAGGACGTACTTGCGGCCCCGCACGGAGTCCAGGACCTGAGCGATCTGGCCGAGCGAGCCCAGGTGCGTCGCGATCCGCCCGCGCTCGTGCTGGTCGATGGCGCCCTGCTGGAGCCGCGCGACGTCGGCGAAGTACTCCCGGATGGCCGCATCCCTCTCCGATTGAGGGCCGGCCTCCTGCAGCTCGCCCGGCTGCAGCAATGCAAAGGAGAGCGGGTCGCTCGTGCGAACGCCCGCCTTGACCAGCCCGAGGCTGTCGATGGCGTGGCGCAGCTGCACGCGATCGCTCGTGAAGTTCTCGACGAGCTTCCACCCCTTCTCGATCGAGATGGTCGCGACGCCGGCGAGGTCGCTCGGCCCCATCTCCTTCTCCACGAGAGAGCGCGCTCCCTCCCGGGCGCGGATCAGGGCCGTCGGGCTCGAGTAGGAGAGGTCGAAGACCAGGAACCAGTGCCGGCGCGCCGCGGCCGGCGGCGGTTCGAGAAAGGGGTTGACTGCCTCGGCCGCCGGAGGGCGCAGATCCGCGACATCGAAGCCGGTGATCTCCTGTTTCTTTCCGTTGTCGTAGAGCTCGAAGTCGGCCGCCGTCAGGCCCGCGAGCGGCTTGCCGTCCTTCCCGAGGACGTTGACGGGGACCTCGATGACGGTGACGGACGCCTTCTCCTGGACGACGCCCGCGTTCTTTTGAGCGAGCGCGGGAGCGGACGCCAGCGCGAGAGCGAGACCCAGGGTGAGCCGGGGATGACGATCGATCCGATGCACGGGACTAGCTTAACCTGAACCATTCTTCGCGACGAACTCCGTCCGTTATGCATCATGGCCCGGCGTCTCACCTGAGGTAGTTTTCTCCCGTGCAGCGCAAGACCGTCGTCCTCCTGATCTGCGACGGCTGGGGGGAAGCGCCCGACTTCGCCGGGCAACGCCATCACTCTCGCCGACGCGCCGACCTTCGATCGGTGGCGCCGGCGGTGTCCGCGAACGACCCTCGAAGCGTCCGGAGAAGCGGTCGGGCTCCCGGCGGGACTCATGGGCAACTCGGAAGTGGGTCACCTGAATCTGGGGGCGGGCAGGATGGTTCCACAGGACCTGCTCCGGATCGATCAGGCTCTCGCCGGCGGGTCCTTCTTCGAGAACCCGGCGCTCCTCGAGGCGATGGAGCATGCCCGCAGACCGGGCGCCGCGTTGCATCTGCTGGGTCTCCTCTCCGACGGCGGCGTCCACTCGCACGAGCGTCACCTCTTCGGCCTTCTCGCGATGGCGGAGAGGCGCGGCGTCCCGCGCGTCGTCGTGCACGCCTTCACCGACGGGCGCGACACCCCGCCGCGGTCCGCGCTGCGGTATATCCAGAACCTCGAGGACGTCCTGGGCAAGACGGGCGGAGAGATCGGCACGGTGACGGGACGCTACTACGCGATGGACCGGGACGCGCGCTGGGACCGCGTGTCCAGGGCCTACGCGGCTCTCGTCTCCGGAAGCGGTGAGAGAGCGACGAGCGCGCGGCAGGCGGTGGAGAACGCCTACTCCCGGGGGGAGAACGACGAGTTTATCCAGCCGACCGTCATCGGCCGCCCGGAGAAACCGTCACGCTTGATTTCAGACGGAGACGCCGTCGTCTTTTTCAATTTCCGCGCCGACCGCGCGAGGCAGATGACGCGGGCACTGACCGAGCCGGGCTTTTCGGAATTCGACCGGGGCAACGGCCTCTCCCTGAAGCTCGTCTGCTTCACGCGATACAAGAAGGAATTCACGCTCCCCGTCGCCTTCCCTCCGCTCGTCCTCGACGGCATCCTGGCGGCGGCCTGGGCCGAGCACGGCGTCCGGAATCTGCGGCTCGCGGAGACGGAGAAGTACGCCCACGTGACCTACTTCTTCAACGGAGGCGTCGAAAAAGCATTCACCGGCGAGGAGCGCGTGCTGGTTCCCTCCTGGCGCGGGGCGACCTACGACCTCCATCCGGAGATGAGCGCCGGAGAGATCACGCGGGAGGCCGTCGCCGCCATCCAGGGGAACAGGTTCGACGCGCTCGTCGTCAACTTCGCCAACGCCGACATGGTCGGGCACACGGGGAAGATCCCCGAAACGGTGAAGGCGATCGAGACTCTCGACGCGTGCTTCGCCAGGCTCGAAGCCGCCTGCGCGCAGGCGGGAGCGGTGCTGCTGATGACCGCCGACCACGGAAACGCCGAGCAGATGCTCGATCCGTCGACCGGGCAGCCCCACACAGCGCACACGACGAATCCCGTCCCGGCGATCCTCGTCAACGGCGGCGAAGGTCCGCTCCGCTCCGGCGGCACACTCGCCGATGTCGCGCCGACGATCCTCGGCCTCCAGGGATTGCCGGTTCCCAAAGAGATGACCGGGCGGGATCTCCAGGGAGAAGTAAGGACTCCAGTCCCCTGTCATTCCGAGCAGCAGCGAGGAATCTGCTCTCGTCCTTCATGCTCGGAGCAGATTCTTCGTCGCTTCGCTCCTCAGAATGACAGGAGCTGACTCGGACGTCGCCCCTAAGGAACGTCGAAGGTGGAAGAGGACTCGGATGTCTTGCCCGTGGCCGGGTCCTGGAGTTTGAGGATCAGGGCGTAGCGGCCCGGGTCGAGTCCGGAGGGGCGGAACTCGAAAAGGAGCTTACGGGCCGCCTCGCGCTCGCGATCCGAAGCCTGCAGGAGCTTCAGGTCCAGCTTCCCGTGCTGCTGCCCGTCCACGCCCAGGATCCGTCCACTGTAGGAGATGGCGTCAGGCGAAGGGGGGAAGTTGTAGGCGATCAGGCACACCCGGGTCTTCTCGCCGTTCTTGAGTCCCGCCAGCGCCGTCGGAACGAAGGAATCTCCGCTGATGGCAAAGGGGTACTCCGCAGCCGCGTCCGCCTCGCTGCGAGGCTTGCCCTTGATCATGATCCACTGCCGGCCCTCCTCCAGGAAGAGCGGAGGCAGCGACAGGGGCTCGGAGCCGGCCGGCACCTTCACCGGAGTCACGCTCACGCCGAAGCGTCCCGTCTCGTTGTCGCGCACGAGGGTGCGGAGCGTGTAATCGCCCGGCGCCAGATTGAGCAACCCGTAGTACTTGATGCCTCCGTGGGCCAGCGCGGCCGCCGCCTTGGAAAGCTCGATCCCGACGGGCTGCACCAGGTAGTCGTGCGTCTTCCCCTGCTTGTCGATGGCGTACACGAAGATGTCCACGTTCATGTTGGGAGAATCGTGCCTGGCGAGCAACCGGTCGCCGGGGATCTCCACGATCACCGGCACCCGCGAGAGCCCGTCCCGCGCCGGCAGCGGAGCCGCGAGGACCCAGGTGGGGATGTCGGTCTTCGGGAGAGCGGCGGTGATCGCCACGGATTGCGCCAGCGTCTTCTCGATCGGACTGAGGATCTTCTCCGATCTCGGCTCGTAGTAGCCGGTGCGGTGCGAGACGCGGTAGTTTCCTTTCTTCACCCTGACCTTGATCGGGTGGAACTTCCCGTTCTCCGGGACCCGCACGGGCTGAAAGGCGAGGACGTAGATCAGCCCGGTGCGCTCCAGCAGCTTGTCGAAGGAGTTGGACAGATCGTTCGAGTTCCTCAGGAACTCTCCGCCGGTCTGGTCGGAGAAGTAGAAGAGCGCCTCCTGCCCGTTGATCGTGTTGTAGACGCTCCCGGAGGGATCGGACAGCGGCGCGCAAGCCTCCGATGTCGATCGCGTGGATGATGCAGTCGGACCGGTTGAACAGCTCCAAGTCTTTCTTCATCTTCTCCTGAAGCGAGGAGTTGCCGAACCGGATGTCCGAGTCTACCTTCCAGGTCTGGCCGTGGAGGACCCATTCGGCTTCCCTGGCTCCTCCCCCCTCGCTGGTCGAGCCGGAGAGCTCCCGGCTGTCGAATCCCTCCGAGAGATAGAGGATGTGCTTGCGCCCCTGGACCGCGTCGAGCGCCCGCGCCATCTTCCCGAAGGAGTCCAGCAGCCGGCCGACGCGGTCGCGATAGATCGCGCGCTGGCTCCGGGTGACCATGGTCTGCATGTTCTCCAGGGCGTCCTGCAGGACGCTGTCGGCCTGCGAGAGCTCGGTGCCCGCGGAGTTGGCGCTGGTCATGTAGCCGAAGCCGGTCGAGTTGCTCTGCGACGGCTCGGTGAGGACGAGACTCAACGGATCGGGTTTTCTGTCCAGCAGCGTCGGAAAACCGAGCGTGTCCATGGCCGCGGCGAGCTGGGTCCGGTCGCCGGTGAACGTCAAGAGCAGCCGCAGGCCGTTCTCGACCGAGTACGTCGCGACCGCCGCCAGGTCCAGGTCTTTCATCCGGTTCACGACGAAGTCCCGCGCGGCCCTCCTCGCGTTGACGATTCCCCGGGGCGACCCGAACGTGAGATCGAAGAGGATCAGGAAGTGGCGACGTGCCGCGGGATGGATCGGCGCGTCTTCGGCCAGGGGGGGCACGACCGTGCCGCGCTCGTCGAGCACGTCGAAGCCCGTGATGACCTGCGGCTTTCCGTCGTCGTAGACCTCGAAGTCTTCGGCCTTCAGATTCTCGACGGGGCGCCCGTCCTTGTCCGTGACATTGACGGGGACCTCGATGAGCGTGACGCTCGCCTCTTCCCGCACCGTCGTGTCCTGCGTCTCTTTCTTCGGCTTGTCGGCGCCGGAGAGCAAGGGGATCAAAACGAGCAAAGCGATGCAGAGCGGGAGGGACCGGGACCGGCCGCGCATGAAACGTATCTTCCACCCGCGCCAACGATGGCGCAACCCTTTATTCCAGGGCGGTCCCGTCACCCGGACGTCCGGGGCCGCTCACGCGCCTCCGGGAAGGCCCGGCGGGCCTCTCGCCGAAGGCGCAGCGCGCTCTCGCGGTCGCCCAGGATCTCGTAGGTGCGGGCGGCGGCATAGAGGGCCTCGGGAGTCCTGAGACTGGCGAGCTTCCCGAGAGTCTCCAGGGCCTCGTCCCCCCTGCCCTGGCTCGCGTAGAGCATGGCCAATCCCGTCCACGCGAGCGGGGACGAGGGGAAGTCCCGGATCTCGTCGCGGAAGGCTGCCTCGGCCTCCGCCGAGCGCCCCAGGCGGGCCAGGACATCTGCGCGCAGGTAGCTCAGGCTGAAGAGGGGGGGCTGTTTCTCCCTTTCCGAGAGGGTCCGGACCGCCTCCAGTTCCGCCAGGGCCCCGGCCAGATCGCCGCGCGCCTTCCTGACGCGGGCCAGTATGAGCCGGGGGCCTCGGTGCTCCGGCGACTCCCTGAGGGCCGCCGCGGCCTCGCTTTCCGCGGCCGCCCAGTCTTCGGCGGCGACGGCGATCCGCGCCAGCGTCTCGTGGATGTCCGCGGCTCCGCTATCGCCGGCCAGGAGCGCATGCGATCGAGCCAGGTCGTACTGACCGGTCTCGAGAAAGAACTCCGCGAGGGCCAGGAGAGTCTCGGGGCTCGGGGAGAGCCGGGCCGATTGCTGCAGGGCTTTCAGGGCCTCCCGCTCGTTGCCGAGCTTCAAGTCCGCCTGCGCGAGCATCCCCCAGACGTCCGTCATCCCCGGGTCCTGCGCCAGAAGCTCCCGGAAAAGAGAAGCCGCCTGCGCGTAGCGGCCGGCCTGAAGATGCCCGAAGCCGGTCTTCAGCTTCTCGACCTCTGCGACGCGGTCCTTCGGGTCGGGCAGCTTCGCGCTCGAGAGATTCGAGGAAGTCGCGCTGATGTAACCGAGCGCCGCCAGCTTCTTGACCCGCTCGGGATCCGAGGCGCCCGGCGCCTGAAGGGCGCGGGGGAGGCGGGAGAACTCCAGGCGCATGGAACGGAATGCCGGCGGCAGGCCCGGCGCGAGATCCCGCTTCTCGAGGGGGTCGGCGACCATGTCGTACAGCTCCGGCCGGGGGGCCTCGATGTACTGATACCGGTCGTCTTCGAGCGAGGCGAGATCGCTCCAGCCCAGGTGCAGACGCGGGTAGTAACGTCTCGCTGTACACGCGGCGCGGCGGGGCTGTCGCCGCGGCGGGCGCAGCCGTGAGCGGGATCCCGGGCAGAGCCGGCGGAGGAGCAAGGCCCAGCAGGGCCGCGATCGTCGGGAAGACGTCGATCAATGCGGCCGGCGCCGCGACGCTCTCGCCGGCGCGCCGCGATCCCGGCAGCTTGACGAGGAGCGGGACGCGGATGGCTTCGCGGTAGAGCAGAACTCCATGCTCCTCTTCGCCGTGGTCATTCAGGCCTTCGCCGTGATCGGAGAGGAAGACGATCACCGCGCCCTCGTACAGCCCCCGGTCCTTGAGGAGCTGGAGGAAAGTTCCCGACGATCTCGTCGGCCCTGGCGATCTCCCCATCGTAGGCGAGCGGATAGCGGCTCTTGTAGGGCTCCGGCGGTTCGTAGGGCGAATGGGGCTCGAAGAGATGAAGGAAGGCGAAGAGTCTCCTCTCCCTCGTCTTCTCGAGCCAGCCGCGCAGCCGTTCCAGGGTCCGCTCTCCGTCGCGCTGCACGCGGCCGAGCGACTGGCCGGGCGCGGTCGGCTCGATGTCGTCCTCGTAGAAATCGAAGCCACGGTCAATCCCTGTCGTGCGGGCCAGGATGACGCTCGAGACCGCGCCGCCGGTGGCATACCCCGCCTTCTTGAGACACGACGCGAGCGTCTCGATCCGCGGTTCCAGAGAGTAGCCGATGTTGTCGCGCACGCCGTTCTGCGGAGGCAGCAGCCCCGTGAAGAGGGAGACATGCGAGGGAAGCGTCAGCGGCACATGAGAGTAGGCGTTGGTGAATAGGATGGAGTCCCGGCGGAGCGCGTCGATATGAGGAGTCGCGACGCCCTTGTATCCGTAGGCAGGCAGGTGGTCCGCACGCAGCGTGTCCACGGAGATCAGGACCACGGGGGCGGAAGGAAATGTTCGCGCGCCGTCCCGGCGGCATCCGGGAAGCAGACACAGCGCCAGGAGAAGGGCCGGAACAATGGAGTGTTTCCCGGGCCTCAAGCGCCTCCCATCTCCTTCAGCATTCGGCGCGCCCGCTGAAGATCCTTCGCGTAGAGGGACGGCGGGGCCGTGGTGACGAAGCGGCGAAGCGCATCGCGCGCCACGTTCATCTCCCCGCGCTCCGCGGCGACGATGCCGAGGTTCAGGAGCGCGTCGTATTGATGCGGGTCCAGCTCGGCCGCCCGGCTCCAAGACGACATCGCCCCGGCGGGGTCGCCCAGTTCCATCTGAGCCACCCCCTTCGTGTTGAGAGACCGCGGGAGCTTCTCGTTGATCGCCAGGGCTCGGTTGAGCCTTTCCAGGGCGCCCGCAGCGTCGCGGTTCTTCAAGAGGGCGATTCCCATGTTCTCAAACGCGATCGGATTGGTCGGGTGCTTGCGCGCGACCTCCTCGAAGACGCGCAGAGCCTCCGCGGTCCGCCCGAGGTCGGTGAGAGCGATTCCGATCGTGTTCTGCGTGTCCGGGTCGTCGCTCTGCGCGAAGGGCTTGAGCGCCTCGAGCGCGTCGGCGGGGCGACCCTGTTCGCAGAGGATCAGGGCCAGTTTCCGGCGCATCTCTTCCGAGGCCAGTCCCTTGCGGACGGCCGATTGCAGAACGCTCGCGGCCTCCGCGTCGCGCCCCTCCTGCTGCAGGAGGAAGGAGAGAAAGTCGTAGCCGACCGACATGGTCGGGCGTTCCCGGAGGATCTCGGCGGCAAGCGCCCCGGCCGCTGCGCGATCTCCGCGCTGGTAGAGGTCGATGACGCGATGGATCTTCGCGTCGAGCGCCACGAGCGTCTTGGGATCATCGGCCGCTGTGTAGGCGCCGTGATGATCGGCGGACCCGGAGAGATATCCCAGGGCGAGAAGGCGATGCGCCTCCTCGCTCGTGGCCCGGGGCGCGCCGGCGCGAGTGGAACTCGGGAGCAGCGCCTTGAGCCTCCGGACGGCGTCCGGCCGCTCTTCGACGAGGTTCTGCTTCTCCTGCGGGTCTGCCTTCAAATCGTAGAGCTCGGGAATCGGCAGGTCCACGTACTTGAGCCCATCGGAGATCACTCCGGTCAAGGGAGCCCAGCCCCGGTTCAGGGAGGCCGAGAGCGACTCGAAGTAGGTCGTCTCTCCTCCGACAGCCTGGACGAGCGAGCGTCCCGGCAAGTCCGCCGGCGGCGTGGCTCCGGCGAGCGCCAGGACGGTCGGGAGAATGTCCACGTGTCCGACCTGCAGGGCGCTCCTTCCGGGCTTCACGCGGCCCCGGCACCACACGACGAGCGGAATCTTCAGCGTGGCCTCGTATGCGAAGAGGCCATGCGTCAGCTCGCCGTGGTCGCCCAGGGCCTCTCCGTGATCCCCCGTCACAACGACCAGCGTCGAGCTCTTTTCCTTCCCTTCGAGGAGCTCGAGCAACGGCCCGAGGGCCGCGTCGGTCGCCGCCACCTCTCCCAGGTACGGGTCGCCGGCATAGCGCTCTCGAAACGGCGCCGGAGGGAGGTAGGGCGCGTGAGGATCGTACAGGTGAACCCAGAGGAACCGCCTGCGCCCCTCGTTCTTCCGATACCAGTCGAGGGCGAGACTCACGACCTCCGTCCCCGGACGCTCGGGGACGGCAAAGTCGTAGGCCGTCACGCCGGAAGGATAGCGGTCGTCGTAGATGTCGAATCCCCGGTTTAACCCGTAGCGCGCGTCCAGCGGAAACGCGCCGACGAAGGCCGCCGTCGCGAACCCGCTCCGAGACAGGAGGGTCGCGATCGTCGGGAAGCGCGCATCGAGACGGAAGCCGGAGTTCTCCCGGACGCCGTGCTGGTATGGGTAGAGGCCCGTCAGGATGTTCGTGTGCGACGCGAGCGTGACGACGTTGGAGGCGTGGGCGGACTCGAAGACCAGGCCCTCCGCGGCCAGGCGGTCCAGGTTGGGGGTTTCGACCCTGCGGTTTCCCGAGAAGCCCGGTGCGTCGGCGCGGAGCGTGTCGATAGTGATGAGGACAACGTCTTGAACGGGCGTCATCAACCCGGCCCTCTCCCGGGAGGAGAGGGCAAGGGGTGCCGGGCGCGCGCGGAGGAGGAGGAACGCGGCTCCGCCGGCGAGGAGGAGCGCGGTCAGCAGGATCGCAAGTTTTCGGCCCGCCGGGAGACGCTTCATTTGAGGGCTTGCAGCATCTCCTTGACTTCCTTCGCCTGCGGCCCGTTGGGAGCGAGCTCCAGATACTTCGTGAAATCCGCTTTCGCCTCGGCGTTCTTCTTGGCCTGGACGCTGGCGAGCCCGCGGTAGTAGTAGCTGTCGGCGAGCGACGGATCGAGATCGATCGCCCTGGTCATGTAAGCGCGCGCCTCATCCGGCTTCGACTTGTTCATGAAGACGATCGCGAGGTTGGTGTACACGGCCGGGTCCCTGACCGCGCCGGGGGCCATGCCATCGAGGATCGCCTTGCCTTCGGCCGTCTTGCCCTGGTTGACCAGGTTGTCCGCGAGGAGGATCTGAGCGTCTATGTCGGCCGGGTCGAGCTGCACGACTTTTCTCAAGGATTCTTCCTCCCTGGCGCTGTTTCCTTCCGCGTGGTACGTCTGCGCGACTCCCTTCCAGAGAGGGGCGCTGTCGGGCAGGACAGCGAGCGCCTTCTCGTACTCCGCGCGCGCCTCGGCGTACTTCTTCTCGCCGATCAGCCTGTTGCCCTGCTCGACCGCCGCCGTCACCTCCGCCCGGACGTCTTTGCCGTCGGCCTGCGCTGCCGCCGGGGCGGGAGCCGCCTTCTGGAGCTGGATGTCCAGGGCCGGTGTCCGACCGGCCTCCTGGACTCCCATGACCGTCTTCCGGGTCTCATAACCCGGGGCGGAAATGTCCACGTTCCATTTGCCGCCGATCAAGCCCATCACGGCCCAGTACCCCTTCTTGTCGGTCTTCGTCGTGGGCCCCGCGCCGCTGTCGCGCGTCAGCTCGACCTTCGCGTCCGCGATCGGCTGCCCGTCGGCGTCCTTGACGTGCCCCTCCGCGCGTCCCTTTCCCCGCCAGTCCTGGGCGGAGAGCGCGGCTGCGGAAAGGAAAGCGACCGCGAGGAACAGGGGGAGCGAACGTGCGCGCATCGATTCCTCCAAAAAGAAAAATCCCGGCGGGTCCCATGACCCGCCGGGATACGACTCTATCGCGAGACTAGAAGGAAATTCGAGCGCCCGCGCGCACGACGCGAGGACTCTGGAAATCCGTGATGAGGTTGTAGGTCGCATTCGGAACGAGGGCAGAGCAGGACGGTTGAGATGCGGAGTTGGAGCAGCTCGCGATCTTGCCCTGTCGCTGCAGGGTGGTATTGCTGTTGAACAGGTTGAAGATATCGGCCGAAAGGGAGATCGACAGTGGCCTCAACTCGATGACCTTCTCGAGCCGCAGGTCCACGTTGTAGATGTCCGGATTACGTTCCTGGTCGAGAGATCCAACGACGACGTTCCTGGTCGGGAACCCGTCGCCGGTACCTATGCTGACCCACTGGACAAAGGGGTAGCCCTGCTTGCCGAAGATGTTCGCCGCGACGTTGAAGCCGTACGGGAGCTGATAGAGGCCGGCGACGTTGAAGTTCCATTTCGAGTTGACGAAGATGTTTCCCGTCGCGCCGCTGCCGGTCCCCGAGGGGCCGACCATGGCGTCGTCACCCGGACAGCTCGCGCCGAAGGTCCCGGAGAGCAGGTTCGTCGGGTCGAAGCACGAGCCGGAGCCGGCGTGCTGCTTCCAGTCCTGCCAGCCGAAGCTGCCGCGAACCATCCACTTGTTCGAAAGGCGCTTCTGCGCCGTCAGCTCGATGCCGTTGTAAGTCGTGTCGTAGTCAGGACGGTTGGTCGTGAGAACCGAGGGGAACGAGGTCGCCTGCGTTCCCGCGGGCAAAGAGTAGACCGGCACGCTGAAGCTCTTCCCCGAAGCGGTTGTCCCGTTGATGTAGCCAGTCGCCGGGCACGGCGACCGAACGGCCGTGGTGCAGAGCACGAAACTGGATGAAGACAGTCCGACTCGATAGGCCTGGCTCTGGGGAGAGAGGATGGGATCCGTGTACTTGCGGTACGTGTAACCGGCGCCGACGACGAGCTCCGGCAGGACTTCGTAGTCCACACCACCCACGAACTCGTCGGTCTTACCCGCCTTCAAGTCGGGATTGATGACGTTGACGGACGTCGGCGATTCCGGATGGGCTGGATCGAACCCGTAGGAGCTCCGAATGCCCTTGCTGAAGTCAAGCTCGCTGCGCTGGACGACCTTGTCATTGTTCGAGTCGGTCCAGTAGTAGCGGGCGCCGGCGAGCTGAGTGGCATTGACGTTGAAGAGCGTCCCGATTCCGAGCTGGTCAGCAAACCGAGCGTAGCTCGCCTTGAGAACGACCTTCTTCGCATCACCAAGAGCATACGTCGCGCCGACGCGAGGCGACCAATCCTTCCACTTGAACATCTCCGGTTGGTCCGCTGCGTCAATCGCCGGAAGGACCTCCGGGATAATGGGGTTGGCCGCCGAAGAGCCGCCCTGGTTGAATCCGGTCTGGACGTCGTACCGCAGGCCCGCATTGATCGTCAGGTTGCCGAATGTGACGGTGTCGCCGACGTACCCGTTCCAGTACTCGAGCGTGCCCTTCAAGCTGGCCGCACGAGTGAGAACGGCTCCGTCCTTTCCGCTGATCCCGCCGAGGATCCCGTAATTGCCGTTTCCGGGCCAGGCAGTGGTCGAGACGACGCCTCCCGTGCGGTAGCTGAAACCGAATTTCAGCTCGTTGCCGACCTGCCCCACGTTGAAGAACCAGGAGCCGCTTCCCCCGACGTTATGGAGCGGCCGCTGGGTTTTGTAGACGTAGTATCCATTGTGCCATATGCCGCCGTTGGTCACGTCTTCGTAGACGTTGTTGACGGCTTCTCCCGACCCCGGAACGAGCTGAAACCCGCCCCGGAAATAGGAGTAGTTCGCCGTCAGGAAAATGCTGCTGCCGATGATCTGGGAGACCTCGATCTTGTCCAGGGCCGAGGGCAGGCCGTTGATCCCTGACTGGTTCCAGCCTTCCGCCGAGCGTGGGGCGGGTCAAGCCGACGTTTCTGCCGAGCTTGATCTTCTCCCCCTGCGTATAAGCCAGGGTAAGGGCGGTGCCCTCGAGGATCTGGGCGTTCAACTTGAAGTTGGCGTCTTCCAGAGTTGTCTTGTCCGTGGCGCCCGTGGAAGTGATCAGGTCGATCTGGTTGCGACCGTAAGCGCCCCACGCCCAGATGTGGTCCTTCCAGAGCGGCCCGCCGACCTCGACACCGTAGTCCTGGATGGTGTCGGTCCGGGGCGGGATGTTGGTCCCCGCGGGTTGAGCGAGGAACGCGTCCGACGCGTTGTTGGACTGCCACTTCTCCCTCGTCAGGAGAACCCGCGCCGACCCGTGGACGTCGTTGGTGCCGCGCTTTGTCACGAGGTTCAACTGCACGCCCGGCGTGAACGCGGTGATGTCGGAGCCGCCGGTCGTCGCCTGGATCTCCTCGAAGGAGTCGAAGTCGTAATACGTGCCCGAGGAGCCCAGGGCGGCCATGTCGGTGATGTTGACGCCGTCGAGATTGAAGGTGCTCTGGGCGCCCATCGCCCCCTTGGCGTAGAAGAGCGACTGCTGGCCGCTGTAGTTGCCGCCGACGTTCAAGCGGTCAACCTGCACGCCGGGAACGCTCTGCAGGACGACCCAGGGGTCGCGCGCCGTCGGGATGTCCTTCAACTGGTCCTGATCCACGACCGCGCCCGTCACGACCTTCTTTGTCTCGAGCAGTGGGCGCTTCCGCGCGCACGGTGACGGCCGCCTCGACCTTGGCGAGCTTCAGTGGAGACATCGGCCTGCGTGTTCGTGCCCGATGGACACGGCGATGTTGGTCCTCGTGGTCTTGACGAATCCCTGCAACTCGTAGGTCACGGTGTACCGATCGAGAGGCGCCAGGTTCACGAACCGGAATTCGCCGCGCGAATCGGTCGTGAAGGTCTGCGGCGCGCCTCCGCCCGTGAGGGTCACCGTGACGCCGGGCAGACGCCCGCCCTGCTCATCCGTAGACAGTTCCGTAAATAGTCCCCGTCAGCTGCTGCGCGAAGAGCGCTCCGCTGACGGCGAGGAACGCCAAAGCGACGACAGCGATCGTCGCCCCGCTCCTCCAGGAGCCAGTTCGATATGCCATCATTCTCCCTCGCTTCGTTGTGTCCCTGTGGGACGGTTCAAGGACGAACCTCGAGACGCTGATTGAAGATGAGTTTTCCCCCCTTTCCGCCTAAAGCACGCGAATCAACCTGCCATTCATCCCCCAAAACCTGAACTTGGTCCCTCGCCTAGCGAAAATCGTTCCAGCGACACCCATTGGTTTTCCCGCGGAGAAATCTGACCCAAGAATACATGAAGTGAAGGATTTAACAAGAAAATGATTCAAATTCGTCTTGCCTGCCGCATTCAGGATTTGGGATTCGAATCCAGAATTCTGAATCCGGGCCGGCGCGAGAGGCTCTGCTAGGATCGGAGCATGGCTCTGGACAAGCGGATCTACCAACGGCGCCTCGCGAAAATCCGCGAGCGTCTCGTCACGGGCGGCGCGGACGGTCTCTACGCGACTCCCTCCTCCAACCTCTTCTACCTGACCGGCATCCGCTTCGATCGGAGCGAGCGGCTGACGGCCCTCTTTCTTTTCAAGGACCGCGAGCCTTTCGTCGTGTGCCCGTCATTCGAAGCGAGCCGCCTGCGGGCGATGTCCGCAGTCGAAGAGGTGCATGCCTGGGAGGAGACGCAGGATCCGTTCCGGATCGCGGCCTCGCTCTTTCCCGCGGGAACCGGGCGCCTCGCCGTCGAGCCCTCGACGGCCTTCGATGACGTCGAGCGTCTGATCGGACGGCGCCCGGGCTGGAAGCCCTTCTCGGCGGCGGACCTCTTCACCTCGCTGCGGATGATCAAGACGAGCGAGGAGATCCAGTTCATCCGGGACGCCATTGCGGTCGCGCTCCCCCGCTTCCGGAAAGCCTTCGACTCCCTCCGGGCCGGAAGCGTCGAGGCGGACGTCTCCCATGACTTCGGCGGCGAGAACGTCGTCCAGTTCGGGCCTTCCTCGGCGCTCCCGCACGGCGCCTCGAGCCCGCGCGCGCTGCGCGGAAGGCGAGGCCGTTCTGATCGACGCCTGGGACAAGCCCGAGGGCTATTACTACGACATCACGCGCTCGACCTGGTTCGGGACTCCCACGGACCAGTACCGCAAGATCTGGTCGGTCGTGCTCGAGGCCCAGAGCGCCGCGATCGAGAAGGCGGCCCCGGGAGTCCCGTGCTCCGAGGTGGACGCCGCGGCGCGGCGCGTCATCGTGAAGGCGGGCTACGGCGAGTACTTCACCCATCGTCTCGGGCACGGCCTGGGCATCGACGTGCACGAGCCGCCCTACATGGTCGCCCACAATCCGACGGTGCTCGAGCCCGGCATGACCTTCACGTCCGAGCCCGGCATCTATCTGCCCGGCCGATTCGGCGTGCGCATCGAGGACGATGTGCTCGTCACCGAGAAGGGTGCGGAGTCGCTCTCGCCCCGGGTCGAACGGCTGGAACCGATCGGGGCGTAGCCCGGATCTACTTCGCCGAGGGCCGGGCGGAAAGTCCTCGCAGGATCTTCTCCGCCTCCGCGCGCTGCGGCGCGTACGGCTTCCCCGGGCGCCGCGGCGAGGAACCGCTCGAGATTCGCCCGCCCCTCCTCGGTGCGGCCGGCGCGCAGCGCCGACACCCCGAGGTTGTAGAGGGAGTTGTACTGGCGCGGATCGAGCTCGATCGATCTTCTCCAGGACCGCTCGGCTCCCTCGGCATCTGCGAGCTGGGCCTGGGCGAAACCGAGCTGAGTCCAGGTCGGGGCGGAAGAGGAGTCGGACTGGAGAGACTTCAGGAACCAGTCCCGGGCTCCCGCGGCGTCGCCGGCGTCGAGAAGAAGGGTCCCCAGGTTGAAGGCGATGCGCGCGTTGCCCGGCTCGATTGCCAGCGCTGCCAGAAGGGCATCCTTCGCCTCCGCGACTTTGCCGACGCCGGCGAGAGCCACGCCCAGGGTCTCGAGCGATTCCGCCTCGACGAGAGTCGGACCGGCCCGAAGCAAGGCGACCGCTTCGGCGTTGCGTCCCGACCCGACGTACAGGCGGGCGAGGTCGCGCTTCATCGGCTCGGAGGCCAGCCCGCGCGCGGCCGCTTCTCGGAGCGTCCGCTCGCGTCCGGCCGCGTCGCCCGCTCGCTGATAAAGCAGAGAAAGGCTCTCGTACGCCTGGGCGAGCTGCTCTCCCGAAGAAGTCCCCGCCCGCACGCGGACGATTCCGCTCCGGAGAGCCTCGATCGCCTGGGCGAGTTTGCCCGTGTGATCGAGACAGTCCGAGAGCATGCTCCAGGCGGAAAGAACCTGAGGCTCCCGGGCGACGAGGGCCCGAGCCGGCGGGATCGCTTCGGAGTACTGACCCGCGTAGTACAGCTCGAAGAGCTTCTTGAGCTCGCCGAGGGCGTCGATCTTGTCCTTCGGATCGGGAAGCGGACCGCCGGCCGGCGTTCCCGGCGAGACGCTGATGTAGCCCAGCGCGGCCAGCTTCTTGAGCTCCTCCGGCGAGGAGGCCTCCGGCATCGAGAAGGGCCGGCTCATCGCTTCGAGCGCGGCGCGCAGGGAGCGGAAGGCAGGAGGCAGGCCGCGGGCCAGATCGTTCCTCTCACCGGGATCGGCGACGAGGTCGTACAGCTCGGGACGCGGAGCGTGGATGTACTGGTAGCGTGCATCGGCCAGAGAGGCCAGGTCGCTCCAGCCCAGGGCCAGGCGCGGGTAGAGAGTCTCCGAGTAGATCCGGCGATCGGCCGCCGCGCTCCCGGCGGACCGAGTCGTCAATGGGACGCCGTGCAAGCCGCTCGGGATGGGGATCGAAAGAAGCGAGAGGACGGTCGGCACGACGTCGGTTAAGGAAACCGGAGCCCGGACCCTCTCTCGCGCGCCACCCGAGCCTGGCCGCTTGATGAGGAGCGGCACTCGAATCGCTTCGCGGTAGAGAAAGACTCCGTGCTCTTCTTCCCCGTGGTCGCCCAGCCCTTCTCCGTGATCGGAGAGGAAGACCAGGATCGCCCGATCGTAGAGGCCCGCGCGCTTGAGGTATTCGATGAACGACCCGACGGCCGCGTCGGCGGCGGCGATCTCCCCGTCGTAGGGAGCGGAGGCGTAGCGGCTCGCGAAGGGCTCGGGAGGCTTGTAGGGCGCATGCGGCTCGTAGATGTGGAGGAAGAGGAAGAGCGGCCGGTCCCGCACGGCCCCGCCCCATTTTGCGAGGGCCGCGGCCGATTCCATTCCGGCCCGCTCCCGCGTCGGATTGTCCGGCAGGGAGTCGTCGTAGTAATCAAATCCGGCTGCGAGCCCCCGGTCCGCCCGCAGCACGTAGGAGGAGACCGCCGCGCCCGTCGCATAGGAGGCGGACTTCAGAATGGTCGCGAGCGACCGGTGCTCCGGGGCCAGCCGGAACCCGATGTTGTCGCGGACGCCGTTTTCGAACGGGAGGAGGCCGGTCAGAAGCGCGGCGTGAGAGGGCAGAGTCAGGGGAACATTGCTGTAGGCGTTGTCGAAGATGATGGAGTCCCGCGCGATCGCGTCGATCGACGGCGTTTGAACTCCCTGATAGCCGTAGACGGGAAGGTGATCTGCCCGCAGCGTGTCCACGGAGATCACGACGACCGGGCTCCGCGAGGAGGTGGCGGCGCGCGGCGATCGCGCGCATCCCGCGCAGACGGCGGCGACCAGCGTAAGCAGGATACGCGCCTGCCCCGCGAGAGAAAAGCCAACAAGGCCCTCCCGCGGTTCATCACTCCCCCGCTTCACGGCGCATCCTTATCGCTTCGATCCCCGCGAAAGCAAATCGATCGACCGATGGATCGATGAACCGACCGATGATTCAATGAACCGATGAACCGCTTGCTCCTGATCGCCGCGCTGTCCGTCGCGGGCACGCTGTCCGTCAAAGGGCAGGCAGATCCTCTCCAGATGGAGCAGGCCTCCGAGGCGGCCCGACGGGCGGCGACGTCGGCGATCCTCGGGCCGCATGGTCTCTTTCTGGAAGCGCTCGAAGTGGACGGGCTGCTCGAAGGCCGTCTCGGTGCGCCGGCCTGGCGCGGCCTGACGGCCGCTGACCGCGAAGTCCTCCGGGCGGCCGTCCGGGAGCGCTTCCTCGGAATGCTCGCGCCGCCGCGGCCGGTGCCGGCCGAGGTCGCCTGGTCCGCCGCTCTTCCCGTCCCCTCCGGCGGAGTGGACGTGCTGCTCGGACTGCGCCTGGAGGGAAAGACGCTGAAGACCCGGTGGGTCATGAAGCGCTCGGGCTCCCTCTGGCGAGTCCGCGATGTCATCCTCTCCGACCCGGGGATCTCGCTCGCCGGCGCGGCGCTTGCGACACTCGGGCCGCGACCCGTTCGAGCCCGGCAGTGGGCGGACGACGCCCGCAGGGAGATCCTGCCGCTGCTTTCCGGAATCCTGGTGATCCTGCTCGTCGTCACGCTCGCGGTACCGAGACTCCCCGCCGCGCGCCGGAAATACCTGTATCTGGCGGCTTCGGTTCCCGCGCTCGTGTTTCTGATCGGCGGCGCTGCCGCCCTCGCCCGCGTCGTCGGCCGGCCCTACGTCCTCGAGATGATCCCGGCCGGGCAGCCGTGGCGAAGGTCCGAAGAGCTCGCGTTGACGGCCGAGCGCGAGGGCCGCGCGGAGGAGGCGCGGCGGCTCTGGGAGAGGGCGCTAGCCGCCGGCGAGCCTCCCGGGCCCGTCGCCTACCAGAGGGGTCTCGCGGCAAGACAGCGCGGCGACATCGAAGCCGCCCGGGATTTCTTCGACAGCGCTCTCGCCGCTCCGGCGCCCGCCCCCGGCGCCGCCCGGGAGCTTGCGGCCCTGGCCGCCGAGCAACGACGCCTGCCGGAAGCCGAGCGGCAGATCGCCGGCTACCTCGCCGCCGCCGGGCCGGACCCGGAGTCGCTCGCGCTCGAGGCCGTCGTCAAGACGGAACTCGGCAAGACGGCGGAGGCCCTCCAGGCCATCGCCGAGGCCCGCCGCCTGGCGGGCGCCGGGACTCGCGGAGCGGAGCTCGAAGCGCAAATCCGGGCGAGGGCGGGAGACGCCCCGGGGGCGGTCGCGGCCCTGCGTCCTCTGATGCGGGAAGGACCGCTCGACCGCTCCGCGCTGCGAGCGGACCCGGCATATCTTCCCATCGCCACGGATCCCGCCTGGGTGAGCTTCCTCAACGAGAAGTGAGGATTGACGATTACTTCAACGAGGCCCGGATGGTCTTCTCGCCCCCTCCGCCGTAGAAAGCCACTAATGCCGAAACGAGCGCCTGCGCGACCCTGTCGCGGTAGCTCCCGGTGACGAGGAGCGAGCGGTCTTCCGGATTGTTCAGGTTGCAGACCTCGATCAGCACGCGCGCCGGGATCCGGTTGTAGCGGAGAATCGCCGGGACCCACTCCCGCCCGCCGCGGATCACGTTGCGGCGCACGGGCTGGAAGGCGTGCAGCGGCAGACCGGCGGCCCGGAAGGTGCGCACGATGTTCTCGGCCAGATCGCGCGACACGCCTTCCGCTTTGATCCTCTCGCGCCGCGAGAAGGAGACCCGGGGAGCCTCGCGCACCTCGCTTCGCGAGGTATAGACCGCTCCACGCTTCTGGAACGTATCCCTCAAAAACCGCTCGCCCGGGATGTAGACCATGAGACCCCGGACGGCCGGGTGGAGCGAATCGGCATGAAGCGACACGAAGACCGTCCGGTCTTCCGAGCCTCCCCGCTTCTCGACGCTTCTCAGGACGGCGTTGGCCAGGTACCAGCGCAGGTTGACCCCGGCGACCGGGTCCTCCAGGGGATACGGCGGATGCGTGAGTACCCGCGCCGCCCTGGCGTCGGCCACGGAGTCGGAGGATCTCCGGCTGCAGGGAGCCTTTCCCTGCACGGTCGCGACGACCTGGGCCTTCGTGTGCTCGCGAAGGAGCGTTTCCACGCGACAGGCAATGTCGTATACGTAACGCGCCTCCTCGACTCCGCCCACAGCCGCGCCGATGTCGCGTCCCCCGTGGCCGGCATCCAGCACGAATGTCACACCCGAAAGATCGGCCGCCTGCACGCGATTGACGAACTGCTCCGCCTCGAGTCTCGCCTTCTCCTCCTCGATCCGGGCCGGGTCGTCCGGCGGCCGGAATTCCGGGGCGAGATCCTCGATGGGAATCTTGACGGCGTAGTCGGCGGGGATCGCCCTCACATCCTCGATGCCGCTTCTCGCGGCGATCTCTCCCGCTTTGGCGCGGACGTCCTCGGCGTGGAGGCGCCCGGTGAAGCGGATGACGACCGAGGTATAGAGCGCCTCTCCCTTTTTCAAGCGATAGACGGCGAACCGGCCCTTCTCGTCCCGGCCGTACTCGAGCGGTGCCTCCGGCGCGGAGGCCGCCGCAGCGACTCGGAAGGCGGGAAGCAGCAGCCGGGAGGGGATCCTCACGACCTGCCCGGCTTCGGTTGGGAGCGAGGCGATTCGCGTTTCCTCGCGGATGGAGCGGTAGTTGGAACCGTCGCCCGTGAACCATTCGGCGATCCGCCAGAGACTTTCGGGATGGCCCGCCGGAGACGTCACGAGGTGTGTCCATTCCTTCGCGTCGCCATGGTCCTGCGGAAAGAGAGCTTCCATGGCGATGCGGCGGTAATTGTCGGAGAGCAGCCGATAGGGGACGCGCACGAAGACGTCCTTGCGCAGGAGGTTCATGCCGCCATTGCCGGCGAGGATCTCCTTCTTCGTCGCCGGGTCTTCGGTAAACCGCCGCGCGAAGGCGTCCAGCGCCTCGCCCGGGAGAGGCCGCGCCGAAAGAAAGACCTCCTCGTCGTCCTCGATCGAGACGTTCAGCTCCTCGCTGATCTTCACCGTCTTCTTCGCTTCGATGCCGGCCATCGGCGCAGCAATCAGCAGGGCGATCAGAAGAGACTGGGAGACCGGGAGACTGGGAGACTGGGAGAAAAGCCTCCTGAACGCTCGCCCAGTCCCCCAGTCCCCCCGTCGCCCAGTCGGCATTTGCCCGCCTCAGCCGGTCCGCACGCCGCGCGGCAGCGCGTCGGGGAAGTCCACCTGCCGCTCGAACGCTCGGGCCGCGGCGAAGAGAGTTTCCTCGGCGAACCGGCGCGCCATGATCTGGATGCCGAGCGGAAGGCCGCCGCGGGACAGGCCCGAAGGAACCGAGATGGCCGGCAACCCCGCCAGGGACGCTGGAACCGTGAAGACGTCCGAGAGGTACATCGTCAGAGGGTCATCCACCTTCTCTCCCAGCCGGAAGGCCGGCGCGGGTATCGTCGGGCACACGATCACGTCCACCTCTTCGAAGGCCCGCTCGAAATCTTCGAGCAGAAGCTGCCTTGCCCGCATGGCCCGGCCGTAATAGGCGTCGTAGTACCCGGCCGACAGGGCGAAGGTCCCCAGCAGGATGCGCCTCTTGACCTCCGGGCCGAAACCCGCCGTTCGGTTCTCGACGTAGAGCGAGAGAAGGCTCGAATCGTCCCGGCGCGGCCCGTAACGCACGCCGTCGAAGCGCGCCAGATTCGAGGACGCCTCGGCACTCGCCACGACGTAGTAGATCGCGATCGCGGCGGGAGCGCGCGCCACGGAGACGTTGCTCACCCGGGCTCCAGCTTTCTCGAATGCGCGGCGCGCCTCTGCGAGGTTGGCGGCGACCTCGGCGTCGAGACCTTCGACTTGCGCCTCCGCGAGGAAGCCGACTTTGAGGCCGGCGACCCCGCGCTCGAGGGCCGCCTCCGGGTCGCCCGGCTTCTGCGCCGATGTCGTCGAATCGAGGGCATCCTGGCCGGCGAGGACGTGATAAAGCCGGGCGGAATCCGCAACGTCGAGCGTTAGCGGACCAATCTGGTCCAGAGAGGAAGCGAAGGCGACGAGCCCGTAGCGCGACACCCGGCCATAGGTCGGCTTGAGCCCGACGATCCCGCAACAGGCCGCGGGTTGCCGGATGGAGCCGCCCGTGTCGGAACCCAGCGCTCCGGGGACCATGCGCGAGGAGACCGCGGCCGCGCTGCCCCCCGAGGAGCCACCCGGGATGCGCTCCCTGTCCCAGGGATTGCGGGTCGGGCGGACGGAGCTGTTTTCCGTCGAGGAGCCCATCGCGAACTCGTCCATGTTGGTCCGGCCGATGAAGACCGCGCCTTCCCTCCGGAGACGGGCGATCGCCGTCGCGTCGCCGGGAGGGCGGTACCCCTCGAGGATCTTCGAGCCGCAGGTGGCGGTCCTCCCCGCGATCCACATGTTGTCCTTGATGGCCATGGGCACGCCGGCGAGAGCCAGGTTCTCCCCCGCCGCGATGCGGGCGTCGGTCCGCCGCGCTTCCTCGAGCGCCTGCTCCGCCGTGACCTCCAGGAAAGCCTGAATGCTCGCGTCCGTCTCCTCGATCCTGGACAACGCTTCCCGCGTGACTTCGACCGCGGAGCGGCGCCGCGACGACACGTCCCGTGCGATCGAGACGACGCTCCCGGGCGCCGCCGTCAAGACCGGCGGCTCCGGCGGCTCACGGCTTGGCTCCTCCGACGACCCGAGGCACGGCTCCGTAGCCGTGCTCGAGGCGAACCGAGTTCTCCTCCAGCGCCTTCTGTCCGGAGCCCGGCTCCGGGATGTCCTCGCGAAGGGGCGTCGCGGAGAGCTCCGGCGGGCGGTGAGGCTCCTCCCGGATCTCCTTCAACTGGTCGATGTAAGAGAGAATGCGGGCGAGCTGATGGGTCAGGGCGGGAAGTTCCTCCGGCGAGAAACGCAGCCGCGCGAGCGCGGCGACGTGGCGCACCACCTCCAGGCTGACGGGAGAAGATTCGGAAGACATGCCGATAATTGTAAGGCTTTTTGATTCTCTTTCCGAATAGGAACAAGCGTTCTGGCTGGAAATCCGAAGAAAGAAGGCGCTCCCGCTCAACGGGCCGGCGCGGCCTCGATCTCCCGGCGCGCCGAGATCCGGGCGCTCGCTTCCATCGCCTCCCGCCTCGGACAGCGGGTCTGGATCGTCGGTGGCGCCGCGCGCGATCTGCAGCTCCGCCGCGCAGTAGCCGAGGTGGACGCGGCGGTGTCGGGGGACGCGGAAATCCTCGCCCGGGCAATGGAGAGCGCCGGCCTGGGCCGGGCCGTGCCTCTCTCGCGGAGCGCTCCCCGCGTGTTCCGCGTCGCGGGCAAGCGGGAGGTGGACCTGGCGGAGATCGCGGGCGCCTCGATCGAGCAAGACCTGAAGCGCCGCGACTTCACCGTCAACGCAATGGCGTTCGATCTCGCGACACGGCAATGGCTCGACCCGTTCGGAGGCCTGAAGGATCTCGCCGGCGGGCGGTTGAGAGCCGTTTCCGCCCAGAACCTGGCGGAGGATCCCCTGCGCGTTCTGCGGGCCGCGCGCTTCCTCGCGACCCACGAGCTCGTCCCCGATCCCGAGACGTCGAAGGCCTGCCGGCGCGTCGCTCCGAGGCTCGCGCAAGTCGCTGCCGAGCGGATCCGCGCCGAATGGATCAAGATGTTCGAGGCGCGCCGCGCCGCGCCCGCCCTGCGCTGGGCGTCCCGCGCGCGTCTTCTCGGCCCCGCGCTGCGCGTCGGTCGCTTGCAGGCGCGGAGACTTGCCCGCGCTTCCGCTCTCTTCGACGCGCCGGCCCTCCGGCGCAGGTCGCCGGAGAGCCGCCGCCGGCTGCGCCTCGCTCTGATGTGCGCGCAACTCCGACTCGTGCCTGGCGCGGCGGCCGCCTGGCTCACCGCCCGACGCTACGGGCGCTCCGAGGCCGGCGACGTCGCGGCGCTGCTCACGCTGGCGTCCGGCGCGCGGGCCGCAGGCTCGCCGCGCGGCCAGTGGTCCTGGGTCCGCGACGCCGGCCCCTTCGCTGCCGAGGCTCTCGTGCTCCTGCTCCTCCTTCACCCGGCGTCCCGGCCGCGCGCGCGGGCTCTCGCCCGGCGCGTCGCGCGAGCCCGGCGGCGCGGACCCGAGGTTTCCGGCGCCGACGTCCTCGAATGGCTGCGGATCCCGCCCGGTCCCGACGTCGGGACTCTGCTCGCCGACCTTCGAGTCGAGGTCCTGAGCGGGACCGTGCGGACGCGCCGGGAGGCCCGCGCCTGGCTTGCGTCCCACTTCCGGGGGGCCTCAACGGCTATAATTCGATCCGCGTGACCCTCACCGACCTGCTCAAGTTCGCGGCGAAGAAGGAGGCTTCGGACCTCCACTTGAAGCCCATGCGCTCTCCCCTCCTGCGGATCAAGGGACGGTTGATTCCGATCAACACCGAGGCCCTCCAAGCCGTGGAATTGGAGCGGATGCTGCTCGAGATTCTGACACCCGCCCAGAAGCAACGGCTCGAGCAGAACCAGTCCGTGGACCTCGGTTATGGTCTGCC
>CAVUIX010000044.1:0-14499 GCA_963741435.1 uncultured Acidobacteriota bacterium | reverse complement strand
GTGACGGACGCCCGACGGCTGGATGCGACGGTTGCTTTCCGGACCGGAATGCCGGACGCGAGAAGGGCGTCTATGAGCTCACGCACGGCACCGTTTCCGCCGCCTCGACTCGTGATGAATCGAGCCGCCATTCTCGCCGACGAGTGGGCGCCGGGAGGGAGCGGCCGGGAGACCAGCTATCTCCATGGCAGGAACGTCATTGACGTCATCGCCCATGTAACAGACCTGCGTCAGGTCGAGACCCGCGAGTTTCGCGAAGTGCTGCAGCGCCTCGCCCTTGTCTTTGCAGCCTCGGTAGACATCGGAGATCCCCAGCCTATCGACGAGCCGCTCCAGAAGCGGCCCGTCTTCCCCGGAGACGAGCGCGAATCGCAGACCGGCGCGGCGCCCGATGGAGACCCCATGATGTCCAGGAACGAGACCCGCTTGAGCTCCTCCCCCGCGGGACCCCAGTAGAGACTCCCGTCGGTCAAAACACCGTCGACGTCGAGGACGACCGCCTTGATCCGCGATCTCCTCAGGCGCCGACACGCCGCAGCTTCCTCATGATAGGAACTCTCGGAGGGAATCAGTTTCTTACCGGCCTCGCCCATCGCGGTCTCGACGAGGCGGATGTCGCGGACGAGCCGGGTAATGCCGTTGGGCTCGAAACAGGCGGCCTGGTCGGTCCCCACATGGCGCGGTCCGAGCGTGATGTGCCTCTCGACCATCTTCGCGCCGAGCGCCACGGCCGCGATGGTTGACGGAAGCCCGGTCTCGTGTCCGGAATAGACCGACGGGCACTCGATACCGGTCCCGGAGGCTTCCGATGACGCGCAGGTTGAGCTCGTTGTAGGGGGAGGATATGTGCTGCAGGCGTGGAGAACGACGAATTCTCCTTGCCCAGGACCTCGACGGCGTGATCGATCTGTTCCAGAGTGCTCATTCCCGTGGAGAGGATGATCGGCTTTCCTTTCGCACAGCGTGTGTCTCAGCAGATTGTCGTCCGTCAACGAGCCGAAGCGATCTTGTAGGCCGGAGGATCGAACCGATCGATGAAGTCGACCGAGCCTTCGTCCCAGCAGGATGCGAACCAGAGAATGTTCACTTCCTGGCAGTAGCGGGCGATCGCGCGGTACTGCGTGTCGCCAAACTCGAGGCCTCGCTTGAGATCACCGTTCGTCTCGCCGAGGGGCTCTCTCGCGGGCGCCCCAGCTCCTCGGGCCAGTACACGACGTCCACGGTTCGTTTTTGAAACTTGACCGCCTGGCATCCGGCCGCGACTGCAACGCTGATCAGTCGTTTGGCCATTTCGAGGTCACCGTTGTGGTTGATCCCAACCTCGGCGACGACAAAGCAACACGCTCGCCGCCCACGAGATGGTTGCCGATTCTCACTTCCGCCATGACGTCACCTCTTCTTCCGCGGCCGGCGCGGGATGCAGGATCGCCGTTCTTCGCGCGCTTCGCTCCGGGCTTCCTCGAAGTTGATCCGTTCCTTTTCGACGACGAGCGGCCTTCGCAGAGTCTGCGTGTGGACGGCGCTGACGTACTCGCCGAGAAGGCCGAGGAAGAAGAGCTGGACCGAGAACGCGACGAAAAGCCCGATGAGGATGGGGGCGATGCCGGCGGAGAACCGATACCAGAAGACCAGCTTCGCCACGAGATAAGCCAGCGCGACGATGAGGCTGAAGGCCGAGAGGGCAAAGCCGGCGATCGTCGCCAGGCGCAAGGGCACCTTCGAATGCGTCGTGATGCCGAGCATCGCCAGATCAAAGAGAGTGTAGAAATTGTTCTTGGTCTTGCCGCGCTTGCGCAGAGGCTTGACGTACTCGATCCGGGCGATGGGAAACCCGATCTCGCGGCAGCAGCCCTCGAAAGTAAGGGTAGGGATCGTTCATGTCGCGGATGATCTCGACGACCTGACGGTCGCACAGCCCGAACCCGGTTGAGTTGCGAACCGGCTCGACATCCGAGAGGCGGGCGAGCAGTCGGTAGTAGCCGTCGCGGACCCACGACATCGGCCAGGACTCCTCGCCTCCGGCTTTCATGCCCAGGGCGACCTTGAATCCTTCCTCCCATTTCTTCAGGAACTCGGGGATGAGCTCGGGTGGATCCTGCAGATCGGCGGCGAGGCTGATCACGGCTTTACCGCGGGCCTGCCAGGAGCGCGTGAAACGGCGAACGGACTTGCCCGAAGTTGCGCGTGTTGACGATGACCCTGACATTGCGATCGGCCGCCGGCGATCTCCCTGAGTATCTCGACCGTGCGATCCCGCGAGGCGTTGTCGATGAATATGTGCTCGTAGCGATACCGACCGAGCGCCTCGAAGACCGCCTTCACCCGGGAGTACACCTCGCGGACGTTCTCCTCCTCGTTGAAACAGGGCGTAATGACACTGATCAAATGCATGCGGTGTTGGGCCAGGGTCTGGGTGGAGGAATTATACGCCCGGGCCTCTTCCATCGACGCCCGGTCTGCCTCAACCGGGCACCGCGTAGCAGACGAGGTCCCATCCTTCCAGGAGCTGCGGACGAAGATGAAACCGGTATCCGCCGGCGCAGGAGTCAATCAGAAGGGGAATCTCCCACAGGTGATCTTGCCGGTGGTAAACGCAGATCGCCATGGCCGGGCGGTGGGTCGCGATCGTCCGGAAGGCGCCTCGAATCGCTTCCGGCTCGGCTCCCTCCGTATCCATCTTGATGTAGGTCGGCCGGCAGTCTTCCAGCAATTCGTCCAAGGCCACGCCCTGCACCTGTGTGCTCCCGGAACCGACGGACGCCGCCTCCGTGCCGGTCGCGTTGAAACGGAGAATCACCCGGCGGCTGCTCACCGCAAACGGAAAAATCTCAACCCTCTGCCGCAGCGCGTATGGAAGCGATTCCACGTACCGGGCCAGCTTGCCGAAGTCGTGGATCGGGTTCAAACGCCTTGATGCTGCCCCGGAAATCCGGGCCGGCGGGCGAGGCAATCGCCGGATCGTGTCGCCGTCGAAGGCTCCGCAGTCGACGAAGACCTCGTCGGCACAAGAGCCTATGGAGATCTTCCGGGAAATAGATTTCGTTTGAGACGGGCTCCCCCAGGTGGTCAAAGTCTCCCAGCAGCCGCCACCGCACCTCGCCGACGAATTCCATCCGCGAGGCGTCGTCCGACAGCAGGCCGAAGGCCTCTTCGATCCGCTCCCTCGCGTCCAGGACTCTATGAGGAAGATCGACCGCGTAATGGGGGAGAAAGATCTCCGGATATTTCCAGAAGAGCGGGAGGAAAGTCACCACGCGAGCGCACCCGAGGCGACGCAGTTGAGAGCAGCGCTCCCGCATGCGGTCGGTTCCCTCGCCCCTCCAGATCGTCACGACGAAGACCGCCCGCTCTCCAAGGCTGCGGCTGGCTTCCTCCGGCGGAAGGACGCGCACGCCTTCCACCTCTTCTCCCCAGAGGCCGGGGTCGTTGTCGGTGAAAGCAATCGGCTCGATACCGCCCGCGCGAAGTCCCGCGAGCGTCTTACGGCCCAGGTTTCCCGCCCCGAAGAGAACGAGCGGCGCGAGACTCGACCCCGTTGCTCATCGAAGGCGGAACGCTCGCGGTGAAGCGCATCCTCCCGAGGCTCGGAAAGGAGTGCCCGGAGATTTCGATCGAGAGAAACGTTCATCGCGTCTCCAACTCCTTCCGGGCCTGGGCGGCTCACCAGCACGTGCGCCCTCCGTCGATGACCAGATTGGCTCCCGTCATGTACGAGGAGGCATCGGAACAAAGAAAAACCACAGCACCTTGATACTCGTTCATTTCCGCCATGCGCGCGAGCGGGATTCGTTGTGTCAGGTGAGCCAGAAAGCCCGAGTCCTGCGTCGTTTGCATGCCCCCCGGCGAAAGGGCGTTGACCCGGACCCCGCGGTCCGCCCAATAAGTGGCGAGATAGCGGGTCAGGCCCAGGAGGCCTGTCTTGACGACGGAGTACGAGACCGGCTTGACGGGCTGGAGCTCCTCGGCCACGCCATCGCGGCGATAGATCCGCTGATCGGGTGCGATGACGGCCAGATCGGAGGCGATGTTGAGAATGACCCCTCGGCCGCGGCGGGCCATCTCGACACCCAGCACCTGCGCGCAGAGAAAGGCCCCGGTCAAGCCCACGGCGAGGTCGGCGTTCCAGCGCTCGACGGAGAAAGATTCCAGCCGGGAGAGGTCCTGAAAGTCGTCCTCGGCCTTGGGATTGTTGGCGGCATTGTTGATGAGCACGTCGAGGCGACCGAACCGCTCCAACACTTGGTCGCGAAGCCTTGCCACCTCACGGGGGCGTGTGACGTCCGCGCCGACGCCGAGGGCGGGAACCTGCCACCGCGAGGAGAGCTCCTCCGCTCGCTTGCGAGCCTCCTCCTCACGCAGATCCGCGAGCACGGGCACCCCTCCGAAGCGGGCCACCGCTTCTCCGTGCTGCGGGCCAAGAAGCCCCGCTCCTCCGGTGATGACCACCACGCGATTGGCCAGATCGAACAACCCCCGACTCTCCATCACGCGCTTGCGCCGCCTGCGAGCTGAATCACGCGGCCAGTCTCGACTGAATCGCGCGCGGCGAGAGCCATGCGCAGACTCTGAACGCCTTCGGAGAGAGGAATCAATGGTGACTGTCCCTCCTCGATGCAGGAAAGGAAGTGCTTCAATTCATCAAGAAACATGTCGTTGCGGCGATAGTCGGGAAGGCTGAGGGTTTCGACGAGCTCTCCCTTTTCGTCCCAGCGGTTTAGCGTGACGGCGTTGAAGTCAGCCACGATCTTGCCGGCGTCGCCCACCACCACGCAAGTGCGCGCGGGAGGACGCTGCAAGTAGTCCTGGAGAAGGTGCCCCGGCAACAGATGCCGGTCCACGAAGAACTCCAAGGACACGCTGGCGACATCCTCGACGTCGATTTCGAGACGGGACAGATGCCCCCCCAGCGCGAAGATGCGCCGCGGCATCCCGAAGAGGCTGTAAAGGTAATCGAGCTCGTGGATCTGGGAAAGAATCACGCCGCCGCCCAGTTCCCTCCTGGAGGCGTACATGGAGCGATAGTCCTCGTAACGGTGCCATCCAGGAAGATACTCCCCGACTTCCGCGCGCACGGCAAGAAAATTGCCGACCGCTCTTTCGCGCACCAGCTCTTGGAGCCGGATCATCAGAGGGTGGAAGCGTAACTGGTAACCGACGAAGGTCACCAGCCGCCGCTCCCTGGCCAACTCAATGAGCTCATCGATTCCATCCCACGAGTCGGACACCGGCTTCTCAACGAAAAGATGGCAGCCCGCCCGCGCCGCGGCAAGAGCCACGGGGACGTGCGCCCGCGTCGGATTGCAGACGAAGACGACGTCCGCCGACTCCAAAGCCGGCACGAGCTCCGGCACGACGCGAACGGCGTACCTCTCTTCGACGTTTGCGCCCGCTTCGACCTGGAGTTGTTCCGTCAGGGTGGTCTTCAGCCCGCGCTGCCTCCACGCCCGAACCTCCACACTGTCGCCCCGTATCGTCCGCAGGTTGCGGAGATGCCGTTGTCCGATCCCGCCGAGGCCCGCAAACAAGAACCTCATTTTCGTTGGAGATGCCCCTGCACGAAAGAGCGGTTGGCCGTCGCCAGGGCGACCTCGTCTCCTGGCTCACCGCGTGAAGCCTGGAGGATCAGGTCCCCGTCGTAGCCGCGTCGCCTCATCCAATCGAAAAGCACCTCAAAGTCGACGTCGCCGCTTCCCAAGGGGACCGTGGATCCACCGAGGCGCCGATCCTTGATGTGGACGCTTCCGACCCGGTCTCCATAAGCAGCCCATTCCTCCTCCGGGCGGAACCCCAGCGAAGCGCTGTTGCCGGAGTCGTAGGTCACGCGCACCCGCGAATGTTCCAGAGAATCGCAGAGTTCACGGAGTTGGGCGGGAGGGAGCGAGGTCTCCAAGTGCAGCTCAACCCCGGTTTCCTCGGCATCGGGCAGGACCTCCCCCAGGACGTCACGGACCTGCCGGCGTTCCTGTTCCGTCTCCATCTGCGAAGCGTCGACGAAGGGCAGAACGATCCGGTTCGCCCCGAGGCGGCGGCAGCGGCCGAGAAGCCATCGCAGGGTCTCGAGCCTCTCCGCGAGGTCTACCGCTCCGCACCGCAAAAACGGCCGCTCCATGAAGTAATCGGCGCAGACCGAGCGGACGCCGACGCCATACCGCTCTGCCAGCTCCCGGACGCGGTCGCAGCCGGAGTCGCTCCCGAGAGGGTTCTCATCGGCACCTCCGACATCGAAGATCCATTCGATTCCCTCGAGCCCCGCTCGCGCCGCAAGGCCAAATTCGCGATCCCAGCCCCTGCGCGGAAAGGACTGGAAGGTGCCTTGCGGAGGGAGAAGCCGGCCCTGCATGATTCCGATTCGCATCGGTCACGAGCCCCGCTTCTCCGGCATCGGGGAGGAGGTGTGGCGCATGTTTTCTTCGAACTCCTTGCGCGGCAGGAATGGGAAGAGATCTTCCAGCGGCGTCGAGGTCATTGAACCGTCCGGAAGAGAACGCGACGAGATTCGGGGAAGCCGATCCTCGTCCGGGATGACGACGACGTCGCAGATGACGGGTCCCGGAACGGCAAGGACCTCGCGAAGCTGATCGCGCAGATTCCGCTGCGACTCGATCCGACGGCTCGGAATCCCCCAGGCCTCGGACACGCGGCGCAGGTCGGGAAGAGTCTGGCCGCTCGACGCGTCGGCGGCCACGACGCGACCGAAGTAGTTGCGCTGAGAGGCGCGGATCGAAGAATAACCACCGTTATTGATCACGATGAACTTGATCGGGAGCCGAAGCCTCGCGACGGTTTCCAGCTCTTGAATGTTGAATTGAAATCCGCCATCGCCATCCACCACGACCGTGCGCCTTCCCGACGCCACGCTCGCACCGATGGATGTCGGCAGCCCGAAGCCCATCGCGCCAAGGGCCGTCGTGTGCAGGATGCGTTGTCCCTCCCGAACCCGGAAGGCATGCAGAAAGATCTCGATCCCGCTGCCCGAGCTGCCCGAGATCACGATGTCCTCGGGTAGCAGCTCCTCGGACAAGGCATCTGCCAGTGCGTAAACGCTGACCGGCTGCACGCTCTGCCGATGCTCGGGCAGGATGATCGGATACTTCTTCTTCCACTCCCGGCAACACTCGAGCCACTCCGCGCAAGCCACCGGACCACGGTCTCCCCACTGGGCGGAGAACTCCTTCAAGAACGACCCGGCATCGGCGCACACAGCCGCCTCCACCGGGCCTCGAAGCTTGGCCAGCTCGGAGGGATCGATATCGACGATGATCTTGCGCGCCAATCTGGCAAAGTCGTCTCGAGCGTAGCCGGTCAAGACAAGATCGAGCCGTGCGCCGACGGCGAGAAGCGCATCGGCATTCTGGACGGCGAAGTTCGCGCCCCTCGGAGCGACCGCACCCGGGCGGCCGATGAACAGCGGGTGATCGTCGGGAACGAGATCGATGCCGAGCCAGGTTGTCAGGACGGGGATGCCCAAGCGATCCGCGAGGCGCCGGAATTCTCCTTGCGCCCGGGCGAGCCGGATGCCGTTTCCTGCGAGAAACACAGGACGTCGCGCGCTCTCGAGGATTGTGACAGCGCGCGCGACGATTTCGCGTAACGCCGGGTCCGAAGGAGACGGCCGGTGGCGGCTCGAATGAACGCAAGTCTCGGGATCGATCATTCGCGGCCTGCACGTCGAGCGGAATCTCGATCCAGACCGGTCCCGGACGGCCCGTTCGAGCCAGATAAATGGCCTTCTCGAGATGAAAACGAATGTCCTCCGGCTCCATCACGGTCACGGCGTACTTCGTGATGGGCGCCACGAGTGAGGGCAGATCAAGCTCCTGGACTCCCATCTGGCGTACGCCGGAGTCCCTCTTCAGGTCGGCGCGCTTGACCTGCCCGGACACGAAGAGACAGGGAGTCGAATCCAGCCAGGCTCCTGCGACGCCCGTGATGGCGTTGGTCCCGCCGGGCCCCGCGGTCACGAGCGCAACGCCGAAGTTCTCGGTGGTTTTCGAGTACGCCTCGCAAGCGATTGCGCAAGCCTGCTCGTGCAACTGCGCAATGAACTGGAGCCGGCGCGACCGTCCAAGCGAGTCGTTCAAGTGCATTGCCGCCCCGCCGGGCACGAAGAACACATGCTTGACGCCGGTGTCGGCGATCCGTTCCATGACGTAGTCGGAGAGCTTGATCATGGTTTTCTCTAGTGTAAGGCTGCATCCGGAAGATTCCGATACCAGGCCGCCGTGCGGCGAATCGCGTCGGCAAGATCGACGGTCTGTCGAAGACCAAGCTCCTTCCGGGCTCGTTCTGTCGACGGCACATAGCGGTCCGGATGCGTGCCGATGGCGGCTTTCCCGAACTCGACTTGGGCGTCCGGGGCAATTGCGTCCGCCACGATCCGCGCCAGTTCGGCCAACGTCACCGCGCTCTCGGAGCCGACGTTGTAGGCCCTGCCCGGACTCCCCGAAACAGGATGGTCAGAAGCCAGATCGCGAGGTCGGCGGCATAGAGATAGGAACGGATCGGGGAACCATCGCCGGAACCCGGATCGGGCCACCGGAGAGGGCGTCCCGAATGAAGTTGCCGATGGCGAAATGTCCGTCGAGCGGCAGATGGGGGCCGACGAAGGCAAACCCTCGGGCCAGATCGTGGCGTCCAGTCCCGACTCGCAGGCTCCCGCTTCGACAGCGATGCGCTCGGCCTCTCGCTTGGCCTCTCCGTATGCCGTCCGGCGCCGGCCAGCCTCCGATTCGGCCTCCTCCTCGGCAATGTGAGACATCCGCGCGGCTGCCTGCCATAGACAGCGCCCGAGCTGACGCAGCAGGAACTCGGGTCGTCCCGCCGCGGCGAGCGAGCTCGAGGCATCGCGCTGTCCCGTTGACGATCGTGCTCCGCGTCTCCTCTTCCGCCCGGGCTCCCGCGAGGAGTCGAACGCCGCATGAATCAACATACTCGAAAGCTTCCGTCGGGAAATTCGAAAGTCCGAACGTCGCCGGTGAGAAGATGGACGGCCGGATGCGTCCGCCAGGTGAGGTACACGCGCTCGAAACGCGTCGGGCCTTCGCGTCAGGACGTGCACGGAGAGGCCGAGACCGAAGCTCGTCGTTGGCGGCAGTCAGCGCTTCGAGCACCCAGCATCCGAAGAAGCCCGTCCCGCCTGTGATGAAGAACCGGCCGTCTCGAAGGCTCTCGAGAAGCGGGCTTGTATGCTCAACGAGAAGCTTGCGGTCTACGTCGAGGATCCGCGGCGCCGACCGCACCTTCAGCTCGAGAGTTTCGGATTGAGCGACGTTCTCGCGGCGCGGAAGACGAGAGCGCGCTGGAGCGTGAAGGCCAAGGCCGCCATGGGGATCGCGCAGACCGCCGCCACCAGGAGAACCGGCACGCCATGCGCCTTCGCCCAGGCGAGCGGCAACAGGCCGACGAGATAACAGATGCCGTAGACCGCGAAGAAGCGAAGGATCAGACGGTTGTCGTGGCTCCCAAAAACGAGCGTGCCGTAGCTCTTGAAGTTGAAGAGAACGCCGAGCACCGTCGATACGAGGGCCGCCACGGGGTATGGAATCCCGATCAGGATGCAGATCGCGAATACCGTATATCCGAAAGCGGTATTCAGCCCGCCGACCAGCAGGAATCGAACGAAGCGGCTTCGCAGGAGCCGAAGAATTCCTTCCTTGGTGCTCACCTTTTCGACCCGGAGATCCCCCTGGCCCTCTGCAGTCACGGCGCGAGGATCGGCGGGGTTGCTACAATCTCCGGACGAGCGGGGAATGCCGCTCAGAGATTTCATGAAGACAATCATACTGGCTGGGGGCGCCGGAACCCGCCTCTCGGAGGAAACGACCCTCAGGCCCAAGCCGATGCTGGAGATCGGCGAGCATCCCATCCTCTGGCACATCATGCAGATCTACGCCTTCCACGGCTTCTCGGAGTTCCTCGTCGCGCTCGGCTACAAGGGCGACGTCATCAAGGACTACTTCCTGAACTTCTACGCCCGCAACGCGGATGTGACCGTCCGGCTGGGGCGCGGAGAGAACGAGATCCACTCCGCGTCTCCGCCGGACTGGACGATCCACATGGTCGACACGGGCCTCGACGACGCAGACGGGCGGGCGCCTGCGGCGGCTCTCCCCCTGGATCGGCAGGGAGACTTTCATGGCGACCTACGGAGACGGCGTGGCCGATGTTGATCTCAAGGCTCTCGTGGCATTTCACCGTTCCCACGGGAAGCTCGCGACGATCACGGCGGTCCGGCCGCCCGCGCGCTTCGGCGCCCTGGTCCTCGAATCGGACCGCGTGGCCGCCTTCGCGGAGAAGCCGCAGACCGGCGAAGGGTGGATCAACGGCGGGTTCTTCGTGCTCGAACCGGAGGTCTTCGACCTGATCGCCGGAGACGACACTCTCTGGGAGTTGGACCCGTTGAACACGCTGGCGGCGCGCGGGGAGCTGATGGCGTACCGGCACACCGGCTTCTGGCAGCCGATGGACACGCTGCGCGAGAAACGCCTGCTCGAGGAGCTCTGGCAGTCCGGCAAGGCGCCCTGGAAGTGCTGGCCATGAGCTTCTGGAAGGATCGCTCCGTCCTCGTCACGGGCGCCACCGGGCTCGTCGGATCCGCGCTCGTCCCCAGGTTGCTCGAGGCCGGGGCGCGTGTCTGCGTGCTCGTGCGCGACTGGGACCCGCAGTCGGAGCTGATCGAGAGCGGAGCCGTCGCGTCGTGCCGCGTGGTCTCGGGCCGCCTGGAATCCATGGAAGACGCCGAGCGGGCCTTGGTCGAGCACGACGTCGAGACGGTCTTCCACCTCGGCGCGCAGACCGTGGTCGGCACCGGCTACCGCAGCCCGTACGGGACGTTCGAGAGCAACATCCGCGGCTCCTACACGCTCTTCGAGGCGTGCCGGCGCCACGCCGGCGCTGTCCGGCGCATCGTCGTCGCGTCGAGCGACAAGGCCTACGGCGAGTCGGCGGTCCTTCCCTACACGGAGGAGATGCCGCCGCGCGGACGATATCCCTACGACGTGTCCAAGAGCTGCACGGACCTGCTCGCGACATGCTACGCGCGCACGTATGAACTGCCGATCGTGGTCGCGCGCTGCGGGAACATCTACGGCGGCGGAGACCTGAACTGGAGCCGGTTGATCCCGGGCACGATCCGCTCGGCGCTGGCGGGCCAGGCGCCGGTAATCCGTTCCGACGGCCTCTACCGCCGCGACTACGTCTACGTGGCGGACGCGGCCGAGGCGTACCTGGCGATGGCCGAGAAAATCGAGCTGCCGGAAATCCGGGGAGAGGCCTTCAACTTCGGGCCCGACGAGTCCTCGACGGTCCTCCAGGTCGCCGAGGCCGTGCTGCGGCTGGCGGGCCGGAAGGACCTCGAGCCCGTGATCGAGAACAGCGCCCGCGCGGAGATTCGCGACCAGCATCTGGACAGCGCCAAGGCGCGGCGCCTGCTCGACTGGCGGCCGAAGTGGCCGCTCGAGAAGGGCCTGGAGAAGACGATCGCCTGGTATCGCGAGCGCCTCGCGGATCCCTCATGACGAAGTCGGAGCTCCTGCGGCAGCAGATCCTCTCCCTGGTCGCCGACTACGCGAAAGAGGAGTGGCCGGAGCGCCGGTTCGTGCCGGGAGAGACGCCCGTCCCGGTCTCCGGAAGGGTCTTCGACGGCGACGACCTCTCGAACCTGGTCGATTCCTCGCTCGACTTCTGGCTGACGGCGGGGCGGTTCGCCGCGGAGTTCGAGCGGGAGTTCGCGCGCCGGCTCGGGCGCCGCGCCGCTCTTCTCTGCAACTCCGGATCCTCGGCCAACCTCCTCGCCCTGACGACGCTGACCGCCGCCGAGCTCGGAGAGCGCCGCCTCCGGCCGGGAGACGAGGTCGTCACGGTAGCCGCCGGATTTCCGACGACGATCAACCCCATCCTCCAGAACGGGCTCGTCCCCGTGTTCCTGGACATCGAGCTCGGCACCTACAACATCTCCGTCGCCCGGCTCGATGAGGCGATCGGCCCGCGCACGCGGGCCATCATGCTGGCCCACACGCTGGGCAACCCCTTCGATCTCGACGCGGTCATGAGCGTCGCGCGCGAGCGGGACCTCTGGCTGGTCGAGGACACCTGCGACGCGCTCGGGTCCCTCTACCGCGGCCGGCAGACGGGCACGTTCGGCGATCTGGCGACGTTCAGCTTCTATCCCGCCCACCACATCACGATGGGGGAAGGAGGCGCGGTCGCGACCGATCAGCCGCTGCTGAAGAAGCTGGCGGCCTCGTTCCGCGACTGGGGGCGCGACTGCTGGTGCGATCCGGGCAAGGCCGACACCTGCGGCAAGCGGTTCGACTGGCAGCTCGGGCAGCTCCCGCACGGCTACGACCACAAGTACATCTATTCGCACGTCGGCTACAACCTGAAGGCGACCGACATGCAGGCCGCCGTCGGCGTGGCTCAACTGAAGAAGCTGCCCGGATTCATCGCGGCGCGCAAACGCAACTTTGCCCGGCTCTCGGAGGGTCTCGCGGCGCTCTCCGAGCATCTGATCCTGCCTCGGGCGACTCCGGGGAGCGACCCGAGCTGGTTCGGCTTTCCGATCACCGTCCGCCCCGAGGCCCCCTTCTCCTGCCGCGACGTCGTGGCGCACCTGGAGTCCCGGAGGATCGCGACGCGGCAGGTCTTCGCCGGCAACGCGCTGCGGCAGCCGGCCTACCAGGGAATCGCCTGCCGCGTCGTGGGCGATCTGACCAACACGGACATCGCCATGCGGCAGACGTTCTGGATCGGCGTCTATCCCGGGATCACCGACGCGATGGTGGACTACGTCGTGTCGGAGCTATCCGGCTTCGTCCGCGCCCGCGCCGCCGGCGCCGCCGCCGCCCGCGTATAGCCGTCGCCTCCGCGCTTGTCCGGGATCTTCGCTCCTGCGCCGCATCGGCGAGCGACTCTGCCCGGTCGGCCTCGATCGCTCGCCTGATTCCGGGCAAGCGCTGCGCTCCCGCGGCGCGAGGCTCTCCCTCCGGTTACTCGGGCAGACTCCTCGCGCCGCGACCAGGGCCCGAGGCCTGCCCCTCGTGGTGCTGTAGGGGAGGGGCTTGCCCCTCCCGCCTCTCGTCGGGCTCCGCGCTCGCGCAGCATCCAGGCGCACCGGAACTCTGCGCTCGAAATGACGACGGGGTCAGGCCTTTTCCAGGCCGGAGAGGACTTTCCGGATCGCCTCGGGGTAGGCGCGGTGCTCCTGTTCGAGGATCCGCGCGGCGAGCGTCTCCTCATTGTCGTCCGGGAGGACCGGAACGCTTCGCTGCACCACGATCGGCCCGGAGTCCACCCGCTCGTCGACGAAATGGACCGTGCAGCCTGAGACGGTTTCGCCGGCCTCGAGCGCGCGGCGCTGCGCCTCGAGGCCCGGGAACCTGGGCAGCAGCGACGGATGGATGTTCAGGATCCGGCTGGCATACGCCGAAACGAATTCCGGCGACAGGACGCGCATGTACCCCGCCAGACATAGCAGATCCGGCTCGAGCGGATCGAGGAGCCTCCGGATCTCTCGCTCGTGCTCCCGGCGGGACATCCCGGGCTGCCGCGGAACGGCGTGGGCCGGGATCCCTCGCCGCTTCGCCTCGGAGAGTCCGGCCGCGTCGGCGTGGTCCGAGAAGACCGCGGTGATGCGGGCCGCGGGGATCTCTCCCCGATCGATCGCGTCGGCGATCGCCCGGAAATTCGACCCCCGTCCCGACAGGAAGACGACGATCTTCTTTTCAGACAAAGTCGATCGTCACGCGCCGGCTGCCCGCGACCACGTTCCCGATGAAGTAGTGGGCCTCACCGCGGGAGGAGAGGAGATCCGAGATTCGCGGGATCCGGTCCGCCGCGGCGAGCAGGACCATGCCGATCCCCATGTTGAACACGCGGTGCATCTCCTCCCGGCCGACCCCTCCCTCGCGCTCCAGCAGCTCGAAGATGGGGAGGACCGGCCAGGATCCGGATCGGATCACGACGTCGAGATCCCCGGGCAGGACCCGGGGGATGTTGTCGAAGAAACCCCCGCCCGTGATGTGGGCCATCGCGTGGACCAGGTCCTCCGCGAGGAGGGGCTCGAGCACCTTGAGATACGAACGGTGAGGCGCGAGCAGCGCGTCGGCGACGGACAGGCCGCCGAGCTCCTTCAACCGGTCGCCCGGACGCTTGCCGAGGTCCTCGAAGAGGATCTTGCGCGCCAGCGAATAGCCGTTGGTATGGAGTCCCGCCGACGGCAGCCCGATGGCGACGTCGCCCTTCTGCACCCGCGTCCCGTCGAGAATCCGCTCGCGCTCGACCACTCCGACGATGGTGCCGGCGACGTCGTACTCCCCCGCCGCGTAGAAGCCCGGCATCTCGGCGGTCTCGCCTCCCAGCAGCGCCGTTCCATTCTCGCGGCAGGCCCGCGCGATCCCCTCGATGACGGCCGCGAGCACGCCCGGATCGAGCTTGCCCATCGCGACGTAATCCAGGAAGAACAGGGGCCGCGCTCCCTGAACGAGGATGTCGTTGACGCAG
>CAVUIX010000043.1:0-183259 GCA_963741435.1 uncultured Acidobacteriota bacterium | reverse complement strand
GCGGTGGAACGGGGCGCGGTCGTATTCGAATTCGACGTGATGGTTTCCCGCCGGGACGGCGACGGCGAGGTCGCGGGCGTTGGCGACGAGCACCGGGACCCGCCGGCCGTCCAGCCGCGCCTTCCAGGCGGGGAAGTATGTTCGCCCGAAGATGACGTGGCCGCTGGTCTCGGCGGCAACATCGGCCGAAGCGGCGTCCGCCTCGACTCGCGCCGCCGAAAGGGTGCCGCGTGCTTCGGGTCCTTCCGGTCCGCGGTCCGAACGTCCGGGAAGCACGACGTCGCTTTCCGGCAGGAAACGCTCGGAGCGGACGAGATCGAGCGCGCCGGAAAGGGAGGACCGCCGGAATTCCCGGCCGGCCCAGCGCAGCTCGGCGACCGGATCCCGGATCTCCGAGAGAAGGAGCCTGCGCCCTGCAACGTCGAAGCCGAGGACCGGCCGCAGGGAAGGACGAACTGCACCCTGGTCGTCCAGGACCCAGCGCGCCCCATAGGCGCGCAGGACGCGGCTGGCCTCTTCCGGAGAGGAGGCCGCGAGGGCTTCGTAGGCCAGCTGGTTGTAGTAGCCGAAGGAGCCGTCGCGATCGGGGTCGAAAACGTAGCGCACGCCAAACGGCGCGCCGGTCAAGGGGACGAGCTCCTCGATCTGCACTCTCGCGAGCTTGACGACGCGGGGAGGCAGAGCCGGGTGCGAGCGAGCTGTCCAGAGTGAGGCGAGGCCCAGTGGAAGGTAGAGGCGGCCCGTGCCCTTTCAACTTTCCGGCCAGGGCCGGTGGGCGGGCCAGGTCTCTCTCGTCGGCCGACACGAAGAGGGGCAGCGCAAAGGGAAGGGCGAGCAGCAGTGTGGCGAGCGCGAGCAGATGGCATTGGCCGCGGATCGGGCGCCTGGAAAAGAGGACGAGACCGAGGACCGCCGTCGCGAGCAGTCCGAAAAGCGCGTCGCCCGTCAGGCTGCGGCGGATATCGGGGAGAAGCTCCGAGGCCGGTAGTTCGGAACCCGACAGCAGCGGCGCGACCGCCCGGTCGAAAGCCTTCGCCTCCCAGCAGATGAGGAAGGCCGCGCAGAAGAGAAGCGCGGCGGCGAGCAGGATGAGACCCGCCCGCCGGCCGGCGCGGGACGCCTCGGGGCGCAGCCGCTGGCCGGCGAATCCCGCCAGGAGCGCCATGCAGAGCGTCGTCAGCAGATAGAACTTGATCGGGTATCGCAGGCGGCGCATGGCGGGGAACGAGAAGAGCAGGCGGGAGAAGGGGAGAGAGGAGCCGAAGGAAAAGAGGAGCGAGACGAAGGCGCCGCCGGCGAGCCAGATCGTCCGGCGCGTCCAGAAGTCGCGTCGCGCGGCCGCGATCAGGATGGCGGCGAAAGGAATCACGCCGAACGTCACGCACCAGATGTACAGGACCTCTCCCGGGTGAAAGGCGAACTGCCAGTGCGCACCCGCGCCGAGCGCCCCGGGGTCTCCGGCGAACCGGGGAAAGAGCCACTCGACCATCCGCCAGGCCTGGAAGGGGGAAGCGCCGAACGCGCGCGCGGAGTAAAGGTGCTGTCCCCGGTAGGTCAGGGGGAACACCGCGAAGAGCGGCAGGAGGAGAGGCGAGGCGAGCGCGGCCGCGACGAGCCCGGCCAGTGCTCCGCCGGCAAGAAGATTCGCGGTCGCAACGAGAGGATCCTTTCTCGCGGAGAAGATCTCCGCTAGTCCGAGGAAGGCGGCGAAGAGGATCGTCAGGAGAGAGAGAACCGGCTCTCCCGCGAGAAGCTGCAGCCCGAAGCCGATCGCGCAGGCGGCGCCGGCGCGCAGAGTCCTTACTGCGCCCCTCGCGCGGACGAGATCGAGAGTCGCCGCGGCGCACCAGGGAAGCCAGGAGGCGCGAGGCGACGGAATTGGCGAACCCCGACCCGTAGGACATCATGATCCCGGAGAACGCGAAGGCGACCGCCGAGAAGAAGGCGGGTCCTCCCGGCAGACCCAGGCGCCGAGCGAGCGCCCGCGCGCCGAAGAACGCCCAGAGCACGTGCAGCAGGTAGTGGAGGTTGAACGCAGCCGCCGGGGCGAGGACCTTCTCCAGGAGCAACGTCGGGTAGACCAGCACGGCGTTGGGGTTGGCGAGAAACGGCTCGCCTCCTGACGACGAGACGTTGACGAAGGGGACCCTGCCGGCAGCGAGCGAGTCCATCGCGACGCGGCGCCACGGCCAGTGTGTGACGTGCGCGTCGCGGAAGATCAGCCGCCGGGTCCCGAGGACCTCCGGCAGAAGCGGCAGGCAGAAGAGGACCGTGACGGCCAGCCCGGCCAGGAGCGCGCGAGAGCGGGGAGACATGAAGTCAGTCTAGGGTCCAAAGTCCAAAGTCCAAAGTCCAAAGTAGGCCGGAACTGGAGTGTCGAATCTGGACCTTGGACCTTGGACATCGGGACCTCTACAATCCGTTCATGTCCTCGCCCGCGCCCCGGGAATCCGAGCGCCGGGCGGGTCTCGCGGCGGTCGCCGGGTTCGCCGTTCTGTCGGTCTATTTCACCGGTTTCTTCCCTTCCTTGGCAACCCCAACGAGCTGTCGCGCCTGGAGACGGTCTACGCGTTCGTCGAGCAGGGCACGTTCTCCATCGATGGCGCGATCCCGGCGCTCGGCGACCATGAGGACAAGGCGATGTCGGGAGGCCATTTCTATTCGAACAAGGCTCCCGGTCTGACGTTTGCGGCGATCCCCGTGTACCGTGCTCTGCGCGTCTTCTTCCCGGCGGCGAGGTCCCCATGGGACGCGGTCTTCGTGCTGGTGAGGATTCTGACGGTCTCGCTCCTGTACACGCTGGCGCTGGCGAGGTTCGTCGCGCGCTTGCCGCCCGGCAAGGGCTCCGGCCTGCTCGTCTTCGCCGTGGCGTTCGGGACGCCTCTCCTCTTCTACGGGCGCTCCTTCTTCGGCCACGCCTGGACCGCCGCGCTTCTCTTTCTGGCCTGGGATCTCCTGCGCATGGGAGAAGAGCGGCGGCCGGCCTCCGGGGCGCGGCTCCTCGCGCTCGCCGCCGGCCTTCTGGCCGGCTGGGCGGCCATCTCCGAGTACGACGCGGCGCCGCTCGCGCTCCTGCTCGCGCTGCGCGCCGCCACGCGAGGATCGTGGAAGGCGTTCGCTCTCGTGGCCGCCGGCGCCGCGATTCCTCTCCTCCTGTTGCTGTCCTACAACGCGACCTGTTTCGGCTCTCCGTGGATCCTCTCCTCGGCGCGAGAGGCCTATCCCGACTTTGCCACGATGTCGGGAAAGGGCCTCTTCGGCTTTGGTCTGCCCAGTCCGCGGGTCGCCTGGGACTTCCTCTTTCATCCGGCGAGGGGGCTCCTTCTCTTCTCTCCTTTCCTGCTCTGGGTCGTCCCGGGCTTCGTCGCCTGGTGGCGCAGCCGCGAGGATCGCGCGGACTGCGTCTTCGCGCTCGCCGCGGTCGCGGGGTTGTTTCTCATCCTGACGGCGTATCCGAACTGGCACGGCGGATGGACGCTCGGGGACCGGTATCTGCTCCCCGCCCTCTTCTTCGCGGGGCTGGCGGCCGCGCGGGGGCTCGCGTCCGCGACTTCGCGGGGGCTCTTCGCGGCGGCGGCCGTGTTCTCCGCCGTGAATCACTTCTTTCTCGCGGCCTCCTGGCCGTATTTCCCTCTCGAATTGCGGTGGCCGGTGGCAACGGGATCGCTCTGGTTCCTGTCCCGGGGATGGATCGCGCCGAACCTGCTGTCGAGAGCGGGCTGGGTCTCACTGCTCGTGCCCGCGGCGATCGTCGTCGCGGCCGGTTGGGCCGCAGTACGCGCCGCGCGGCCCCTCTCGCCGAGGCCTCCGGTCGCAGTTGCGGCCGGGCTCGCTCTCTTCGCGGCCACGGTCGTCGTCGCGCCGGAGCCCTCCTACGACGCGCGGCTCCTGCGCGCCGCGATCTACGGGAGGTTCTCGGGTCTGGATCCCGAGCGCCGGGAGCTCCGGAGCGTGGTGGATTCCGCGTCCACGCCCTCTGGAGAGACGGCATGCCATGTCGGCCTGGAGACAGTACGGAAAGATAGATTGGTCCCGAGACAGCCACGCTGCACATCGAGCCCCGCAGCTCCTCGAACGTCAGTAGACGATCTCGAAGACCTTCCAGCGGGCGAGCCAGCGTCCGCCTCGTGAAATGGCGGAGCGCGAGTGGTAGATCAGGCGGAAGTGCGCGAGCGGCTCGATCTTGAGATCTCCGACCTGCGCTCCCTTGCCGTCGAAGTCGTAGAGTCGCGACTGGAGGCTCGAAAAATAGGCCGGGGTCGGGACCGGTCCCTGCGCCGTCGCGCGGAGGTAGGCAGGGCGTTCGAGGTACCCGGCATAGTCGTTCATCCGGGCGACAAGGTCGGTCGCGAGCACCCATCGCGCGCGCCGGCCACGGGCAATCGCGAGCGCCTCCTCCTCCGATTCCGCCAGAAAGAAGCGGATCGAGTCGAGAAACCCGTAGCCGAAATTGTTGGCGACGACCGGCAGCTCCGCGTCGTAGAGGATCCTGTGGCCGAGTGACCAGGGGGCCAGCACGGAGCCGGCTCCCGCGAGCCCCGGCGGGCTCGCGGAGAGCAGCCGCGCGTCGTAGGCGTCCACCGCGTGCGGCAGCTCCCGGCGCATCCACTCCAGCGTCTCGAAGAGATCGGAGCCCGGCACGCGAACGGCGGAGACCTCCTCCGCGATGCCCGGCGCCAGGGGAAGGGCGAGCGCGATCCCGCACGCGGCGGCGAGCGTTGCCCGGGCGCGCGGAGTCTTCCCGAGAGCTCTTCCGAAGAGGCCCGCGGCCTCGATCAGGCAGAGGCCGGCGAGCGGCGCCGCGTAGTAGACGTTCAGCCTCTGCGAGAGGGCCAGGAAGAGCGTGACGGCTCCCCAGACGGCGAGCGCGACGTGGAGTCCCGGCCGCACTTTTCGCGCCGCGCGCGCGGCCCACGCCAGGATGACGAGGGGAGAAAGGAAGAAGGCTGCCGAGAGCTGTCTGGCAGGCAGGGCTAACCCGTCAGCCAGCAATGGCCGAGCCTCGAAGATTCCGGAGAGCCAGTTCTTTGGATAGGAGATGTAGCCGGTCGCCGCGGACGCTTCGCTCGTCCGTCCGGCCACATAGCCGACGCCGCGCGCGAGCCCGAGCAGAAGCGGGCCGGCGAAAGGGAGAACGGCGGCGGCCGCGGCGGCCAGAACAGCCACTCGCCAGACGATCTCCCGCCCCGCGACCTGTCTGCGAGCCGCGCGCAGGATCGTGTCGAGCAGCACCGTCCCTCCCGCGAGGGAAGCCAGGAAAAGGGGCTGGAAGAATCCGAACGAGATGTACGTCAGAGGGGGACGCGTGCCGCCGAGCCAGAGCGCGGTCGCGGGCGCCGTCACCAGGGCGGCGCCGCCGAGTATCAGAAGCGCCGGCCGGAAGGCGCTCCGGCGCGTCGCGACCGCCTCGAGAAAGAGCGAGAGCGCGATGATCGCTCCCCAGAAGATCGCTCCCTGCCACGCCAGCACAGCCAGCGCCAGAGCGAAACCCGTCAAGACCTCGTTCCAGATTCCAGATTCCAGATTCCAGGGAGCACCGACGGACTCCCGGCGCCTCCTGGAATCTGGAATCTGGAATCTGGAATCGGCTCTTCAGGAAGAGCCACAGCACCAGCAGCCCGAAGAACGACTCGGCGACGTGCTGGTCGGTGTGCCCGTATTGCGTCCACAGGATGTGCCCCGGCGAGATCGCCACGAAAAGGGCGAGGGCGACGCCACCCGCGGCCCCGGCGACGAGCCTTCCGAGGAGGCCGGCGACGAGGATTGCTCCGGCCGCGAAGACGACCGGGACCCAGAGCGCCGCGCGCTCCACTTCCTCCGGCGTCGCTCCCTCGCCATGGAGCAACCGGGCCGGTGTCGCCAGGGCCACGTCGAAAAGGGGAGGCCAGATGGCGACGCCTCCCTGAGGGAAGTTCATCAGAGGGTCGAAGATGATCGTGCGCGGGAAGTGCGCCGCCGCGAAACGCGCGCGCCGCAGGTGATAGTCGTCGTCCGAGGTCAGGGCGCGGACGCGGCCTCCCTCTGTGAGCTGTTTCCGGGTCGAGAGGCGAAGGCCGACGCCGATCGCGAGCGCGGCGGCGAGGCCCAGGAAAAACAGGACCCGCCGCAACGTCATCGGCGAGTCATTATGAGCCATTCGCTCGTTGTCATCCTGAGGAGAGCAGCGACGAAGGATCTGCTTTTCCCCCGTGAAGAGGGCAGATCCTTCGCTTCGCTCAGGATGACAACCGCTTTTCCCGTATCATTCTTCAAACTGTGAAACTCTCTGTCCTGATCCCCGTGTACAACGAGGCGAGCACGATCGAGGAGGTGCTCCGCCTGGTCTCCGCCGTGCCGATCGACAAGGAGATCCTCGTCGTGGACGACGGCTCCGTGGACGGCACGCGCGAGATCCTCGCGAAATGGGACGGGCGCGACGGCGTGCGGGTCATTCTCCATCCGCGGAACATGGGAAAGGGGCGGGCGGTCTCGACGGCAATCGCGGAAGCCCGCGGCGAGATCCTGCTGATCCAGGACGCGGATCTCGAGTACGATCCGGCCGAGTATCCGACGCTCGTCAAGCCGATCGAGGCGGGACGCGCGGACGTCGTGTACGGCTCGCGCTTCCGGGGGAGCGCCGAGAACCGCGTGCAGTTCTTCTGGCACACCGTGGGCAACCGTCTGCTGACGCTCATCTCCAATCTCGTGACGAACCTGAACCTGACCGACATGGCCACCTGCTACAAGGCTTTCCACCGCCGCGTGGTTCCGTCGCTCGACCTCGTCTCGAAGCGCTTCGGCGTGGACGCCGAATTCACCGTGAAGGTGGCGCGGGGCGGTTTCCGGATCTTCGAGGTCCCTGTCTCCTACTTCGGGCGTTCGCGGGCGGAGGGGAAGAAGATCCGGCTGCGGGACGGGTTCTCGGCCCTGGCGGCTCTCCTCCGGCATTCGCTGGAGCCGCGTCGGCGGCCGGACGGCCGAAAGAGTATTGGCTAGTCGGCGCGCGATCGCGCTGGCGGCGGCCGCCGCGACAGCCCTGTCGCTCTTTCTCGTTCGCGACCACACCCGCGGAGATTCGCTGTCGGCCGACGAGCCGGTGCACATCCTGTCCGGCTACTTCGATGTCTTCGCCCGCAACGCGATCGTGAACATCGAGCATCCGCCGCTGATGAAGATCCTCGCCGGGCTCGCCCTGAAAACGCTCCCCCTCCCCGCGGCCCCGGCGCGTGTGCCGATGGGGCTCGGTCTCACCCCCTGGGGCCACGATTTCTTTTTCCGGGGGCCGGTCCCGCCCGACACGATCATCGCGGCCGCGCGCGCCCCGTTCCTTCTCCTGCTCGCCCTTCTCCTCGCCACGGTCTTTTTCTGGGCGAGGAACCGTTACGGCGACGGTCCCGCCCTCATCGCGGTGGCGCTCCTCGCGTTCGATCCGAACCTCGTGGCCCACGCGGGGGTCGTGCACACGGACCTCGGCGCGGCCCTGACGTTCCTTCTCGCCGTGATCGCCTGGGACCATCTCCGGCGCGCCGGGTCGTCGATCGGGAACCTCGCGGCGGCCGCGGGAGCGCTCGGCCTTGCCCTCCTGACGAAATTTTCGGCCGTCTATCTCCTGCCGATTCTCCTTCTGCAGGGACTCCTCGCGGCGCGCACGGCGGAACGTCCGGCGGCCGCGATCGGCCGCATGCTCGTCCGGTTCGGTCTCGTCGTCGCCGGCGCGGTGGCCGTTGTCACCGGCGTCTACGCCCTCGTGACCTCCCGCATGGACCTCGCGGATCAGCGGGAGATCATCCACGAGATGGTCGCCCTTCGAGGGGCGCCGGGTCTCTCCCGCGCGATCGAGGAGATCGCGCGAGTCTCGCCGCCCCTGGGGCATTACCTGGGAGGGCTCGCTTCGGTCGCGCGGCAGAACGCGCAGGGCGGAGGAGTCAACTTCCTCTTCGGGAGCGTTTCGTCGACCGGTTTTCCCTTTTACTTCTTCGTCGCGTTCTTTGCCAAGAGCGCGCTCGCCTTCCTCGTGATCGCGGCGCTGTCGCTCTACACCCTGGCCCGCGATCCACGGTTCCGGGCCGAGGCGGCGCTCCTCCTCCTTCCGGTCGGCGTTCTCTTTCTCGCCTCGATCGGCTCGAGCTACAACATCGGAATCCGGCACATGCTGCCGGTCTATCCGTTCCTCGCCCTCGCCGGGGCGGCTCTCTTCGCCCGCGCTCGCTGGAAGGCGCCGAGCCGCGCGGTCGTCTGGCTCCTCGCGGCGCTGCCTCTCCTCTCGGCCGTGGAGATCGCGCGCATCCATCCGCACGAGCTCTCCTACTTCAACCCGCTCGCAGGCGGACCCGAGCGTGGACGGAGCATCCTGTCCGACTCGAACGTGGACTGGGGCCTCGACCTGAAGCGCCTCGCCGCCGAGGTCCGGCGCCGGGGCGTCGCGGACCCGACCGTGGCGTATTTCGGCGGCGACGATGTCGGCCTTCGCATGGGGGTGCGGGATTTCCTGGAGCAGCCGGTCGTGCGGGGAAGACTCGTGGCCGTCTCCGCCTTCTACCTGGCCGAGGGTCCGCAGTTCCTTCGCTACCAGGGGACGCGGGAGTCGGCGGCGGCGCTGGAAAGACTGCTGACCGAGATCGCCGTGCGCGGCCGGCCCGCGGGCCGCGTCGGCTACTCGATCGAGCTCTTCGACCTTCCGCCGCCCGTGGCCTCGTCCGCTTCCGGAGGCGGGATCGTGAATAATGGACGTTGAAGGGAGAACCCGTTGAAGCTGTCGGTCGTGATGCCCGTGTACAACGAGGCGAAGACGGTCCGCGAGATCGTCCGCCTGGTGCAGGCGGTTCCCGTCGAGAAGGAAATCCTGATCGTGGACGACGGCTCGACCGACGGCACGCGGGAGATCCTGCGCGGCATGGACGGGAAGGATGGGGTGCGCGTCTTCCTCCAGCCCCAGAATCAGGGGAAGGGCGCGGCGGTCTCCGTCGGATTCCGTTACGCCACCGGGGACGTCGTCGTGGTGCAGGACGCGGACCTCGAGTACGACCCGCGGGAATACGTCCGGCTCCTGCGCCCGATCGAGGAAGGGCACGCGGACGTCGTCTACGGGTCGCGCTTCCTGGGCGGCGGCGAGCGCCGCGTCCTTTACTTCTGGCACACCGTCGGCAACCGTTTCCTGACGCTCGCCTCCAACATGGCGACGAACCTGAACCTGACCGACATGGAGACCTGCTACAAGATGTTCCGCCGCGAGGTCGTGCAGTCCATGACGATCGAGTCGCGGCGCTTCGGCATCGAGCCCGAGATCACGGCCAAGGTCGCTCGCCGCGGCTACCGCGTCTACGAAGTGCCGATCTCCTACTACGGCCGCACCTACGACGAGGGGAAGAAGATCGGCCTGAAGGACGCCTTCTCGGCGCTCTGGACGATCATCAAGCACCGGTTCCGCGAGACCGAGGAAACCGGCAACGTCGGCCACGTCACGCTGGCGCGCCTGGCGAAGCTCGAGCCCTACAACCGCTGGCTGGTCAGCAGGTTCGCTCCCGCGCTCGGCCGCCGCGTGCTCGAGATCGGAGCGGGGTTCGGAAACGTCACGCGCCACCTGATAGAAGACGATCCCAGGGGCAGTGCGCGAGAACTGGTGATCGCGTCCGACCTGGACCCGGTCGCTGTCGAGTACTTGAAGGGCAGCTTCCGCGACAGTCCGGCCGTGCGCGTCGCGTCTTACCGTTTCCCGCTCACCGCCTCCGAGCGCGAGGAGATTCGCGCCCTCTCGATCGACACGATCGTCTGCTGCAACGTGCTCGAGCACATCGAGGACGACCGCGGGACGCTCGCCGACATGTTCGCCCTTCTCCAGCCGGGCGGACGGCTCGTCCTTCTCGTGCCCGCGCTCTCCTGGCTCTACGGAACTCTCGACCGGCACCTGCGCCACTTCCGGCGCTACGAGAAGGCGGAGCTCGAGGAGAAGCTCGCGGGGGCGGGCTTCGCGCTGGAGGACGTCCGATTCGTCAACCGCGTCGGGATCCTCGGCTGGTTCGTGAACGGACGGATCCTGCGCCGCACCGTCCTGCCGCGCGCGCAGCTCCAGGCCTTCAGGCTCTTCTTCCCGCTCCTGCGCCGCGAGGAGAAGAACCCGCCGTCGACCGGCATGTCACTCCTCGCGATCGCCCGCAAGGCGTCCTAGTGCCCTGTAACTTGAAGTGATCGTGGCGGAAAACTCGCCACGGAGCCGGCGTCGTTCTCCCTGCGTCGGCACGCGCCGGCCGGCTCGTTGGAGGGAGAACCGGCCGGCCGCTGAGGGCTCCTACGCAGTCGTCACCTTCGCGCCGGTTGAAGCTTCCATGCTCGTCACCCGATCGACGCTCCTCCGGGAAAGCGCCGACGGCTCCGGGGCTCTCCTTCCGGCTTCGAGCCGATCCGCTGCAGCTCCCGGGGCGCGGCGCCGCTCTCCCGGAGTGAGCGTGAGAGAGCGAGCATCAGCTCACGCATACAACATTCGCCTCGCCGCCAATGCTGAGCGAACGACAAGCGACGGCCAGCGCCTCGTCTGTCGCGGCCATGCCGTCGCGTGCGACGAGGGTAGGCGGGCTCGACGCCGGGGCGGATTCCAATGGCAACACTCTGCGCTGATAGTAGAACACTGCCGATTTCGCTAGTTACGGTGTACCTGGCTACGTTCAGCCGCCGCCCGAGTGGCGACCCGGGCGAGACGAACCCCACGGCTTCCGGGAACCGGGCCAGAGAGCGGACGGGGCCACGGGCGGCGAGAATCTGCTGGAGGTTGCGGAGTCCAGAATGCCGGATCGAGCAGGAGAAACACATTGCGATCCGGTTTGACTCGCGCGATGTCCCGGGCGAGCTGCCGGTAATCGGCTTCCGAAGGAGACCGCGAGAGAAACCAGCCGGGATGATCGGCCAGGTCCGCCGGAAGCGCATGGAGATCCGCGGCAAGCCGGCCGCGGTCTCGCGCCAGGCGTGACGGCAGGTAGAGGTTTGCGGTCGCGACGACGAGGTCCCCGTCGTGAGCCTCGGCTTCGACCCGCTCGACGATCGCCGCGTAAGGAAGAGCCGGTCGTGGCGAGAAAAAGAGCAGCAGACTCGACACCGCGCCGATGGCCGCGGCGGCGCCCAGGCCTCGCCGCACCGCGAGCGACTCTCCGCCCGACCGGGAGAGGAGCCAGAGCCAGATCGGGAGGACCACCATCTCGCTGCGCCCGGCGAAGGCGACCGGGCGCCGGAAGGAGGCGGCGAGGATGCCGCCGAGCGTCGAGCAGGACGACGGCGCGTCCCGCTCGTTCCTGCGGTTGCGGAGTCCGGAGGAGGAGGGAGACGGAAACGAGGAGCGCGATCCCGGCCGCGCACGCGAGAAAGAGGAGCGGTTCCGGAAGCGGCCGGCCCAGAGGGGCAGGCACCCGAATACCGCCGCCCAGAGCGGCGAGGAACCCGACGGCGGAGTCGCGCATCGGTTCGCGAATCCAGGACGTGGCCGCTTCCGGCTGGGCGAGCAGCACGGGCAGCCACGGCAGGAAAAGCGCCACTCCGACGCCGATCCCGAACGCGGAAAGCCGCCGCCTTTGAACGACGGTCACGACCAGAAGCGAAGCGACGAGAAAGATCGCCAGGTAGTGGGTCCAGAGAAGCAGGGCGGTCGTGAGCGCGATCAACGCGATCCGGCGAAATCCCGGAGCGTCATGCACAGTGAAAAGAAAGAGAACGAGACCGAGAAGGGCGACGAGAGCGTACGCCCTGGCCTCCGCGGCGTAGAGAAGGAGAAACGGCGAAGAGGCCGCGAGGAGGAGGAAATGCCGGCGTGGCGCTCCCCGCGGCAGACTCCGCGCGCCGGCAAAGAGAAGGAGCAGAGCGAGAAACGGGAGGAGCCGCGCCACGCTGTCGGAAAGCCGCAAGCCCTCGGCCGCCGCGACGAACGGCTTCTCGAGCAGATAGAAGAGGGGCGGGCCCGAGTCGACGCGCAGCGCGCGCATGAGTTCGGATGGCGCGAGCCTCGAAGCCCAGACCGTGAAGACCTCGTCGTGCCAGAGCGGCCGCGCCGCCAGCAGCCAGAGCCGCGCGGCGCAAGAGAGAGCGACCGCGAAGAGCGCGGCGGCGCCGGCAAGACGTGATCGGTTGTTCCTCTCTCGTTCGATGACTTATCCTAGCCCGACAGTGCAAACGACGGCGACTGTTTGAGCGCGCAAATCCTCCCGGCGCGCGAGCGCGCGAAAACCCTCTGGCTGGCCGGGCTCTTTCTGCTTCTCGTCGTTGCGGTCTATTCCGATCCGCTCTTTGCGCGCCGCAACTTCGGCGGCCGGGACCCTCTCGTCTATCACTATCCTCTGGAGAAGGCCATTCACGACGCCTACGCCAGCGGCCGGCTTCCCGTCTGGATTTCCGAGATCTCGGGAGGCCGCCCGCTCCTCGCCAACCCGAATGTCGGCGCGCTCTATCCCGTCCGCCCGCTTCTGTCCAGGGTCCCCTTTCCGTCTGACGATCCGGCTCTTCCCGGTCCTGCACTGGGCCGGCGCCGGCATCGGAATCATCCTCCTGCTGCGAGTGCTCGGGGTTTCGCCGGCGGGGGCCTGGATCGGAGCGGTGACCTACGTCTTCTCGGGCGTGTCGGTGTCGGAGGTCTTCTATCCGAACATTCATCCGGGAATGGCCCTCCTGCCGTGGGCCCTCTGGGCCCTCGCGCGGCCGGCCTCGAGCCGCGCGCGCGGGGCTCTGACGCTCTCCTTCGTCTGGACTCTTCTTTTTCTCGCCGGCGACGTCTTCGCGCTGTCGTTGGCCCTGCTCGGCTCGCTTCTCTGGATCCTGCTGGAGACCGAGCCGCGCGCAGCGCGCTGCGAGGTCGTGGCGCCTGGCGGCCGCGATCGGGCTCGCGGTCCTCGCGGCCGCTCCCCAGATCCTCGCGTCGGCTCTCTGGATCCCCGAGACCAACCGGGCGGTGCTCGGGTTGCGTCTCGGACGAGGCCGTATTCTTCTCGATCTCCCCTTTTCGGCTGCTCGAGCTGGTCATCCCGTTTCCCTTCGGAACGGCCTGGGACCTCGACAGGGCGCAGATGTGGGGATGGCCGATCTTCCATTACAAGCAGCTCGGATTCTTTACGAGCCTCTACGCCGGAGCCTTCGCGGTGATCGCGCTCGTCGCGACCTGGAAATCGCGCGCCGGCGGCGCCCGGTTCGCGCGGGCGCTGCTGCTGATCGGCCTGGCGTCTCGGTTCCTCCCAGCCTCTTCCCCGCGGCCTGGAACGACCTGCACTCTCCGCTGCCCCTGCGATATCCGGAAAAGTTCGCCGTGTCGCTCGCGTTCGCGATGGCCGTTCTCGCGGGGCTGGCCTTCGATGCGTTGCGTCGCGGCCGCAAGATGCGCTGGACCTTGTGGGCGGGCGCCGTGCTGGCGGCGCTCGGAGGCGTCGCGGCCCTCCTTCCCGGACCGAGCGGGCGGCTGGCCGTGCGCGCGATCGGGGCGGAGCCGGGGCTGGCCGTGACGGCCGGACGCTCGCTCCCCGGCGCGCTCGCCGAGGCGGGACTCCTCTGGATCGCGACGGTCGTCGCTCTCGAAGCGCTTCAAAGCGGAACGCGGCTGTCGCTCCTGGCGTGTCTGGCGATCCTGACGCTCGTGCCGATCGCCGCCAATCGCAAGATCGCCTTGACGTTTCCGGAGGAGCAACTCTTCGCCCCTTCTCCTCTCGACCGGTTCCTCCGGCATTCCGACCCGCAGCAGAGCTACCGGACGCTCGATGAATCCGGCTACACTGCCCCGACGGCCTTGCCGGCAGACGGACACAACGGACGTCTCCGGGGCTGCGTTGGGGCGCCGCTCCTGGCTCTTCTACACGCACGCTCTCTGGGATCGCGGGACCGTGTTCAACGGTGACCTGGATTCGGGGGATCTCTCCCGGCTGGACAGCCTCCGTCGCCTCTCTTATGTCGCGGCCCGCTACAGCGATTCCCAGGCCTTCTTCGGCGCGCTGGCGCTCAAGTGGGGAGTCCGGATGCGCGACCAGAGGCCGCTGGCCGGATACCACCGGATCCGCGGCGATGCGTTCGTGGATTGGGACGAGCACGACTCGGCCTTCCCTGACGTGCGACTCGTCGAGAGATGGCGCGAGGAGACCGGCGCGCTCCCGGCGTTGAGCAGCCTTCGGCTCCTCGGCCAGGGAGAGATCGTGATCGAGTCCGGCGCGCGAACGACAGCAACGGCGCGCCCCGGGACTCTGCGCTTCCTCGAAAAGACGCCCGAGCGGCTCCGCGTCGAGGTCGATGCTCCGGATGCGACCTGGCTCTTCGTGTTGCGCGCCTACTGGAACCACCGAACTGTTCTCGTGGACGGCAACCCGGCGGAAGACATGCCGGCGCAGATCGCCTTTTCCGCCGTCCGCGTGCCTGCCGGCCGCCACACGATCGACTGGACGGAGGAAATCCCGGGAGCGTCCGTGTCACGCTGGGGGCCGGTGCTATTCGCGATCGCCGCCGTGGCCGTCGTGGCGCGGAGCGGCAAAGGCAGGGAGCGATGATTCGCAGAGCGCTTCCGGGCGCGCTCCTCGTCCTCTTGATCGGCATCGTCTACTCCGATCCCCTCTTCTTCCATCGCAACTTCGCGGGGCGGGATCTGCTGGCGTACAACCTCCCAATGGAGAAGGCCGTCCACGACGCCTATGCGCGGGGGCGCCTGCCGGTCTGGATGCCGGAGATCTCCGGCGGGCGTCCGCTCCTGCCCAACCCCCAATCCGGTGCTCTCTATCCCCTCCGGCCGCTTCTGGCTTTGGTCCCCTTTCCACTCGCCATGCGCGTCTTTCCCGTGTTTCACTGGGCGCTGGCAGGGCTCGGCGTTCTCTGCCTGCTGCGCTGCCTCGGTACCTCGCGGTCCGGCGCGTGGGTCGGAGCGGTGACCTACGCGTTTTCCGGCGTCGCGGTTTCCGAAGTCTTCTTCCCGCACATCCTGCCGGGCCTGGCTCTTCTCCCCTGGATCGTCTGGGCAACCGCCCGGCCCCAGGTTTCGGCGGCGCGCAAGATCCTTCTCCTGTCTGTGCTGCTGGCGCTCGACATGCTGGCCGGAGACGTTTTTTCCATCGCCACTGCGATCGCCTGCGGCGGTCTCTGGATCTTGTGCGAGAGTGAGCCGGCCCGCCGGCCTCGGGAGCTTCTCCTGTTTGCGGGGGCCGTGTTGCTCGCCGCCTTCGCGGCGGCTCCGCAGATCGTCGCGACCGCGCTCTGGATCCCGGAGACGGGACGAGCGATCGTCGGGATGAAGCTGGAAGATTCCCTCCTCTACTCGATCTCTCCGTTTCGGCTTCTGGAGCTCGTCGTTCCTTACCCTTTCGGCCGGACGTCCGCGCTGGATGTCCAGCAGGTCTTTGCCCGCGCGATCTTCCGCCAGAGGGCGGAAGGCCTGTTCGCGACGCTCTATACTGGCGCCTTCGCGCTGATCGGCGCGCTGGCTCTCCGGGGGAAGCGCGCCCGGGGAGCCCGGTTCGGACGCGTCCTCGCGCTGGCGGCGCTGGCGGTCTGCGTGATCCCGAGCCTTCTCCCCGCTCGGTGGGGCAAGATCGCCTCCCCGCTCCCGTTGCGCAATCCCGAGAAGTTTGCCGTCGGTCTCGTTCTGGCGCTCGCGGTTCTCGCCGGCCTGGCCTTCGACGACTTCCGGCAGGCGCCGCCGCGGACTCGGGGCCTGCTCCTGGCCGCCGCGGCCCTCTGTCTCTTCGCCGGGGCCGCCTGGCTCTGGCCCGCACGCGTCGGCGGGATCGCCCTGCGCGCGCTCGGGGACCCTCCCGAGCGAGCGCCCCTGGCGGGGCAAGAGCTGGCCATCGGCTTCGCGGAGGGCGGCCTCTTCTGGATGGCGACGCTCCTCGCGCTGGAGGCGTTGCGTGTCCTGCCTCGGGCGGGTCCGGCCGTCTGCCTGGCGCTCTTGACACTCGTGCCCATTGCGGCGAACAGAAGGATTGCGCGGGCTTTCTCGGAGGAGACGCTCTTCGGGAGGACTCCTTTCGTGAGGTTTCTGGATCGGATGGACCCACACGGGGCCTACAGGACGATGGGAGTCTCCGGCTACCGACCTGCTTCCCTCCTCGAGCAGACCCAGGGGAGAAATGACCCGGGGTTCCTCGAGTTCCCCCGGCGCAGCTGGAATCAGTACACCCCGGCTCTCTGGCAGCGGGGGATGGTCTTCAACACAGACTTCGATTCCGGAGATCTCTCGCGCCTGCAGAGCCTGCGCCGTCTTTCCGTGGCGGCGGCCGGGTTCCGCGATTCTCAACCGTTCTTCGGAGCTCTCGCGCTGCGCTGGGAGACTCGTTTCCGGGATCAGGAGCCGTTGCCCGGCTATCATGTCGTGCGGGCAGACGGATTGATGAATTGGGACGAGCACGAGAACGCGTATCCGGATATGCGGCTCCTGACGAGCTGGCGGGAGGAGGAGAAGGCGGTCGCGGCCTTGAAGGCGCTGCCGACCCTGACGGCAGGCCAGATCGTGATCGAGTCTGGAGCGACGGGACTCCGGACCGCTCGTCCCGGACGCCTCCGGATTCTCGAGAAGAGCCCCGAAAGGCTGCGGATCGAAGCCGAGGCGCCCGATCCCACATGGCTCTTCGTCCTGCGGGGCTACTGGAACTATCGGGCCATCCTCCTGGACGGCCGGCCGGTGGAGGACGCTCCGGCACAGCTTGCCTTCTCGGCGGTTCGCGTGCCGGCCGGCCGGCACGCGATCGAATGGACGGAGCTCGTGCCGGGGTTATCGGTCTCCCGCTGGGGGCCGGCTCTCTTCGCGCTCGCCGCCGTGCTTCTCCTCCGCCACAGGAGGAGTGGAGCGGCATGAGGAGTCGCCGGCTCTTCGGGTTGGCCCTCGTCCTCGTTGTCCTCATCTTCCCGGGCGGATGCCGCAAGGGGAAGAACCGGAGACAGAAGTCGAGCCTCGAAGCCGATGCGACGCGCCCGCCCGCGGAATGGCTTCGCTCAGAACCCGTGCGTCTCCTGCGGGACTATGTGCGGCTGGACACGACCGACGAAACGGGCGAGGAAGAAGGGGCGAGATTCCTGGGGCGTTTCTTCGATTGCGCCGGCATCGAAAACGAAATGGTCTGCCCGGCGCCGAAACGCTGCAACCTGCTGGCGCGTCTTCCGGGGAGGAGCCGGAAGGGCGCGCTCCTGCTCTTGAACCACATTGACGTCGTGGGTGCCTTCCCGAGCTTCTGGAAGGAGTCGGGCCCCTTCGAGGGAAAGATCAAGTTGGGCTATCTCTACGGCCGGGGCGCCTACGACATGAAATCCCTCGGACTTGCGGAAGCTCTCGCCATGCGGAACCTGAAGGACCATGGGATCGTACCCTCTTCCGACGTTCTCTTTCTGGCGGAGGCCGACGAAGAGAGGGGGCAGCGGTGGGGATCGCGGTGGCTCCTCGAGCACCGGCCCGAATGGTTCGATGGGATCGCCGTGGTCCTGAACGAAGGCGGCACGAACGAGATGATCCTCCGGGACGTCCGGTTCTGGGGCATCGAGACGGTCCAGGCGGGTTACGGGCTCATCGAGTTCGAGGCGCCGGCGGCTCGGGCGATCAAGGATCTCGCCCGCAAGTGGCAGAAGATCCACTCCGGCGCCGTCGAGCCTCTTCCCGACGTCGTTGCCGGATTCGACATCCTGGCCAACCACCTGGGACATCCGCTGACCGATCCGCTGCGTCATCTCGACCGCGTGCGGCGAAATCCCGCCGAGCTGGCGATTCTGCCCGACCGGTACGGCTGTTTTCTGGAGGCGCGGATCAAGTGGGCCGGGCCATACCCCTCTCCCCCGGAGGCCAGGAATAACTTTCGCGCCTATGCAGTCGTCTCCACCCCTCCGGGGATTTCGCCGGATCCCTTTCTTGCGCCGATCGAGTCGGACGCCGCCCGGTCCGGAGTCCGCGTCGTCGAGCGATATTCGACCGGCGCCACGAGCGCCAGTCCTTACCTGACTCCCTCGGGACAGCTCGTTCCCTTTCTCGGCCTGATCCAGCGGGTTACCGAGGCTCGCTCGCCCGGTGTTCCCTTCGGACCGATCCCGACCTTCGGCGGAACGACGACCTCGATCTACTTCCGCCAGAGAGGAATCGCGGCCTATGGGTATTCGCCGGTGCCTGCCAACATCACGGACTCGGCGCGACGACACCGAAACGACGAGCGGATCTACCTCCGAGACTATGTCGATGGGGTGGATCTTTATCGAGAGCTGCTGATGGAATTCGCTTTTCATGGAGACAACAAAACGTCACGAGTCCAAGTTGGAAAGTGACGGGTTTTGTCAGCCATAACTTCGCTGGCTGATCTTAACTGATTGAAAATACGCCTGTTAGCAAATTTGGAATCTGGCTTCTTCCTTGCGTCTTGTGGTCCCAGACGAATAACGGCCCTGAAAACTAGGAGGACTATTAATGAAGAAGCGGAACGCCGGATTTACCCTGATCGAGTTACTGATCGTTATCGCGATTATCGGCATCCTGGCGGCGATCGCGATTCCGAACCTGCTGGCGGCGGTCCAGCGCGGCAGGCAGAAGAAGAGCATGGCGGACATGAGGTCGCTCGCCACGGCCATCGAGTCCTACGCGGTGGACTACAACATCTACCCGGCGGCGGCCTGCGACCAGGGTCAGTACACCGCCGACACGCGATGGCACTCTCGACACCAATTCCTTGCTTGCTCTACAGCCGAGCTACATCGCGAAGGTCCCGTATACGGACGGATGGGGTCATTTCTTCACTTACGCGACCCCGGCGGCCGCGGATCAGTACAGAATCGAATCGCTGGGTCGCGACGGGACTCACCAACGGAGCACTCACCTGCGGCACCACGCACGACTTCAACGACGACATCGCCTACGCCAACGGCTCGTTCATTCAGTGGCCGGAAGGCGCCCAGAACTAACCCCGGAATCCAGGTCGATCTCGAAACGGCCCCGAGAAATCGGGGCCGTTTTTCTTTGGCGCACTACAATAGCCGCGTGGTCCCGCGCCGCTCGGTGCTTTCGGTGGTCCTGGGCGCCGCGGCGCTCGTTCCGGCGCTTGTGTGGCTGTCTCCGGCCCTCTTCGAGAGGCAGGCTCCTTCCTTTCGCGACCAGGGCGACTTCTTTTTTCCTCTCAAGCTCTACACGGCGGAGCGGATCGGTTCCGGACAGCTTCCCCTCTGGAACCCCCTCTCGGGACTCGGAGAGCCCTGGCTCGCCAACGGACAGTCCGGCGTTTTCTATCCGCCCACCCTGCTCTTCCTTCTTCCTTCCGCGGCGCTCGCCGCGGGACTCTTCCTCCTGCTGCACTTTGTGATCGGAATCTCCGGCGCATGGCGCTTCCTGAAAAACGAGGCTGTCTCGGACGCCGGAGCGCTTCTCGGGGCCGCGGCCTACGGCGCCTGCGGATTCGCGGCGTCGCTGTCGGCGTACTGGAACCACTTCGGCGCCTGGGCATATCTGCCCTGGATCGCGTTGCTGGCCCGGTCGGGTCTGCGGTCGAGCGCCTCGCGGGTCGCGCTGGCGGCCGCGGTCGGGCTGCAGGCGCTGGCGGGCAGCCCGGAGATCTCGGCGGTGACGATCTGCGTCGCGGCGCTCTTTGCCTGGGAATGAACCGCGGCAAGAGCACTCGGGATGGCTCGAGCCTCCGCGCCGCAAGAGGCTCCTCCGTCTGGCCGGGGCCGCGGGGCTCGGACTGGCGCTCGCGGGGGTGACTCTCGTCCCGATGGCAGAACTCGGTTCTGCGCTCGCAGCGGCGGGTCCCGCTCCCGGCTTCGGAACGAGACCGGGGCTCCGTCGGATTATCGGCCATCTCCTCGGCGCTCGGCTTCTCGATCGAGTCGAGCGGGAACGGATACCTGTCTTCTCTCTACGCCGGGCCTCTGATGCTCTGCGCGGCCGCCGCCGCCTTCGTGGAAGGGCAGCGGCGCCGCCTCGCCCTCCTGCTCGGAGCCGTTGCGGTGGCGGGTATTCTCGTCGCGCATGGCGGCGCCTCCGGGTCCCTGGATCCGGTCCCTGCCTCTTCTCGACCGTATCCGGTATCCGGCCAAGGCCCTCGCCTGGACTTTCTTCGCTCTCCCGATGCTGGCGGGGATTGGAGCGGACTCCCTCCGTTTCGCGCCCGGAAGGAGGCGCGCCCTGCTGGCCGGGATCGGGCTTTTCGGATTGTCGCTCCTTCTCTTCTCCCGTCAGCCGCCCGCCGCGCGACTGGCGGAAGGGATCGGCCTGTCGGCCCTGGTGTGGCTGGCGGCCGCCCGGGCGGGACAGACTCCCGCCGCTCCGGCGGCATCCGGCCCGCGCGGCGCCGTTCTCGAGACGGTTGCGGCGCTCGCTCTGACCGCTTCGCTGCTCATCGCCGCGCGACCGGCGTTTCGTTACGCCCCCGAATCGGAAATCCGCCGCGTTCCCGACTCGATTCCGTTCCTGGCGCGCGTGGCCGGGCGCGTGCTGACGCCGCCGCCGCCGGAACTGGCCGCCTGGGTCCTTCGCGACGCGCGTTTCGATGCCGCGACGCTGCGGCGCCAGCGCGAGGCGCTCCTGGGGTACACGAATCTGCTTTCGGGCGTGGCGACCATTCGCACCGCCTCGGCGCTTCCCACGCAGGCGCAGGAGAGAATCGCCGCCTCCATTGACGCGGGCGACCCCGTGCGCGCGGCGGGCGCCGCGGCCGGACGCGTCCTCTGGTCTCCGTTCGTCGCCGGCGAACCTCGGCCTGCGCACGGTCGGCGAATTCTCCCGCGCGCCTCTGAATCCCTATCGCTCGAGACTCTCCTTCGTTCCGGGGTACCGCATCGAAGCGGATCCGGCGCGCGCCTGGGCCAGGGCGGCGCGGGGCGAGCTCGATTGGTCGCGCGAGGTCTTTCTCGACCGCGAGCCCGATCCTCGTCCCGCGCCCGGGGGGAAGCGTTCCTTCGTCATCGCCCGGATCGCCGAAGATCTTCCCGAGCGGGTCGTCGCGGACATCAACTCGGGAGCGGCCGGCATTCTCGTCCTGGCGGACCTCGATTACCCGGGATGGAAGGCCTCCGTGGACGGGCATCCGGCCCCGATCCTTTCCGCCGACGGCTATCTGCGCGCGGTCGCGCTCCCCGCCGGATCGCACCGCGTCGTTTTCCGCTACCGTCCCGTTTCCGTTTACGCCGGGGCGGCCCTCTCCTTGCTCGCTCTTGGCACGCTCCTGTGATGCTCTACCGCGGCTGACCCATCCGTGCCGCAAGAAGTGCTGCTAGTGTCCTGTCTCGGAGATAGCGAGACAATGCCTCGGGCGAGCACTCCCACCCTGTCATCCCGAGGAGCGCAGCGACGAGGGATCTGCCCCGAGAATGATCGAAAGTCGCGAGGGTAGATCCTTCGCTTCGCCCCGAGCTGCAGGGCATCACTTGAACGGACGAGAGCAGATCCTTCGCTGCGCTCAGGATGACAGCGGGAGGAGCGAAGGGATGACAGGTTCGGACCCTGTCCGCGAACTTACGACTCGAGATACTAGAGAGCGGTTCATGGGTCCTGGTCGATCCGCGTGATTTCGCTCGGCGCAAGAGCGGCTCGCGAGGTCCGAGAAGCTCTCGCTGCTCGCTTACCCCCTCTTCTTCGCCTCCGGGGCCGCGGGACTCATCTATGAAATCGTCTGGACGCGGCAGCTCATCTACGTCTTCGGTTCCGGCCTCTATGCCGTGACGGCCGTGCTCTCGGCTTTCATGGCGGGGCTGGCCCTGGGCTCCTTCCTCCTGGGGCGCGCGAGCGATCGCCTGCGCTTCCCGCTGCGCTTCTACGCCCTCCTCGAGACCGTCCTGGCGTCGGCCGGCCTCCTCTTGCCGCTCGCCCTGCAGCAGATGGACCGGGTGGACGGCTGGGCCTACGGGCGATGGGGACAGAATTTCGCTCTGCTGACGGCCTGCCGTTTCACCGTCGCCTTCTTCGTTCTCTTGATTCCGACGACTCTGATGGGGGCGACCCTCCCGGTTCTTTCGAGAGCTCTGGTTCGGCAGGGGGGGGGTTCCGCACGCCTGGGTCTGCGAGTGGGAGGCCTCTACGCCGTCAATACCGCCGGAGCCGTCGCCGGAGCCTTTCTGGCGGGCTTTCACCTGCTCGGCACCTACGGCGTCCTGCGCACGAATTCTCTCGCGGCGCTCTTGAACCTCGTCGCCGCCCTGGGTGCCTATGCGCTCTCGCTTTCGACGGAGAGGGCGCCGCGCGCGAAAGAGATCAGCCCGACAGGCGAGAGATCGGAGCGATTGCCTGCCGCGGACCACCGTGCGGAGCCGGCCGCTTCTCTTGTTCTTCTGGGCATGCTGGTCACGGGCGTGGTCTCCATGGCCGCTCAGGTCATCTGGTCGCGTGGCCTCGTCTTCACCTTCGAATACCTGAAGAACACGACTTACGCGTTCTCGGCGATGCTCACTGTCTTCCTCGCGGGACTGGCGGCGGGCAGCGCCCTCTGCGGGCTCTTGATCGACCGCGTCGAGCGACCCGCGCGTCTCTACGGCCTGGTCGTCGGCCTGCTCGGCGTTTCGATCGCCTGCTCGGTCAGCGTGCTCCACTGGGGCGCCTGGGAATCGCTCCTTCCCGTCCCCTTCAATCCGGCGACGCTGGAATTCCGCTGGACCACGGCTGTCGGCAACATCCTGGCGCAGTCGGCGCTCGTCCTGGGTGTCCCGACCCTGCTGATGGGGATGGCCTTCCCCATGGCGGTGCGCGCGATCATCTCGACGCGCGAGGTTGGCAGCGGGGTCGGGCGTCTCTACGCTCTCAACACCGCGGGCTCCCTCATCGGTCCATTGCTCGCCTGCTTTCTGATCATTCCCCGCGTGGGACTGAGCGCGGGCCTTCTGGCTCTGGCGGCTGTCGAGACCGGCCTCGGTCTTCTGATCTTCTGGCGGACGGCAGACTCGAGAGGTTCGGCCGTCGGGTTCGGTTTTCTCTGCGCGCTCGCCTTCGGAACCATCCTGCTGACGATTCCCCGCGGGCGGGGGATGCAGCGGGTCAACCCCGGCGAGCGGGTCGTCTATTACGACGAGGGCCCCATGGCGACGGTGTCGGTCGTGAAAAACAACTTCGGCTACAACACGATTCACATCGACGGCGTGGGGGTGGCGGGAACCGACCCGATGCTTCAGACCGACCAGAAGTCCCTCGCGCACCTTCCGATGCTGCTCGCCGAGAACCCGCGCAGAGTCCTGACCGTGGGTTTCGGCAGCGGTGGCGCCTCGTATTCCTATCTCCTGCACGACCGATTGGAGAGCGTCCACTGCGCCGAGATCTGCCCGGAGGTTCTGCAAGGCGGCGCCCTACCTGACCGACGCCAACCACGGCTTCTGGAAGAAGCCCGATCCGCGCTACAGGCTGATCTTCGATGACGTGCGGAGCTACCTGCGGCACACGCCGGAGACCTACGACGTCATCGCCACGGACTGCACCGACCTGCGGTACAAGTCGAACGCCAATCTCTACGACGTCGAGTACTTCCGCTTCTCGCGAGCGCGCCTGCGTCCCGGAGGAATGGTCGTGGTCTGGATGCCTCTGGGCGGGCTTTCTCTCGACATGTTCAAGCTCGCCCTGCGCACCCTGCATGTCGTCTTTCCGGAAATGGCTGTTTTCTTCATGGACAACCAGCCGACTCACTACGTTTTGCTCATCGGCTGGCGCGACAAGATGGAGATCGACTTCGCACGGATGAAAAGGCGGCTTGCCGAGCCGGATGTCAGGGCCGACCTCGGGGAGCTGTCGCTCGACGATCCGGTCAAGATCCTCTCGACCTGGATCACGGGCGGCGAGGCCCTCCGCGCGTACCTCGCGGGCGACGCCCTCAACACGGAAAACTTCCCCTACCTGGAGTTCGGCTCGCCCAGGTACGGTTACGCGGACCGCCCCATTCTGGACAACCTCGCCTCTCTCGTCGCGATCCGCAACTCTTCGCGCCGGTTTCTCTCTCCCGGCGGAATCACCCCGGGCGAACTTGCCGCTCTCGATCGCTACGAGCGCGCGCTCCCGAAGATCATCGAGGGACACGCCCATTACCGCAGTCTGGAGATCGAGGAGGCCACACGCTCGTATCTGGGGGCCCTGGCGATCACGCCGGAGGACAGGAGCGTTGCCGGCCTGCTCACCTTCCCGGAACTGACGCTCGGAGCCAGGCTCGGCAGTCCCTGGTCCTGGCTGATGCTCGGGCGGTCGCTGCAGTTGCAGGGCCGCGGAGAGGAGGCGGCCCGTTGCTACCGGCAGGTCGAGGAGATTCTCGCCTCGCGCAAGTCAGATGCCGATCCACGCAAGGCCGCCTGGCTCGCGAGCGCGCGGCGCTGGCAGAGCGAGATCGTCCCGCCCCGCTGACCACGGCCTCGGTCCTGTCCTTCCGAGGAGCGCAGCGACGAGCTGCTCAGGTCTTGAAGGACGAGGGCAGATCCCTCGCTGCGCTCGGGATGACAGGGAGCGGCAAGGCGCTCGGGATGACAAGAGGGACTTCGATCCGCAACTCTGTAGAATGAGGCTACGATCGGCGATTCCCGGATCGCGCCGGATTTGTAAGGAGGCCTGATCCTCACCGCGATGCGGTGAGCAAGCCGTGCTCATGTCTTCTCCCTTCGAGACTTATGGCGTGTTTGGCTGCGTCAGCGCGGCTCTCTTCGGCCTCGTCATCGGCAGCTTCCTGAATGTTCTCGTCCATCGGCTTCCGCGCGGAGAATCGGTTGTCTCCCCCGGCTCGCATTGTCCGGCCTGCGGGGCGGGAATCCTCGCGCGCGACAACATCCCGGTCGTCTCCTGGCTTCTCCTCGGAGGGCGCTGCCGGACGTGCGGGGCGCCGATCTCGGCGCGGTATCCGATGCTGGAACTGACCAACGCGGTCCTCTGGGCGCTCGTGTTTCTGCGAGCCCGGGAATGGCCGGAACTTCTCGCGGGCGTCTTCTTCGCGTCGGCCTGTCTGGCCCTCGCGGCGATCGATCTCGAGTTTCAGATCCTTCCGGACAAGATCACTCTGACGGGCCTCGCCGCCGGCCTCTTTCTCTCCTTCTTTTCGAAGACGAGGACTCCAGGCTCGGCGCTGCTGGGCGCCGCGATCGGCGGCGGCGGTCTTTTTCTCCTCGCGTTTCTCTACGAGAGAATTGCGGGCCATGAGGGGATGGGCCTCGGCGACGTCAAGATGCTCGCGATGATCGGCGCGTTTCTGGGGACGGCCGGGGTCCTGGTATCGGTGTTGCTCGCCTCTCTGTCGGGAAGCATCGTGGGGATCACGGCCATCGCATTCGGGCACGGAGACCGGAAGATGCGGCTGCCGTTCGGCGTGTTTCTCGCCGCCGGCGGCGTCGCCGCTTTCTTTTTCGGCGACGCGCTTCTCGCGCGTTATCGCGCCTTCTGGAAATGAGCGAAGTTCCCCGCTCCTTCCGGCGCGAGTCCAGGCTCTTCCTCTGGGTCGCACTGGGGCTCATCCTCTTTCTCAACTTCGCGACACTTTTTTTTCTCCGCGAGAGCGTGGACTGGGGCGGCGAGCAGATCGAGAAGCGCGCAGCGGAGATCCTTCGGCGGCTCTCGGCCGCGGACGGCTCCAAGGAAGCGCTCGAGCGCGCGGTTTCGGAGCGCGACGTGCTTTTCGCCGCCTTCTATGACGCGGAGGGGCGGCGCGTGCGGTCGGCGAGCCGAGACCTGGAGGCGCCCGGCTTGCTTCCGACGCTGCGGCCGGAGTCGGGGCGCTCGCGGTTGGAGTGGAAGACACGCCCCTCTCTGCTGGTCGCGAGTCTGGCCGTCTCCGGCGGCTTCGTCGTGGCGGCGCTCGATCCGGGGCTGGGCGGCGCCTTGCGCTCCTTCGTGCGCGGACTGACCGTTCTGGTCCCCGCCGTCGGGGTGGCGCTGGTCGTGCTGGCGTTGCTCTTCCTGCGTTCGTTGCTCAAACCCTATGAGCGTTTGCTCGCGGCGGCGGGCGCCGCCCCCGCGGAAGTTCCGGCGGGAAAACCTCCCGGCGACGAGCGGGACTTCCTGATCGCCCGGTTCGAATCGACGATCGCGGCGCTCTCCCGAAAGGAACAGGAGCTGGAGAGGCTCGCGCGCGCGGAGAAGGAACGTGCCGACGACCTGGAGATCGCCGCCCGCACGCTCGCGCGCAATCTGCCCACCGGTCTTCTCTCCGTGGACAGCGAAGGGCTCATCATCGAGCTGAACGAATCCGGCCGCGAAATCCTGGACCTCCCGGAAGCCATGCGGGGTAAGCCCTGCGCGGAGGCCCTCGCGGGGATTCCCGAGCTGCGCGATGCCGTGCTCTCGGTCCTTCACGAGCGGACGAACTTCAGCCGCCGCGAGATCCACTGGCGCCGGGGGGAGCAGGAACACGTGGTCGGCGTCACGGCGACTCCCGCGACGGGGGGCGACGGACGCTTCCTCGGCGTCCTTGCTCTCTTCACCGATGTGTCCCACGTTCGGCGACTGGAATCGCGCGTCGCGCTCGCGCGCCATCTGGCGGATCTCGGGCACGTTTCGGCCGGCGCGGCGCACGAGTTCCGCAACGCCGCCGCGGCCATCGACGGATTCGCCGATCTGGCCATGCGCCAACCCGAGCGGGCCGCCGAACATCTGAAGGCGATCCGGCACGAGGCCCAGGAGATGAGCCGCGTCACGAGCGACTTTCTTCTTTTCGCGCGTCCCGAGAGCTTCGTGCCCGACCAGGTCAGCCTGGCGGGAGTCGCCGAGACGGCGGCGGAGGAGACGGAAAGGACGTTTCCCGACGTCCGGGTCGAGCGTGGCGGGGAGTTCCCGGACGTGCCGGGCTCCTCCGTCCTCCTGCGCCGCGCGCTGGTCAACCTGCTGCGCAACGCGGTGGAGGCGACGCCGCCGGAGCGGCGCGCGGAGGCGGACGCCATCGCGCTCGTGGGGGAGACGCGGGGCCGTGAGGTCCTGCTCTCGATCGGCGACCGTGGTCCCGGCGTGGAACCCTCTCAGCGGGAGAAGGTCTTTCTTCCTTTCTATTCGACCAAGCGCGAAGGGATCGGCTTCGGCCTCGCCATCGTCGCCCGGATCGCCGAGCTTCACGGCGGTACCGTCGAAGTGGCGCCCAGGCGCGGCGGAGGATCTCTGTTCACGCTGAGAATTCCGACCGGCGCGGGTGGCGCTGCGCGGCCCGGCCGCTGACGGTCCCGGCCAGGGACCGAGCTGGCGTCACGCCTCGATTCGTGCTAGGTTAAGAAGTCCTCATCGCCTGCAAGGCGTCTCCTCGGCAAGAGGAGGCCCCGATGCTTGCCGGCATTCACTCCGCGACTTTCTCGAAGAGGAACATCTGCGTCCCGGACGCGGGCGTCGCCGAGCGCCGCGCGACGCGGCGGCAGGCGGGCTTGACGCTTGTCGAGCTGCTCGTCGCTCTGGGACTCTTCGGTTTTGTCCTTCTCGCGATCACGCCGCTCTTCATGGCGAGCGTGAAATCCAACTTTTCGGGCAACGAGTACACGAGCATCCATGTCCTGGCTCGCGACCGGCTCGAGCAGTTGATGAATCTTCCTTTCAACGATCCACGGCTCTCGCCGGGGACGCATGACGTCTTTCTCCCGCCGGTTCTGCCCAACGGCGCGCTGAACACCTTCCGACAACGTTATGAGGTCCTGCAGTTCCAGGTTCCGGCCTCCGAGAGTGTCCAGACAAATCAGTCCTTTGTCCCGACACCCGTGACGAGCCCCGAGCAGAACGTCCAGTACAAGCGCATCGACGTGACGGTGTCCTCCGGGACCGGCCCCATCGGGATCGGCGCCCGGACCGCCCGCGTCAGCGGGTGTCTCTCCAATCCCTTTCCGCAACCTCCGCCGCCGACGCCGGTCCCCACGCCATGAGACGGGGCATCTCCGTTTTCCGCTCCGCCACCCGCGGCTTCACCCTGATCGAGGTGATCGTCGTGGTGTTCCTTCTCGCCGTCGCCATGCTCGGGATCCTTTCCGTCTTCGATGCCGGCGCGCGGATCAGCAAGAGCGAGCAGGGCATCGCCGACGCCCAGGGCGCGGTGCGTTACGGCATCTCCTGGATGACGCGGACAATCCGGATGGCGGGCGCCGGCGGGCTCCCCGTGACCCAGGCTGTCCTCAACCATCGCGATCCGCAGCTGCCAGGCATCGACGTGGTCAACAGCGTTGAGGCCGACTCCTACGACAACGTCGAAGCCGGAACGTCGGTGACACCGTTGGCGGGCCCTTCAATCCCGGTCCGGCCGGGCACGGACATGATTGAGATCCGAGGGGTGATCCATTCCCCGCTTCTCGGCTTCGACCTGCAGACCGGCTGCGAGCCCTGCGCCGCGGAGGGCTGCTCCCCCTGCCGAGGGATGACGCCGGTGGATGTCGTTCCAAAGACCGCCAACCTGCACGTCAACGACGACCCGGCCAACCGCCCGCAGTTTTCCCGGATCGACGACGACACATCCGGTGCCGGCCCGGGCAACTCACGGATGCTGGTTCTCGTGGCCTTCCATGACGAGGTCCACGCGGGCTGCACGATCAACGTCGGAGGCCAGGAATATCCGCTCTCCCCTCAGCCCCCTTACAACGTCGGCACCATCAGCGCCGGAACGAGGCTCGCCAGCGCCTGGACTCTCGGCCCCGTGAACTTCGACGACACCCTCGCGCAGGAATTCAACCCCGAGACTCCGGGAGAGAACGGCGCCCCGCCGAAGGAATTGAAGGCCGTCCGTCGCGCCGGGATCCTGGACGACCTGGTCTTCTTCATCGACAACACCAATCTGCTCCATCCCTCTCTGGCCCAGGGAACGCGGCGCGGCGCAAGGTTCGACGTGGTCGCGCTGGCCGACGACATCGAGGACTTGCAGATCGCTTACGGCGTGGACAGGAACGGAAACAACGCCATCGATTCCGACGAGTGGTCTCCGGACGCCGCCGGAAAAACGCCCTACGGCACGGCTGACTTTCGTGATCCGGTCAATTACTGCCCGCGGCTGCGCGGCGTCATGATCTCGCTGGTCGCCAAATCCCACGACCCGGACCCGACTTACAAGGCGTCTCCCGCCCGCGTCGTCCCGTTGATGAACTCGCCGGCCAGCCCCGACCCGCCGGGTTACCCCGAAACGGCCCGGTATCCGGGGCTTCCCGCCTCCTGCTACCGCCGCCGCGTCCAAACGCTTCGCATCAACCTGCGCAACTACGCTTATGAAGGCAGCTAGCACGTCGCTCCGCGCCAGCGCGAGATCTGCGCCTTCGGCGCACCGGCGGGCGGCTCGGCCGGATGCGGCCTCGACCGCCCGCCTGATCTCGCGCTGGCGCTCGCGCTCCCGCGGCGCGAGGCTCCTCCCTCGCTTCGCTCGGGAGACTCGCTCGCGCCGCGACCGGGGCTGCGCGAGCTCGTCACCAGGGCGCGAGCCGTCACAGCCGGAGCCGTAACGAGAGGGGCGCCGCGCTGGTGATCGCGATCCTGGTGCTCGCGATCCTGACGGTCATCGGCATTGCCCTGATGCTGGTGACGAGCACGGAGTCCCGCATCGCCGCCAACGAATGGTCGGTCAACCGGGCGTTCTACGCTTCCGATGCCGGGATCCGATGGGGAAGCATCGAGATGACCGATCCCCAACCTTTCATGACGCGCGCCGAGTTCCAGGCATCGCCCTTCGGTACCGTCTTCTTCCAGCTCCCGAGCCACCGGCACGGGATCGGCGGGTTTTTCTCCGGCGACATGGAAAACGGCGACATCGCGGTTCGGATCCAGACGCCGGGTCTGCTCGGCCGGCGATACGCACCGGGCGGCCGGATGAATGAGGGGGATGAGCGCGCGCAGTTCATCTACACCTACGAGCTGCGCAGCACCAGCATCGACCAGGCTTTCGCTCAGTATTCCAAGGCCCTGGTGGCCGACATCGAGGTCGGGCCACTGCCTGCGAGGTTGCCGTTTTGATCGGGCGGCCGATCTCCGCAAGCCGGAGAAGGGGACTCCTTGCCGTCGTGTTCCGGCACCGGGTGGCGGTCTCGCTCGTCCTCGCCACCTTGACCGCGAAGCCGGCGGCCCCGGATGACCGGAGGCTGCTGCCGGTCAACCCGGCCACGAACACAGACGTGCCTGGCGCGGCCAGCGAGACGACAGTGAACTTTTTCGCATCTCTGGCTCTGCCGGCCTTCGCCAGCGCTTCGGGAGACGAGGGCATCATCGGCTCGGTGATCCCGAGTCATCAGTATCCGGCGGTCGGCCCTGGTCCAGCCGCCGCCTCGAGCTGGGCCATCTGGAATGGATCGTTGAAGGCCTACAGGCTGGACAACCACGGCCACATCCCGACAGTCGCGGGGTCGCGAGGCTTCCCGGACGAGAGCAATCCGGACGACGCCGACCCGATACTGCGCCGCCCGGCCTGGAACGCCGCCCGGGTGCTCGGTTACACCAACCCGGTGACGACGCTGCTCGGCGGCCAGGCGCCCACAAACCCGGTCGGCGCTGTCTCCGTCTGGCCCGGCCGCAAGATGGTCTGGGCGGACGACCCGTTACCCGGGGCGCCAGTGGTCCCCCTGCTCCGCCAGGACTTCTCGGTGCCGCCCACGAACAATCCGCCGGGCACCTGCGGCACGGTACGCAACTGCTTCGTTGATCTGGCGAAGGCGATGGGCCTCAAACCGGATCTGCCCGGCGACCTCACGAAGGCCATTCAAACCGTCCAGTTCCTGCGCGGCGGCAAGACGCCGATGGGCAGCCGCGACGAGGTCTTGAACTCGCTCGGGACGTACGGATCGGTCGCGCCCGGCTCGAAGTATTCCTACATCTATCAGGATGACACGCCGGGAGGGAATACGTCGAAGCCGACACCCCGCCATATCCGCACAAGCTCGGAGACATCTTCCACTCCGAACCCGCGATGCTCCTGCCGCCGAAACGCTTCCCTTTCCTTTCCTCGAACGTCAACCCGAGGGCGGGGACCTGCGGGTTGCTGCCCGATTGTTCCTATGCGAGCTTCGCCCGGTTCCACCGGTACAGACGCAAGACCGTCTTCGTGGAATCCAACGACGGATTCCTGCACGCCTTCGATGCAGGCGTCTGGGACCGCGACCCCCATTTCCCGCAGGCCTTCGACCTGGGCACGGGACAGGAGATCTTCGCCTACGCTCCAAAGGGCGTCATGAAACTGAAGTTCCCGAACCTCTTGAGGTTTCCGCCCGAAGCGCAGTACTTCACGGACGGATCGCCGGCGTTGGGAGACGTCTTCATCGGACCGACCGATTCGCTCGGCGCCGCGGTGGCCTCCGGCCGGACCTGGAAGACGGTCCTGGTCAGTGGCCTGCGCCAGGGAGGGCGCCACTACTTCGCACTGGACGTGACGCAGCCGGACCAGGTTCGGAGCGATGTCCCGCCGACCGACATCCGGTATGGGTCCAAGGTCAAGGACAAGAAGAGCTCGCCCGACTGCCTGGACGGCGAAGAGGGCTGCGCGGCACCCTATCCGACGGTCCTCTGGGAGATGACCGACGACTGCACGATCAATGGGACGACATGCGTCAGCAACATGGGCGAGACCTGGTCGCGCCCCGTCGTCGGCAGGATCAAGGTGATCAATGACTCCGGAGCAACCGAGGATCGCTACGTGGCCATCTTCGGCGGCGGCTTCGACCCGGTTTTCAATCCCGGGACGCAGGTCGTGGCCGGGGACAGGTCGAGTGGACGCGCCTTCTACATCGTGGACGTGGAAAGAGGCAAGATCATCTTCAAGGCCACCTCGGGAAAGGACGACGCCGGCCACTCCGTTCTCTTCGCGCCGATGCCGGCGCCCCCGGCCGTAGCCGACGTGGACGACGACGGCTATCTGGATCTTGCCTACATCGGAGACTTGAACGGAAGAATGTGGAAGATCGACCTGAGGCCGGACTCGGGCAGCCGCCGCGGCGGGTGCAGCGGCTGCGGCAGCGCTTCGGAGACCCTGACCGGTTACCAGCCCTTCCTGCTCTACGACGGGACCACGTGGGATGGAACGAGCTCGTCAGCGCACCCGATCCAGCCGATCTTCCTCGAGGCCGGCATCATCTTCATTTCCGGCGGGCCGTCCCCGACCCTGGGCGTCGCCTTCGGCACCGGTGACCGCGCCGAGCTCGACCAACCCAACCGGCGTGTGATCCAGAACACGAGCACTCACGTTCCGTACGTCAACCGCTTCTACTTCGTCAAGGATTCCGGCGTCCGGCAAACCCTCCACGAGGAGGATCTGATCAACGTCACGCCGGGCGACGGCATCGATCCGGGATCCGGCCCCGCAGACGCGGCGAACACTCCGAACGGCTACTTCTTGAACTTCGGGTCACCGGACGAGAAGGCGGTTTCGACCGTCTTCGCGACGCGAGGAATCCTGACGCTGGTGACTTTCTCGCCCGGCGAGGGAGATCCCTGCACCAGGACCGGGGAATCCTTCCGCTACCGTTTCTCCTTCCTGACGGGGCAGGGTGCGATCCGCGGCGTTTTGAGTCCCCTGGGTGGCGGGGGCGTGATGGCCCAGTATCGGGAAAAGCTGGGTCCGGGGCTGGCGGGAGGCACGCAATCCCATTCGCCCAACGGCGACGTCGTTGACGGCGTGATATTCTGGAACGGCCAGATCAACCAGCAGAACACCTCGTTCTTGAAGACGAACAGGGGGAGTTGGAAGGAAGAATGAGAGCGTTTCGGTGCGGAGTCGTGATGCTCTTCGCGGCGGCCGCGCTCGCCTTCGCCGCGGATGTCGTCGTGTTGAAGGGAGGCTCCCGCATCGAGCTGAAGAAGCCTCCGGTCCGGCAGGGTACCGTTGTCATGCTGACCCGCCCGGATGGAACGCTTCTCTCGGTCCCGGCTTCGGAGATCGATTGGAAGGCGACGGCAGCCGCGAGTGCCGCCGCGCGGGTATCCGCCGCGCCCGCGCCGGTCGTGACGGCGCCTCCCGAGACTCCCGCCGAGGCCGCTCGGAGCGGACGCTCCGGGGCGAAGGCGCGAGTCAAGCTGACGGACGCGGACGTCGCCCACGTTGACGAAGGCGAGACCGCCTCGGGTGATAAGGAGAAGAAGGAGAGCGAGCCGCGCTCGGGCGCCGCGCGACTGGAGATCGCCGACTACACTCAGGAGAAATCTGAGGCCAACCTGGTGGTCCACGGCTCGCTGCGCAACTCCGGCGGCGTTCCCGCCAGCAGCGCGCGCATGACCGTCACGGCCCTGGACGACAAGGGCGAGAAGATCGCTTCCGGCGAGGCCGTCATTTCGAGCGGTTCCATCGAGCCCGGAGCAACGGCTTCCTTCTCGGCAAAGATTCCGGTGGGGGAAAAGTCCGCTTCTTCGCTCCGTTTCGCTCCTCAGTGGCTCGCGCCGGCCCCGCAGGCTCCTGTGCCTTCGCCGACGCCGGGCGCCGCGCTTCCCGCGGGTGGGAAAGCCGCCTCCGGTCAGAAACCGGAAGGCCGCCCGACGCCCTACGGTCAGGGCACCCTCTTCGCCGCGCCCGCCCCGCCGGCATCGACGTCGCCGCCCCCGGATGGCAGCGGCTACCTGCCTGGCATGGCGAGCCCCGAGAACCAGCCCAAGCCCCCCCAATAAGCGGTAAACGGGAGACGGCAGACGTGAGACGAGACTCGGAGCCTGCTCCTCGTCTTCCGTCTTCCGCTCTCCCGTCTTCACGGCTCCGGGTCGAACGCTGTAACCTGATTCCGCCATGGCTACGATCCTGGTCGTCGAAGACAAGGAATCGCTCCGGTCGATGCTCGAGGAGATGCTCCGCGCCGAGGGTTGGAGCGTCATCGGCACGGGCAGCGGCTCGGACGCCATCGAGCGCCTGCGCGGGGGAGAAAGCGTGGACCTCGTGCTGACGGACTGGCGGCTTCCCGGGGCCGACGGGCTGGCGGTCCTGGACGCCGCGCGCTCTCTGGATTCCACTCTGCCGGTCATCGTGATGACCGCTTTCGGCTCGATCGAGACCGCCGTGGACGCGATGAAGCGGGGCGCCGAAGACTTCATCACCAAGCCGGTCGAACCGGAGCTGCTGCGGCTGCTCGTCGCGCGCTCGGTGGAACGGCGAGCCGGGCGCAGGGAGTCGGTGCTCTTCGCGGAGGAGCGTTCGCGGCTGATCCCGCCGATCATCGGGAGCTCGGCCGGCCCTGAAGGCGGTGCAGGCGGAGGCGATCCGGGTCGCCGAGACGGACGCGGCCGTTCTTCTCGAAGGAGAGAGCGGCACCGGCAAGGAGCTCTTCGCGCGGGCGATCCACGGCCTCTCCAGGCGCTCCGCGCGGCCGTTCGTCGCGATCAATTGCGCCGCGATTCCGGATACGCTTCTGGAAAGCGAGCTCTTCGGCCACGAGAAGGGATCGTTCACGGGCGCCTCCTCGCGCCGGCTGGGGAAGTTCGAGCTTGCCGACGGCGGGTCCGTTTTTCTGGACGAGATCGGTGAGCTTACGCCGGCGACGCAAGGCAAGCTCCTTCGGGTTCTCCAGGAGAAATCCTTTCACCGCGTGGGCGGGACCGCCGTCATCAACGTGGATGTGCGGATCATCACCGCGTCCAACCGCCCGCTCGACCGCCTGGTCGCCCAGAACCTCTTCCGCGAAGATCTTTATTACCGGGTGCGCGTGTTTCCGATCTTCATCCCGCCGCTGCGCGAGAGGCCCGAGGACGTCGATTCCCTGATCGACTGGTTCCTGGCCCGTCTCCCCGGGGAGTTGAAGAAGAAGCCCCTGGCCTTAGACGCCGCCGCTCGGGAGAGACTGCGGCGCTATTCCTGGCCAGGCAACGTGCGAGAGCTGCGCAACTGCCTGGAGCGCGCGATCATCCTGGCCGAGGGGACGACGATCGAGGAGAGGCATCTGCGCCTGACCCCCGACGCGCCGTCCCCGTTGCCCGCCGGGCGAGACGAAACGTTGGAGGAAGTCCGTGAGCGGGGCGCGCGCACCGCCGAACGCGCCTGGCTCGCGCGGGCGCTCGAGCGCGCGAAGGGGGACCGCACCGCCGCGGCGGAAGCGCTCAAGCTCTCTCCGCGCCGCCTCGAAGCGAAGCTCAAGGAACATTCTCTCGACCAGTAACCCGTATGATTCACGGACACCCGGCCGAAACACGTGCATCTCGTTGAGAGATAAGCGGGCTGCTGCACCGAGACCGCGTGCCGCCGAGGTACACCTTGTTCCCGCGAGAGATTTTTCGTCGGGACGAGGAAGGCAGACGACGGCGATGCCGGGGGCATCGCAGAGGAGGTCTGACGAAGTATCCGGCGGAAAAGATCCGCGGGACGGCTGGAGTCGTTCGTGAATCATGCGGGTTAAGAGCCCTCTCTTCAATTGCCGCGATTCTCTGACGCCGCTCCGCCACTGGCCGCCAGACCCGAGAGAGTCTCGATCAGCAGCGCGTCTTCGTCCGGATCCACTGAACGCAGATCGAGCAGCAGGCGGCCCTCCTCGATGCGGGCGACGATCGGCGGCTCGGCCGAGCGCAGGCGGCCCGCCAGCTCTTCGGCGGACAGGCCTGGCAGAGAGACAGCGAGAGCACGGGAAGGGAAGGGCTTCTCGGGGCTCGTTCCGCCGCCGAAGAAAGCACTCGACGCGACCAGTTCCAGCGCCACGGCAGGAGCCCGGCGGCGCAGGGCGTCCTGGATCACCTCGCCCCGATCCCGCAAGCGATCCAGGCTCTGCCCGGCCGCTCTGTACACCGGAAAATCCCTCCACTTCCCGGTCTTCCAGGCCGCGATTGTCGCTGCGAGCGCCGCGAGCGCGAGCTTGTCGAGCCGAACGACGCGCGCCACGGGATGAGCAGCGAGTCTCGCGACGAGGTCCGCGCGTCCGGCGACGAAGCCGGCCTGCGGCCCCGCGAAGAGCTTGTCGGCCGAGAAAGTGACGAGGTCGGCTCCGCCGGCGAGGCAGGAGGCGACGGTCGGCTCGGCCGTCACCCCGAATTCGTCCAGTGGGACGAGGCAGCCGGTTCCCTGATCGTGCACCCACGGGATGCCGGCTTCGCGGGCGAGCGCCGCGATCTGTCCCGCCTCCGGCCGCTTCGTGTAACCGCGGATCTCGTAATTGGAGGGGTGCACGGTCAAGAGAAGAGCCGTCTCGGAAGAGAGCGCCCGCCGGTAGTCCTCGATCGAAGTGCGGTTGGTCGTTCCGACTTCGGCCAGAACGGCGCCCGAAGCCTCCAGGATCTCCGGGATCTTGAAGCTCCCTCCGATCGCCACGAGCTCCCCCCGGGAGACCAGCACGCGGCGGCCGCGAGCGAGCGCCGACAGGCAGAGAAAGATTGCCGACGCATTGTTGTTGACGGCGATCGCGTCCTGCGAGCCGAAGAGATCGCGCGCCGCGGACCGGACGTGGGACTGCCGGTGTCCCCGGCCTCCCGTCGCCGGATCGTACTCGAGCGTCGAGTAACCGGCGGCAACGCGCAGGAGCGCTTCCCGGGCCGTGTCGGACAAGGGAGAGCGGCCGAGATTCGTATGCAGGAGAACGCCGGTCGCGTTGATCGCGCGAAGGAGACTGGGCGCAAACCGTCGCTCGAGTGTGCGCGCGGCGCTGCCGATCAGCTCTTCCGGGTCCGTCCTCCCCTGCGCGACTGCGCCGCGCAGCTCTTCCTTGACCGCCTCCCGGCCGTAGACGCGTTCCAGTTCCGCCGCGCCGGGCGAAGAAAGCAGCAGGTCCATCGAAGGCGGATGCCGCCGTCGGGAAGCGGTTTCCTCCCGTTTCCCGGGGGTGACCGCTAACGGCTTTCGGCTCACGTCCCTTACTATAGGTCCATGGCCTGGGAACGGGAGCTTCAGAGGCTCGAGGGCGCCCTGCGGGATCTGAACGCGCAGTACGACGCCTTCCTCTACGGCTCGAGCCCGAAGCCCCCCGTGGAGGTCCGAAGGCGCCTCGGGCAGGAGCTTCGGCGGCTGAGCCGCACGGAGTCGGAATCCGCCGCGGCGCGATACCGGTTGTCGACGCTCCAGGGCCACTACAACGCTCTCTGCGAGCGCTGGGACCGGCTCCAATCGGAGAAGGAGGCCGGCCGCCGCCCCGGAGTCTATGGTCATTTCACCCGGCTCGGCTCGAGCGCGCCGGAAATCTCGCCGGCCCGGACAAACGGGAGAGCATCCGTCTCCGTAGAAGAGGGGGACAGCCGGTCGAAGCCCGACCCGGAGCGGGAGCTGTTTGAGCGCTACGTCGGAGCCAGGAAGGCCCGCGGCGAGGACGTGAGCGGGCTCGACTTCGAGCAGTTCACGGAGAGGCTGGCGCGCGAACGCGAGAGGTTGAAAAACCGCTACGGGGGAGCGCAGATCGAGTTCGACGTGGCGGAGCGGGAAGGCAGGGTCAGGCTGATCGCGAGACCGAAGGGATAGATCTCAAGGTTCCAAGTTTCAGGCAGGCTCGAAGTATCCAGCGCTCCTGAACACCTGGACATCGGAAACCTGAGAGCTTGGACCCATCCAGGAAGGATTGAAATGATGAAGAGGATTCTCGGAGCGGCGGCTCTTGCTCGCCGCGATGATGCTGCCCGGCTTCATTCTCGGCGAGAAGAAGCCGCAGGAGCCCTTCTACCGGCGCTATCTCGTCGCCGGCAATCCGTTGGACGACAAGATTCTCGCGCAGGAGAAGAGGGTCGAAGCGGATCCGAAATCTGCCGACCTGCGCAACGACTTCGGCAACCTCCTGGCCGCCCGGCGCTTCCCGAAAGAGGCGCGCGAACAATACGAGACGGCGATGAAACTGGACCCTCACAATTTCCTGGCGCCATACAACCTCGGCCTCCTCTACGAGACACTGGGAGAGGACGGGAAGGCCATCACCGCCTACGAGAAGTCGGTGGACCGCAACCGGGGCTTCCCGCCCTCGCGATTCCGCCTGGGCAGGCTCTACGAGAAGCGCGGGTCGGATCAGAGCGCCATCGCTCAGTACGCGCGGGCCCTGCAGATCGATCCCGGCATGCGCGATCCCAAGCGCAATCCCCTCATCGTGGACACGCGCCTGCTGGCCTTCGTGTCGCTTGAGAACTATCCGCGCGACATGGCCGCCGCCTCGATGATTTCCGACGCCAACTACTCGAATCCGTCGCTGGTGCGCCGTCTGCCGGTCGATCGCACGCTCTCTTCCGAGGATCTGCAGCCCGCCCCGGCCGGAACGCCCGCCGCCGCGGCCGCTCCTCGCACGACGCCGGTCAAGGTCATCTCTTCCCCCCGAATCCTCCGCGTCGGGAGCCGGTCCGGCCCGCACCGGGACAGCCTCCGAACGTCGCGGAGCCGGTGCCGGACGCCGTCGTTCTTCCTCCCGAGCCGACAGATGCTCCGGCCACGGAGCTTCCGACTCCGCCCCCGTATCCGCGCGGCGCTCCGCCTCCGCCACCCACTCCCGTCCCCGACTGAAGCTCCCCGGGCTAGCCCGCATAATTCACGAACGACTCCAGCCGTCCCGCGGATCTTTTCCGCCGGATACTTCGTCAGACCTCCTCTGCGATGCCCCCGGCATCGCCGTCGTCGGCCTTCCTCGTCCCGACGAAAAATCTCTCGCGGGAACAAGGTGTACTTCGGCAGCACGCAGAGCTTCGGCAGCAACCCGTCCATCTCTCAACCAGATACACGGGTTTCGGCTGGGTGTCCGTGAATTATCCGGGCTAGTCGAAGTCGGCCCGCTCGACCAGGAGCGTGGGGGCGCCGGCGGGATAGGGCATCGGAAAGAAATGGCGGTCGGTCGAAAGGCCGGCGATGCGGCGAAGCAACTGGGAGATTCGTCCGCGGGCCCGCGCTCCCGCGACCGGCCCCTGGGCCCGCCCGCCGGCGACGGCGATGCCGGTGAATTCCACCTCGTACCGGTCGCGCTCGAAGTCGAAGCGAGCCGGAGAGGTCAGCGCCGACGCGAAGAGGCCCCGGCGCACGCGGGCGAGAAGTTCCCGCTGAGGAGCCGGCGTGTCCGTTTCGAAGAAGATCCGGCGGGGTCCCGGCGCCGGCGGCACGCGGTAGGAGGGGCGCACGCCGTGGCCCGTGGGCGTCGCGTCCTCTCTCCGGGCCGAGCGCAGGTCGTGGAGCCGCGCGGCGAGCGCACCGTTCTCGACGACCGCCACGCGGCGAGTCTGCGTGCCTTCGCCGTCGTAGAGCGCGTCGGCGGACGCGTCGTCGGCGATGGTCACCAGCGGCGCGAAGAGCTCCGCGCGATGGACCCATTTCGGCAGCGTGTCCTCGCAGAAGAGGGGCGCGAGCCCCGAGAGGAGCGCGGCCCCGACCGAGGGCTCGAGCAGCCACTCCCCGCGATCCACGGGCGTCGGTTTGTCCGAAAGCGGCAGCGTCGCCCGGTCCGCGAGGCGTCGCGCGAGGGATTCGAGATCCGGTCCCTGGTCCCACCGGAAGACGACTCTCGCCTCGCAGGCCCGCGAGCCCTTGCGGCCGATCGCCAGGGCGTGACCGTCGAGGAGCTCTCCGGAGAAAGAGACGTCGAGGCCGCGCCCGTTGACGACGCGCTCGGCGCTCCCGCCGCGACGGACGGCGAGTTCCTGCAAGAGCGCCTCGCCGCGGGATTCCGTGGAGACCTGGCGCTGGAGCGCCTCAAACAGATCGGGGGGAGGCTCGATGGATCCGGAGGTCTTGCGCGGCGTGCTCTTCGCCGCCGGCCAGGCCGGGGGAGGGTCCTTGCTCGTCGGGATGCGCGACACGCCGGCCAGCGCTCGCTCCAGGTTTTCCGTCGAAGAGCCGCAGGCGAACCGGGGCGCGCCGCCTTCCCACCAGCGCGCCGCCCACCCCTCCTCGCGGCGCGCCGTCGTCGCGCGCGCGGCCGCGGTCGCTTCGAGATCGAGGGACTCGCCGGTCTTCCGATAGAGCTCCCACTCTCCGGGAGCCCTTCGCGAGAGCTCCTCGCAAATCCGGTCGAACCCGGGATCGTTCATCGAGACGGCCGCACGAAGAACTTGCGCACGAGCATGTCGGGCGCGGCTCCCTGGACGGGCACCACCTGCCCGCCGCGCGCGCACCACGCAAGCGCCCTGTAGGCGCGCACCTCTCGGCCGATCCCGGGATCGATGGATCTCAAGACCGGCAGGATCTCCCCGGAGAGAACGCCGGCCCCGCATTCGTCGGCCATCCTTCCCCGCCGGACGCGGCGGGCGCGGGGGAAGCACAGCCGAAACCGCCCGCTCGCGAGCTCCACCGAACCGCCGTCGATCTGCTCGATCCAGAGCCCCGAGGAGAGGCGGCGCAGGATCTCGTCGGCCGTCGAGTGCCCGGGACCGACGAGGACGTTGGAACCGCGCGGCAGCGGGGCATCCTGCGGCCCGGCGCGGCGAGCATGGCCGTTGGACGGGATCCCGGCGGCCGCGTGCGCACGATCGGTGAGCCGGCCCGAGAGACGCCCGGCGTCGAGCAGCTTGACCGTGCGCGGCGCGACGCCTTCATCGTCCCGCTCGTACCCGCCGAAGAGATCGAGCCGGGTGGCGTCGTCGCGCACCTCGACCTCCGCCGGCGCGAGGCGGGCCTGTTCGAGGCCGGACAACGGCGACTCCGCCCCGGCCTCGAGCGGATGAGACAGGATCTCGTGGAAGAGCACCGCGGCGCATCCCGCGGCGAGCACCACATCGGTCTCTCCCTCCCCGCACGGCGCCGCCGTGTCCCGGGGTTGTCCGGCGTGCGCAAGTGTCGCGCGGAGCTCCTCGGCCGTGGATTCGCCGACCGGGGCGTGGAAGGCGAAGTCCCGCGTCTCGTCGCCCCGTCGGGATGCGGCCGTGAACGTTCCGTCGAGGGACATCAGCCGGCGGGCGAACACGCTGGCGTCGCCGCGGGCCGGGATCACCTGCCGCGCGACGTCCCGCAGGGTCCACCGCAACCGGTGACGCGGGGCGTGGCGGGCGAAGAGGGCCGGCAGGCGCTTGATCCATCGCTCGGCGTCGAGTCCCGCGGGGGCGGCGGGTTCCTCCCGGGCGCGGGAGGGCTTGACGGGAAGGGGAGAGAGACCGATCTCCCTCTGCACGGCCCTCACGGCCTGGCGGGCGCCCTCTTCGTCGCAGCGGGACACGAAGGCGAGCCGCTGGCCCGAGGCTCCTTTCCAGCGCGCGGAAAGCCCTTCGGTCAGAGACTCGCGCGCCTCGCGGATCTCGCCGTCGCGCCAATCAATCGTGATCTCCCGCCGCCGCTCGGCGAAGACTTCGGCGATCTCCTCCGGGCGCTTCACCAGGGGCTCCAGCCAGCGGGCCACCGCCCCCGTGTCCAGGTTCATGACCCGATTATCCGTGAACGAAGTCGGGAGACGGTAGACGTGGGACGGAAAGGAGGCGGATTTGATCGTCTTCCGTCTTCCGTCTCCGCTCCCGTCTTCCGGCTGTTAACATCGGGCCAGATGAGTCTCGCCGACACCAAGAAGGAGTTCATCGCCGTTCGCACCGCCCGAGGACTCGCGAGCCGCAAGCTCTTCGAGGAGAGAGCGCCGGACGTCCTGCGCCAGACGGTGCTCGCCGCCCTGGCCGACGAAGTCGAGAAGGAGCGCACCCTGGACGAAGAGGCGCGCCGCATGATGGAGACCGCCCGCAACGAGATCGCCTCGGGACGGGTGGACGGGCAGGAGCTCTTCCGCCGCATCCGTCGAAAGCTCGCCGAACAGCGGGGAATAGTGTTGTGAAGGTGGTAGGTGCCGAGCCGGTCCCTACCACCTACAACCTGACACCAGACTTATGACCTTAGAGAAGAAGATCGCGAAGCTCGAGGCGCTGCGTGAGCAAGCGCGTGCCGGAGGAGGTCCGCGAGCGGTCGGAGCGCCAGCACCGGGAGGGGAAGCTCACGGCGCACGAGCGCATCGAGCGGCTGCTCGACCCCGACTCCTTCTTCGAGCTTGATCCGTTCGTCCTCCACCGCTGCCGCGACTTCGATATGGAGAAGACCCGCATTCCCGGGGATGGCGTCGTCTGCGGCGCCGGAACGGTGGATGGGCGTCCGGTCTACGTTTTCGCCCAGGACTTCACGGTCTTCGGAGGATCGCTCTCCGAGACCGTCGGCGAAAAGATCTGCAAGGTGATGGATCTGGCCGTCCAGAATGGCGCGCCGATCATCGGCTTGAACGACTCCGGGGGCGCGCGCATCCAGGAAGGAGTCGTATCGCTGGCCGCCTACTCGAAGGTCTTCCTGCGCAACACCCGGGCCTCGGGCGTCGTGCCGCAGATCTCCGCGATCCTGGGGCCCTGCGCCGGCGGCGCCGTCTATTCGCCGGCGATCACCGACTTCGTGTTCATGACCGAGGAGACCTCCTACCTCTTCGTGACGGGGCCCGACGTGATCAAGACGGTCACTCACGAGGAGGTCACCAAGCAGCAGCTCGGCGGCGCGCGGACGCACTCGACCGTCTCGGGCGTGGCGCACTTCGTGGGGAAGGACGACGACGCGGTGCTCGCGGGAATCCGCGAGCTTCTTTCCTACATTCCGTCCAACAACCTGGATGAGCCGCCCGCCCGCGAGCCGCACGAGCCTCACGACGACGGCGCGACCCTCGATACGTTCATTCCCGAGGAGCCCAACAAGCCCTACGACATGGCCGCTCTCATCCGGAAGGTCGCGGACGAAGGGGTCTTCTTCGAAGTCCACGCCGGTTTCGCCAGGAACATCCTCGTCGGCTTCATCCGGCTGGCGGGCCGGTCGATCGGCGTCGTGGCGAATCAGCCCATGCACCTGGCCGGAGTCCTGGACATCGACGCGGCGATCAAGGGGGCCCGTTTCGTGCGATTCTGCGACGCCTTCAACATTCCGCTCCTGGTCTTCGAAGACGTGCCCGGATTCCTGCCGGGGACCCAGCAGGAGTACGGAGGGATCATCCGCCACGGAGCGAAGCTTCTCTTCGCCTTCGCGGAAGCGACCGTGCCGAAGGTCAGCGTCATCACCCGCAAGGCCTACGGCGGCGCCTACTGCGTCATGTTGTCGAAGGACATCGCAACCGACTTCAACTTCGCCTACCCTACCGCCGAGGTCGCGGTCATGGGGCCCGAAGGGGCCGTCAACATCGTCTACAAGAGGGAGCTGCCTCCCGACGCGCCCGTGGAGAAGCGAGCCGCCAAGGTCGAGGAGTACGTCGAAAACTTCGCCAACCCCTACGTCGCCGCGCAGCGGGGTTACATCGACGACATCATCGAGCCCTCGGAGACCCGCGAGAAGCTCATTGCCGCCTTCAAGCTCCTGGAAGGCAAACGCAGCCGGGCTCCCGGCCAAGAAGCATGACAACATCCCCCTCTGACCGTAGACGGTAGACGGGAGGCGGGAGGCGGCACTGAGGGCGAACGGATGCACGCGGGAACGGTCAGTGCACGAGAGGCTTGATGCCTATCGACTTTCCCGAGCAGCTCGCGGTAGAGCTGTACCGTGACACGGTCCAAATTCCCGCAAGAGGAACGATTTGGGTCTGACCTCGCAGATTCGGCGTGCGGCTGTGTCCATCCCGGCGAACATCGCCGAGGGTGCCGCGCGGACGATCGAAGCGCGAATTCTCACGTTTCTCTCAACTGCGCGCGGCTCGTCGGCGGAGTTGAGTGCTTGCTCGACATCGCCATGAAACAGGTAATTCTTGGGTGAGAGACTTCCTGCCCATCTGAACAGACAGTCGATCGAATTCTCGTCGATGACCAGCGGCCTGATTCGTCATTCGGACACCGAAATGACTTCTCCGTCTCGACCTGCCGTCTCCCGCCTCCCGCCTCCCGGCCATGAGGCTCCTGGTGGCGAATCGCGGCGAGATCGCGATGCGGATCTTCCGCGCGTGCCGGGACCTGGGCATCGAGACGGTGGCGGTGTTCTCGGACGCGGATCGGAAGTCGCCGTATGTCGCGATGGCGGACTACGCGGTGCGGCTGGGGCCGGCGCCGGCGCGCGAGAGCTATCTAAACGTTCCGGCGATTCTCGAGGCGGCTCGGCAGACGCGGGCAACGCTCATCCACCCGGGCTACGGGTTCCTGGCGGAAAACGCGGCGTTCGCGCGCACCTGCGCGGAGGAGGGGCTGACCTTCGTCGGCCCCGGCCCCGACGCCATCGAGGCGATGGGATCGAAGACGGGGAGCCGGCGGCTCATGGAAGCGGCGGGAGTTCCCGTCGTGCCCGGGACCACGCGCGCGGCCGCCGGCCCGGAGGAGTTGAAGGACTTCGCGCGAAGCGCCGGCTACCCGGTCCTGCTCAAGGCCTCGGCGGGCGGCGGGGGCAAGGGGATGCGGCGCGTGGACTCGGAGAGCGACCTCGACGCCGCGTTCGCGCGCGTCTCGTCCGAGGCCCTCGCGTTCTTTTCCGACGGCGCCGTCTACGCGGAAAAGTTGATCGAGCGCCCGCGCCACATCGAGGTGCAGATCGTGGCGGACAAGTTCGGCCGGCGCGTCGCGGCCGGAGAGCGGGAATGCAGCCTGCAGCGGCGACACCAGAAGGTCCTGGAGGAGTGCCCTTCTCCCGCAGTCGGAGACGACCTCCGGTCCCGTCTCTTCGCGGCCGCCCTCGCCGCGGCCGGGGCCGTGAACTACGTCTCCTGCGGGACCGTCGAATTCCTGCTCGCTCCCGACGGCTCCTTCTATTTCCTGGAGATGAATACGCGACTCCAGGTCGAACATCCGGTCACCGAAGAGGTCTTCGGAATCGACCTGGCCGCCGAGATGATCTCGATCGCCATGGGGCAGCCGCTCTCCCTGCCCGGACGGCTCTCGCCGCGCGGCCACGCCATCGAGTGCCGCATCTACGCCGAAGACCCGCGCCGCGGATTCGCTCCCTCGCCGGGCACGATCACGGCGCTCCGCCTGCCTGCCGGCCCCGGCGTGCGCCACGACATCGGCATCGAGCAGGGAGCCTCCGTTCCCGTCGATTACGATCCGATGCTCGGAAAGCTCGTCGTCTGGGGCGCCTCGCGCCCGCAGGCGATCACGCGGCTCTCCCGCGCCCTGGCCGAATACGAGATTTCGGGCGTGGAGACGACGCTCCCGCTCTTCCGCCGGCTGGCGAAGGATCCGGGCTTCCTGTCGGGCGACTTCGACGTCCAATGGCTGGAGCGCCGGCTCGAGCAAGGAATCCTCGAGGACGAGGCCGCCTCGGCGGACGATGTTCTGCTCGCGGCCGTCTCGCTCTCGGACTCGCCGCCGGAGAAACTCGGCGGAGCCCGCGGGTTCGCGTTCCGTCTGGCGTGACACGGCGCGCCATGAAGCGCTGCGGCGCTGAGACTTCGAACGAGCGATGCGAAGACAGGTCTTCTTTCTCCGGGCGGGCGACGGCGATCCCGAAGAAGTGGTCATCGAGCGCCGGTCATCCCGTTGCCGCGTGCTCCGGACAGACCGGGCCCACGATGTGGACGTCGCGCGCCTTCCCGACGGGCGGATCTCCCTGCTCTTCGAGGACGGCCGCCAGTTATCCGGCCGGGTCGTGACGCGCGGCCCGGAGGGCGTGGATGTCGTCACGGCCGGCAACGCGCGGCGAGTCCCAATCGGAAAACGCCGGCGGGAGCACGACGGCGGCCGCGTGGACCCGTCGGCGGCCGGCGGGATCGAAGAAGTCCGCGCGCTGATGCACGGACGCATCGTGGAGGTTCGCGTGGCGGTCGGGAGACAGCGTGGAGGCGGGAGTTCTGCTCCTCGTGCTCGAAGCCATGAAGATGCAGAACGAGATTCGAGCCTCCCGGGCGGGCGCCGTGGAGCGGGTCGAGGTCGTGGCGGGCCAGACGGTCGAAGGCGGCGCGTTCATGGTGTCTATCCGGTCGGAAAAAATCTGACCGTCCGGTCAGATTCAAAAGTTTGAACTAAACTCCAAAAAAGCAGCATCGTCCTCGATGTGAGACCGGATTCGTCCTGTCAATTGCTGCTTTAGAAACAGTTACTTAGCCAATCTGGCTGTTGGCCGTTTCGCTGGCAGTGACATTGCTCTAGCTAAGCCTGTTTTTCGAGTTTCACGTGCGTTTTTTTCTTGAGCGGAATGTTTTTAAGGAGGCAGGAATGAAGTCAGGATACCGATTTACCCTGGTTCTGTCGGTCTGCCTGCTCTTGCTCGCTCCCATCGTCGTCGCGCAGACGACCGGGACGATCGAGGGCACGATCACCGATCAGAACGGCGGGGCGCTGCCCGGCGTGACGGTTGAGCTCACGAGCCCCAACCTTCAGGGCACGCGCGTCGCGACCACCGGCAACGACGGGCGCTACCGTTTCATCAGCGTCCCGCCGGGCGCCTACAAGGTGACGGGGAACCTGTCGGGGATGGGCACCGTGGCCAAGAACGCCACGGTCACGCTCGACTCGACGGCGACCGTCAACATGCAGATGCAGGTCTCGGCCAAGGAAGCCATCACCGTGACCGGTGAGGCGCCGCTCGTGGACACGGCTTCGACCACGACCGGCACCAACTACTCGGCCAAGGTGATGGAGAAGCTGCCGATCGGGCGCAATTACGCCTCGATCGTGCTCTCGCAGCCGGGCGTGCAGACGGACAGCGGCGAGACGCAGGGACGCTCTCTGGCGCTCTCGGTCTACGGCTCGACCTCGTCGGAGAACCTGTTCCTGATCGACGGCGTCAACACGACGAACGTCATCAAGGGGTTCCAGGGCAAGGTCATCAACACCGAGTTCATCCAGGAAGTGGAAGTCAAGACGGGCGGCTACCAGGCGGAGTACGGCCGCAACACCGGCGGCGTGGTCAACGTGATCACCAAGTCGGGCGGCAACGAGTTCCACGGCGACCTGTTCGGCTACTGACAACCCGGCGGACTTCTCGGCCAATACGCGGTTCGACAAGACCGCCGACCTCTCCCAGGGTCGGGCGACGCGCAGGTCAACACGACCGGGTCCGTGCACCAGGAATATCGACCGCAAGGAAGGAGGCGTCGATCTGGGCGGCTACTTCCTGAAGGACCACATCTGGTTCTACGGCGCCTACGACCGCGTCAACAACAGCCAGGACATCCAGCCGATCACGGGCGTCCGGGCCGGACGAGAATTTCCCGCAGGACACGACCTCGAACCTGTGGGCGGGCAAGCTGACGTTCAACGTCGCCCAGGGGACGACCCTCGTCGGCACGATGTTCGCCGACCCGCAGGTCAATGACGGGCGCGCTGGTCGTCCCGTCGGCTTTAACCCCTTCAGCTACAACGGCCGCCGCGACGTCGGCGGCACGGACTGGGCGGGCCGGCTCAACCAGCTCTTCGGCTCGTTCGGGATCCTGACCGTGCAGTACAGCCAGCACAAGGACCGCTTCGAGACGAAGCCCGACGGGCTGGACGTCCAGCGCGTCACGGACACGACGCGTATCCCCGAACCGTCGTTACCGGGCGGCTTCGGGTCGGTCTTCGGACCGACCATCAACAACAACTCCACGCGCGACCTGTGGTCGGGCAGCTTCACCGGCTATGTCGGGAACAACGAGTTCAAGGTGGGCGGTGACTACTCGAAGGACGCCACGTCAGGCTCGACGTACTACACGGGCGGGCAGCGTCCGTCATCCGGGCCTGCGGCACGGGCTCGAACACCTGCGACCTGAGCGAGGGCGCCCTTCTACACCAACTCCCAGGGGCACGACACCGCAGGTCTATTACGAGCACGCTTCTACACGGCGAATGCCACGGACCTGACGCCCCTCGTCGCGGCGCCGTTCGACACGCCGACCAAGCGCTGGGGCGCGTACGTCCAGGACCAGTGGCGGATCATCCCGACGCTGACGGTCAACGCCGGCCTGCGCTGGGACCAGGAGCACTACTTCGCGTGCGCGCCAGCGAGGTCGGACTACGGCTCTTCAAGCTCCTGAACCAGTGGGCGCCGCGTTTCGGCTTCGTCTGGGACTTCGTGGGCGACGGGACGAGCAAACTCTACGGCTCGGCCGGACGCTTCTTCTACGCGATCCCGACGGACCTGAACGCCCGCGTCTTCTCGGCCAATACCCAGGTTCGCAACTACAACTACAGCCCGACGGACACTCAACCAGGACTTCGCGGCGCGCGTCGCGCCCGATCCAGGTCGGCTCCTTCGCGGGCGAGCCGGTGGACGCCGGAATCGAAGGCCTCCTACCAGGATGAGTACACCCTGGGCGTCGAGAAGGCCCTGGACCCGACCCTGTCGGTCGGCATCAAGGGACGTACCGGACGCTCGGCCGCACGGTCGAGGACCGTTGCGACCTCGACTACACCGACCCGCGAGCCCAGGGCTCCACTTGCGGCATCTTCAACCCGGGCGGCAGCGGCCCGGCCGCCAGCGGCTGCCATCAACACCTGCGACACGTCCGCCAACCCGACGGACGCCGACATCGGCGACGTGCTGGGACTTACCGGGCGTTCCGGTCGGCGACGCCAAGCGGATCTTCCGCGGCATCGAGCTGACGGCGCGCAAGGCCTTCTCGCAGACAGTTCTGGGCGCAGGCCTCGTACCTGTACTCGACCCTGCGGGGCAACTACTCGGGGGCGATCCGCGAGGCTTCGGGCCAGACGGACCCCGGCATCAACGCCGACTACGACTACTGGCAGTTCAGCGTCAACGGTTACGGCGACCTGGAGCTCGACCGGACCCACCAGTTCCGGCTGGACGCGGTGTACAACGCGCCCTTCGGTCTTTCGGTCGGTGGGCAGTTCTACGGGAGGAGCGGGGTACCCGACCTCGCGTCTGGGCTACTACAACAGCTTCTATCCGGACCTGCTGTACCTCGACACCCGCGGCACCAACGGACGCCTGCCTACGGACTACGAGGCGAATCTCTCGTTCGCCTACAACATCAACGTCGGGCCGGTGACGGTCACCCCGCAGCTCTACCTCTTCAATGTCCTGAACCGGCAGACGGCCACGGCGATCGATCAGCGCTACAACCTCTTCGGCACCTACGTCACGACCGCGACAAGTCCGTTCTACGGCCAGGCGGGTATCGAGCCCGGGACAGACCGATCCCGTCCAGCCGCATCTACCTGCCCGGCGACGGCCACGGCTCCCTGCACGGACAACGCGGACTACAGGAAGGCGACGACGCGCGTGACTCTCGCGTCTCCTCCGCGCGGCTCTGAAGATCTCCTTCTGAGAGTCCGTTTCCAACGGATTCCATCCGGGGGCGGCTTCGGCCGCCCCTTTTTTTTCTCCCGCCCTGTTTCGCGGGCGCCGCGCGGGCGTAGAATCGAGGAGTCCTGGAGGTTCCCATGCGCCGCATCTGCCTGCCTCTCCTGCTTCTTCTCCTCGCCGGTTCGCTGCTCTCGGCGTCCGTGCTTCCGCAGCTCTTCCAGAAAGCGAAGGACCAGTTCCGGCTCGGCGCGTACACCGACGCTCTCGCGACGCTCTCGAAAATCGAGATGGAAGGCGAGCAGCCGGAAAACCAGGCCTACCGCGCGTCGCTGCGTCCCGGCATCGCCTTCTATCGGGGCGCCTGTCTGGCGGCGCTCGGCCGGGACAGTGAGGCCCGCGCCGAGTTCCAGATCTTCCTGGCCTTTTCTCCCACGCGTCTCGCTCGATCCGGGGATGTATCCCAAGAAGGTCATCGCCGTTCTGGAAGAGACGCGCCGCGATCTGAAGCGGCAGGAAGACGACGCCGCAGCCGCCGGCGGAGGACGGTTCGATCGCGGCGGCGTATCGCGCCTATGTCCGATCCTCCGACGGCCGCCAGCCGGAGCTCGGCGAGGATTGGGCGGATGGCCCCGTGCGCTACCTGCTGACCTCGGAGGAGCGGCGGACCTTCACCCAGATGTTCAATCCCGTCTCCCGTTCCGAGTTCGTCACGGCCTTCTGGAGAGCCCGGGATCCGCAGGCCGGAGACGGTGGAGAACGAGTTCCGCGAAGAATTCGAGAGGAGAGTCGCGTTCGCCGACAGTCACTTCACCGAGGACGAGATCCGCGGAAGCCTGACCGACCGCGGGATGGTGTTCCTGTTGCTCGGACCGCCGACGTACATCGGCCGCAGGCCGATCGGGGCGGGCGAGGACTCGACGGAGCCGTCGGGCATGGCTCGCTATTCCCGCAATGACATCACGACCGTGGAAAAGACCGGGGGAAACACCAACGCGAAGAACGTGGTCATCGACAACATGACCGGACCGGGAACCCGGTTGCTGGAGGGGGCCGCCAACTGGCGGGAGGTCTGGCATTACCGCAAGGAGCTTCTGCCGAAGGGACTGCCCTATGGACAGGTGGACTTCGAGTTCATCACGCGGCAGGGATACGGCAAGAACGTCATGCAGCGCGAGGCGTCTGTCCTGAACACCCTCGACGGCGCCCGCAAGGCAATCCTGGTCGACCGGAGTTCCCAGCGCGCCGCCCGGTAGGCCGGCTTCGGGAGGTGTCTCGCCTCGAGGAATTGGCCCGCGGACCGGCGTGTTAGATTCCGGGCAGTGCGAAGACCTGTTCTGCCTGGCGCTCCTCCTCTGGTGCGCCCTTCCCCTCTCTTGCTTCGCCCAGCCCTCCGTCGGCGAGAGGATCGCCGCCTATTTTCGCGGCTGGTACACCCACATCCCGGGGAGCGAGATCGTGGCCAGGCCGACACGGGAGGTCGTCTTGCCCGGCCTCGAGGCGTACCGCGTGGAGCGGCATTCCAATTCGAAGTCCCATCAGGAGTCCAGCATCGCCCTGTACGATGCCGCGGCCGGCGAGGTCTTCGTCGGCGACGTCTTCAACGATCCGGACCGCGCGGCGGCCCGCCGTCCCTTCGATCGGGGGCGTGATCTGCCCAACATCGAGTCCTCTCTTCGCGAGATGTTCGGGCTCCCGGTCAACGTCGAGGTGGGCTCTCCGTCCCGCGTCTCTCTGACGCCCCTGACTCTCTCCATCCGGCAGGGTCCGGAGGGCGATGCCGTCGCTTCGCGGACCGGCTTCATCTCGAACGACGGCGCGGTCCTGATGCTCGGCGAGTTCCACCCTCTGGCCGGGAGCCCCGAGGCCTTCCGCGAGAAACTCCTCTCTCGGAGCGAGGGCGTCCGCGTGGAGCCGGGGTCGCCGGCCCGCCCCGGCGACGGCGCGCGCTTCACGGTGACCGAGTTTCTGGACTTCCAGTGCGACCGCTGCCGCGTCCGCACGCCGGACGTGCGCCGCGCCGTTGCGGAAAGGGGAGGAATCATGGAGGTCCGATTCCTGCCGATCGTGAAGATGCACGACTGGTCCTTCGCCGCGGCCGAGGCCGCGGCGGCCCTCGCGGGTATCCGGACCGAGCTCTACCAGCGCTACGAGGAGACCGTCTTCGCCCGCTCGAGCGGGATGACTCCGGCCGCGGCCCGCGAGCTGGCGGCGGACATCGCCGAGGCGGCGGGGGCCCGCGAGGCGTTCGCGGCCGAGCTCTCGAGCGGCCGGGCGCGGGGCCGGGTCTTGCGCGACATCGGCCTCGCGATGCGCCTGGGAGTCGTGGCGACCCCCTCCTTCCTCTACAAGGGGACGCTTCTTCCCGGAGAGAAGGGGCAGCTCGAGATCTATCTCTTCGAGAGACTGCCGGCGTCCGCGCGCTCGCACGCCTGCCCCGACGAAGTGAAACCCGTCTCCCGCCTGTCGTCGCTGGCGATCGGGCTCGCGTTGCCGGCGCTCGTCGCCTGCGGCCGCGGGGGCCGGGAGCAAGCCGCCGCCGCGCCGGCTCCCGCCGCTCCGCAAGCGTCCGCGCCCGCCGTCGAAAACGCGGACAACCCTTCGCGGGGGCGGCGGGCCGCCGGGGCGGCGAGCCCGGTCCTCTGGATCGGGCTGGACGGACTCGACTTCGAGATCCTCGACCGGCTGTCCGGGCAGGGGCGCATGCCGAACTGGAAGCGCCTCGCCGCGGAGGGGTACACGACCCGGATCACGAGCTTCGTGCCGGTTCTCTCTCCGGTCATCTGGACGACGGTCGCGACGGGGGTCGGCCCCGACAAGCACCGCGTTCTCGATTTTCAGGAAGTGGATCCGAAGAGCGGGCAGAAGGTGCCGATCTCCGGCTTTTCCCGCGCGGTGCCGGCCGTGTGGAACATCGCCTCCGCGGCCGGCAGGAGTGTCGGCGTCGTAGGGTGGTGGGGCACGCATCCGGCCGAGGAGGTCAAGGGCTTCTTCATCTCCGACCACGCGAGCCCGATCCTCTACGACAGGCTGCCGCTCTCGGGAGTCGCCTTTCCCGCGTCTCTGGCCCCCGGCGTGTCGCAGGTCCTCGCCCGCGACGGGCGGGTCACCGAGGCGGATATCGCCTCTTTCGTGGATGTCCCCTCGGCGGAGATCTCCCGCGCGCTCGGGAGCGGCGAGGGAATGGAGAACCGGATCGTGGCGCTCTCGCGCATCCTCTCGGCCACCCGCGTCTACCAGGCCGCGGCGCGGGACCTCTACGACAAGAACCTCCCCGACCTGATGATGCTCTACATCGAAGGGACCGACGAGATCGGGCACGTCTTCGCGCCGGACACGCCGCCCAGACTCTCGTGCGTCTCGGAGGACGACTTCCGCCGTTATCAGAACGCCGTCGCCGTCTACTACGGCGTCGTCGATCGGATGCTCGGACAATGGATGCGCCGGGCCGAGGAAGACCGCGCGACTCTGATCGTGCAGTCCGACCACGGGTTCAAGTGGGGAGAGGACCGCTCCTGCGAGCGCTCCTCCTTGAACTGGAGCACGGCGGCGTACTGGCATCGCCTGGACGGGGTGTTCGCCGCCTGGGGCGCGCGCGTGCGGCCGGGCAAGGAGAGCGGCTCCAAGGCCCACGATGTTCGACGCCGCGCCGACGGTGCTCTCCCTCCTCGGTCTCCCCGCCGACCGCCGGATGACCGGCCGTCCCATCGCCGCGGCGTTCCGGGACCTGCCTTCCCTCGCGAAACAGGACCTGTTCGCGGGGATCACGGTCCGCCGCGTGCCGGCCGAGCAGATGTCCGATGCCGAAAAGAGCGAATACACGAAGAAGCTTCTCGCGCTCGGCTATCTTTCCGGCAGCGAGGCCAGGCCCCTGGCGCCCACCGGCGGAGAGCGGCCGGGGATGACGGAAGGGGCCTGGAACAATCTCGGTCTCTACGAGCGGGAGACGCTCGGAGATCTGCGCTCCGCGCGGGAAGCCTTCGAAAAAGCGCTCGCCCTGCGCCCCGGCTATCATTCTCCGATGTTCAACCTGGCGATCCTCTACCGGACGCAGAAGGACAACGCGCGGGCTCGCGACTGGCTCTTCCGCTCGTTCGCGGCGGGCCACGCGGATCCGGAGGGGACTCTCCTGGGCTGGGTCAACTGGTACGAGGAGCACGGCAGCGCCGCCGAGGCCGCGCCGCTGCTGGAGCGCGCGGTTGCCGAATTTCCTCAGAACGAGGTGCTTGCCCGCGCGCTCGGCCTCTCACCGCTTCAAGAGGAAGGACTGTCCGGGAGCCGCCGCGGCCGTGGCTCCTTTCGAGCAGAAGACGTCCGACCCGACGACCTTGAACGCGCTGGCCCTGTTTCAGACATGCCTCGGCAAGCGCCAGGATGCTATCGTGCTGTTCGAAAGGTCCCTGGCGTTGAAGCCGGACCAGCCGGGGGCGATCCAATCCCTGAACATCCTGAGGAACGGTCCCGCGCCCGGAAGTCGTTAGAGTGAAAGAGGGGAAGATGAAAAAGAGAATCGTGACGGTCCTCCTGCTGTCCTGCGCCCTGGCCGCGGCGGCTCCGCGGGCGGCTTCGAGCAAGGCGCCGGTTTCCCCGGGGATCGAGAAAGAGCTCGAGGTCTACGCCGCGCGCTTTCTTTCGTTCGATCCGGAGACGAAGGTCACCGTGACGCGGTCCACGGAGACGGTTCCGGGGTTTGTCGCTTTCAAGGTCAAGCGCACGGGACGTTATGAAAAACTGAAAGTGGAACGCGTGGTCTTCGTCTCGGAGGACGGCAAGTGGTTCTTCGCCGGCGATGTCCTGCCCAACACCGCCCCGCGCCCCGTCCGGAGCACCCAGGACCTCGCCTGGATCGACGAGAAGCTCGGAAAGCTCTACCGCACCTCCGTTCACGCCGTCCTGACGCCCGACCGCGACGCGGCGGGGCTCAAGGGCATCGTGCTTCAACTGGAGACCGGGTACGGCGCCTCGCGGATGCCTGGCTTCGTCACCCCCGACGGGAAGATGTATCTCCAGGGCACGCTGTGGGATTTCCGGATGGACCCGCGCGCGGAGCGCCGCCGCCGGATCGATCTCTCCGCCAATCGCGCGACCGGCCCTGCGGACGCCGCGGTCAACATGGTGGAATACGCCGACATGGAGTGCGGGTATTGCAAGTTCCGCGGCCTGCAGATGGACCGCTTGCTGGCCGCCAACGCCGGCATCGTCAACGTGCGCCGGCACTACAAGTTCTTCCCTCTCTGGATGGGGCACGTCTGGTCGATGAAGGCCGCCTCCGCGGGCGACTGCATCTTCAAGTTCGCCGGCGCTCCTTCGATGTTCCGCTTCAAGGAGCAGGTCTACTCCCGCCAGGAGACCCTGACGGTGTCCGGAATAGACGAGCTCGCCCTCACGACCGCGGAATCCGAGGGGGTCTCGAGCGCCGATCTGCTCTCCTGCTATTTGAAGGAGGACAGCTTCTCGCGCGTGCGGCGCGACCTGGAGGAGGGCTATCGCCTGGGAATCAACTCGACGCCCACTTACTACGTGGACGGAACCGAAATCACCTGGGTCGAAGACAAGGTCATGGAGGACATGCTCCGGACACTCTTCCCCAAGATCAAGTCCATCTCCTACGAGCCCACGAAGAAATAGCGAGGCAGACCGGTCAATGCTTGGAGACTCTGACAGGGCCGTAGACCCCTTCTTGTCATTCTGAGGAGCGAAGCGACGAAGAATCTGCTCCGCTTGAATCCGCTGATCGTGACCGGGGCAGATCCTTCGCTGCGCTCAGGATGACAGGCAGCTTCGCTGCCCGTCAGTTTTCGGCGGTCGTGGCGCGCTGGCGGCGGGCGGCGGCTATCGCGGCGAGATGCTCCTCGAAGGTCCGGGAGAACCTGTGTCCGCCCGAGCTGTCCGCCACGAAATAGAGGTAATCCGTCCTGGCCGGGGCCACGGCCGACTTCAAGGCATTGAGTCCCGGGTTGCAGATCGGCCCCGGCGGCAAGCCCGCGTAGACGTAGGTGTTGTAAGGGGAGTCGTAGGCGTAATCGGAACGGTAGAGCGTGCCGGTCCACTTCCTGTCGCGCCTCAAGGCATAGATGACCGTCGGGTCCGCCTGGAGCCGCATGCCTCTCTTCAGGCGGTTGAGGTAGACGGACGCGATCTCCGGCCCCTCGCTCGGCAGCCCGCTTTCCTTCTCGACGATCGAGGCGAGCGTGACCGCCTGCGCGAGCGTCAGGCCGAGCCGCTGCGCCTTCTCCCGCATCTCGGGTGTGAAGTTCCTGCGGAACTCGGCGACCATCAGGTCCACGATCGCGCGGGCCGAAGTCGAGCGCGTCACGAGGTAGGTGTCGGGAAACAGGAACCCTTCCAGGTCCGAGACGCCGCTTGGTCAGGCCCGGGAGCAGCTCCGTTTCCTGCAGGGCCCTTTCGAATCCCTCCGGACCTCCGATGCCGCGGCTCCAGAAGAGCTGGAAAGTCTCCTCGGCCGTCAAGCCGTCCGGCACCACGACGGAGTATTTGACGACTTCACCGCGTCCCATTCGGTTGATGACATCGTCGATCGGCATCGGCCGGTCGAAGAGATATTCGCCCGCCTGGAGGCCAGTTCTGCTTCGATAGAGCCTGTAATAGATCTCCGCCACGCGGCCATCGGGGACGACGCCGGTCTCGGCGAGCTTGCGGAAGATCTGCGCGGTGGTCGTGCCCTGAGGGAAAACGATCGTGACTGTCGAAGGCGTACCCTCAGGGCGGGGGTGTTTTAGCCGATAGGAGAGGTACCCCGCGACCGCCGCCGCGAGCACGGCCAGGAGGAGAGCGACTCCCGCCAGACGCCTGGCCCGCATGGCTCAGGCTGGCCTTCGCGACGCATGGCGCAGGTAGTCCTCGAGAAGGACCTCCGCGGCCATCCGGTCCACCTCCTCCCGGGTCGCGCCGGGCGGAAGCCGCCGCAGGGCCTCGTTGGAGGTCAAGGTCTCCTCGTGGAAGCGCACCGGGATCGCCGTGCGGGCGGCGAGCTTCGCGGCAAAGGATCGGACCCGCGCGGCGAAGGGGCTCTCGACTCCCTCGGGGGACCGGGGAATTCCGAGGAGAACGAGTCCGATTTCCTCCAGCGAGCAGAACTCCAGGATCTCCCGGGCCGCCCGCTCGTCGCTGCCCCGTTGGAGCGTCTTGCGGGCGGTGGCGAGCGTCCCGGTCTCATCCGAGGTCGCGAGCCCGATCCTTTTTTCCCCGAAGTCGATCGCCAGGATGCGCACGTAAAGAAGGGTAGCAGGTGTCAGGGTTGAAGGTTTCAGGTGGAAGACAGGTGTCAGGTTTCAGGTATCAGGTGTCAGGTTGGATCTGCGTTCCGGGCTCCCGTCCCTGAAACCTGACACCTGACACCTGGCACCTGCATTTCCCCTGACACCTACAACCTGACACCTTGCTCCTGGCGGGAAGACCGCTCGCTTCGCCGGGGTTAGAATCGAAGCCTTATGAAGAATATTGTCGTACTCTCAGCGGCCCGCACGCCCGTCGGTTCGTTTCTCGGCAAGCTCTCTTCGCTCCCGGCGCCCGTCCTGGGCTCGGCCGCCATCCGCGCCGCGCTCGAGCGAGGAGGGGTGAAGCCGTCGGATGTGGAGCAGGTCATCATGGGCAACATCCTCCAGGCGGGCATCGGCCAGGCCCCGGCGCGGCAGGCTTCGCTCGGCGCGGGCATCCCCGACAGTGTTCCCTGCATCACGCTGAACAAAGTCTGCGGCTCGGGGATGCGCGCGGTCATGGACGCTTCCAACGCGATCCAGGCGGGCGAATATGACCTGGCCGTGGCCGGCGGCATGGAGTCCATGTCGAATGCTCCGTACATTCTGGAGCGCGCCCGCAGCGGGTACCGCATGGGGAACGCCGCCCTCGTGGATTCGATGATCAAGGACGGGCTCTGGGATCCCTACAAGGACATCCACATGGGCAATTGCGCCGAGATGTGCGCGGGCAAGTACCACTTCACGCGCGAGGAGCAGGACTCCTATGCCCTCGAGTCCTACAAGCGCGCGCAGAACGCTTCGAAGACGTGTCTCTTCTCCGCGGAGATCGCGCCCGTCGAGGTGCCGCAGAAGAAGGGGGACCCGATCAAGATCGACGCGGACGAGGAGCCCTTCGCGGCGCCGCTCGAGAAGATCAAGGGCCTGAAGCCGGCGTTCCAGAAAGACGGCACGGTGACGGCGGCCAACGCCTCGAAGATCAACGACGGCGCGGCGGCCCTCGTCGTCGCTTCCGAGGAGAAGGCGAGGCAGATGGGTCTCGCCCCCATCGCCCGCATCGTGGCTTATGCCGGATTCGCGCAGGCGCCCGAGTGGTTCACGACGGCGCCGGTGGGCGCCATCCAGAAGCTCCTGAAGAAAACGGGACTCTCCGTCGGCGACATCGACCTCTTCGAGATCAACGAGGCCTTCGCCGCGGTCGCCATGGCCGCCATCCGGGAGCTCTCGCTCGACCCCGCCCGGGTCAACATCCGCGGCGGGGCGGTCGCCCTCGGCCACCCCATCGGCGCCTCCGGCGCCCGCATCCTGACGACGCTCATCCACGCGCTGCGCAAGGAAGGGGGGAAGCGGGGGCTGGCTGCCATCTGCATCGGCGGCGGCGAAGCCACCGCGATGCTCGTGGAAACCGCCTGAGCCGGTAGACGGGAGACGGAAGGCGGAAGGCGTGAGGAGTGGCTACGAGGCTTCGCCTAACGCCTGCCGCCTCCCGCCTCCCGGCTCATGGGCTCTCCTGATGGAATTCGATCTGGTCCTGGGAGGCACTCCGCGTTTCGAGGCGGAGGCGCGGTGGGCGGCGCGGATCGTGGACCGCTACGCCCGCCTCCTGCCGTATCGAACGCTGACGGACACGCGGGGCAGACGCCCGACGGTGGCGGACGCCCGGGGGGACGCGCCGGTCGTTCTGGTCCAGGCGGACCCGGAGGCCTACCTGGTTCCCCTCGCCGCCGGGCGTCTGATCGAGTCGATCGGAGCCGGGCGGAACCTCGTCCTGCCCGTGACTAACGAGCCCTGGACCGAAGAGGCGCGCTGCGCGCCTCCGTTCGCCTATCACACGCCGTCGCTCCTGGATGAAGCCGCGCGGTATGTCGCGGCCCAGCCGGCCGCCGTGCGCCCGGCCGCCTCGCCGCGGTCTCCCGTTTACGCGGTCCGGCGCCAGGCGCTGCGCGGGCTTCCCGCCGGGCTTGCCCTGGACGAGGTCCCGGAAGAGGTTTACCGCGGAGACGGGGGAGTCTTCATCGATCCGGGCGCCTACCTCCACCGTTACGGGGAAATGGACGGCCAGGCGAGGGAGGACCTCGTTGCGATGGTGCCGGCGGGGGCAGCGGCCGCTCTCGACGTCGGATGCGCCCGGGGAGAGACGGCCCGGGCCTTGAAACGCGCGGGTGTGGCGCGCGTCGTCGGCATCGAGCCGGATGCCGCGGACGCCGCTCAGGCAGCGCGCGTCTGCGACCGCGTCCTGGCGGCGCCCCTGGAAGAGGTGCGCGAGGAATTCCCCGGTCAGTTCGACGCCGTCCTCTTCGGCGATGTCCTCGAGCACCTGGGTGACCCGTCGGCCGCTCTCGCGCGCGTGCGTCCCTGGCTTTCGGAGCGGGGCGTCCTCGTCGCGTCGGTGCCGAACCTCGGGCACTGGTCGGTCATCGCGGACCTGCTCGAAGGACGGTTCGATTATGTTCCTTACTCGATCCTCTCCGGGACGCACGTTCGTTTCTTCACGCGGCGCACGCTCCGGGACCTCTTCGAGGCTTCCGGCTACCGGATCGAGACGATCGAGACCGTGACCTTCCCCGCTTCGCCGGAAGGCGCGGTGAAGCTCCAATTGCTCGCTTCCATTCCCGGAGCCTCCGAAGATCTGTCTGCTGCCGAGTTCCTCGCCGTGGCCCGGCCTGACGGCGCATTGTCATCCTGAGCGCAGCGAAGGATCTGCTCTCCCGCCGGCGCCGCCGGGCAGATTCTCCGGGCCTTCGGCCCTCAGAATGATACGGGCGGTCGGTTATCATCGGCTGCGATGATCAACAAGGTCGTCGCGTCGGCCGATGAGGCGGTGAGGGACGTCTCCGACGGCGCCACGCTCGTCGTCGGCGGTTTCGGGCTCTGCGGGATTCCGGAGAACCTGATCGCGGCGCTCGTTCGCCGGGGGGTCAAGGACCTGACCGCCGTCTCGAACAACTGCGGCGTGGACGACTGGGGGCTGGGCCTGTTGCTCAAGTCCCGGCAGATCCGCAGGATGGTGTCCTCCTACGTGGGCGAGAACGCGGAGTTCGAGAGGCAGTTCTTGAGCGGCGAGCTGGAAGTGGAGCTCGTGCCGCAGGGGACGCTGGCCGAACGGATGCGCGCCGGAGGAGCGGGGATCCCGGCCTTCTATACGCCGGCCGGCGTCGGCACGCTCGTGGCCCAGGGGAAAGAGACGCGGGTCTTCGACGGGCGCGAGTACCTGCTCGAGAAGAGCGTCGTGGGCGACTTCTCGCTCGTCGCGGCATGGAAGGGAGACCGCCTCGGCAACCTCGTCTACCGCAAGGCGGCGCGAAACTTCAATCCGATGGCGGTGACGGCCGGCAGGATCGCGATCGCGGAGATCGAGGAGCTTGTCGAAGCCGGGGACCTCGACCCGGAATGCATTCACACGCCCGGCGTCTTCGTCAACCGCCTGGTTGTCGCGCCGCGGCAGAAGCGCATCGAGCGAAGGACGGTCCGGAAAGCCTGACGCGGGGAGGTCTCGCATGGCTCTCGATCGAGAAGGAATCATCCGCCGCGCCGTGGCGGAGATGAAGGACGGCGATTTCGTGAACCTCGGTATCGGGATGCCGACGCTCTGCGCCAACGCGATTCCGCCCGGCATGGAGGTCATCCTTCAGTCGGAGAACGGGATCCTGGGCGTCGGGCCCTATCCGACGGAGGGAGAGCTCGATCCCGACCTGATCAACGCCGGCAAGGAGACCGTGACGATCCGGCCGGGAGCTTCGTACTTTTCTTCGGCCGACTCTTTCGCGATGATCCGCGGCGGCCACATCGACCTGTCCGTCCTGGGCGCCATGCAGGTGGACCAGGAGGGATCGATCGCCAATTACATGATTCCGGGCAAGATGGTGAAGGGGATGGGCGGGGCGATGGATCTGGTCGCCGGCGCCCGCCGTCTGGTGGTCACGATGGAGCACACGGCGAGGAACGGGGAGCCCAAGATCCTGAAGGCCTGCACGCTGCCCCTGACCGGAAAATGCTGCGTCCACCGGATCATCACGGATCTCTGCGTCTTCGACGTGGACCGGCAGGCCCGGGAGCTCGTGCTCGTGGAGATCGCTCCGGACGTGGCCGTGGAGGAGGTCCGAGGCAAGACGCAGGCCGCGTTCCGGGTGTCCCCGCAACTCCGTCCGATGGACGCGTGAGAGCTTCCGGTCGCGCAGCGGCCATTCTCTTTCTTCTCGCGGCCGCTCTTTCCGCGCAGGAATCGGACCCCTTCGAGTCGCGCTTCAAGACCAAGACAAACTTCCAGATCAAGTTCCGGGTGCCGGAAAAGGGGGGGAAGTCCGCCTCTACACCCGCCAGCCCGTCCGTTACGAGAAGGACGTCTCCTGGGAGGGTTCCGAAGAGGTCGAGATCGACTACCAGGACGTGAAGATCCGCGCCGACAAGGGGCGGTACGACTTCCAGACGAAGACGGCGACGCTCGAGGGCAACGTGATCATCGATCAGGGGCCGTCGCGGATGGCCGGCAGCCGCGCGGTCTTTCATATCGAGTCGAAGACCGGCCGGCTCGAGGACGCGAGCGCGGATCTGGCCCCCACCTTCCACATCATCGCGGAGTGGATCGAGAAGATCGGGGAGGCCACGTATCGCGTCCATCACGGAATCTTCACTTCCTGCGACGTCCCGAAGCCCGAGTGGTCCTTCTACCTCTCGGAGGCGACGATCACGCTCGACGACTACGCCACCATGAAGAACGTCTCCTTCCGCGTGGGAACGGTGCCGTTGCTCTACACGCCGTACCTGGTCTGGCCGACCAAGGAGGACCGCGCCTCGGGTTTCCTCGTGCCGGGTCTGGGCTACAGCTCCCATCACGGGGCCTATCTCGGCCTCACGTACTACTGGGTCACGGGACGCCCGACGGACCTGACGACGAACGTGGACCTGTTCACGAACGGCTCCTACGGCTTCGGCAACGAGTTCCGCTGGACGCCCACCGCCGAGTCGGCCGGTCTCTTCCAGGGCTACGCGATCCACGACACGGCGGCCACCGTCTGCGTGCCGTTCTCCGAGGAGCCCTCTTCGACGGAGCCGTGCACCCAGCCCGACGGCACGCCGGGCGTCTTCGCGACCCGGACACGGAACCGCTGGAAGGTGCGGCTCGACCACGTCTCCGACGATCTGCCGTACGGCTTCCGGGGAGTGCTCGCCATCCGGGATTATTCCGACGAGCAGTACCTGCAGGACATCGAGAGGTCGTTCGCGCTGGCGTCGGCGCGGCAGATCGTGTCCACCGGATTCCTGACGCGGAACTTCGGCAACGACTCGGTCAACCTCCGCCTGGAAAGGAGCGAGTCCTTCTTCGGGTCGACTGTGTTCCAGAAGCGCCTCCCCACCCTCGAGTTCTTCCACCGCACTTCCCGGATCGGAGAAAGCCCGTTCTTCCTGGCGATGGAGTCTTCGCTCTCCTACCTGTACATCAACCGGGGCACCGGCCTGCCCCGCGGGGACTACGGGCGCGCGGACGTCCACCCGGTTCTTTCGCTTCCGTGGAAGCGCATCCCCTGGCTGTCGGTTACGACGAAGGTCGGCGGGCGGTGGACGGGCTGGAGCGACTCGACCAACGAGGCGCAGACCCGGTTCGTGGGGTCTTCCGTCACCAGGGACTATGGCGAAGCGGGCGTCTCGCTCGTCGGGCCCTCGTTCTCCCGAATCTACGACGGTGAGATCGGCCCCTTCGGAAAGTTCAAGCACATCATCGAGCCGCGAGTCGATTACGCGTACGTCTCCAAGGTCTCCGACCCGGAGACGATTCCGGCATTCGACGAGATCGATATCCCGCTGGGAAGGAACGAGGTGAGGTACGCGCTGGTCAACCGCCTTCTCGCCCGTCCCGCCGATCCGACCAAGGGCTCCGCCCAGGAGATCGCGACGCTGGAGATCGCGCAAACCCACGCGTTTGATCCCCCGCAGACGGTCTCCACCGTTCCGGCGGTGTTCGAGAAAACGGGCCCGGTCGAGACCACGCTGCGCCTGGCGCCGGGGCCGATGTTCCACCTCGATGGGCGCTTCGATTACGACACGCATGCCTCACAGGTCACCGGGGCATCGGCCTCCGCCGCCATCGCCTGGAAGGGCAACCTCGTCAACTTCTCCTACTTCGCCAGCCGGCCGATCCTGGCGACGCCGCTGCCGGAAGGGTCCCCCTCGCCCAATACGGACCAGTTGCGCCTCGCGGCCGGGCTCGATCTGACGAAGACGGTGCGGCTGGATACGCAGGTCAATTACGACGTGCGCCAGGGCACAATGCTCGAGGACCGGTCTCTCCTCACCTACAAGGGCTCCTGCTACACGATCTTCGTCGAGTACCGGGACCTGCGGCTCCCTCCGAACCCGCGCCGCGATTTCCGCTTGGTCGTCAACCTCAATAACATCGGCAAGCTGCTGGACGTGAACGGGTCGCTGGATCACATCTTCGCCCCGTGACGGGTATGATTCTTCATTCATGAAAGGGCTGATCCTGTCGGGCGGCAAGGGGACACGCCTGCGCCCCTTGACGTACACGCGCGCCAAACAACTGGTGCCCGTGGCCAACAAGCCGGTGCTCTTCTACGGCGTGGAGGCGATCGTCGCCGCGGGGATCCGTGAGATCGGCGTGGTGGTCGGAGACACGCGGGATGAGATCCAGAGCGCTCTTGGAGACGGGTCCCGCTTCGGGGCGCGGATCACCTACATCGACCAGGACGCCCCGCGGGGCCTCGCGCACGCGGTCCTGATCTCGGAGCCGTATCTGCGCGGCGAGCCCTTCGTCATGTACCTTGGGGACAACCTGATCGCCGACGGCATCACGGCGCTCGTGGCCGATTACCGGCGGATCGGCTGCAACTCGCAGATCCTGCTCGCCCGGGTCCCCAATCCGGAGCAGTTCGGCGTGGCCGAGCTCGCCAACGGGACGGTGGTCCGGCTGACGGAGAAGCCGAAGGAGCCGAAGTCCGACCTGGCCCTCGTGGGCGTCTACATGTTCGACGACACGATCTTCCAGGCCGCGCGCGAGATACGCCCGAGCGCCCGGCAGGAGCTGGAGATCACCGACGCCATCCAGTGGCTGGTGGATCACGGCAAGAGCGTCCACCCCCACGTCGTCTCCGGCTGGTGGAAGGACACCGGGAAGATCGAGGACATGCTCGAAGCCAACCGCATCATCCTCGACACCTTCACGGCGAAGGGACTCGAGAACGTGGACTCCGGGTGCCGCGTGGAGGGCAAGGTGGTCGTCGAGCCGGGAGCCCGGCTCGTCAACGCGACCGTGCGCGGGCCCGCCATCATCGGACCGGGCGCCGAGATCCGGGACGCCTTCGTCGGTCCTTACACGGCGATCGGGCCGGACTGTTTCATCGAGCGTTGCGAGATCGAGAACTCGATCGTGCTGCAGGGCTCGCGCCTGGAGAGGATTCCCGTCCGGATCGCGGACTCGCTGATCGGCACGAACGTCCGCATCCATCCGGGCGTGGAGCGCCCCCGCGTCCACCGGTTCCTGATCGGCGACAACTCCGAGATCGGCATCGTATGAGACCGGGCGGGAGACGGGAGACGGGAGACGGGAGACGATCGTGAAGATTCTTGTTACGGGCGGCAGCGGGTTCATCGGCTCGAATTTCATCCGCCATCTCTTCGAGTCGCGGGGGGACGGAGTGTCGGTCGTCAACCTGGACAAGCTGACCTACGCGGCCAATCCCGCCAACCTGGCCGACGTCGAGGGACGGCCGAACTATCGCTTCCTGCGGGGCGACATCGCCGACCCGGAGGCCGTCGCAGCCGCGATGGAGGGGTGCACCGACGTCGTCAACTTCGCCGCGGAGACTCACGTGGACCGTTCGCTCCTGGGCGACGCCTCCTTCATCGAGACCGACGTGCGGGGGGTCTTCGTGCTGCTCGAGGAAGCCAGGCGCCGGGGCGTCCGCAAGTTCATCCAGATCTCGACCGACGAGGTCTACGGCACGATCGCCGAGGGCTCCTTCACCGAGGACTCGGCCCTGATGCCGCGCAACCCGTACGCGGCGTCGAAGGCCGGTGGCGACCGTCTCGCTTACTCCTACTGGGCCTCGTATCGCATGCCGGTCGTCATCACCCGCGCTTCCAACAACTACGGGCCGTACCAGTATCCGGAGAAGCTCATTCCGCTCTTCGTGACCAACGCGATCGACGGCGAGCCGCTCCCCCTCTACGGCGACGGCCGCAACGTGCGCGACTGGCTCTACGTGCGCGACCATGCCGCTGCCATCGATTTCCTGCTCGACGCGGGAGTGCCGGGCGAGACCTACAACATCGCCGGCGGCAACGAGATGGAGAACATCGAGATCACGCGCCGTGTCCTCTCCCAACTGGGAAGGCCCGAGACCCTGATCCGCTTCGTCGACGACCGTCCCGGGCACGACCGCCGTTACTCGCTCGATGCCGGCAAGCTCGCCGCCCTGGGGTTCCGCCCCTCGACGCCGCTCGAACAGGGCCTTACGGAGACGATCGCCTGGTATCGCCGGCACGAGGAGTGGTGGCGCCCGGTCAAGGAGAAGGATGCCGCCTATCGCGCCTTCTATCGCTCCCAGTACGGCGAGCGCCTGGCTACCTCCTCGGCCACCGCCAAGGACCCCGGATAACGCGGAGCCGGTAGACGGCAGACGGTAGATGGCAGACGTGACATGAGACGAAGCCCGGTCGCGCTCCGTCTTCCGTCTTCCGCCTCCCGTCCTCCCGCCTTCGGATTCCCATGAGCGACGCCGCGGTCGCCACGGCTGAGCCGGTCCCCGAGGTCCTGTCCGCGCCCCGCGCCGTGCCGCGGCTGCGCCGCCGCATTCTCGTGACCGGCTCGGGTGGGATGCTCGGATCGGACCTGGTTCCGGTCCTCGCCGCCGCGGGACACGACGTGTTCGCCCGGCCCCGGTCGGACCTGGACATCACGAGGGAGACGGACGTCGCGTGTGCCTTCCGGGAGATTCAGCCGCACGTCGTCGTCAACTGCGCCGCGTTCACGCGGGTGGACGACTGCGAATCCGATCCCCGCGCCCTGGAGGTCAATGCCCGCGCCGTTCACCGGCTCGCCGACCATTCCCTGCGCCACGCCGCGCAGCTCGTCCAGATCTCGACGGATTTCGTGTTCGACGGCGGGAAGCGGGAGCCTTACTCGGAGGAGGACGCGCCCAATCCGCTTTCCGCGTATGGCCGCGGCAAGCTCCAGGGAGAGGAGGCCGCCCTGCGCGTGCCATCGGGGCTCGTCGTGCGAAGCTCCTGGCTCTTCGGATCGAGGGGTCCGAACTTCATCGAAGCGATCTTGAAACAGGTCGAAGCCGGCCGGCGGAGGCTCGAGGTTGTCAACGACCAGACAGGCCGGCCGACGGCGACCTCCGACCTCTCCGAGGCGATCCTGGCGTTGATCGAGGCGAGCGCGGTCGGGGTATATCACTTCGCCAACCGGGGAGAGGTCACCTGGTTCGAATTCGCGCGCGAGATCCTCGCCCTGTCCGATCGGGCCGATGTGACCGTCCAGCCGACCGACTCGGACACGCTCGGCCGTCCGGCCCGGCGGCCTCGCTATTCCGTTCTGGACATCTCCCGCTACGAGAGGATCACGGGCCGCACCGTCCGTCATTATCGCGAAGCGCTCGTCGAGTACCTGGCCCGCCGCGCGCTCCCCGAAGAGTGATCTCCGACCGCCTCTCCCCCGGGAGAGCGAAGGGGTGAGGGGAGTGTCGAAGCCGAAATGTCCTTGACAGCCTCCATCTCTCCCAATGAGTGGCGGCGCAAAGCCGTTCACGCCGGGATGGGCCTGCTCGCCCTGACGCTCCGCTGGCTCGATTGGAGAGCCGCGGCGGCGGTGGCGCTCGCGGCGCTGCTCTTCAATCTCTTCGTCATGCCGCGGATCGGGCGCGGAATCTACCGTGACTCGTCCAGGAAGCGCGACACGGGGATCGTCGCCTATGCCGCGATGGTGCTCGTCCTCATCGTTCTCTTCCGCGGCCGCTACCTGCCGATTGCCGCGGCGGTGTGGGCGATGATGGCCTTCGGCGACCCCGCTGCCACGATTGCCGGCCGGCTTCTCCAGGGACCGGTCCTTCCCTGGAACGCGGAGAAGACATGGGCCGGGCTGCTGGCGAACTGGGCGGTCGGGGGCGCCGGCGCGGTCCTCGTGTTCCGTTTCGTCGCCGACCGGAGGCTCGAACCGGTGGCCGTGGCCATCCTTGTCAGCGGCGCGGCCCTGTACGCCTTCCTCGAGTCGGTGCGCTCCGGGCTGGACGACAACCTCGTCGCGGCGCTGCCGGCGGCGCTGGCCGTCTTTCAGCTCGGACACCTCGCGGCCGGAGAAGGTTTCCCCTGGCCGCCGCTCGGAGCGGCGACGATCCTCGTTGCCGCGGTCGTAAACGCGGTCGTGGCCCTGGCGACCTGGCGTCTGGGTCTGGTTTCGACTTCAGGAGCGTGGGCGGGCGCGCTGGCGGGCTTCCTCGTCATCGTGGCGGGGGGTTGGGGCGCCTATGCGGCGCTCTGGGCCTTTTTCGCGGCCGGGACGGCGGCAACGCGATGGGGATACGCCCGCAAGGCGCGAAAGGGCATCGCGCAAGCCGACCGCGGGCGGCGAGGCGCCGCTCACGTCGTGGCCAACGTCGGAGTCCCGGCCGCGCTGCTCGTCCTCCGCGCGCCGCCGGTCGCCTTCGTGGCCGCGCTGGGGGCGGCCCTCGCGGACACTCTCGGCACGGAGATCGGCGGCCTGTACGGCCGCAGTCCCTTCTCTCTCGCGAAGCTCCGCCGGCTTCCGGCGGGAAGCGCGGGCGCGGTCTCGGCGGCCGGAGTTCTTGCCGGAGCGGCGGGCGCCGCGCTGATGGGCGCGGTCGGCGTCCTCGCCGGCGTCCTTCCCGCCCCGGCCATCGCCGTCGTGGCCGCAGCCGGACTCGCGGGCTCGCTCGCGGAAAGCCTCGCCCTGGATCTGGCGCGCACGAGCGGTCTCCGGCTCGACCACGAATTCGCCAACGCCTTCAACACCCTGGTCGGCGCGCTCGTCGCGATCGAGATCCTCCTCTCCCTGGAACGTCACGGGCTCTTCCTCCCCGTCGCCGGCGCATGAAGAGATACGTCCGTCTCGCGCGCCCCTTCACGCTGCTGCCGCCCCTTCTCGGCATCGTCTCCGGCGCGGTCTGCGCCTTCGGTTCCGCCCACAACCCCGATCCCTCCCGCCGCGTGACGTGGTCGATCGTGTTGACGGTGGCGATCGGATCGCTCTGCGCCTCGCTCATGAACGCGGCGTCCAACATCGTCAATCAGATCGCCGACCTGGAGATCGACCGGGAGAACAAACCCGCGCGCCCGCTGGTGACGGGCGAGATCTCCGTACGGCACGCCTGGATCACCGCCGCCGTTCTCTACGTTCTCGTGATCCTGCCGACCTGGTTCGTGGTGCCGTACCCCTACAGCTCCCTCCGGGAGCGTTTCGAGGCGCCTCCCTCTCTCCACGCCGCCTTTTTCATCTACTGCCTCGGCGCCCTGGCGAGCTTCGTCTATTCCTTTCCCGCCCTCGGCAGGGCGAAGCGGCACTGGCTGGCCGCGAACCTGACGATCGCGGTGACGCGCGGGGGACTGCTCAAGGTCGCCGGCTGGGCTTTCATCGCGTCCGTCGGCGTCTGGGAGGCCTGGGCGATCGGAGGGATCTTCGCCTTCTTCCTGCTCGGCGCGACCTCGACGAAGGACTTTTCCGACATGAATGGGGACCGCGCTCACGGCTGCAGGACGCTGCCGATCCGCTTCGGCGTTACCCCGGCCGCGCGGATGATCGCGCCGTTCTTCGTCGCTCCCTGGCTCCTGATTCCTCTCATGGCCTGGCTGCCGGACCCCGGGCATTCCACGGCGACTCTTCTGACGGGCAACCGGACGTTCCTGACACTCCTCGGCTTCGCGCTGGCCGCGTGGGGAGCGTACGCGGCGCGCCTGCTTCTCGCGAACCCCGAGGACCTCGCGAGCACGGAGAACCATCCCGCCTGGACCCACATGTATCTGCTCATGATGACCGCTCAGGTCGGATTCGCACTCGCCTACGTCTTCTAATAGCTGGTAGATGGTCGGTAATCCGCGCACCGCAGACGGCAGACCGCTGACCGCAGGCGCACACCGCACACCGCACACCGCACACCGAAATACCCGGTGGTACAATGGATCGTGCACCCTCAAGCAGCCTTGGAGACAGTTTCGGCTGTGGAACCCGAGCCGGAAGGCTATCGGGTCCGCTGGAGCGGCCTCTCGCTGACCTTCGACGAGCGAACCCTGAACGCTCTGGTCGCCCAACTCGTCGAGCGCATCCCTGACTTGAAGGATCTGAAGATCCAGGTCTCTCCGGGAGAGCTTGCCGCCACGCTCGTCGTGCACCGGTTCGGCGTCCCGTTATCGGCCAAGGCAACGCTCTCCCAGCTGCGTCTGAAGGATGGATTTCTGGCGTTCGTGCTCGAGAAGGTGCAGGCCCTCTCCTTCATTCCGATCCCGGATCAGCTCCTGACATACCTCGTCCAGAAAGCGCCGGAAGGACTCCTCACGTATTACCCGGAAGACCGGATCATGGTCGTGAACCTGAACGAATGGACGCCTCCCGGCATTGACCTTTCCCTCGAGCGGACGCTTTTCGAGGAGGGAGCCCTGACACTCCAGTTCGCGAGCGGTTCCTACGACCTCTCGGGCCTGCTCGGGGACTCTCTCAGCCGCTAGCCGGCCCCTGGGCCGGTCAGGACCTGCCGAGGCCCGGCCAGAAGGGGCGCTGAGCGGCCAGGACCGATGCGATGACCGCGGACACCGCGGTGCTGGGGGAGCCGAAGGGCCTCGGGGCGGGGTTCTCTCCGAGGAGGACACGCAGGCAGGCCGCGGCCGAACGGGAAATCGCCTCGAGCGTGTAGCCTCCTTCCAGGGTGAGCACGCAGCGTCCTCGCGCGAGTGATTGAAGCCTCGCGGTCATCGCGGCGAAGCCGTCCGGGGTCACGCGCATCTCGCCCAGGAGGTCCCCGTCGGCGGCATCGAAACCGCAGGAGACGAGGACGATTGCCGGCCGGAAGGTCTCCGCGATCGGAAGCAGGACGCGGTCGAAGACCGCCAGGTAGTCGGCGTCGCCCATGCCGGGCGGCAAGGGCACGTTCACCGTGCGTCCTCGCGCGCTGGGGCCGCCGAGCTCGTCGGCGCCCCCGGTGCCCGGATAAAACGGAAACTGGTGAGTGGAGAAGTAGAGAACGGACGGGTCGTTCCAGAAGGAATGTTGCGTGCCGTTGCCGTGATGCACGTCCCAGTCCACGATGAGGACCCGGGAGGCGCCGGCAGCCCGGGCCGCTTGCGCGGCGACAGCGACATTGTTGAAGAGACAGAAGCCCATCGCCAGATCGGCCTCGGCGTGGTGCCCGGGGGGACGAGGCAGGGCGAAGCCATTGTCCAGCTCTCCACGGACGACACGCGTCGTCAGCTCCGCCAGCCCTCCGGCCGCCAGCCAGGCCGCCTCCGCCGAGTCCCGGCACGCGTAGGTGTCCGGGTCGAGCTGCGTGTAGGGGCGCCCCGAACTCGCCCGGACCGCGTCGATCAGGCTCCGTGTGTGCACGGCCTCCAATTCCCCGGCGGTCGCTTCGCGCGCGTCGACCCGCTGGCAGCGCTCGAAGAGGCCTTCCTCGATCAAGCGGTCTCGGATCGCCTGCAGCCTCCCGGGATACTCCGGATGCTCGAAAGGCGCGCGATGCAGGAGAAAGCGGTCGTCGTAGACGAGGCCGGTCATCATGGGAAGTCTAAGGTCTAAGGTCTAGGTTTCAATGTCTAAAGTCTGTTGGAAGAATTCGACCTGAGACATTAGACCTCAGATCTGCTATCTCACCTGCTCGAGGATCTCTCGCGCGAGGTCGGGGGCGGTTGCGCAGGACTCTTCGGTCAGCAGGCAATCACGCAGGTTGGCCTCGCAGCCGCATGGGCAGCACTGCGTCGAAAGTCCTCGGAAATACTCGTCCCGGGCGACCGGCGCGAGGCCCTCCCCCGAAAGGAGCGCCGATCTCGGTACGACCTCGCTCTTCTGCGCGATGGGCGGGGGAGGAGCACGGCGCTTCTGGAACAACGGACTGCGGGCTTTGATCCACCAGAGAGCGGCGGCGAAGATCGCGGCGTAGACGAGGACGAGCAGAACCGCCGGCCCCGGCCCTCGCGCGGTTCGGCGCTCCGGGCGGCCCGCGACCCGGAAGCGACGGGTGGAATCAGCCATCGAGCGCCGCGGAGAGCTCGGCGGGCGTGGAAGAGGGGGCGCGGCAGGCGAAGTTCCGGCAGACGTAGGCAAGCGCTTGCCCGTCCCGGGACTTTCGCGACCGGACGAGCGGCGAAATGGACGCCAGGCTTTCCGCCGCGTCGGCGTGCGCGAGAACCCGGTTCAAGCCCGGGCGGGCGAAGACGGTCCGGCGCAGCGATTCGAAGTCCGGCCGGCCCGGGTCTCCGGCCAGGACGATCTCCACCACGGTGTCGCAGCGGTAGTCCAGGGCGCAGAGGAGCCGCGGCAGCGCCGGGCCGGCCCTCGCGAGGGGAGTCGAGAAGAGGGAAAAGAGCGCCTCCGCCCGGTCCCGGTACCGCTCGTCGCCGGTGAAGGAGAAGAGCCGGAGAAGGTTCATGGCCGCGATCGAGTTGGACGAGGGAGTCGCGCCGTCGAAGATCTCCCGCGGGCGGAAGAGGAGCCCGTCGTGGTCTTCGGAAGCCAGGGAATAGCCGCCGGCGGGGTCGAAGAAGCGGCCGTCGAAATCCTGCTGCAGGTCCACCGCCGCGCGGAAGTAGTCCGGCTCGAAAGTCGCTTCGTAGAGGTCGAGGAGAGCCTCGATCGAATTCGCGAAGTCGGAGGCGAAGCCGGGAATGCCCGCCGCTCCGTCTTTCTCTCGGTGGAGCAAGGCCCCCTTCCGGCGGCAATTACGCAGGATCCGGTCCGCGGCCCCCCGCGCCGCTCTTTCGTAGCGCGGCTGCGAGAGCACGCGTCCCGCGAGCGCGAAGGCCGAGACCGCGAGCGACGTCCAGTCCGTCAGAAGCTTCTCGTCGCGGCCCGGCCACACGCGGCGCGACCGCGCCTCGTACATGCGGCGGCGCGCGTCCGCCAGGAGCGCGGCGATCTCTTCCTCGGATCGCCCGAACCGAAGAGCCAGATCGGGCACCGGGGCGGCAATGGACAACACCGTCTGCCCGTCCTCGAAGTTCCCGGCCTCCGTCACGCCGAACCGCGCCGCGACGATCGGGGCGGCGTCCTTTCCCACCGCGTCTTCCAGGGCTTTCGGGTCCCAGACGTAGAAGACCCCCTCTCGCCCCTCCGAGTCCGCGTCCTGCGCGGCGAAGAAGCCGCCCGAATCGGGCGTCATCTCGGCGAGGAGATAGTCGAGGGTCTCGCGGGCGATGCGGGCGTCGTCCGGATTCCCGAAGGCGCGGAAGGCGAGGAGATAAACCCGCGCGAGCAGCGCGTTGTCGTACAGCATCTTCTCGAAGTGCGGCACGAGCCAGCGCTCGTCCGTGGAGTAGCGGTGGAAGCCTCCTCCCACATGGTCGTACAGTCCGCCAGCGGCCATCTTCGCCAGCGTCGTCTCGACCATCTCCCGCGCGAAGGGCTCTCCGGTGCGGAGGTGATGGCGGATCAGGAACTCGAGGCGCATGGCCGGAGGGAACTTCGGCGCCCCGCCGAAGCCGCCGTTTCGCGCGTCGAATTGCGAGGCGAGAGCGCGCGCGGCCGCATCGAGAGTCTCGGGCCCGGCCGGCGCCGTGCCGGGAAGCGCCTTTGAGCCGTCCTCCAGATGCGCCGAGAGATCCGCCGCGGAGCTCTCGAGCTCGCCGCGCCGCGTCTTCCAGGCCCGGGCGACCGAGTGGAGAAGGGTCACGAAGCCGGGCCGGCCGTAGCGGTCCTCGGGAGGGAAGTAGGTGCCTCCGTAAAAGGGCCTTCTGTCGGGCGTCAGAAACAGGGACAGCGGCCATCCGCCGGTCCCGGTCATCGTCTGCACGGCCGCCATGTAGATGTCATCCACGTCGGGGCGCTCCTCCCGGTCCACCTTGATGGAGACGAAGTGGCGGTTCAGCACCTCCGCCACGCTCTCCTTCTCGAAGGACTCGTGCTCCATGACGTGGCACCAGTGGCATGTCGAGTAGCCGATCGACAGGAAGAGCGGCTTCTCCTCCGCCTTTGCCCGCGCGAACGCCTCCTCTCCCCACGGATACCAGTCCACCGGGTTGTCCTTGTGCTGGAGGAGGTAGGGACTCTTCTCCTGGGCCAGGCGGTTCGGCATGCGGGGACGATAACCCCGGGAAAGGAATTGTGATTCCTCGGCGAGGTGTCAGGTTGAAGGTGTCAGGTTAAAGGCAGGTATCAGGTATCAGGTATCAGGTTGGGCCAGGCCCACGTCCCTGAAACCTGACACCTGATACCTGGCACCTGCATTTTCCCTGGCACCTGTTCCCTGACACCTAGCGCGGTTCGGCGGTGATTGTCACTTCGTCGTCGCGGTCCCGGATCACCACGATGTCGCCGGGGCCGAGCTCGTCCAGCCGGCGGAGGATCTCGCGGGGAGAGATCCGCTTCTCCGAGGAGAGGCTCTCGACCAGGGACCTGGGAACGCGCACGCGCACCGTCTTGCCCCACTCGTCTTTCACGAGGATCTCCAGAGCGGAGCCTTCCGCGGTGACCTCGATGCTGGCATGGTCCCGTTTGATCTCGCCCGGCTGTCCGGGCGTGCTCCTGTCGGCCGCGTCCAGGATGTCCCGGGCGGTGACGTTCCTGTCCTCCCAGTCGGCCCGGAAGTCGCTGCCCAGGTCGGCCATCGGGACGAACGAGGCGATGCGAGCGATCAGGCTGATCGGGACGTGGAAGGAGACGTGTTTGCGCCTGCCGCCCTCGGTCTTCTGAATCTCGACCCGGAACCCGCGGACGTGTCGCAGCTCCCGGGCGGGCCGGCGCCAGACGGCGATCGCGATCGCCACGAGGAGGACGACCAGCAGGCCCAGGACGACCGCGCGAATTTCTTTCACGTTTCGCTCCGTCTCTCTTCCTCAACGCAGGACGCCGGAGAAAGTTCCATGATCCTGCCCGAGCCCCGGCGGTCGCGGCCTCGGTCGGATGTGGTATTTTTTCACAGGTCCGCGAAGGAGCCAGCGCTCGACCGGCGGCCCGGGAGACTATGCCTCATTTCATCACCGAGACCTGTATCGGCTGCGGGGTCTGCGAGATCAAGTGCCCCACGCACACGATCACCGGGGACAAGAACGAGAAGTACGTCATCCACGCCGACCGGTGCATCGATTGCTCGGTGTGCGCGCGGTATTGCCCCGTCTCCTGCATCCAGGACCAGAAAGGGGAGCTCGTCGAGAAGGTCAAGCCGCGCGACATTCCCAAGGCGATCGTGGACCGCGACCTCTGCACGGGCTGCGAGTTCTGCATCGACATCTGCCCCTTCGACTGCATCTACCTGATCGACGACCCGCTCCAGGAGACCTTCCACAAGATCGCCGAGGTGGAAGCGGGACCGTGCGTCTCCTGCCGGCTCTGCGAGACGGTCTGCGAGAAGGACGCCATCTTCGTGCCCAACCCGATCACTCAGGCCAAGAGATATCTTCCCGTCCTGTGAGGGAGCCGGGCACGCCCGAGACAGCCGAAGAGGACGAGCCGCCGCCAAAGGCATCGGCCGTCCGTTTCTTCCTTCTCCCGCTCCTCGTCGTGGGCGCCGCGGTCGCCATCTTCCTCGTCTTCAACCTGATGACGTTCGACCGGAGAAGCCCGGCCGAGTACCTGCAGGAGGTCCGGGGCGGGGGGCCCAACCGCCGGTGGCAGGCGGCCTTCGAGCTGTCGCGGGAAGTCTCCCGGATCGCGCCGGGCCCGGAGCGCGACGCGCTCGCCGCAGAGACGCTGCGGATCTTCCAGGGTCTCTCGCGCAGCCGTCCGGAGGACGTGCCGGTCCGGCGGTACCTGGTCCTCGTGCTCGGCAAGCTGGGGGACCGCGCGGCCGTGCCGGTCCTGCTCGCCTCGGCAAAGGACCCGGACTCGGAGACCCGGCTCTATTCCGTCTGGGCGCTCGGCGTGCTGGCGGATCCCCGCGCGCTCCCCACGGTGCTCGAGAGCTCGGAGTCGGAGGATCCCGGCGCGCGAAAGATGGCCGCGTTTGTGCTGGGCCGGCTCGGGCAGCCCCGGGCCGTCCCGCGGTTGAAGGTCCTGCTGGAGGATTCCGTCGCGGACGTGCGGTGGAACGCGGCGATCGCGCTCGCCACTCTGGGAGATCGAACGGGGCTGCCGGTGCTCCGCTCGATGATCGACCGGGCGAGCCTCGCGCGTCTGGCGCTGACGAGCGACCAGACGGAGGCCGCGATGGTCAACGCCCTGAAGGCGCTGTCGCTGCTGCGCGACAGGGAGAGCCTTCCCCAGATCGAGAAGATCGGCAAGGACGATCCGAACCTGCGCGTGCGGGAGGCGGCTCGCCGGGCGGCGCAGGAGTCCCGCGGAGCGGCTCCGACGCCGCGCGGGTCCTCCTCCATGAATGTTGAGCGCCGCGCCGCGGTTTTGGTAGTCTGAGGAACACGATGGCCACGGTCCGGAACAACGCGGAGCAGGTCACGGCGTCGGCCACTGACCTCGACATCGACGGGGTCACCCGGCGGTCAACCCTCAAGTGGATGACGCTGGCCTGGATCGGGTTCACGGCGGCGACCGTGGCGGGGCTGACGGCCACGATGCGGTTCATGTTCCCCAACGTCCTCTTCGAGCCGCCCACGCGTTTCAAGGCCGGCGATCCCTCCACCTACAGCCTCGGCGTGGACGAGAGGTGGAAGGAGAAGTTCGGGGTCTGGATCGTCCGGTCGACCGAGTCCATTTACGCGCTCGTCGCCGTCTGCGTGCACCTGGGCTGCACTCCCAACTGGCTGGCGGCGCAGAACAAGTTCAAGTGTCCGTGCCACGGATCGGGCTACTACGTCTCCGGCATCAACTTCGAGGGACCGGCTCCCCGCCCGCTCGAGCGCGCGGAAATCACGATCTCGCCCGATGACGGCCAGATCATCGTGGACAAGGCCACCCGCTATCTCTACGAGCGCGGGCAGTGGAGCGACCCGAAGGCGTTCATCAAGATGACGTGATCCGGATTGACCGGGCCGGTCACCCGTCTCTCATTGGAGGTCGAGTTTGCTTCCTCGTTGGCGCCAGGTACAGCAGCAGATTGTCGCGAGCCAGTTCTGGAAGTCCATCTTCCGGGTGGGCGTCCCCAACACGAATCGAAAACGGGTGCTCGCGATGCTGGGCAACGTGGTCCTGCACCTGCACCCGGTCAAGACGCGCAAGTCCGGGGTCAAGATGCGCTACACCTGGTGCGCGGGAGGCGTGACCTTCTTCCTCTTCCTGGTGCTGACCTTCACCGGTCTCCTCCTGATGTTCTACTACCGGCCCACCGTCGAGTACGCCTTCGTGGACATCCTGGACCTTCGCGAGCAGGTCCCGTTCGGCATCATGCGCGAGGTGCACCGCTGGGGCGCGCACGCGATGGTCATCTCCGTCTGGATCCACATGTTTCGCGTCTTCATGACGGGCTCCTACAAGCCGCCGCGCGAGTTCAACTGGGTCATCGGCGTGATCCTCCTCGTGCTGACCCTGCTCCTCTCCTTCACCGGGTATCTCCTGCCTTGGGACCAGCTCGCCATCTGGGCCATCACGGTCGGCTCCAACATGGCCTCGGCGACGCCGCTCATCGGCATCCAGGGGCCGGGCACGAGCCTGCTCAAGATCGGCGACATCCAGCTCGTCACCTCGACCAACGACGCCCGCTTCGGCCTGCTCGGCGGCCGCTTCGTCGGCGCCGGCGCGCTCCTGCGCTTCTACGTGCTCCACTGCGTCGGCATCCCCCTGGTCGCCGCGTTCCTCATGGCCGTGCACTTCTGGCGCGTCCGCAAGGACGGCGGGATCTCGGGACCGGTGTGATGGAGAGACCAGAGTCCAGAGTCCAGGGTCCAGTGTCCAGAGTCGAAGTCCGGGTCCGATGTTCTTAGTCAACTTCGCCAAGAGCGTCGTCAACTTCGTGTCGGCGCCGCAGTACCTGGTGACGCTGATGCTCATCGGCGTCCTGCTGGCCATTCACTGGAGCCCGCTCTGGTCGAAGAAGGGGGGCATCGTCCTCTTCGCCGCGCTGGGAGGCGGGATCGGGATCTCGTATCTCGACCCCAACTTCGCGGCGGTCGCGACGCTCCCGGACAACGTGCCGATCGTCGGGATGATCTTCCTCGTCGGATTCTTCTTCTGGTACGCGATGCACCAGGCCTACGAGAACGACCGGCGCGTCGGGTCGGGGCTGGCGACGATCGAGGGGCAGGACTCGGCGCAGAAGGTCTTCTCGTGGCCGGACCTCGTCTACGTCGAGCTCATCTGCCTGGTCATCGTCATGGCGGTCCTGATCGTCTGGTCGATCGCCCTGAAGGCGCCCCTCGAGGAGCCGGCGAATCCGACCGACTCGCCCAATCCCGGCCAAGGCGCCCTGGTACTTCCTGGGACTGCAGGAGATGCTCGTCTACTACGACCCGTGGCTGGCCGGCGTCGTCCTCCCGTCGCTCATCATCGTGGGCCTGATGGCGATCCCGTACATCGACACGAATCCGAGGGGGAACGGCTACTTCACGTTCAAGGAGCGGCACTGGGAGATCACGATCTTCCTGGTGGGGTTCATCGTGCTCTGGTGCTCGCTGATCGCCCTGGGCACCTTCCTGCGGGGGCCCAACTGGAACTTCTTCGGACCCTACGAGTTCTGGGACGTCAACAAGCTCGTGCCCTTGAACAACATCAACCTCTCCGAGATCGTCTGGATCAAGGTCCTGAAGCGAGGCCTGCCCGACTTCTGGCTCTGGCGCGAGATCTTCGGGCTGGCCGTCGTGGGCTTCTATATCGCCGTGCTGCCGCTCGTCCTGTCGAAGACGCTGCTGCGGCGTTTCTTCGAGAAGATGGGCATGGCCCGATACCTGATCGGCGTCAACCTCGCCCTCATCATGCTGTCCCTTCCCATCAAGATGTACCTGCGCTGGATCTTCAACCTGAAGTACATCGTCAACATCCCGGAGTTCGCGTTCAACATATGAAGGACGGCACTCGGCACGTCGGCACTCGGCACTCGGACGGGAGCCCATGTAGCGGCGGTCCGGTCTTTCGCCTCCCGCCTCCCGCCTCCCGCCTCCCGGCTCAAGGTTTCTTACGATGCCGCGCAAGCCGCCGGCCGAGCCGATCGACCACCACTACAACATCCCGAGGTTGAACCGCGCCTTCTTCGGCGCGGGCGCGTTGCTCACCGCTGTGTTCCTCTGGATGGTCGTCGCCGACTACAAGCGCGATTGGAAGTCGATCCAGCAGACGTTCCTGCGATTGGACCGGGACAAGACTCTGGAGGCCGTGCAGGCGGCGCGGGAGAAGGCCTTCGGCGAGGAGCGGGACAAGCTGCGGGGGGAGCTCGTCGAGGCCCGAAACGAGGTGAAGGCCCACGCGAGGACGCTCGCGAAGTTGAATGCCCACCTGAAGGAGCTGGACCCGAAAATCTACGGAGCGGACCAGGACGCCAAGTTCCTGAAGGCCTCCTTCGACGCGGCGCGCTACACCTACGAGGACGACCTGGCCAACCGCCCGAAGTCCGCGCCCGGGTCCCGGCGCAAGGTGGAGAGCGATCGAGAAGCAATTGAACGCCGCGAACCTGAAGCTCGCGCGGTTGAAGAAAGACGAGTCGGACACGAAGGCGGAGATCAGGCGCATCACCTCGCGCCGCGACGAGGTCCAGGCCTCGATCGAGAAGCTCTCCGCCGACTACAAGCTGGCCCGGCAGAAGGTGGCGGGCCTCAAGCAGGACGCGCTCTTCAGGCTGCGCAATTCGGCGATCCTCGACATGATCAATCCCTCGCTGCGCGTCCAGCAGGTGCAGCTGCCCGAGCACTTCAACGACGTCAACTTCATGAGGATCCCCCGCGTCGACCGGTGCCAGACCTGCCACATGGCCGCGGACCGGAAAGGGTTCGAGAGGGCCTCGCTCGACGAGCTTTCGACGCGCTATCCGGCGCTCAAGCGCGCCATCGGCAACGGGGTCGTCTTCGAGACCCACCCCCGGTTGAACCTGATGGTGGGAAGCGAATCCCCCCACCCGTCCAGCAGCTTCGGGTGCACGCCCTGCCATGGCGGGCGGGACCGCGCCTCTTCCTTCTGGTCGGCGGGCCACTCGCCCGAGACTCCGGCGCAGGAAAGGCGCTGGAAGAGGAAGTACGAGTGGGAGTTCGACAGGTTCAACGAGATGCCAGTCCTTCCGGCCAAGTATGTCGAGGCGGGCTGCTACCGCTGTCATGCCGACGAGGCGAATTTTCGCGAAGCGCCCACGCTCGACGCCGGCGTGAGGATGGTCGAAATCCTCGGCTGCTGGCGGTGCCACCGCATCGAGGGGTTGGAGAAGCAGAATCTTCCGCTCCCGGGTCCCTCGCTCGAGAAAGTCGGGGCGAAGGTCACGAAGGAGTGGGCCACGCGGTGGGTGATGGATCCCCCCTCATTCCGCGCCAACACGCGGATGCCGAACTTCTTCTACCAGGAGAACTTCGTCAACGTCGCCGGCGACCACAAGCCGACGAAGGCGCAGGAGGAGATGAACCGGCGCGGCCGGCTGGAAAACGACGCCATGGTCAACGCGATCGTGGCGTTCCTCTTCGAGAAATCCCGCCCCGGCGACGTTGCTCCGCAACCCGGACAGGGCGATGCGGCGCGAGGGGAGAAGCTCATCGCCGCGCGCGGCTGCTTCGGCTGCCATGAGATCGATCCGCGTGCCGATGCCCCGCGCGACCTGATCGGCACCTACCGGCAGTTTGGGCCCAACCTCGCCGGAATCGGCTCGAAGGCCTCGCGGGACTGGATCGCCCAGTGGATCCTGGACCCCAAGAAATGGAATCCCGAGACCAAGATGCCCAACCTGCGCCTGACCGCTCCGGAGGCGCTCGACATCGCCGAATACCTCTCGACGCTCAAGGCCTCCTCCCGCTTCGAGCAGGCCGCGCTGCCGCAAACGGATCCGAAGGTCCTGGACGACATCGCGTTCTACTTCGAGACGGCGACGAAGACGCGGTTCGACGCGCGGGCGGATCTGGACCGCATGGATCTGCACGCCAAGGAGGTCTATGCCGGGGAGAAGCTGATCGCTCACTACGGCTGCTTCGCGTGCCACAGGATTCCCGGCTTCGAGGACGCGAAGCCGATCGGCACGGAGTTGACCGAAGAGGGTTCCAAGGCCGTGCACCGGCTCGACTTCGGTTTCCTGCACCTGCCCCACACGCGGCAGGACTGGTTCCGGATGAAGCTCCACAACCCGCGCATCTTCGACCGCGACCGGGCCCGCGGCTGGGAAGAGAAGCTGCGGATGCCGAACTTCCGCTTCACCGATTGGGAGCTCGACAAGGTCACGACCGTCGTCCTCGGGCTCCAGAAGCTGAACGCGTCCTCCGCCGCCAGGAAGGAGTTGAACGGCGAGGAGGCGGCGATCGAGCGCGGCCGCCGGATCGTCAAGGACCACAACTGCCAGGGGTGCCACGTCATCGAGGGCGTCGGAGGGTCTTTCCGCTCGCTCCTGGCCGACACCTCGCTTGCGCCGCCGATCATCCAGGGGGAAGGGGCAAAGGTCCAGAGCGACTGGCTCTTCTCGTTTCTCAAGGCGCCGAAGACGGGACAGATCCGCCCGTGGCTCGAAGTCCACATGCCGACCTTCGATTTCACGGACAAGGATCTGAACGACCTGACCCGGTACTTCGCCTTCCTCGACCGCGCCACCTACCCCTTCCTCACGTCGGAATACGCGGCGCAGCCGGCCCGCTGGGCGGCCGGGAAGAAGGTCTTCGAGCTGCTCCGGTGCAAGCAATGCCATCCCCGCAGCGAACAGGAGATGAATGCGCCGGGCGTGGACCGCGCGAGCCTTGCCCCGAACCTTCAGATGGCCGCGAGGCGGCTGCGGCACGACTGGATCAACGACTGGATCCGGCGGCCGGACGAGTGGATGCCGGGCACGCGGATGCCGACGAACTTCCCGAAAGGGGATAACGGCCTGCGCACTTCGCCGCTGGGAGCCATGGTGGGCGCGCCCGCATTCGCGAAGGATCAGGCGGAGTTCGCGCAGATGCTCGGCGGAGACGAACAGGCGAAGGCTTTCCTCAACGACCCCGACGCCGTGACCAGGGCCCTGCGCGACTATGTCTGGTCGATCGGCCCCAACGGCGGCACCGCGCCTGTAGGGACCGCTGCCGTGGAGGCGCCGCCGGCGCCCGCGCGGGCCGCCAGGCGCCCGGCCGCGAGGACCGCCGCTCCCGCGGCGCCGTAGCCGCCCGTGCGCCTCGATATCACGCTCGTCCTCTACTGGGCGAGTCTGGGAATCTCGGCCGCCGCCGTCGTCCTGTTCCTATGGCTCATGAGGAGAGCCGGAGCCGGAAGACGGGAGACGGGAGAGCGGAAGACGGAGCGGAGCCGAAGGCTCCGGCCCCGGTCCGAGTTCCGAGCGTCTCCGTCTGCCGCTACGTCTCCGCCTTACGAGTTCAGGAGTTGCACGATCCGCTGCTGGACGGAGGAGTCGTTCCACTCGATGGCGCCCTGCACCCGGTAGATGACCCGGCCGTTCTTGTTGGCGATGTAGGTCTCGGGGTACTGCGTCGAGCCGAATCGATGGGCGGTCGCGGCATTGGGGTCGTGGTAGATCGGAAGCGCGTTGGGATTCTTCTTCGTGAAGTCGTCGATCGTCTTCCAGTCCTTGTCCACCGAGATCGTGTAGAGGACGATGTCGTCCCGGCCGCGGTACTTCTCCCAGAACTTCGAGAGAGCCGGCACCTCTTCGACGCACGGCGGGCACCACGTGGCCCAGAAGTGAATGATGATCAGGCGGCCCTTCTCCCTGGAGAGGTCCACGACCTTTCCGGAACGGTCGTAGATGGGCAAGGCGGGCGCGGCCGAGAGAAACGCGAGCGAGCCGGTCGGCGACTGCGGAGGCGAGAGCGACCGCAGAAAGACGGCGCCGACGACGGCGAGCGCGACGCCGAAGACGATCGTCAGAAGAGATCGGGTCTTCATTGGAGGATCGGGTGATGGGTGATCGGATGATCGGGTGATCGGGCGATTGAAGGATGGAAGGCTGTCCGGCGGCGGCCGGACGGGCAGGCCTCGACGGCGATGCACTCTTCGCAGCGGGACCGGCGCAGGTCGGACTGGCAGACGCCCAGGATGCCGATGCGGCAGAGGGCGTAGTCGTACCGCACCGGGTCCTCCGGATCGAACCGGGCGAGCCGGTCCGTGATCTCCCGCGCCGTACGCCAATCGGCGGACCTGCGGCGCGTCAATTGAAGGCGGCGCGCGACCAGGTGAATGTGCGTGTCCGTCGGGATCACGAGCCGCGACGCCGGGATCGCGGGCCACAACCCGAGGTCCAGCCGGTCCCGGCGCACCATCCAGCGCAGGTAGAGGTTCCACCGCTTGCAGGCGGAGCCTTCGGCCGGATCCGGGAAGAAGAAGCGGGCGGGGGAGGAGGGCGCAAGGTCCCGGCGTCCGAGGAGGGGGCGGTAGTCGAGCCGCTGGATCTTCCCGACGACGCGGGAGAGGAGCGCTCCGACGTCCCTGTCTTCCTCCCGGTATTCCGCCTCGAAGAACGAGCGCACGGAGCCCGATTCGGCGCGGGCCCGCGAGATGACGAAGAGGAGAAGCGCCGCGTCGAGAGCGGAATGGAAGCGGTGCCGGAATCCGGCGAGGTTGTCGCGGGCGAACTCGGAAAAGTCGCCGATCCGATCGAGCGCGGAGGCCGGCCGGGGGCCGAGCGCCGCGAGGATCCGTTCGACGTTCGCCTGGATGGTCTCGACCCGTCCGTAGGCAAATGCGGACGCGATCCATCCGACAATCTCGAGGTCCTCCGGCCGCGCGTACCGACCGAGAAACATGATCGGGTCGGTGTCGGCGGTCTCGGGACCGTAAGCGCGGTAGAGGCGCTCGAGCCGGTCGGCGAGGGCGCGTTCGTGCGCGGAAAGCTTCACAGCGGAGATTGTAGGACATCCCTCGGGATTCCAGATTCCAGATTCCAAATTCCAGGTTGCAGACGGTCCGACCCCCCTGGAATCTGGAATCTGGAATTTGGAACTTACAATGGTCTCTATGACAACGGGGGCGCGAGAGAAGGCGATTCTGGTGGGCGTGGCCTCGCGGGCGGTGCCGCGCGCGGTGATCGAGGAGCAGCTGGACGAGCTGGAGAGGCTCGTGGACACCGCCGGCGCCGACGTCGTGGCCCGGTTCGTCAAGGAACGCCCGGCGCCCGACCCCGCGACGTACGTCGGGAAGGGCTCGGTCGAGGAGATCGGCGGGGCCGCTCGCGCGAAAGGCGCCTCGCTCGTCGTGTTCGACGACGAGCTGACTCCCGGCCAGGCGCGCAACCTCGAGGAGCGCTGGGGGGAGGGAATCCGCGCGCTCGACCGCCCGGGAGTCATCCTGGACGTTTTCGCGTCGCACGCCCGCACGCGGGAGGCGCGCACGCAGGTGGAGCTCGCGCAGCTCCAGTATCTGCTGCCTCGCCTGACCGGGCGCTACGGCCACCTCTCGCGGCTGGGCGGCGGCATCGGAGGCCGGGGGCCGGGGGAGCAGAAGCTCGAGGTGGACCGCCGCAAGATCCGCAAGCGCATCGCGCGCCTGCGCGAGGACCTGTCCCGGATCGAGAAGTCCCGGACGGTCCGGCGCCGGGGCCGGCGGGGCCTCCTCCAGGTCGCGATCGCCGGGTACACCAACGCCGGCAAGACGACCCTCTTCAACCGGCTGACGCGGGAATCGGCCTACACGGCCGACCGGCTCTTCGCGACCCTCGACGCCCGCGTGGCGCGAGCCGCCTCGCGCCGGCTGCCCAACGTCGTCTTCATCGACACGGTCGGCTTCGTGCGCAAGCTGCCGACCACGCTCGTCGCCTCTTTCCGCTCGACGCTGGCGGAGATCCGCGAGGCGGACCTCGTGCTGCACGCCGTGGACGCCTCCTCCGCGCGAGCCGAGGAAGAGCGCCGGATCGCTCTCGAGGTCCTGGAAGAGCTCGGCGTCGGAGAGGAACGCATCCTCACTGTCTGGACGAAGCGGGACGCCCTGGCCGGAGGCGGGGCCGCCACCCCCTTCGTCGCGCGAGGGAAGGCAGAAGGGCTCCTCGTTTCCGCGCGCACGGGGGAGGGGATCGAAGCGCTCGAAGCGGAGATCCGCCGGCGGGGAGAGCCGCGGGGGGAAGAGTTCCTCGTGCGGATTCCCTACGGCGACGGCCGGTCGATCGCCGCGGCCAGGGCGGCTTTCCGGGTCGTCGAGGAAAAAGACTCGGGCGACGCTCTCCTGCTGCGGCTGGAGGGAGAGCGGCGGGCGGTCCCCTCCCTGCTGCCCTACGTGGAGGAAGAGAGCCGGCAGGTCCGGGCCCTGCGCAGGCGCGGCTCGCGCCGTTGATACCGGCGCGCCGGACCGCTTGCCGCCGGTCTTTCGGGATCGAAGGAAAAATATAAGGGGGAGCTCGAGCTCGAGTCTCCCCCTGCGCCGGAACTCCCTAGCCGGCCCTATTGTCTTTCTCCTACATCAAGTCCCGTACCATGTCGGCGCGGCCTCCGATTCCCTTGCGCGACAAGAGTTTGGGCCTGATGCCGGCGCGCGTGTGCGCCAAAGTCGGGCATAATCACGCGAGCGAGAACGACAAAACTTGTCTGATGCCTCTCCTGCCGGGAGAGCCATGGGGTTGAGGGGGATGCTGACCACGTTGACGCGGATCTCCGGGCCGAACCGGGATTTTCTTGCGACCGCTCTTCTGCTCGCCGCGGCTTGCATCGCCCTGGCCGGCTGCGGCGCGAAGGCGGCCGGCGGCGACCGCCACGCGCCAGCCGCGCAGGCGGCCGGGCCGGCGCCGCCGACTCCGGATACGACGCCGATCGAGGCGCTGCGGACGCCCGCGGGACTCGTCCTGAAGCTCTCCGAAGCCCCGGCCGCCGTCACGCCCGCGCCTTCACCCTCCCCGGCGAAGGAGCCGGGCAAGCCCGCGTCGTGAAGCCGCAACCCTCGACGGACCGCGAGCCCCGGGAAGGCCCGGGCCCGGGTTTTCCGCCGCCCCGGCAGGAGAGCCATCCCGAGCGCGTCTGCCCCACGTGCGGCGCAACGCTTCTCGAGCGCAAGTGCAAGCTCCTCTGCCCCGACCCGGCGTGCGGCTACTACATGTCCTGTTCGGACTTCTACTGACTACATCCCCTTCACGGTTCCCGGGTCGCCCGTGCGATGGTCGGCGATCTGGAACCGGAGGAACTCGTGGATCGCGGAGAGCGCTTCCGGGTCCTTGGTCGTCGCGGCCACCCGGCCGCCGTTCTCGATCTCCTCGTACTTCCATTGGATGGCGGCCTTCTTCCGCTTCATGACGGGCACGCCGGGAGGAACACGGTCGTGGATCAGCATCGGCGCCTCGAAGTTTCCCTCGGAGAACATCTTCGCGATGTGCGCGAGGTGAGCTCGGATGGCGTCGCGGCTCTCCGTGTCGTCCGCGCTGTTGGCCGTGACTTCGATCGATCCTCCCGCCGTGGCCAGAAGAAAATGATGTGTCGTCTTCGCGTGATCGAAGCCCATGACCTTGTCGCCCCGCGTGTCCACACCGGCGTGATGGTCCGCGTCATGGCCTTCGGATTCCCGGCTCGCCGCCGGATGGTGAGGACAGGACGGGCTCGCTTCCTGGGCCGGGGCGGAGGCGCCCAGCAACAGAGCCACTGCGCTGAAGACCAGGGTTCCGGACGTTTTCATCGATTCTCCTTTCGCCGCGCGCGGCGGTCAAAACGGGTTGCTCTCAAGGGCGACGGTGCCGGAGGATCGTTCCGGCGGCCGGCTACGAGCGAGTCGAGCAGGCGCGCCGGCTCCGAGCCGCGCCGTTTCTGGAGCCGCGCATCCCAGTCCCGGAGCGTCGTCTCGAGCGCGGCTCGGAAGCTCGCGAGGGATTCCAGCTGTCGCTCGACCTCCTCGAGCTTTCGCGCCGCCAGGGCGCGGACTTCCCGGCAGGGAGAGTGGCCCCGATCCCGCGCGCGCAGCAGCCTCGCGAGCTCGTCCAGGCCGAAGCCCACGCTCAGGGCTCGCTGGATGAGGATCACGCGGTCGAGAGCCTCCGGAGGATAGGAGCGGTACCCGTTGGGAAGCCGCTCGACCGCCGTGATCAAGCCGCGCCGCTCGTAGTGGCGCAACGTGTCGGCGCTGACGCCCGCCTTCGCGGCGAGCTCGCCCGATCGGTAACCGGCCCGGTTCGCTGACATGGACGACAGCGTAAACCCTGGAATCGATTCCAGGGTCAAGAGTTTTTCGACCGTTCGTCCGGATGTACGATGGAGGTCGGGCCGGTAAGACCAGACCGACCGGACCTGCATACGTAATCAATGGAGGACGCCATGAAACGAGTCATGCTTTTCTGCTCGGTTGCTCTCGTTCTCGCCGCATTCGCTTCGGCCCAGGATCTGTCGCTCGTGCAAACGCTCACAAAACAGCTGAACGTCACGGATGCCCAGGCGGCGGGCGGCGCGGGAAGCCTCTTGAACTACGCGAAAGGCGCCGTTTCGAAGGACGATTTCGGGAAGGTCACGAAGGCGGTTCCGGAGGTCGGAGACCTCGTGAAGAAGGCGCCCAAGACCGATTCGAAGACGTCGGCTGTCAGCGGGGCGCTCGGCCAGGCCGGAGCCGGGTCGGCCGCCGGACTGGCGGGCGTCGGCAGCAGCTTCCAGAAGCTCGGGCTCTCGTCGGACATGGTCGGCAAGTTCGCTCCGGTCGTCGTCGACTACGTGGACAAGAAGGGAGGCTCGCAGGTCGGGGGCATCCTTCGCAAGGTGCTGATCCCGGAGAAAGCGCCGGCGAAGCAGTAGCGAGCCCGCCGGACAGGCACCGGCGCGCCCTTTCGCCGATCCCCGGCTTCAAGTCGACGGATACCGTCACGTCCGTGGCGCTCGTCGCGAAATTCTGACGCCTCCCGGTTCCCGGGGTTCGGGGTAAGTCCTCAGGAGGAAGGGCATGGACGCCGAACGGGAGTTCGATTTCCTGGAAGGGGAGTGGGACGCCGTTTGCCGCGTTCCCTCGAAGGACGGGTGGGTCGAAGCGCCGGGCACGATGACCGCTTCGCGGATCCTGGACGGACTGGTCTCGCTCGAGCTCTTCGAAGGGATCTACCACGGAGGCGCGCTGAAGGGCCTCGGCCTGCGAGCCTTCAACCGGGAGACGGGCGAATGGGAGCACACGTGGACCGACAACCTCGAGCCCGGCCACTTCCACGTGTGGAAGGGCGCCTTCAGCGACGGGAAGATCGACCTCTTCGCCGAATGGAATGGCGAGGACGGCAAGCGAGTCCGATCGCGCCTCACGTGGTCGGATATCACGGCGGACTCCGCGCACTGGGAGAGCGCACGGTCTTCCGACGGCGGGAAAACCTGGCAGGTGCACTGGGTCATCGATTTTCGCCGGCGGCATCCGTAGCGCCGGGCAGCTTGATGGAGCGGAATGAGTACCCGGCAAGGAAGAGCAGGCCTGTCCAGGGCAGGTCGCCCTGATATGAAAAAGCACGCGGGAGCCCGCGTCCTTACATAATCTTCGAATTAGTGGAGCATCCTGCCCGATCATCGAACTCGAGTCCTGGAAGAATCAGCAGCTTGGCGGCCCGGCCGCACGGGCTGCCGTCCGGGTGAGAAGGATAGAATCCCGGCCACAGAACTCTTGAGCCTCGCTGCCGGCACCCGCCTCGGCCCGTACGAGATCCTTTCGCCGCTCGGCGCCGGCGGGATGGGAGAAGTGTACCGGGCGAAGGATACGAAGCTCGGGCGCGAAGTTGCGATCAAGGTTCTGCCGGAATCCGTGTCCGCCGATCCGGAAAGGCTGGCGCGGTTCGAGCGCGAGGCGCGGGCTCTCGCCTCGCTGAACCACCCGAACATCGTCACCGTCTACTCGGTCGAGGAAGCGGGAGACGTGCGGCTGCTGGCGATGGAGCTCGTCGAGGGCCACACCCTGGACCTGGCCATTCCGACCGGCGGCCTGCCTCTCTCGCGGTTCTTCGAGATCGCCGTGCCGCTCGCCGACGCTCTGTCCGCGGCGCACGAGCGCGGCATCGTCCACAGGGACCTGAAGCCCTCCAACGTGATGCTCACGCGCGAGGGACGGCTCAAGGTCCTCGACTTCGGTCTCGCCAAGCTCGTGGCCGTGGACTCCGATCCGAACGCCACCGGCACGCCCACGGCGAGCCGCGCCGGGCTGACCGGGGAAGGGACGGTCTTCGGCACCGTCGCCTACATGTCCCCCGAACAGGCGAGGGGCGGGAGCGGTGGACGCGAGGTCGGACGTCTTCTCGCTGGGCGTCGTGTTCTACGAGATGTTGACCGGCGACCGGCCGTTCAAGGGCGCGAGCGGCGTCGACATCATCTCTTCGATCCTGCGGGACTGGCCTGCCCCGGTCACCGAGCTCCGCGCGGACCTTCCTCCGCATCTGGGAAGGGTCCTCCGCCGCTGCCTCGCGAAGGACCCCCACGACCGCTACCAGACCTCGCGCGACGTCTTCAACGAGTTGCGCGACCTGCAGGCCGAGACTTCGGCGTCCGCCGGCAGCCCCATCGGCTCCGGCCGCGACCCCGACGCGGGGCGATTCGGGACAAGTCCGGGCCGACGAGGCTCTTTGGGTCGCGGTGCTTCCCTTCAAAAGCTCCGGCGACGCGGAGATGGAGTCGTTCGCCGACGGCCTCGGCGAGGAGATCACGACCGGGCTTTCGCGGTTTCGGTATCTGTCGGTCGTCGCGAGCGCCTCGGCAGTCCGCCTGAAGGGAGAGGCGGGAGACGAACGGGCCCTGGCCGCCAAGCTCGGCGCGCGTTACGTGCTGGAAGGAAGCATCCGCAAGGGAGGTTCCGCCGTTCGCGTGAGCGCCCAGCTCGTCGATGCCCGGACGGGCGCTCAGCTCTGGGCCGAGACGTACAACCGGGACCTCCAGGCGTCGAGCATTTTTGCGGAGCAGGACGACATCGCAGCCCGCATCGTCGCAACCGTCGCCGATAGCTACGGGGTCCTCGTGCATTCCATGCGGTCGGCGATGCGGCAGAAGGACGACGTCAATCTCACGCCCGTGGAGTGGCAGTTCCAGTATTTCGCCTACCGCGAGCAGATCACTCCCTCGGCCTACGCGGAGCTCAAGAGCCGGCTGGAGCGCGCGGTGGAGCGGGACGGCCGCCAGTCGGACCTCTGGGCGTGCCTCGCGCAGATCTTCGTCGACGAATACGCGTTTGGTTTCGGGACCGACCCGGCCGCTCTCGATCGCGCCCTGGCCGCGGCCCGCCGCGCTGTCGAACTGGATCGGGCGAACCAGTTTGCGCTCGTCGCGCTGGCGCAGACGCATTTCTTCCGCCAGGACCTCGCCGCCTTCGGCCCTGCGGCCGAGCGCGCCATGGCCCTCAATCCGCTCAACACCGACGCAGTCGGGATCCTGGGGCTGCAGATCGTGCACACGGGCGAGTTCGAGCGAGGCGCCGCGATCGTGCGGCGTGCGATGGAGCTCAACGCCAACCACGCGGGTTGGATGCATTTCGCTCCCCTCTGGGAGCACTTTCACAAGCAGGAGTACGAGCAGGCCCTCGAGCGCGCGAACCGGGTGGACGTACCCGGTCTGTTCTGGCCCTATCTCGTGGTCGCCTCGGCCTGCGGTCACCTCGGCCGGCGAGCCGAAGCCGCGGCCGCAGTCCGGGACCTGCTGGCGCTCGACCCCGAGTTTGCGGCGCACGCTCGCTCCAACGTCGGGACCTGGCACTTCGCGAGCGGCCTCATGGAACCCATTCTCGAGGGGTTGCGCAAGGCCGGTCTCTCGATTCCCGCGACCGGCGGGTCGTCCGACTCGCTCGGGCGGAGCGGGACGGTCACGGCAAGAGCGGATCGGACGGAGTCGGGCACGGACTCGGGACAGGTCCGGGCCGAGGAGGGATTCTGGGTCGCGGTTCTGCCCTTCAAATACAGCGGGGCCAACGCCGGGCTCACGGCCGTGGCGGAGGGATTAACCGACGACATCGTGACCGGCCTTTCGCGCTTCTCCTACCTTCGGGTCATCGCCCGGAGCTCCACTTCGCATCTCGTCCAAGAGGCCGTGGATGTCCGTTCTGCCGGCAAGGAGCTGGGCGCCCGCTATGTGATGGAGGGGAGCCTGCGTCAGGCTGGGACGAAGGTGCGCCTTGCGGTGCAGCTCGTGGACACGACTTCCGGCTCCCACCTTTGGGCTGAGGTTTACGATCGCGCCTTCGATCCCGAAGCCGCATTCGAGCTGCAGGACGACCTGGCCCCCCGCATCGTCTCCACCTGCGCCGATCGCTTCGGCGTGCTCGCGCGGAGCATCAGCGACGCCGTTCGGGGTCGGGAGCCCGGGCAGCTCGGCCCCTATGAGGCGCTCATGCGCGGCTTCGGGTATCACCAACGCCTGACCCCGGTCGAGCACGCGGAGGCGCGCGAGGCGCTGGAGCGGGCCGTTGAGCGCGTGCCGTCCAACGCGGACTGCTGGGCGATGCTTTCGTGGGTCTACTCCCACGAGCATGCCCACGGCTTCAACGTCCGGCCGGGCTCGCTCGATCGGGCGCTCGCGGCCGCCCGGCGCGCCGTGGACATCGCCCCGTCCAACCAACTCGCGCAACAGGCCCTGGCGGTCGTCCTGTTCTTCCGCAAGGAGACGGCGGGCTGCCTGAGCGCCGCGGAGCGCGCGATGGCCCTGAACCCGCTCGACACGAGCAACGAGGCCATGTTCCTCATCACCTTCACCGGCGATTGGGACCGCGGCTGCGCCCTCATCCGCCGGGCGATGGAGCTCAACCCTCATCATCCACGCTGGTACGGGATCGTCCTCGGCATCAACGAGTACCGCCTGGCCAACTACCGCGCGGCTGTGGACGAGGTCGTGAAGGCCAACGCGCCCGACGTTTTCTGGACGAACATGTTGCTTGCCGCCGCCTACGGCCAGCTCGGTGAGCTCGCGGCCGCGCGCAAGGCCCTCCGAGACCTGCTCGCCCAGAAGGAGGACTTCGCCCGATCGGCTGGCGAACTGCTGGGCAAATGGTTCGACCCGCAGCTCGTCGGGCATCTGATCGAGGGGTTGCGCAAGGCGGGTCTGGACGCTCCTCTCGAGAAGAGCACGGGAACCGCAGCGCGCGAGTCTTCGGACGTTTCCGCATCGGTCTCGGGAGCGGTTCGCGCTGACGAGGGCTTCTGGGTCGCCGTCCTGCCGTTCAAGTATGGCGGCGCCAATGCGGATCTGGCGGCTCTGGCCGAGGGAATCACCGAGGAAATCGTGACCGGACTGTCGCGATTCTCTTATCTCAGGGTGATCGCGCGCAGCTCAACTTCGCGATACGTCAATAAGTCGGTTGACGTGCGATCCGCCGGCAAGGAACTGGGCGCGCGCTACGTAATGGAAGGCAGCCTGCGCCAGGCCGGGACCAAGCTACGGCTCGCGGTTCAGCTCGTGGATGCGGTCAGCGGCGCGCATCTCTGGGCTGAAAACTTCGAGCGCACATTCAGTCCCGAGACGGTCTTTGAGCTCCAGGACGATCTGGTTCCGCGGATCGTCTCGACGGTTGCCGACATGTACGGCGTCCTGGTCCGCAGCATGAGCGAGGCGCTCCGCGGCAAGGCCGATGAAGAGTTGAGTCCTCACGAAGCGGTGCTGCGCGCCTTTGGCTACATGGAACGTGTCACGCCGGAGGAACATGCGCGCGTGAGACGGATTCTGGAACGGGCCGTCAGCATTGCGCCCAATCAGAGCGATGCCTGGGCCATGCTGGCGAACCTGTACTGGGAAGAGCATGCGCACGGATTAAACCCGCAGCCCGACCCGCTGGGGCGCGCGCTTGCGGCCGCGCGGCGCGCCGTGGAGGCGGCGCCCTCCAACAGCCTTGCCCATTACGCCCTCGCTTCGACGCTGTTTTTCCAAAAAGACTTTCTGGCTTTTCGTTCGGCCGCGGAGCGGGCGATCGAACTGAACCGCATGGATGCTTCCGTTGCGGCGTACATCGGAAATCTCATCGCCTATTCCGGTGACTGGGAACGCGGCAGCGCGGTGGTGGAATCCGCGATGCAACTCAATCCCCATCATCCGGGCTGGTACTGGTTTGTCAGCTTCAACAACGCGTATCGCCAGCGCGATTACCGCGGCGCCCTGGGTTTCGCCCTCAAGATCAACCTGCCGGGAAATTTCTATACCCACGCCGTGATTGCGCAGACTTACGGGCAACTTGGCATGCGCGAGGAGGCTCGGAAGGCGCTGCAGGAGCTGCTTGCGATCCGGCCCGACTTCGCCAGGACGGCGCGCGAAGAATATGGGAGATGGTTTCACGACCTGGCATTCGTCGAACACCAGCTCGACGGTCTCCGCAAGGCGGGGCTGGAGATTGCTCCGGAAGACGAGTCCGCGGTATTCCCGGCGCCCGGCGACATTCCCCACTCTGAGGCAAAGACCGAATCAGGCGCCGCCCGCGCCGAGGAAGGCTTCTGGGTCGCGGTGCTGCCGTTCAAGTACAGGCGGCAACAATGCCGATCTCACGGTCCTGGCAGAAGGACTGACCGAGGAGATCGTCACCGGCCTGTCGCGATTCTCGTACCTGCGAGTGATTGCCCGGGGCTCGACCGCGAAATATTCGAGCGAATCGGGGGACATCCGGGCCATCGGCAAGGAACTCGGCGCGCGCTATGTCATGGAGGGCAGCCTGCGGCAAGCGGGAACGAAGCTGCGCGTCGCGGTGCAGCTCGTCGACGCAGTCTCGGGTGCTCATCTGTGGGCCGAGAACTATGAACGCAACTTCAGCCCCGAAGCGGTTTTCGAGTTGCAGGACGAGTTGGTGCCGCGGATCGTTTCGACGGTTGCCGATATGAACGGGGTTCTGCCCCGGAGCATGAGCGAGGCTGTGCGGAGCCGCAATCCCGAGCAATTGAGCCCGTACGAGGCAGTCCTGCGCAGCTTCGGCTACCTCCAGAGGGTCACCCCCGAGGATCTTGCCGCAGCGCGGTCCGGCCTGGAATTGGCGGTGCGGAAGGCGCCGGACTATGCCGATGCCTGGGCCATGCTGGCGTTCCTGTGCGTCCAGGAGTACGGGCAAGGATTCAAACTTCAGGCTGATCCCCTGACGAGCGGGTCAATCGCCGCGCGGCGTGCCGTCGAGGCGGCGCCGTCCAATCCTCTGGCCTATTTCAGCCTGGCCCAGGCGCTCTTCTTCCAGAAGGAATTCCAGAGCTTCCGGAATGCGGCGGAGCGGGCCGTCGCATTGAACCCCATGGACGGCAACTCGATCGCTTTTCTCGGTGAGCTGCTGACCTATGCAGGCGACGGGGAGCGTGGCCTCGCGCTCGCGGGACGCGCCAAGCAGCTCAATCCGCACCATCCTGGATGGTACTGGTATGCCGACTTCTACAACTCGTACCGCCAGGGCGACTACCGCGGCGCATTGAGTTTCGTGCTCAAGAGCAATCTGCCGGGCCACTGGGGTATGCACGCGGCGATGGCTGCCGCCTACGGGCAGCTCGGGGAGCGTGATGCCGCCGCGAAAGCCATACGGGATCTGCTCAAGCTGCGGCCGGACTTCGCTGCCAACGTCCGGACGGAATTCGAGAAGTGGTGGGAGCCAGCGTACGTGGAGTCCTTCCTCGACGGCTTGCGTAAGGCGGGGCTCGAGGTGACCTCGGCGGCGCGAGCCGATTCCGCCGCGAAGCCCGCCGCCGCTGTCGCGATCGCGGTCCTGCCGTTCTCGGACATGAGCCCGGCGAAGGACCAGGATTACCTCTGCGAGGGCATGGCCGAGGAGATCATGAACTCGCTCGTGCGGATCGACGGGATCCGCGTAGCATCCCGGACTTCGGCCTTCCGGGCTCGGGAGGGCGGCGGCGACCTGGCCTCGATCGCCCGTGCTCTCTCGGTGGGCCACGTTCTCGAGGGCAGCGTGCGGACGGCCGGCACCCGGCTGCGGGTCACGGCGCAGCTCACCGACGTCGCCACCGGCTACCATCTCTGGTCGGAGCGATTCGACCGCGACGCCGCGGACGTCTTCGCCGTCCAGGACGAGATCGCGGCGGGAGTCGTGGACGCGGTGAAGGCCCGGCTGGCCCCGGGATCGCGAACCGTTCAGACCCGTCCGCAGGTACGCAACCTCGAGGCCTACCGCAGCTACCTGAAGGGCCGGCACCTTCGGGGGAAGGAGGACTTCGGCGGGGCCCTCGTCCGCCTTCGAGGAAGCCGTCCGCCTCGATCCCGCTCACGCACCCTCGTGGACCGGCCTCGCGGAAATCACCGTGCTCTCGGCCCACATGGGCATGATCCCGCCTCGCGCGGCCTGCACGGCCGCGAGGAAGGCGCTGGCGACCGCGAAGGAGCTGCAGGGAGAGTCGGCGGAGGGTCTCCATGTCGAGGCGTTCGCGGCCTTCCTCGAGCGCCGGTGGGACGCGATGGAGACGGCCTGGCGCCGGGCGCTCGAGCTCCAGCCCGATCACGTCCTCGCCCTGGGCTCGTTCGCGATCAGCCTCTGCGCGCGCCAGAAGCTCGACGAGGCCCTGCCTCTCTTCGAGCGCGCCCGGGAAGCCGATCCGCTCGCATCCTTTCCCTACACGCTCGCCGGATGGGGACTGCTGGTGAGCGGAAGGCCGGAGGAAGGCCTGCGCCACGTCGAGGACGCGCTCACCTTCGAGAAGGAGGACGCCTCGGCCATCAGCGCGTCGTGCATGGCGAACGCCGCCCTGGGGAGGTTCGAGGAAGCCATCGCGGCGGGCGAGCACGGTGTCGCGGTGTCGCTGCCGGGCGCCCTTCTTTCTCGGCGTCCTGGGGTGGGCGCTCGCGACCGCGGGCCGGAAGGACGAAGCGCGGAAGATCCTCGAGGAGCTGCGAGCGCGCCCGGCGGACTCGCCCACCGCCGTCTCCGAGGCCTGGCTGCTCGGCGCGCTCGGGGAGATCGACGACGCCTTCGACGTGCTCGCACGAGCCGAAGAGGAGTACCAGGGCCTCCTCTGCTACACCGGATTGCCCGGGTTCGACCCGCTCCGCGCCGACCCACGCTTCGAAGCCCTGCTGGGACGGCTCGGCTTACCCTCGTCCCTCACGACCTGAACCGGATCGCCTCTTGTCCTAAGGGTTTAGGGCAGGTCAGGGTCGGGCCAACCGAGCCGGCGCGAAGCGCCGGCAAATCACGGCGAAAGGAGTCTCCGAGCGGAGGCGAGGAGGAGCCTTTCGCCGTGGGAGCGAAGCCCCGGAGCTGATGAGCCCGAAGGGCGAAATCCAAGCGGAGCGGGCGTAGCGACGTTGGTGGAGCTGAACGGGATCGAACCGTCGACCTCCTGAATGCCATTCAGGCGCTCTCCCAAACTGAGCTACAGCCCCACGGGAGGCGCGAGGATAGCACGGCCAAAGGTGCGGGTGAGGCGTTCGCATCATCCGCGGAGCGGGAGGAGCGGCAGAGCTTCGGCGCGGTCGAGCAGGCGTCGGATCGCGTTCTGCCGGAAGTCGAAGATCTGGTCAAGCGCGCGCTCGACGAAGAGGAAGTGGGCCAAGGATCCGAGCGGGCCGAGCGGTTCGGCGTAGTCGACGACATCCCGCACGAGAGTGGACCCGCCCTGCGACTCGAACTCGTGGGCATGGCGCCAGAGCGCATAGGGGCCGGCTTCCTGCTCGTCGACGAATCGCACGCCGGGCTCCCACTCGGTGATGCGGGTTCGCCATCGGATCGGCACTCCCAGAAGCCAGATCGCATAGTCGATGCGCGCGCCGGTACGCATCTCGATGGGCGCCGGCGTGAGGACGCGGAAGCGGAGAAACGGCGGCGTGATTGCCTCCAGGTTCGCCGCGTCGGCGAAAAACGTGAAGACGGCGTCCCGAGTCCGCTCGATTCGCTGCGTTCGCACGAGCCGGTGAATGCGTCCCATCGATCGTGCTTTAAGCCTGCGGCGGCGGCGCCATCGAGGTCATCGCCACGCCGGCGAGCCGCGCGCGGGCGGCGATGCCGCGGAGCATGCCGGCGAAGACGAAGCGGTGGAGAGGATAGAGGGCATACCAGTAGGCGAGGCCGAGGAGGCCGGAGGCGTCGAAGATGGCGGTCTGCCGGATCTCGCGTGCCATCCGGAGCCGGCGCGGTCTCGAACTGCAGCCAGGCCCGGCCCGGGACCTTCATCTCGGCGCGCAGCCGCAGCAGGCGGTCGGGCTCGACCGCTTCGACGCGCCAGAAGTCGAGGGCGTCGCCTTCCTGGAGATCCGTCGGGTGGCGGCGCCCGCGGCGCAGGCCGATGCCCCCGGCGAGCAGGTCCAGCGAATCCGCGCAGCCGCCAGAGGAACCTGCCGTAGTACCAGCCGGAGTCGCCGCCGATTCGCCGGATCGGAGCGAACGCGGCGGCGGGCGACACCGGGACGACGGTCTTGCGGCTGTCGATGAAACGCGTGCCGACCCGATCGCCGCCGTAGCGCTCGGTCAGCCCCGAGGAGGAGACGGCGTCCGACCAGCGCGTCCGGGCGAAGGCCTCGTCCTCGTTCACGAGAGCCCGGGCGATCGCCTCGCGCACGCCCCGCGGCTTGACGGGGAAGGCCGCCAGCGCGGCGGGGTCGCGGATGACCGTGGGGTTGCGCATGCTGTCCACGAGCTTGCGGCCGACGCGCGCGTAGAGCGGCGTGACGAGGCCGAGCCAGAGGCTCGAGAGCCGGGGCGTCAGGAACGGCACCGGGATCAAGAGCCGCTTCAAGCCGCGCTGGCGCGCGTACTCGCGCATCAAGCCGCCGTAGGTCACCCGGTCCGGGCCGCCGATCTCGTAGACGCGTTCGGCGCCGGCGGGAAGATCGAGCGCCGCGGCCAGGTACGCGACCACGTCCTCGACCGCGATCGGCTGGGCTTCGACGGCGACCCAGCGCGGGCAGATCATGACCGGGCAGCCGTTCGACCAGGGCACGGATCATCTCGAAGGACAGGCTGCCGGAGCCGAGCACGATCGAGGCGCGCAGCTCGACGACGGGTACGCCCGACTCGCGCAGGATGTCGCCCGTCTCCTGGCGGCTGCGCAGGTGTTCCGAGAGGCCGCTCCCTGCCTCGCCCAGCCCGCCGAGATAGATGATCCTCTTCACTCCGGCCTTCCGGGCCGCCGCGCCGAAGATCCGCGCGGCCTCCCGGTCGCGGGCCGCGAAGTCTTCGCCGCCCATCGAATGGATCAGATAGTAGGCGGCGTCGACGCCCTGCGAGGGCCCGAGCCACGGCCGGAGCGTCGAGCGCGTCGCCGGCGACGAGATCGGTCGAGGGCGCCGCGCGGCCGCGCAGCGACTCCGGGCGGCGGACAAAGCAGCGCAGCGCCACGCCACGCCGCTCGAGCTCGGCGAGCAGCCTCCCACCCACGTAACCCGTGGCGCCGGTCAGCAGGACCCGCGGGGCCGTCATGGCACGGACACGACGAGAGCCGAGCAGGGCTTCTCGCCGATCCTCCGGTAGCTGTGGGGCCGCGTCGAGTTGAAGTAGACGGAATCGCCGGCGCCCAGGACGTGGTCATCGCCGGCCACGCGCAGCGCCAGCCGTCCCCTGCAGGACGTACAGGAACTCGACGCCGGGGTGGTGGTGCGGGCGCGCCTTCTCGGCCGCGACGGGCTGGAAATCCGCGTAGTAGGCGTTCAGGCGGCGCTCGACGGCGGTGAAGTCGAGCGACTCGAAGAAGAAGGAGACGTCCCTGCCTCCGGGGGTTTCGGGAAACCGCCGGCGCTCGCGAGCGCCGCACGATGGCGACGGCGTTGCGCCTGCTGTCGTCGGAGATGAAGAACTCGAGGCCCACGCCGAAGACGAGCGCGATCCGCAGGAGCGTCGGGAGCGTGGGGAAGAGCCGTCCCCGCTCGATCTTCGAGAGCAGGGCGGCGGAGAGGCCGGTGTGGCGGCCGAGCTCGACCAGCCCCATCTTCTTCGAGAGCCGCAGGGCGCGCAGCCTTCCTCCGATGTCGTAGGCCCGGAGACCCTCGTCGAGCGTCGCTGAAAGCATCGTTCCTTCTCCTCTTTGAGCCGCAGTCAAAAGAACGGCGCGCTTTTGACCGTGGCTCACACGAGATTCATTCTGCTCTACTTTTTCCTTTAAATCAAAAGTATTTTCACTATTATCAAAAACAGGAGGTGAAACGAGATGAAGAAGCTCGATGTGGTGGCAGCGGTTCTGACGGTGGTCGGTGCTCTGAACTGGGGACTGGTGGCCGTGGCGCGCTTTGATCTGGTGGCCACGCTCTTCGGCCTGCGGTTCGGGGAGGTCTCCGCGGTGACTTCGTTCGTCTACGGGTTGGTTGGCCTGGCGGGCGCCTATCAGGCTCTCCTCTGGAAGGGGATCCAGCGGCGCTGGAACGCGCAGGGCTTTCTCGCGACGGCAAGGTAGGCCGGGGGCCAGCGCTCACCGGCTCGGGCAGAGTCGAAACAATTTTCAGAAGGAGAGAAAACAATGGACAACATCGTCAACACGGCTATCAAGGCGGGATCGTTCACGACGCTCGTGAAGGCCGTGAAGGCGGCCGGCCTGGCGGAAACCCTGTCCTCCCCCGGACCGTTCACCGTCTTCGCGCCGACGGACGCGGCGTTCGCGAAACTGCCTGCCGGAACGGTCGAAGAGCTTCTCAAACCGGAGAGCAAAGGCAAGTTGACGTCGATCCTGACTTACCACGTGGTGCCGGGCCAGAAGTCAGCGGCGCAGGTGGCCGATCTCTCCTCAGCGGCGACCGTCAACGGCAAGTCTGTTTCCATCAAGTCCGAGCCGGCCGGGGTCTTTGTCGGCGGCGCCAAAGTGGTGCAGCCTGACATTCTCGCCAGCAACGGGCTCATCCACGTCGTCGATTCGGTCATTCTCCCCGCCTGACGACACCGCAGTCGGGCCTGGGATGCCCTCCGATCCTCGCGAGAGGTTCGGGGGGCTTTTTTGTGGAGGCCTTTTCTCTCGTCGCCTCTGGCTCGCGTCATTCCGGAGATTGATCCCGTCTTTCGATCAGTCAGAGTCAACCAGGGCTCTGCCTGAAGAACATGTCCGGCGCGGTGGATCGATCGGGGCCGGTCTTACTGAGATAATCCCCCGGAGCTGATTAGCCCGAAGGGCGAAATCCAAGCGGAGCGGCGTAGCGACGTGGGTGGAGCTGAACGGGATCGAACCGTCGACCTCCTGAATGCCATTCAGGCGCTCTCCCAAACTGAGCTACAGCCCCACGGGGGCAGCGGAGGATAGCATGGTCCCCGCCCCGGCTCAACTCTCTCCCGCCGCTCGCGCAGCGACGCTCCGGCCCGGTCTAGAATCCGTGCCGGAAGCGCATGGGGCCTGGTGGCCCTCGCGGACTTCAAATCCGTCGGCGTCGCGGTTTTGCCGGGACGGGTCGGTTCGATTCCGACACGCTTCCGCCATCCGTCGCTCCGCGCTTGCGCGGGAATGCGCCTGCGGCGCACCGGCGAGCGGCTCGGCCGGATGCGGCCTCGACCGCTCGCCTTTTCCCGCGCAAGCGCTCGCTCCCGCGGCGGGGCTCCTCCCTCGCGTTCGCCGGGAGACTCCGCGCGCCGCGACCGGGGTCGGCGCGACGTAGCGATCATGTCCGCCGGTCAAGTCTCCAGGACGTGGCCTTCCCGTGAGGAGCCTTCGTAGAGCGAGGCGAGGACGTCGGCGTATTTCTGCTCGATGACGCGGCGCCTGGGCTTCAGGCTCGGCGTGAGCTCGCCTGATTCCACGGAGAACTCGGTCGGCAGGAGCGCGAACCTCCGGATCGACTCGTGCCTGGGAAGCCTCGCGTTCAACTCGTCGACCGCGGACTTGACGAGGGCGCGGACCCTCTCTTCCGCCACGAGATCCGCGAGCGACTTCTGCTCGAGCCCGTTCTGCCGGGCCCACGCGCGGATCTCTTCGTGGTTGAGCGTGATCAGGGCCGAGCAGAACTTGCGCCGGTTGCCGTGAACGAGAACCTGATCGACGTAACGGCAGAGAAGCGCGAGGCGCCCTTCCAGAGCGCGGGGGGCGACGTACTTACCCGCGGATGTCTTGATCAGGTCCTTCTTGCGGTCGGTGATCGTCAGGAACCCGTTCGCGTCGAGCTCGCCGATATCGCCGGTGTGGAGCCAGCCGTCGCGGTCGAGCGCCTCGGCCGTGGCGTCGGGCCGGTTGTGGTATCGGCGCATGATGCCCCGGCCCCGCATGAGGATCTCGCCGTCCGGCGCCGTCCGGACCTCCGTGCCCGGAAGAGCGAGACCGACGGTCCCGAACCGGTAGGCGTTCGGCCGGTTGACGAAGGTCGCCGCGCTCGACTCGGTCAGGCCGTAGCCTTCCAGGATCAGGATGCCGAACGCATGGAAGAACTCCGCGAGGTCCCGGGCGAGCGGCGCGCTGCCCGAGATGAAGAAACGGACGCGCCCTCCGAAGGTTTCCCGGACTTTCCTGAAGACGAGCGCGTCGGCGATCTTGGCGGCAGCAGCGAGGAAACCGCGCGGCTCCTGCCCGGCCTGCCGGAGCTTCGAGACTCTCGTTCCGATCCCGAGAGCCCAGAGGAAGATCCTGTGCTTCAAGCCGCCTGCCGCCTGACCCTGAGCCAGGACCTTGTTGTAGACCTTTTCGAAGATGCGCGGGACGGCGCAGATGAACGTGGGCCGGATGACTTTCAGGTTCCCGACGAGCCTCTCCACGCGGCCGTCCACCGCGGTCGGGAAGCCGATGTAGATCTGGGCGGCCTCGAGCACCTTGCCGAAGACGTGCGCGAGCGGCAGCCAGAAGTACTGCAGGTCGCCGGGGCCGATCATGCGGAGCGCATCGATGGCCTCGGCCTCGTAGACCCAGCAGTCGTGCGTCAGCTCGACCCCCTTGGGCCGGCCGGTCGTTCCGGACGTGTAGATGAGAGTGGCGAGGGAGTCCGCTCCGATGCCGCGGACCACCGCCTCGTATTGCCCCGGGTGCGCCGCGTCGTGCGCCCGGCCGCGCGATTCGAGGTCCGCCAGGGGGATCGTCCAGCCGTCCTCCCCGCCCGGCCCGTCGAAGAGGATGATGTTCCTGACGTCCGGCAGGTCCTCGCGGCGGCTCGCGAGTTTCGCGAGCAGCACGGGGTCCTCGACGAAAACGAACGCGGCCTCGCTGTCCCGGAGGATGAAGACGCAGTCGTCCTCGGAGTTGGCGGGATAGATCGTCGTTGTGGCCCCTCCGGCGCAGAGGATGCCGAGGTCGGCCAGGACCCACTCGACCCGCGTCGAGGAGAAGATCGCGCAACGCTCTTCCGGGGCGAGGCCGAGGGAGGCGAGCCCGCAGGCGATCGCGCGCACCCTGTCGCCGGTTTGCCGCCAGGACAGGGTCTTCCATTCCTCCCCCTCGAGATGGAGAAACGCCGGCTGATCGGGTGTCGCCCTGACCCGGTGGAGGAGCATCTGCGGGACCGACTTGAAGAGGGAGCGATCGGCGGTCACGGGCTCCGGCCGCCGCTCAGATTTCGGGCTTCCCATAATCTTCCTTCCCACCGCCGGCGGGGAACGAATGCGTTCCGCGCGCGGCATTCTCGAGATTTCATACACGTTCGAGCCGAGTGGCCAAAGATGTGTTCGGATCAGATCGTCGCGAATACGAAGCCGCCATCGTGTCTCGAGACCCCCTCTCGCGAGCCGGCGAGGGCCGAGGTTCGGTAAACTCATCGCCCGCTTCGAGATAGACGAATTCCTTGAATCGAGGGAGAACTTGGGCGAGCGCGAGAAGGTCAGAAATGAGGCAAGGCAGGCGCCGCTCATCCGGGCGAGCGGCCTTTCCCGAACGTACCGCCTCGGCGCTGCCGCCGTGCCCGCCGTGCAGGACGTCACGCTGTCGGTCGGCAACGGCGAGTTCGTGGCCCTCCAGGGGCCGAGCGGATCGGGAAAGACGACGCTCTTGAACCTGTTCGGCCTGCTCGACCGGCCGGACGCGGGGACCGTCGCGATCCAGGGAGAGGACGGCGAGTCTCTCTCGGAGAACGCGAAGTCGGACCTGCGGCGGGACCGGTTCGGATTCGTCTTCCAGACGTTCAACCTGATCCCGGTGCTCTCCGCCGAGGAGAACGTCGCCTACCCGATGGTGATCGCGGGAGTTCCCGATCGGGAGCGCCGGGAACGCGCCCGGGAATTGCTGCTTTCGGTCGGGCTCGGCGACAAGCTCGGTGTGCGGCCGGACCTGCTCTCCGGCGGCCAGCGCCAGCGGGTCGCGATCGCGCGCGCCCTGGCCAACCGGCCGGCCATCGTCTTCGCGGACGAGCCGACCGCCAACCTCGACTCGCGCACGGCCGAAGAGATCCTGGACCTCATGCGGAAGATCAACGAATCGAGCGGCGTCGCGTTTCTCTTCGCGACGCACGACCCGCGCGTCGTCGCCCGCGCGCGGCGGGTGATCCTCCTGCGAGACGGGCGGGTCGAGAAGGACTCCGTCCCTTGAGCGCGTTCTTGCTCGCGTGGCGCAACCTCGTCCGGCAGAAGAGGCGGACGGTCCTGATGGGCGCCGTCGTCGCCTTCGGCTTCGCGGCGTTCGCGCTGGCCGGGGGTTTCATCGCCCAGTCCTTCGACGCGTTGAAGGAAGGCACGATCCGGACGGTCGGCCAGCTCCAGGCCGTTGACCAGAGAGCGGTGACGCGAACCGAGGAGACGACACTGGAATTCGGGTTGCGCGGCGCTTCGCGAGCCAGGGCCATCGCCTCGCGCGACCCGGCGGTTTCGGCGGTCCTGCCCCGGATCGACTTCGTGGGCCTGGCGACGAGCGGCGCCAAGTCGGTCCCGTACCTGGGCATCGGCGTCGATCCCGAGCCGGAGGCCGCGGCCACCTTCGCGCGGGAGCTCGTCGTGGCGGGAAAGTACCTCTCCGGAGACGGTGGGGACGGCGTCGTTCTCGGCACGGGTCTCGCGTCGGCCCTGCAGGTCAAGCCGGGAGACTCGGTCACCCTGATGGCGACCACCCCCGACGGCTCGTTGAACGCGGTGGACGCAATCGTGACGGGGCTGGCGGACATCCAGATCAAGGAGTTGAACGACCGGTACCTCGCCTGCGGAATCGCGCTGGCCTCGCGTCTCCTGCAGAGCCCGGAGACGGTCACCAAGCTCGTCGTGTTCCTGAAGCCCCGGGCCGACGAAGGGAAGACCGCCGAGCGGCTGCGTCTCGCCTTGAACGCGGCGGGTTACCCCGTGGCGATCCGCAACTGGCGCGAGCTCGCGGTCTTCTACGGGCAGGTCAAGCTCCTCTACATCGGGATCTTCGGCTTCGTCGGCGCCGTCCTCGTCGTGATCGTGATCCTCTCGGCCGCGATCGTGATGACGATGGCGGTGACCGAGCGCACACGCGAGATCGGCACGTTGCGGGCGCTGGGAACCCGCCCGTCGGGAATCCTGAAGATGTTCCTGATGGAGGGGGCGGCGCTGGCGATCGCCGGGTGCGCGGCGGGGATGATCCTCGCCCTTCTCGTGAGGGCAGTCCTGAACGCCTCCGGCATCATCCTGCCTCCGCCGCCCGGCGCGACGCACGGCATGCCGATCCACGTGCAGTTTTACCCTCTCGCCTATGCGGCCGGCCTGTCCGCGATGATCGTCACGATGCTCGTCGCCTCGTACTTCCCGGCGAGGCGGGCATCGAGGTTGTCGATCGTCGAAGCGCTCGCCCATGTGTGAGAGGTCAGGTTGAGGTGTCAGGGAAATGCAGGTGCCAGGTTTCAGGTTTCAGGTGTCAGGTTGGGCAGGCTCCGGCCTGACTGACCTGGACCTGACACCTGCATTTCCCTGGAACCTCTAACCTGAGACTTGCGATGATGGTCTCTACGCTGCTGATCGCCTGCTGCTCCTCGAACCGGGAGCCTCGCCCGACGTGGAGTCCTGGCTGAAACAAGCGGACGCGACCCGGAACGCCTTTGACGAGGCGGTCATCACGGCGCGGGCGAGCCAGGTCGCCGACGGGAAGGTGACGGGGAGCGCCGACTTCGACGTGTACACGAAGGGACGCGACCGCGGCTTGATCGTCTTTCGCGGCGGGACCAACAGCGGGCGCAAGGTCCTGACCGACGGTCCGCGCATGTGGCTCATCGTCCCCGGAGCGAGCCGTCCGATTCCGGTGTCGCCGAACCAGCGCCTTCTCGGAGGCGCCTCCATGGGGGACGTCGCAAGCCTGCGATTCGCCGAGGACTTCACGGCGGTCCTGCGTCCCGAGCCCGAGACTGTCGGGGGGAAGACCTGCCGCGTGCTCGATCTCGCGGCGAAGTCGCCCAGTGCTCCTTACCCCCATGTCGTGCTCTGGTGGAACGAGGCCGAGAGCCTCCCGGCCAGGGTTCTCTTCCATCTTCCGTCGGGGAAGGAGGCCAAGGAGGTCACGTTCACGAAGTTCTCGAAGAAGGCGGGAAAGACGATCGTCTCGGAAATGGAGATCCGGGATCTCCTGTCGAGGGATCCGCACGTCGTGACACGGCTCGAGTACCTCGACTACCGGCCTGTGAAGATCGACGACGCGGTATTCACGCCGGAGGGGGCGAGGGGACTGTGAAGAGAGATTGGTGATTGGTGATGTTGTGATTATCTTCCGGTGGCTGCGATTCCGAAGCGGATGAGATGTTCGCCGGCGAGGCGGACGGCCAGGCTTCCGAGCGCGGGATGGAGCATCGCGAGACGCAGAACCCGGCTCCACTGAAAACGCCGATCGAACGAGTGCTTCCAGGCCCTGACATACGCGGCGGCGATTTCATCGGTCGTCCGGCCGTCCGACAGGCCGTTCGCGATCATGTCGCCCGCGAGGATTCCGGTGGCGAGCGCGGCCGACTGGCCTTGCCCGGAGAAGGGATCGAGAACGCCGGCCGCGTCCCCTGCCATGAGAATGCCGTTCTCGGCGGGGGGCTTGGAGGTGAAGAAGACCGGGCCGGTGCCCAGGAATCCCATGGGGCCGGGGACGAGAGGAGCCAGGTGCCTGTCGAGGGATGGGTTGGACTTCCTGGCGTGCTCGCAGACGGACTCCCAGCCGGGAGCAAGGCGGCGGCGCCGGCTCTCCGAGATGACTCCCGCGAGGTTGACCGCGCCTCCTTCGACGCGCGAGAGGCCGCAGTAACCTCCCGCAAAGACGTACAGACGGACCTCTCCGGCGAGCGCGCTCGTATCTGCGCGATAGTCCCGGTTCCACCCGAAGAAGGGCTGCCGGCCGCGGAGGAATCCGCGATCGAGCGTCCGGTCGAGCGAGTCCCAGCGGCCCCAGGCCCCGACCGCGGCGCGCGCGCGGATCTCTTCCTCGACCTGCTCCCGTGTGAAACGGACCCGGAATCCCGCTTCCCGCTCTCGTTCGACGGAGAGCACGCGCGCGCCGAACCGGACGTCGGCGCCCGCCTCGCGCGCCACCCGGGCAAGCAGGTCGTCAAAGAGGAAACGCGAGATCCCCAGAGCGGGCGCCGGCAGGCGAAAGCTCACGGCGGGCCCTCGCGGCGGGTGGAAGGATCCGCGTTCGATGCGCTCCGGCCCGTGCTCCTCGACGGCCTGCCGCGCCCCCAATCGTTCGAGCGATGGCAGGGCGTCGGAGGAGAGGAACTCGCCGCAGACCTTGGGCCGCGGGAACCGGTCCTTCTCCAGGAGGAGCACGCGGCGCCCCGCCCGCGCCAGTACGATCGCGGCCGCCGAGCCCGCCGGACCGGCGCCGACGACGACGGCGTCGCAGGGAGAAGTCACCGCGAGATCATGAGGCGGGAGGGGAAGACGAGCTCGACGCGGGCCCCCGGGAGAGCCTCGGCGGCGAACTGCCGCGCTTCCCGCGCCGTGTAGGCCTGGCGGACGGAGGCGAGGCCGTCCTCGAGCGAGACGCGGCTCTTGAAGGCGATCCGCCCCGCGAGCGAGACGAAGAGGAGAGGCAGGAGGCTTCGCCGGATGTCCAGGAGAGCGAGGCCCCCGCGCGCCACGCGGGAGAGCTCTCTCAGCAGCCGGACGTTCTCGGAGGGGGAGAAGTGATGGAAGAAGAGGGTCGAGACAATCCAGTCCGCCGACCCGTCGGGGAAGGGGAGGGCAAAGGCGTCGGCGGCCACCGCCGGACCGCAGCCGTCGCGACAATGGGCGCGCCCGGCGGCGAGGTGCCGCCATTGCAGGTCCAGGGCGACGACGGAGACCGGGGCCCCCGCTCGACCCAGTCTGTCCGCGAGATCGCGCGAGAGGCTCGCGGCTCCGGCGCCGACGTCGAGGACGGTGAACCGCGAGGCCCGGCGAGTACGGAGCTTCGGCCGGATCCGCCGGGCCAGGACTCGCGCGTTTCCCCAGAACCGGTTGACGAAGTCGAGGTCCTCCAGCGAGCGCGCCATTTCCTCGAGCGAGAGATCGGGCTCGTCGAGCCGTTCGCGCGATGGCCGTCGTCGAGGAACGAAGAGAGTCAACTGTTGGAGAGGACCAGCGCGCTGTTCTTTGACCCGAAGCCGATGCAATTGCAGAGGGCGTGCTCGAAGGACGTGGCCCGCGCCTCGTTGGCGACGTAATCGAGGTCGCAGTCGGGATCGGAGTGTTCGAGGTTCACGGTCGGCGGGAGGAACGAGTCGCGCATCGCGAGGAGCGTCGCGGCGACGCCGGCCGCGCCGCAGGCGCCCTGCGGATGGCCGATCATGGACTTGATGGAGGAGCCCGGAAGCATGGCGGCGCGGCGGCCGAAGGCGCGGCGGACGGCGCGGGTCTCGACGCGGTCGTTCAGTTCCGTCGAGGTGCCGTGGTAGGCCAGGTAGTCCACGGCATCGGGAGGCAGACCCGCCTCCTCCAGCGCGCGCGACATGGCGCGCGCCGGCTCCTCGCCCGTTTCGTCCAGCCGGACCCGGTGGTGCGCGTCGCAGGTCGCGCCGTATCCCCGGATCTCGCCGTAGATCTTCGCGCCTCTGGCCCGGGCGCGCTGAGACTCCTCCAGCACGAACATCCAGGCTCCTTCGCCGAGCACGAATCCGTCACGGTCGGCGCAGAACGGGCGGGACGCACGGGGCGGGTCGCTCTCCCAGCCCGTCGAGACGATGCGCATCATCACGAAGCCTTCCATGATGCCGCGCACGACCGTCGCGTCCACTCCGCCGCAGAGCAGGACATCGTCGGTCCCGAACTTGATCGAGCGGAAAGCGTACCCGAGGGCGTCGGTGGAGGAGGCGCAGCCGGTCGAGACCACGTGAGAGGGCTCCTCGCAGACCGAAGTGCATCGAGATCTCGGAGGAGAGAGTGCCGATGGTGCCGGAGGCGATCGAGTAGACCGACGCCTTCTTCACCTGGTTCGTGTAGTAGAGGTGGTACATCCGCTCGGAGAACTCGATCGGGCCTCCGCCCGTCCCCAGCACGACTCCCACCTCCCGGCGTTCTGAGAGGCTCAGGGAAGCCGCGTCGATGCCGGCGTCGTCCAGCGCTTCCGCGGAAGCCGCGATCGCCATCGGCACGGCGCGCGACACGTGCCTGGCGTCCTTGGCCGCGACGTGCGCCGCGGGCTCGAAATTCTTGAGTTCCCCGGCGATCGTCGTCGGCAGGCCCTCGGGGTCGAAGAGCGAGATGCGTCCGACTCCGCTGCGGCCTTCGCGCAGGGCGGTCGCGAACGCCTCCCGTCCGTTGCCATTGGGCGAGAGGCATCCGATCCCGGTGACGACGACACGTCGCATGGCGCCGCGATTCTAGCCTGCGCGCTCCGATGCGGCCGGCCTCTCAGGGAGCCTTTAGCCGGGTTCGCAGCGCTACGACGGCGCGTTCCGGGCGAACCACCGATCGAGCAGACGAAGCAGGACAAGCGGCGCCGACCGGACGAGAGCGTCGGCATGGAGCGAGCCCGGCAGGTCCAGGTGCACGTGGTCCACCGGCGGCGCCGCGGCCTGCGCCAGGGTCCGCCCGTGGGAGGGGTCCACGAGCCAGTCTCCTTCCGCCGTCACGATGAGCTTCGGAATCGTCAGCTGCGCCAGCGCCCGGCCGACCCGGGGCTTGGGCGCGAGCAGCCTTCTGCCCGCGATCCTCGGCATGCGCAGGACATGGCGCAGGCGGACCTGGCGGGCGGCGCCCGGCTTCCAGGGACGGGGACGCAACGCGGAAACGTGCGCCGGGGAAGAAATCAGCGCGAGGGCGCGGCACGGCGGGCGCGGGTACCGAGCGACCGCCTCGGCCGCGATCGAGCCGCCCAGCGAGAGGCCCAGAACCGCGTAGCGCGAGTAGGGCTTTCCTTCGCCCACGAGGTCTTCGACGACGGCGAGAAAGTCGTGCGTCTCGGAAGGGCCGAACGTGTACGCGCCGCTGCTCTCCCCGTGGCCGCGGAAATCGATCGCCGCGACGTCGTAACCACGCCGGACGAAATGGGTGGCCAGGAAGAGGTTCTCCTTCGCCCGGCGCACGCGCCAGAATCCGGGAGCGAGCACGAGGATCTCGCGCGAGGGGCGGCGCCACCACGTGTACGCGATCGTCACGCCGTCGGATGTGCGCACCCGCCTGTCCTCGGTGGCGCAGGGGACAGGCCTTGCGGTTCGGGTTACAGCAGGAGGCATTCGACTGTGGCTCCGGCCGGCTGCGGCGTGGCCCCGGCCGGGACGAGGATCAGGGCGTTGGCGCGCGCGTGCGCCGCGATGTCGTGGCTCCCGGCGGAAGTCAGGGGCTCCACGAGCGCCAACCCGCCCGCGTTCTCGAGAATCGCATCGCGGTAGGTCTCGCGCTTCCCGCCTGGCGGCAGGTCCCGCGCGAGCCGGGCGGCGACCCGCGGCGCTCCGGGACTCGGGTCGCCCTCGAGGCGGCCGAGGGCGTAGCGCACGAAGACGTGAAAACAGACCGAGCTCGAGACGGGATTGCCGGGAAGCCCGAACCAGAGTGTCCCGCCCCTGCGCGCGAACGCAATCGGTTTGCCGGGCCGGATCGACACGCCGTGGAAGAGGATCTCGAACCCCTGCCGCCGCGCGATCCCGGGCAGCAGATCGAAATCTCCCGCCGAGACGCCGCCCGACGTCAGCAGGACGTCCTCTTCCTTGCCGGCCGAGTCGAAGAGCGCCGCGATGCCGGCGGCCTCGTCCGCCACGCGGCGGCGCGCCGTCGCGGCCCATCCCTGCGCGCGGCAGAGCGAGGCCAGCATGGGACCGTTGGAGTCGCGGATCTGTCCGGGCCGCGGCTTCTCGGCGGCCGGCACGAGCTCGTTTCCCGTGGCGGCGATCGCGGCGCGCGGCCGGGTGAAGACCGTCAGGGTATCCGCGCCGGCGAGCGCCGCCAGCGCGACGTCTCCCGGCGTCACGCGCCGGCCCGCGGAGACGACCCGCGTGCCCTCCCGGACGCTCTCTCCGCGCCGGCGAAGGTGGGCGCCGGGAGCAGGCGCGATCTCGAAGAGCACTCGTCCCGCTTCGCGCCGCGCGCGCTCGACGGGAATCACGGCCTCGGTTCCGTCGGGAAGCGGCGCGCCGGTCATCACGCGGACGGCCTCGCCGGGGAAGAGCGGGCTCGGAAGGGCGCCGCCCGCCGCGACGGGCTCCGCGCGCTCGTCGAGCGCCGCTCCCGGCAGCGAGACGTCGGCCATCCTGACCGCATAGCCGTCCATGGCCGATGTCTCGAAGGGCGGCCAGTCCGTGTCCGAGACGACGTCCCGCGCCAGGACCCTTCGGAGCGCCTCCTGGAGAGGAATCTGTTCCTCCCCTCGCGGGAACGTGTTCCGCGCGATGATCGCCAGGGCTTCCGCGACGCTGATCACGCCTGCATTCTAAGGGGCTCCCTCTATCCTCTGCCCCTCCTTCGGATTACGATTCCGTGACGCTGCACAATGGACAGGAAATTCGAATACCGCGGCGATCTGGCCGTCACTCCTCTGGCGGAGATCCTGGCGACGATCCACCGCTACCGCGTCCCCGGAATCGTGAACGTCTCGGGGGACGGCCGGGCGCGCCGGATCGTCGTGGACGACGGCTCCGTGATCTTCGCGGCCTCCAACGAGAAGGACCTCGGGCTCGCCGCGTACCTGCTCAACCAGGGAGCTCTCGACGCCGAGACGGCGCGTGAGGTCGAGGCGCGCCAGGCGCGCGACGGGCTCAAGGTCGGACAGGTCCTGCTGCAGATGGGAGTCGTGACGCCCGAGAGGTTGAACGCCGCGATCGCGGGCCAGGCCCGCGAAATCCTCCTGGGCGCGCTCGAATGGGAGGCCGGAGACGTCCTCTTCGAGATCGGCGCCCGCCGGGCGTCGGACTTCGTCCGGATGGACTTTCCGCTTCCCGACGTCATCCTGGAGGGCATCCGGCGCGCCGCGAACGTCAAGCGGCTGATCCAGCGCCTCGGCTCGGCGCAAGGGATTCTCGAGAGGGCTCCCGGCACGGCCCTCGACTTCTTCTCCGCTGCGGAACGGGCCTACTTCGATGCCGTGGATGGAAAGACTCCGCTCCAGCAGCTCTGCTCGCAGGGGCCCGGAGGTCTGGCGGAAAACGCCCGCTTGCTCTACGCTTTCTTCTGTCTCGGTCTCCTGCGGCGGGCGCGCGCGACGACTCCCGGCCGCAAGAAGATCCAGTACAGGACGGAAGGAGGAAGCCTGGCCTGATGTCTGTCATTCTGAGGCCCGAAGGGCCGAAGAATCTGCTCCGATGGGAAAGAGACCAGATCCTTCGCTTCGCTCAGGATGACAACTGAGGAGAAGAGCGCATCGTTATGCCGCTTTACGAATACGTCTGTCAGGATTGCAATCGCAAGACAGAAGTTCTTCAGCGCCTGCGGGAGAGGCCCCTGAAGATCTGCCCGCACTGCGGCGCAAAGAATCTGAAGAAGGCGTTCTCGGCGCCCGCGATCCAGTTCAAGGGAAGCGGCTTTTACACAACCGACTACGCCCGCGGGACGAACGCCGGCAAGTCCGGGACTTCTCCAAAGGCGGAGCCGGAATCGAAATCCTCCGAATCAAAGCCCTCCGAAACAAAGGTGGCGGAATCCAAGCCCGCCGGATCCACGAAGAGCGACGCGAAGTCCGATTCGAAAAAGGAATCCAAGAAGAGTCCGTGATCGGCGATTGGTGAACCAATCACAAATCACCAATCACAAATCAGAGCTTCAGGCTCTTCAAATACTCCCGGAACCGTCCGCCGAGGTCCTCCCTCTTCAGGGCGAACTCGACCGTCGCCTCCAGAAACCCCAGCTTGTCTCCGGCGTCGTAGCGCCGGCCCTCGAAGAGATATCCGTCGATCGGCCGCTCCTTGAGGAGCGTCTTGAGCGCGGAGGTGAGCTGGATCTCGCCCCCGGCGTCGGAAGCCGTTGCGGCCAGGATTCCGAAGATCTCGGGCGGAAGCAGGTAGCGGCCGATGATCGCCAGGTTGGACGGGGCGGTGTCGGGATGCGGTTTCTCGACCATGTCCGTGATCTCGACGACGCGGCCGTCCTCGGCGAGGGGCCGCGCGCCGACGATGCCGTACTGGCGGGTCTGCTCGCGCGGGACCTGCTGGAGAGCGATGACGGGGTTGCCCCGCCGCTCGTAGACCCGGAGCATCTGGCCGATGCAGGGCTCCTGCGCGTCCACGATGTCGTCCCCCAGCATGACCGCGAAGGGCTCGTCTCCGACGAGGTCCCGGGCCTGGAGGACGGCGTGCCCGAGCCCGAGGGCGGACTTCTGCCGGACGTAGGAGATCCGGGCCAGCTCCGAGATCTCGCGCACCTGCCCGAGCAGGTCGCTCTTGCCTCTCTCCTCGAGCATCCGCTCGAGCTCGAACGAGGTGTCGAAGTGGTCCTCGATCGCGTTCTTGCCCCGGCCGGTGACGATGACGATGCGCTCGAGGCCCGCGGCGCAGGCCTCCTCCACGACGTACTGCACCAGGGGCCGATCCACGAGCGGCAGCATCTCCTTGGGCTGCGCCTTCGTGGCCGGCAGGAATCGGGTTCCCAGGCCCGCGGCGGGGAAGACGGCGACGCGAATGGAGGGTGGCATCGGGGGAATCCTACCCGATGGGGGAAGGTGTCAGGTTGTCAGGTGTCAGGTTAAATGCAGATGCCTGCATTTTCCCTGACACCTCAACCCTGACACCTTGTCTTGCTAAACTAGACAGTTCAATGTCGGACGACACCTTTTTCCGCCACCTCACTGAACAACTCGCTTCTCGGGGGCGCCTCGCCCTGGCGACGGTCGTCGAGACGAAGGGATCCGGGCCGTCGAGGATCGGACGGCGGTTCCTCATCTTCGAGGACGGGAGGTTCGCGGGCACGATCGGCGGAGGGCCTTTCGAGGCGCTCGTCGTCGCGGACGCCGGCGCTCTCTTCCGCGATGGGGGGGCGGAGCGCCTGATCAAGTGGTACGACTTCTTCGACCGCGAGATTCGCTCCGGGGAGGAGCGCGAACCGACCAACATGATCTGCGGCGGCTCGGCGCGCGTGTACGTCGAGCTGCTCAAGGCCAAGCCCTCGCTCCTGATCCTCGGGGGCGGGCACGTCGGCCTCGCCCTGGCCCGGACGGCGATCGGGCTCGGCTACGATGTGGCCGTGGCGGACGACCGGGAAGAGTACGCGAGACGCGAGCGCTTCCCTCCGGAGGTCGCCGTATTTCAGACCAACCGTCTCTATGAGCTTCCGCGCGAGGCGCTGCTGCCCGGGACGCGACCGCTACGTGGCGATCGTGACTCGCTGCTGGGAGACGGACCTGGCGGCCCTGCGCCCATGGCTTTCCGACGCGGCGCCCGCCGCGAGGTACGTGGGATTGATCGGGTCGGCCCGAAAGGTGCGAGGCGTTTTCGCGAAGCTCGCCGGCGAGGGAGTGCCCGGGGAGCGTCTCCGGCGCGTCCACGCCCCCATCGGCGTTGAGATCGGCGCCGTCACTCCGGAGGAGATCGCCGTGTCGATCCTGGCCGAGATGACGGCGGTCCGGCGCGGCGCCTCCGCGAAGGCCGCTGTGCGCGATCTCGCGAGGACAGCACTGGCCGGGGACGACAGCTAACGCTCCACGTCCCATGTCCAGGCTCCTGCGCGCGCTTTCACTTGCCTGTCTCGCCGCCGCGGCGGCCGTGTCTCCCGCTGCGGCCGCGACCTGGTGGCGGCTGCCCATGTGGGGCGCGGATGTCCGGGTCTTCGCGACCGATCCTTTCGTGCCCGGGAGCGTCTTCTGCGGCACCTCGCGGGGAAATTTCTACGGCTCGAGCGACGGAGGCGCGTCCTGGGCTCCTCTGCGGCAGGGGCCGGCCTTCCAGGGCTACGTCGTGACGGCCTTGATCGCGGATCCGAAGACGCCCGGACGGCTCTGGGCGGCGCTGGCCGGCCAGTACGCGGGAGGCCTCGTCGTCCGAAGCGACAACCGCGGCGCCGACTGGACGATCCTGGCGCGCTGGAAGGAAATGGTCGCGACGCGGTCGCTCGCCCTCGTGCCGGGCGATCCCGCAGTGCTCGCGGTCGGAGGCGACGACGGGGTGCGCCTGTCTCGCGACGGCGGAGAGACGTGGTCGCGGATGGGGACGGAGGCTCCGGGGCTCCTCCAGGTCGAGTCTCTGGCGTTCGACCCCGCCGATCCCCGGGTCCTCTATGCCGGAACATGGCGCCAGGCCTTCCGCACGCGGGACGGCGGAGCGACGTGGTCTCGGATCGCCGAAGGAATGGTCCTGGACGCGACGATCTACTCCTGGGACTTCGCGGGCTCGGACCCGCGCGACATCTGGGTCTCGACCTGCGGCTGGGTCTACCGCACGAAGGACGGCGGGGACCACTGGACGCGATTCAAGAACGGGTTCACCAACCGCCGCTCCCACGCCGTCCGCCGCGACCCGAGGCGTCCCGGCGTGGTCTATGCCGCCACGGTCGGCGGGCTCCACCGTTCGGTGGACGGCGGCGAGAACTGGAGCCGGATCTCGCGGGAGAGCCTCGTGGTCACGGCGCTCGAAGTGGATCGAATCACCGGAAGGCTTTACGTCGGCACGGAGGGAGAAGGCGTCTTCGTCTCCGACGACGGGGGAGCGACCCTGAACCGCGGATCGGTCGGGCTGACGGAGGGCCGCGTCTCGGACCTCGTGGCGGACCCCAACGACCCGGGCCGCCTCTTTTTCTTCCGGGCGTACGGAGGCGAGGAGAGCGGAGTCTGGGAAACGCGCGGCCTCAGGGTGCGCCGCGTCTCGCGCGACCCGCTCCCGCCCGCCGCGTCTCTCATCGCGTTCCGCGACGCGGCGGGCAAGACCGTGCTCGCCCTCTCCTCCTCTTCCGGCCTGCGCTTCTCGAGCGACCTGGGGGAGCGCTGGGTTGCACCCGCGGACGCCCCGCCGGCCCCGGCGGTCGCTCTTTTCGGGGCGCCCTTCCCCTCGCCCCTTCTCGTCACGACGGCGGGTGTTTTTCGGGTGATCGGCGCCGGCGAAGCGTTCGCGCCGATGGGCGGCCCGGCCTCGCCCGTGTCCGCCGAGCTGCTCTCGGACGCGGCCGGCTTTCCTCTCCTGGAGGTTCGCTCGGGTGAGGGCGTGTTCCGCTGGAATGGCCGGGGGTGGAGCAGCCACCGAGTCGGACTCCTCAAGGGGGGCATCTTCCAGGACGGCGGGGCAAGCGCCGCCGGCTCCTACAGCTCGCTGCAGGAGATCGGCGGAAAGCTCGTCTGGGAAGAGGGGGGCCGGCGGCTCTCCGTTTCGAGCCCGCGCGCCGGCCTGGCGCTGGCGACGGCCGCTGCCGGCCCGGGCGGGCGCCTCTATGTCGGAACGACCGGCGACGGACTCTTTCTCTTCGAGCCGTGAATTCGGGGAACAGGGTGTCAGGTTAAAGGTGTGAAGTGACGAAGGTATCAGGTACCAGGTATCAGGCTGCCAGGTTAGGCCCGCTCCGGTCCCTGACACCTGATACCTGACACGCTGACACCTGCATTTCGCCCTGACACCTGCTCGCCGTGACACCTATTTCACGTCCTCGAAGCGAAGGACTGAACCGATGCCGATCTTCTCCTTGGCCGCCTTCCCACCCGCGATTTCCAAAACAGTGGCGGCGGGCGACTCGGGGCCATATATCGGACAGGGGTCCGCCTTGCAGGGGGGCGTGTCGGCGGAGACGAACAGGACCCTTCCGTCGGCGTCCATCCAGACCATGTCGAGCGGGATCATGGTGTTCTTCATCCAGAAGCGGTGGACACTCTTGTCGCCGAAGAGAAACAGCATTCCCGTCTTCTCCGGGAGGCTCTCGCGGAACATCAAGCCCTGCTCCTGTTCCTCGGGCGTGCGCGCGAGCTCCAACCGGTAAACCGCGCCGGAAGGCAGGACGACTCGCGGCCCGGCCGGTTCGGGCGTCGCCGCCGGCTTCGAAGGCGATGGCGGCGCCGCACCGCAGGAAACGGCGACAAGCAGCAGCGCGACGGCGACAAGATGGCGCCGCCTTCTCATCACGTCGTTTCGGCCTCCGCGGCGGGAGCGGATTCCTCCTCGTACAAGTCTTCCTTGCGGACGAGGTTGTATTTCTTGGCGTAATAGCGGAAGGAGCGGAAGGACATGTGCAGCAGCTCCGCCGCTTTCGTCTGGACGCCGTCGGTGCGGTCCAGGGCTTCGCGCATGAGGCGCTTCCCGACCGCTTCCAGATAGGCCTCGAGGTTGATCCCTTCCGCCGGGAGGCTCTCGAAGTCGGGCACCCGGGTCCGCACGCCGAGCGCGATCGCCTCGGGGAGGCTGGATGCGCTGATGACCGAGCTCGCCTCCAGGGCGACGGTCCGCTCGAGCGTGTTCTCGAGCTCCCGCACGTTGCCCGGCCAGGGATAGGCCTCGAGCAGGCGCATCGCCTCGGTGGAGATCTTCTTCTCCGGGATCCTCTGCTCCTTGCAGATCATGGTGATGAAGTGCTGGGTCAGGGGGGCGATGTCTTCGACGCGGGAGCGCAGCGGGGGGAGCGCGATCGGGATGACATTGATCCGGTAGAACAGGTCCTCACGAAACCGGGCGGTCGCCACGAGCTCCGTCAGGTCCTTGTTGGTCGCGGCGATGATCCGGACGTCCACGCTCGTCTCTTCGTTGCCGCCGACCTTCCGGATGAGCTTCTCCTGGATGGCGCGCAGGAGTTTGACCTGCATCGTGGGCGAGGTCTCGGAAATCTCGTCCAGGAAGAGCGTCCCGGCGTCCGCTTCGGAAAAGAGTCCCCGTTTCTCCCTGACCGCTCCCGTGAAGGCTCCCCGCTCGTGGCCGAAGAGCTCGGACTCGAGCAGGGTCTCGGGAAGCGCGCCGCAGTTGATGGAGACGAACTTCTTGTCCTTGCGGATCGACGTGTAGTGAATCGCGCGCGCGATGAGCTCCTTGCCGGTGCCGCTCTCTCCCGTGAGCAGGACCGTCGAGGAAACCCTCCCGATCCGCTCGATCGTGCGGAAGATCTCCTGCATCCGCGAGCCCTTCCCGATGATGTTGGCGAAGGTGTATTTCGCGGCGAGCTCCTGCTTCAGGTAGATGTTCTCGTCCTGGAGCTGCTTCTCTCCGAGCGCCCGGTCGACGAGGAGGCCCAGCTCCTCGACGTCGAAGGGCTTGGAGATGTAGTCGACGGCGCCCGCCTTCATCGCCTCGATCGCGTCCTTGGCGGAGGTGTGCGCCGTGATCATGATCACTGGCGTCTTGGGATTCTCCGCCTTGACCTTGCGAAGGAGGTCGAGCCCGTTGCCGTCGGGCATCTTGATGTCGCAGAGGATGAGATCGGGCGAGGAGCGGGCGGCCGATGCGGAGCCTTCGGCGTAGTTGGAGGCGGTCAGGACCTCGAAGCCCCTCTTGTGGAAGAAAAAGGCGAGCATGTCGCGGATCGAGGCTTCGTCGTCCACGATCAGCAGGCGCGCCCCGCTGCTCACGAGACCTTCGCTCCCAGGGAGACCGGCGCGGCTACGGCTTCCTTCTGCGCCGCCATCCGCGGCAGCAGGACGGTCACGGTCGTCCCCTCTCCGGGACTCGATTCCGCGTCAATAGCTCCTCCGTGGTCTTCCACGATTCGCCGAACGATCGCCATTCCGAGCCCTGTCCCTCCGTCGAACGCCGTGGAGAAGGGCGTGAAGAGACGGCCGAGCTCTTCTTCGCTCATTCCTCGTCCCGTGTCGGTGAAACGGATGCTATACCAGGCGTCCTCTTCGCGTCCAAGGACGGTCAGTGCTCCGCCGGCTGCCATCGCGCGCACGGCGTTCTTGGCGATGTTGTAGATGATCTGCCGGATCTGGTCCCGATCCCCCGAGAGCTCCGAATGCGCCGGCGAGACGTCGACCTCGATGCGGTGCGCGTCGGAGACCTCGTCGGAGAGGCGGAAGAGGTCCATGACTTCCGCGACCGTGTTCGCGACGTCGAACTCGGCCACGCACCGCTCCTGCGGCCGGACGAACCTCAGGAAGTCTTCCAGGATTTTCGACAGCCTGTTGGATTCCGAGACGATGATCTCCATGAGCCGCCGCTCGGCCGATCCGACCGTGAGCTCGTTGGAGAGGACCTGGACGGAGCCGGAGATCGAGGCCAGCGGGTTGCGAATCTCGTGCGCGATGCCGGCCGCGAGCTCTCCCACGGCGGCGAGCTGCTCATTGAACCGCGCCCGGCGCTCGAGCTTCTTCAAGTCCGTCAAGTCCTGGAAAAGGATCAGGAGGCCCTGCTCTCCGTCTTCTTTCAAACCGCGCACGGAAAACCCCAGGACCTGGCGCGTGTTGGCCCGGTCCGTCTCGAACTCCCTGCGGAACGTTTCCCAGCCGTGGCCGCCATCCCAGACGCTCGTCCAGTTTTCCGGAAGAACGAAACCGAAGTCCGACAGGGGCCGTCCGAGGGCGCGGGCCGGATCCACGCCGAGGAGATCTCCGCCCGCGCGGTTCAGGAACGCGATCCGCTGCTGGGAATCGGTCGTCATCAAGCCCGAGGACATGGTCGCGATGACGTTTCCATGGAGGTTCTGGAGCCGGTGGAGCGCCTTCTGTCGGCGCGCCAGCTCCATCCCCGCCACGCGGAGCCTCTCGGAGAGATAGGCGGCCATGTACGCGACGCCGTAGAAGCCCGCGATCGACACGATGAGGTTGTAACGGACCCGGGGGCTCACCCAGTCGAACGCCGGAGCCAGGGGGGGCTGGGGGAGGACTCCCTTGGCGAGAAGCTGCACGAGCGATCCGTAAAGGACCGCTCCTGCGGTGGCCAGGACGACGGCTCCCGTGCGAAAGAGCAGAAAGGCGGACGTGCCGATGATGACCAGATAGAGGAAATTGAAAACCGAGTAAGGCCCGCCCGAGCAGTACACGAGAATCGTGACCAGGACGAGGTCGGCCAGGAGTTGAAGGTAGGCTGACAGCCGGACCGGGAGCCGGCGGCTCATGGTCCAGTGGAAGACGGCGAGAACGGCGGCCGCGGCGTTCAAGCCCACGAGGAAGTCGACGAAAGTCATCGGCAGGTCCACACCGGAGCTCGCGTGGAGAAGGAAGGCGGAGAGGAGAATCATCACCAGGACGGCGATGCGGATCGTCGTCAGCCAGTTGAGCGAGCGCCGCAGCGAGTCGTTCATGGAAGTTGCGAGTCGTGAGTCAGCGCGAGGCCAATCGTGAATCGGGAATTGTGAGTTGTGAAAGGGAGAACGTGGTCCTCCGGCCTAACTCACAATTCACAACTCGCCATTCACAATTCGCTCTTAGCCGATCTTGTTGATCAGCGTGAACATCGGCAGATACATGGCGATGACGATGCCGCCGATCACGATTCCGAGGATGAAGATCATCACCGGCTCGAGCAGCTTGACGAGCCCGGCGACCGCCGCGTCGACCTCGTCTTCGTAGAAGTCGGCGATCTTGTTCAGCATCGCGTCGAGCGCCCCCGTCTGCTCGCCCACGCCGATCATCTGAATCACCATGTTCGGGAAGACGTTGGTCGCCCGGAGCGGATCGACGATCGTCTTGCCTCCTTCGACGCTTCGCCTCGTCTCGTAGATCGCGTCCTCCACGATCGCGTTGCCCGCGGTGCGGGCGGTGATGTCGAGGCTCTCGAGGATGGGAACGCCGGAAGAGGTGAGCGTCGCGAGCGTCCGGCAGAAGCGGGCCACGGCGACCTTGCGAAGGATGGGCCCGAGAATCGGCGTCTTGAGCAGCAGCCCATCGATGACCCGGCGGCCCGTGTGCGTCGCGTAGTAGCGCCGGAAGCCGTAGGCGAGAGCGGCGATGACGGCGAAGAAGGCCCACCAGTAGCGCGCCAGGAAGTTGGAGGCGGCGATCACGACTCGGGTGGGGAGCGGAAGCTCCGCTCCGAGGCTCATGAACAGCGCGGCGAACGTCGGGATGACCTTCAACAGGATGACGGCCACGACGATCGCCGCGATGACGATGACCGCGATCGGATAGATCATGGCCGAGCGCACCTGGGACCGGAGCTTCACGGCCTTCTCGATGTAGATGGAGAGGCGCTGGAGGATCGTGTCCAGGATACCGCCCGCTTCCCCGGCGGCGACCATGTTGACGTACAGGTTGTCGAAGGCCTTCGGGTGCCGGCGCATCGCGTCCGCCAGCGTCGAGCCGGCCTCAACGTCCTGCCGGACCTGGAGAAGGATCTTTTGAAAGGTCTTGTGCTCCTGCTGGTTCGCCAGGATCTCGATGCACTGCACGAGAGGCAGCCCCGCGTCGATCATGACCGAGAACTGCCGCGTGAAGACCGCGAGCGTCTTGGGCGGGACCTTGCGCCCGACCTTGGTGAGCGAGATTTCCTTGCCGCGCTCCCGGATGCCGGTGACGACGATGTTCTGGCGGCGAAGGGAGGCGAGCGCGACCTCCTTGGAGTCGGCGGCGAGGACCCCTTCCTTGATCAGGCCCGCGCGGTTGCGCCCCTTCCAGGCGTAGTTGGGCATGGCGGCTAGCCCGCACTCTTCATGGTCACCCGACCGTCCGCGACAGAGATTTTTCGTCGAGACAAGGAAGGGTGACGACGGTGATGTCGGAGGCATCGCAGGAGCCCTGACGCCGTATCGGCGGAAAAGATCGGAGTGGAGGTCGGAGTCGATCATGAAGAGCGGGCTAACGCCGTCCCGCGATGGCCGGCGCCGTCGGGGCGTTCAGCCCGGCGCCCCGTCCGATGATCTCCTGGAGCTCATCCGGACTCGAGGAGCGCGACAGAGCCATCTCCAGCGTGATCAGCTTGCGGTGGTAGAGAGTGGCGAGCGACTGGTTGAACGTCTGCATCCCGAACTTGGCCTGGCCCGTCTGCATCATCGAGTAGATCTGGTGGACCTTGTCTTCGCGGATCAGGTTGCGGATGGCGGCGTTGGGCACCAGGACTTCCATCGCCATGATGCGCCCTTTCCCGCTCGCGCGCTCCAGCAGCGACTGGCAGAGGATCCCTTCCAGCACGAAGGAGAGCTGGGTGCGGATCTGCGTCTGCTGGTGGGAGGGGAAGACGTCGACGATCCGGTTGAGCGAGGAGACGGCGGAGTTGGTGTGAAGCGTCGCGAGGGTCAGGTGCCCCGTCTCGGCGATGCGGAGCGCGGACTCGATCGTCTCCAGGTCGCGCATCTCGCCGATCAGGACGACGTCGGGATCTTCGCGGAGCACCGCCCGCAGGGCGTTGGGGAAGGAGTGCGTGTCGGCATGGAGCTCGCGCTGGTTGACGAGGCACTTCTTGTGGGCGTGAAGGAACTCGATCGGGTCCTCGATCGTCACGATGTGGAGCTGCTTTTCGCCGTTGATCTTGTCGAGCATGGCCGCCAGCGTCGTCGTCTTGCCGGAACCGGTCGGTCCCGTGACGAGGACCAGGCCTCGCGGCTTATCGCAAAGGGTCTCGACGACCGTCGGGAGGCCGAGCTCGCGGAACCCGAGGATCTGATACGGGATCTGCCGGTAGACGCCCGCGACCGCGCCCCGCTGCATGAAGTTGTTCGCTCGGAAGCGCGCGAGTCCCTTGACGCCGAAGGAGAAATCGAGCTCCAGGCTCTCCTCGAAGCGGTGCTTCTGGCTGTCGGTCAGGACCGAGTAGGCCAGCTGCTTGGTCTCCGACACGGTCATCGGCGGATAGGGCAGAGGAATGAGCCTCCCGTCCAACCGGACCATCGGCGGAGAGCTGGTCGTCAAGTGGAGGTCGGACGCACCCATTTCGACCATTTGCTTGAGCAGCTGGTGGAGTGTCGTATCGCTAGGCATCTGTCCCTTTGTGGAAGTACGTTAGTTTAGTCCGAGCCGGGCGGAAAGGGAAGCCTTACCAAGCTTACCCGCAAGGGTATTAGGTGGTCGGTGTTAGGTGAAGCTCCGGGCCCGACCACCTACCACCTATCACCTACCACCTCGTCAGAGGACTGTCTCCCTTAACACTTCCTCCAGGGTGGTCACCCCGCCCCGGATCTTGTGAAGCCCCGAGGAGCGGAGGCTGACCATTCCCTCCTCGATCGCCTTGCGTTTCAGCTCGATCGAAGTCGAGCCGGAGAGGATCATCTCGCGGATCTCGTCGGAGAACTGGAGGACTTCGTAGAGGCCGACCCGGCCCTTGTAGCCGGAATTGCCGCACCGCTCGCATCCCCGGCCGCGCTTGATCTCGAGGCTCTTGATCTCGTCGGGGGCGAAGCCCACCTGGATGAGCATCTGCGGCGGCGTCTCGACCTCCTCGGCGCAGCCCCGGCAGATCCGCCGCACGAGCCGCTGCGAGCAGATGGCGTTGATCGAAGTCGCGACGAGGAAGGGCTCGATCCCCATGTTCATCAGGCGGCTGATGGTGGAAGGGGCGTCGTTGGTGTGGAGGGTCGAGAGGACGAGGTGTCCGGTCAGCGCGGCCTTGACCGCGATCTCGGCCGTCTCGAAGTCGCGGATCTCGCCGACGAGGATGATGTCAGGATCCTGCCGGAGGAAGGAGCGGAGGGCCGAGGCGAACGTCAGGCCGATCTGCTCCTTCATCTGGACCTGATTGATTCCCGCCAGGTTGTACTCGATCGGATCTTCCGCCGTCAGGATGTTGACCGTCGGGTCGTTCAGCTGCGCGATCGCCGAGTAGAGCGTGTTCGTCTTGCCCGATCCCGTCGGGCCGGTCACGAGCACGATGCCGTAGGGGCGGTCGATCGCGTCCTTGAAACGGCGGAGCGGCTCCGGCTCGAACCCGAGCTGCGTCATGTCGAGCTGGAGCTTGGTCTTGTCCAGCAGGCGCATGACCACTTTCTCTCCGAACTGGGCCGGAACCGTCGAGACGCGCAGATCCAGGTCGCGCGAGCGCTCTTCCACGCGCAGGCGGATCTTGATGCGGCCGTCCTGGGGAAGGCGTTTCTCCGAGATGTCGAGCTTGGCCATGATCTTCAGGCGCGAGATCAGCGGGTCGCGCGTGCGCATCGGGAGCGCCATGATGTTGTGGAGGATGCCGTCGATCCGGAACCGGACCCGGAACTCCTTCTCGTAGGGCTCGACGTGGATGTCGGAGGCATCCGCCTTGAGGGCCTCGATCAGGATCAGGTTGGAGAGCTTGATGATCGGGGCGGACTCGCTCGACTTGGCGAGGTCGATCAGGTCGATCTCTTCGCCTTCGTCCCCCTTCAAGACGTCGACATCGGCGCCCGTCTCGACCCCCGCGATCTCGTCGATGTTGATCTCGCCCAGACCCACGCCGGCCATGTCGTCGGCCGTGAGTGCCGAGGAAGCCATGACCTCCTCGAGGTTTGCCTCCGGAGTCGCGTAACCGGGCGCGGACTTCGTCCTCTCCTTCAGGACGACGGACCGCGGCGTTCCGTAGTGCCGGTCGATCGCCTTGCGGAGAGCGATCTCCGAGGCGACGACCGGTTCGACGTTGTACCCGGTCATGAACTTGATGTCGTCCATCGCGAAGACGTTGGTCGGATCGCCCATCGCGATCGTCAGCGTGGCCCCGGTTTTGTTCACGGGGAGCACGCCGTACTTGCGCGCGACGTCGGCCGGGACGATCTTGACGACCGCCGGATCGATGTCGAAGCTGGCCAGATCGATGGAAGGAACCCCGAACTGCTGCGACAGGGTCTCCGTGATGTCGTTTTCCGTCACCGCTCCGACGCGCACGAGCGCCTCGCCGATCTTCCCCCCCTCCTCGCGCTGCGACTTGAGCGCCGCGTCGAGCTGGTCCTGCGTGATCAGCTTCGCCTTGAGCAGGAGGTCGCCGAGCTTCACCGCCATGGTTGTAGGGAGGATTCTACCTCAGGGGGGATTCCCGATCGGGTGATCGGGTGATCGAGCCATCGGGTGATCGTGGTTCTCAATCACCCGATCATCCGGATCGCAGATCACCCGATCGCCTCACTTTGTTTCAATCGACTTCAGCTTGCCCACGAGGGTTCCGACCTTGAGTTTCGAGCGGAGCTGGACGGGAATCTTCCGCGCGTCGTCGGTCAGCCAGAGCACCAGGTTCTTCCCCATCAGGCCTGCGGCCGTGCTCTTGGGCTCGACCCGGATCGTCTGAAACTTCCCGGCGGGGACCGTGATCGTCTCGCGCCCCTGGACCTCGACCTGGAGGAGACGGGGTTGCGCGGAGAACACCTGGAGCTCGATGGGTTTTGCCGCGTCGAGCCTGAGCGTTCGCAGGTAGTAGACCGAGGAGAGGCTGTCCAGAGTGGCGTCCTCGAGCGGCACCAGCTTTCCCTCGTACCGCGCCACTCCCTTCTCGTAATCGAATTCGGTCAGCTCGTCGCGCGAGCGTTTGCCTTCGACGGTGTGCTTCTCGAAGCGGAGCGACCGAAAAGACTTCGGATCGATCCACGAAACGATGGTGTCTCGAACGACGAAGAACTTCGAAAGGAAGTCGTTGGACAGGGCCGACATCTCGAACTTGTAGGTCCGGCTGCCGTTGAGCTCGGCGGGAACCGCCGACAGAATCAGCTCGCCCCCGGCTATCCCCAGGATCGTCATCGCATAACGAAGTGTCTCCCCAAGGAAGGGCGGAGGGTCCGGGCTCTCCTGGGCCGAGAGGGATGCGGGCCGCGGCAGGATCGCCAGGAGAAGAAGAGGAAGGAAGAGACGCCTCAATGTTCGGGACCTTGATCTTCTATCCAGCGTCTTTCGTCATCCCGGCGGTCGTGACCAGCTCGACGGCCTTGAGCGCGACTGCTTCGACGGAACCCGTCTGATCGTAACCCAACGCGACTCCCCGGTAGGGCCGGTTGCGCTCGGGCGCGTTGCGTTGCCGCGCCTTCGGGCCGAAGAGGGCGAGGCAGGGAATGCCGAGCGCGTCGGCCAGGTGGAGGGGGCCGGTATCTCCCGCGACGAAGAGGCTCGCGCGGGCCGCCACGGCGGCGAGGCCCGCGAAGTCGAGGCGCGGGATCCTCGCCGCGTACGGGAGCAGTTCGGAGAGACGCTCGGCACGCTCCTCGTCACCCGGCCCCCAGGAGATCGCGGGATACAAGCCGAGATCCTGGTGGAGCCGCGACGCCAGCCGCGCGTAGTTCGTCTCCCCCCAGGTCTTCTCCGCGTGCGCTGCTCCGGGGTGATAGAGGGCGAAGGGCGCCGGCTGCGTCTGCAGGAAGGCGTTGGCCGCCGGGCTCTCGCGCGAGAGGAGGTACCTGGCGTCCGGGGCCTTTCGGGTCGCGGGGAGACCCAGCGCGGCGAGCAGGGCCAGGTTCTGATCCACGACGTGCACGGCATCCCCGGCCGGATCGATCCCTCTTGCGACGAGCACCGCCGAGACCGGCTCGCGCCGGGACTCCGCGGAGAAACCGATGATCGGCGCTCCGGCCAGGCGCGCAAGGAGCGCCGATTTCCAGAGTCCCTGGGGGTCCAGGGTGGCGTCGGGCCCGAATTCGCGCAGAGCCTTTCGCAGATCCGCGATCTCCTTCCATCTGGAGGGCGAGAGCGGGTTGCGGCGCCACCGGCCGGTATCGGCCAGGAACAGGCGCTCGATGGACGGATTGCCCGCGAGCAGCCCGCCATAACGGCGGTCGATCAGCCATCCGACCGTCGCCCCGCCCAGCCGGGCATTGAGCGCCAGAGGCAGCGCGTGGACGATGTCGCCCATCGCCGAGAGACGCACGATCAGGACCTTCATGGGCCGGGAGGCGGAAGGCGTAGAGGCGGGAGGCGACGCGAACGCGGCCAAGCGCCTTCACCGTTCGCCTTCCGCCTGCCGCGTCCTGACGCTCCGAATGCGCTGTCGATCAGGTCGGTGGTGGCGTGGTTCTTGGGATCTCCCACGATGGCGGTGCGCCCTCCGTAGGCCGCGACGACGCCGCGCTCGGGCACCGTTCCGGCTTCGTAGTCGGTGCCCTTGGCGTGGACATCGGGCTTCAGTTCCGACAGAAGCGAGGCCGGGCTGTCCTCGTCGAAGAGGACGACAGCGTCCACGCAGGCGAGGGCCGAGACGATTTCCGCGCGCTCCGCCTCGGGCAGGATCGGCCGTCCCGTCCCCTTGCCGCTCCGGACGGAACGGTCGGAGTTGACTCCAACCGCGAGCCAGTCTCCTTCCCGCCGGGCCGCCTCGAGGTACCGGATGTGGCCAACGTGCAGCAGGTCGAAAGCGCCGTTGGCGAAGACGATCGTCTTTCCCGCGGCGCGTTCACGAGATGCCACTTCGAGGAGACCCGAGCGCGAGAGGATCTTCTCTGATCATGAGCCGGTAGGCGGGAGGCGGTAGGCGGTAGGCGAACGGGGGCTCTCGATCGGCATCGCCTCCCGCCTCCCGCCTCCCGCCTCCCGGCCCGTGTTCATTTCAGGATCGTCCGGTCCGCCGCGATGGCGCCTTTCAGCTCTTCGGGGGTCACGACGGCGGTTCCCATCTTCATGACGGCGACGCCCCCGGCGAAGTTTGCCAGCAGCGCCGCTTCCAGGGCCGTCGCTCCCGAAGCGAGGGCCAGCGAGAAGGTCGCGAGGACCGTGTCCCCGGCGCCCGTGACATCGGCGACCTGGTCGGTGCCGTGGACGGGGATCGAGACGGACGGCGCGCCATCCTGAAAGAGAGCCATGCCCCGTGAGCCCCGGGTGACGAGCACTGTCGTACACCGGATCTGCCGGGCCAGCGAGCGAGCGGCGCTTTCCAGCTCGTCGGCAGAGTCTCCGAGCGGCCGTCCGGTCGACTCCTCGAGCTCTTCTTCGTTGGGAGTGACGGCGTCGGCGCCCGCAAACCCCATCAGGCCGTGCCGGGAGTCGACGAGAACCGGTGTCCCCGCGGGAAGACTTGCCCGCAGGCGGGCGACGGCATCGGCCGGGACGGCGCCGTAGCCATAATCGGAGAGAACCGCGCCCCGCGCCTGCCGGGCCGAATCCGCCAGGCGCCTCGCGATCTCCCCGGCGACGGCCTCGTCGGGCGCCAGGCGGGACTCCCGGTCGTAACGCACCACCTGCTGCTTGATCCCGTGCGGAGCTCCGGCGAGGATCCGAGTCTTCGTGGGCGTGCCGTACCCCGCCACGGCCAGTAGCCCCCCCGTCTCGATCCCGCGCTCCTCCAGCACCCGCCGGAGGGTTCGCCCCGCCTCATCCTCTCCGAGCGCGCCGACGGGGACCGGCACGCCTCCGAGAGAACGGACGTTGGCGGCGGTGTTGCCAGCGCCGCCGGGCAGATGCTCCTCCTTCCAGAATCGGAGGATCAGGACGGGAGCCTCGCGGCTGACGCGTTTGGGATGGCCGTAGAGAAAGCGGTCGAGCACGTAGTCCCCCGCCACAACGAGGCGCAGGCCGGCAAAAGAGTCGATGAGCGAGGAGAGACGTTGCCGGGAGATGTCGAAGCTCATGAAACCCGGACTATAATTGCCGCTCTCGAGAAAGTCGCATGCTGGATTCTCACGTGCTCGTCCTGAACCGGGTGTTTCAGGCAATACAGGTCACCTCGGTCCGCAAGGCGTTCTCCCTTTTCTACAAGGGGCACGTCCGGGCAGTGCTGCCGGATTACTCGACCTACGAGTTCGAGAACTGGTGCGACATCCCGGTCCAGCCTCAGGACGAGGTGGTCCTGACGCCGTCCATGGCAATCCGGATCCCGCGGGTCATCGCGTTGAAGGACTTCGACCGGCTCCCGCGGCAGGACGTCAAGTTCTCGCGTCACAATATCTACCTGCGGGACGGAAATCGCTGCCAGTACTGCGGCCACAAGTTCTCTTCTTCCGAGCTGTCACTCGACCACGTCATTCCCCTGTCCCGGGGTGGCCGCTCGACCTGGGAGAACGTGGTGTGCGCCTGTCTTTCCTGTAACGTCAAGAAGGGGAACCGCAGTCCCCACGAGGCCTCGATGAAGCTGATCGCCCACCCGAGGAAGCCGCGCTGGCATCCGGTCGGCCACTTCGGCTCCAACAAGGTCCACCCGGCCTGGCGAAACTTCCTCGACCTCGCCTACTGGAACACCGAGCTGAAATAGCGCGCGATGTCGCGCGCTATTTCAGGTGCCTGAGCGTAGCGAAGGATCTGCTCCGTCCGCAGGAGAGGGCACGATCCTTCGGGTCCTTCGGCCCTCAGGATGACAGGGTGAAGAGAGCCCGAGGAGTTCCTCGACCGCCTCGAATGCCATCGCCGCGGTGATCTCCCTCATGCATTCGTGCGTGTACGGGCACTTCTTCAGGTAGCAGGGGGAGCAGAAGACGTAGCGGTCGAGGACCCTGGAGGGAGAGCCGGTCGGGCCCGTGCGTCCCGGGTCGGTCGGCCCGAAGAACGCGACGACGGGGACGCCGACCGCGGCGGCCAAATGCATCGGGCCGGAATCGTTGGCCACGACGACTCGCGCGCAGGAGAAGAGCGCCGCGAGCTCCACCGGGTCGAGGTCGGCTCCGAGGACGGGCAAACGCGCGCCGGCCGCGGAGGCCACGGCCGCGCCGAGCGCCTCCTCCCCGGGCCCGACGACCACGGCGCAGGTCAGGCCGCGGCCTTTCAATAGGGCGCCCAACGCTCCGTAACGCTCCACAGGCCAGCGCTTGGTCCACCCGAACGCAGCGCCCGGGGCCAGGAGCGCCAGCGGCTCGTCGCGATCAATGCCCGCGGCATCGAGCGAAGAGACGGCGCGGTCCAGCGCCTTTACCGTCACCGGCAGCCGCGGCGCTTCGAGGTCGGGCTCGATGCCGCGCGACCGAAGCAGCGCGTCATAGTCGCGGAGCTGGTGCACCGTCCGGGACACCGGGCGCAAGGCGCGCGTCAGGAGCGGACCGCGGTGGTCGGTGTCGTATCCGATCCGCTGGGGGATCCCCGCAAGCCAGGGGGCGATCGCCGAGCGAAAGGAGTTGGGCAGGAGCCACGCCTCCGCGAATCGTCCCGGCACGGAGCCGCCGGCGTCTCCGACGAGTCCCGACCGTTCGAGGACCGTGTCCGCGCTGCCTTCGACTCGGAAGAGATCCGCCGCGTCCCGGCCTCGCGAGCACGGCCAGGCCTTCCTGCGGGCTGCGCCCGCCGGATCGCCCGCAAGACCGGCAGCGCCATGACGCAGTCCCCCAGCCAGTTCGGCGCCACAACCACTCGTCCGGTAACCATCAATTTTGGATTTTAGATTTTGGATTTTGGATTGCGCACGCAAGTCCGCCCTCGTAATCCAAAATCGAAAATCCAAAATCTAAAATCACTCCGGTCTCGTCCGCCAGCGGTTGTGCATCCAGAGCCAGGCGGCCGGGTCGCCGCGGATGGCCTTCTCTGTCACCGCCATGTACCGCTCCGTGGCGCGGAGGACCCGCTCCTCCCGCGCCGTGCCGGCCGCCGCGAATTCCTCGGCGAGGATGGGCTCCTCGAATTGAAGGCGATAGCGGCCTCGCCCGAGCGGCCAGGTGAAGACCGGCACGACCGCGGCGTCGGTCTTCATCTGGAGGAGAGCCAGAGACGGCGTCGTCGCCGCCAGGCGTCCGAAGAAAGGGACGAAGACCGCCTCCTCGGCCAGCACGTTCTGATCCACCAGGATCGCCACCGTCTCGCCGGCGCGGATGGCCCGCAGGATCTCGCGCGCCGCGTCTTTCTTGCGGATGACGCGGTTGCCGAAGCGGGTCCGCCGGTATTCGAGCTCCTCCTCCAGGAGAGGATTGTCGAGCGGCCGCACGACCGAGGAAATCGGCCCGTCGATGAGCCCGGCGCGGATGGCGCCGATCTCCCAGCTTCCGAAGTGCGCCGAGAGGAGGAAGACTCCCTTTCCGCGGGCGCGGGCCGCGGCGAAATGCTCCTCTCCCGCGAGGGTGACCCGGGACAGGATCTCCTCTCGCGTCAGCCGCGAAGACTCGAGGAATTCCATGAAAGCGGCTCCCAGGTTCTCGGCGCAGGCGCGGGCGATCCGGCGGATCTCGGCGCCGCTCTTTTCCGGGAATGCGCGGGTCAGGTTCTCCAGGAGAATGCGGCGGCGGGAGCGCGAGAACAGGAAGAAGAGCCGGGATGCCGCGCCGCCGAATCCCGAGGAGGCGCCTTCGGGCAGCAACTTGAGCGTCCCGAGGGCGCCGCGCAGAAACGCGCGCTCCACCTTGTGGCGCCGCAGAGATCGCGGACGCTTGCGCGAGGAAGGCGGTTCTCTCTCCGGGAGAGGATCTCGCGCCGGGGGGTGGGCCGAGACCGGCCGAGCGGTCATCGCCCGGCCCGCGCCGCCGCGGCCGATGGGGCCGCGATCCGGGAGGCGAGGAACGGGAAGAATCCGGGCTCGGCGACCTCCACGGAGAGGCGGAGGGTCGCGAGCGGCAATCGCAGGAGTCCCGAGAGCTTGACAGCGTCTTTCTCGGTCGTGAGGATCCAGGACGCCCCGCTCGCCTCCGCTCTCCGGTGGATGAGCCCGATGTCCCGCGGCCCATAGCGCTGGTGGTCGCGGAACACGAGGGTCTCCTCGGGAAAGAGGTCGAGGGAGGCGAGCGTCGAGGCGAAGCTCGCCGGCTGGGCCACTCCGCAAACCGCCACGAACCGCCGGCCGGCCAGCGCAGCCTCTTCGATCGAGGCCCCCTTCTCGTCGTACAGCCCTGCCGGCTTGAGCCTGGCCGTGAAGACGGGAGCTGCAGGATTCCAATGCGCGAGCGTCTCGAGCGCCTCCGCCGGAGGCGTGTCCCTTTCGGCCCGCGTGAAGATGAAGGCGTCGGCCCGCGCCAGCGCCGAGAGCGGCTCGCGCAGCCGGCCGCGCGGCGGAAAGCGCCCCCCTCCGAACGGGTCCCGGCCGTCCAGGAGCAGCAGGTTCGCGTCGCGTTCGACCGCGAGATGTTGATAGCCGTCGTCCAGGATGAAGAGATCGGCTCCCAGCTCGCCCGCGGCGCGGGCGGCCTCGACGCGGCGGCTTGCCACGACGATCACGACTCCCGGCAGGCGCAGAGCGAGCGCGACCGGCTCGTCTCCCCCCTCCTGCGCCGAAACCAGCGGGCCATCTCCCGCCGAGACGACGACCACGCCCCCGGATCTGCGGCCGTAGCCGCGCGAGAGAATTGCCGGCCGCTTCCCCTCGAATCGCAGCCGGCGCGCCAGGTGCGCCGCCAGCGGCGTCTTTCCCGTGCCGCCCATCGTCAGGTTCCCGATCGAGATGACAGGGTGAGGGAGGCGGACAGACAGGGCGCGGCCCGACGCGAACCGGCGCGCCCGGGCTTCCAGGAGACGGGCGTAAAGACCGGAAATCACGGCGCGGCCGCCCGCTCCCGCCGGCGGTTGGCGGGGCCCTCGCCGGGACGGCGTCCCGAGCGGAGCAGTCCCGCCACCGAGTCGGCGGTCGAGGCCGCGGCGCCGCGGCTCTCGGCCACGAAGCGCCGGGCGCGGTCGCCCCGCGCCGTCGCGGCAGCCGGGTCCCTGACCGCGCGGTCGAACGCGCGCCCCAGTTCCCGCGTGTCCGCGACGCACTCGAGGATGCCGAGGCGTTGCCCGGCCCGCGTGATCTCCCGGAAGTTCCCTGTATTGGGGCCGACGAGGACCGCGACGCCCTGGGCCCACGCCTCGATCGGATTGTGGCCGCCGGTCGCGACGAGACTGCCGCCGAGGAACGCGAGGAACGCCTCGCCGTAGAGCGACGCCAGCTCGCCGATCGAGTCGAGAAGATAGACGGGAGGGGGATTTGTGGATTTGGATTTTGGATTTCCCCGGGGTCTTCGAGTCCCGAGTCCCGAGTCCCGAGTCCCGGAGAGGAGCGGCGGATCAAGGGGAAGCCGTGCGGACTCGAATCAGGCGCGCGACGCCGTCGAAACGTTCCGGGCGGCGGGGAGCGAGGACGAGAAGCGGGCGGGGATCGAGCCCTTTCCAGGCCTCGAGGACCATCTGCTCTTCCCCTTCGCCCGTCGAGGCGGCGACGAGAATGGGCCGGCCCGCGGCGGCGGAAGAGAGACGCGCCGCGTCGGCGAAGGGCGGCGCCGGCGCCAGGTCGTACTTGATATTGCCCGTCACGAGAATCCGTTCGGGCCGGGCGCCCAGCCGCTCGATTCTCCTCGCGTCCTCTTCGGTTTGCATGGCGAAGAGAGAGACGTTGCCGAGGACCCGGCGAAACCATCCGCGCAGGAGAAGGTAGCGCCGGAAAGAGCGGTCGGAGATGCGGCCGTTGACAAGGGCGACGGGCACGCCCCGGGCCCGCGCCCGTTCGAGCACGAGCGGCCAGAGCTCCGTCTCGGTCAGGACGATCAGCCCCGGCCGGACGGCCGAGAGCGCCTTCTCAACGGGTCCGGCGAGGTCGAGCGGGAAGGAGAAAACCGCAATGGACTGTCCGGCGACGCGGCGCGCGGCCTCCAGGCCGGCCGCTGTCGTCACCGAAAGACCCAGCCGGGCGCCGGGCAACTTCCGGGAGAGGGCAGCCAACAGGTTGCAGGCGGCGCCCACCTCTCCCACCGACACCGCGTGGACCCAAATGCCGCCATCCAGATCGGGATAGGGCGCGAGTCCCAGCCGGCCTCGGATGTCACCGAGCCGCCGCCGGCCCAGGGCTGACCGGACGAGCGCGTAGGGGGAGTAGGCGATGAGTGCCAGAACCGATAGAACGCGGTAGAGGAACATCCCGGCCCAATTATCGCCGAGGCGGTTGACGCGCAGGGATCTGAATTTCGGGCTTTGGACTTACAATTCAAAGGTTTATGTTCCGCAAGAAACCTCCAACGGACGCCGGGCCGCCTCCGTATAAGGAACGAATGGAGCTCGTTTACAGCGAGGACCGCCGCCGCCAGGAGACCAGGGAGCTTCCGGACCGGGAACTCGCCCTCCAGGCCCGCGGGGGGGACATGGTGGCGTTCGAGGCCCTCGTCCTGCGCAAGACGCCGGCCGTCATCTCCGTCGCCCGCCGCATCGTGGGCAACGTCGAGGATGCCCGGGACGTGGCGCAAATGGCCTTTCTGCGCGTCTGGGAGCAGCTCTCCCGGTACGACGAGACGTACTCCTTCAACACCTGGCTCTACCGGATCGCCACCAACCTGTCGATCGACTTCCTGAGAAGCTCGCGCAGCCGCGAGAGGGCCCACACGGCGACGCTTCACCTGGTGCGCCTGCGCGAGAGCGAGACAGGCAACGAGACGTCCCGAGCCGCGGAGGACGACTCGGCCTCGCGTCTTTTCCAGCGAGTCTCGGGACGGCTGACCGGAAAGCAGAAGGCGGCCTTCGTCCTCCGCGAGATGGAAGACCTGGAGACGAGCGAGATCGCGGCGATCCTGAACTGCGGCGAGTCCACCGTGCGCAACCACCTCTTCAACGCGCGGAAGGTCCTTCGCCGCGAGATCGAGAGGATCTCGCCGGGCCTCCACCGTGCGGCTCCCAGGCCGGATGAGGAGAAGTCGTGACTCTCTCCTGCGAGCAGGCCCGGGAGCGATTCGGGGGCTACACGGCCGATGGCCTCGCCGCCGGGGAGCGCCGCGCGGTGCGCGAGCACCTGGGGACCTGCGCTGCCTGCCGTGAAGCGGCGGCCGCTCGCGACCCGCTGCTCGTCTTTTCCACCGCGCATACGGCCCCCGTCTCTCCCGAAGAGACCGGCCGGGTCCTCGCGGCGGTGCGCGCGGGCATCGCGCTCCGAGAGGCGCAGGAGCGGCTGGAAGCGCCGGCCGTCCGGCGGCGCGTCGGCGCTCTCGCCTCGGCCGCAGCCGCCCTGGCCCTGACCCTGCTCGCGCCCGGGAAGGCGGCGTATCGTGCGCCTTCGCCGTCCTCCGTCCCGCCGGCGGAACGCGAGGCGGTGAAGTCGAGCTTCGTACCGGCCACCAATCCCGCGCCACTGCCGGACATCCTCGAGAAGACGGACGGGACGGGGAAGTATCCGGCGGACGCCACCATCTACGAATTGAACCCGGGGGCCGGACAACCCCGTGTCGTCTGGATCGTGGATCGCTCGATCGACATTTAGAGATTGAAAGATTGAGAGATTGAAGGACTGAAGGATTGAGCGCCGTGCTCAATCCGACAACCGTCAATCCATCAATCTCTCAATCATTTGGGGTTTCCATTCGAGTGAGAAAAGGAATTCTCTTCGCGGCCATCACGGCCATTTCGCTGACCGCGCTGGCGGTCCCGGCGGCCGAGCCCGTTCCCGGGAGCGCGGCGGCGGCCGACGTTTCCGTGCGCGTCTTCGTGTTGAAGTACCGGCGCGTGGAGGAGGCGGCGCTGCTCATCCGGCCGCACCTGTCCGAGTCCGCCTCGGTCACGCTGACGCCGAGACTGAACGCCATGACGATCACGGACCGGGAGGAGAACTTGAAGACGGTCGCGAAGGTGATCGCCGACTTCGATGCTCCTCCGCGCGGCTTCAGCTTCGCCGTCAAGCTCGTGCGGGCGCGGACGGACGCGCCGGCCGGCACGATCTCGCAGGAGATCGGAGGCCTGGGGGCGAAACTGAAGTCCATGTTCCAGTTCAACGACTATGCGCTGCTCGATTCGGCGGTGATCCAGGGGGTGGAAGGGCGGCCGCTCTCCTACCGCCTGGGGGACGAGTACGTCCTGACCTTCTCCATCGGCGCCGCCGGTTCGGGTGAGGAGCTCCTCCTCTCTCCGTTCGCGCTCTCGCGCCTCAAGAAGGACGAACAGGGACGGCCCTACACGGTTCCGCTCTACCGGGCGGCCATCACGGTGACGCTCAACCAGACGCTCGTCGTCGGGGCCTCCAAGGAGGAGGGCTCGAAGAACGCGCTCATCCTCATCCTGCTCGCGCAGGAGACCGCGCGGCCGGGGTTGCCCGGCGGAAAGTCGGTGGGGAAGCGATGAGCCGGGAGTTCCGGGTCAAGATCGGATGGCCCGACGGGAGGGTGGCCGAGGAGGCCGTGCAGGCTTCCGACGCCGCGGCCGCCCGTATCGAAATGGAGCGGCGGGGAGGTCACGTCTTCGAGGTGCGCCGCGAAGGCCTCTCGTTCGGCTCGCGGCAACGCCGCGGCCGCGTGAAGATGAGGGACTTCATCATCTTCAACCAGGAGCTGATCGCGCTCTTGAAGGCCGGGCTGCCCGTCGTTCACTCCCTCGAGCTCCTGATAGAGCGGCAGGAGAGCGTCACTCTCCGGCGCGTTCTCCTCGAGGTCCGGGATCGCGTCAACGCGGGCGCCGCGATCTCCGATGCCTTCGCCGAGCAGGCGGATCTCTTCCCGCGCCTCTACTGGACCTCGCTCAAGGCCGGGGAGAAGAGCGGCGAGATCGAGAGCGTCCTGCGGCGCTACGTGAAGTACCAGAAGACGGTCATGTCGCTCGCGCGCAAGGTCATTTCGACGCTCGTCTATCCGGCGATCCTGATCGTCATCTCGATCGTCCTGATCACGATCCTGATGACCGTCGTGATCCCGAGGTTCCAGGAATTCTTCAGTGATTTCGAGGCGCAGTTGCCCCTGCTGACGGTCATCGTCATGAATACCGCGAAGTTCCTGCGGGCCAACATCGCGTTTTTCTTCGCCGGCGCCGCGGCCCTCCTCTTCTTCGGTTCGCGCTTCCTGAAGTCTCCGCGGGGCGCCGAGTGGGGGGATTCCGTGATCCTCAAGATCCCGGTCGTCGGAGGCATCTTCCAGCGGTTCGCGATCACGCAGTTCACGAGAAGCCTGGCCACGCTCCTCGGCGGAGGCACTCCGCTCGTGCCCGCCCTGGAGAACGCGGCCGCCGCGGTCGGCAACCGTTACGTCTCTCGCCGGGTCGCCGAGGTCATCCCGCGGGTGCGGGAGGGGGGGAGCTGTGGAAGGCTCTCGAGGGGACCGGCATCTTCACGAACCTGACGATCGAGATGGTCAAGGTGGGCGAAGCGTCCGGGGCGCTGGAGGAAATGCTGTCGTCCGTTTCCGATTTCTATGACGAGGAGATCGACCTGCTGCTCGCGCGGGTCATCTCGTTCGTCGAGCCCGCGATCCTGGTGATCATGGGAGGCGTGATCATGACGATCCTCCTCTCCGTGTACCTGCCGATCTTCCGGCTCATGTCGGCGATCAAGGGCTGACGGGAGCCGCGAGCATTCAGGGGAGAAACACCATGGCAAAACAGTTTGTGAACGGAAGCTCGCTGGCGTCCGAGTCGGAGGCGCAGGCGATCGCGCTCGCGGAGAGGCTGGCCCTCCCCTACGTGGACGTGGCCGCCCACCGCGTTGACCCGGAGCTCTTCCGCTCCATGCCGGTCGAGTGGATGCTCCGCTACGGGTTCATTCCCGAGAGCCGAACGGAGAAGTTCCTGACGGTCATCTGCGCGGATCCGGCCGATGTCGTGAAGCTCGACGAGCTCGAGCTGCTGACGGGCCTGCCTCTGCGGCTCAAGGTCGGCAGCCGCGCCGCGATCAACGACATCCTGCAGAAGAGCGAGTCCTCGCAGCGGGTCCTGGACGAGGCGACCGAGGAGTTCCGCCTCCAGCTCGTGTCCGAGGACGAGGAAGGGGAGGAAACCCTCACCATCGACCGGATCACGCAGGACGCGTCCCCGATCATCAAGCTCGTCGACTCGATCGTCTTCAACGCGATCCAGCGCCGCGCCTCCGACGTCCACATCGAGACGCAGGAAAACGTGGTCCTGATCAAGTACCGGATCGACGGAGTCCTCTACCAGGCCATGGACCCGATCGACAAGAGACACCACGGAACCATCATTTCCCGGATCAAGGTCATGTCCGAGCTCGACATCGCCGAGAAGCGCATCCCGCAGGACGGCCGCTTCAAGCTGCGGGTGCGCGGGCGGACGATCGATTTCCGCGTCTCGATCATGCCGACCGTCCATGGCGAGGACGCGGTGATCCGGATCCTGGACAAGGAATCGGCCAATGCCGAGTTCAAGAGCCTGAATCTCGAGATCCTCGGTTTCGACGTGGAGACCAAGAAGAAACTCCGCAAGTTCATCCGCGAGCCGTACGGCATGGTGCTCGTGACGGGGCCGACGGGCTCGGGCAAGACCACGACCCTCTACGCCTGCCTCTCCGAGATCCAGTCGGTCGAGGACAAGATCGTCACGATCGAAGACCCGGTCGAGTACCAGCTGCGCGGCATCACGCAGATCCCGGTCAACGAAAAGAAGGGCCTGACGTTCGCGAGGGGACTCCGCTCGATCCTGCGCCACGACCCGGACAAGATCATGGTCGGAGAGATCCGCGACGAGGAGACCGCGCAGATCGCCGTCCAGTCGGCTCTGACGGGGCACCTCGTCTTCACGACCGTCCACGCCAACAACGTCGTGGATGTCCTCGGGCGGTTCCTGAACATGAAGGTCGAGCTCTACAACTTCGTCTCGGCATTGAACTGCATCCTGGCTCAGCGCCTGGTGCGGCGGATCTGCGCGCACTGCCGGGAGGCGGTCCAGATCCCGCTGGAGGCGATCGTGGAAGCCGGGCTCGACGTCGCGGCTGTCCGCGACCAGGTCTTCTACGAAGGCAAGGGCTGCCTCGAGTGCAACGGAACGGGTTTTCACGGCCGGATGGCGATTGCGGAGCTGCTCGATCTCTCCGACCGCATCCGCGGCCTGATCCTGGAGCGGCGCCCGGCGGCCGACATCAAGAAGGCCGCCAAGGAAGAGGGAATGACCTTCCTGCGCGATGCCGCGCTGGCCAAGGTGTTCGAAGGATGGACCACCCTCAAAGAGATCAACAAGGTCACGTTCGTCGATTGATCATGAGAGCTCCTTCGCTTCGATCCGCAGACTGGGAGACCGGGAGAAGGGGAGACCGGGAGAGGCCTCGTCGTGGAGTCCCCCGGTCCCCAAGTCTCCCCGTCCCCCCGTCCGCAAGTCAGACGACGGCGAGTCCTGGTGGATCGAAGACGACAGGTCGCCGGGATGAAGCTGCCCTTCGTGAAGCCGGTCGTGCCGCCGCACGTCTTCTGCCTGATGGCGGAGGGGCTGACCTACGGGCATGTGAGGCGGGCCGAGCCTCCGGGGATCGCGTTCTCCCAGCACTTTCCCTATCCGGCCAACACGCTCGGGGCGGGAGCCTCCGGGACGCCGCTTTTTTCGGCCGGCGCGATCGCTCCCGCCGTCGAAGCGGCGCGGCGGTTCGCTCAGGGGCGGCTCTCCCGCGCCTCGGTCGTCTTTCCCGACGCCTGGGCGCGCATCCTGCCGGTGGATTTCGACTCTCTTCCCTCCTCTCTCGAAGCGGCCCGCGAGATGGTCGGCTGGAAGCTGAAGAAGCTCCTGCCGGGAATCACCGCCGAGCTCGAAGTGGTCTTTACCGAGATGACGCCCGCGGGCGAGCAGAAGAGGCTCCTCGTGGCCGCCGCGCCCGCCGACACGCTCAAGTCCGTCGAGACGGCCTTCGAGGAAAAAGGCGTGCGGGTCGGCTCCCTCGCTCCCGCGAGCCTGGCGCTCTTCGAAGGGCTCGCCCCCGTTTTTTCCGGCAAGGCCGCGGGCGATTACGCCCTGCTCCATCGCAGCCCCGGCTCCTTCGTCTTCATCGTCGCGCGGGGCGAATCCCCGATCTTCTTCCGCCAGAGGCCCACGGAAGCCGAGAGCGAAGGCCACGAGCAGGAGATGCGCCTTTCGCTCTCCTATTACGCGGAGAAACTGAACGGACAGGGGCTCTCCGCCGCGTATCTGCACGACGCGGCGCCCGCGGAAGCCCTTCCCCTGGATTCTCTCCCGGTTCCCGCGCAGCCGATCTCCGGCCGCCTCGTCGGCGCCGATCCTACTTTCGACGAACGGCTGCTCTCGCGGCCCGAGCTCCTGCCGGGGTTCGCGGCGGTCTTCGGGCGATGACGGGGGAAGTCTCATGAGGGCCCGCAGACTGGACTTCGCCCGGCGCCCGTTTCGCGATGAGCGGCCGGTCTTCGTGGTCGCCGGCCTGGCTTTCCTCGCGGCGGGTCTCCTCTTCGCCGCCAATGTTCAGCTGTACCGCGAGTTCAACCGGGAGATCTCGGGCACGGGCCTGCAAATCGAATTTCTCGAGAAGCGCCGCGACAAGGCCACGCGCGAAGCGGAAGCGGCCCGGACGGCCTTGAGCAACTTCAAGGTGTCGTCGCTGGCGGTGGAGAGCCGCGGCCTGATCCGGATCGTCCAGGAACGGCGCTTCTCCTGGACGACCCTGCTCGCCCGGCTCGAGCGCACGCTGCCGCCGGACGTGCGAGTCTCCCGTCTGACGCCGCATTTCGAGGAAACCGGAGAAACGACCCTGAGCATCGCGTTGCTGGGAAAGGACGCCGCCAGCGTCGTGCACACGATCGCCGCCTTCGCCCGCGATCCGGCTTTCAGCTCCGTCGCCTTGCATTCCGAATCGAGCCCGGAGAGGGGCGTCCCGGAGGGGCGCACTTTCGACATGACGGTGATCTATCGCCCGGGGGCGAAGCCGTGAGGGACGCCCGCCGGACCTGGATCCGGCGCGCGGGACTCCTGGCGGCGGCCGGAGTCCTGCTGGCCGGCAACCTCGGTTTCTTCCTCTGGTACCGGGGGACGGCCCGCGACCGGAGGGTCGCGCTGGAAGGACGCCGGGCGGCTCTCGAGCGCGATGTCCAGGCCAGGGAGCTCGACGCCAGGAAGCTCGCGGCCGATCGCGACCGTCTCGCGGAGGTGCGGTCTGCGATCGATCGGTTCTACGGCCACAGCGTCGGCCGGCGCGAGCAGACTCTGGCAGGGATCGTGGACGAGGTGCACGCGGTCTTGAAGCGCGTCGGAATCTCGCCCGGCCAGATCGGCTACGCGATGAGCTCCGTGCCGAACCCTCCGGTTTCCCAGATGCTCATTTCGTTCGGATTCCGGGGGGACTACGACAAGTTCAAGCAGCTCCTGGAGGAGATCCACACGAATCGAAAGTGGCTCGCCGTCCGCGACATCGCCCTGACCCGGGACCAGGACGCGCCGGGCTCCGTACAAACGCACGTCACAGTGGTGACCTACTTCTCGGGGAATGAGACCGAGACGGCTCGGGCGACCCTGGCAAGAGGCTCCGGGCGATGAAGTTACCGGCCGCCGGCACGCGCCGGCAGTTTTACCTGCTGGCGGTCCTCGCGACCCTCCTCATCCTCGCGGTCGTCAAGTGGGGAGGGAAGGGATCGGCCGGAGCGCCCGCCCCGGTCGCTTCCGTCCGCCCGGGCTCTCCCGCCGGGGAGGAGGAGCGGTCCGTCGCCCGGGGGCGCCCGCGCGCGCCGCAGGAAAAGAAAGTCGCCCCGGAGGACGTTCCTTTCCTGTCCGCCGAGGATCTGAATCCCTCGCGGGCCCGGCGCCCGGGGGACCAGGGGCGCAACATCTTCGATATCCGCGAGCCGACGAAGCCGCCCCCGCCGACTCCGACTCCCGCGCCGCCCCCTCCTCCGGCTCCCGGAAGCGCGCTCTTCGTCGGGCCGATGCCGCCGCCGCCGCCCACGCCGACGCCCGTGCCGCCGGAGATCGCCTTCAAGTTCATCGGGACCTTTGGCCCGAAGGACCATCCGATCGCCGTCCTGCTCCAGGGCGATCAGCTCTTGAACGCTCGCGCCGGAGAGACGGTCTTCGACCGATTCATACTGCGCAGCATCGGGTACGAGTCCGTGGACATCGGTTTCGTCGGGTACCCCCCGCGGTGACGAAGCGGCTCGGGATCACGCCATGAAAAGAACCGGAGGTCCAAGGTCCAAGGCCCAAGGTCCAAGGTAGACCGAGGGCTCGCTACTTTGGACTTTGGACTTGGACTTTGGACTTGCGAACTGCCGATCGGAGGGATGACCACCGATGAAGTCACTGAGACTCTTTGCGCTCCTCTCGCTTCTTCTCGCGACAGCATGCGCGGGATCGCGGGCTTATCAAGAGGCGTCCGACGAAGAGACCCGCGGGCACTGGGATCTGGCCGTGCTCAAGTACTCGCACGCCCTCGAACTGGATCCGGGAAATGCGCACTACAAGATCGCGCTCCAGCGCGCGAAGCTGAAGGCCTCGCAAGTCCATTTCGAGAAGGGGAAGCTCTACCGTACCGCCGGACAGCCCGAGCTGGCCGTCGTCGAGCTCGAGCAGGCGTTCCTGCTCGATTCGACCAACAAGTACGCCGAAATTGAGCTGCGCAAGGCCAGAGAGGACGCCGCCAGGTTAGCGGCGGAGCGCTCGGGAGAATCGCGGATGGAGGCCGCCAAGCGCAAGACCCGCGGGCTCCGGGCGCGCGCCCCGATGCTCGAGCCCGCGAGCGACAGGCCGATCAACCTCAATTTCCCGCAGCCCAAGCCGATCAAGCAGATCTACCAGTCGCTCGCGTCCGCGGCCGGAATCAACGTCATCTTCGACCCGCAGCTCAAGGACGACAACGTCGCGATCGTGCTGACCAACATCGAATTCCAGAAGGCTCTCGAGACCCTGCTGCGGCAGGAGAACCATTTCTACAAGGTGATCGACGAAAGGACGATGCTCATCGCCGCCGACAACCCCCAGAATCGCAAGACCTACGAGGACCTTGTCATCCGGACCTTCTTCCTCTCCAACGGCGACGTCACCGAGGTTTCCAACGCCCTGCGTTCGCTTCTGCAGACCACGCGTATCTCGATCAACAAGTCGGAGAACTCGATCACGCTGAGGGACACGGCCGACAAGGTCTCCATCGCGGAGAAGATCATCGATCAGAACGACAAGCAGCTCTCCGAGGTCGTGGTGGACGTCGAGCTGCTCCAGATCAACACGGACAAGACGCAGGACATCGGTCTGCTCCTCTCCTCCTACGCGGTCTCGGCCGGGATCCCCAGCCCCGGAGGGACGACGAACCTCGGCGGCACCGTCCCGGCGGGCAGCTTCACGTGGGATCAGTTGAAGGCGATCTCCATCCAGTCCTTCGGGTTCCAGATCCCGTCGCTGACCTATTCGTTCATCAAGAACAACTCGGACGCGGAGCTCCTCGCCAAGCCCCAGCTTCGCATCTCGGAAGGGCAGAAGGCTCAGCTCATCATCGGCGACAAGGTCCCGATTCCCACGACGACGTTCAACACCGGCACGACGGTCGGCGGCAACATCGTCCCCGTGACCTCCTTCCAGTACCAGGACGTCGGCATCAAGATCGACGTCGAGCCCCGGGTCCATCACAACAGGGAAATCACGATGAAGCTGACCGTCGAGGTTTCCAACCTGAACGGCTTCGTGAGTGTGCAGCCTGGGCAGAACCAGCCGATCATCTCGACCCGGACGATCTCCTCCAACATCCGGCTGAGGGACGGAGAGACGAACTTCCTCGCGGGACTCCTGCAAAACGTCAGGACAGGCACCACGGACACCATCCCCTTCCTCGGCGACATCCCGATCCTGGGCCGCCTCTTTTCCAAGAAGAACACCACGGGCAAGACGACGGACCTCGTCCTGACGCTGACTCCTCACATCATCCGGATCCCGGACATCACGGAAGAGGACCTGACCCCCACGTACGTGGGGACGGACGCGAACATCTCGTTCCAGGGCACGCCCCGGATCGAGTCACCCGCCGGAGCCGGGCCTTTCGATTTCGGCCGCCGCGAGGCGCCCGCGCCGCGGACGACGCCGGCCCCCGGCGCCCCGACGACGCCCGCGCCGTTCAACCTCGTCCCGGGCGGCATGCCCTCCGACCCGTTCAGGCCCGCGCCGAAGCCGACGCCCAAGGCCCCGGGAAGTCCCGGAATCTCGGGGATCGTCGAGAGTCCCGCGAGCGCCGTCTTCGACTTCGACCCCGTCAGCATTACGCTCGCGCCCGGCGAACAGAAATCGATCCTGGTCCGGGCGGGCGGGGATCAGACCTTGAGCGACCTTTCACTCGCCATCCGGCTCGATCCCGCGGTCGCGGCGGCCGTCGCGGTCCGGCCGATCCTGCCGGAGGGGGGCGCGGCCGACGGTCGCATCGCATCGGGACGCGCGCTCGTGGACTTCTCGACCCCGCTCAACCTCTCGGGCACTCGCGCGATCGCCGAGATCATCCTGCAGGGTATCGCGCCGGGCAATTGCACGCTCTCGTTCGAGAAGGCCCCGGCCGGAGCGAGTCTCTCTCAAGCGATGGTGGAGGTCCGCTGACCCCATGATCCGCTCCGCCTCCCGTTTCCCGCGTCTCCTCCTTCGCCCTTCGGGCTTCGGAGGACGCGCCTCCGCCAGGCATTGTGGCTTCACGGTCGTCGAGCTCGCCGTCGTGGCCGCGATGATCGCGATCCTGACGTCGATGATCGTGCCGCTGGCGAGATACACGGCCCGCCGGCAGGACGAGATCGAGTTGCGCTACCAGCTCCGCCTGATGCGGGATGCCATCGACAAGTACAAGCAGTACTCGGACCTGGGGTTGATTCCCCCGCAGCTCGGCACCGAAGGGTATCCGCCGGACTTGAAGACCCTCGTCGACGGGGTCACGCTCGTCGGCCAGCTCGACAAGAAGCAGAAGTTCCTGCGGAGAATCCCGACCGATCCGATGACGAAGAAGGCGGAGTGGGGAATGCGATCGTTCCAGGACGACCCGGACACGATCGCGTGGGGCGGGCAGAACATCTACGACGTCTACTCCCTCTCCGACGCCCGGGGTATCGACGGAACCTACTACAAGGACTGGTGATGATGAGACGGAAGGCGGTAGGCGTCAGGCGGAAGACGATGGTCTCGGCGAGCAAGACCGGAGATGTCGGCGTCCTGCTTCGCCTGCCGCCTCGCCTCCCGTCTCCCGACTCCGGGCTTCACGCTGCTCGAGTTGCTCGTCGTCATGACCATCATCGGGATCCTGGCGGCGATCGCGGTTCCGGCTCTGCGGGATTCGCCTCAGAGGGCGCGAGAAGCCACTCTTCGGGAAGATCTCTTCACGTTCCGGACCGTCATCGACCAGTACCACGGGGACAAGGGCGTCTATCCGCCCGACCTGCAGACGCTCGTGACCGCCGGCTACATCCGCAAGATCCCGGTCGATCCGATGACGAAATCGGCCGAGACCTGGGTCGTCGCCATGGAAGAGCCGTCCACGGAGGCGGAAGCGAGCGGGCCTGCCGACCAGCCCACGACTCCCGGAATCGTCGACATCCACAGCGGCTCGGTAGGAAAGGCCCTCGACGGCTCTCTCTACAAGGACTGGTAATGAGCCGGAAGACGGTAGACGGCAGAGGGAAGACGAAAAGACGCCCGTCTCCCGTCTCCCGTCTCCCGTCTTCCGACTCCGGATACACGCTGGTGGCGATCGTCATCGGGATGGTGATCCTGGCGATCCTCATCATGGGGGTGGCGCCTTCGGTCGCGACGATCATGAAGAGGGAGCGGGAGCAGGAATTGCTGTTCCGCGGCAAGCAGTATGCCCGGGCCATCGCGCTCTTCCAGCGGCGTTACGGGAGATTCCCCAACGAGCTCAAGGAGCTGTACGAAAACCGGCCCCGGACGATCCGCAAGCTCTGGAAGGAACCGATCTGCAGATGTCCGGATTGGCAAGTCATTTATCAGAATTCTCCGGATGCGCTTCCGGGTGGACAGGGTGGCACGGGATTGCCCGGGGCGAGGCCGCTCCCCACTCCGACTCCGGGCGTCTTCGGTTCCGCCGGCCAGACAAAGACTGTCGGTCCGATCGTGGGCGTGCGATCCAACGTCCATGAAGAAGCCTTGACCGAGTGGCGAGGCCAGAAGTTCTACGACGAGTGGCGTTTCATCATGGGGGATGCCGACAGGGACACCGCCTTTGGTATGGGACCCGGCGTCGGCAGGCCGCCGCCGGGGGCTCCGCCGTTCGCGACGACCCCGATTCGAAGGTAAATCGCTAAGAACAAATAACTTGGCGAGATGCTGCCGGGCCCGGGACGGCCAATCGCGGCCGCGGTAGAATAGGACTCCCTGCCAGGAGCCCTCAATGGTCCAGAAATCCGTCCTCGACAATGGCACGACTGTCCTGATCGATCGGATGCAGGACGTCCGCTCCTTCGCTCTCGGGTTCTTCGTGGCGGCGGGCTCGGGCGACGAGCCGCCGGCCAGGCAGGGGATCTCCCACTTCCTCGAGCACGTTCTCTTCAAGAGGACTCGCCGCCGCTCGACCGTGCAGATCGCCCGCGCGATCGACCGGCTGGGAGGGGACGTGGACGCCTTCACGACCAAGGAGTACACCGGCTTCTACGTCCACACGCTCGACTCGCGCCTTTCCGAGGCGCTCGACCTCATGGGAGACGTCGTTCTCTCGCCGGCGTTCGAATCGGTGGACATCGAGGTCGAGCGGGGCGTCATCCTGGAGGAGCTCGGCGAGGCCAACGACAATCCCGACGACCTGGTCCACGAGATGTTCGTGCGCTCCTTCTGGAGGAGCCATCCCCTGGGAGCGCCGATTCTCGGCAGCGCCGAAACGGTCCAGAGCATCGGCCTGGCAGATCTGTACCGTTACTACCGCTCACGGTACCGGCCCGAGAACCTCATTGTCTCGGTCGCGGGCCACGTGCGGATCCGCGAATGCCTGGCGGAAATCGAGAGGCTCTTCCGCAGGCGAGCCTCCCGCTCCGCGGGGAGAGCCGCGGTCGAGAAGCGGGCCGCCCGGCCTCGAGGCCACCAGGACCTGTTGCTCAAGTCGCGCCGGGGTCTGGGCCAGGCGCATCTCTGCCTCGGGGTCGAGGGGCCTTCCCAGTCCTCCGAACGGCGTTTCGCGGCCAGCCTGCTCGACATCGTGCTCGGCGGCGGGATGTCCTCGCGGCTCTTCCAGGAGGTGCGGGAGAAGCGCGGGCTGGCCTACTCGATCGCCTCGTCGCTCAACTCGTTCCGCCTGGGCGGATACGAGACGATCTCCGCGGCCTGCGCCCCGAAGAACCTCGCGCGGCTCCTGGAGGTGACGCTGCGGGAGGTGAAGAGGTTGAAGCGCGAAGGAGTTCGCCCGCGCGAGCTGGCCTGGGCCAAGGAGAACCTGAAGGGCAACATGATGCTGGCCCTGGAGTCCACCGTCTCGCGAATGTCCATGCAGGCGCGCCAGGAGTTCTACTTCGGCCGCATCAGTCCCGCGGAGGAATTGATGGCGCGTGTCGAGGCGGTCACCGCGGACGACGTCGCCGGGGAGGCCGAGCGCCTCTTCGACGGCCGGCTGCTCTCGCTGGCCGTCGTGGGAAACGTCGGCAAGCTCCCCATCTCCGCTTCCGGCTTAGCCTCGTCGCTGTAACGTCGCGGCGCTCGCGAGGGACCTGCGCCTTCGGCGCACCGGCCCGCGGCTCGGCCGGATGCGGCCTCGACCGCGGCCTGGCGCTCGCTCCGCGCTTCGCTCCCGCGGCGCGAGGCTCCTCCCTCGATTACTCGGGAGACTCCTCGCGCCGCGACCGGGGCTGGCACGGAGTACGATGCGCATCCTCGTGGCTGAGATTGCCGTGCCGATCAAGGTCCTGAGGCATGGGGAGGGGCTGGAGCTGCCGGCGTACTCGACGGCGGGGTCGGCGGGATGCGACCTGCGGGCCGCGATCGAGGCCTCGCTCCTGATTCTGCCGGGTGGGCGGGCGCGGGTTCCGACCGGGATCGCGGTCGCGATTCCCGAGGGGTACGAGGGGCAAGTGCGCATGCGGAGCGGGCTCGCGCATGACAAGGGGCTCGCTCTCTTGAACGCCCCCGGCACCATCGACAGCGACTACCGCGGCGAGATCCAGGTGATCATCGCCAACCTCGGCGCGGAGCCGGTGACCCTGGAGAGAGGAGAGCGCATCGCGCAGCTCGTCTTCGCGCCGGTGGCAAGGGCCCGCTTCGAGAAAGTGCATGAGCTTCCGTCCAGCTCTCGCGGCCAAGGAGGATTCGGTTCGACCGGCAGAGAGTAGGTGTCAGGTGTCAGGTTGCAGCAGGTGTCAGGTCCTGAGCGCAGCGAAGGATCTGCTCCCGTCGCAATCCACAATCGGTCGGAGCAGATTCTTCGTCGCTTGCGCTCCTCTGAACTCACAGGGGCGTGACGCTCTGCTAATCTAGTGGTCCATGCGCGTGGCGATCCTGGCATCCGGCTCCGGCGGCAATGCTTGCGTCGTCGAGTCGGGCGGGACGCGGGTGCTGGTGGACGCGGGCCTCTCGGCGCGGGAGATCGAGAGGCGCATGGCGGCGCGCGGGATGGAGCCGGAGACGATCCAGGGGATCTTCGTCACGCACGAGCACAACGATCATTCGAGCGGCGCCCTGGTTTTTGCGGCGCGCTGGGAGTGCCCGATCTTCACGACGGCCGGAACGGCGGACGCCATCGGCCTGGAGGGAGATCTCTTCTCTCCGTTTGTCCGGATCGAAGGGGGACGCGAGGGGCGGATCGGGGACCTCGGGTTCCGCGCCTTCGCGACGCCGCACGACGCCAACGAGTCGGTCGCCTACGCCTTCGAGGGGGACGGAGCGCGGGTCGTCATCGCGTCGGATCTGGGGCGCGCCGAAGAGGATTTCGTGGCGTTTCTGCGCGGCGCGACGGCCCTTCTGCTGGAGTTCAACCACGACGAGGACATGCTGCGCGACGGCCCCTATACCTGGCCGCTCAAGCAGCGGATCTCGGGAGGCTGGGGGCATCTCTCCAACAGGCAATCGGCGGACGCGGTGCGCCGGGCGGCCGGTGCGAGCCTGAAGCGGGTCGTCGCGACCCATCTCTCGCGCACCAACAACGTGCCGCCGCTCGCGCTCGCCGCCCTGGCCGAAGCCCTGGAACGCGCGGGCTGTCCCGCCGACGCCGGCATCGCGGATCAGATCCTGGGGTTCGAGACCTTCGACGCGTGAGAGTCGAGGTCCGCGTCTATCCGCGCCAGGACGTCCTGGACCCCCAGGGCAAGGCGATCGCGGCGGCGCTCGCGCGCCTGGGCCATCGCGCGGTCAAGGACGTGCGCGCGGGGAAGGTCTTCTTCCTGGAGGTCGAGGGATCGGACGCGTCGGAGGTGGAGAAGGACGCCCGCCGGATGGCCGAGGAGCTCCTGGCGAACACCGTCATCGAGGGGTACGACGTGAGGATTGTCTCTTGAAGTTCGCCATCGTCGTGTTCCCTGGCTCCAACTGCGAAGCCGACTGCTTCCACATCGCCCGAGAACTGCTCGCCTGCGAGGCCGAGTACGTCTGGCACAAGGACACGCGAGCTCAAGGGAGCCGATGCCGTCATCCTGCCGGGAGGGTTCGCCTACGGCGATTACCTGCGGGCGGGAGCGCTCGCGCGGTTCTCGCCGGTCATGGAGAGCGTGGCGGAATTCGCCAGGGCCGGCGGCCCCGTGCTCGGCATCTGCAACGGATTCCAGGTGCTGCTCGAGGCCGGGCTCCTGCCCGGCGCGGTGCGCGTCAACAAGACGCTGCGCTACATCTGCCGGGACGTCTTCATGAGGGTCGAGAACGTGGAGACCGCCTTCACCCGTCTGTACGAGCCGGGACAGGTCGTCAAGATGCCGATCGGGCACGGCGAGGGCAACTACACCGCGCCTCCGGAGGTCTCTGGACAGTCTTCGCCGGGAACGCCGCGTCGTCTTCCGCTACTGCGACGAAGCGGGCCGCGTGACCGACGCCGCCAACCCCAACGGCGCGGCCGACGCCATCGCCGGCATCGCCAACCGGGAAGGAAACGTCGTCGGCCTGATGCCGCACCCCGACCGTTGCTCCGAGCGCCTGCTCGGCAACGACATCGGCCGGAAGATGTTCGAGTCCGTTGTCCTGCGCTGGCCGCGCGGTGACGGAGCCGCAGGCGCGGTTCCAAGGTCCGAGGTTCCAGGTCCAGGGAGAGCTACCGCGTCGTGCGTCTCCGTGGAATCTGGACTCTGAAATCTGGAACTCTGGCCCGATGATCACCCCCGAGCTGATCTCGGAACACAACCTGTCGGAGCAGGAGTACTCCCGCATCCTGAAGATCCTGGGCCGCGAGCCCAACCTGGTGGAGCTCGGGATCTTCTCCGCGATGTGGAGCGAGCACTGCTCCTACAAATCGTCCCGCGTTCACTTGAAGAAGTTCCCGACGTCCGGGCCCCGGGTCATCCAGGGGCCGGGAGAGAACGCGGGAATCGTGGACATCGGCGACGGGCTCGCGGCGGCCTTCAAGATGGAGTCGCACAATCATCCCTCCTTCATCGAGCCGTACCAGGGAGCCGCGACGGGCGTGGGCGGAATCCTGCGCGACATCTTCACGATGGGCGCCCGCCCGATCGCCTCCTTGAACTCGCTGCGCTTCGGCGAGCTTTCCGCGCCGCGGATGCGGCACCTCGTGGACGGGGTCGTTCGCGGGATCGCCGGCTACGGCAACTGCATGGGGATCCCGACGGTCGGCGGAGAGACGACGTTCCACCCCGGCTTCAACGGCAACATCCTCGTCAACGTGATGAACGTCGGGATCGTCCGCAGGGACCGGATCTTCCTCGGCCGCGCGGAAGGGCCCGGCAATCCCGTCGTCTACGTGGGCTCCCGGACCGGGCGCGACGGAATCCACGGCGCCACGATGGCCTCGGAGGAATTCATCGGCGACGAGACGAAACAGAAGAAGCCGACCGTGCAGGTGGGCGATCCGTTCACGGAGAAGCTCCTGCTGGAGGCGTGCCTCGAGCTCTTCGAGACCGACGCCGTCGTCGGGATCCAGGACATGGGCGCGGCCGGCCTGACCTCCTCGGCATTCGAGATGGCGGGACGGGCCGGAAGCGGGATCGAGCTCGACCTCTCGAAGGTTCCCGTCCGCGAAGCGGGCATGACGCCCTACGAGATCATGCTGTCGGAGTCCCAGGAGCGGATGCTCCTCGTCGCCCGGCGCGACCGGCTCGGCCGCGTCTTCGAGATCTTCCGCAAGTGGGACCTCGAAGCCGCCGAGATCGGGACGGTGACCAGCTCCGGCCGCGTCGTCCTCTTCTTCGAAGGCAAGGTCGTGGCCGATCTGCCGGCCGAGCCGCTCTCGAGCGAGGCGCCTCTCTACGACCGCCCGCGAGCCGCTCCCGCGCCGGCCCCCGCGCCGTCGTGGCCGAACGAGCCGGAGCCGCCGGATTACGGCGACTGCCTGCGCCGCATCCTCGCCAGCCCGAACGTGGCCGAGAAGTCCTGGATCTGGACGCAGTACGACCACATGGTCGGCACGAACACGGTCGAGCGTCCCGGGGGCGACGCCGCGGTCGTGCGGATCAAGGGAACCACGAAGGCCCTGGCCCTGAAGAGCGACGTCAATCCCTTCTTCTGCGCTCTCGATCCCTACCGCGGCGCGGCGCTGGCCGTCGCGGAGGCGGCGCGCTCGATCGCCTGCGTCGGAGCGCGGCCGCTCGCGATCACCGACTGCCTGAACTTCGGAAATCCCGAGAAGCCGGAGGTCATGGGCCAGTTCGAGGCCGCGGTGCGCGGAATCGCCGACGCCTGCCGCGCCCTGGAGATCCCGGTCGTCTCCGGCAACGTCTCCTTCTACAACGAGACCGACGGCCGCGCGATCCCGCCGACGCCGACGATCGGCATGGTCGGCCTGCTCGAGGACGTCGGCAGGCACGTTCGCCTCCCGTTCGCGCGGAAAGGCGACGCCGATCGCCCTTCTCGGCCGGACTCGGGACGAATTGGGCGGGAGCGAGTTTCTTCGCGTCATCCGGGGGCGCGACGAAGGACCCTGTCCGGAGGTGGACCTCGCGGCGGAGAGGCGGCTCATCGAGCTGCTCGCGAGGCTGGCGGAGCAGGGGCGGCTGGCCTCCGCTCACGATCTCTCCGACGGCGGCCTTGCGGTCGCCCTGGCCGAGTGCGCGATGAACTCCGGCGTGGGCGTCGACGTCGCGCTCGATTCCACGCTGCGCCCTTCCGCGCTCCTCTTCGGCGAGACGGCGGGACGGGTCCTCGTCTCCTTCGGACCGGACGAGGAGGCCGCGATCCGCTCCGAGGCGGAGAGGCTCGCGGTTCCTTTCGAGCTGGCCGGCCGGACCGGCGGGGAGCGGCTGCGGATCGCCGCCGGAGGCAGAGTCCTGATCGACGAAGGCGTCGGAGCGCTCAAGGAGATCTGGGCGAACTCCTTCGCGCGCGCGATGGAAGCCGCGGACGTTCTCTAGGCGCTAATCCCCCGTGTAGGTCACTTTTTCGAGGAAGAGGCCCGACGGCGGCGCGGTCCATTTCGCGGGCTCGCCGGACTTCTCGCGAAGGAGCTTCTCGACATCCGCCGCGTCGAGGTTCCCGCGTCCGACCTCGACGAGCGTCCCCACGAGGCGCCGCACCATCTTCCAGAGGAAGTGCGATGCCTCGACGCGGTAGTGGATCTCGCGCTCCCAATCGAGCATCTCGCTCTTCTCGACCACGACCACCGTCGAAGTCTGCCCTTCGGCGTTCTCGCAGAAGGAGGCGAAATCGTGCCTCCCGGCGAAGAGCTTCGCCGCTCGGGCCATGGCCGTGAAATTCAAGCCGGTCCTTCACCCACCAGACGTAGCGCTTGTCGAACGCGGTGCGGCGGCGCGAGATCCGGTAGAGGTATGTCCGCGACAGGGCGTCGTGTCGGGCGTGGAAGCCGGACGGCGCGGCCTGGACTTCGAGGACGTTCACGTCGAAGGGGAGGCGGTCGTTCAGCCCGTGCTCGATCGCGAGAGGCGGCATCGCCTTCTTCGCCTTCAGGTGCGCGACCTGCGCGAGCGCGTGCACGCCCGCGTCCGTCCGCCCCGATCCGCCGAGCGACGCGTCCTCCCCGAGGAGCTCCCGCGCCGCGCGCAGGAGAACCCCGGCGACCGTCCTCTCGGTGTTCTTCTGCGACTGCCACCCGCGATAACGGGTCCCGTCGTACTCGAGCGTGAGCTTCCAGGTCGGCACGCCCGGACTCTATCGAAACGCGGCGCGCTGTCGGTGCTCGCATCGCGATGCGGTGTGGCGCACGGGAATCGGCCCTTAGGGATTCCTTATGCAAAAGCTATTTGACATGAGGCCGTGCAAGTCCAGAATCGAGAAGAAGCGTCGAGGCTTCGATGAAGTGAGGTGACATCATGGACCGGTTCGTTGCCTTCGTCTGCAACTTCTTGTGCGCGGCCGCTCTGTTCGGGTCGAGCGGGAATCTCGATCCGGAGACGCAGGAAGAAGACAGAGGAGCCGCTCAGGGAGTGGTCGTGCAAAACAAGGCTCCGTCGGTCATTGGGTGCCCTGTCGCGCGCTATCCCGTCAGATTCGGCAGGGATTACGATGCGAACCTCATCGATCTCTCGGCGTTCACACGCACGACGGTCGAGGAGATGAGGTCCTGGCCGGCTCCCAGCATCATTCCGCCGGCGAATCGGATCTCGCCCTACGAAACGACGGTCCTGGCCCTGGAGGCCACGCTCATCGAATACCGGCAGGAGCGAAGCCTCGACGGTTCTGACTATCGCCTGGTGCTCGCCGATGAATCGGGAAGAACAATCATCGCGAAGATCTCGTCTCCGGACTGCGCGGCGCAAGACAGTGGCGAACCGGGGTCGGAGCTTCCCGACAGCCGGTTTCTGGCGGGGATTGCAGTTCCTCCCGGGCCGAGTTCGCTGCCCGGCTTTCGCCGACGACAACAGTGGAGCGCGCGAGCATTCCCGTCCGCAGTCCTGGGGATCGGCATGTTCGATTCGCCGAGCGGCCAGGCCGGCGAGGCTCCCAACGGCATCCAACTTTGTCCGGTCCTGGACATCTCCTTCGATGAAGAGAGGATGCCTGTCGTCCACGCGCCGGTGCCGCATCACCCACACGGCGGAGGTGTCAGGCGCTGAGGGCCGAAAGAGAGCTGCCGACAGGCCCCGGGAGAGGGCCGGGGTGATCGCGCTGCCCGGCGCCTCGGCTTTCGAAGGCGGGTTGGTAATATGACGCCATCGACAGCACAGGGGCGGCGCGATGCGGCTTGCCGTGAGCGACTGGGTGTTCGACTCGGACACCCGCCAGGTGATCCGGAAGGGAGCCGCCGCGCCTCTGTCGCCCAAGGCCTTTGACCTGCTGGAGCTTCTGATCCGCCAGCGCCCGAAAGCGGTCTCGAAGGCCGAGATCCACGAGCACCTCTGGCCGGGCACGTTCGTCTCGCCGGCGAACCTCGCCAACCTCGTCGTGGAGCTTCGCGCGGCGCTCGGCGACGACGCGCGCCATCCGCGAGTCATCCGAACGGTGGCCCGATTCGGTTACGCGTTCGCCGCCGAGACAGCCGCCGTGCCGGAGAAGTCGCCGGGCCGGGCCCCGGCGCCGTTCATCTGCCGCCTCGTCTGGGGACCTCGCGAGATCGCGCTCGATCCGGGCGAGAACCTGATCGGCCGGGACCGGGACTCGGTCGTCTGGATCGACGACGCCTCCGTCTCTCGCCGCCATGCTCGGATCTCGGTCGATGACTCGGGGGCGATGGTCGAAGACCTCGGCAGCAAGAACGGAACGTATCTCCGCGGCCGCCGGATCGAGAAGCCGGCGCGGCTCGCGGACAAGGACGCGATCAAGATCGGTCCGGCCTCCATGATCTTTCGCCTCTTCAAGCGAACCGGCTCCACGGCTTCCACGATCGAGGAGCGGAAGCGAACGTGACGCTGGCCGCGGGGACCCGGCTCGGGCCCTATGAGGTTCGCGACAGGCCCGAGCCGGCGCGGGAGTTCCATGTGGGGAAGTCGGTAGGTGTATAGTCATACACATTGGAGGCCATGATGAGGACGAACATCGTATTGAACGACGAGCTCGTGAGAGAGGCCTTCCGCCACAGCCGGGCCAGGACGAAGAAGGCGCTCGTGCATGAGGCCCTGGAGGAACTGATCCGGGTTCGTAAACGCCGGTCGCTTCTCGACCTGAAGGGCAAGGTGCGCTTCGCGAAGGGATACGACTACAAGAAGCTGCGGACAACGACGTGATCCTGGTGGACACGTCCGCGCTGCTTCCGTTTCTGGCCGGGCGCTCGACCCGGGCGAGTGAAGCGGTGGCGAAGGCGCTCTCCGAAGGCCTCGAGATCGGGCTTGCCCCGGTCGTCGTGCAGGAGATCCTGCAGGGAGCGCGGGACGAGTCCGAGTGGCGAAGGCTCAAGGGCTACCTGCAGACGCAGATGATCCTGGCTCCGCGCGATCCCCTGGCCACGCATGTTGCCGCGGCGCGGATCTACTACGACTGCCGCCGGCGGGGGCTGACGGTCCGGAGCACGCTCGATTGCGTTATCGCTCAGATCGCCATCGAGCACGGCGTGCCCCTCCTGCACGACGACCGTGACTACGACGCGATCGCCCACGTGAGGGCATTGAAGACGCTTCCGTGAGACCGGAGTGATGCTCGCCGCCGGCTCTCGCCTCGGGCCCTACGAGGTTCAGTCTCCGCTGGGCGCGGGCGGGATGGGAGAGGTCTACCGGGCTCGCGACGAGAGGCTCTCGCGCAGCGTCGCGTTGAAGGTGCTGCCGGGCGAGATCTCGGCCGACAGGAGCCGGCTGGAGCGTTTCGAGAAGGAGGCGCGCGCGGCCTCTTCGCTCAATCACCCCAACATCGTCACGATCTACGACATCGGCTCGTCCGAGTCGGTTTCCTACATCGCGATGGAGCTCGTGGAAGGGAAGACCCTGCGGGAGCTGCTCGCGTCCGGGCCGATCGCGCTGCGCCGGTTGCTGTCGCTGTCGGCGCAGGCCGCGGACGGACTGGCCAAGGCGCATTCCGCGGGGATCGTGCACCGGGACCTGAAGCCCGAGAACCTGATGGTGACGAAGGACGGCTTCGTCAAGATCCTCGACTTCGGGCTGGCCAAGCTCCTGCCGGCGGGATTCGAATCGTCCGAGGGGACCGACCTGGCGACGATGACGCGGGGAACGGAGCCGGGGACGGTCATGGGAACGGTCGGGTACATGTCGCCGGAGCAGGCGAGCGGCCACCCGGTGGACTTTCGCTCGGACCAGTTCTCGCTCGGGGCGATCCTCTATGAGATGGCCTCGGGCAAGCGGGCCTTCGAGCGAGCGACGGCGATCCAGACTCTCTCGGCGATCATCCAGGACGAGCCCGAGCCCCTCTCGGCCGCCGCGCCGAAGACGCCGTCGAACCTGGTGTGGATTATCGACCGGTGCCTGGCCAAGGACCCCGAGGAGCGGTACGGATCGACCAGGGACCTCGCGCGGGACCTGGCGGCGCTGCGCGACCACGCCTCCGGGATCTCGGTCTCCGGCGTCGTGCAGCCGGCGCCGCGTCGGTTCCGCCCTTCCCGCGCCCTCTTTGCCGGAACCGCGCTGGCGGCAGTCGTCCTGGCGGCGGCGACCTACTTCGTGGGGCAGAAGATCCAGGCGCGCCGCGACCGGGAGACGCCGCCGCCGCCGACGCAGACGCTCACGTTTCGCCGGGGTTTCCTGACGGGCGCGCGGTTTGCTCCCGACGGCCAGACGATCGTCTATTCCGCGGCGTGGGACGGGAAGCCGAGCGAGATCTTCACGACGCGAGTCGGCAGCTCCGAGTCGCGGCCGCTCGGCATCTTTCCGGCGGGGATCCTGGCGATCTCTTCGGCCGGCGAGATGGCGATTTCGCTCGGCTGCGAGAACCGCTGGGAGCCCTGCTTCGGGACGCTCGCCCGCGTGCCGCTCGCGGGCGGCACTCCGAGGGAAGTTCTCGACAACGTCGGCTCGGCCGACTGGTCTCCGGACGGCAAGGAGCTTGCCGCGATCCATTCCGCCGAGGGCGAAGAGCGCATCGAGTATCCGATCGGGAAGGTGCTTTTCAAGAGCGAGGGCTATCTCACCGGCTTGCGAGTGTCGCCCAACGGGGACCTTGTCGCCTTCGCCGAGCACCCACAGGGTGACGACGAGCGCGGCATCGTCTGTATCGTGGACCGCGCCGGCCGCAAGAAGAACCTGACAGGGGAGTTTCGGCAACTGCTCTCCACGCTGTGGAGTCCCACCGGCGAGGAAGTCTTCTTTCTGGGCAACCTCAATGGAGAGGGATTTCAAACCTGGGGCGTCACCCTCGCGGGCCGTGTGCGCGCGGCTGCCTGGATTCCCGGTCTGGACGACGTCTCGCGCGAGGGCGTGGCTCTGGACGCCGGCGAATACCATCACATGCGCAGGGACATCCTCGGCCTGGTTCCGGGCGCTTCCAGGGAAGTCAACCTCTCCTGGCTCGCAGAGTCCAGCTCGGCCGCCCTGTCGCGAGACGGGCGCACCCTTCTCCTCTACGAATACAAATGGCTCCGTGCGAGCACGGAGAACTTCGAGACGTATCTGCGAGGGACCGACGGCTCGGACGCCAAGCTCCTGGGAGCCGGCAAGGCGCTGGCGCTTTCGCCGGACGAGAAATGGGCGCTCGTGGCCCGGCCGCTGCCGGGTCCTCACCTCACGCTGCTGCCGACCGGAGTCGGCGAGGCGCGGGACCTTCCGGCAGGAGCGGCCGTCCAGTATCACTGGGCGTCGTTCTTTCCGGACGGCCGGCGCATCCTGATTGCGGCACGGGAGAAGGGGAGGCCGCCCCGCTCGTACATTCAGGACCTCTCGGGAGGTCCACCGCGGCCCTTCGCCGAGGAGGGCATGCGGGCCACGCTCGTGTCGCCCGACGGCCGCGAGATCGCCGGCACGACGCTCGAAGGCCTGCATCTGATTTATCGCGCCGATGGCGAGGGGCGGGCCCGTGCCATCTCGGGAGCCGAGCCCGGGGACTTTCTCATCCAGTGGAGCGCGGACGGCAAGACCATCGTCGTTCGAGGGGCGGAGACGCGGCCACTGACGCTCTACCGCATTGATCTCGAGAGCGGGCGCCGGGAGCGCTGGAAGGAACTCGCCCCGCCGGACCCGACGGGGTTCGTCGAGTTCGACGCGGGCCCGATGGGCGTGCGCGTGACGCCGGACCTGCGGTTCCACGTCTATTCGTTCTACAACGATCTGGAGAATCTCAGGATGACGGAACTGGGGAAATCGTGGTGGAAATGAAGCAAACCGGCTGAGGAACGAGCGTGACACTGGCTGCGGGGACCCGGCTCGGCCCATACGAGGTGGTCGGCCCGCTGGGCGCGGGCGGGATGGGGGAGGTCTACCGGGCTCGCGACGAGCGGCTCTCGCGCAGCGTCGCGTTGAAGGTGCTGCCGGGCGAGATCTCGGCCGACAAGAGCCGGCTGGAGCGTTTCGAGAAGGAGGCGCGCGCGGCCTCTTCGCTCAATCACCCCAACATCGTCACGATCTACGACATCGGATCGTCCGATTCCCTCGCGTACATCGCGATGGAGCTGGTCGAGGGCCGGACGCTGCGGGAGCTGCTCGTGTCCGGACCGATCGCGCTTCGCCGTCTGCTGTCGCTCTCGGCGCAGGTCGCCGACGGTCTCGCCAAGGCGCATTCCGCGGGGATCGTGCATCGGGACTTGAAGCCCGAGAACCTGATGGTGACCAGAGACGGCTTCGTCAAGATCCTCGACTTCGGGCTCGCCAAGCTCGTGCCCACGGGATTCGAAGTCTCCGAAGGATCTGATCTGGCGACGGTGACGAGGGGGACGGAGCCGGGGACGGTCCTGGGCACGGTCGGCTACATGTCGCCGGAGCAGGCGAGCGGCCATCCCGTGGACTTCCGTTCGGACCAGTTCTCTCTGGGGGCGATCCTCTACGAGATGGCCTCGGGCAAGCGGGCCTTCGACCGGGCGACGGCGGTCCAAACTCTCTCGGCGGTGATCCAGGACGAGCCCGAGCCCCTCTCGGCCGCCGCGCCGAAGACGCCGGCCAACCTCATCTGGATCATCGAGCGGTGCCTGGCCAAGGACCCGGAGGATCGGTACGGCTCGACGAAGGACCTGGCGCGGGACCTGGCCGCGTTGCGCGACCATGCCTCCGGGATCTCGGTCTCGGCTGTCGGGCAGCCGGCGCCGCGCCGGTTCCGGCCTTCCCGCGCCCTGTTCGCCGGCGCGGTTTCGGCGGGAGTCGTCCTCGCCGCGCTGGCGTTCTTCGCGGGCCAGAGGCTCCAGGCGCGCCGCGAGCGCGAAACGCCGCCGCCACCGACCCGGACGCTCACGTTTCGACGGGGTTTCCTGACGGGCGCGCGGTTTGCTCCCGACGGCCAGACGATCGTGTATTCCGCGGCCTGGGACGGGAAGCCGAGCGAGATCTTCACGACGCGGGTCGGGAGCTCCGAGTCGCGGCCGCTCGGCATCTTTCCGGCGGGCATCCTGGCGATCTCTTCGGCCGGCGAGATGGCGATCTCGCTCGGCTGCGAGAACCGCTGGGAGCATTGCTTCGGGACGCTCGCCCGCGTGCCGCTCGCCGGCGGCACTCCGAGGGAAGTTCTCGACAACGTCGGCTCGGCCGACTGGTCTCCGGACGGCAAGGAGCTCGCCGCGATCCACGCGGTCGAGGGAGAGGGAGATCGCATCGAATACCCGATCGGGAAGGTGCTGTACAAGACCGAGGGTTATCTCACCGCCCTGCGAGTCTCGCCGAAGGGAGACCTTGTCGCCTTCATCGAGCACCCACGGCGTGACGACTCCCGTGGAACCCTCTGTGTGGTTGACCGCGCCGGCCGCAAGAAGAGCCTGACGGGAGAGTGGCAGCGAATGCTCTCCACGCTGTGGAGTCCCACCGGCGAGGAAGTCTTCTTCAGCGGCATCCTGCAAGGGAGAGGGATTCCAAACCTGGGGCGCCAACCTCGCAGGCCGCGTGCGCGCGGCCGCCTGGATTCCCGGTCTGCAGGACGTCTCGCGCGACGGCGTGGTCCTGGACATCGGCGAGTTCGACACATTCGCAGGGATATCGTCGCCCTGGTTCCGGGCGCTTCCAAGGAGGGCAACCTCTCCTGGCTCGCAGCACTCCCAGGCGGCTGCCCTGTCGCGAGACGGGCGCAACCTTCTCTTCTATGAGTACAACCTACTTCTTCGGCTGCCGAAAGCTACACGACCTACTTGCGAAAGACCGACGGCTCGGACGCCAAGATGCTGGGAGAAGGCAAGGCGCTGGCGCTCTCGCCCGACGGGAAATGGGCGCTCGTGGTCCGGCCGTCTCCCGGAGCCTCACCTCGCGCTGCTGCCGACCGGAGTCGGCGAGCCGCGGGACCTTCCGGGGGCGCCGCCGTTCAGTATCACTGGGCCTCGTTCTTCCCGGACGGCAGGCGGATCCTGATCGCGGCGCAGGAGAAGGGCAAGCCCCCGCGCTCGTACATCCAGGATCTCTCGGGGGGCCCGCCGCGGCCCTTCGCCGAGGAGGGGATGCGGGCCACGCTCGTGTCGCCCGACGGCCGCGAGATCGCCGGCACGACGCTCGAGGGCCTGCAGCTGATTTACCAGGCCGACGGCGAGGGCCGGGCCCGTGCCATCCCGGGAGCCGAGCCCGGAGACTTTCTCGTCCAGTGGAGCGAGGACGGCAAGTCATCCTCGTTCGCGGCGCGTGAGGACGCGGCCGCTGACGCTCTACCGCATCGATCTCGAGAGCGGGCGCCGGGAGCGCTGGAAAGAGCTCGCTCCGCCGGACATGGCAGGGTTCGTCGAGTTCTAAGCAGGACCGATGGGCGTCCGCGTGACCCCGGACCTCCGGTTCTATGCCTACAACTTCTACAGCGATCTGGAGAATCTCAGGATGACGGAACTGGGGAAATCGTGGTGGAAATGAAGCAAAGCGACGGACCTGATCGATCTCTTATCGAAATCCTATTTGACAGTCCGAGGATCAAAGCGTAAATACGGCGACAACATTCGAGGAGGAGGGGGCACATGAGCAGACGGGTTCTCGTGATCGCCGCGGCGGTCGCCGGCGTGCTGGCCCTGGGTCAAGGCGTGGCGGCCGGCTGCGGAGACAAGTTCGTCCTGATCGGCGGCGCCGCGCGCATCAATCGGTCGAAATTCCCGTCCCGGGTCCTGGTCTTCATGAACCCCGCCTCCCGCGTGCCCGCGGCCGAGAAGGAGTTCCACGTGGAGGCGACGCTCACCGCCGCCGGTCACAAGGCGAAGGTCGTGGAGAGCGAAGCCGAGGTCCAGAAGGCGCTCGAGTCGGGCAAGTACGACCTCGTGCTGGCCGATGTCGCCGACGTGCCCGAGTTGCGCAAGCAGTGCGGGGCGAGCGCGTCCAAGCCGGCGGTCCTGCCGCTCCTCTATAAACCGACGCCCGCCGAGCTCTCCGCGGCCGAAAAGGAGGCGAACTGCCTCGTCCGGCCCTCGAAGAAGTCGAGCGACCTGCTGGCCGTGATCGACGAGACGATGAAGGACCGGAGCAAGGGAATCGCGCCGAACTGCCCGCCTCCTCAGTAGGACTACAGCTCGCCAGGACGCGACGATGGACGACAGGACTGTCCGGCGGGCACTCTTCACGCTGCTCTTCGGCGTCCTCACCGCTACCTCCACGGCGCCGGCCCGGGCGCAAGCCTGGCTGCCGCCGAAGGGGGAAGTGACGTTCTCGTTCGGTTACGGCAACATCTTCGTCAACAAGCACTACCTGGGAACAGCCGACAACCCGGGCGACAACGTCGAAACGGACTACGGACACATCCGCTCCCAGAGCTTCGGTATGGCGTTGACTTATGGTGTCACGAACCGGTTCGCGGTCGGTGTCTCGCTTCCCTTTGTCGTCTCGAAGTACTACGGAACTCCCGGTCAGAACTTCTTTCCGCATACGATCCCGATCGACGACGGTAACTACCACGGCACCTTCCAGGACTATAGAATCGACCTCGCCTACCAGGCTTTCAACCGGCCGATCGCTCTCGCGCCGTTTGTTTCCGTGATTATTCCCAGCCACTCGTACACCTCGTTCGCGCACGCGGCCCCCGGCCAGGACCTACACGAGTATCTGCTCGGAGTCGGTTTCGGGGCGCCCCTCGACCGGCTCGTCCCGGGCAGCTACGTCGAGTTGACCTATTCGTACGCTTTCGTCGAGCATGTGATGGGCATTCGCCACGACCGGAGCGACGCTTTTCTCGAGCTCGGCTACCTCCTGACCCCGGCCCTGGCCGTCCGCGGAATCGGGACCGGCCACTACACCCACGGCGGCGTCGCCTTCGAAAACCCTCAGACGACGCCGCCGGAGCTCTTTCCGATTCACGACAGGATCGACAAGGACTCCGGAATCTTTCTGGGCGGCGGTCTTTCTTATACTCTCACCGGGGCAACGTCACTCTATGTCTCTTACCTGACACAGGTGCAGGGCAGAGGCGGGCACAAGATCAACGATTCTTTGAGCTTCGGCGTCAGCTATAGCTTCTCCCCCGCGCAACTTGTGCGCCGCTACTTCCCTCCGAAGCCCAACGGGACTCCGTCCGAGACGCCATGAGCAAGGCCATTCGCACAGCGGCCGCCCTGGCTGGAGCCCTCCTCCTGTCGGCCCCAGCAGCCATCGGCGGATTGGAGATCGGTGCCGTCGCGCCGGGGTTCGCAATGACGACCCTGGACGGGCGCCGGTTCTCGCTCGCCGAGTCGGAGAAGAGCCACGCCGGCGTGGTGATCCTGTTTCTTTCGACGATCTGTCCTTACTCCAATTACTACAACGACCTCATCCGCGACATGGCCTCGGAATTTGCGAAACGCAACGTCCTCTTCGTCGGAGTCAACTCCGGGGGGCTCGAGACGGCGGAAGAGATGCGCGCGCATGCGCGAGAGCACGGGCACGCGTTCGACATCATCCGGGACCCCGACAGCCGGATCGCCGAGCTCCTGGACGCGCGCCGCACTCCCGAGGCGTTCCTCCTGGATTCGCAGGGTACCCTTCGCTACCACGGCCGCATCGCCTCGAAGATCTCGGCGCCCGACCTGAAGTTGGCCATCGAGGCCTTTCTCGCCGGCCGGCCGATTCATCCCGCCGAGACCAAGGCCTTCGGCTGCGCCATCCCGCGCAAGTAACCGCAAGCGGTTACCGGCGCGGAGCGCCGCGCCTCGCGCGACGTCCTCCCGTTTCATCACCCCGACACGATCACGACCTCCTGCAGCGGAGATGAATCGCACCGCATGAAATCGTGAGATCCCGCGCCGAATCGGCTTCTTTGGATTTGCTTGCGAATCCCTGATCGAAATCCGGCTTGCTCCTCTTCAACCCGTAGCGTAAGAACGTTCGCAAGATGGTGGCGGCCACATCTCGGTAACCGAACGAGGGACGCGACGAAGTGAATTGACAATTAGGAGAAGTGGCAAGAGGAGGATCTTATGAGACGGATGTTGAAGACCGCGATCATCGGGACTCTCGCGATCGTTTTGCTTGGCATCGTTCTCGTTCCCGGCGCAACCGCCCAGTGCGCGTTCCCCGGGTGGAACAAGGCAGGAGCCATCGAGCCGCGGACGTGGGGAGGAGCGGGTGAGCTCAGGCCAGGCTCGTTCCTGCTGGCCGCGACACAGGGAAGTTCCGGCGGCGGGATCGTGGGTTTCTGGAAGGTGAAGTTTGTGTCCGAAGGCAATCCCGGCATCCCCGATGGCACTGTGCTCGACAATGGATTCGCGCAGTGGCATGACGATGGAACAGAAATCATGAATTCCTCGCGTATCCCTGCGACTGGGAACTTCTGCCTGGGCGTATGGCAGAAGAACGGTTCGTCCTACGACCTGAATCACTATGGGTTGAGTTACGATCCCGCCGGGAATTTCGTCGGACCCGCTCGAATCCAGGAACACGTCACTGTGAACGGCAAAGCGGACCAATACGAGGGGACCTTTACGATTGACCAATACGACCCCTCGGGAAACCTGCTCGTCCACATCACCGGCCAGGTCACCGCAAAGCGCGTCGACGTGAATACTCCTGTTGGGGACGTGCTCTAAGAACGATCCCGCGGCGCAAGGCTGGTGCCGGCCGCGCCTCAGCGGGTCTTCTGTCTGGGCTTTAGAAGGGAAGGGCCCGGACCTCTGGAGGTCCGGGCCCTTCACTGCGAACCAGTTGCGTTAGCCGGATCGCTTGACCTGGAGCTCGTTGTGGACGCGGACGACGCCGTCCACGGAGAGCGCGACCCGCTCCGCCTGGATCTTGTCGGTCTCGTCGTTCACCATGCCGGCGAGTGTGACGACCCCATTGGTGGAATTGACCTCGATGTTGGTCAGCGTCGAGAGCTTCACATCGGCGGCCATCTTCGCCTTGACGGCGGTCTTGATCGCCGCATCGTCCACCTGCCTGGCGGGCGAGCTCGTCGTCTTGCACGCTCCGACGAAGGAGACGAGGGCAAGGACCGCGGCGACCTTCAGGATCGTTCGATAACAGTTCCTCATAGAAATCCTCCTCTTACTCGTTTAGGGTTCCGTTTCACGACCTTCTCACGACCCGGAGGAAAAGCACGCGCCGTGCCAGTCGCGAAACCCTTTTCGCGGCAAAGAGATCCGCACGTTGACCGTAGAATCGGCCTGATGGGCTGCTTCGTTCGCACACTCGGCCTGGCGGTTCTCCTGCTCGCCGCCGCGATTGCCGCCCGCCGGCTGATCGAGCGGCCGGCGCCGATCCCTCCGCCCGCGGCGGGCGAGAAGGACGTCGTGGTGGACGGCGTGCGCTGGCGATCGCGAGAGTCCCCCGGAGACGGCCCCATCACCGTCGTGTACGTCCACGGCCTGCTGTCAACCTCGGCCGCCTGGAAGCGGGCGCTTGGCCCCGCCTCCGCCGGGCGTCCGGCCGTCGCCGTGGACCTTCCGGGCTTCGGCCTCTCCGACCGCCCCTGGCCCTACGATTACACCGTCCCCGGGCAGGCGCAGCATCTGCTGCGCTACCTTGACGCGCGCGGCTTCGAGCGCGTCGTCCTCGTCGGGAACTCCCTCGGCGGTGCGACCTGTCTCGTGGCCGCCGCATCGCAGCCGCAACGCGTCGCGGCGCTCGTGCTCGTCGCCGCCGCCTCGCCGGTAGCCCGGATCCCCTGGAACTTCCAGCTCCTGCGCGTTCCCGTGGTCGGAGAACTGGAGATGGAGCTGCTCATCCGACCCGTGATGGAAGTCGGGCTTCGTTACCGCCTCTTCGGCCGAGCCGCCCGGGTCACGCAGGAAGAAGTGGACGAGGACTGGACCTCGGTGCGTGTCCCCGGCACGCGCCGCGCGGCGCTCGCCGCCGTCCGGTCGAGCCGCCGCGGTTACGAGGATCTGCTCGGCCGGATCCGCGTCCCCACACTCGTCCTCTGGGGAAAGGAGGACAAGATCCTCCCGCCGGAGGAGGCCCTGCGCCTGGCCACGGCGATCCCCGGCGCGAGCCTCGTCGTCCTCCCCGACACCGGCCACATCCCCCAGGAGGAGACCCCCGAGGAGTTCAGCCACGCCGTGGCCCGGTTCCTCGACCAGACTCTCCGTCGCTGAGCGGCCGCGGACCTCCTTTAGTCCACGGTCCGCGCGGCGATGGAGATCCCCGTGTCATGTGTCGTGTTGTCCCCTCTGGCTCCGTACACCACGGCTCTTCACGAGCTCAGTTCCCGTGAACCGGCTGCAACGAATTCTCGAGAATGTAGTTGGCCACCGCCGTCCCCGTCGCCCGGCCGTCAACGCACGCCGTGCGGTAGTGAATGCCGGCAAAGACGCGGGCGTCAGCGACCTCATCGAGAGCCGCGGAAAAACTCGAGAAGGTGCGTGTTACCCCGAGCAACACGTCGGAATCCAGAGTGAACGAGGTTTCGTCGCCGAAGAAGCTCGCGAGCACGGTCGCCGCGGCGCCGCTGACCGTTGAATGGCCCGAGGGATACTCCGGAAAATTCGGCGTCGTCAGGAGCGGCGTCCAGCTCGGGTCCGCTGTCGTGGCGGGATTGCCGTCGGTGTCCGCCAGCCGGATCGCCGTGATGGGCCGCCAGGTTACGTAGTGATATTTTGCGTCCCAACAAGCGATAGCGGCGTCCGCCATGGCGATGTTCGTCAATGCCAGGAGCCGGGCATTCTCCGAGAGCGTGGCATGATGCTGAGAGGCGAGCGAGACCGCGAGGGTGTCCCAGAAGTAAGTCACCGTGCTCGCAGCCCAGAACTGGGCCAGAAGAGTCTGGTCGGCCGTGCGGATCAGGCTCGAAGCGCTGCCCATGGAGCTGGTCTCATCGAAGTCCGCTGTGTACTGGGCGCTGGTCAGCGCCGGTGTGCCGGCGGGTCGAAACTGGGAAGGCGAGGCAATCGCCCAGGGAGTCATGTAAGCGAACTGCGGCCCGGCCCCGGGCAGGAACCCGGGTGGAGTCGGACGCCACTCCCCGACAGCGGTTCCGCCTAGGAAGGGAGGCGGCGCCGGCGTGAAGCCGTCGGTGCTCCGCCAGGCCCAGATCGCGTTGGCAACCGTCTGGCCCCAGTCGATCCCCCGGGCGATGGATTCACTATTCTCGACGGCGGGACCGCTCGCGATTGCCGCCAGCGAGGTCGCCCGGGCCGTATCAAACGTGCTCTGCTGGCTCGGGTAGAGCCTCACGAGCGCGGCATAGGCCGCCTGGACGGCCGCGGCGCGGCGGGAAGCTCCTCGAGCAGGCTCGACCGGGATGGGGTGGACCGAAGTGTAACGGCGCTCGATGCCGTTGATCGCTTCGAAGACCGAGACCTGGACGATGGCCGCAACCCGGCCCATGACGAGCGGCGATGTCGCCGGCGCGACGATCGCAGCCTGGAGCATGATTCTGTTCCAGTCGGTGACCTCGTCGCCCCGCATGGCTGTCGCGCGACCGGCGGCAAAGGCAGCCAATACCAGACAGGACCCCATGATCTTCTTCATGACCTTCCTCCTTCTCGCTCCTGGAGCGGCGGACTGCCGCCCCTTGCGCTGCTAAGATGGAGTTCTCGAAGCGAGGAAGTCCCAGGGAAACGTTAGTGTTCTGCCCCCTTTTTCCTAAGGAGGCCTGAGGGCCCAATGCTGATCCGCTTCGGGGATTGCGTCTTCGACGCCGGCACCCGGCAGGTTTTGCGGGCCGGCAGGCAGGTTCACATCTCCCCGAAGGCTTTTCAGCTCCTGGTAATCCTGATCGCAAGGCGTCCGAACGCCGTGTCGAAGGAGGAGCTGCAGGAGATCCTGTGGCCCGACACGTTCGTCTCCGACGCAAACCTGCCCAACCTGGTGGCCGATCTGCGGTCGGAGCTGGGCGACAGCCCTCGCAGCTCCCGCATCATCCGGACCGTGCAGCGGTTCGGATACGCGTTCGTCGCGACACCTCTTTCTTCGCAACACGAGGGCCCGCGCGGACACGCCTACCGCCTGATCTGGGGCAATCGCGAGATTGCTCTCGGGGAAGGCGAAAACCTGTTCGGACGCGAAGACGATGCCGTGGTCTGGATCGACCTCGCGGCCGTGTCGCGCCGGCATGCCCGGATCGTCATTGACGAATCGGGCGCCGTCCTGGAGGACCTCGGCAGCAAGAACGGCACGTATCTTCGAGGCCGGCGGCTTCAGTCCCCGGCGAAACTCGTGGACGGCGACCGGATCATGATCGCAACGGCATCCATGATCTTCCGAGTCCTCGACAGGTCGGTCTCCACCGAAACACAAACCGCCGTCGAGCAAAAGAAAAAGGAGAAAGGCCGAAGCCTCAGTCGTTAGCAAGCGGCAACGCGATGACTCGATGACACTCGAAGCTGGCAAGCGGTTGGGCCCTTACGAGGTGTTGGCTCCGCTTGGAGCGGGCGGGATGGGGGAGGTGTACCGGGCTCGGGACACGCGGCTCTCGCGCGAGGTGGCGATCAAGGTGCTGCCGGCGGAAGTGGCCTCTGACCCTTCGCGTCTGAAGCGCTTCGAGAACGAGGCGCGGTCGGCCTCGTCTCTCAATCATCCTTCGATCGTCACGATTTATGAAATCGGGCAGGAGGGTTCGGTCTCCTACATCGCCATGGAACTGGTGGAGGGGAAGACACTTCGAGAGCTGGTCGCGGCCGGCTCTCTGCCGATCAAGAAGCTGCTCCAGATCGGGAGTCAACTGGCCGACGGGTTGGCGCGGGCGCACGAGGCGGGGATCGTGCACCGGGACCTGAAGCCCGAGAACGTGATGGTGACGAAGGACGGGCTGGTGAAGATCCTGGACTTCGGCCTGGCGAAGCTGACGTACGCGGGACCGGGAAGCGGGGGCGAGACGAGCCTGCCCACGCAGACGGCAACGACGCCGGGCGTGGTCATGGGGACGGTCGGCTACATGTCGCCCGAGCAGGCCAGCGGGCAACTGATCGATTTCCGCTCGGACCAGTTCTCCTTAGGCTCGATCCTCTACGAGATGGCGACGGGGAAGAAAGCATTCCAGAAGAAGACGGCGGTGGACACGCTATCCGCGATCCTCAATGAAGACCCCAGACCGGTCGCGGAGATCAACCCCGAGGCGCCGGGGCCGCTGCGCTGGATCATCGAGCGCTGCCTCGCCAAGGAGCCGGACAACCGTTATGCGGCCACGCGGGATCTCGCCCGCGAATCGCAACGCTCCGAGATCATCTTCCTCGAGGCAGCCTTCCCCGGGCCCGTCTGTCCGGCGCGGCCGGCGCCTGCGGGGCGGGAACAGATCGCCGCAGTGATCGCGCTCGCTCCTCCTCACCGCCCCTTGTCGCCGGCATGCAGGTCGGCCGCCGGATTGCCAGGACCGATCCTCCCATCTTCAGGCGGCTGACATTCCAGCGAGGCAACATCGTGACGGCCCGCTTCACGGGCGACGGCCAGACGATCGTCTACGGGGCAACGTGGAATGGCAGTCCCTGGAGAGTCTTCTCGACGCGCCGCGAGGGTTCGGAATCGGCGTCGCTTCCGTTGCCGCGACGCTTTCCTTCAAGGCGTTTCGCGGTCCGGCGAGCTGGCGATAACCCTCGTGGACACGACCCGGCCGCAGGCCATGGCGACCGGCGGCACGCTCGCCCGAATTCCCATTTCTGGCGGAACCCCCCGGGAGGTCCTCAACGATGTCCAGCTGGCCGACTGGGCGCCGGACAGCTCGAATCTCCTCGTCGTCCACAACGTCGGGGGGAAGAGCCGGCTCGAGTTCCCGATCGGCAAGGTCCTCTACGAGACGGACGGAGCCATCCGCTACCCTCGGGTTTCTTCCCGCGGCGACCTGGTGGCCTTCGTGGACAGTCCCTCCGCCGGGGATGATGCGGGCTCCCTCGCGGTCGTGGACCGCGAGGGAAAGAAGAAGATCCTGGCGTCCGGCTTTGCCAGCACCAGCGGGCTCGCCTGGTCCGGCGACGGCCGCGAAGTCTGGTTCACCGCGACAAGAGAAGGTCTCGCGAACACTCTGTATGCTGTGTCCCTGTCCGGAAGCGAACGCGTCCTGCTGCGAACTCCGGCTCCGATGGCCGTCCTCGACGTCGCAGGCGACGGAAGCGTTCTCATCGAAGAGCACACGAGGGCCATGCGAATCACCGGTCTCGCCCCCGGCGAGGACCACGAAAGGGATCTGTCCTGGCTCGACTACTCCTTCGCCTGCGACTTCTCTTCGGACGGGAAGAGTTTTACGTTCGACGAATCCGGCGCCGGCGTCGGTGATCGCTTCCGTCTGTACCTGGGCCGAACCGATGGCTCGGCGCCGATCCGGCTCTTTGAAGGAGGCTGCGGTCCGCTATCTCCGGACGGATTGTGGGTTCTCTCCGGCGTGTTAAGCCCGCGGCCGCAGCTGGTCCTCGTGCCCACGAGATCGGGGGAGCCCAGGCCGATTCCTGTCGAGGGGCTCGTTCTCCAAGGCTTCTCCTTCTTTCCTGACGGCAAGCGCCTCCTTGTCGGAGGCCGGGAGCCCGGACACGGAATGCGGCTCTTCGTCATGGACCTTGCCGGGGGTCGGCCGCGGCCGATCAGTCCCGAAGGTATCCGACTTCGGGGATCGAAGCCGGTTTCGCCCGATGGCGAACGGGCTTTCGCCAATGGTCCTGATGGCAAGCTCTATGTTTACCGCGTGGAGAACGGCGAAGCCAGTCTTCTTGCAGGTGCCAACCCAGGCGATCGGCCGCTTCAATGGACGCCGGACGGACGGGGCATCTATGTCATGGAGAGAAAGGGAACCGCGTTCAGCGTATTCCGTGTCGAGATTGCGACCGGGCGCCGGAACCTGTGGAAGGAGATCGTGCCGCCCGATCCCGCGGGTTTTAGCGGCATCACGAGCTTCTTCATCGCCGCCGACCGAAGGTCCTACGTCTATTCGTACCAGCGGACACTGGCGGACCTCTACCTCGTCAGCGGATTGAGATGACGCTCGTGGCAGGCGGTCGCCTGGGGTCCTACGAGGTGCTTGCTCCTCTCGGCGCTGGCGGAATGGGCGAGGTGTGGCGAGGGCGGAATTCCCGTTTGGGCCGCGAGGTCGCGCTGAAGGTGTTCCGGAGGAGGTCGCGTCGGATCCTTCGCGGCTGGGCCGGTTCGAGAAGGAGGCGCGTTCCGCCTCGGCCTTGAATCATCCCAACATCGTCACGATTTACGACATCGGGTCGGCCGATTCCGTCTCTTACATCGCGATGGAGAAGGTGGACGGGAAGACGCTGCGCGAGCTGCTCTTCTCCGGCCCGCTGCCGGTCAAGAAGCTGCTCCAGGTCGCCGCGCAGATCGCCGACGGGCTGGCGCGGGCGCACGAGGCGGGGATCGTGCACCGGGACCTGAAGCCCGAGAATGTGATGGTGACGAAGGACGGCCTGGTCAAGATCCTGGACTTCGGGCTGGCCCATGTGGCCTAGAATAGCTATGAAGGCCAACATGGAGGCTCTATGAGGGTCGTGCAGATGACGCTGGAGGAGGACCTGGTCAGGGCTGTGGACAGCGCGGCGAGAAAGCTGGGCACGAGCCGCTCCGCCTTCGCGCGCAAGGCCTTGCGCGAAGCGCTGGCCCGACAGCGCGACAGGGCTCTCGAAGAGAGGCATCGGGCCGGCTATGCCCGCAAGCCGGTCCGGCGAGCCGAGTTCGAAGTCTGGGAGTCGGAGCAGGTCTGGCCTGAGCCGTGAGGCGGGGAGAGGTCCGCTGGTATCGGCTCGCCGCCCCCGACAAACGACGGCCGGTGGTTGTTCTGACGCGCGATTCCGTTCTCGAATACCTGGAAGAGGTCACGATTGCCCCGGTCACCTCGACGATTCGCGGGATCCCCTCCGAAGTGTTGCTGACTTCCGAGGACGGCCTGCCCCGTGATTGTGCGGTGAATCTGGATCACGTTCAGACCGTCTCCGCGGGCAGGGTCGGGCCGCTGATCGCCGTCTTGACCTCGGAGCGGATGCGGGAGATTCGGACGGCGCTTCTCTTCGCGTTGGGATTCTGAAGTTGTGATTGACAATCGCGATCGGCGCGCGACTCGGCTCGACCAGGTCCCCGCGCCGCTCGGCGCGGGTGTGATGGGAGACGATTGCCGATTTGGATTCGGGTCGCGGATTCGGAGTCGCGGCGCCTCTCTCAAGCCTCCTTCGGGAGCAGCCAGCGCACCTCAATGCCGAGGGCCTTCGCCGACCGAGCCAAAGCCGAGTCGGCGGTAGCGAGCCGGAAGCCTTCCGACGCCACGATCGCAAGATGAAGCGCGTCCAACGTGCGGAGCGCCAGCGTGAAGCGCCCGAGCCATTCGCCGGCCATATCATAGTGGCGGCGCTCGACAGGAACGCGCGTGTAGAGGCCTTCCTCGAGATGGCCGGAGAAGCGAGAGGCGATTTGCGTCGCGCTCGTCTTCTGCAACTCGGCCAGACGCACCTTTCGGGAAAGTGCGGAGCGCAGCTCGACCTCGGTCAGGTCGCTCACCGCGGGTCGGGAATGCGCTCGAATCAGCCGTTCGGCACGGTGGCTGAGCGGCTCCGGGCAGTAGTAGGCGACGACGACGCTCGTATCGAGGTAGATCAATACCGCTCTTGGCGCCGGCCTCTCGCCACTTCGTCGCTCAAAGAACGGCCCCCGACGGAGACCGCTCTGCGGAAGGCTTCGAGGCTCGGAAGCCTCCGCCCTGTGCTCCTGGGCGGGATCAGGCGCGCGACTTCCTTTCCGCGGCGGAGCAGAGAGACCTCCTCACCGGCCGCGACCCGGTCAAGAAGGGACCTCAGATTCTCACGCGCTTCCTTGACGCTGACGGTCGACATCGCAGTCACCTTATGTACACCTGAAAGGTACATCTCAGGAAGTACGGTGTCAAGCGCTTCCCGGGGAACCGGCGGGTCAGGCCAAATACGCGGGATCGGGCGACCAGATGCCGCTCGATGGCGAGAAAGTGGCCTCAATGATTGTATTCTGATGGCCACAGGAGGCACCATGACGCGCGTTGGCGTTCGGGTTCTGAAGGACCATCTGAGCGAGTATTTGAAGCGCGTGCGGCAGGGTGAGCGGATCGTCGTCACGGATCGGGGTGAGCCGCTCGCGGCGCTGATGCCCGTCGAAGAAACGGACGAGGCGCGGTGGGGGTGGGATCTGGTCCGCGAAAGGGTCGCGAGCTGGAGCGGGGGCAAACCTCGGGGCAGCACGACGCTGCCGGCCGTGAAGTCGAAGAAGACCACGTCGGAAATGGTCCTCCAGGACCGCCGTTGATCGCGTACCTCGAAACGAGCAGCCTGGTCGAGCTCTATGTCAAGAGAAGGCCTCGCCTCTCGTCATCGTCAACGGGTTGATTGATCAGCGGCGCGGGAGCGCGCTTGCCAGGCCCAACGGCTCGAGGTTTACGAGGATTCGCTCGTCGAAAGTGAGAACGGGAAGACCGGGAAAGACCCTGGCGAAGCGGAGCGCGGTCGAGAGATGAAGGGCATCGAGCGTGCGGACAGGTTCGATGGGGAAGGGATCCGCCGCGCGGACGCGGATGTCCGGCGTGATCTCCAGGAGCTGCCATGCCGTGGCCGTTCGAGTGAGCAGACCCTGGAGACGAGAGGCATCCAGGGCCGAAACGCGCCGCTCGCTCGCGGCGCGCCGGATTCCCCGCGCGGCTTCGAGCACGGTAAGGACCGACGTGACGATCTGGTCCGCCGAGTCGAGGCCCCTGCGAGCGAGGAGCCTTGACTCGTCCCCAAGAAGCCAGGCGAGGACGGCGGAAGTCTCGGCGTAAATGACCTTCACTCGTCGCGGTCCGCGTCGAGAAGCCTCCTGGCGGTGCCCGCTGGAAGCTTGACTGGAGAGACGGCCAGCTTCCTCTTCCGCGTCGTTGCAGGCCTAAGCTCGCCGGCCGCAATCCATTCGGCGAGCAGCGGATGAGGCGTCTGGGCTATGCCGTTTCGAGGCTTGCCGAGCTCGGCGATGACCTCATCCCGGTCCGTGACCAGAACGCGAACCCCGCGTTTAACCTGACGGAGGTACGCGCTCAAATTGTTCTTCAGATTCTTCACCCCGACTCGCTCGACGGCCTTCATGGCGTCAATAGTAGCTACGGGTAGCTACTATGTCAAATTCACTATGTCAAGTCCTCAGGACGCCGCGGCGATGGGCACGATCGGTCGGCGGACTCCGTCTCCTGGATCGTGATGGAGAGATCGAGGGAAGACGTTGCGCGAATTGCTCTTCTCCGGCCCGCTGCCGGTCAAGCGGCTGCTCCAGGTCGTCTCGGCGATCCTGAACGAGGAGCCCACGCCGATCGGCACGGCCAACCAGCCTTTCGAGGATGGAATCTCGGTCCGCCTGATCGCGGACCTGGCCGCTTATACTTCTGAAGGTGGACGTCTCCGAGATCGAACGACGGCTTGGGAGTTTCTTCGCGGCGCGACCCGATGGAATCGCCGCGGCCTACCTGTTTGGGAGCCTCGGACGCGGCACGGCAGGTTCGGAAAGCGACGTGGACGTGGCCGTGCTTTTCAAAAGACGCCCCCCCGCCGCCCTGAACGCGCCTCCGCTGGTCCTCGAAGGCGATCTGGAGCGGCTGCTGGGCCGTTGTGTCGATCTTGTCGTCCTGAACTCGGCGCCCCCGGATCTCGTGCACCGGATTCTGCGCGACGGCCGAATCCTCTTCGAGGGCGACCGCTCCGCTCGCATCGCCTTCGAAGTGAGGGTTCGCAACGAATACTTTGACCTGCTGCCGTTTCTTCGCCGCTATCGGAAGCGCGAGCGCGCCGCCTCGTGACGGACCCCGAGCTGATCGCCAAGAAGCTCGCGCAAATCGAGACCTGCGTCCACGAGCTGCGCACGCTGGCACAGCCCGACCGACTCCGCCAGGACGTCCGCGAGCAGCGGTTCGTAGAACACACACTCCAGCTCGCCATCCAGGCAGCCCTCGACGTTGCCTCCCACATCGTGTCCGACGAGAGCCTTGGAGAGCCTCGCACGAACCGAGAGCTCTTCGACCTGCTCGAGGCGGCTGGCTGGGTCGCGTCCGAAATGGCGAGTACCCTTCGGAACATGGTCGGCTTCCGCAACGTCCTCGTTCACGGCTACGACACGGTGGACCTGGGAGTCGTCGAAGACGTGCTTCGCCACCGGCTCGGTGATCTTATCGGCTTCGTCGTGGTGATTCGTGCACGGCTACCCAAAGTCGAATAGACGATCGGGAGCGCCCGGTCGAGCGGCGGCATGACGTTTGCGGCTGGCAGTCGCCTGGGGCCCTACGAAATCCTGGGTCCTCTCGGCGCGGGCGGGATGGGGAAAGTGTACCGCGCGGGACGCCCGGCTCTCGCGCGAGGTGGCGATCAAGGTTCTCCCTTCGGACCTGGCCTCTGACCATCCGAAAAGCGCGCGAACGAGGATCTCCTCGTCGCGAGTCAGCTCCTTTTCTCTTCGCGGAGCGCCTCGAGTTCGGCGATTGCTTCGAGGTCCTTGGGTCTTCCGGCCGCGCGCTTGACGTCGATGAGCCGGTCGAGGCCCAGGCAGAGGCATTCGATACCGAAGAGACGGATAGTGATGGAGGCGGGGAGGAGCTGTTCGTAGGCGCCGCCCCCGGTGATTTCGCCGAGCATATCGAGATCGCCCGCGGTTGTCGTGAGTGTGAAATTCAGGCCCGCCCGGATCGTCTCTTCGTCGTAATGAAACGGAAGGTCGGGTGGTGCTCCCCGCAGATACGGTTGAAAGCCGCGAAGGGCCTCGACCAGTCGGCCGATATTCTCCTGGGAGCGGGAATAGACGATGTCGAGGTCGTTGGTCAGCCGGGCGGACCCGTGCGCCGTCGCTGCGGCCCCGCCCACGATGAGGAAATCAACTCGGGATCCGACGAGGGCCCGGAGGAGAGCCTCAAAGTCGGTCATTCATTGCGCGGCGGCCTGCGCGACGCAGCTCCTCTGCGAACCGCTGCATCGCCATCAGCTTCCGGAATCTTTCCTCGACGGTGAGCTTCAGATTCTCTCGGAGCAGCGTCCGGTCGATGTCCTTCTTGTAGTCTTCGATGACCGGATCGACTCGCTGGGCGATAGTCGTAGAGGCCATGGCGATCGTCTTTGCAGTCTAGCACGCAGCCGATGCCGCATTCCTACCGGCCTGCCTTCGTTCTGGTCCTGCTTCTCAGCATCGGCGGGCATGACACCTGCGCGCATGGCCCTCTCGGCTTCTGGACGCGGGATCCGTTCACACGCCATGCTGTGTCTCGCTATCAGCGCTTGTTACGAGTTCGTCGAGTGGGGCGCCGCCTTCGCGACGGGCTCGAAGGCCGACGCCCTCCTCGACCCAGGGCTGTCCGCAAGGAGGCTAGTCCTGTCTCGCGTGCGCGACCGCCGGCTCGCCAGGCTCGATCCCGCCTTTGCCGCGACCGACAGGTAGCCGCGGTTCATCCCTGGCACTTCGGCATCGGGCGGCAGGGTCCGGGGGTTGGCGCCGGCGCGGGTGCCGGAGTGACTTCCACGATTTCCTGCTGCGGGCTGGGAGCCGTCGGCCCGGCGCCGCATCCGGCGAGGACGAGAATTCCGATGAGGCAGATCGCGAAGAGGGTCTTCATGGCTTCCTCCCTGTCCTTGCGGGACGCCCTCGATTGAGCGCCCGCTTCATTTCCAAGGATGGAAGGTCGAGAGAGGGAAGTCTTTGGGTTTTCCTGCCTGTTTCCTGGAGTTTTTCTGGTTCAGGCGATGAGGCCGAGGCTCTTGGCCCGGCAAGGTCGTAGCCGGGGAAGACCGGCTTCAGGCCGGCGATGCCCAGGCGCTTCTCCAGGATCCCGGCGAAGACGTCGAGGAAGTCCGTTGTCACGGCGAGGTCGCGGTTCTCGTAGAGGTGCGAGGAGTCGACGCCGGGCTAGCGGCCGTAGACCTTGCCGCCCCTGACGCCGCCGCCTAAGAGCAGCATGACGCTGGCGTGGCCGTGTCGGTGCCGCAGTTGCCGTTCTCCTTCACGGTTCCGCCGAACTCCGACATCGTGACGAGCGTCACGTCCCCATTCGCTGTTCATCCTCAGCCTCCCTTCCCGGTCATCCTGAGCGAAGCGAGGGATCTGCTCTGGTTCGCCTCGAGAGAGAGCAGATGACGGCGTTAGACGCGCGCGGAGGAAATGAGCTTACAGGTGCTAAAATCCTGAACAGATGGAATTCTCCGGCGGGTTCCGCGACGAGTGCGGCGTCTTCGGCGTCTGCGACTCGCAGGACGCCGCCAACATCGCCTACCTGGGTCTCTACGCCCTGCAGCATCGCGGGCAGGAGTCGGCAGGCATCGCGACGCTCGAGGACGGCCACATCCACATCGAGCGGGAGATGGGCTACGTCGCCGACGTCTTCGACGAGGCGCGGCTGTCGCGGCTGCCCGGCCGCACGGCCATCGGCCACGTGCGTTACTCGACGGCGGGGGCCTCGCTCCTGATCAACGCCCAGCCGATCGTGTTCGCGACAGGGCGCGGGCCGCTGGCGCTCGCGCACAACGGGAACCTGGTCAACGCGCGGCAGATCCGCGCGGATCTGGAGCGGTCAGGCGCGATGTTCACTACGACCTCGGATTCGGAGGTGATCCTGCATCTCGTCGCCCGCTCGAGGGAGCCCACGCTCACCGCGGCGATCGCCGAAGCGCTGCTGACGGTCCGCGGGGCCTACTCGCTCCTGATCCTCTCGACCGAGGGGATCTTCGCCGCGCGCGACCCCAATGGCATCCGGCCGCTCTCGCTCGGCATCCGCGAAGGCTCTCCTGTCGTCGCGTCGGAGACGTGCGCGTTCGACCTGATCGGCGCGAAGTTCGAGCGGGACGTCGAGCCGGGCGAGATCGTCAAGCTCTCGCGGGAAGGGTTCACGTCGCACCGGTTCGCCTTTCCGCAGCACACTCCGTGCATCTTCGAGCACGTCTACTTCTCGCGCCCGGATTCGATCGTCTTCGGGAGGAGCGTCGCGGCGACGCGAGAGGCCTTCGGGGCGCGGCTGGCCCGGGAGTACCCGGCCGTGGCCGACGTCGTCGTGCCCGTGCCCGACTCCGGCCTGTACGCGGCGCTCGGCTACGCGCGGGAGTCGGGCATCCCGTTCGGGCTCGGCCTCGTCCGCAACCACTACGTCGGGCGCACGTTCATCGAGCCCAAGCAGGCAATCCGCCACTTCGGCGTCAAGGTCAAGTTGAACCCGGTGCGCGAGGTCGTCGAGGGCAAGCGCCTCGTGCTCGTGGACGATTCGATCATCCGCGGCACGACGTCGAAGAAGATCGTCCGCATGCTGCGGGAGTCCGGCGCCCGGGAGGTGCACGTGCGCATCTCGTCTCCGCCGACGACGGCCTCCTGCCACTACGGCATCGACACACCCACCCGCCGGGAACTGATCGCCTCGACGCAATCCGTCGAGGACATCCGGAACTTCATCGAGGCCGACAGCCTGGGATATCTCTCGGCCGAAGGAATGCTCCAGGCGTTCGGTCGTCCGCAGCAGTCCACCTGCACCGCCTGCTTTACCGGCATCTACCCCGTGGAGGTCCCCGAAGAGGAGCGCGAGAAGGAAAGCGCGCTCGAAGCCCGCTAGCCTCGACCCAGGCCGGCATGTCCCTCCCGGCGCCGAACGTCTTCGATCCTTGCGTGCGGAGCCCTGTCACGCGCGGCTTCGTGGAGGCTCTCGTCGGGCCGTCGCCGCCGCTCATCACCGCGATCCATGGAGCCGACGAGATGTATCGCTACAACCTCGCATCGCTGCGGGGAAGCGAGGACGCGGCGGCAATCCTCTACTTCCAGAAGGGGTGGGAGATCTTTCTGGCCATCCGGAGCGTCGCCGCCTGGCACTTCGGAAACCTGGGAAGCGTCGAATCGATGCTGGACTTTGCGAGCGGGTATGGCCGGGTGACTCGCTTCCTGGTCAGGGTGATCGATCCCGAACGCGTCCTCGTCTGCGAAATCCACCCCGATGCCGTCGACTTCCAGCGGGAGACGTTCGGAGTCCGAGGCCTCGTTTCGAGCGCCGATCCTGCCTCCTTTTCCGGCGGGCGTTTCCCGCTGATCGCGGCCTCTTCCTTCTTCAGCCACGTGCCGCACGCCCTGTTCCAGGCCTGGATGGAGACCCTGCTCGCCAGCGTCGAGCCCGGCGGAGTGCTGATGTTCAGCGCTCTGAGCGTCGAGCTGCTCGCCGATCAGGGGGCGAACCGGTCCGGTGAAATCGTGTATCTGCCGGAGAGCGAAAGCGATCGGCTCGACGAGAAGATCTACGGAACGACCTACGTCACCGAGGAGTACGTCCGGCGGACCATTCGGAACGCCGGGGGCGACGCTTTGTTCGTGTCCAGGATTCCGCGGGGTCTCGCCGGCTTGCAGGATCTCTACCTCGTGACGGACCGTGACGCGCCCGTCGCCTCGCTTCCGGAGGCGACCTGTTTTCCGTGGGGAGACGCCGATTACTATGGAGTCGACGCCGATGGGAGACTCCGGGCGGAAGGGTGGGTGCGGGTCGTGGAAGGGACACCCCGAGTCTCGCGCGTCGCTCTCTTCGTAAACAACCGGCAGGTTGCGTTCTGTGAGCCGACGCCGGTCGAGGCCGGGACACTCCGCTGGTCGTTTGAGGTGGACGCGCGCGCGATCGGGCCCGATGACGTGATGAGCGTTCGGGCCTCCACGGAGCGCGGGCTCAAGAGCATCGTGGCAATGGGCACTCTGCGGACTCATCCCCCCGCGAGGATCTGATCGCCGGACGGGAGAGCTCGTCTTGTGCGCTACCATGGATGCAGTCTCGATGACAGCCTTTCTGCTCATGGCGACCACGATCGCCTTCCGGGGCGTGACCGTCATCGACGGGAGCGGCGCACCGCCGAAGGCGAACATGCTGGTGGTCGTCTCGGGCGATCGTATCGACGAGATCACGCCGGTCACCCGCGAGAGCCTGGCGCGACTGCCTGCGATGGCGCTGAGAATCGTCCCTCGAGGTGAATGTTCCGTCTTGACCGACTCGAACGTCCGACGAGGAGTGGCGGCTACTGAATCGAGTGTCCCTGCAGATACCCGGTTGCTGTCAGCCAGGGCGAGACAGAAGAAGAAGCGCTGGCCAACATCAGGGAGGCCATCCAGCTCCGTCTTGGAGGCTTCGAGCCGGAAGAGGGCTCTGCCCCTCCCGACCATCGAGACTCGCGACGGTCGAGATCCCCGATTCAATTGATGCTCGCCGACATGGGTTCGTGCCGCGATCCGCTCCCGCGCCTTCCGAGGATGAGGCCGGAGATTGCGGAGGCCCTGATCGTGAGGCTGCCTGGCCGGCCTTCTCGTCATCGTCCACGCGCCGCGTCCCGCCGGCGCGAAGGAAGCCGTCACGCGCGGCGGGACGGCGCTCGCGCACATCGTCCTCGGCCCCTTCGACGAGTGGACCCTCGGCGTGATGAAGAGCCGCCCTGTCTTCTAGATCCCGACCATGGACATCTTCGGGTTTCTCGCGGACACACGAGCCTTCATCGAGCAGGTGTTCTCCGATCGCCGGGCGGAAAAGGGACGTCCGGCGTCCGTCGTGATTCGGTACCGCTCGCCCGCGTACGCCGAGGGGTCCGCGCGCCGCTATCCGCACTTCCGAAGTTTGCGCGAGCGCCTGCGCGCTTCGAGGAATTTCATGCGCCTCCAGAGGAAGCAGTGACTCGCGCTCGACACCCAAAGGCCTTCCCTCGGCTAGGCGGACTCGTCGGGTTCGACCTTCCGTCAAGGCCGGCCTGTTTCCCCGAAGCGATTCGGCGGCGACGGAGAACGCCGCCCGCTCGCTCGGCCTCGAGAAGGACCGCGGAACGCTCGAGCCCGGCAAGCGCGCCGACCTTCTCCTCCTCGACGCCGATCCCCTAGCCGACGTGAAGAACGTCCGCTCGATCGCTGCGATCTACAAAGCCGGTCGGCGCGTCGGCCTCGCTCCCGATCACCCGATCCGGATCACCGATCACCTCCGATCCTCTCCTGCGCTTTCGCCCCGAGTTCCCGATCCTCGAGAAGACGACTTATCTCATCTCCAACTCGCTCGGAGCGATGCCGCGGGCCGCGGGCCGCGCCCTCGCCGAATACGCGGAAACGTGGGCGTCGCGCGGCGTGCGCGCCTGGGCGGACTCCTGGTGGGACATGTCGGTCGCCGTCGGCGACCGGATCGCGCCGCTTCTCGGCGCCCCCGCGGGGAGCGTCTCCATGCTTCCGAACGTGACGATCGCGTCGGCCGTCGTCCTTTCCTCGCTCGAGTACGCCCCGCCGCGCAACAGGATCGTGATGATCGAGGGGGAGTTCCCGTCGGTGCGCTACGTCTACGAATCCCTGGCCACGCGGCTCGGCGCCGAGATCGTCGTCGTGCCTTCTCCCGGCGGCGACGGGCTCTCCGCCGATGAAGAGCGGATCCTCGCGGCGATCGACGAGCGGACGGCGCTCGTCGCGATCTCGCACGTGCTCTTCAAGAGCGCCTTCGTCCTCGACGTCGCTCCGATCGCCGAGAGGTGCCGGCGCGTGGGCGCCCTCCTCGTCCTCGACGCCTACCAGTCCGTCGGGACTCTTCCCGTTTCCGTCGAGGCGCTGGGCGCGGACCTCCTCGTCGGCGGTGTCCTGAAATGGCTCTGCGGCGGTCCCGGCGGGGCCTTCCTCTACGTCCGCCCGGATCTCCCCGCCGGCTCGAGCCGGCCCTGACCGGCTGGATGGCCCACCCCGCGCCGTTCGATTTCGAGCCGCCTCCGATGCGCTACCGCGACGACGCCTTCCGGTTCCTGATCGGGACGCCGGACATCCCCGCCCTCTACGCGGCGCGGGAAGGCCCCGCGATCGTGGCGGAGGCGGGCATCGAGGCCATTCGCGAGAAGTCGCTGCGGCAGACGTCGCGGTTGATCGCCCTCGCGGAAGAGCGCGGGTGGCGCTGCTCGACGCCTCGCGATCCCGCGCGCCGCGGAGGCACCGCCGCGGTGGATTTCGAAAACGCGCTTGAAGTCTCGCGGGAGCTGAACGACCGCGGCGTCGTCGTGGACTACCGGCCGGGAGTCGGCATCCGCATCTCCCCGCACTTCTACACGGAGGACCGCGGAGCTCGACCTCGCCTTCGAAGCGATCGACGAGATCCGCGCGACAGGCTCCTGGCGCCGCTGGCAGGGGCAGCCCTCGCTGGTCACGTGACGGACGCGACTCCCCGGAGTCCAGCTCCGCGCCTGCCCCGGCGCGGGCCGTGAGCGCCTCCCGGCTCCCGGGCACGGTTGGAAGGTGCGCCGTCTTCGGTTGGGCAATCGCGTTCGTGGCGGCGGTCAACCTGGTCCGGTATCTGCGGCCGGCGCTGCTGGTCGATCCCGAGCCTTCCTGGGCGATCCCCCGCCTCCTGCTGTGGCTGGCCGTCATCGTTGTGGCGGCCGCGGCCGGTGGAATCTCCGCGGCCTGCTTTTTTCGCTGGTCCCGATCTTCCCTTTCCCTCTCGCCGCTTCCACGCCTGCCCTTCTCCACCATGGCCCTCGGGATTCTCGCCGTGATGGCGTTTCTCCTCGGGACCTTTGCGCGTCTGGCGAAGCTCGACTCCATTCCCGCAGCTCTCTGGATCGACGATGTCTCGGAGATCGCTCCGGCGCTCGATCTTTCGGGAGGATGGCGGGACTTCGCCGATTCCGTCCGTCCGGTCCCCTTCGGAGAGTCGCCGTCCGGAACGGTCGGCGTCCTCTACCTCGAGTACTTCCGGCTGATTCTCCTGCTGTTCGGCAGGAACACGTTCGCGCTTCGCCTGCCCGCCGCGATCGCCGGGGTGGTATCGCTCGTGACGACCGGCCTCCTGGCCCGGCGCGTGCTGCCTCGAGGCGGAGCGGCTCTGGCGATCCTGATCCTGGCGGGGCTTTACTGGCATGTGACCATGTCCAGGCTCGGTTGGGTCGCTCTCGTCATCGCCCCGATCGTCAGCATCGCAACCCTGCTACTGCTTCACGCGCGGGACCGGCCGAGCCCGATTCTCGCTCTCTGCGCCGGAGCGGTGATGGGAATCGGCGCCCACGTGTACCTGGCGGCGTGGGTTGCGGCGGCCGGTCTCCTCGCGATCGCGTTCTGGCCACCCCCCACGCCGGTCTCCGCGTCCGGCTCTATCCGATTCGTTCCGGCGGCGCTCTTCGTCCTCGGTTTCTGTCTGGCAGTCTTGCCGCTCTTCCTATTTCAGGCAGGGCGGACGACTCCCTATTTTTCGCGGGCGCAAAACCAGAGTCTCATCGGCGACATTCGGTACTGGCGGTCACCCATGCCGGCGTTTGAAGCCGCATCCGACGGGCTCAGCGCTCCCTGGGTGTCCGCATCCCGCGAATGGCCCCAGAGCGTCGAGCTGAGACTGGTTTTCCGGGCCCTGCTGGCCGTCGCGTTCCTGCGCGCGCTCCGGCGGCCTCGCGACGAGCTTTCCATGATTATCCTGGCCCAGGCGGGCGCCGCTCTCGCAGCGACCGTTCTCGGGGGTCATCGGGGCGTTCCCAATGGTTTTCGCTTCGGCTATCTCTCCGACGTGACGGCCATCGCCATCGCGGGTGGGGCTCTCTGGACTCTGTTGCTGGTGCGCCGCCCGGGCCGACGGGTTCTCGCGATGGCGTTGACCGGACTGCTCGCGGCCACATCGCTTCTCGGAGCCCGCGACTTCTTCCGTTATTTCTGGACCCTGCCCGGCCGCGAACGCTCCAGCGAAACGACGCTGGTCGCCCGAGCGGCGTTGCGGTGGGATCGTTACGGGACTGTCGAGATCGACCCGCGCCTGGTCCATTTCAAGGTCATGATGGCCGCGATTCGACGCTACCGACTCGATCCGGAAAATACCGGACTGCCGGCCGACTCTCTGCCCGATGTCGGGACTGATCGAGAGTTTCGGATCGTCCGGCCGGGCACCGTCCCGCGTCCCGGCGAGCGTGCCGTCGAGGTCGTGAGGGGAGAAGGCTGGACCTGTGCCGTCGTCCTCGGGAAACGAGGATCCCGCCCGCGGAAGGCCGCGGGCGGCGATGGATTCGAACGATGATCCCGCTCGACCGTGTTGCGGTCGCCGGGCGCAAGGGGAGAATCGCCGGCGGCCGCTCTTCGCGGCGGGAGCCCTGGCCACGGCGGCCCTCTGGATCGTGTCGCGCGGGAAATGGTCGGACGCGATCATCGACTCAGGAACCGAGTGGATCTACGCCGACGCGCTGGCGCGCGGCCAGGTGCTCTACCGCGATGTCGTCTACTGGTTCGGCCCTTTCACCCCCTATTTCCAGGCCGCCTTCTTTCGTCTTTTCGGATCGAGCTTTTCGACCCTCGCCCTCTCTGGCCTCGCGGGCGCGTTCGGCGTGTTGCGGGCGCTTTACTTCGCACTTGCGCGTGTCACGGGCCGGCGCGAGGCAGGACTGTGGACGGCGCTCGCGATCCCGGCTCTGGTCTTCATGCCCAACTCCGGCGGCGCCATCCTGGGGATGGGATACCGGATTTGGCATCCGGCCGGTTTCGCGCTCTCTGGATGCGCCCTCGCGTCGCTGCCGGGATCTCGCGGAAACGCCCTGAGGTGCTTCGGCGCGGGAGTCTGTGCGGGCCTCGCGGGCCTCTGCCGCACGGAATGGGGAGTGATCGCGCTCGTGTCGGTGCTCGCCGCCCAGTGGATGCGCTCGCGCCCGGCCGCGCGTCGTTCCCGGGACATGCTTCTGACGGCAGCGGCGGCGGTGGTGAGGTTTGGCGCGGTGCTGGGGGGTTTTTTGGTGGCGGCCGGGCCGGCAGCGCTCCTGCAAGACGCTCCGGTGCTGCTCGTGGGGATCCCCCGCGAGACTCCCGCCGGGTTGGTCCTGGCCGCGTTTCGAGGCCGGCGCGACGGGATTCCGGTTCTTTTCTATTCGACTGCTCTCTGGATCGGAGTCGCGTCGCTCACCGGTGTCCTTGCCGCCCGAGGCGTCAGCGAGGAACGCACGAAGCACGGGCTTCGGATTGTTCTGGCCCTTCTCGCGGCCATGGCCCTTCTCGTGGCCGCGGGCGCCACGTGGAGGGCGATTCTCTTCGGCGCGGCGCGGTTGATCTGCGTGACAGCTCTGGCGGCCGGCTTGGTCCGGCGCCGCGGTCCTAGCGCGGCCGCTCTCGTGGCGTTTGGATGCCTGGGACTTCTCGCCTCGCATCGGAGACTGTTTCACCTCGCCGATTCCGGCTACGTGGCGCCGCCGCTCCTCTTTGCTTTCGTCTGTGCGGCGGGTCTTCTCCGGAGAAGCGTGATCCGGGAGACACGGAGGGCGCTGCGGTTTCGGTTCCGCGCGATCTCGGACGGTGCGCTCGTCCTTCTCGTCGGGTTCGCCTTTCTGGCCCGCGCGATCCAGTACTCGGCCGACGAACGCGTTCCGTTACCCGGGACCGGTGGCATCCTGTCCGCTCTGCCCGGGACCGCTCGAGGTCTCGCGCTCGTGGCGGCGATGGTCCGCGGGGAGACGAGCGAGGGGAGGGACTCGTCGTTATCCCCGAGGGGGGCGTCCTGAATTACCTTGCGGGGCGTCCGAACCCGATGCGACACAAGATTTCTATCCCGGGCTATCTGCGGGAGGCGAACGAAGAGGACTTCCTCCGGGATCTGCAGCGCGCGCGGCCGGCGGCCATCGTCATCGTCAAACGACCCGCCGGAGAGTACGGACGCGGGCTCTTCGGACAGGGATACGGCCAGCGAACGCGCGACTGGATCGAGAGGCATTATTTCCGACGCCAGGTGCCGGCTGCCCCGCGGAAATCTTTACGATCGAGCCGGGATATCTTGAACCGCGACCGCGATGAGTGAAGCGATCGACGTCCCGTCGGCTGGCGTAGGTTGGGCCGGCCGCGAGCGAGTCCGGCTTTACCGCCATTCCGATCTCTTCGCGCTCGCGATCGTCGCGCTGGGCTTCGGGCTCCGGATTCTGTCGGCGCAGGGCAGGCCCCTGAGCGGTGACGAGGCGATTCACTTTCTCCTGGTCCGGCTGCCGCGGGCTCTCGACGCCGACAGGGAGAGCCTGAATGGTGCTCACCCGCCTCTCTTCTTCCTCCTCCTTCATTACTGGACCCGGCTCGGGAACTCGGAGTTCTTCCTGCGGCTTCTGCCAGTCGCGCTTGGGAGCATCCTCTCTCTGGGTCGCCTATCGGTGGATCGGGATCCTGACGACCAGTCCGCGGCTCTTGGGACCCTGGTCCTGCTGTCGTTCTCGCCGGCGCTGGTATCGCTCTCCGCGGAGGTCCGCCCCTACGCTCTCATGCTCCTGCCGATGTCGGCCGCGCTCCTCCTCCTCGAGCACGCCCTGGACGATCGGTCGCCGCGTAGGATGACGGCTTCCTCGGTATTTCTCTCTCTCGCGATCCTGACGCACTATTCCGCGTTCTTCGTCGTGCCGGCATTCTCGCCTATGGGCTCCTTCGCCTGAGAAGGGACGCCTTCCGGCCGGCTTTGTGACGGTCTGGGCCGTATGCCAGGTCGCGATCGGCGCTCTCTGCCTGTGGCTCGCCGCGACCCATGTCGCCGATCTTCGGAGAACCGATCGAACGCCTCGTCATGAATCGCATGCTGCGGGCGGAACACTTCCAGGCTGATCAGGACAGGCCGCTTGACTTTCTTGCCCGGCAGACGGCGGCCTCTTCCGTTACTCTGCGGCTCGGCCATGGCCGGGGTCGTCGCATGTACTCTTGCCGTCATCGGCCTTGTCGTTCTTGCGTGAAACGGAGCGCTTCAGCTCTTCTCCTGGCAGTTCCGTTCCTGTTCGATGCGGGAGCGTCCCTCATCGACGTCTATCCTTACGGCGGAACGCGCCACTCCGTCTTTCTTCTGGTGTTCGCATCGGCAGCGATCGGCGCTGCCGTCTTCGTTCGTCGACCGCCGCCCGGCTCTGGCCTGCGATCGTTTTGGTCGTGGTCCTGGCGCCCCTAAGTCTCTTGGCAGTCCTGACAGCGTCTGAGCATGACGAGCGCTCGCCGGATGAGATCGGCGATCGCGGATTCCGGGCCGCCGCTGCCCCCCGGCAGTCTCTTGTTCATGGACCTCGAGGCGGGCCTCGTCCTCGACTATTACCTGGACCGGAAGGCATGGACGCTGCTCGGAACCGGGCTTGAAGGCTTCTGGGAGATTCCGCCGGCGGCTACCGCCTCGTGGCGACACCGACCTGGAACGCGACGGAATACCTACTCGGCAACGAGCTGCAGAGGCTCGTCGAGGCGTATCGCCTCCCGGTGGGGCAGCCGGTCTGGGTCATCCACATCGGGCCCGGCTACAACCTTCCCTCCGCGGTTTTGCGGCGATTTCCCGCGGCGGTCCTGCGGCCCGTCTCGAGGCACGACGATCTCTCGTTCGTTGAAGGCCCCACTCCTCCCTCCTAGACTTTCTTTCCGAAACATGATGTTCGCATCCACCGCCGACGGCGAGCCGCTAACGCTCCTCTGGCTCTGCACGAATAGACGAATTCGTTTCTTTCTTCTTGCTGTCTGGGTCGCGAGCGCGGTCTACGTGTTCCCTTTTCGGCTTCGCGGTTGGATCCCGACAGACGAGGGGGTGTTCGCCCACGCTGCGGAGCGCGTCCTGGACGGCGAGATGCCGCATCGCGATTTTCCGGAGGTCTACACGGGCGTGGGCTGAGCTACTGGAA
>CAVUIX010000042.1:0-22963 GCA_963741435.1 uncultured Acidobacteriota bacterium | reverse complement strand
CGCGGGAGGCTCCGTTGCTGTCAGGCGAGGACGAATCCAAGGCACGCGCCGGCGGGCGCTGCGGCGCGGACGTATCCATGAACATTGCTAGAATTGAGGTCGAGAGCCCAGCATAGCGAATGAAGACGATTATACTGGCTGGAGGCGCCGGAACCCGCCTCTCGGAGGAAACGACCCTCAGGCCCAAGCCGATGCTGGAGATCGGCGAGCATCCCATCCTCTGGCACATCATGCAGATCTACGCCTTCCACGGCTTCTCGGAGTTTCTCGTCGCGCTCGGCTACAAGGGCGACGTCATCAAGGACTACTTCCTGAACTTCTACGCCCGCAACGCGGATGTGACCGTCCGGCTGGGGCGTGGAGAGAACGAGATCCACTCCGCGTCTCCGCCGGACTGGACGATCCACATGGTCGACACGGGCCTCACGACGCAGACGGGCGGGCGCCTGCGGCGGCTCTCCCCCTGGATCGGCAGGGAGACTTTCATGGCGACCTACGGAGACGGCGTGGCCGATGTTGATCTCAAGGCTCTCGTGGCATTTCACCGTTCCCACGGGAAGCTCGCGACGATCACGGCGGTCCGGCCGCCGGCGCGCTTCGGCGCCCTGGTCCTCGAATCGGACCGCGTGGCCGCCTTCGCGGAGAAGCCGCAGACCGGCGAAGGGTGGATCAACGGCGGGTTCTTCGTGCTCGAACCGGAGGTCTTCGACCTGATCGCCGGAGACGACACTCTCTGGGAGTTGGACCCGTTGAACACGCTGGCGGCGCGCGGGGAGCTGATGGCGTACCGGCACACCGGCTTCTGGCAGCCGATGGACACGCTGCGCGAGAAACGCCTGCTCGAGGAGCTCTGGCAAACCGGCAAGGCGCCCTGGAAGTGCTGGCCATGAGCTTCTGGAAGGATCGCTCCGTCCTCGTCACGGGCGCCACCGGGCTCGTCGGATCCGCGCTCGTCCCCAGGTTGCTCGAGGCCGGGGCGCGTGTCTGCGTGCTCGTTCGCGACTGGGACCCGCAGTCGGAGCTGATCGAGAGCGGAGCCGTCGCGTCGTGCCGCGTGGTCTCGGGCCGCCTGGAATCCATGGAAGACGCCGAGCGGGCCTTAGTCGAGCACGACGTCGAGACGGTCTTCCACCTCGGCGCGCAGACCGTGGTCGGCACCGGCTACCGCAGCCCGTACGGGACGTTCGAGAGCAACATCCGCGGCTCCTACACGCTCTTCGAGGCGTGCCGGCGTCACGCCGGCGCTGTCCGGCGCATCGTCGTCGCGTCGAGCGACAAGGCCTACGGCGAGTCGGCGGTCCTTCCCTACACGGAGGAGATGCCGCCGCGCGGGCGATATCCCTACGACGTGTCCAAGAGCTGCACGGACCTGCTCGCGACATGCTACGCGCGCACGTATGAACTGCCGATCGTGGTCGCGCGCTGCGGGAACATCTACGGCGGCGGAGACCTGAACTGGAGCCGGTTGATCCCGGGCACGATTCGCTCGGCGCTGGCGGGCCAGGCGCCGGTAATCCGTTCCGACGGCCTCTACCGCCGCGACTACGTCTACGTGGCGGACGCGGCCGAGGCGTACCTGGCGATGGCCGAGAAAATCGAGCTGCCGGAAATCCGGGGAGAGGCCTTCAACTTCGGGCCCGACGAGTCCTCGACGGTCCTCCAGGTCGCCGAGGCCGTGCTGCGGCTGGCGGGCCGGAAGGACCTCGAGCCCGTGATCGAGAACAGCGCCCGCGCGGAGATTCGGGACCAGCATCTGGACAGCGCCAAGGCGCGACGCCTGCTCGACTGGCGGCCGAAGTGGCCGCTCGAGAAGGGCCTGGAAAAGACGATCGCCTGGTATCGCGAGCGCCTCGCGGATCCCTCATGACGAAGTCGGAGCTCCTGCGGCAGCAGATCCTCGCTCTCGTCGCCGACTACGCGAAAGAGGAGTGGCCGGAGCGCCGGTTCGTGCCGGGAGAGACGCCCGTCCCGGTCTCCGGAAGGGTCTTCGACGGCGACGACCTCTCGAACCTGGTCGATTCCTCGCTCGACTTCTGGCTGACGGCGGGGCGGTTCGCCGCGGAGTTCGAGCGGGAGTTCGCGCGCCGGCTCGGGCGCCGCGCCGCTCTTCTCTGCAACTCCGGATCCTCGGCCAATCTCCTCGCCCTGACGACGCTGACCGCCGCCGAGCTCGGAGAGCGCCGCCTCCGGCCGGGAGACGAGGTCGTCACGGTAGCCGCCGGGTTTCCGACGACGATCAACCCCATCCTCCAGAACGGGCTCATCCCCGTGTTCCTGGACATCGAGCTCGGCACCTACAACATCTCCGTCGCCCGGCTCGATGAGGCGATCGGCCCGCGCACGCGGGCCATCATGCTGGCCCACACGCTGGGCAACCCCTTCGATCTCGACGCGGTCATGAGCGTCGCGCGCGAGCGGGACCTCTGGCTGGTCGAGGACACCTGCGACGCGCTCGGGTCCCTCTACCACGGCCGGCAGACGGGCACGTTCGGCGATCTGGCGACGTTCAGCTTCTATCCCGCCCATCACATCACGATGGGGGAAGGAGGCGCGGTCGCGACCGATCAGCCGCTGCTGAAGAAGCTGGCGGCCTCGTTCCGCGACTGGGGGCGCGACTGCTGGTGCGATCCGGGCAAGGCCGACACCTGCGGCAAGCGGTTCGACTGGCAGCTCGGGCAGCTCCCGCACGGCTACGACCACAAGTACATCTATTCGCACGTCGGCTACAACCTGAAGGCGACCGACATGCAGGCCGCCGTCGGCGTGGCTCAACTGAAGAAGCTCCCGGGATTCATCGCGGCGCGCAAACGCAACTTTGCCCGGCTCTCGGAGGGTCTCGCGCCGCTTTCCGAGCATCTGATCCTGCCTCGGGCGACTCCGGGGAGCGACCCGAGCTGGTTCGGCTTTCCGATCACCGTCCGACCCGAGGCCCCCTTCTCCTGCCGCGACGTCGTGGCGCACCTGGAGTCCCGGAGGATCGCGACGCGGCAGGTCTTCGCCGGCAACGCGCTGCGGCAGCCGGCCTATCAGGGGATCGCCTGCCGCGTCGTGGGCGATCTGACCAACACGGACATCGCCATGCGGCAGACGTTCTGGATCGGCGTCTATCCCGGGATCACCGACGCGATGGTGGATTACGTCGTCTCGGAGCTATCCGGCTTCGTCCGCGCCCGCGCCGCCGGCGCCGCCGCCGCCCGCCTATAGCCGTCGCTCCGCGCTTGTCCGGGATCTGCGTCCTGCGCCGCATCGGCGAGCGACTCGGCCGGGTGCGGCCTCGATCGCTCGCCTGATTCCGGGCAAGCGCTGCGCTCCCGCGGCGCGAGGCTCCTCCCTCCGGTTACTCGAGAGACTCCTCGCGCCGCGACCAGAGCCCGCGGCCTGCCCCTCGTGGTGCTGCAGGGGAGGGGCTTGCCCCTCCGCCTCTCGTCGGGCTCCGCGCTCCGCAGCATGACAGGCGAGCGGAACTCCGCGCTCGAATGACGACGGGGTCAGGCCTTTCCAGGCCGGCGAGGACCGTCCGGATCGCCTCGGGGTAGGCGCGGTGCTCCTGTTCGAGGATCCGCGCGGAGAGCGTCTCCTCATCGTCGTCCGGCGAGGACCGGAACGCTTCGCTGCACCACGATCGGCCCGGAGTCCACCCGCTCGTCGACGAAATGGACCGTGCAGCCTGAGACGGTTTCGCCGGCCTCGAGCGCGCGGCGCTGCGCCTCGAGGCCCGGGAACCTGGGCAGCAGCGACGGATGGATGTTCAGGATCCGGCCGGCATACGCCGAAACGAATTCCGGCGACAGGACGCGCATGTACCCCGCCAGACATAGCAGATCCGGCTCGAGCGGATCGAGGAGCCTCCGGATCTCTCGCTCGTGCTCCCGGCGGGACATCCCGGGCTGCCGCGGAACGGCGTGGGCCGGGATCCCTCGCCGCTTCGCCTCGGAGAGTCCGGCCGCGTCGGCGTGGTCCGAGAAGACCGCGGTGATGCGGGCCGCGGGGATCTCTCCCCGATCGATCGCGTCGGCGATCGCCCGGAAATTCGACCCCCGCCCTGACAGGAAGACGACGATCTTCTTTTCAGACAAAGTCGATCGTCACGCGCCGGCTGCCCGCGACCACGTTCCCGATGAAGTAGTGGGCCTCACCGCGGGAGGAGAGGAGATCCGAGATTCGCGGGATCCGGTCCGCCGCGGCGAGCAGGACCATGCCGATCCCCATGTTGAACACGCGGTGCATCTCCTCCCGGCCGACCCCTCCCTCGCGCTCCAGCAGCTCGAAGATGGGGAGGACCGGCCAGGATCCGGATCGGATCACGACGTCCAGGTCGCCGGGCAGGACCCGGGGGATGTTGTCGAAGAAACCCCCGCCCGTGATGTGGGCCATCGCGTGGACCAGGTCCTCCGCGAGGAGGGGCTCGAGCACCTTGAGATACGAACGGTGAGGCGCGAGGAGCGCGTCGGCGACGGACAGGCCGCCGAGCTCCTTCAACCGGTCGCCCGGACGCTTGCCGAGGTCCTCGAAGAGGATCTTGCGCGCCAGCGAATAGCCGTTGGTATGGAGTCCCGCCGACGGCAGCCCGATGGCGACGTCGCCCTTCTGCACCCGCGTCCCGTCGAGAATCCGCTCGCGCTCGACCGCTCCGACGATGGTGCCGGCGACGTCGTACTCCCCCGCCGCGTAGAAGCCCGGCATCTCGGCGGTCTCGCCTCCCAGCAGCGCCGTTCCATTCTCGCGGCAGGCCCGCGCGATCCCCTCGATGACGGCCGCGAGCACGCCCGGATCGAGCTTGCCCATCGCGACGTAATCCAGGAAGAACAGGGGCCGCGCTCCCTGAACGAGGATGTCGTTGACGCAGTGGTTCACGAGGTCCGCCCCGCAGGTGTCGTGGCGTCCGGTCTCGAAGGCGACCTTGAGCTTCGTTCCCACGCCGTCGGTCGAAGCGACCAGCACCGGCTCGCGGTAGGAGGAAAAGTCGGGCCGGAACAGTCCTCCAAATCCGCCGACGTCCCCGAGAACCCCGGACGTGAACGTCGAACGGATGGCCTCCCGGGCGCGGGCGAGGGCCGCGGCCTTGGCGTCGATGTCGACGCCGGCGGCGGCGTAACGGTTCGTCTCCAAGGACGCCGATTATAGGCTTGCCGAAACGTCAGTCCTTCCACCGGACGACGAACCGGCCGATCTCGCGCGAATTCGGGAAGAGCTCCTCGAAGCGCTTGAAGAGCTCCGGACGCATCCTGGCGCGCGGCGGCGCGCGATTCAGCACCACGACTCGAGTTCCCTTCTCCTCGAGAGCTCGAAAGAGCTCTCCGGGCCTGTCCAGGGGATTGCGCGGAGAGTTGCCGCCGCGAGGGACGCCGTCCGCGAGGCCGGAAAGGAAATTGACCTCCTGGGCGTCGGGGCCGGCATAGATGGGCCTCCCGCCGCTTTTCTCCAAGACCAGCGGGATCAACAAGTCGTACAAGCGGACATCCTCCGCACTGACACGGAGGCCACCGGCCCGCGGGAGGTCGAGGACGGCAGGAGGATCGAACCGGACGAAGCGGTTACCGAGCGAGAATATGTAGCTGGTATTGGTGCGGAGCAGGGCGAAGAGGAGGTAGAAAGCAAACATCGCGGCGTGGACGGGCCACGGCGGCCGCGGTTCGCTCCCAACGAGAGCGAAAACCGCGAGCGCGACGAAGGGCGCGAAATAGAAGAAATAGAACGGCGCGGCGAAGGGAAATTGAACCAGGGACGTCATCATCACGACCGCGGCCAGCAGGAAGATCTTCTGCCGGACCTCCGAGCTCCAGAACCCCTGGCGATGGGCATCGGCGAGCCGGAGGCAGGCCGCAAGAACGACGGTGATGCCCAGGAAGCGCAAGGAGTACCAGATCAGGCGATAGACGTCCGTCGAGGAACCGGAGCGCCACAGCGCCGCGGCCAGCCCGGCTGCGAGGAGACCCATGAAGATGCCCGCGAACCGGAAACGCCGAAGAGAGCCGGCGCCGAGCACGATCAGGTAGGGAATGGCGGGCCAGAAGGCCGAAGGCGGCGGCAGGAAGAACCGGTGGAGCTTCACGTGGCCGCCTGACCCGATGACCACTCCGCTCACGAAATCGCGAAGCGCACCCTTGAGAGCGAAAGGAATCAGGAACAGAAGGATCGGCACGAGAACACCGGCCACCAGCGGCAGAATCATTCCCATCAACACCGAGAAACGGCGCGCGAAGGGGCCTCCGCCGTCGCAATACTCGCGCCAGATGAGAAAGCCGCAGATCATGGCGGACGTCACCAGGTAATGGACGAATTCCATCTCGGCAAGCCGATCACTGACCAGGAGAAAGAGAAGTGCCAGAAAGAGAAGGCAGACCCGCCGTCTTGAAGACGAGAAATCCGGAGAGGCGCCGCTGCCCTGGCGGCCTGTCCGAAGACGTGAAGAGCTCGTGCTCCCGATAGACGAGAAAGAGGAGAGACGCGGCGATGAAGTGGGCGCCGATGACCTTGACGACGCAGGAAATCCCGGCGAGCACGCCGGCGAGGAACAGCCAGCGCCTGCGCCCCGTCTCGACGTGGCGGAAGAGAGCCAGCGTGCCCCACGTCGCCAGGAAGAGGTTGTACCAGGAGGGAAAGCCGGCGAAGTAATTCGGCACACTCCAGGCGACGGCAAGCAACGTGATCAGCCCCGAAAGGAGTGGAGGGCCGAATCGAGAGGCGATCGCAAAAACGGCGGGAACGAACGCCAGGAAGCAGAGATAGAGAGCCAGGCGAAGGGATGTCAACCGGAGACCGAAGACCCGGAAGACGAACGCGTTCCAATAGGTCAGTCCGCCCGTATAGGTCTCGAGGAAGTCGTGATGCGGCATCTCGCCATTGAGAACGTATTCCGCCTCCTGAGCGAGCACTCCTTCATCGTGTGGAATCCACCCGCGAAACCGGAAAGGGAACACGTAAACGGCGCTGACGAGCCAGACCAGAAGGAAAACGAGCCGCCCCCTCCGTCGTGATGGGACAACCATGTTCAATCCTTCCAACGCACGACGAAATGGCCTATCACGCGAGAGTGAGGAAAGAGCTTTTCGAATCGCGCGATGACCGGCGGCCGAAAATTGGCAAACTCGGACTTGCGATTCATGACGACGACCCGGGAACCCTTTTTCTCGAGACTCCGATAGATCTCCCCTGCCCGCTCCATCGGGTTACGGGGAGAACCGGGGCCATAGGAAACGGCCTCCGGCAAGGCCCGACAGGAAATGAACCTGCAGGCAGTCGGGGCCGGCGATAGATAGGCCTGCCGCCGCTCTTCTCCTCGAACGAGCCGGATCAAGTGAACCGTAGACGGCGGCGTCCTTCGCGGTGACCCGGATTCCACCGGCCCGCGGGAGGTCGAGAACGACGGACGGATCGTAGCGCTCGAACCGTCTTCCGAGCTCGTAAACGTAGCCGCGTGTTGAGCCAGAGCACGGCGAAGAGCAGGGAGAAGGCGAACATCGCGGCGTGCACGGGCCAGGGCGGCGCGGGCTCGCTCCCGACGAGAGCGAAGATCAGGAGCGCGACCAGAGGAGCGAAGTAGCAGAAATAGAGCGGAGCGGCGAACGGAAACTGGACGAGGCCGGTGACCGCCACGACGGCCGCCAGCAGGAAGATCTTCTGCCGCGTCTCCGGGCTCCAGAACCCGCGGCGCTGCGCCTGCGTGAGCCGGAGGCAGGCGGCAAAGACCGCCGAGACGCCCAGGGAACGGAACGAGTACCAGACCGCGCGGTAGACGTCCGGCGAGACTGCCGGAGAGCCAGAGCGCGCCCGCGAGAATCACGCCGAGGAGTGCCAGGAAGAGGCCCGGCGAACCGAAAGGGCCGGAGAGATCCGGCGCCGAGGACGACGGTGTAGGGAACGGCGGGCCAGAGCGCCGAGAGCGGCGGCAGCCACTCCTGGATGAACTGCACGTGCGCGCCGGTCCCCTCGACCACCCCTTGCCAGAGGTCTCCCAGCGCGCCTCGCAAGGCGAACGGAACGAGGAAGAGGAGGATCGGCAGCGAGCGCGCCGGCCGCCAGCGGCAGGATCAAGCCGCATCAGGACCGAGAAGCGGCGCGCGAAGGAGCCGTCGTCGCCTCGCAGGCTTCGCGCCAGATCAGAAAGCCGCAGATCATGGCCGCCGGCACGACGAAGTGGACGAACTCCATCTCGCGCAGATGGCTCCGGACCGTCAGGAAGAGAACGGCCAGGAAGAGAGCGAGGCCCGCGGTCAGAAAGAGAAGGTACCCGGAGACGCGGCGCTTCTCCGCGGCCGGGCCCGAGGACGCGGAGAGATCGCGTTCCCGGTAAACGAGGAAGAGGAGAGACGCCGCGATGAAGTGGGCGCCGATCACCTTGAAGAGACAGGAAACCCCGGCGAGCACGCCGGCGAGAAACAGCCAGCGGCTCCGTCCGGTCTCGACGTGGCGCAAGAGAGCCAGCACCCCCCACGTCGCCAGGAAGAGGTTGTACCAGGAGGGAATCGCGACGAAGTGATTCGGGACGCTCCAGGCGACGGCGAGCAACGTGATCAGCCCCGAACCGAGAGGAGAGCCGAACCGGGACGCGATCGCGAAGACCGCCGGCACGAACGCCAGGAAGGAGAGATAGAGCATCAGGCGCAGCGAGCTCAGCCGGACCCCGAAGAGGCGCAGCGCGAGCGCGTTCCAGTAGCTCAGTCCGCCCGTGTAGATCTCCGGGAAGTCGCGATGCGGCATCTCGCCGTTCAGGACCCGTTCCGCCGAGAGAGCGAGCACTCCATCATCGGGCGGAATCCACCCGCGAAGCTGAAACGGGAAGACGTAAGCGGCGCTGACGAGCCAGACGAGAAGGAAGACGAGTCTCCCCCTCCGCCAGAAGCGGGAGGACCATGTTCAGTCTCTCCAACGCGCGACGAACTGGCCGATCACGCGCGAGTGCGGGAAGAGCTCCTCGAACCGGGCGACGACTGCGGGCCGCAGCTGGTCGGCGAACAGCGGGCGCGCGATTCAGGACCACGGCCCGGGCTCCCTTCTCCTCGAGGATCGAAAGACGTCGTCGGGCCGCTCCATCGGGTCGCGGGGAGAGCCGGCGCCGTAGGACACGGCCTCCCGGAGGCCCGGACAGGAAATAGACCTGTTCGCAGTCAGGCCCGGCATAGATCGGCCTGCCGCCGCTCTTCTCCCGCACGAGCGGCACCAGCGAGCCGTAGACGGCGGCGTCCTTCGCGCTGACCCGGATGCCGCCGGCCCGGGGGAGGTCCAGAACGGCGGGCGGATCGTAACGCTCGAACCATTGACCGAGAGAGTAGACGGAGCCGGGGTTGACGCGAAGCACGCCAAAGAGCAGATAGAACGCGAGCATCCCGGCATGCAGCCGCCAGGGCGGATGGGGTTCGCTCTCGAACGAGAGCGAAGATAGCGAGCGCGACGAGCGGCGCGAAATAGAGGAAGTAGATCGGCTGAGCGTACGGAAACTGGACCAGGCCCGTCATCGCCACGACCGCGGCCAGCAGGAAGATCTTCTGCCGGGTCTCGGAAGCTCCAGAACCCCGACCGATGGGCTTCGCGCAACCGCAGACAAGCGGCGAAGACGATCGAGACGCCAAGGAAGCGCGCGGAGTACCAGATGATGCGGTAGATCTCCTCCGAGACTCCCGACAGCCAGAGCGCCGCCGCCAATGCGACGGCGAGGAGAACCCGGAAGGGCCCGGCGAACCGGAAGGGCGCCAGTGAGCCGGCCCCGAGCACGATCGTGTACGGAACGGCGGGCCACAACGCGGAGAGCGGCGGCAACGGACTCCGGATGAACTGCACGTGGGCGCCCGTCCCCGCGATCACGCCTCGGGTGACGGCGGGCAGCGCGCCATTCAAAGCGAATGGAGCGAGGAAGAGAAGGATCGGCAGAAGAACGCCGGCCGCGAGCGGGAGAACCAATCGCATCAAGACCGTGAACCGGCGCGCGAAAGGACCTCCTCCCTCCAGGAACTCGCGCGAGATCAGGAAGCCGCTGATCGTGGCCGCGGGCGCCAGGAAATTCAGAAGCTCCATCTCGCCGAAGTGGCTTCGGACCGTGAGAAACAGGACGGACATGAAAAGAGAGAGTCCGGCCGCCTGGAAGAGGAGGAATGCGTGAGAGGCGCCGCCGCCCGGCGGTGCCGCCCGGCGAAACGGAAAGCTGTTGCTCCCGGTAGAGAAGAAAGAGCAGAGCCGCGGCGATGAAGTACAGCGCCGATGACCTTGAAGAGGCACGAGACTCCCGCGAGCACGCCGGCCAGGAACAGCCACCGCCTGCGCCCCGTCTCGACGTGCCGCAGGAGAGCCAGCGTGCCCCACGTCGCCAGGAAGAGGTTGTACCAGGACACGCTGCCGGCGAAGTAGTTCGGCAGGCTCCAGGCGACGGCGAGCAGCGTGATCAGGCCCGCGAGGAGAGGAGAGCCGAATCGGGAGGCGATCGCGAAGACCGCGGGAACGAACGCGAGGAAGCAGAGAAAGACGGCCAGGCGAAGCGATGTCAACCGAAGACCGAAGACCCGGAACGCCAGCGCGTTCCAGTAGGTCAGCCCGCCCGTGTAGATCTCCGGGAAATCGCGATGCGGCATCTCGCCGTTCAAGACGCGTTCCGCCGCATGGCTGAAGGCTCCTTCATCGGTCGGAATCCACCCGCGAAGCCGAAAGGGAAACACGTAGACGGCGCTGACGAGCCAGACAAGCAGGAAGAGAAATCTCCCCGCAAGAGCGAGGCTCCGGCCGCGCGGCAGGCCGGCTGGCGGCGCCGGGGAGCGGGCTGGCTCGCCGTCAGCCGTGGGTGCGAACGTCATGCTTCAGAGGAGGTTAACCGATTCCAACCGAGGCCTCCGCCACCGGCGCCTACGGAAGCACGACCTCGACGAACGACATCTCGTCGAGCCTCGAGACGTGCCGCAAGGCCGCTCCCGGGAATCGCCGGGACACCGCGGAGGAGAGGTCGTAGCCCGGCCCGACGTGGATCACCCAGATCACCTGCCCGGCCGGTATGCGATAGACCTCGACGAACCTCCGCAACTCGTTGCCGAGGACGTACTCCGTCGCGTTCCAGAACGGCGAGCCGACGATGCGGTAGCCGCCGGCGGAACTCTCCCAGAAGTCCTGGAGCCCGGTCCCGGGCCTCGTCCACGCCTTCCGTCCCAGGTAATAGTCGAGGACGCGGCCCGCCTCGAGATCCATGAACACGAGGCTTCCGGGAGGAGCGGCGGCCCGGAATCCCTCGATCGCCGTTTTCATGCGGCGAGCGCTCTGACGCTCGGGCGCTTCGAGGACCGCCGAAAGACTCGCGGGCGCCAGGACCGCAACGAGCACGACTGCCGGCCAGAGCCGGCCGGCGCTCATGGCCGAAAGCGCGACCCCGATCGCCGCCGATGCGAACACCAGCAGATAAACGGAGTGACGGGTCCCGCCGTAGGGATAGACATCCAGAAGGGACGCTCCCGCACCGAAAAGGAAGGGAAGCGCCAGGAGAAGAGCCGAAGGGCTCCGCTTCATCGCGAGAACGACGATGCCGGCCACGGCCAGGACACACGCGATGCCCCCGGCCGTGGCCGAGCCACAGAGGTAACGGAAGACGGCCGCCGTCTGCCGGAGGAGAAAGTCGAGCAGCCTGTCCTGATCGGCCTGGAAGTACTCCGCCCGCAGCATCCGGGTCATGACGAGGCGTTCGAGCGAGCTCCCCCGAAGGTCCGCGACATGGGTCGCGGCGAGCCACAGGCAGAGAACCCCGATCCCGGCCTGGCACGCCGCCCAGGTCCTGACGACGCCGGCCGGGAGGCGTCCCCGTCTCAAGCGAACGAGCCCGTAGACGAACAGGACCAGCGCGACGAAGAACGCCGAGTAATGCGTCAGGATCGCCAGGGAGAGGAACGCCGAGGAGGCCGCGATCCGGAGCGGCGACTGCTTTTCCATGGCGTGCTCGAGGAGGAGGAGCGCGGCCGTCATCATCAGGAGCAGGAGCGTGTAGTCCCGGAGCTCCGCCGAGAGCGCCACCATCGCCGGAGAGAAGGACAGCAGGACAAGACTCATCAGAGCGGCGGACCTGCCCGACAGAACCACGACCCACCGGTAGGCTACCCAGAGAAAGGCTCCTCCCAGCACCACCGGAAGAAGCCGCAGGAAGAATTCCGAGCTCCCGAGACGAATCCAGAAGTGCAACAGGAGAAAGAAGAGCGGAGGGTGAGCATTGTCGAGGCTCCCCCTGTAGACGTCGAGAGCCCCCGGCAGATTGACCAGGAGAAAATGAACAGCCTCGTCTCCGCTCAAGGACCTGCCCTGCGCCGACAGGATCCGGAGTCCGAAGCCCATCGCGACGATCGCCAGCGCGAAGAGATCGCAATGACGGCGGAGCCAGGACGCCGTCGCGGCCGGCCCGGCCTGGCGCCCGGGGGGCGCGACGCGGACTTCTTCAGTCATGGCGGACGCGGCTCACGATCTCCCCGGCGCAATCGTGAAGACCTCGGCGGCGGCCGGCGCCGGGCGCCGGAAATAATGCCTCTCGATCCAGTCGCGCGTTCGCTCGCCGTATCCCTGTCCGAAGAGCCCGCGCCCGTACTCTCCGGCGGGCCGCTTGACGATGACGATGGCCGCCGGCCGCGCGCGTTGCAGATCCCGGAGGAAGTCCTCCTCGTTCGACTCCCGCAGATACCCCGGGATAGAGATCTTGTGTCGCATCGGGTTCGGACGCCCGGCGAGGTAATTCAGGACGCCCCCCTCGGGGAGGACGACGAGCCCGCTCCCCTCGCTCGTCTGCCCGCGGACCATCGCCGCCACGAGCGCGAGGTCGCGAGCGGTCCCGGGCAGAGCGGACAGGATGCCGCCGGTCCCGGGCACCGGAACGCGTTCGTCGGCCGAGTACTGGATCGCGCGAGCCAGGAAGGCAAACCCGACGAGAAGGACGAGCGCACCGTTGGAGATCGCGCGGAACCGAAACCGCAGCGCGCGCCGTGTCTCGAGGACCACGCTTCTTTGGAGAAGACCCGCCGCGCAGACGAATGCAAAGAGGAGCGGCGGCGCCACGTAGCCGGAATCGGCGAGGTGAAACAGTCTCCGATGCGAGGCCAGGAGTCCCAGGCATCCAAACGCCACGAGGGCGGCCGCGCGCGGGCCGCGGCGCCGGACGAGGCCGGCCGCCAGGGCCGCCGCGCAGATGAGCGGCGCCGCGCCGAAGAGAATCGCCCCCCACGCGGCGCCCGCGGCCGCGAGAACGGCCATCACCGCTAGAGTGGCCAGGAGAATCCGGAGCCAGTGCCTCGCCCGTTCCTCGCTGACGCCCCGCGCGGCGAGGACGCCGGTCAGCGACGCGACTCCGACCCAGAGAGCGGTCGAATAAAGAAGAATCGGAATCCCGTCGCGCCAGCCTCGAAACGCGGCGAGGACCGACCCGGCGGGAGTCTCGCGCGGGATCCCCACGAGCAGCACGGGAGCGTCTCGCAGGAGCGCTGCCGGCCCGGCCGCCGCCGCAAAGCCTCCCAGCACCGCGCCAAACGTCACGACCGCCGCCGCGGCCGTCAGGAACATGTCCCGGGAGCGGCGCGCGGCCGGGCGCGAGCGCATCCACTCGGCGGCGAGCACCGACACGAGCGCGATCACTCCCCATTCCGTGCGGCAGAGGCCGGCCAGGCCCGCGCAGACCCCCGCGCCGAGGCAGCGCAGGGTGTTCCCGCGGGATCCCGGCAGCGACGCGAGGCCGCATCCGAAGAGCGCGAAGCCGGCGGGGTGCCAGATCCGGTATCCCATGCCCAGGATGGCGCCGCCGGAGTTGGGCATGAAGACGAGAGCCGGGATCGCGAGCGCCGTCCACAGTCGTGCCTCGCGCCGGCCCGTGACGCGCCGGAGCGCGAAGTGAAGCGCCCACAACACGCCGATCGCGCCCGCGAGGCCGCAGAGGGCGAGTGTCGAGAAGCTCGATCCGAAGAGACGAAAGAAGGCGGCCTGGAAATAGGGCGTGAAAGGGCCGAACCAGTAGACGACGTCGCGGTAGAGCACCTGGCCGCGCGCCAGCGCGTCGGCGTAGATCCACTCGGTTCCCGAGTCGATGATCGCGTCCGACCATTTCCCGCGCGACACGATCCAGAGGGCCGCCGTGGCCAGGGCTCCCGCCGCGAAGAGCAGGCCGCCGGCGATTCTCCCCTTGCGCCCGGCGACCGCAACACGGTCGAGCGGGATCATCGCTCGAAGCCATCGCCGCCCGCGACCTTCCGCGGGCGGGATCCTCGTTTCCCGAGGACGACGGCACAGGTCCAGCCTTCTCCCCTCACGACCTCGACGGCACGCTCGCCGGGACGCGGGACGGTGCCGGGCCGGACGATCCGAAACTCTCGATCAGTCCCGACATCGGGCAGAGAGTCGGCCGGCAGTCCGGTATTTTCCGGATCGAGTCGGTAGCGTCGAATCGCGGCCACCATGACCTTGAAATGGACCAGGCGCGGGTCGATCTCGACGGTCCCGTAACGATCCCACCGCAACGCCGCTCGGGCGACCAGCGTCGTTTCGCTGGAGCGTTCGCGGCCGGGCAGGGTCCAGAAATAACGGAAGAAGTCGCGGGCTCCGAGAAGCGATGTGGCCGCGAGCAGTCCGGTCAACGCCGTCGCGAGAACCCGTCGGCCCGGGCGGCGCACCAGCAACAGAGTCCAGAGAGCTCCACCCGCGATGGCAATGGCCGTCACGTCGGAGAGATAGCCGAAGCGAAAACCATTGGGAACGCCCCGATGACCCCCGAGAACGGTCGCTGCGAGAGCGGCGCCCGCCTGGGCCAGGACAATCATGGAAAGCTCGTCGCGAGGCCGCCGGAGCGCGCGCAGGAACGCGACGGCCAGCAGGGCCCGGAAAACCAGTCTCAGCTCGACGCTCTGGGGCCATTCGCGGGATGCGGACACCCAGGGAGCGCTGAGCCCGTCGGATGCGGCTTCAAACGCCGGCATGGGTGACCGCCAGTACCGAATGTCGCCGATGAGACTCTGGTTTTGCGCCCGCGAAAAATAGGGAGTCGTCCGCCCTGCCTGAAAAAGGAAGAGCGGCAAGACTGCCAGACAGAAACCGAGGACGAAGAGCGCCGCCGGAACGAATCGGATAGAGCCGGACGCGGAGACCGGCGTGGGGGGTGGCCAGAACGCGATCGCGAGGAGACCGGCCGCCGCAACCCACGCCGCCAGGTACACGTGGGCGCCGATTCCCATCACCGCTCCGGCGCAGAGAGCGAGAATCGGGCTCGGCCGGTCCCGCGCGTGAAGCAGCAACAGGGTTGCGAGGCTGACGATCGGGGCGATGACGAGAGCGACCCAACCGAGCCGGGACATGGTCACGTGCCAGTAGAGTCCTGCGAGGGCCAGGATCGCCAGCGTCGCTCCGCCTCGAGGCAGCACGCGTCGAGCCAGAAGCCCGGTCGTGACGAGTGAGGCCACGCCGGCGATCGCGGCGGGCAGGCGAAGCGCGAACGTGTTCGTGCCGAACAGCAGAAGAATCAGCCGGAAGTACTCGAGGTAGAGGACGCCGACCGTTCCTGACGGCGACTCTCCGAACGGAACCGGACGGACGGAATCGGCGAAATCCCGCCATCGTCCCGAGAGATCGAGGGCCGGAGCGATCTCCGAGACATCGTCGACCCAGAGAGCTGCGGGAATGGAGTCGAGCTTCGCGAGACGCGCGAAGGTCCCGAGAAGGAACGCCATCACGGCGAGCGTCCCGAGAGCCGTGGAGGAGAAGGGCAGGCGTGGAAGCGGCGAGAGGGAAAGGGAAGATCGGGACCAACGAAAAAAGCCGGCCGCGGAGATTCCACCGGCCGCGACCGCCACAACGATGACGGCCAGCCACAGCAAGAGGCGGGGGATCGCCCAGGAAGGCTCGGGATCGACCAGCAGCGCCGGCCGCAGATACCGGACCAGATTGACCGCCGCCACGAACGCGATTGCCCAACCGAAGACGGCGCTCCTTCCAACCGCGCTCGGGAGCCGGGAGACGCTCACGGCCCGCGCCGGAGCAGGCGGGGCCTGGACTCCGGAGAGAGTCCGTCCATCATGTGACCAGCACGGGCCGCCCCTGCCAGCGGCGCCAGGAGCCTGTCGCTCGGATCTCATCCATCGCTTCGAAGGCGAGGTCGAGCTCGCGGTCCTCCGTGTAGAAGTGCGGGGAGAGGCGGATGCCGACTCCCGGGCGGTAGTCCACGACGACGCCGCGATCGTTCAGCTCCCGCGAGACTTCGAGCGCGTTTTCGAAATCCACCGCCGCGGTGCCTCCACGGCGCGCGGGATCGCGAGGCGTCGAACAGCGCCACCCGCGCTCTTCCGCCAGGGCGATCAACCGCGACGTCTGCCGCAGCGACTTCTCCCGAATGGCCTCGATGCCCGCCTCCGCCACGATCGCGGGGCCTTCCCGCGCCGCGTAGAGGGCGGGGATGTCCGGCGTCCCGATCAGGAACCGGAAGGCGTCGTCGCGGTAGCGCATCGGAGGCGGCTCGAAATCGAACGGCGCGGGGTGGGCCATCCAGCCGGTCAGGGCCGGCTCGAGCCGGCGGGAGAGATCCGGGCGGACGTAGAGGAAAGCCCCGCCGGGACCGCCGCAGAGCCATTTCAGGACGCCGCCGACGAGCATGTCCGCGCCCAGCGCCTCGACGGAAACGGGAAGAGTCCCGACCGACTGGTAGGCGTCGAGGACGAGGAGGGCGCCCGCGCGCCGGCACCTCTCCGCGATCGGAGCGACGTCGAGGACGAAGGCGCTCTTGAAGAGCACGTGCGAGATCGCGACGAGCGCCGTCCGCTCGTCGATCGCCGCGAGGATCCGCTCTTCATCGGCGGAGAGCCCGTCGCCGCCGGGAGAAGGCACGACGACGATCTCGGCGCCGAGCCGCGTGGCCAGGGATTCGTAGACGTAGCGCACCGACGGGAACTCCCCCTCGATCATCACGATCCTGTTGCGCGGCGGGGCGTACTCGAGCGAGGAAAGGACGACGGCCGACGCGATCGTCACGTTCGGAAGCATGGAGACGCTCCCCGCGGGGGCGCCGAGAAGCGGCGCGATCCGGTCGCCGACGGCGACCGACATGTCCCACCAGGAGTCCGCCCAGGCGCGCACGCCGCGTGTCGCCCACGTTTCCGCGTATTCGGCGAGGGCGCGGCCCGCGGCCCGCGGCATCGCTCCGAGCGAGTTGGAGATGAGATAGGTCGTCTTCTCGAGGATCGGAAACTCGGGGCGAAAGCGCAGGAGAGGATCGGAGGGATCGGTTCATCGGGTCATCGAAGGATTGACTCGAGTGATCGGGGCCAACGCGCCGGCCGGCTTTGTAGATGGCAGCGATGGCGCGGACGTTTTTCACATCGGCCAGGGGGTCGGCGTCCAGGAGGAGGAGGTCGGCTCGCTTGCCGGATTCGAGTGTTCCACGGTCCTTCTCGAGGCCGAGCGAGCGGGCGGCGGTCTCCGTCGCCGCCCGGATCGCCTCCAGAGGCGAGAGGCCGGCCTTGACGTACAGGTCCAACTCGATCGAGACGCCGAGTCCCGGGAAGGCCCACATGTCGGTGCCGAGCGCGACGGGGACTCCGGCCGCGTGGAGGCGCACGAGGTTCTCCCGAAGCGCCGGCAGGCGCTCGCGCACGTTTCGAAAGTTCGGATAGCGGCGCGCGTACCCCTCGGCGTATGCGGGCGAGCGGTACCGTGTCACGACGGACGGCGGAAGTCCTTTTTCCGCCCGCGGATCGGAGAACACTCCTTCGACGAACGCTCGCGTGTCCGCCAGGAACTCGAAGATGTCCATCGTCGGGATGTAGAAGACAGGGCGGCTCTTCATCACGCCGAGGGTCCACTCGTCGAAGGGGCCGAGCACGCCGTGCGCGAGCGCCGTCGCGCCGCGCGTGACGGCTTCCTTCGCGTCGGCGGGATTCGGCGCGTGGACGATGACGCGAAGGCCGGCCTGGCGAGCCTCCTCGATCAGGGACTTCGCAATATCCGGCGTCATCCTCGGAAGGCGCGGGAGCGGATCGCGGCACCAACCCATGTCGTCGAGCATCAGCTTGATCTCGGCGGATCCGAGCGTCTTCGCGCGGCGCACGGAGGCGCGGGCCCGCTCCGGCGTGTCGGGAAAGCGGTCGAGGTTCGAGTCCGGCGGCTGTCCCTGGTCCCACCAGCCCCCTTTCGCCGTGAAGATCGGCGCCGCCGGGAAGACTTCCGGGACGTCCGTCCTCCCTTTCGCCGCCGCAGCGAGTTTCACCGCCGCCGCCACGTCCTCCGCCATCAGGCGAACGGACGTGACGCCCCAGCGGAGCATCTGCTTCAAGTCGGCGTCCGACTCCGCGTGGACGTGCGCGTCGATCAAGCCCGGGAGCATCCACTTCCCCTCGGCATGGAAGACCTCGGCGCCCGCAGGCAGTCGCGCCAGGCTCTCGCGGGTGACCGGAGTGACCTCGTCGATGCGATCGCCCGAGACGACCACAAGCATGTTCGCCTTCGGCGGTGCGCCACTCCCGTCGATGACGGTCACGCCCCGGAAGGCGATCGTGGTCGCCATGAGCAGAAAGGCTGTCATCGAGACTGCACCCATGGTAGCGCACAAGACGAGCTCTCCCGTCCGGCGATCAGATCCTCGCGGGGGGATGAGTCCGCAGCGTGCCCATTGCCACGATGCTCTCGAGCCCGCGCTCCGTGGAGGCCCGAACGCTCATCACGTCATCGGGCCCGATCGAGCGCGCGTCCACCTCGAATGACCAGCGGAATGTCCCGGCCTCGACCGGCGTCGGCTCGCAGAACGCGACCTGCCGGTTGTTTACGAAGAGAACGACGCGCGAGACGCGGGGTGTCCCTTCCACGACCCGCACCCACCCTTCCGCTCGGAGTCTCCCATCGGCGTCGACTCCATAGCGATCGGCGTCTCCCCACGGAAAACAGGTCGCCTCCGGAAGCGAGGCGACGGGCGCGTCACGGTCCGTCACGAGGTAGAGATCCTGCAAGCCGCCGAGACCCCGCGGAATCCTCGACACGAACAGGGCGCCGCCCCCGGCGTTCCGAATGGTCCGCCGAACGTACTCCTCGGTGACGTAGGTCGTTCCGTAGATCTTCTCGTCGAGCCGATCGCTTTCGCTCTCCGGCAGATACACGATTTCACCGGACCGGTTCGCTCCCTGATCGGCGAGCAGCTCGACGCTGAGAGCGCTGAACATCAGCACTCCGCCGGGCTCGACGCTGGCGAGCAGGGTCTCCATCCAGGCCTGGAACAGGGCGTGCGGCACGTGGCTGAAAAAGGAAGAGGCCGCGATCAGCGGGAAACGCCCGCCGGAAAAGGAGGCAGGATCGGCGCTGGACACGAGGCCTCGGACTCCGAACGTCTCCCGCTGGAAGTCGACGGCATCGGGATGGATTTCGCAGACGAGGACGCGTTCGGGATCGATCGCCCTGACCAGGAAGCGAGTCACCCGGCCGTACCCGCTCGCAAAGTCCAGCATCGATTCGACGCTTCCCAGGTTTCCGAAGTGCCAGGCGGCGACGCTCCGGATGGCCAGAAAGATCTCCCACCCCTTCTGGAAGTAGAGGATTGCCGCCGCGTCCTCGCTTCCCCGTAGCGATGCGAGGTTGTAGCGATACATCTCGTCGGCTCCGTGGATCGCGGAGAGCAACGGCGGTGACGAACCGACGAGAGCCTCCACGAAGCCCCGCGTGACAGGGCTCCGCACGCAAGGATCGAAGACGTTCGGCGCCGGGAGGGACATGCCGGCCTGGGTCGAGGCTAGCGGGCTTCGAGCGCGCTTTCCTTCTCGCGCTCCTCTTCGGGGACCTCCACGGGGTAGATGCCGGTAAAGCAGGCGGTGCAGGTGGACTGCTGCGGACGGCCGAAGGCCTGGAGCATTCCTTCGGCCGAGAGATATCCCAGGCTGTCGGCCTCGATGAAGGTCCGGATGTCCTCGACGGATTGCGTCGAGGCGATCAGTTCCCGGCGGGTGGGCGTGTCGATGCCGTAGTGGCAGGAGGCCGTCGTCGGCGGGGACGAGATGCGCACGTGCACCTCCCGCGCGCCGGACTCCCGCAGCATGCGGACGATCTTCTTCGACGTCGTGCCGCGGATGATCGAATCGTCCACGAGCACGAGGCGCTTGCCCTCGACGACCTCGCGCACCGGGTTCAACTTGACCTTGACGCCGAAGTGGCGGATCGACTGCTTGGGCTCGATGAACGTGCGCCCGACGTAGTGGTTGCGGACGAGGCCGAGGCCGAACGGGATGCCCGACTCCCGCGCGTAGCCGAGCGCCGCGTACAGGCCGGAGTCGGGCACGGGCACGACGACGTCGGCCACTGCCGGGTACTCCCGGGCCAGCCGCGCCCCGAAGGCCTCGCGCGTCGCCGCGACGCTCCTCCCGAAGACGAGCGAATCGGGGCGCGAGAAGTAGACGTGCTCGAAGATGCAGGGGGTGTGCTGCGGAAAGGCGAACCGGTGCGACGTGAACCCTTCCCGCGAGAGCTTGACGATCTCGCCCGGCTCGACGTCGCGTTCGAACCTCGCTTCGATCAGGTCGAACGCGCAGGTCTCCGACGCGACGACCGGAGAGCCTTCGCGGATGCCGAGCGAGAGCGGCCGGATGCCGTTGGGGTCGCGCGCGGCGAAGATCCCCTCGGTCGAGAGGATCAGGAGCGAATAGGCCCCGCGGACCGTCAGCAGCGCCTCGGCGATCGCCGCGGTGAGCGTGGGCTCCTTCGAGCGGGCGACGAGATGCAGGATCACCTCCGAATCCGAGGTCGTGGTGAACATCGCGCCCGACCGCTCCAGGTCCGCGCGGATCTGCCGCGCGTTGACCAGGTTCCCGTTGTGCGCGAGCGCCAGCGGCCCGCGCCCTGTCGCGAACACGATCGGCTGGGCGTTGATCAGGAGCGAGGCCCCCGCCGTCGAGTAACGCACGTGGCCGATGGCCGTGCGGCCGGGCAGCCGCGACAGCCGCGCCTCGTCGAAGACGTCGGCGACGTAGCCCATCTCCCGCTCGATGTGGATGTGGCCGTCCTCGAGCGTCGCGATGCCTGCCGACTCCTGCCCGCGATGCTGCAGGGCGTAGAGACCCAGGTAGGCGATGTTGGCGGCGTCCTGCGAGTCGCAGACGCCGAAGACGCCGCACTCGTCGCGGAACCCGCCGGAGAATTCCATCTGTTCAGGATTTTAGCACCTGTAAGCTCATTTCCTCCGCGCGCGTCTAACGCCGACATCTGCTCTCTCTCGAGGCGAACCAGAGCAGATCCTTCGCTTCGCTCAGGATGACGGGGAAGGGAGGCTGAGGATGAACAGCGAATGGAGACGCGACGCTCGTCACGATGTCGGAGTTCGGCCGGAACCGTGAAGGAGAACGGCAACCGCGGCACCGACACGGCCACGCCAACGTCATGCTGATCCTGGGCAGCGGCCTCAAGGGCGGCAAGGTCTACGGCGGCTGGCCCGGCCTCGACTCTCCTCGCACCTCTACGAGAACCGCGACCTCGCCGTCACGACGGACTTCCGCGACGTCTTCGCCGAGATCCTGGAAAAGCGCCTGGCCATCGCCGACTTGAAGCCCGTCTTCCCCGGCTACGATCTTGCCCGGCCCAAGAGCCTCGGCCTCGTCGCCTGAACCAGAAAAACCCCAGGAAACGGGCAGGAAAACCCAAAGACTTCCCTCTCTCGACCTTCCATCCTTGGAAACGAAGCGGGCGCTCAATCGAGGGCGTCCCGCAAGGACACGGAGGAAGTCATGAAAACCCTCTTCGCGATCTGCCTGGTCGGCATTCTCGTCCTCGCCGGATGCGGCGCCGGCCCGACGGCTCCCAGCCCGCAGCAGGGCGTGGAAGTCACTCCGGTGCCCGCGCCGGCGCCAACCCCCGGACCGTGCCGCCCGATGCCGAAGTGCCAGGGATGAACCGCGGCTACCTGTCGGTCGCGGCGTGGACGGGCTCGAGCCTTGCGAGCCGGCGGTCACGCACGTGAGACAGGACTAGCCTCCTTGCGACCCGGCCCATCGCGCGATCAGGCGATCGTGTCATGCCCGCCGATGGAGAGAGCAAGACCAGAACGAAGGCAAGCCGACAGGAAAGCGGTGTCAGCGGCTCGCGAATCTCGGGGAGCCGCGACGCCGGGACTTCCCGAATTCTGGCGGCATCGGCTGCGTGCTAGACTTCAGGGACGATCGCCATGGCCTCCACGACTATTGCTCCGCGTGTCGATCCGGTCATCGAGGACTACAAGAAGGGCATCGACCGGACGCTGCTCCGCGAGAATCTGAAGCTCACCGTCGAGGAGAGATTCCGGAAGCTGATGGCGATGCAGCGCTTCGCCGAAGAACTGCGTCGCGCGGGCCGCCGTGCCATGAATGACCGACTTTGAGGCTCTGCTTCGGGCCCTCGTCGGTTCGAGGGTCGATTTCATTATCGTGGGCGGCGCCGCAGCGACGGCACACGGTTCCGCCCGGCTGACCAACGACCTCGACATCGTTTACTCCCGCTCCAGAGACAACATCGGCCGACTCGTCGCGGCGCTTGGCGCCTTCAGTCCGTATCCGCGGGAAGCGCCGCCCGGTCTCCCGTTCCGTTTCGACGAAACCACGATTCGAGCCGGCCTGAACTTTACGTTCACGACGACGGCGGGAGACCTCGACGTCCTCGGGGAAATCACCGGAGGCGGCGGCTACGAACAGCTCGTTTCCTCTTCCATTTCCGTTCAGCTCTTCGGGATCAATTGTCTCTGTCTCGGCCTCGATCGGCTCATCGAGGTCAAACGCGCGGCCGGCAGAGCCAAGGACCTCGAAGTGATCGCCGAACTGGAGGCACTCCGCGAGGAACGGAAGAGCTGATCGCCTTCCGGGAAACGGCCCCCGCGGGCTACCCGTTGCCGGAAGACGGCATCTCCTAAGCGCGGCAACCTGGCGGCCGTGAAGCGTTGCCAGCAGGAGCTGGGAGGTGATCGCGCCGATCAGCGCCCACAGCATGTCCCACTGCGTGTCCCAGGGATCCCCCTGCGTCCCGAGGAAGGCGTCGGCCTTCGAAC
>CAVUIX010000041.1:0-18196 GCA_963741435.1 uncultured Acidobacteriota bacterium | reverse complement strand
AACGGCGCGACGAGGCGGCCGGCAAGCTCCGGCAGAAATACGCCGCCAGGCTCGCGTCGCTGGAATCGAGGCTCCGCGCGGCCGAGCAGAAGGTGGATCGGGAGAAGCAGGAGACGACCTTCGCCGGCGTCCAGACCGCGATCTCCGTCGGCGCGGCCGTGCTCGGGGCCTTCCTCGGCCGCAAGGCGATCTCGGCAACCACGATCGGCCGGGCCACGACCGCGGCACGGGGCGCCGGGCGCACCGCGCAGCAGGCGGGCGACGTCGCGCGGGCGAAGGAGACGGCCGGGGCGATCCGGCAGCAGATCGCCGACCTGGAGGGAGAGCTTCAATCGGAGATCGACGAATCCGTCTCGGCCACCGACCCCGTGACCGAGAAACTCGAGCCGATAACGCTGCGCCCGAAGAAGACCGACGTCGCCGTGCGCCTGACCGCGCTCGTCTGGCTCCCTCACTGGAAGGACGAGAACGGCAACCTCACCGCCGCCTGGGAATAGACGGAAAGCCGGACTCCTTCCAGATCCCGGTCTCGGGCCCTGTTCTCGCTGAGGGTGTCACGCCTGCGGCCGCTCGCGCCTATCCTTGGTGCAAGCGCCGGCAATGGCGCCGGGGACTTGAACCGGGAGGATTGGGCGATGCGCAAATTGACCTGGCTGGCGGTTCTGGTGGTGGCGGCTCTGTCGGTGGGAGCGGTGTGGGCGGAGAGCCGCGCCTGCAATCCGCCAACCTGCGACCCGAGCACCTGCGTCCCGAGCAACTGCGCAAGATGAGGTCTTCGCCCCGGTCGCGGCGCGAGGAGTCTCCCAGAGGGGAGGAGCCTCGCGCCGCGGGAGCGCAGCGCCGGAGCGGGATCACGCCAGCAGGCGTAGATCTCGCGGAGCGCGCGCAGCGACGGTGGAGGAGCCTCGCGCCGCGGGAGCGCAGCGCCGGAGCGGGATCACGCCGCAAGGCGTAGATCCCGCGGAGCGCGCGGAGCGACGGTTGAATCCGGCCGGACGTTCCGCGCTCCAGGAAGAGCTGACGGCCCTCGCGCGCGGGGAGCGCGCGGCGTTCGATCCGCTCTTCCGGCGGCTCTGGCCCCTCCTGCGCGGCTTCGCCCGGCGCTTCCTGCCGGTAGAGGAGGCCGACGACGCCGCGCAGGAGGCGCTCCTTCGGATCTTCCGCCGGGCGAGCGAGTTCGATCCCGCGCGCGACGCTCTCGCGTGGGCCCTGGGAGTCGCCGCGTGGCAGGTGCGCACTCACCGGACGAAGACCCGCCGGCGGCGCGAGGAAGGCGCGCGAAGCGCTGCCGGAACCGGAAGACTCCGCTGCCTCGCCCGAGGAGCAGGCGGCCGCGGGACAGCTCGCCACGGCCCTGGAACGCGCCCTGACCGAGCTGCCGCCAGGCGATGCCGCCACTCTCCTCGCCTACGCCCGCGGCGAGCGCCCGGACCTGCCCGGTGCCACCTTTCGCAAACGAGTCGAGCGGGCCCTCGTCCGGCTGCGAGCGCTCTGGAGGATTCGACATGACCATTTCTGAGATTTCCGAGACCAACCTGCGCCTGGCCGCGCGTCGCGCGTACGAGGGCGGACGACTCGAGGGCGCGCTCTGGCGCGGGGCTGTTGCCGCCCTATTCGCGCTCCCGGCCTTCCTGATGTGCGGCAGGACCCCTCTTTCCGCGTTCTGTCTCGGTGGCTTCGCTCTCGTGGTCCTGGCGGGCCGGATCCGCGGCGTGGCCTGGGAGGAAGGCGCGCACGCGGGCGCCGTCGCCGGAATCGCGCCCTGCCTGCTCCCCGCCCTGGTGAGCAGGCTCGATCCTGCTCTCTGCGCGGCCCACGTGGCCGGAGTTCCCTGGCCCTGCGCGCTCGGCGGCCTCATCGCCGGCGCGATCCTGGGCCTACGAGGCGGCACGGCCAGGGGCCTGCCGTTCTGGGCCACCGCTCTCGCCGCCCTGGGTCTCGCCGCCTCCCTCGGCTGCATCCCCGCCGGCGCCATGGGCTTCACCGGTCTCCTCGTCGGCGTCCTCGCAGGCGGCGCCCCGGCCCTCGTCGTCCGAAGAGCGCTCAGCTAGGTATGGCCTGGCACCCGACACTCAGCGCGACGGTGGACGGAAACCCGATCCGCCTCGACCCGCCCGCCGGCGCCCCGATCGCGTTTCCGGTTCCCGCCGGCCAACACCGCATAAGGATCGCCTATCACCCCCGATCGCTCTATTGGGGCATGGCCGCGATGGCCTGCTCCCTTCTGGCTCTTCTAGCGCTTCTGCTGCGGCCGCACCGCGCGGCAGGAGACCCGGGGTCGGGTTAATACCTCACGCCGCGACTGACTCCACTCTGCGCCTCGAGGAATTGCCCGAGCTCGCCGGTGAGCGGGCGCGCGCCCAGGCCGCCCCGTCTCTGAAGTCCTCGCGCTCGAAAGCGCGCCAGGACAGCATCCAGAGACCACGGTCCCGGGCCCACGATGCCGAGGAAGAGGACGCTCATGATTTGAGCGTAGTCGGAGCGGATCTCATGAAAAACAGCCCAGATCCCTACCTTCGGGGGCGCTGGAGGAAGAGGCAGTGGCGAAGTCCCCAGGTACAGAGCGATCTTCGTCGACAGCATCGCGACCAGCATCTCGATCACAAAAGGGACAGCGATGAACCGCGTCAGAAAGCCGGCGAGCAGGAGTATTCCTCCCACGATCTCCAGCACTCCAACGAATACCGCCGTGGCGTGCGGAAAGGGAATCCCGATCCTGGTGAAACGGCCCACCCCCTGATTCGTGTACACGAACTTGAGAATCCCCTCCCAGAGGAACACACCGCCGGCCATCAATCGAACCAGGATGGTTGCCTTCGGCGCGGAATCGGGGGAATTGAGAAGCCAGGTAAAGAGTCTCTTCATGACCAGTCCTCCTAAGTTCTGAACGGGGGACATCCCGCGTTCGGATAAGGAGTTCACCGGCGGATGAGGATTGGATTTCGTGGATCTGCGTCCCTAATCTCGTCTTGAGAACCGCGTTCTCTCGAACGCGGTGGCGAAGGGGAGCGTGCCCCTTACTCGCACGGCGCGAATCTGAACGATTCCTGAAGAACGCCGGCGGCCTCGATCCAAGCGGGCGCGCCGTCCCGTGCCCCCGAGCCGTTCGCGGCGCGAGAAGCCGAGGTGAGGAGAACAGGATCCTAAGCCGCGAGACCGATGCGGTGAGTCGCGCGAGAAAGACTAGTTTTCAAGATGCACGAACCCGGCCTCTTCGTACATCTCGACGAGGCGGCGACTCCACCAGCGCGCGCCGTGTTCCGACGCCCTGCCGATTTCGACGTCGATCAGCTTGCGATAGAGACCGAGCGCCTTCAAGACTCCGGCCTCGAATAGCTCGAGCAAAGTCGCATCACTGCGGTTTAACGTTGCGTCGCGCGTCGCGACGGCGGTGATCGGGCGCGTTACGCCGTCCGCGTAGCGGCCCCCGCACGGACCAGCATTACAAGTCATTTCGAGCATCTTCGGCATTGCGAACCTCCTCGATATTGAAGCGGGGGCATCCCGCGTTCAGTAAGGAGTTCGCTCGCCGATGGGAAATGGACTCTGCCGGTCTCCGGATTTAATTTCTTCTTGAGAAGCGTTCTCTCGGACGCCCGAGGGTCGGTCTCGCCGAAACCGAACGTGCAGATTTCCTGGACGACGCCAATCTGAACAATTCCTGAAGAAGCCGGGCGGCCTCAATCCAGGCGGGCGCGGCGGTGTACTCCTCCCCGAACCACGGATAGGCCGCGGTTCGATTTTGAAAAGGAGTTGCCATGAAGAAGAAGCTCGGTGCCCTCGTCCTGACTCTTTCGTCGCTCGTGATCTCTGCCGCCTGCGCGTCCTCAAGCGCTTCATCCAAGCCGACGTCGCCGGCGACGGATCCCGGGGAGACCTGGGCCAAGGCCGGGCCATCTGTCCTGAGCCGGCCTGCCAAGACGCCCGCTGTCCATACGGCGAGTCTCGCCTCACGGTGACAGGAGCGGATCCAGACGAATAACCCCCAACCCGGTCGCGCCGCCCAACGGGCGTCGCCACCAAGGAGGAAGAATGAAAGACCCTGTCAACAGAAGAACGTTCATGAAGATCGCCGGCACCTCGATCGGCGTCGGCGCTCTCTTCCACGTGGCCCCGCTCCTGGGCGCCACCCCCGGCGGCCGGCGGATCGCGGCGCTGCTCGGCAAGGAGAACGGAGAGGCCCCGACCCCCTTCTCCTTCGTTCAGCTTTCCGACACGCACGTGGGTTTCTCGGGCCCGCCCAACCCGCTCGGCACGCAGGCGTTCGAGAAGGCGGTGGACATGATCAACGGCCTGAAAGAGCGCCCCGATCTCGTCCTCTTCACCGGAGACCTGACGCACGACAGCGAGAACCCGGGAGAGCACGCCGATCGGATGAGGCTCTTTCAGAAGATCGCCAGCCGCCTGAAGGTCCCTCTCATCAAGTCCGTTCCCGGCGAGCACGACGCGGGCCTGGACGGCGGCAAGCTCTTCCGGGAGACGTTCGGCGAGACGCACTATTCCTTCGACCACCGCGGCGTGCACTTCATCGCGCTCGACAACGTCTCGCTGGCAAAGCCCAACGTCGGCCCCGAGCAGATCGCGTGGCTCAAGAAGGATCTCGCGCGCTTCCCGACGACCGCGCCGATCGTCGTCTTCACCCACCGTCCGCTCTTCGACCTGCGCCCCGACTGGGAGTGGTTCACCGGAGACGGAGACGAGGTGATGAACGCGCTCGCCTCCTACGAGAACGTGACCGTGCTGTACGGCCACATCCACCGCGAGCACACGCACACGGAGGGACACGCGACGCACATCGCGGCGCGCTCCCTGATCTTCGCGTTCCCGGACCCCGAAACGGGCGTCCCCAAGAAGCCGATTCCGTTCGACCCCAAGAAGCCGTTCCAGAACCTCGGCCTGCGCGTTGTCAATGAGCCCGGAGCTCGGGCCGGAGGCCCGCCCCGAATCCAGGACGTCGAGCTGACGCTGCGCGAATTCTCGGGCACCGTCGGCATCCAGCAACTGATGAAAGAAGGAGGTTCCCTATGAAGACGACCCGCATCCTCGCTCTTCTCCTGCTTCTCGCCCCGGTCGTGACAGCCAGGGCGGCCGACGGCGCCGAAGAGTCCCGCACGATCGCGATCACCGCCAAGCGCTTCGAGTTCGTCCCTTCGACGATCACGTTGAAGAAAGGGGAGACCGTCAAGCTCGCCGTCAAGAGCGAGGACGTCACCCACGGTCTCTTCATTCGGACGTTGAAGATCGACACCGACCTCACCCCTGGAGAGACGCAGCAGATCACCGTCACCCCCCAGACGGCCGGCACGTTCACGGCCATCTGTCACCACTTCTGCGGCGCGGGGCACGGCAACATGAAGCTGACCGTCGTCGTCGAGTAAGACGTGCGAACCATCGGCAAGCTGCTCCTGCTCCCGGCGCTCGGCGCTCTCTGCGCGGGAATCGCCCTCACGGCCGGGCTCGTCGACTTCTCGGCGGCGAAACCGCCGGGACGGCTCGAGGAGAAGTTGGCCACCTTTGCGCTGAACCGCTCGATCGAGCGCCACGCGCCAAAGGTGGCCAACCCCCTCGCCCGCTCGCCCGAGGCTGTCGCCGCGGGACTCGCCCTGTTCCGGACGCACTGCGTCGCCTGCCACGGCGCTCCGGGCGTCGATCCAACGGAGGGCGGAGCAAGCCTGAACCCTCCGGCCCCGGGCCTCACCCTGGCGCGCGTTCAGGCCCGCTCGGACGGCGAGCTCAAATGGATCGTTTCCAATGGAATCCGCATGACCGGCATGCCGGCCTTCGGCGCCTCCAGGAGCGAGGAAGAGGTCTGGCAGCTCGTCGCGGCCCTGCGCCGGCTGCCGCGGCTCTCCCCGGACGAGCGCCACATGCTCAGGAGCGAGCGGTAACATGGTCGACGCGGCTATCGAGAAGGACGTCACCGACGAGGCGCTGATGAGCGATCTCGCGTCCGGGCAACAGGACGCGATCGGCCTTCTCTATGCCCGCTACGCTCCGACCATCCTCGGTATGGCGGCGCAGGCGCTCGGCCGCCCGACCGCCGAAGACATCGTGCAGGACGTCTTCCTCTCCGTCTGGAAGAGCGCTCCCACCTATGACCCGAAGCGCGGACCCGTTCGGCCCTGGCTGCTGCAGATCGCCCACTATCGGATCGCCAACGAACTGCGCCGGAAAAGCCGGCGCCCGCAAATCCAGGCGGATCCCGAAGGCGAGAAGCTCGCCAGCCTTCCGGAACCCGGGCCCGGTCAGTCCGAGGAAGTCTGGAACGCCTACCGACACTCGGCATTAAGACGCGCGCTGGAAGAGCTTCCGCCGCCGCAGCGTCAGGCCCTCGGCCTCGCTTTCTTCGAGCAGCTCTCGCACGACGAGATCGCCTCGGCCCTGAAGCTCCCGCTCGGCACCGCCAAGTCGCGCATCCGCGCGGGCCTGCGGTCGCTGCGTCTGCGGCTGGCTCCGCTCATCGCGACGCTGGCGGGGATCGCGATCCTCGGCGTCTTCGCCTTGCGCTTCCTTTCCGGCCGCTCGGAGCTCGCGCGCGACGACCGCGCTCTGACCATGCTCACATCGAGCGACTCCGAGGCCCTGCGGATGACAGCGCCGGGCGATCCGCAGTCGCGCATCCACGGCGTCTACCGGCATCGTCCGGGCGCGCCGATCGCCGTCTTCACGCTCTCGAACTTCCCGCCCGCGCCCGCCGGCCGCGTCTACCGCGCCTGGGCGCTCCGCGGCGGCTCCTGGGTCCCGTTAGGAGACGCGCGCCCCGATTTCTCCGGCCATGCGCGCCACATTGCCGAGCACCCGGCGCTCGCCTCGCGCCCCGACCGCCTTGAAGTCACGCTCGAGCCCGAGATCGGCGGCACGGCACCAAGCGGCCCCATCCTGATCGCCTGGCCCCCAAAATAGCAGCGACGACAAGTCCGTCTCCCCTAGCGGGACTCGAGGTTCAATCGTGCTGCCGGCCACGGCCGGCGCTTATATACGGCGAGGGGAACCCCCCTCGCGCTCCCGCGCGGGGGGAGAGGGGAAGGGCCGATTACTTGGCGGGATCCCAGTAGACGGTGTAGTTCGGGTCCGAGGGGAGAGGGTTCTTCTGGAGGAACTCCCAGGCCCTGGCGTTGATCTCCCTGGCGCTGCGGAGGTAGTTGTGGGTCTGGCCGGGCATCTCGAAGTACTCGACGGGAAAGCCCCGGGACTTCAGTGCGTCGCGCGTCGCCCGGACCTCGTCGAGCGGGAAGAGCCTGTCCTGCGTGCCGATGACGAACAGATAGGGAATCTTTCGTTTCGCGTAGTCGAAGAGGTTGAAGTACTTCGGATCCAACGATCCCGCGTAGGCGGCGGCGGCGGCAAAGTACTCCGACTCGAGCGCCGCCATCTGGAGCGCGAAAACCGCTCCGGCCGAATGCCCGAAGAGGTAGACGCGCCGCCCGTCGATCGGATGCTGAGCGGCGACCAGCTCGAGGATGTCGTGCAGGAAGAGCGGGCCGTCGTCGGGCGAGGCCCAGTGAATCGAGTCGTTCGAGGCGGGCCCGACGATCGCGATCATTTCCTTCTCGGCGAGGTCCTTCCACGCCGAGACGTAGTTCTCGGCGTTCTGCCCGGAGCCGTGAAGCGCGACGAGCACCGGCAGCTTCCGCTCCGGCGCGATCCCCGCCGGAACGAAGAGGAAGTAGACCCGCTCTTTTCCCTTGAAGGAGATCTTCTCCTTCGAGACCTTCCCCGCCTCTCCCGCCGCCGCGGCCGCGACAAGCAGGAGGACGGCTGTCCACACACCTGGAAGGGTGCTGAAAAATGGATGCGGACCTTTCGCGACCGCGGTCATGCGTCCCGGCTCGCCGCGGCCTCGAGCCGCCGGATCTTGTCGACAAGGTAGGCGGAGAAGTACCCGGCGTACCGTGAACGGAGATCCGGGCGCATCCAGTCCTTTCCGGTGACCGTGCCCCGGCAGGACGCGGCCCCGCACCGGCAGGTCATCGCCTCGTCATCGTCGTCGGTCATCGCCCAGTCGTGCGTCAGCTCTTCGCCCGCCGCGATGTCGCGCATCGCGACGAACATGACCTGCCCGCAAACGCCGATATTCGGCTCGCACGAGTGGTTGCTGAAGATCATCGAGCCCTCCCGCTCCTCCTCGCTCACGGGAGCGATGTAGAGATCCTCTGCGATCTGGATCTCCGCCGGCCCGAGGCGCCGGCGCAACTGCGGGAGCTCGTCGCGGCCCACGATGTGCCCGCCCTTGACCGCCACGATCTCGCCCTTCGCGATCGGCTTCACCGCGAAGAGGCCTTTCCCCTCAATGGCGCTCGTCGCAACCGCAGTCTTGCCCGAAAGATAGGACAATCGCGTCATACCGACAGGATACGACCGCCCGGTCGCGGGCAAAAGGGCAGCGCAGGTTCACGCCGGTCCGGCGAATGCCCGGGTGGAGGCCGCCCGGGTCATCCGTCGCCCGGAGAAACATTACTCCGGAGTCAGTTTTCCGAAGATTCCGTCGCTCTCGTCGTTGGGACCGGCGGTGAAGTAGAGAGTGCCGGGGTCGCCGCCGTTGCCCCCGTTGCCGACCAGGATGGTCCACAACCCGTCGATGGTGATCGCCTGCCCGTGGGTATCCTTCAACTTGCCGCGGAATCCGCCGGTCGAGGGATCGAACGCATTGATGTGGCCGTCGCCGAAATTGCCGATGAGAACGTCCCCGGCGAACTCACCGAAACCGGCCGGCGCCAGGGCGACGCCCCAGGGCGAATCCAGTTGTCCGTGCTGAGCGAATCGCGAGAGCAGGTGCCCCTGGAGATCGTAGGTATCCACGATGCCGTGCCCCTGGCCCGCCACGTCGTCGTCCCCGCCTTCCTCTTTCAGCGCGTAGGTGACGAAGAGCCGGGTCGAGCCGCCCATCGTGATCGGGACAATGTTGAAAGGAGCGTAGCCCTTCGGCAGGTTCGGATCGACGAATGCGTTGGAGGGCAGGCCGCTCGGCGGCTGGAACATCCCGTCATAGACCTCGACCGTGCCGGCGCCGAAGTTGGTCGCGTATAGGAAAAAATCTCCGCTTTCGCTGTCCTGGGCGATCGCGAGCCCCTTGTAGATGGCGCCGAACGGCGAGTTATCCAAGGCGATGATCGCGTGCTTGCCCAGAGTCGCGGCGGGAGTGCCGGCGGGATTCACGCCGGGGTTCCATCCCAGGATCGTTCCGTCCTCCGCCGAGAAGAGAAACGCGGCCGGCGCGGAAGTTGGGTCTCCGGCGCTGTTGAAGCCCGAGATCTTGAAATTGCCCAGACTGCCTCCCCCGATGTTGAAGACGAGGCCCGTCGGCGCCCCCGACGCCCCCAGCGGGTCGCCCGGCGCCGGAATGGCCACGACGAGAGCCTGGGGAGTACCGGCGGTGTTGTACAGGGTCGACTGTGAGCTGCCGTTGTCCGACACCCAGAACGGGGAAGTCATCGATTCTCCGACACCCCACGGGTTGACGAGGTTGGGATCGAAGAACTGTGCGACGTGCACGATGCCGTTGCTGTCGGTCAGGGTCGGGACGCCGTCGACCAGCTTGTTGACGACGAGATCCGTTTCGACATAGGCAGAGCTGCCGCCCGACGCCGTCGTGCCGAGAAGCGTTGCCACCAGAAGCCCACCCAACCCTACAAGTCGCTGAACTCTGCTCATAGATTCTTCCTCCTGTTCGCTGGAACCCCAGCGCGTGAAAAACGGACAGTTACCGACGCCTCGATTCGAATCGCGCACGGAAGCGGCCTGCAGAGGACGCGTCCTTTCTGCAGCCGTTTTCCGTTCAAGGACCGTCGAAGCAATCGAACTGCCATCGCCGTGTTCGCCTAAGACAATTCTTAAGGGCCGGTTGACTCGGTCTCTCTCCAAAGACGTCCTCTTCTCGGTACGGCGGCGCACGGAGACCGACCTCCTCACACAGGCAGGGCTGTCAGGGGTGTGGTAGGAAGGGGCATGAACGAATATCGGGAACGGCTACTGGGGCTGCTGGGGCGGGACTCCCCTTTCGAGGTGCTCGAGGCGACGCCGGGGCTGGTCGCATCGCTCGTCGAGAGGATGGGCGCGAAGGGGCTCGACACCAGGTTCGGGCCGGGCAAGTGGACGGGGCGCCAGGTCGTCGGACATCTGGCCGACGTCGAGATCGGCACGGGGTTCCGGGTCCGGCAGATGGTCAGCGAGCCGGGCCACGTGATCCAGCCGTACGACCAGGACGCCTGGGCGCGGCTCAACCCGCGGCGCGACGCGCAAATCGCGGTCCGGTCGCTCACGGCTCTGCGCGCCTGGAACGTCGCCCTTTACCGATCGCTTTCGCCTGATGATCTCGCCCGCGTGGCGATGCACCCCGAACGCGGAGAGGAGAGCGTCGAGACGACCATCCGCATGCACGCGGGACACGACCGCAACCATCTCGCGCAGCTCGAGCTGATCCTCGCGCGGGCCGGTTAGGCCGGCTGGGGTCAGGTCTCTATTACTCGCTCGGGCTTCCCGTGCGTTACTCCCGGAGGAAGCGGGAGCGGCGGGGAAGTTTCCGACGCACCAGGCCGAACTGCTCGACGGAGTGCTTCTGGATGTGGGCCATGGCCTCGTCCACGGAGTCGGTGAAGAGAAGGAGGTCGAGGTCTTCGCGGGCGATCGTGCCGACCTCGACCATTTCGTTCAGGAATTCCACGAGAGGACGCCAGTAGTCTTTGACAAAGAGGATGAGGGGAAAGCTCTCGATTTTCCTGGTCTGGATCAGGACGGCCGCCTCGAAGAATTCGTCCATCGTGCCGAGGCCGCCCGGCATGACGACGAAGGCATACGAGTACTTCACCAGCATGACCTTACGCACGTAGAAGTGGCGGAAGGTCACCCGGCGGTCCAGATAGGCATTGATCTTCTGTTCCTCGGGAAGAACGATGTTGCACCCGACGGAGAAGCCGCCGGCCTCCTTCGCGCCGCGGTTGGCCGCCTCCATGATGCCGGGGCCTCCGCCGGTAATGACAGTGAAGCCGATCCTCGCAAGCCGCTGCCCAACGGCTCGCGTCAGCGCGTAGTAGGGGTGATCTTCCTTGAACCGCGCCGACCCGAAGACAGTCACGCACGGGCCCACGAAGTGCAGCGCGCGGAAGCCCCGGATGAACTCGGCGACGATCGTCAGGACCGACTTGAGCTCGCTGCCTCGCGAGCGCGGCCCTTTCAGGAAGAAGCGTTCCTCCGGCTCGGGGACGGCCGCCTGGACGTGCTCGGAGGTCACGGCGATAGGCTATCGCGGCGAGGACTCCGCCTTACGTCGTACCAGGGTTTCAAGTTTCAGGTGCTCAAGCTGAAACCTGAAACCTGAAATTCATTCCTGAGCGGCCAAGCAGATCCTTCGCCTCGCTCAGAGCCTGCCCTGAGATGGAGGGCCACCGCTCGAACGGATGGAGCAGATCCTTCGCTGCGCTCAGCATGACAGGGAGAGAGCGAAGGGATGACGGTGGAGGGGATCCTCTACTTCGCTCTGGCGACAGCGAGGCGGGCCTCGGCGAGCTCGAGGCGGGTCTTGATCTCCTCGAGTGTCTCACGGGAGGCCGTCTTCAGCTCCTCCTCGGCCCGGGAGCGGTCCTTCTCGGCCGCGCCGGCATCGATCTGCGAAGGCTCTTCGGCCAGATCCGCGAGGACCGACACGGCGTCGTTGGCGACCTCGACGAAACCCGCGGAAAGCGCCAGCGACTTTCCGCCGCCGGCTCCTTTGTAGGTCAGCACCCCCGTCTTCAACAGGCTGATGAGCGGCGCGTGCCCCGGCAGGATGCCCAGGTATCCCAGCTCTCCGGGCAGTTCCACCTGCTCGGTTTCCGTGTCCACAACCTTCTTCTCCGGGGTCACCACAACGAGTTTCAGAGCCATCATTTCCATCCTAACGGCAGCAGGAGCGGGTCCCCTGCCACCTAACACCTATCACCCACCACCTCGTCAGAACGTGCCCTGGATCAGGCCGCCGTCCACCTGGATTGTCGCGCCGGCCATGTAGCTCGCGCGCTCGCTCGCGAGGAAGGCCGCGACCTCGCCGATCTCCCGCGGCTGTCCGTAGCGTCCGATCGGGATCGTGCCCTGCACGCGGAGAGCATAGTCCTCGATCGAGATTCCCTCCCGCTTCGAGCGGATCTCGTTCAATTCGATCTGACGATCCGTCAGCACATGGCCCGGCAGGAGCGCGTTGACCAGGACGCCGTCGCGCGAGAATTCGTTGGACATCGTCTTGGTCAGGGCGGAGAGCCCCGCCCGCAGAGTGCTCGAGATCGTCAGGAGCGCGATCGGCTGTTTGGCGGTCAAGGACGTCAAGTGAATGATCCTCCCCCAGCGCCGCTCCCGCATCTGCGGCAGCACCAGCCGGCACAGGCGCACGACGTTCATGAGAGTCAGATCGATGCCGCGCTGCCACTGCTCCTCGGTCAGGTCCAGGAAGTGCGCCGCCGGCGGGCCCCCTGTGTTCGTCACCAGGATGTCCACCGGCCCCAGTTCAGAGGTGGCGGACCGGTGCCAGGCCTCGAGATCGTCGCCGCTCGTCACGTCGCACGGGAAGACCTGGACTGCGACGCCCGGCGCCTCCGCCAGGATCTTCCGACGGGCCGCCTCCAGCGAGGCCGCGTCACGCGAGCAGATCGCAACCCGGCACCCTTCCTTCGCCAGCGCCGTCGCGACCGCGAGCCCGATCCCCTTCGAAGCCGCCGCCACCATCGCGACACGGCCGCTGATTCCGAGATCCATTGTTTCGCGGACCTTCAGACCTGAGACTTCCCTGGCCGTCAGGCCGCGCTCTTGGCGAGCTTCTCGGCCTCTTCGCGCACCTCTTCGATGGTGCCGACCATGTAGAAGGCCTGCTCGGGAATGTCGTCGCACTTGCCGTCGACGATCTCCTTGAAGCCCTTGATCGTGTCGGCGATCTTGACGAAGCGCCCCTCGCGCCCCGTGAACTGGGACGCGACGAAGAAGGGTTGCGAGAAGAACTTCTGCATCTTACGCGCGCGGGCCACCGTCAGCTTGTCCTCCTCCGAGAGCTCGTCGATGCCGAGGATCGCGATGATGTCCTGCAGGTCCTTGTACTTCTGGAGGACCGCCTGCACGGCGCGGGCGACCGCGTAGTGCTCCTCGCCGACGATCCGCGGCGTCAGGATCTTCGACGTCGAGGCGAGCGGATCGACCGCCGGGTAGATACCCAGCTCGACGATCTGCCGCGAGAGAACGGTCGTGGCGTCCAGGTGCGCGAAAGCCGTTGCCGGGGCCGGGTCTGTAAGATCGTCGGCCGGAACGTAGATCGCCTGGACGGAGGTGATCGAGCCCTTCTTGGTCGAGGTGATCCGCTCCTGGAGCTCCCCCATCTCGGTCGCGAGATTGGGCTGGTACCCGACGGCGGAGGGCATGCGCCCGAGAAGCGCGGAGACCTCCGAGCCCGCCTGCGTGAAGCGGAAGATGTTGTCGATGAAGAGGAGCACGTCCTTCCCCTCGGTGTCCCTGAAGTACTCGGCCACGGTCAGGCCCGTCAGGCCGACGCGCAGCCGCGCGCCCGGCGGCTCCGTCATCTGACCGTAGATCAGCGAGGCCTTCGACTTGGACGGGTCTCCCGGCGTGATGACGCCGGATTCGGTCATCTCCAGATAGAGGTCGTTGCCCTCGCGTGTGCGCTCGCCCACCCCGGCGAAGACCGAGTATCCGCCGTGATGCATCGCGACGTTGTTGATGAGCTCCATGACGATGACCGTCTTGCCGACACCCGCGCCGCCGAAGAGGCCGGTCTTTCCCCCCTTGGAGTAGGGCTCGAGCAGGTCCACGACCTTGATCCCGGTCTCGAACATCTCGACTTCCGTGGACTGGTCTTCGTAACTTGGCGGCTCGCGGTGGATTGACCAGCGCTCCTTCGCGTTGACCGGCCCGAGGCCGTCCACCGGCTCGCCGACGACGTTCAGAATGCGCCCCAGGGTCTCCGCTCCCACCGGGACCGAGATCGGCGCTCCAGTATCAATGGCCTTCATGCCGCGCACCATCCCGTCGGTCGGCTTCATGGAGATGCAGCGCACGCGGTTCTCACCCAGGTGCTGCGCGACCTCGGAGATCACGTCGATCGCGACCCCGGTCTTGCTCGCTTCCTCCTTGACGACCACCGCGTTGTAGATCGCCGGCAGGTGCCCTTCGGGAAACTCGACATCGAGCACCGGCCCGATGATCTGGACGACGCGACCGACTTTTCCTTCCGCCATGATCGTTCTCTCCTTCCTTGGTACCCGTCCCGGGTCCAAGGTCCAATGTCCAACGTCCAAAGGAGAACGGGCTACCTTGGACCTTGGACCTTGGACTTTGGACTTTGACTTACTTACTCCTGTGCCGCGGATCCGGAAACAATCTCGATCAGTTCCTTGGTGATGCGCGCCTGCCGCGCGCGGTTGTAGGTCAGCGTCAGCGAGTCGATCAGCTCCCCGGCGTTGCGGGAGGCCGAGTCCATGGCCGTCATGCGGGCGGCGTGCTCCGCGGCGGCCGATTCGAGCAGCGCCCGGAAGATCGCGAACTCCAGATACCGGGGGAGCAGGCGCGCCAGGATCGTCTCCGCGTCCGGCTCGTAGATGAAGTCGGCCAGCCGCTCTCCCGAGGCTTCCGTCACGGCGGTCTGCCCGCGCTCGATCGGCAGGATCCTCAAGACCCGGATCGTCTGGGCGATGACGGACTTGAACTCGTTGACCACGATGTAGACCGCGTCCGTGCGGTCTTCCGTGAACTCTCCGGCAAGATATCCGGCGATCTCCTTCGCGTGCGCGTACTCGACCCGGGCGAAGATCCCCGGGTAGGACTTCGGCGCCAGGAGCTTTGCCCGTCGCTTCCAGTAGTCGAGCGCCTTTTTGCCGATCGGCAGGACCGTCACGGATTCCCAGCCGCGTTTCTCCGCCAGGAGCGCCGTGACGGCCCGATGGATATTGGCGTTGAAGGCGCCCGCCAGTCCCCGGTCGCCGGCCACGATCAGGAGCGTCACGCGCTTTTCCTCGCGCGAAGCCAGCAGCGGGTGCTTCGGCTCCTTGACGCGCGCGGAAACGGATGCCAGGACCTCGCGCAGCAGCTTCGCGTAAGGCCGCGAAGCGATCGCGCGGTCCTGCGCGCGCCGCAGTTTTGCCGCGGAGACCATCTTCATCGCCCGGGTGATCTGCTGCGTGTTCTTCAAGGACCGCAGCCGACGCCGAATGTCGATCAGTGAAGCCATCGAGTCAGTTCCTGTCCTTTAGACCCTTACGCGGCTACCGCGCCGGCGTTTTCCTTGATGAAGCGGTCTTTGAAGGTCTTGATCGCTGCGCCGAGCGTCTCCTCGGTGGCCTTCTCGAGCTTTCCGGTCGAGGCGATCGCGGAGAGGACTTCCGCGTGCTCGCTCTTCAAGAACTGGTGCAGCCCCGCCTCGAAGGGGAGAATCGCGTCGATCGTCAGCGAATCGAGATACCCCTTGGTCCCTGCGTAGATCGAGGCGATCTGCAGCTCGACGTCCATCGGCAGGTACTGCTGCTGCTTCAAGATCTCGACCAGGCGCCGGCCGCGGTTCAACTGCGCCTGCGTCGCCTTGTCCAGATCCGAGCCGAACTGCGAGAAGGCGGCAAGCTCCCGGTACTGGGCCAGATCGAGCCGCAGCGTCCCGGCGACCTGCTTCATGGCCTTGATCTGGGCGCTGCCGCCGACGCGCGACACCGAGAGGCCGACGTTGACGGCCGGGCGGACGCCCGAATAGAAGAGGTCCGCCTCGAGGTAGATCTGCCCGTCGGTGATCGAGATGACGTTGGTCGGGATGTAGGCCGAGACGTCTCCGGCCTGGGTCTCGATGATGGGCAGCGAGGTCAGCGACCCTCCGCCGTTGGCATCGGAGAGCTTGGCCGCGCGCTCGAGAAGGCGCGAGTGGAGATAGAAGACGTCGCCCGGATAGGCCTCGCGTCCCGGCGGGCGACGCAGGAGGAGCGAGATCTCCCGGTACGCCGCCGCGTGCTTGGAGAGGTCGTCGTAGATCGTCAGGGCGTGCTGCTTGTTGTAGAGGAAGTACTCCCCCATCGCGCAGCCGGCGTACGGTGCGACGTACTGCATCGGGGCCGGCTCGGCGGCGGAGGCGGAGACGACGATCGTGTGCTCCATCGCCCCGTACTCTTCGAGAGTCTTGACGACCTGCGCGGCGGTGGACTTCTTCTGGCCGATCGCGATGTAGACGCAGATCAACCCCTTCCCCTTCTGGTTGATGATCGTGTCGATCGCGAGGGCGGTCTTGCCAGTCTGGCGGTCGCCGATGATGAGCTCGCGCTGGCCGCGGCCGATCGGGATCATCGCGTCGATGGCCTTTAAGCCCGTCTGGACGGGCTCCCGCACCGGGTGGCGGTCGATGACGCCGGGCGCGATTCTCTCAAGCGGATAGAACTCGGTCGTGGCGATCGGTCCCTTGCCGTCCAGCGGCCGGCCGAGCGCGTCCACGACGCGGCCGACCATCGCGGGGCCGACGGGCACCTGGATGATCCGGCCCGTACGGCGCACCTGCTGCCCCTCGATGACCTCGCGCGATTCTCCGAGCAGCACGACGCCGACGTTGTCTTCCTCGAGGTTCAAGGCCAGACCGAAGAGGTCGTGGCCGAAATCGAGCAGCTCGCCCGACATCGCGTTGTCCAGGCCGTACACGCGCGCGATCCCGTCTCCGACGGAGAGGACCGTGCCGACCTCCGCGACGTCAATCGCCTTCTCGTAGCCGGCAAGCTGTTGTTTCAGGATCTCCGTGATCTCGTCCGCTTTGATTTGCATCAGGCCCTCGCGTTCTCCTTCGTTTGCTTCTGAAACCGTTCGACCGCGTGGCGGACCGAAGCGTCGAAAACCTCGCTGCCGATCTGCGCCACGAAGCCGCCCAGGATCCTTTCATCCACGTCCACCTTGAGCCGGACACGGCGCTTGACCGCGTGCGCGAGCCCCTCGGCGATCCGCGCCCGCTGCCCCTCGTCCACCGGCGCCGCGACCGTCACCCGCGCGGCCACGACGCCGCCCGCCCTGTCGGATTGATCCCGGATCGCCGACAGGATCTCCGACAAGCCCAGGGCGCGCCCGTGCGCGAGAGCGAGATTGAGGAGCCTCGTTCCGAAGGCGTCCACGCCGGCCTTTGAGGCGAGCTGCCCGAGCGCTCCCGTTTTGGCCGCCAGCGGCACGGCCGGCGAGGAGAAGAACGCCTTCAGGCGCGCGTCTCCTCCCAGGGCGTCCCGGAGCGCGGCCGCTCCCGCCAGAAAGCGTTCCACGTCGTAGTCCTTCGGGGCGGTCTGGAGAAAAGCCTGGGCGTAGCTGCGGGCAAAGGCCGTCATGAGCGCTCCGGGAGGCTCTCGACGGCCTCCAGCAGCAGCCGGCGGCGGTCCTCCTCCGTGATTTCAACCGAAAGCCGCTCGATCGCGCCGGCCGCGGTCAGGTCGGCCGCAGCGCGTCGCAACTCTTCCTTGGCGAAAACGAGCCGCCGGGCGATCTCTTCCTCCGCCTCGCGGCGCACTCTCTCGGCCTCTTCGTCCGCCTTGCGGATCAAGCCGGCGCGGGCTTCCTCCCCCTCGGCCAGTCCGCGGGCGCGGACTTCCGCCAGATCGCGGTCGAGCTGCGCCATGCGCTCGTGGATCTCCGTCTCCAGGCGCGCCGCCTCTTCTCGCTGCTTGCGGCCCTGGAGGATGCGGTCCTCGACGGCCTGCTGCCGGGCGCGGAACGCCTGCGCCAGAGGCCGGGCCACGAAGTACACCAGAAGCCCGAGGAACGCGACGAGGTTGACGATCTGCCAGATCCACATCGGCACACCCAGGAACGCCTCCGCGCCCTCGGCGGGCTCGGCGAGGATGGCCGACAAGCCGAGCAGGCTCACGCGGCGAACCTTCGCCCGAGGACTTTTTCCGCCAGGCCCCGCGCGAGAACCTGGATCTGGCGCGGCAGATCCTCGGAGGAGCGCTTCGCCTGCGACGCGATCTCGGCGCTGGCGCGCTCGAGCGTCGCCGTCGCGGCCGCGTAAGATTCGGCGAGCTTCTTCTCCAGATGCGCTCGCCCCTCCGAGCGCAGGGCTTCGCGCTCTTTCAAGGCCTCGCCGCGTGCGCGGGCGAGCTCCTGCTCGATGTGCGCGATCGCGTTGGAAAGGCCCTGGAGGCTCTCCGCGTGGACCCTCGCAGCGGTCTTTTCCTCCGATTCTCGCGCTTCCAGGATCGCGGAGAGGGGGAGAAAGAGGAACTTC
>CAVUIX010000040.1:0-18770 GCA_963741435.1 uncultured Acidobacteriota bacterium | reverse complement strand
GCCGGTCAGATCGGCCTGCTCGTCGCCTCTTCCGCGGGAGCCGGGGTCATGAACGCGATGGCGGGGGGCGGCACGATCCTGACGTATCCGGCGCTCCTCCTCATGGGCGAGTCGGCCATCACGGCCAACGCGACCTCGACGGTCGCCCTGTGGCCGGGGGCGGCGGCGAGCCTCTTCGGCTACCGGCGCGAGGTCGCGGAGCACCGCGATTGGCTGAAGACCCTCTTCCTTCCGAGTCTCCTCGGAGGAGCGCTCGGCGCGGTGCTCCTTCTCCGGACGCCCGTGAAGACCTTTGCCGGCCTCGCGCCGTTTCTCATCCTCTTCGCGACCGTTCTCTTCATGGTGCAGGGCGTCGTCGCGCGCTGGACGCAGAAAACCGGCCGCGAGCACGGCGGCCGCACGCGCGGGCGTCTGACGGCGGCCCTCGTCTATCAGTTCGGCGTCGGCGTTTACGGCGGCTACTTCGGGGCCGGCATCGGCATCCTGATGCTCGCGGTCCTGGGGTTCCTCGGCCTCTCCGACATCCACGCCGCCAACGGCGTGAAGAACTTCTTCGGCATGTGCATCAACGGCCTCGCGGCCGGTTACTTCATCGTCCGCGGGGCCGTGGACTGGCCGGCGGCCCTGATCATGGTCGCCGGCGCGATCGCCGGCGGCTACGCGGGCGCCGGCTTCGCCCGCCGGATCGGCAGGGAGAAGGCCCGCGCCGCCGTCGTCGTCATCGGCTTCCTCGTCGCCGGGTTGCTCCTCTTCCAGCAGAGGTAACGTCGCGAGCGCTCCGCGAGGGACCTGCGCCTGACGGCGCACCGGCTCGCGGCTCGGCCGGATGCGGCCTCGACCGCGAGCCTGGTCCCTCGCTGCGCGCTCGCTCCCGCGGCGCGAGGCTCCTCCCTTCGGTTACTCGGGAGACTCCTCGCGCCGCGACCGGGGCCGGGCCCTGCGGCCTCGCCTTACGTGCCGTAGGGGAGGCGCTTGCGCCTCCCGCCTCTTTCCGTTTCGGCGATTCGTGGAGACAGCCTCCGGCCCTCGATTCGGGAAGCATCGCACGACCGGGGCCGAGAAGCCGCATAGCGACAGCAACGTCGCGAGAACTCGAGTACGGCGCGATCTTTACAGCGGCTTGCCGGTCCGCCTCGGCCGCCTTCTAATGCGCGCTACACGCTTTCTTAGGTCGTCGTCCGGCTCCGTCAGGCGCCAGAGGTACCGGTTGATTTCGTCGTAAGCGAAATAACGGGGATCGATCTGAAAGACGCGAGTTCGTCCCACGCTTCGGCCCGCAACAAGGCCGTCGAGCTCAAGACCCCGAAGGGCTTTGAGAACTCCGGAAGGGGGTGCGTCCAGAATTCTGGCCAATTCCCTCGGGTAGCTCTCCTTCAACAGCCGAAGCGCCAGGAGGACGCGCGTCCGAGTCCAACCGCCAAAGGGCGAGGAATAGCCTAATCTCATAGGTGAACATATAGACACTAAAAGTGAACAATGTCAATCCTGGTTGTTTTCATCCCGCCGGATCGGCCGGCGCGGCCGGGAGATGTTCCGGAAAGGGGAGCTCGTCGTCGTGGCCCGGACTCGCCGGGGCTTTCTCCGAGTCGGTCTCTGACAGGCCGTGCGCGGTGACGCCGAGCAATCGGACGGGGCGGCTCCGGCGGCCGTCTTCTCCAGAAGCGCGGCGGCGCGCGATGCGATCGCCTCGGCGGCGCTCGTCGGAGGGTCCTCCGTGTGGCTCCGGGTGATGGTCTCGAAGTTGGAGTAACGCAGCTTCAGCGTGATGGTCCGGGCGAAGAGCTTCCTGCTTCTCGAGCGCCGTCGGCCGTGTGGAGCGCCAGCGCGCGGACCTCGCGCCGGATCGTCTCGATGTCCTTCAGGTCCTCGGCGAACGTGTTCTCGCAGCCGATGGATTTCCGTTCGGTGTTCGGGTCGACCGGCGCGCGGGTCGTCTCCGTACGACATCCGCCGCAGGGTCTCCGCATAGCTTCCGACGGCGCTCTTCAGGATCTCCGGGTCGGCCGTCCGGACGTCCACGAGCCGCTCGATCCCGGCGGCGCGGAGCTTGCGCGCGGTGACCGGCCCGACGCCCCAGAGCGCATCCACCGGCAGCTTCTGGAGAAAGCGCTCGACCCTCTCCGGCGCGACGACGGTCAGGCCGTCCGGTTTCTTCCATCCCGAGGCGATCTTGGCGAGGAACTTGTTCGGCGCCACGCCCGCGGAGGCCGTCAGCTGCGTCTCCTCGCGGATCCTCTCCTTCAGACGGCGCGCGACCTCCATGCCGAGCGCGAGCCCCCAGGAGTTCTCGGTCACGTCGAGATACGCCTCGTCGAGCGACAGCGGCTCGACGAGCGGCGTGATGCTCCGGAAGATCGTGAAGACCTGTCGGGACACGGCGCCGTACTTGGCGAAGTCCGGCGGGACGATCACCAGTTGCGGACAGAGGCGAACGGCCCGCGCCATCGGCAGGGCCGAGCGCACGCCGAAGGCGCGGGCTTCGTAGCTCGCCGCGCAGACGACGCCGCGCCTCTTCGGGTCGCCGCCGACGGCGACGGGCCTGCCGCGAAGCGACGGGTCGTCCCGCTGCTCGACGGACGCGTAGAAGGCGTCCATGTCCACGTGGAGGATCCGGCGAAGCGAGCCGCCCGTCATTTCTTCTCGGTCTGGGGGCCCCCGACTGCGGCCGGCCAGTTCGTCATGAGATTCAACCGCGTGACCGGCTCCTGCTTCAAGTCCTGGCTCTTGACGAAGAGAAACCGGCTGCCGTCCGGTGAAACGTCGTAATTGCGGCTGCCGTCCTCGCGGCTCCAGCGATCGTAGTGGTCCGGAAAGAGCGTCCGCGCCGTCCCGACCGAGAGCGCCGGCTGCGTCTCCACCGGCGCGGCCATAAGGCTGTCGGCGGTCCGGTAGAAGATCTCCCGCCCACCCGGCGCCCAGGCCGGTTCCACGCCCCCGTCGGTCGAGACCTTGATCTTGGGTCCGGGACCGGGGTAGGGCTGTACGTACACCTCGTTTCTCCCCGTTTCGTTCGAGACGTAGGCGACCGAGCGGCCGTCGGGTGAGAAGAACGCCGCGAACTCGCGCGCGGGCCCGGCCAGCCAGGCCCGGCGCTCGCGCTTCCCCTCGAGGGAGAGGAGCCAGAGGTCCATGTTCTCGAGCGAGCCGGACGTTCCCGTAGTGTAGAGAAGAGCGCGGCCGTCGGGAGAAAAGGAGCTCGGAAACTCCGGTCTCCCACCCGGCGTGAGGAGTTCGGTCGGGCCGCTGCCGTCCGCGGCCTTCCACGCGAGGACCGGATTGGCCCGCTTCGAACGCCGAGAACGCGATGCGCCGGCCGTCGGGCGACCAGACGGGGGCGAAGTGACGGCCCGGCTCCGGCGTCAGGGTGGAGAGAACGCCGCGGGCGAAGTCGTAGATCGCGACCGAGCCTCCCGGCCTGTCGGCCGGATGGGCGGCAACGGCCAGGCGCTTGCCGTCCGGCGAGAGCCTCGGAGCATCGAAGCGCCCGCCGGAAAGAGGAAGGGCCTCCTCCTTTCCGGAGCGGTCGACCCAGAGGAGGGTATCCGACGGGCACCGGCACGGCCCCTCCGCCGGCCCAGGCGAGCAGGCCGTTGTCGGAGGCGGCGAGGTAGGGGGCCCCGTCGAACGTCGAAGTCAGGACGTCCTGGATGAGCGGCGCCGGCGGCCCCGTCAGCGCCCACTTGCGGGGATCGCAGGGGGCGGCGAAGACCGTCGTCCCCTTGGTGAAGAGCAGGTAACCCGGCTCGACGTATCGCGCCCAGGCGCTGCCTTCGACGAGGACGCGGCGCTGCCCGGTCTTCAAGGAATGGACGGCGACGTTGGAGGCGGGGATGTCGTCGAAGTCCCGGCCCGCGCGGACGACGAGGAGCACGTTCTCCCCGTCGGGCAGGATCTGGGGCCAGATGTGGGCGTGCTCGCCGCGATTCGCGTCGAGCTTCGTCAATTCCTCGTACGCCTTCGCGCCGGCGGGCAGCCGCGCGAGCCCGCCGTTGGGCCGCGGAGCGAAGATGATCGAGCCGTCGGGAGCCCAGGTCCCTCCCATGGAGACCGGCGGAGCATCGGCGAGAGCCGTCGGCGCGCCGCCCGAGAGCGCGACCTTCTTCAACTCGTTGCCGACGAAGAACGCGAGCCACTCCCCGTCCGGCGAGAAGAAGGGGTCGAAGGCTCCCTCCGTGCCGGGGATCGGGACGGCGTCGGCCCGCCCGAGATCCCGGAGGTAGAGCTGGCTGACGCGTCCTTTCAGCGGCGCGGAAGACGAGCTTTCGTCCGTCGGGCGAGAAGGCCATGGACGGCCGCAGGTAGGCCACCCGCAGCCGCGGTCTCCGCCGGCAGCGCGATCGCGGAACGGATGGCCGCCGGAGATTCGCGGCGCGCAACCGGCGATCCAGGCGCGCGAGAGGATTGCCCCGCCCAGCGCCCCGGCGAGAAGGCCGAGGGCGATCCAGAGCGAGCGCCGCTTTCTTCGCGGGAGCAGCCGGCGCGGCTAGCGGGGACGGAAGGCTCCTTCTCCGCCGGCCCGGCGAGCGCCTCCTCGATCTCCAGACGCGCGTCGGCGATGTCGTGGAGGCGCCGCTGCGGGTCCTTCTGGAGACAGCGCTTGAGGAGGTCCCGGATCCTTCGCCGGGGTCTCCGCCGGCAGCGCGCTCCAGTCCGGCTCGCTCCGGATGATCGAGGCCAGGGTGTCGGAGACCGTCTCCTCGCGAAAGACCTGACGCCCCGTCAGGCACTCGAACAGGATGCAGCCGAAGGACCAGATGTCGGTGCGCTTGTCGAGCGGCCTTCCGCGCGCCTGCTCCGGGCTCATGTAGGCCGCGGTCCCGAGGATGATCCCCGTCTGCGTGCCGACGGCTCACCGTCGGCGACCGCGGACAGGTCGGCGGCGCCCGAACCGGCCGCCGCCTCGGCTCCCTTGGCGAGGCCGAAGTCGAGCACCTTGACCGAGCCGTCGTGCCGCACCATGACGTTGCCGGGCTTCAGGTCCCGGTGGATCACTCCCGCTTCGTGCGCCGCCGAGACTCCCGCCGGCGATCTGCGCGCAGACCGCGAGCGCCTCCTCGACCGGCAGCGGCCCGGCCGCGAGCTTCTCGCCAGCGACTCGCCCTCGACGATCTCGAGGACCAGGTACCGGGCGCCGTCCGCTTCCTCCAGGCCGTAGATCGCGGCGATGTTGGGATGGTTCAGAGAGGCGAGAAGGCGCGCCTCGCGCTGGAAGCGCGCCAGCCGCTCGGGGTCCGCCGCGAACTCGGCGGGAAGGGCCTTGATCGCGACGTCGCGCCGCGAGCCTCGTGTCGCGCGCCCGGTACACCTCGCCCATCCCGCCCGCGCCGAGCGGCGAGAGAATCTCGTAAGGGCCGCGGCGGGTTCCCGACGGCAAGGGCATCGCAGCTTCGCTCTGCCCGATTCTAAGACGATATCTTGCGCTGTGCTCGGGAGCCTGCTCCGCTGTCATCCTGAGGAGCGAAGCGACGAAGGATCTGCCCTGGTTGGATGAGCAGATCCTTCGCTGCGCTCAGGATGACAGGAAGCCCGATTTCGCCAGCTAATAAGCGGCGAGCAGGCGAGCGGCCTTCTCGACTTCCTCCTCGGAGGGGAGGAAGAACTCTTCGAGGGGAGGGGAGTAGGGGACAGGCGTGTCGAGCGCGCCGACGACCCGCACGGGAGCGTCGAGGTACTCGAAGGCTTCCTCCTGGATGATCGCCGCGAGGCTCTCGCCGATCGAGCCGGTGCGCGTGTCTTCGTGGACGATCAGGACGCGGCCGCAGCGCCGGGCGAGCGCGAGCAGGGCGCCCCGGTCGAGCGGCGCGAGGCTTCTCAGGTCGAGGACGGCGGCCTCGATGCTCTCCTTCGCGAGCTTCTCCGCGACGCGCATCGCCACGTGGACGTAGGCGCCGTAGGAGACGATCGCGAGGTCCGAGCCCTCGCGCCGCAGGGCGGCCTTGCCGATCGGGATCGGCGGGGGCGGCTCCTGCGCAAGCGCCTGCTTGATCCGCGGGTCGCGGTAGAGCGCGATGTGCTCGTAGTAGAGGACCGGGTCCGGGTCGGCGACGGCGGAGGCGAGGAGCGCGCGCGCGTCGTGGGGCGTCGAGGGGACGACGATCTTCAGCCCCGGCGTCCGGTAGAACCAGGCCTCCGTGTTCTGCGAATGGTACGGCCCCGCGTGCCGCAGGCCTCCCCACGGCATGCGCACGACCATGGGCACCGAGCCGCCCCAGCGGTAGCGGATCTTCGCGGCGTTGTTGACGAGCTGGTTGAAGCCGGTCGCGACGAAGTCGTTGAACTGCATCTCGCCGATCGGCCGCTGTCCCGCGAGCGCCGCGCCGACGCAAACCCCAAGCACCGCGCCTTCGGCCAGCGGCGAGTTCAGGATGCGATCGCCGAACTCCTCGAGCAGCGGCTTCAAGAGCAGGAAGGCGTTACCGTACCTGCCGCCGACATCCTCGCCATAGACGAAGACGCGCGGGTCGGAGCGCAGAGCGTCGCCGACGCCCATCATGACGGCTTCGAGAAACGTCTTCCCCTTCGGATCGAACGCGGGTCCCGTCTCGAGGAGCGGAAGGGCCGCGGCCTCTTTCCCGCGCAGGGAGGGTTCGAGCGCCTCGACTCGCCCCCGCGGCGGCTCTCCCGCCAGGACGTTCTCTCCGGCCAGGCGCGGCTCCGGCCACGGCGCCTCGATGATCCGGCGCGCCTCCGCCTCGACGAGCGCCTCGGCTTCCTTCTTCATGCGCGGCAGGTCGCCGTTCCCGATGATTCCCTCCGCCTCGAGACGCGCGGCGTAGCTCGCGATGGGATCGCGGGGTGACCAGAACTCGTAGAGCGCGCGGTCGGCGTAGCCCTGCTCGGAGAGCCGGGGATAGTCCCACGAGATCGGCGGCTCCTTGCCGAGGTAGAGCATGTCGTCGTGGTGCGCGTGGCCGCACATGCGCATGCACACGAGCTCGATCAGCGCCGGCCCCAGCCCCGCGCGCGCCCGCTCGGCGGCCCACGCGAACGCCGCCGCGATCCCCTCGGGGTCGGTCCCGTCGAGCGTGACGCCGGGAATGCCGTAGCCCGCCGCTTTCTCGGCGAAGACCCGCGCCGCGCACTGCTCGGGAACCGGGGTGGAGAGAGCCGTCTGGTTGTTCTCGACGCAGAAGACCGCCGGGAGCCGCCGCGCCGCGGAGAGGTTGATCGCCTCGTGCCACTCGCCGAGGGATGTCCCGCCCTCGCCGATGAAGCAGACCGCCACGCGGCCCGAGCCCTCGCGCGCGAAGGCCATCGCCATTCCCGCGGCCGTCAGGGAGGAGATTCCCAGAGGCGCGGCCGGAGGCAGGATTCCCCAGGACAGGTCTCCGACGTGAAGGTCCTTGCCGTCCATCGGCGGGCCGGCCTTGCCCATCTGCGCGTTCAAGATCATCCGCACGATCGAAGCGTCCGGGCGCATCGCGAGCGCCGCGCCCAGATCGCGGATCAAGGGCGCGACAACGTCGCCCCGCCAGGAGCCGTCGCCGTCCCGGTAGCGTTCGCCGCGCCGAAGCCTCACGGCCGCCGCGTAGATCGCTTCCTGCCCGAGAGACCGGAATCCCTTTCCCTGAAACGGCGTGCCGCGGTAGCGAACCTCGCTTCCCGAAAAGAAAGACTTCAACCGGTTGTCCGTGGCGCGCGTCAGGACCATGCCGCGCAGGATCTCGACCCTCTCCTCCGGGGTCAGACCGGCCGCGATCGCCTCGCGCCGCAGGAACCCGTCGCAGGCTTCAAGCAGCTCCTGCCGCGCCTGATCGAGCCGCCGCTCCACGGGAACGCCGGGCGTCGCCTCCGGCAGTTCTTCCGGCGGCGCTTGAACGAGATGCCGTTTCAACGACTCGGCCAGCCCGGGCCGGAGCGCCTCGATCGCCGCGGGGTCGCGTCCCGGCTCTTTCCGGCAAACCGCTTCGAACGCCGCGACCGCGGATGTCAGGGCGAAGGGATGTCGCTCCGCGATGAACGCGGCAAAGCGTTGCAGAATCCCGCCTCGGACACGAGGGGAGACGAACGAAGGAGACTCCGCCGATCGCTCCACGGGCGGGATGTTAGCTTGGAATCGAAGAGCCCGGACTCGCGCCGCCGGGTCTAGCCCGCATAATCACGAACGACTCCCGCCGTCCCGCGGATCTTTTCCGCCGGATACTTCGTCAGGCCTCCTCAGCGATGCCCCCGGCATCGCCGTCGTCGGCCTTCCTCGTCCCGACGAAAAATCTCTCGCGGGAACAAGGTGTACGTCGGCGGCACGCGGTCTCGGTGCAGCAGCCCGCTTATCTCTCAACGAGATGCACGTGTTTCGGCCGGGTGTCCGTGAATTATCCGGGCTAGCATCCGGAATCATGGACGAATCGAGCCAGCTGGACCTCTTCGGCTCACCGCGGCCTCAGGGTTCGCGCGCCGACATTGCCGCGAGAGAGCGGCTGGAGAGGGAGCACGCGGAGGCGGCAGAGATCGCTGCGCGGCTGCCCGGCAATGTCTTCTTCGGAACGAGCTCCTGGGGCTTTCCCGGCTGGGCGGGACTCGTCTATTCGCGGCGCGCGTCGCAGGCGGTTCTCGCCCGCGAGGGGCTCGCCGAGTATGCGCGGCATCCCCTGCTCACGACCGTCGGGATCGACCGGGGCTTCTATGCTCCGATCCCGGAAGCGGACCTTCTTCGGTACGCGGAGCAGCTTCCGGCGGGATTTCGCTGCTGCGCCAAGGCGCCGGCGGCGGTCACGGCAGCGCAGCTTCCCGGACAGCGCGCCGCGAATCCGGACTTCCTGCGGCCGGAGCGCTTCGTCGAGGAGATGGTCGAGCCGTTCCGCGCCGCGTTCGCGGACCACACGGGGCCCTTCCTCCTGCAGTTCCCGCCGGCCGGCGCGGGGCGCCGGGACCGGCCGGCCGCGTTCGCCGCGAAGCTCGGCCGGTTTCTCGCGGCGCTGCCGCGGGATTTTCGCTACGCCGTGGAGCTGCGCGACCCGTCTCTTCTGACCGAGGAATACCGCGCGGCTCTCGTCGGGGCCGGCGCGGGCCACGTCTACAATTACGCGACCGCGATGCCGATGCCGCAAGTGCAGGCGGCGGCGATTCCACTCGAGACGGCGCCCTTCGCCGTGATCCGCCTCCTGCTCGCCCCGGGGACCCGCTACAACGACCGTCGCGAAGAGTTCGAGCCGTTCGACCGAATCGTCGCGCCCGACCTCGAGATGCGCCGCCAGGTCGTCTCGCTCGCCCGGCAAGCCTCCTCCCTCGGCCGCGACGTCTTCGTCCTCGTCAACAACAAGGCGGAAGGCTGCTCGCCTCTGACGATCCGCGCGCTCGCCGAGATGCTCGCCTCCGAGTCGGCCTGACTCAGTCGTCCAGGCGCGCCCCCGAGAAGAGCGGCCGGCTCGCGGTGGCGATGCGGAAGCCGTAGATCGCTAGCGCGGCGAGAACGATGAGGAGAAATAGAGACGTTCCCGCGTACCAGGCCGAGGGGTCGGTCGTGAGGGGGAGCTCCAGGAGGTGTCCGAAATAATTGCCGAAGACGATTGCGAGGAGCCCGAAGCGGAGAAAAACGAAGATGAGGGCAGCGGCCTTGACGAGGCCGAATGCGGCGGCGATCAGCCCGCCGGCTTCGACCCGCTCTGTTGCGACGCCGGAGAGCGGCACCGCCATGATCAGAGCAAAGGCCCCGGCGGCCAGCCATTCTTTTCGAAGGGCGGCCCGCAGCAGAAAGAACAGCAAGGCAAGGGCGAGAGCAAGCAACATGCTGACCGCGGACGCCTCGACGAGATGGCCGGCGACGAAGCGGGGACCGAGCAGAGTGTAGGTCCAAGGGAAGGGAGGAATGGGCGGCGTCGTCTCGAATGCCCGTCGCGTGAGCTGCCCGACTTCGACCAAGATGGCTTCGAATACGCCGAGCAGTGCGCCGGCCAGCAGCACCCGTCCCACCAGAGGATCGGTGAAGCGGCCCGAGAGCAGGCGTGTCCAGGCGATCAGCGAGTCCGGCCATCGGCGCCGGATGAGGGGCTCCAGGGCGATGTAGATCAACCAACTGAGGCCGGCGACGAACAAGGACGTGCCCAACCCCTGGATAAAGAGCGGGTACTCCGAGATGTTCCCCGCGTGGCGCGCTTCCAGCGCCCAGGAGAGCATGAAACAGATAAAGAGGAAGGCCGCCACGCGGATCGCTCCCCGGCGGTCGCCGCGGCCCATGCGCAGGTTTCGGCGGGCGAGCAGGGCGCCACCGATGAGCAGCACCGTGAATACGCTTGCGAGGAAGAGCTCGAAGGCATTGAACCCGAGTCTCGACACCGGCAGCATATGAGGAGGGCTGCTCCACGGTTCCACGAGCTCGAAGTACGTCGGACGGCCGTGGTTCGCGGCGGCTTCGACGCGTACAGGGCGATCGGCGCGTTCGGGCTTGCCTTCGGCCCAGGCCGTCCGGGAGTCCGCGTAGAAGGGAGGGAGGAACCTGGGCTCGGTGGGCGCGAAGGCCGCGCGATCGAGCCCGGCTTCGGCAAAGAGAGCCTCCCAATCCGGCGACCGGTCGGCGGTGGTCGGCGCAGTCGCCGGAGACGGCACCGCCTCGAAGCGGATCAAACGGCCGAGCGGGTCGAGTTCCATGCCGACCATTCCAGCCGCCAACGGCGGCGGATCGGTCTCCGTCACCATTATCTCGCCGGCGCCGTCGCCGCGGAATCGCTCCGCGATGAGCGGAACGGGACTCTGCCGGTACCAGAAATAAATCGCCGCCGGACGTCCCGACTCGATTCCTTTCCAGCGGTCTTTCGATTGGTCGTGCTCCTCGACCCAGCGGCGGTATTCCCCGTTCCCGGAAAAGCCCCATGCGATGTCGGCGGGTCTTTCGGTGTAGCCGAGCCTCCGGGCGATCTCCTTCGATCTCTCGACGAGCGCGTCCGGAGGTTTCTCCAGCGGCACGTGCCCGTGGCGGTAGGCACGCGGCGAGAGATAGGCGGCGAGAGCCAGTCCCGCGAGGATCGATACCAGACAAGCCCACGCCGCCGCGGGCTTCATCCCTTCGTTGCTGCCGGCCGCGGCGACCATCTCGGGAGAAGGGGTCTCTCCCGCCGCGATGGCGGCGGCGAGCGGATCGCCTCCGGGCAGAGCCGCGGCCACGGCGGCGGCCGAGCGCGGCCTCTGGCCCGGCTCCTTCTCCAGGCAGCGCAGGATCGCGCGCTCGACGGCCGGGTCGAGCTCCTTCGTGACGGTCGAAGGCGCCGTGGGCTGCTCCTGCGAGTGCTTGCGTCGCCATTCGGCCACGGTCGCCGCCTCGAAGGCTCTCCTCCCCGTGAAGAGCTCGTAGAGGACGAGGCCCAGGGCGTAGAGATCGCTCTGGACCGAGGCGCCCTTGCCGGCGAGTTGCTCGGGCGCCATGTAGGCGGGAGTGCCGCCGACTTCAGCGCCCCCCTTGTCGTCGTCGGCGCGAACGGCGAGGCCGAAGTCCGTGATTCGGGCGCGGCCCCGACCGTCCAGCATGACGTTGCCGGGCTTCAGGTCCCGGTGGAGAACGCCCTGATCGTGCGCCGCCGCCAGTCCCGCGCAGAGCTGCCGCGCGATCTCGACCGCCTTGTCGCCCGGGAGCCTCCCGATCCGCCGCAGGAGCGAGGCGAGGTCCTCCCCGTCCACGTACTCCATCGAGAGGAAGTGCCGCCCCTCGATCTCGCCCACGTCGTAGACCCGGCACACGTTGGGGTGGGAGATCTGGCGCGCGTGCCGCACCTCGGCGTAGAAGCGATCGATCCACGTTTTCTCCGCGGCGAGCTTTCCGGGGAGAAATTTCAACGCGACCGGCTGTCCGAGCTTCAGGTCGTCGGCCCGGTAGACCTCGCCCATGCCGCCGCGGCCGACGAGCCCGATGATGCGGTAGCGCTCGATGAGCACGGCCCCGGGCGCGAAGCCCTCCGTTTCGATAGCTGCGGAGGAGGCGAGACGGCCGATCGGATCAGACGGGGAAACGCGCCGCCGCGCCGCCTCGATCTCCGATGGCGTCGCGAGCCCGGTCGGAAGCTGGGAGGCGGAGCTGACCGGCCGACCGCAGGCGGAGCAGTACAGTCCGCCTTCGGAAACCTCGGCGGAGCAGGAGGGACACTTCATGGAACCGCGTCAGCGGATCGCGGCGAGAGCCTTCTCCGTCTCGGCGAGCAGCGCCTCCGGGCCGACGGCGGAGCCGCAGGCGTTCTTCATCCAGATGTCGGGCGCGACGTTGCCGACCTTCGTCATCCGCTCGAACTCAGGGCCGACGGCGCCGGTCTTCTCCATCTGCTGCTTGATCTGGAAGGCGATCATGTGGCCGATCGGGTAGTCGGGCAGATACAGGAACGAGCTGATCATGTGGGAATAGATCGCGAGGAGCGTCACGTCGCGCGTCTTGAAGATCGAAGCGCAGTAGCGGTTCCAGACGTCGCGGGCGATCTGGAGCGTGGCCTCCTTCAACTGCGCGGGGTTGGCGTCGGGATGGTCGTACATCCAGTGCCAGACTCCCATGTCGACGAGGGCGACGCCGGCGATCTCGAAGGTTCCCCAGAAGTCGTTCAGGGTCTCGAGCGCCCGGCTCTGCGGATCCGGTTTCGAAAGACCGAGGAGCTCCAGGTCTCTCGACTGGAAGACGAAGGCGAGCGCCTCGGTGAAGGCCGTGTTGGGGACGCCGGCGAGAAGAGTGTGGTCGATCTCGTTCAACGAGAAGGTCTGCTCGACGTTGTGCCCCATCTCGTGCACGGCGATGTTGAAGCCCTTGAAGTTCATCCCGCCCTGCTCGACGCGCGTGCGCAGGTGCACGTGGTCGCCGCGCCAGCCGGCCCCCATCGCGTGCCCGGAGCCTCGAGCCGGATCCACGACGATGTTGTTGGCGAGGAAATCCGCCTTCTCCTTCGAGAAGCCGAGCTGGACGAGGAGGTTCGGGATGTCCTTCTTGTAAGCCTCGGCAGTCGGATACCTCTTGCGCACGATCTCGTCCAACTGCGCCTCGGTATAGGCGCCGCGCGGCTTGAAGCCCGCGTACCAGATGTCGAAGGGCTCGAGCTTCCGGCCGAGTCGCTTCTCGATCAGTGCGGCGACTTTCGGAGCGAGCGGCGAGGAGAGGACGTCCTCCAGCATTTTCCGGACTCGCGGCTCGGGGATCTGGCGGTTCTCGTCGAAGCGGCGCGCGATCATCGTCGGCGCCGTCGGAGAATAGGGGTCGGCCAGGCGCGCCGCGCGATAGGTCCCGAGAAGCCTCGCGTAGCGCGTGTCGGGCTCCGGGCCCGAGCCGCGGCCGGAAGGAGCCGGCGAGTCGGAATCCTTCTCGGTGGTTGGCCGGACCTCGTTCGTAAACGGGTTCCAGTCCACCTGCGGGTTGTTCACGACCGAATCGGGGATCGTCTGCGTGACGATCCGCTCGCAGACTTTCGCGATGGTCCGCTGCTTCGCGAGGCCCGTCTTCCCGTCCCCGTAGTCCGCCTTGATCTCGTCGCGCAGGTTCCAGTGGGACAGCAGCCGCATCTTCGGCGGGAAGAGACGGACGCCTTTCGCGTCCACGAGGTGATGCATCCAGATGTTGTATTCGGAGATGTACTGCTCGGCCACTGCGGCGGCCTTGCCGATGGCGAGGTTGACGTCGGCCGGGATGCGCTTGGAGAACCGTTCGGCCAGCCGCGTCTCCGCCCACTGCCGGCGCGACCACTTTTCCCCTTCGGCCAGTCTCTGCTGGAGCGTCGTCAGCGGGAAGTTCAGGAGGACCGTGAACGCGAGCTTGTTGCCGAAGAGGTCGTCGGTGACGTGCGCCGACGGGTCGTAGCCGGCGAGCGTCTCGTCGAACGGGTAGATCGGGCCTAGATCCAGGTCCGACTGCTTGCGGAAGTCGCGGCCGATCTCCAGCATGTGGCCGTCGAGCGACTCGAAGGCGAACTCCATGCGATCGAAGAGCGCGTCGAGCGTCTTCGGGTCGCCGGCGAAGTTTGTCCTGACGAATCCTTCGAAGCTCTCCGCGTCCCCGTCTTCCGTTCGCCAGAACTCGCCCACCTGCTTGAGCCCTCGGGCAAGCCGCGCCTTCGCCTCCTCGCCGTATTTCGCGCCGAGCTCCTTCTCGATCCGGCTGCTCGCGTCCTTCATCCAGGAGGGAGCGCTCGCGGCGCTCTTGCCCGGCTCCTCGGCTCCCGCGGCGGACATGGCGGCCAAGAGGATAACCGCGAACGGAAGGGTCTTCTTCATCGCATTCGGTCCTTTCGCGCCGCAAAGAATACAGGAGCAGCTTGTCCTGTCATCCTGAGCGAAGCGAAGGATCTGCCCCGGTGAAAATCGAGAGAGCAGATCCTTCGTCGCTTCGCTCCTCAGGATGACAGCAATTTCAGGTCACTCGAATATCTATTCCTAGTGGAGGTCGGCGGGAGGGTAGCGTTTCAGGAGACCCTCTTCCCGCATCACCTTCTCGATGGCGTCGGGGTCGGAAGGGACGAAGGCGCTGACGACCTCCGCGGACTTCTCTCCGATGACGATCAGGTCTTCGAGGCGCACGTAGATCTTCTCCTCGGGCACCCGCAGCGCCGGCTCGATCGTGAAGACCATTCCCGGCTTGAGTGCGCCGGTGTGCGGGCCGTCGTCGTGCGTCGCCATCCCGACCCAGTGGCCCAGCGCCGCGTCCGGGCGTCCCGCCGCGGCGTGGTAGTCCTTCACGAACGCTTCCGCTCCCTTCCGGTCCATGTCCCTGGAGAACTTCGCCGCCGCGAGCGTCCTGTCCATCTCGTTGGCGGCCTCCTGCATGATCGCCGAGGGGAGCGCTCCCGGGCGGATCGCCTTCAGGATCGCCCGGTAACAGAAGAGATAGAAACCGTACAACTCGCGCTGCCATTGCGAGAACTTCCCGTTGACCGGCCACATGCGCGTCACGTCGCTCATGTAGTAGCCGTAGTCCGGCGCGTAGTCCATGAGCAGGAAGTCGCCGTCCTCCATCTTCCTTTTCCCGGCGTTGTAGTGGGGATACCAGGCGTTCCTTCCGCTCGCGATGAGCGAGTAGTAGGCGTCCCCCTGCGCGCCGTTCCTGTAGTAGATGAACTTGGCGAGGCCGTCGAGCTCCCGCTCGTACTGGCCCGGCTTCGTCGAGCGCATGGATTCCATGAGCGCCAGGCCCGAGAGACGCGTCGCGCGGCGGATCATCGCGATCTCCCGCGGGCTCTTGATCAGGCGGAGCTTGTCGAGAGCGGGGGAGAGATCCGCGACCGCCAGGTTGGGGAAGCGCTCCCGGATCTTCCGGACGAAGCTGCCCGTGCGGGAGGCCTGGCCGTCCCACGGGTCGGAGCCGAGCTCCGCCACGCGCCGCAGGGCCAGGTCTCGACTCTCGGCGGATCCCTCCTGGGGGAAGAGCGGAACGTAGGCCGTCAGGGGGTCCCGCTGCTGGAGGACGCGCGCGACGCGCTCGCCGAGAAGATCCGTCCCGGCGACGTCCTCCACACCGGAGAGCTTCTTGACCTCTTCCGCGTCCTCGGCGCTCAGCACCTTCCCCTCGCCGCGCTCGCGCCCGTCGTTCCTGTGGGGCAGATACAGGGTCGCCTTGCGCGAGGATCCGTCCAGGACGAGATACGCGTTGGGAACCTCGACGCCGCAGAGGTAGTAGAAGTCGTTGGATTGCCGGAAGCGCGTGAAGCCGACGGGCGTCGGCGCCCCCTGGAGGATCGCGATTGCGCCTTTCCCGATCGTGTCGTAGACGCCCGCGCGGCGCGACGCGAACTCTTCCGGCGGGAAATCCGTCGTGAAAAGAGAAAAGCCTTCCTGGGCAATGGCCGGGCAGGTCAGACACAAAAGCAGCGCGAGAAGGAGTGCCCGCCGCATGTCCTCTCTCCTTCCGATCAGAGCTTGACCGCCGGCGACTTGGCCAGCGAGCCCAGCAGAACGTCAAAGTCCGCCTGCGCCTTGCCGATCGTCGCCGAAGGGCCGATGCACTTGAAGAAGATGAGGCCCTGCGGCGCCTCGACGATCGCGCCGAGGAGCCGGTAGCCGGGTTTCTTCCCCTGCGATTGCATCATCGGGCCGCCCGACGCCAGGTATGTGCCCGAGATGTCGATCGTGTGGACGCGGAGCCCGTGGACCGTCTTCTCGCCCTTCTTCGGCGGGGCCGCGCCCTCGAATTGCTTCACCCAGCGCTCGAAGTTCTCGTCTACCCCTCCGCCCTGGCCCTGCCCGAAGTAGAAGACGCCGCACTCGCCCGTTTCCGATCCGGGCGCGGCCGGGACGTCGTAGGTCGCGACGCGCATCTGCCGCGCCGCCTGGAGCTTCCAGGAAGCCGGCGAGTTCCATTTGACGCCCCCGGCGGTTCCCTCGGCGGCCACCGCGGCCGCCGCGACGGACAGAAGAAGCAGCCCGATTCTGGTTAGTCTCATCAGCAAAACCTCCTCTCGCCGACTCGGATCGAATCCTGACAAGCATATCGCCCGACGTTTCCCCCGCGCCGTAGGGCGGCCCTTGCGGCCGCCCGCCTCTGCCGAATGCGCCGCGCCGGACGAGACGGGCACGCACGCGACCACATAGTCGATCCTTCCCGAACGTACCTTTGTCCCCACGGCACGGGCTGTGGTGGGTTGCGCGCCAGTGGGATGTCGGTGGTCCAAACGATGTGGCGTGACGAGCGGGGGCGGGCGGGGGCAAGCCCCGCCCCTACGGCGCGAGAGGCGCGTCAGGCGCCGGGACGGAGGAGGATTTTTCGCGCGCCCGGCCGCGAGGCTTCCGCCAGGGCCCGCGTCGCGTGGGCGAGCGGGAACTCGGCGGAAAGGAGACTTCGGACGTCGATCTTTCCGCTGCGCAGCAGTTCGAGTGCGGGCTCGAAGCGCCCGCAGCGGCTTCCGACGACGGTGACCTCGTTGACGACGAGCGGCGCCGCGTCGAATCGCGCCGGGAGGTGATAGGTGGACTTCCACACGATCGTGCCACGGGGACGCACGAGCTCGAGCGCGCGCGGCATACCCGATGGCTCGCCGGTGGCCTCGACGACGAGGTCGAAGGAGCGGGCGCGCGCGCGGCTCTTGCGCCCGAGGAGCGCGACCGACGCCCCCGCGCTCTCGAGCACGCGCGCGCAGAGCGTTCCGAGCTTTCCGGCGCCGAGCACGGCGGCGCGCGTCCCGGCGTCGACTGCGACCTGGTCGAGGATCTCGCAGGCGGCGGCAAGCGGCTCGGTGAAGACCGCTTCCTCGTCGGCGATTTCCCCGGGCACCTCGTGGAGATTCTCCTGTGGAAGAGTCAGGAACTCCGCGTGCGCGCCCGGATGACCGAGGATGCCGAGGACGCGGCGCTTTCCGCAGTGGCGCCCGAGGCCGCGCCGGCACTCCTCGCAGCGCCCGCAGGCCAGGTTGATCTCGCCCACGACGCGTTTTCCCATCCAGGGCGAGCCGGACGGCCCCTCGACGCGGCCGACGAACTCGTGGCCGGGGACGCCGGAAAAGCCGTGGTAACCGCGGCGAAGTTCCAGGTCCGTGTTGCAGATTCCCGACGCGATGACGCGCACGAGCGCGAATCCCCGTTCTCGGAACCGGCCGCCGCACCTCGCGGACGGCCGCCCGTCCCCCTCGAAAACGAGCGCCATCATGAAGCGTCAGCGCGCTTCGGAGAGAAGCTTCTTCGGGTCGTAGCGCACGCCGTCCTTCATGACCCACACGATGTCGTCCGTGTTGGAGATCTCGACCGTCGGGTCTTCGGAAAGGAGAACGAGGTCCGCCCGCTTTCCGGGGGCGATCGTCCCGGATTCCGCTTCGATGCCGAGGGCCTTCGCGGCGTTGGACGTCGCCATCTTCAGGACCTCGCCGCGCGGGATTCCGGCCTGGACGAGGAGCGCCATCTCCCGGTGCAGGCTCGGGCCCGGAACGATCCAGGGATTGGGCTCGTCGGAGCCGACCGTGAGCAGGACGCCGCTGTCGAAGTAGAGCTTGACGAGGGCGAGCATCTTCTCCATGGCCGCGTGCCCGCGCCGGAAGTCCGCCGGGGTCCAGTCGCGCACGGGGGAGAGGCGGGCAGAAGGAGGCGCGCATCGGCGCGGGCGCGAGGGCGAGGTCGGGGCTGACGAGGTACTCCCGGTCGTCTCCGCGGAGCTTCGTCGCGGACGAGAGCAGAGTGGGATCGACCGCCACGTGATGGCGCACGAGGGCCTCGACCATCGCGCGAATCTCCGGGCCCTTCGGATCGACTGATTCGAGCCAGGTCAGGCGCGCCTTCATCGGCCCGCGGGCCGCCACGTCCCGGCGGTACGCATCCCGCTTGCCCTCGGGCAGCTCCTCTCGGACCAGTCGGCGCCGTGGGAGAGGCCGTCGATCTCGAGGCCGGCGGCCTCGTCCAGCTCGTCGCCTGCAAGTGGCCGAGGACTTTCAGGCGGCGCGCGTGGGCTTCCTCGATGGCGGCGGCGACGAGCTCCGGCGGGAGATTCGCATGGAGCTTGATGTAATTGACGCCGATCCTCGCCTGCCGCGCGACCTCCCGCCTCACGTCTTCGGCCGTCGACACCGGGTGCGTCAGGCCATTGAAGGTCATGGCCGTGTCCAGAATGTCGCCCGCCGTGTAGAGGCGGGGGCCGACGAGACGCCCGTTGTCGATGTCGTCGCGCAGCCGGACGCCGTCGAGCGCGGGCGCGGCGGGATTGCGCGCGGTCGTCACGCCGTAGGCGAGCAGGAGCTTCAACGTCTTCTCGCTCGTCTTGCGGTCGAAGACGCCCTTCGAGCGCTCCCGTCCGTTCCCTTTCCACTCGAGGTACGTCACGTGCGCGTGCATGTCCGTGTAACCGGGGACGAGAAACTTCCCGCGCCCTTCCAGGACCTGCGCGCCGGGCGGCGTCTCGATCT
>CAVUIX010000039.1:0-178185 GCA_963741435.1 uncultured Acidobacteriota bacterium | reverse complement strand
GGATCCGGAAGCTCGTTGCGGGCAGGGCCAGAATCGAACGGGTCGAGCGCATCATCAGCAAAGATGCAGGCTTGCACGCCTGACACCAGAAGCCGCCGCGCCCGGGGAATGCCCGGGCGCGACGAGAGACCTGGCGACCTCTGGAACTAGGGTGAGCGCCGCCGGCTGCGGCTCCAGAAGATCACGATGAGAATCACGAGCATCACGAGAACGATCCAACCCCAAGCCGGAAAACCCGTCTTGGGAGGAGTCTCCTCGGCCGGAGCGGCCGTGGGGGGCGCAGCTGCCGCAGAGGGCGCCTCCGTCGCAGCTGCAGGGGGCGCCATCGTCGCTTCGGCCGGCGCCGCAGCCGGAGCCGCGGCGGCGGGAGCCTCAGTGGCGGGAGCTGCGGCGGCGGGAGCCGCGGTCGGTACTGCAGCCGGCGCCTCGGCCGGAGGAAGCGCGGCGACGCTCGCCTTGAGCTCCGCTTCCGTCATGACCACGGGGGCACCCCGCGTGATGATCGTCGCCGTGAGCTTGTCGCCCTTGCGCAGGCCGTGAAGCTCGACAGGCTGACCGTCCTTCATGATCGTGATGTTCTTATCTCGGACATCGTCGATCGTGAACTTGCGTACGCCGTTCTGGCCTCGCACGATGATGGTGTTGCCCGACACAGCCAACACCTCCGCGGCGCGAACCTCTGTCACGAAGACCGGTTGAGTCGTCGTGGTCGTGGTCAGATAAGCGGTCCCCTTCATGCCGGGCTTGAGGTCCTGGACGCCGATCTTCTTGCCGTCCATGTCCAGCTTGAAGTCGTCCGCGAGCGTGATCTCTTTGACACCCGACGCGGTGCGGTAAACGACCTTGTTTCCGTCGACGGAGATGATTTCGAAGTTTCTCGTCACCACCTCCTTCTTCGTTTCCTGCGCGCCCGCCGCGGCGCAGAAAAGAATCAGGGCGCACGAAGCCAGTGTCACCTGGAGCCGTCTCGGGAGTGCCATGACTCCTCCTTCCTTCAAATTAGTCGGGCATCGTATCCGAAAACATCGTTGTAGCCGAAACGGGAAAGAGGAGTCGGCCGGAGGGGTACCGATTTCGCCGGGTCCGGACGGTTACGAAACCGACCAATGGACAACCCCGGACGACCCCGGACAGCCCGGTACGCGTGAATTGCCACGCATCCATGGGCGTCTGCGTCACAGCATCGATTCGATCGGGAGCCAGCCGAGGATCTTGACGAAGAGCCGCTTCAGGAAGCCGACCTTCGGCTCGTTGTGGTATCGAATCTCTCCCTGATCGGTGAGCTCGATCCACTCGAGCCCGCAGCCGTCCGGGGTCAGGATGACCTGGTACGCCACGGTCTGCGGCGCCCGATCCACCCAGTCGGAGAGGGCGTCGGCGAGCCGCGGGTCTTCGATCATGACCCCCATCTCGGTATTCAGGTTTGCCGAGCGCTGATCCAGGTTGAACGATCCGACGAAGACGCGGCTCCGGTCGACCGCGAGGGTCTTCCCGTGCAGGCTCGCCGAGGAACTGCCGGCGCCGCTCTTCGGGTGGCCGGCCGCCGGAGCGCCGGCTCTCGGGGCGTCGGGCTTGAGCTCGTAGAGCCGGGTGCCGCTTCGCAGGAGCGCCTTACGTCTCTTCGCGTACCCTGCATGGACCGCGTCGACATCCGTCGCCGCAAGCGAGTTGGTGACGATGCGCAGCTTGATCCCGCTCTCGGGGTAGGCGGAAAGATTCTTCGTGCCCGCCTTCCCCGGCACGAAGTACGGGGTGACGATGTCCAGCTCTCGTTGGGGCTCTCCGATCGCGTGCTTCAGATCGGCGAGGAGGAGGTCTGCCTTCTCCGCCTCTCCCAGCGTCTTCCCCGGCGGGTCGTAGAGGAGCTGGACACGCGACCAATCGAATTGAAGTTCGTGCGCGAGCAGGGATTCGACCAGCCGGGTCTCCCGGACGGCCTGGATGTATTCGACGGCTTCGGGAGACGAGCGAACCGCGGCAAAACGCGCCTTCAGGTCCGCAACGCCATTCGGAGCGGGCTTGCCCACGATCCGGTCGGCCGGATACGCGGAGTCGCTGTTCCAATAGAGATCGAATTCCCCGGCGACTTCGCGCGCGACGCGCCCCGCCGCCACCACGTCGAGGTCCACGAAGAGCGTCGCCTCGCCGGCGCCGAAATACTCGTCGCCGACGTTGCGCCCGCCCACGATGGTGATCTGCGTGTCCGCGGTGAAGGACTTGTTGTGCATCCGGCGGTTCAGCCGCTTGAAATGGGTGAGGTAGCCGAGCGCCTTGAAGCCGCGGTTCGCGTACGGGTTGTAGAGGCGAACCTCGATGTTGGGGTGCGCGTCGAAGACGGCGAGGATCGGGTCCAGCCCCGCGATGCCGTTGTCGTCGAGCAGCATCCGCACGCGCACGCCGCGCTCGGCGGCATCCCAGAGCTCGTTGAGCAGGAGGAACCCGGTGATGTCGGAATGCCAGATGTAGTACTGCACGTCGAGCGAGCGCTCCGCCGCGCGCGCGAGCACGACCCGGGCGGCAAAGGCGTCCTTTCCTTGCGGGAGCGGGTAGATTCCGCTCTCGTCCTCTCGGTCCGGGGCCTCCGCGCTCACCGCCTTGCCGAGACTCGTGTCCGCCGTTGCGGTGAGAGCCGTCGAGGCGGTTCGCCCGTCCAGCGGGGGAAGCGAGGCGCATCCGCCCAACGCCAGCGCCGCGACGAGGAGGGCAGCCGACGGCACCGCGTTGGAGTTCAATGCCCGCCCGGGCCCCGAGCGGCAGCACCGCGAATAGACGAGCTGTCTAACGGTTATGACAGAACGTCGTTCTTCGCAAGGCAGCCGCCCACCGTGGCGGCCATCAGGCCCATCAGCCAGGCGGCCAAACGAGCCGCGTGCCGGGAAAAACTCATGACCTCCTCCCTCCGAGAATCTCCTGATGATCCGCCAAATTCATCCCGCGCGGCAACCCGCGGTTCCGGAAGCACGTCGCCTGCTCGCCGGTCGCAACTTCGGCGACCACGAGTCGCTCCTCGTCAAAAGGTGTACTCGCGCGCCGCAGAAAGAGTCCCGCTTGGCTCAAATGAATCATGCGGGCCACGAGGCTTCCCGATTCATCGACGACGTCGCACTCGACTAATCCGACGGTCTTGCCGCGCTTGACGACGCGGCCTTCGGCGCGCAGGTGCGCGTTCCAGACCGGCTTGAGGAAGTTGATCTTGAGCTCGAGCGTCGTGAAGCTTTCGCCCTCCTTCAGCGTGGACGCATAGGCAATGCCCATGGCGGCATCGGCGATGTCGCAGAGGATTCCTCCGTGGAGCGTTCCCATCGGATTGGCGTGCTGAGGGCCGGCCTCCATCTCGAAGACCGCACGGCCCGGCGAGACCTCGAGCGCACGGAAGCCGACCAGCCCGGCCACCGGCGGGTTTGGCGCCTCCCCGCGGATCATCGCCTGGACTCGCTCGAGCATCGTGGCCATGCGATTGTCGCCCTACAACAGCATTCTCACGTCTTCTTCCTCCGAGGGATGGCCGCCAGGCTATACCTTCGCCGATCGCGGGAGCGGGACAGGCAGACCTCGCGAGTTCAGATCGAGCTCGGCGCGCGAGCGGACCTCCTTCGGCGTTGCGCTACAGCGGAACGCTCTGGGCGAAGTCGAGCGCGGGGTCGTTCGTGCGATCGTCAGCGGTCGCTCCGTAGACGAAGAGGCTTCCTGAGACGACGTCCACGGTGATGGTCTGGTTGGCGGCCAGGATCAATCCGCCGAGGAAGCTCGCAACGTCGGTCTGCTGGAAGAAGTTGGGCGGATAACTCCGCGTGAGCGTTCGAAGAGTGTTGCCGGCGGCGTCGCGAACGGTGATTGAGATGGTGGCGCCGGTCGAGAGAGTCCGGACTCCGATGTTGTAACGGAACGTCGACGGATCGAAGGGCCCGATGAGAACGCCGCGAGCGCCCGCCGAGAGGGCCTCGGAAGGCTTCAACCCGTGCTCTGTGAAGCCGGATGTGCCGGCCGCGCCTGCGTCGTTGTAGACGCGAACGGAAGCGACCGGAGCCGACCCCGTCGTCGTGACGAGGTCGAGGCTGCCGATGCCCGTCTGGCCGAGGCTCGTCAGGACGTCGGGGAAGAAGAGCGTCTGACCAGGATTGATCGAGTAAGCCATGGAGGGGTTCGAGGCGGATCCCGAGACGCCCTGGGCATGAAAGACGATGCTGCCCGTCTCGATCGTCGGACTCGGGTTGTAGAGCTGGACGGCCGTATGGAAGTTCGCGCCGAGGAGTCCCGGGCTCGAAATCACGACCGGGATGATCCCCGCGAGGGTAGAAGGAGGCCCGCCCGTGGCGGTGCCCGTCGCCAGGACGGCGAGCGTGCTGTTGGTGGCGGCCGTGCCCGAGGAGATCGAGACGCTGACGGTAATGTCCGCGCCGTACGCGACGAGGCCCGGGGCGCCGCCCGGGCTCAGGCCAACCGGACTCCCGCACCCCGCGACACGCGCGATGCCGACGAGGTCTCCCGCCTGCACGGAAACCGCGGGGGAGAGCGCGACGGCCTGCGTGGTCGTGTTGACGTCGAAGGGGCCGCGCTCGGCCAGGAAGAGGAGCGTGTCGCCGGAGCGCCGGAAGAACTTGATCTTGACCGTCGCGGGGCAGGGCGCCAGAGACCAGACGAAGGCGGCCGTCGTCATGTCCCCCGAGCCGGTCGCGGGCGCCGTCAGATCCACGGCCGTGATCGCGACCGGCGACGGGTTGAACCCGAAATTGGGCGAAGCAGGGATGCTGCCGGCCGTGATCGTCTGCGCATGGGCCGCGCCTGCCAGGGCCGCGAGAAGGGGAAGGGCCGCGAGAGCCCTCGGCAAAGTACGTGACATGGGAAACCTCCGGAATAGAACGAACTTCAGTAAGCCCGCGGACCTTCCGCGAGCCAAAGGCCGCTCTGCCAGATTCATGCCGATTGTCGGTCGGCGCGATCGACTTCACTCGCGGCGGCTCCCCGTGCGTGTGCGCGTTCTCCGCGATGCGCTGGTAACTCTTCTGCAGGCGCGAGAGCGTGGTTTCCGAAAGGCCCTCGGCATTGACGATGTGATTGCTGGCGCCTTCGATCGCCTTGATGATCTCGTTCAACTTCACGTGCATCGCGAGCGCGTCCTTGTTCTGCGCTCGCTGGATCAGAAATACCATCAGGAGCGTGGCGATCGAGGAGGCCGTGTTCATGACGAGTTGCCATGTGTCGGAATAGCCGAAGATCGGCCCGCTCAGGCCCCACGCGATGACCATGGCGAGCGCGATTCCGAAGGCGGCCGAGCTCCCGGTCAAGCGGCTGATGGCCTGGGCGAAACGCTCCGCCTTCGTGTCGGAAGGGTCTCGACGGCCGGTAGTCGGGCGCTCCATCGGTCCCCGTAGTGCAAAGACCGGGCCTGAGTTCCAGGCCTATTTTTTCGCGGGTGCCCCCTCGACGACCAGCGATCGAACCTTCTATTTCGATCCAGTGCGCCCAGGAAGACCGCGGCGGACTTCGGGAGGCACAGGGCGAGAAGCTGATCAGCGCGATAGGCTTTCCGGTCGGTGGAACGTGGGCCGGAAGGAGGAGCGGCATGTCTCAGGATCTTTCGACCATTCGCAACTTCTTCGCGTTCGGGCGATGGGCGAACCGGACGATCCTGGAGTCGGTCGCCGTCCTGACGCCGGAGGAGTACGCGCGTCCGATCGGGGGGAGCTTCGGTTCGGTGCAGGGAACGCTCTTTCACCTCTACGGGGCCGACTGGGTGTGGCTCGAGCGCTTTCACGGGCGGTCGCCGCGGGCCATGCCGGAGGGGGAGGACCTCACGGCGCTCGAGGCGCTCGCGCGGAAGTGGCGCGAGGTGGAGGCGGGGCAGGACGCGTATCATCGCCACGCTCACGCAAGAGCGCCTGGCGGAGCCGCTGTCCTACGTCGCCTTTTCCGGAGATAGCTTCACGCGCCGGCTCGGCGACGCGCTCCTGCACCTGGCGAACCACGGCACGTACCACCGCGGGCAGGTGGCGACGCTGCTGCGCCAGCTCGGCCGGAAGGCGGCCTCGACCGACTACCTGCGCTTCATCGACGCGCAGAAAGGCTGAAGCGGGTGTGAGGGGGTCGGGCCGACGGTCGCGCGCCGGGGGTTGCGCGGTTCTGCTCTTGCTTCTGGCTTCGGCGCGGGGCGTGGCGCAGGAGGTTGAAGGAGGCAAGGAGCCCGGGTTTCCGGCGCGTGTGGGCGAGGCCCTTCTCGAGGAGGCCAAGCGGTACGCGAAGGACTCCGCGGCTCTGGTCACGGCGCCCTTCCACTGGGACCGCGACGACGCCTCCCGCGCGATCGGGGCCGGCGTCGATCATCGGGGGCTTGATCGCGGCCGACCCCCAGCATCTACCGGGGGATCCAGGACGCCCGCTCCGACTTCACCGATTCCGTCTCGGCGGCGACGACGGGGTTCGGCGCGGGAGGAGCCGTGTGGACGGCGGGCGGCCTTCTCTGCATCGGGCTCATCTCGGGCCAGAACGGGATCCGCGACATGGGGCGAGACTCGCTCGAGACCCTCACCCTGACGAGCGTCCTGACCCACTTCGTGTTGAAGCCCACGTTTGGACGGTGGCGCCCCTACGAATCCAACGGCACGAACCGCTTCGAGCCGTTCTCGGGGCACAACTCGTTCCCTTCCGGGCACGCGACGTACGCCTGGTCGGTCGCCTCGGTCGTGGCGATGCGGGCGCCCGGATGGATCATCCCGACGATCGCCTACGGCCTCGCCACGGTCGTCGCCTTCGACCGGGTCAACGACCAGCAACACTTCATGGGAGACGTCGTGGCCGGCGCGTTCTTCGCGACGGCGACCGGACGATTCCTCGTGCGCCGGCACCTCGCCGAAAAGCGCACGGCGGCTGATGAGAAGACGCCGGCGGTTTCTTTCGAGGTCATCCCCATCCGCGACGGCGCCGCCCTGCGGCTCCTCTTCTGAGACGGTCCGCGAGAACCTCGCGCTCCTGCCCTGCTCATCCCGGTTAACGTCTTTGCCCTCAGCCCCCTTTTGGGACCCCGCTCGGACGACTGGCAATGAACTAAACGACCTTCCTGTGCCTGCCCGTATACCCGGAGCCGCCTCGAGGAATTCCGGCTGTCGATATGCTGTTAAGCTATTCGAGTCTCCAGGAAGGAAGGCTCTTATGAAGCCCATCGTCCGAGCGGTTCCTGCTCTGCTCCTTCTCCTCGTGCTCTTTCCCGTGTCGCTTTACGCGATATCCGTTTTCGACGTGATCCGGTTGACCCAGGAGAAGTACTCGGATCAGGAGATCATCAAAGTCATCCGGGTCACCGACTCCCGCTTCGTCCTGACCGCCGACGACACGGCCGGTTGAAGAAGGAGGGAGTGACGGAAGGCGTGATCCGCGAGATGTTGTCGCGTCCGGCGCGGGAGAAAGCGGCTGCCCCCTCGGCTCAGTCCGCGACGAAGCCCGCGCGTCCTTCCTCCGTCGCAGCCAAGGACTCCCAGAAGGCGGTGCCGGCGGATGCCCGCATCGAACCGCGCGAACCGGCTTCGGTTCTGGACGAAATCGTCCGGATGACGAAGGCCGGGCTCTCGGACGAGACCGTCCTCACCTATGCGAAGGCCCACCGCGGCGAGCTTCCTGCCGTCATGCCCGCCGACCGTCTCGACTGGCTCCGGCAATCGGGCGTGAGCCAGACGGTGATTCTTTACCTGACGGCCATCGACGTGAGGGCTTCCAACGAGGGTGAGGTGGAGGGCACCACCTACAGCACTGAAGAAGGCGCGAGCTATCCCGTGCCCGCCTATTCCTCCCCCGGCTACAGCGACGAAGGCGTTTACTACGACGACGGCGGCAGCTACGCCGGCTATCCCGACTACTCCTCCTACCCTGTCACGGACTACTCCTCCTATTACGACTACCCGTATTTCGGCGCCTACTCCTATCCCTACTACCCCTACTATCCTTACTACCCTGCCTACTTCTTCGTCGATACGAGCGGTTTCTTCGGACGCTTTCACCACCACGGCCATGGCCATGATGGCCACGGGCACGGACACGACGGAGGCGACGGGCACGGTGGCCACGGAGGCTCTCCCGGGGATCACCCGGGCGGACGCGGCGACGGAGATTGGCGCGGGCACGACGGAAACGTGACCACCGGTCAGGCCTGGCGCGAGCGTCCCGCCCTGGCGCGCGGCAGCTTCACCCAGGCATCCCGGCAGCCTCGGAGTGCGGTCGTCGGACGCGGTGGGATGGAACGCCCCGGGATGGACCGGGTCTCTCGAGGAACTCGGGGGGTCGGTGGTCCCGGCGTGGTTAGCCGTCCCGGCTTCTCGGGCGGCAGCGGTCGTTCGAGTGCCATGGTCGGCCGTGCTCCGATCGCGCGCTCCGGAGGCGGCCCCAGCGCGTTTGGCCGTCCCGGCTTCTCGGGCGGCGGCGGTCGTTCGAGCGCCATGGTCGGCCGCGCCCCGATTAGTCGCCCCGGAGGCGGCGGCGCCGTTGGCCGTCCCTCCTTCTCGGGCGGCGGCGGCTCGGTCGGCCGCGCCCCTATCGCGCGCTCCGGAGGCTCCTCCGGAGGAATGGGTCGCTCCGGAGGAATGGGCCACGCCGGTGGCGGCGGCAGGGGAAGATGAGGGAAGGGGCGGGCCGGCTTGACCGGACCTGCCTTGCGGCTCAATCCCCATAACCTCCTTCAACCCCGACCTTCATCTCGGTGAACGCGCCGGTGCTCTTCCTCCAGGGAACGGACGTTTTCAAATAGGCCGAGAGACGGGGTGTCGACTCGCGCGATCGTTCGGGCACCGGGGAGGACTTATCCTGAGGCGTTGACGCGGCTGGAGCCTCGGCCCGGGGTCGACCTGGAGCTGGCGCGGCGGCAGCACAGGGGCTACGTCGCCACGCTGCGGCATGTGGGGCTCGAGGTGACGGAGCTTCCGGCGGACGACGAGCATCCGGACGCCGTCTTCGTTCAGGACCGGGTCTGCGTCGTGGACGGCCGTGCGATCGTGGGGCCATCGGCGGTCGCGTCTCGATGCGGAGAGGCCGCGGCGCTCGTCGAGTGCTCGGCCGCTCCTATCCGATCGTCGAGTTGCCGCCTCCCTCCTGCCTCGACTGGGGGGACGTGCTGATCACGGAGGACGCGCTCTTCGTCGGCCTGTCGGAGCGCTCCAACGAGGCGGCGGTCGAGGGGCTTCGCGAAATCCTCGGCCCGAGGCGCAGCGTGGAAGGTGTTTCGCTGCCTCCCGGCCTTCTTCACCTCCTGAGCGGGTGCGCATACCTCGGTGATCGCAGACTTCTCGCCGTGAGAGCTCTGGAACCGTTCGCGCGGTCGAGAGGATTCGACGTCGTTCCCGTCGCGGAGGAGGAGCCGTACGCCGCGAACGTCCTCATTTGCGGGAAACGCGCGGTCGTCCCGGCCGGATATCCCGAGACCACGGCCCGAATCGAGCGAGCCGGTTTCCAGGTGCAACGAATCTCGGTGAGCGAGTTCGAGAAACGCGACGGCGGCGTTACCTGCCTCTCCGTTCTCTACTAAACCGTGTCGGCTCAGTGGAACCTGATTTCTTTCCTTCAGGTGATGCAGACGTGTCTGTGAGACCGGGCGCTTCCGGAGCTACATTGGCGATGGAGGGAAGTCCGATGCGCCCGATCGTCGACGTGGCCGCCTCCCTCGGCATCCCGCGCCAACACTTGACGCTCTTCGGGGACGACAAGGCGAAGGTCTCGCACGCGGCCATGGACTCCGGCCGGCCGCAGGGGAAGCTCGTCCTCGTCTCGGCGATCACGCCGACGGACGCCGGCGAGGGGAAGACGACGATCTCCATCGGCCTCGCCCAGGGCCTGTCGCGGATCGGGAAGAAGGTCTGCCTCGCGCTCCGCGAGCCGTCGCTCGGCCCGACGTTCGGGATGAAGGGGGGCGCGACGGGCGGCGGCCTGGCCCGGATCGTTCCGGAGGCCGACATCAACCTCCACTTCACGGGCGACTTCCACGCCGTCTCGGCGGCTCACAATCTCCTCGCCGCCCTCCTCGACAACCACATCCAGCACGGCGACTCGCTCGGGATCGACCCGCGCCGCGTCCTCTGGCGGCGCGTCATCGACATGAACGACCGGTCGCTCCGCCACGTCATCATCGGCCTCGGCGGGGCCATGGAGGGGGTGCCCCGCGAGACGGGCTTCGACATCACGCCGGCCTCGGAGGTGATGGCGGCGCTCTGCCTCGCCGAAGACGCGGAGGACCTCCGGGCGCGTCTGTCGCGGATCGTCGTCGCGCTGACGCGCGAGAAGAACCCCGTCACGGCCGCGGACTTGAAGGCCGTCGGGGCGATGATGGTCCTTCTCAAGTACGCGCTGATGCCGAATCTCGTGCAAACGCTCGAGGGAGTCCCGGCCCTCGTCCACGGCGGCCCGTTCGCGAACATCGCCCACGGCTGCAACTCGGTCCTCGCGACGAAACTCGCGATGGCCTGGGCCGACTACACGGTGACGGAGGCCGGCTTCGGGCTCGACCTCGGCGCCGAGAAGTTCTTCGACATCAAGTGCGTCTCGGCCGGCCTCGACACGGCGGCCGTCGTCCTCGTCGCGACGGCGAGGGCGCTCAAGCTGCACGGCGGCGCTTCGAAGGACGCCCTGACCGTCCCGGATCCGATGGCCGTCGAGCGGGGCCTCCCGAACCTGGCGAAGCACGTCGAGAGCATCCGGACCTTCCGGGAGGGGCCGGTCGTCGCCTTGAACCGGTTCGCCACCGACACGGAAGAGGAGATCGCCGTCGTCCGGCGCGCGTGCGAGCGGATGAAGGTTCCGTTCGCCGTCGCGGATGTCTTCACGAAGGGGGGAGAGGGCGGGGTCGCCCTGGCCGAGGCCGTCGTCGAGGTTGCCTCGCGCGACCCGGGCCGGTTCCGGCCCCTCTACGAACCGACCGATCCGCCGAAGGTGAAGCTCTCGAAGATCGCGTACCTGATGTACGGCGCGACGGACGTGACGTGGAGCCGCGAGGCCGAGAGCGATCTCTCGCTGGCGAAACGGTTCGGGTACGAGTTCCTCCCGCTCTGCGTCGCCAAGACCCAGAAATCGCTTTCCGACGATCCGAAGGTCCTCGGGCGCCCGGAGGACTTCGGGATCACGGTGCGCGGCGTGATTCTCGCGGCGGGGGCGGGCTACCTCGTGCCGCTCCTCGGCGACATCCTCCGGATGCCGGGCCTTCCGCCCGTTCCCGCCGCCGAACGAATCGATCTCGTGGACGGAAAGGTCGTCGGGCTCACGGGGTAACGTCGCTCCGCGCTGCGCCAGGGATCTGCGCCTGTCGGCGCACCGGCGAGCGACTCGGCCGGATGCGGCCTCGATCGCTCGCCTGACCCCTGGCTCCGCGCTCCGCTCCCGCGGCGCGAGGCTCCTCCCTCGCCTTCGCTCGGGAGACTCCTCGCGCCGCGACAGGGGCTGGGCCGGCTCAGCTCTTCTTCTGTTGGAGGTCGGAGAGGGCGGCGAGGACTTCCTCGCTGTGGGTGGCGGGCTTGACCTTCAGGAAGACGCGGGCGATCTTGCCTTGCGGGTCGATGATGAAGGTGTTGCGGGCCGAGAGCTTGGCTCCCTCGTACTCCATCACGGAGCCGTATTCGGCGGAGACTTTCGCGTCCGGGTCGGAGAGGAGCTTGAAGCGGAGGCCTTCCTTGGCGCAGAAGTCCTTGTGGGACGCGGCCGTGTCCACGCTGACGCCGAGGATCACCGCGCCCGCCTTCTCGTACTTCGCGAGGTCGGCCTGGAAGTTGTGCGCCTCGATCGTGCAGCCGCCCGTGAAGTCCTTGGGATAGAAATACAGGACCACCCACTTGCCGCGGTAATCCTTCAGGTTGACTGTCTGGCCTTCGCCGCTCGTCAGGCTGACGGCCGGCGCGGCCGAGCCGACCGACGGCGCGTCGGCGGCGCTCGCGGCCGAGACGCCGGTGAGCCCCGCCGCGACCACGAGGAAGGCTCCATCCAGGAGCAGGGTCTTGATCATTTTCGTCCACTCCTTTCATCGGCCCGGTGCCGATTCGAGGCTCCCGAATATCACATCCGCGGCGCCAGGGTGGCCTTCCATGGCAAGTCCTTAGACTTTCCGTCGAGCCGGTGCCACGACGCGGCGCCGGTCGGCTTGCCCGCGCAGACATCCACGTGGCTCTCGTCCGCGAAGAACACCAGGAACCCCGAAGCCGTCCGCTTCTCGCCGGCGTCAACGCATCAGGTCTTCGATGGTCGAGGAGAGGCGGGCTTCCGTCATTCTCGTCGGGGAATAGCGGACGACGATGCCTTTCCTGTTGACGAAGGCGAACGTGGGGGTGGCGGAGACGCCGTAGCGGAGCATGGCTTCGTCGCTGATGGGGGCCGAGACGGAGCCGGGCAGCGCGTAGATTTCCTTCCAGGCTTTCTCGATCTTCTGCTTCTCCTCGGCGCGATCGGCGGAATAGAAGCGGGTCGGCGCGACGAAGGCGACGCCTTTCGGGGCGTATTTCTCGACGGTCCGGCGGAATGCCCCCGACTGCATCTTGCAGTCGCCGCAGGCTTCCCACCAGAAGAAGAGCACGACGGGTCTTCCGCGGAGGGATTCGAGTGACGAGAATTCCGCGCCCACGTGGTCCTCGGCCCGAATGGCGGGAGCCGGATTGCCTTCGAGCTCGATCATGTTCCGGCGCTTCCAGATTCGCGCGCGCAGGTTGTAGGGCGCCTTCTCCTGCGCCCGGGAGCTCTCCTCGAGATAACGGATCGCCTCCGCCTTCTTCCCGGCCGCGACGAGCGCCTGCGCCCGGACTTCGATCGCCGTGCCGAGCGCATAGACCGCCTCGTGGTTGGATTCGTAGTCGGCCGGGGTCTTGAGCTTCGACTCCGCCATCTCGCGGGCCGAGGCCGCGTAGCTCGACGCGGCCTTCCAGTCCCCCATCAACGCGGCGCCGCGCGCGACCCAGGCCAGGCCGAGCAGGTAGTCGCCGTCCTCGCCCTTCTCCGCGCGGTGGTATTCCAGGATCGATTCGGCGCTCGGGAGGTCTCCGGCGGAGATCTTCAGGCGGATCATGCGGACGTCCAGGTCCGCGGACGCCGGAGCCGCGGGCGGCGGGGTGGGGGTTTGCTGAGCCGGGACCGTCGAAGTGAGGCAGAAGGCGAAGACCAGGGAAAGAAGCTTCCGGACGCGCATCGGACCTCCTGGCTGGTTCGAGAATCCCAACCTTCGCGCGCCGGTTCACATTCCGTCGGTTTCGCTTGCGAGAGAAGGGAGGACGACCGCTTTCGCGGGGCAAGGAGAGATATAACAGCGCAAACGGCAGGGAGGGAGCGATGAAGACGACGCGCCGCGAGTTTGTGAGAACCGCCGGGACGGGGGCGCTCGGCGCCACCCTGGTCCCGGCCTTCCTCAGGGCACGCGCGCCCGGCGTGTCGAGCGGCAAGACCTACGACGTGGCGGTCGTCGGAGGCGGCGTGTTCGGAGCGTGGATCGCCTACCGTCTGGGGCAAGCGGGGCGCCGCGTCGCGCTTCTCGACGCCTACGGCCCCGGCAATGCCCGCTCCAGCTCCGGCGGCCAGACCCGCGTCATCCGCATGGGATATGGCGACCAGGAGATCTACACGCGCTGGTCGATGCGTTCCCTGGAGCTCTGGAAGTCGCTCCTCGCCCAGGCGAGCCGGCCGTCGCTCTTCCAGCAGGCCGGCGTGCTCTGGATGGCCCGCGGCGAGGACCCGCTGACGACCAAGACGCTGGCGACGTTGCAGAGGCTCGGCGTGCGCCACGAGCGGGTGGAGCGCCCGGAGCTCGAGCGCCGCTGGCCGCAGATCGACTTCGGTCCGAACACCTGGGCCATCTACGAGCCCGGCAGCGGCTTCTTCGCCGCCTTCCACGCGGTCCAGGCCGTGGTCCAGGTCGCGATGAGCAAGGGAGTCGAGTACCTCCAGGAGGCCGTCGTTCCGCCGGCGGGCAAGGGACGGCTGACCTCCGTCGCGACGCGGTCCGGAACGACAGTCCAGGCGGGCACCTTCGTCTTCGCCTGCGGTCCCTGGCTGCCGAAGGTGTTTCCCGATCTGCTCGGCGAGCGCATCTTCCCCACGCGCCAGGAAGTCTTCTACTTCGGCCCTCCTCCGGGCGACGCGCGCTTCACCCCGCCCGCGATGCCGGTGTGGGTGGATTTCGCCGAGGAGATCTACGGCATTCCGGACTTCAAGGGGCGCGGCTTCAAGGTCGCCCCCGATCGCCACGGCCCCGCCTTCGACCCGGACTCGGGCTCGCGCGTCATCACGCCCGAGACGCTGGCCACCGTCCGGAAGTTCGTCGCCCGGCGCTTTCCCGGCTCTGAAGGACGCGCCGCTGGTGGCCGGCGAGGTGTGCCAGTACGAGAACACGTCCAACGGCGACTTCCTGATCGACCGCCATCCCGAGCGCGACAACGTCTGGCTCGTGGGCGGCGGCTCGGGCCACGGCTTCAAACACGGTCCGGCCGTGGGCGAGTACGTGGCCGCGCGCATCCTGGAGGGCGGCCCGGTCGAGCCCCGCTTCAGCCTGGCCACCAAGCAGAAGATCCAGAAGCGGGCGGTGTACTGAGCCGAGCGACGTCGCAGTGCGCGCTTGCTCGCGACGGAGGCAAGTCACGCGCTCGTCGCGACGCGAGGCCGCTCCCACGGAGCGGGAGCCTCGCGCTGCGGAGCGAAGGCATCGGCGCGTGGCGCAGGTCCCGAGCAACGAGAGCGACGTCAGAAATCGACCCGGCTCGAGAGGCCGAACGTCCGGGGCTGGTTGGTCAGGAAACCCACGCGGGCGAGGAATGCCGCGCTCCCGGTCCAGCGCCAGGAAGGCCCGCTCGTCGGTCATGTTGTTGACGTAGAAAGCGACGTCCCAGATGCCGTGCCGAACGCCGAACCGCAGGTTGACGATGTCGTAGGCCGGCAGCAGCGGATCGAACGTGAACGTGATCTGCGTCAGCGGGCCGCCGATCGTGTTCGGCGCGAACGGAGTAGGTCCATCGTGCCGACGCCCGGCTCCTGGTCGCCGACCTGCGTGTAGCGCGAGCCGACATGCTGGTAAGCTGCCGGTCACGTAGCCCGTTGAACCCCTGCGTGACGTCGGCTGCTGATAGGTGGCCGCGAGGGCCGTCTGGAACTGCGGCACGCTCGGCAGGCGGTTCCCGTCCCGGATGCCGGTTCACGACGACGCCGGCTCTCCGTGCCGTGGCAACGTTGACGCGAACTCGCGATCGTCGTAGCCGGCCGAGACGGAGAAGTCGAAATTGTCGGTCGGCGCCAGCGCGAACTCGAGCTCGCCGCCGACGCTGCGGGCCTTCGGCACGTTGAAGATGAGCCGCGAAGAGCAGGAGCCCGCGGTCACGACGACCTGGAGGTCCTTGATGTCCACGTAGAACGCCGAGGCGTTGAACGAGCCGCGGCCGCCCATGAATCCGGGACTTCGAGCCGATCTCGTAGTTCCAGGCCGTCTCGTCCTTCCAGGTATCCCGGCCGCCGAACGTCACGAGGTCGTCGGGTGTGCACAGCGGACGTTCAGGAGCGGGTCGTTGATTCCGCCCAGCCGGAAGCCCTTGGAGGCCTGGGCGTTCAGAGTCGTCGAGTCGCCCAGCTTGTAGCTCGCGATGAAGCGCGGCGCGACGCCGTCGGCCTTGACGGTCCCCGGCTGCGACAGCAGGGTGTGCCGCTGGCGTCGGGGGCGAACAAGCCGTCGAAGATCTGCGTCTTGTCCTCCTTGTAGTTGTAATAGCGAAGGCCCGCGGTCAGGCTGAACCGGTCGGTGAAGGCGAAGGTCCCTTCGCCGAAGAACGCGTACTGATGGCTTGTAGTCGAATGTCCGACCAGTACAGGTTGTCCTTCGGCGCGTACACGCTCTGCGGCGGTGCGGAATGCCATTGTCCGGCAGGTCCGTCGAACCCGTTGACCGGGAGGTTCTGCTGGTAGGCGCGCTTGCGAATCGGCGTAGAAGCCGCCGACCACCCACTGGAAGCGGTCCTTCGCCTTGCCGCCCGAGAGACGAAGCTCCTGCGTCCATCCGTGCGCCTGGGTGGCGTCGTTCAGCGGCGCGTCGAGCGTGTAAATCTTCTCCGGCAGGCCGAGGGTGCCGCCGGTGACGCTGGCGGTCAGCGCCGTCGCATCGCGCACGACCAGGATGTCACGGTTGGTGAAGGACGTGACCGATGTCAGCAGGACGTTGCCGAAGTTGTACTTGATGTTGAGATCTCCGAGCAGGAACTTGTCGGTGAAGGGCTCGTGGATCTGGGTGAACAGCTTGTCGCTCGCCCAGCGTCGACCGGCGGCCGGGTCGTCGTGAAGGGATTGGCCAGGATGTTGTAATCGTCGATGCGGTTCCAGCCTTCCATGGCCACTTTCTGATAGACGAACCGCGGAGTGATCGTGAGGTTCTCGTTCGGAGCGAGCTCGAGCGCCAGCCGCGCGCCCTCGCGGTCGCCGGTGTTGACATTCTTCTCGAACGAGAATTCCCCCGGCTTCAAGATCCCTGGGGCTGCACGGCGTCCATCCAGCCGGCGAGCCGGTTGTAGTACCCGCGCCGCGCAGGGCCGACCGTGCTGCTCAGCGGCACGTTGAAGCCCGCCTTGAAGTTCCCGCCCAGTGCCGCCGCCATCGATGGTGCTGCCGCCGATCTCGCCGAAAACAGCTCGTCACGCCGAGCTGGGGCTGGTTGGTGATGTAGCGCACCGTGCCTCCGATCCGAACCGGAGCCGAAGAGGGTTCCCTGCGGGCCGCGCAGCACCTCGACGCGATTCATGTCGAACAGGTCGATGTCCGGCGTGAAGAGGGAGAGGGAGATGACCGATTCGTCGAGGTAGGCTCCCACCTCCTCCTTCACGCCCGGCTGGTCGCGCGCGATCTGGCCAGAGGAGATGCCGCGGATGGCGACCGGGCTCTGGCCGGGGCCCAGGTTCTGCACGGTGAAGTTGGCCACGTTCGCGGCCACGTCCTCGATGTTGTCGACTCCGCGATCCCGCAGGATCTCCTCGGTCGGCGCCGCGACGGAGACCGGCGTGCTGCAGCACGGTCTCCTCGCGTTTCATGGCCGTGACCTTGACCTCCTCCGCGATCTTCAGCTCCAGAGCGAAATCGACGGTGAGCGTCGCGCCGGCGGCGAGCCGCCGGTCCCTCTGGATCACCTTGCGGTAGCCCTGCACATCCGCTCGAAACGGTGTAGAGGCCCGGCGGAAGATCGGCCGCCTCGTAGGCGCCGGTCGCGGAGGACCGTGACGACACGCGAATTGCCCGGTCTCCTGGTTCGTGATCGTGATCGTGGCTCCCGGAAGCCGGCGCGCCGCCCGGGTCGCGGACGGTTCCGGCGATCTTTCCCGTGGGGGCCTGGGCGGACGGCGGGAGCGGCCAGGAGAGTGGTGAGCACGGCGCAAGTCACGAGGATGGCAGTCCGCGGCTTGAACATGTGACCCTCCTCCTTTTTCAATGGCTACCGCGAAGCCCGGGATGACGGAGCCCTGGTTGGGCGCTTCATACGGCTCTTACGCACTCGTTGTCAACAGGGATCGCGGCTTCAGGCCGGCCTCCGATGCGGGCCGTGCGGCGGCGCCGCGCCGTCCTGCCGGATCGCCAGGGCGACGGCGAGCGCGGCCGCGAGGGGAGGGATCCAGGCGTCGGGCGCCTTCATGGCGAGCAGAGTCGCGCCGGTGATCGCGCACCAGATTGCCGGGACGACGAACAGCGCCCGGCGCCCGCGGCCGCTGGCGAGCAGGAGGATGCCGAGCGTGGCGACGGCCGTCGGGTCGGGCGCCACGCCGAAGATCTCGACCTGCCGCCAGCCGCGGTGAAGCAGCGGGCCAAGGATCGGCTCGATCGCGAGCGCGAAGAGGAAGATCCAGAAGCCTGTCCGGCTTGCGGGATCGAGTCGTCGCTCGAACGACAGGCGGCCGCGGACGATTCCGATCCAGATGAGGAGCGCCGCCTGCAGTCCGAAGCCGGCGGCGAAATAGACTGCGGCGGTGTTGATCGCCGCGTAGCGGTGCGCGTGAAAGGCGATCGCGACCCAGAGCCAGCATCCGGCGAGAATCGCCGCGATCGCGCGCCCGCGGGCCGTCCGTGGCGCGCGCAGGAGCGCCCAGACCGCCAGCCCGAGACAGAGGGCGACGATCTGCGCCGGCCAGATCGCCGCGTTGTAGAGCTCGAACAGCCGGTAATAGGTCCGCGGAGAAAAGAGCAGGAAATCGCGGAGGGTGTAGGTCCACCACTCCGACGGCATCAGAGCTTCTCGACGTGGGCGACGATGCGCCGGCGCATCTCCTCGTCGGGCAGGCGGCCGTAGGAGGCGCCCACGTTCTCGCGCACGTGATCCACGCGCGCTCGTCGCGGGGATGGCGCAACTGACGGCCGGGTGCGACACGATGAACTTCAGCAGGATCTGCGCCCAGTTCGCGCAGTCGATTTCACCGGCCCAGGCGGGCAGCGGGGAGCGCTCGACTCTTCGGATGAGGTCGCCGCGGCGAAGCGGCCGGTTGCAGATCACGGCGACGCGGCGGTCGCGCGCGAGCGGCAGGAGCCGCTCCTCCACTTCGCGGTCGAGAACGTTGTAGGAGAACTGAACGAAGTCGATCGGCTGGCTTCGCATGATCCGCTCGACCTCGTCGTGCCGGCGCCCGTCCGACGTCGTGACGCCCACGTAGCGAAGCCGGCCGGCCGCCTTCATGGCGAAGAGCTTCGGAAGATGCTCCTCCCACGACATGAGGTTGTGAACCTGGAGCAGATCGAAGCGCGCGACGCCCCAGCGCCGGCGGGACTCCTCGACCTGCTCCGGGCCGCGAGCGCCCGAGGAGATCCAGACCTTGTCGGCCGAGAAGAGCTGCGAAGGGTTCGCGAGCTTGTGGAGGCCGTATCCGATCACCTCCTGCGAGGAGCCGTACATCGGAGAGGAATCGATGAGGCGCCCGCCATCCTGGAAGAAGGCGCGCATGACTTCGGCGCAGGAGTCGCGCGCGGCGGGGTCGTCGCCGACGTTGAACGTGATCCAGCTCCCGAGCCCGACGAGCGGCAGCTTCTCGCCGGTCGAGGGGATCGGCCGGGTGAGGATCGGCCCGGGACGAGCCGTTGCGGGCGCGGGATGAGCGGCCGCATTGAGAGGACGGAGGACCGAGTGCGCGCCGGCGGCGGCGACGGAGACCAGGAATGCGCGGCGGCTGAGCGGGTCGTGTTCTGGCATCCGGTTTCTCGTCTTCCCTGGCTCTTCAAGTCGCGCAACGCGAAGGGTTGGCCGCTCATTCCGGCGAATCGGGTCCACCCCTCTTTGCTTCGCGGAGGAGGGGACGGTCTGATGCGGCTGAGTCACCTTACGGGTCGATGGTGAATTCGCCACGCTAGAATCGGCGGATGCCGCCGAGCCGCGAGCCCGGGAGCGAGCCCTGGCCCGCCTTGCCTCTCGACGCCTGGAGCGACACCTGCGCGACGCTGCATCTCTGGACACAGATCGTCGGCAAGATCCGGCTCGCCCAGAGCCCCTGGGTCAACCACGGCTGGAGCGTGACTCTCTACGTCACGCCTCGCGGATTGACGACGTCGCCGGTTCCGTACGGAACCCGGGTGTTTCAGATCGACTTCGACTTCATCGATCACCGGCTGCTGATCCAGACGAGTGACGGCGGCACCGGCGCCGTTGCCCTGCGGCCCCAGTCCGTCGCGTCGTTCTACAGGCAGCTCTGGGACGAGCTTGGCAGGCTCGACCTGCATGTCCGGATCAACCCGGCGCCCAACGAGGTGGAGGACCCGATTCCGTTCGAGAAGGACGAACGGCATTCCTCGTACGACCCGGAGTATGCGAACCGGTTCTGGCGCGTGCTGCTGCAGTCGGACCGGGTCTTCAAGCGGTTCCGGGCGCGCTTCATCGGCAAGTGCAGCCCCGTCCATTTCTTCTGGGGTGCGCCCGATCTGGCGGTGACGCGCTTCTCCGGCCGGCCGGCTCCGGAGCATCCGGGCGGCGTGCCTCATCTCCCCGACCCCGTGGCGCGCGAGGCCTATTCCCACGAAGTCAGCAGCTGCGGGTTCTGGCCGGGCGGCGGCGCGGTGGCGTATCCCGCGTTCTATTCGTATGCCTACCCGGCACCGTCCGGCTTCGCGGAGTCTCCGGTCAAACCCGCCGCCGCCTTCTACAGCCAGGCCCTCGGCGAGTTCCTTCTGCCCTACGACGCGGTGCGCCAGGCCGAGTCGCCCGACGACACCCTCCTCGAGTTCCTGCAGTCGACCTACGAAGCCGCAGCGAACCTGGCGGGCCTGGGATCGGGACGCCCTGGAGCGCAAGATCGCCTTTCACGGCCCCGACTGATTAACGGCGAAGGCCAGGCGAGTAGCCGCTACGGCCCACTCGAAATCCGGATCACGTGACGCCGCGCCGCCTCGGCCGCGGGTTGTCCACGCCGGGTGCAGTCTGAAGAATCCGATGGCGAGAACGCGGCATATGAGTGAGGACGATGGCTGACGATCGACAGCGGCCGGCGTGCGATCGCCGACAAAGCGCTCGCGTTCGTCCGGCGCTTCGTCCGGGTGAGGGCGGCGCGGGTTTTGCATCGAGGTGGCCGCCAGGTTTCCGCGTAAGAGAGGTGTGACCCCGAGCCGCGACCGGCGACATCCCCAACGACAAGAACGGAGAGGAACCCATGACCTGCATCACCACCAAGGACGGAACGCAGATCTATTACAAGGACTGGGGGCTTCCGACGTCACGGTCGTCGTGCTCAAGAATACGGGTCACTGGGTGATGGAAGAGAACCGAACGGAAACGACCGACGCGCTGTTGAGGTTTCTCGGGCGATGATCGAGATTCGGCGCGCCGAGGAGCGGGGGCACACGCAGTGGGGATGGCTCGACAGCCGGCACACGTTCTCGTTCGGCGACTATCACGATCCCGACCACATGGGCTTTCGCGCCCTGCGCGTCTTGAACGATGACCGGGTCCAGCCCGGGCAGGGCTTCGGCACGCACGGCCACCGGGACATGGAGATCCTGTCGTACGTTCTCGAGGGCGCGCTCGAGCACAAGGACAGCTCGGGCGGCGGGGGAGTGATCCGGCCGGGGGAGATCCAGTTCATGCGGGCCGGCTCGGGCGTCCAGCACAGCGAATACAACCACTCGAAGTCGGAGCCCGTGCATTTCCTCCAGGTCTGGATCGTGCCCGACAAGCGGGGCCTCAAACCGGCTTACGGCCAGCAAGCCTTCGACCGCGACCTGGCGAAGCGGTCCTTCGTCCTCCTCGCCTCCAGGGACGGACGGGAAGGCAGCCTCCAGGTCGCGCAGGATGCCGACGTCTGGATGACGCAACTCGCCGAGGGCGAGCGCCGTGAGCTCTCGCTCGCGCCGGGCCGCCATGCCTGGATCCACGTGGCTCACGGGTCGGTCTCGGTGAACGGCACGTCGCTTCACGAGGGGGACGGCGCCGGGGTGAGCGGCGAGGAGGCCTTGCGTTTTCTCGGGAGCGACACGGCTGAGGTCCTGGTTTTCGACCTGAAATGAGGAGCGATTGAAAGGAGAAGCAACGTCATGAGCAAGCCCAGGAATGTCCCGCTCGTGAAAGCCGACTAAGCTTGGGAAGGCGCGAGACGCCGATGGAGCGGGCGAGATGAAAGAAACCGAGACGAGAGAGCGCCTGCCGCCGGGACAGGTCCTGACGCAGAAGTGGCCGGTCCTGACCTACGAGGCGGTCCCCCGGGTCGACCTCAAGACCTGGACGTTCCGGTGTTTCGGGCTCGTCGGCGAGGAGGTCTCGTGGACGTGGGAGGAGTTCCTCGCCCTGCCGCGTGTCGCGGTCACGTCCGACATCCACTGCGTGACGCGCTGGAGCCGGTACGACAACCGCTGGGAGGGGGTCGCCGTTTCGGAGATCCTCCGCCGCGTGAGCGCGCGTCCGGAGGCGGTTGCCGTCATGGCTCACAGCGAGGGGGGCTACACCACGAACATCCCCCTCGCCGACCTGCGGGACGAAGGCGCGCTCCTGGCCTTCCGGCACGACGGAGCGGACCTGCCCGCGGAGCACGGAGGCCCCTGCCGGCTCGTGGTGCCAAAGCTTTACTTCTGGAAGAGCGCCAAGTTCATCCGGGCGTTCGAGTTCCTGGATGTCAACGCGCCCGGCTTCTGGGAGGTCAACGGCTATCACCTCCACGCCGACCCGTGGAAGGAAGAACGCTACTCCGACCAGGAAACCGACGCCATGCAGCGGATGCGCTCGGAGGCGGCCCGCCGCCGCCGCAACCGATGAAGACTCGATAATCGCTCCGCCATGAAACTGGTCTCCGTCAACGTCGGGCTTCCCAGGGATGTCGCATGGCTCGGCAAGACTGTGCGAACGTCGATCTGGAAGAGCCCCGTCGAAGGCCGGATTCACGTTGCGAAGCTCAACCTGGACGGTGACCGGCAGTCGGACCTTGCCGTGCACGGCGGGCCCGAGAAAGCCGTGTACGCATACCCGGCCGAGCATTACGCCTACTGGCGCAAGGAGCTCCCCGGCGCCGACCTTCCCTGGGGAGCCTTCGGAGAGAATTTCACCACTCAGGGACTCCTGGAAGATCAGGTTCTGGTTGGAGACGGGCTTCGGGTTGGCTCAGCCGAGTTCACCGTGACGCAGCCACGAATGCCGTGCTTCAAGCTGGGAATTCGCTTCGGCAGCCCCGCGATGGTGAAGCGTTTTCTCGAGAGCAAGCGCACCGGCTTCTATCTGGCCGTCCTTCGCGAGGGAGAGGTGGGTGCCGGCGATCGCATCGAGCGCGAAGAGACCCGGGGAAGCCGGCTGACCATCGCCGACATCGTGAGTCTCTACACCTCGGACGCCGAGAACCAGGACCTCCTGCGACGCGCGACCGAGCTTCCCGCCCTTCCCGAGGGGTGGAGAGAGTACTTTCGCAAACGCCTTTGGAACGCCGATTCATGATCGCCGGGCCCTTCAAGCCACGTCGCCCTCGCGCGTCGCGCTGGTGCGCGACCGCTGCGGGCTTCCGCGCCGCAAGGCTCAGGTCCTCTCTGCTCTGGTGCGCGGCGCAGGCGCAGGTCCCGAGCAAGCGGGAGCGGCGGTGAGCTCGCCCACGTCCGATTTCCCGCTGCCGATGTCGGCGCCTGTCGAACAGGTATTTCCGACGCTGACCGCGGAACAGGTCGCGCGCGTCGCAGCTCATGGCCGCGTCCGTCCGGTTCGCGGCGGGGAGGTTCTGATCGCTGCGGGAGACAGGGCCGAGTCCTTCTTCGTCGTTACCGCCGGTTCCGTCGAGCTCGTTCGGCGGTCGGGGGAAGGCGAGCAGATCGTCGCGGTTCTGAGGCCGGGCCGGTTCACGGGTGAGCTCATCCTGCTCTCGGGACGTCAGGCGCTCGTCAGCCTCCGGGTCGGCGAGCCGGGAGAGGTGATCGACGTGAAGCGGAACGATCTCCTCGCTCTCGTCCAGAACGACAGCGAGCTCGGGGACATCTTCCTCCGTGCTTTCCTTCTTCGCAGGGTCGAGCTGATCACGCAGGGGCTCGGAGACGCCGTGCTCATCGGGTCGAACTTCTGCCAGGCCACGCTGCGCGTCAAGGAATTCCTGACCCGCAACGGACATCCCTATAGTTTCGTCGACCTCGACCACGATTCAGGGGTGCAGGACCTGCTCGACAAGTTCGGCGTCGGGGTCGGCGACGTGCCGGTGCTCATCTGCCGCGAGAACGTGGTCCTTCGCAACCCGACCAACCTGCAGATCGCCGACTGTCTCGGCTTCAACGCCGCGATCGACCAGGCGCTCCTCCGCGACGTCGTCGTCATCGGGGCGGGGCCGGCGGGCCTCGCGGCGGCGGTGTACGGGGCCTCGGAGGGGCTCAAGGTCCTGGTGCTCGAGTCCGAGGCGCCGGGCGGACAAGCCGGCTCGAGCTCGAAGATCGAGAACTACCTCGGATTTCCGACCGGCATCTCGGGCCAGGATCTCGCGGCGCGGGCGCTGACCCAGGCGGAGAAATTCGGGGCGGAGCTGATCATCGCGAGGGGAGCGAGGCGGCTTTCCTGCGAGAGGAAGCCGTTCGCGATCGAGATCGACGACGGTTCGCCACTCCTGGCGCGGACGGTGGTCATCGCGACCGGCGCGCGGTACCGGAAATTGCAGGTCGAAAACCTGGAGCGATTCGAAGGCGCGGGGGTGTACTACTTCGCCACGCCGATCGAGGCGCAACTGTGCCGCGACGAAGAGGTCGTCGTCGTGGGCGGAGGAAACTCGGCGGGACAGGCCGCCGTGTTTCTGGCACAGACCGCGAAGCGCGTGCACGTTCTCGTCCGGGCCGCGGGACTGGCCGAGAGCATGTCGCGATACCTGATTCGCCGGATTGAGGACAACCCCGCCATCAGTCTTCCGTCCGCGAACGGAGATCGTGGCCCTCGAAGGTTCCAACTCTCTCGAGCGCGTGGGCTGGCGCGACAACGCAACGGGGGCCGTCACGACTCACGACATCCGGCACCTGTTCTCGATGACCGGAGCGGTCCCGAGCACGGGCTGGCTCGATGGCTGTGTCGCGCTCGACGAAAAGGGTTTCATCAAGACGGGGCCGGATCTTTCGAAAGAGGACCTCGCGGCGGCGCGCTGGCCGCTCGCACGGCCGCCGCACCTGCTCGAAACGAGCCGTCCCGGAGTATTCGCGGTCGGTGACGTCCGCTGTGGCAACGTCAAGCGCGTCGCCTCCGCCGTCGGCGAAGGCTCCATCGCGATCACGTTCGTCCATCAGGCTCTTCGTGAGTAAGAAGGGATACGGCGATGTCTGACGCCGCCTGCGTTCATCTCCGGGCCATCACGAATGTGCGGCACGCGAAGCGCTACGAGTGCGAAGAGTGCGTCAGGATCGGCGCGAGCTGGGTTCATCTGCGGACCTGCCAGGAGTGCGGCGGCACCCGCTGCTGCGACGACTCTCCGAACCGGCATGCGAGCAAGCACGCGCGCGCGACGGGACACCCGGTGGTCTCCTCCGCGGAACCGGGAGAGCGCTGGATGTACTGCTATCCCGACGACGCCTTCCTCGAGTACGAGAGTTGAAGCGACTCGCCGGCAAGATCCCGTTCCGGACGGGTCAGTCTTCGTCCAGGTACTCCCGGGGGACGTCGTCCTCGGGAACCTCCCGCGTCCGGACTTCGCCCTCGTCGGCGTCGGGAGCGTTCTCGACGCCGCTCACGACGCCCGCCTCGAAGGCCTGGCCTTCTTCGAGCAGCTCCTCCACGCTTTCCGATGCGGCGAGCTCTTCTCGCGACAGGCCCTTCCGTATCGCCCGACTGGCCGCCCGCCTCCGGTCCGAGCCCGCGCTCCTCCAGCGGCGATTCGAGCTCGGGAATCGGCGCCGCCGCGGGGCCGCCTGGACGTCGAGCCGCCCTTTGCTTTCCCGGCGGTCTTCTTCCTGGCGGTGACCTTCCCGGTGGCTGTCTTTCTGGCGGCCGTCTTCCTGGCGGCCGCATTCTTGACTCGCCGGCCTTCGCCCGTCGCGCGGGGCGCGCGCTTCGCGGCCGCCTTCTTCTTTCGCGGCCGCCGACTTCTTGCCGCTTTTCTTCTTCTTCGCCATGATCGGACTCTACATCCACCGGCTTCCGTCAGATCCCAACTCCTTGGAGTAGATCCGAGTGCCGTCCCGGGTCGTGATCGCCGAAGGGCTCTGTCGGAATTCGTCAGGGCGCGAGGCGCTGTCCGGGGCGGAACCGGGCGTCCAGGGCTTGCGCGAGCCGCGGGTCCCGGCCGTAGGGGTCGCGCTTGAAGACGACGCTGGCCCTCGGTCCCGGGGTCGATCGTCCAGTACATCAGCAGCACCGGCACCGGCTTCGGCAGCCGGACGGTCCGGGTCTCGCCGGCCTCGATCACTTCCCCGATGGCGGCGGCGTTCCACTTCTGGGGATCGTTCAGGAGCAATGCCGCGAGCTCGAGCGGCCGCTCGACGCGGATGCAGCCGGAGCTGAACGCGCGCTCCTCCTTCTCGAAGAGCGCCTTGCTCGGCGTGTCGTGCAGGTACACGAAGTAGGGGTTCGGGAACATTGATCTTGACGCGCCCCAGGGCGTTGTCGGGGCCGGGCTCCTGCCGCAGCATGTAGGGAAAAGTCGTCGGCGCTCTGCTTCGACCAGTCGATGCTCGAAGGGTCCACCTTCTTGCCGCTGCGATCGATGACGTCGAGCTTCTTCTTTTCGAGGTAGCCGGGGTCGCGCTTGACCGCCGGCAGGATGTCCTTCGCGATGATCCCGGGCGGCACGGTCCAGGTCGGATTGAAGACGACGTTGTCGATCATGGACTTGAAGATCGGCGTCTGCCTGTAGGGCTTGCCGATCTGGACTTTCGCCCTCCAGAGGACGTTTCTGGTCCCGGGCGAAGGCGACTTCGAAGCCCGCGACGTCCACGATGACGAGGTCCCCGGGCGTGATCTCGTGCAGGACCCATCGCGCCCGCTCGAGGTTGATCCGGATCTGAAGGATGCGCGACTCGACGGGGACGTTCAGCTCCGCGAGCGTGCCCGGCCCGACGGCGCCGTCGGGCGCCAGGCGATGCCTCGCCTGGAACTCCTTGACCGCGGCGGCGAGAGGCTCGTCGAAGGTCTCGCTGTCGAGCGGCTGTCCCGAGAGCTCCCCGGTCGCCGCGAGGCGGCGCCGGAGCGCCGGGACCCGCGCGTCCTTCATTCCCGGCTGGAGTTTCTTGCCGGCGGGGACCGGGGCCCACCCGCCGCGGGCGGCCAGGGCGCGGTACCCGGCGAGCGCGGCGCGAGCCCTCTCGTACCACCAGTGGTCGGGGCGGACCTGCGCTACGGTCTCCTTCAACCGGCCCTGCATCAGCGCGTCGCGCACGACGGGGAGCGCGGCCGGATCGCCGACCGGCCGCAGCTCGAAGTTCCACTGAGGATCGAGCCCCTTCGGATCCACCTTGCCGAGATACAGGTGATAGAGCAGGAGAACGAACGCGTCGGTCGCGAGCAGATCGCCCTGCGCCCGCGTCGCCGCGTCAACGCCCGGGGCCTTGAGCGCCGGCGCGAGCTTCGTGAGCGCGGCCTGGTGGTAATCCTCGGGCCGGAGTCCGTCCTCTGCCGATTCCCGCACGAGCTCGAGCAGCACGTCCAGCCGGTCGGGTGTCCAGAAGGGCCGGTAACCGTTCTGCTCATAGAGGACGGGCAAGGCGTGGCGCGACAGGATCTCCGCTCCTCCCGCCTCGATGCGTCCGGCCGTCTGAAGCTGGTCGAGCCGCTCGCGCAGGACTTCGGTGACCGGGCCGGGATCCTCCGCCCGGGCCATGGCCGCGCGGCCCGGCCCGAGGAGAGCCAGAAGGCCCGCCGCCATGCCGACCGCGGCCCATCGAATCTTTCGCATCACTTCGGCCCGGTCGCCATCATAGGGGAGATCGGCCCATCGCCGCTACGCGACATAGACCGTCTTGATATTCACGAACTCCTTGATCCCGTAAGAAGAGAGCTCGCGGCCATAGCCGCTCTCCTTGATGCCGCCGAAGGGGAGGCGAGGATCGGACCGGACGGCCTCGTTGACGAAGACGCAGCCGCTTTCGATCAGATCCGCGGCGATGCGCTCGCCGCGAGCCGAGATCGCGCGTCAGGACGGCTCCTCCCAACCCGAACACCGAGTCGTTGGCGGTCGCGATCGCCTCTTCCTCGTCCGCGACCGGGATGATCGCCGCGACCGGTCCGAAGAGCTCCTCGTCGTAGGCCGGCATCCCCTTGCGCACGCCGGTCAGCACCGTCGGTGGATAGTAGGCGCCGGGGCCCTCGAGGGATCGTGCCGCCGAGCAGCAGTCGCGCGCCCTTCGCGACGCTCGCCTCGACCTGCCGGTGCAGGTCGTCGCGCAGCTCGTGCCGGGCCTGGGGGCCGATCTGCGTGTCTTCCGCGAGCGGGTCCCCCATCTTCGCGGCGCTCATCTTCTTGACGAAGAGGTCTTCGAAGGGGCGCCGGATCTTCTCGACCGCCAGGAAGCGCTTGGCCGCGATGCAGCTCTGCCCGCTGTTGATCAGCCGACCCCTGGCGCACACGGCCGCGGCGAGCTCCAGATCGGCGTCCTCGAGGACGAGATAGGGATCGCTCCCGCCCAGCTCGAGCACGGTCTTCTTCAGCATCTCTCCCGCCTTGCGCGCGACGGCCCGGCCCGCGGGGCCGCTGCCGGTCAGGGTCGCCGCCCGGACCAGTGGATTCTCGATCACCGCTTCGACCTGGCCGCTCCCGATCATCAAGGCGCGAAACAGGTTCTCTGGAAAGCCGGCGCGGCGGAACACGTCTTCGATCGCCAGCGCGCAGCCCGGGACGTTGGACGCGTGCTTCAGGACGGCCGCGTTGCCCGCCATCAGCCCCGGCGCCGCGAATCGGAAGACCTGCCAGAAGGGGAAGTTCCACGGCATGACGGCGAGCACCACGCCGAGCGGGTTGAACGTGACGAAGCTCTTGCGCGCATCGGTCGCGATCGGTTCGCGATCGAGAAAGCGCGCGGCGTTCTCGGCGTAGAAGTCGCAGACGGTGGCGCACTTCTGGGCCTCCGCGATGCCCTCGCGCACCGGCTTGCCCATCTCCCTCGCCATGAGCCGCGCATATTCGACGGCATTGGCCCGCAGGATCTCTCCCGCCCTGCGCATGGGCGCCGCCCGCTCGGCAAAGGAGGTGCGACGCCAGCCGAGGAATTCCTCGTGAACCGCGGAGATGATCTCGCCGACGGCTGTGGGCGTCATCTCGTCGTAGGCAGCGAGGATCTCGCCGGTCGCCGGGATTGATCGCGCGCATCGTCATGGCAGGGTCCCTCCAACGGCAAGCCAGTTGCCTCTGTCGAGCTTAAGCCATCGGCGGCGGCGTCGCGGAAGCAATGTCGGTGCCACCGCCGCGTCCTCGAAAGTGAGCAGCGACTTTTCGGTTTTCTTTGTTCCGACCGAGCGTAGACTCGGCACTCGATGATTCCGGAAGTCTTCGAGTGCCCGCGCTGCGAGAGGCAGTTCGTCATTGACGATGTGCCGGACACCGGCAGCGAAGAGGTGCATTGCCCGCAGTGCAGCCGGTTTCTCGGCGTGCGGGACATCGCGTTCGTCCTGCGGTCGGAGCTCGACGAGCTGATCGAGCGGCTCTCCTACGAGAAAGACCGCCTCGAGAAGGACGAAGCGATCTACGGCCTGACCGACTGCGATGCGGAGATGAAGTTCTACGGCCGCGAGGTCACGCGCGTGATCGGAGTCCTGCGCGGCGCCTTGAAAGAGCTGCGCCATCTTCGCGAGGACTACCGGGTCAAGAACTGACGGGACGCGCGATGTCGCCTGCCCTGTCATCCCCTCGCATCTTTACCCTGTCATCCTGAGCGCAGCGAAGGATCTGCTCCAGTCAGGCCGAGGGCAGATCCTTCGTCGCTCCGCTCCTCAGGATGACAATGCCGGTCAGGCGGGCGTGTGCGGCTTGATCGCCTCGAGGAACTTCCGCAGTCGGCGCACCACGGTCTCCTTGCCGAGCAGCGCGACGACGTCGAAGAGGGGCGCGCCGACGGTCACCCCGGTCAACCCGAGGCGCGTGGGATGGATGAGCTTGCCGGCGGAAACGCCCGCCTCCTCCGCGACGGCGCGCAGCGCGGCTTCGAGTGTCTCCGTTCTCCAGTCCTCCAGACCCTCGTAACGCGCCAGGAGCTTTTCCAGGAGGGCCGGCGTCTCGGCCTTGATCTGCTTCTTGATCCCGTCCGCGTCGTAGTCGGCGGGGTCGTTCGCATACATCGAGAGGGCGCGGCCCATCTCGATCGTCGTGCGGGCGCGGGTGCGGTGCAGCTCGATCGCCTTCATGGCCGTCTCGCGCTCCGGAACGCCGGCCGGAGCGTGAGGCGCCGACCGGGTCAGGAGCTCCTCCGCCGGCATCCGGGCCATGTATTGCGCGTTCATCCAGAGGAGCTTCTCCGGGTCGAAGACCGAGGGAGAAGCGCCGACGTGCTCCAGCGAGAACTCCCGCTCCATCTCCTCGCGCGAGAGCAGCTCGCGGTCCTCCCCGGGCGCCCAGCCGAGGAGCGCGAGGAAGTTGAAGAGCGCCTCGGGGAGGATCCCCTGGTCCCGCCACTCCTCGACCGCCGCGGCGCCGTGCCGCTTGGAGAGCTTCTTCCTGTCGGTGCCGAGGATCATCCCCAGGTGCGCGAAATGAGGCACCGGAGCGCCGAGCGCGCGGAAGAGCGCGACGTGCTTGGGCGTGTTGGCCAGGTGGTCGTCGCCGCGCAGGACGTGCGTGATGCGCATGTCCACGTCGTCCACGCACACGGAGAAGTGATAGAGCGGGTGGCCGTCGGAGCGCACGAGCACGAAGTCGTCGAGCGCTTCGGCGGGGAACTCGACGCGCCCGCGGATGAGGTCCTCCACGACGATCGTCTCGCGCGGGCATCCTGAGCCGCACGACGAAACGCTCTCCCGCGCGCGCCCGGCGCTCGCTCTCTTCCGGGGCGATCTCGCGCCCGGCGCCCGAGTAGCGGTAGGAACGCCCGGCCGCTTCCGCTTTCTTTCTCTCCGGGTCCAGCTCCTCGGGCGTCTCGAAGGCGCGGTACGCCTTTCCCTCCGCGATCAATCGCGCGGCCGCCGCGCGGTAGAGGTCGTAGCGCTGCGACTGGTGGTACGGACCCTCGTCGTAGTCGAGGCCGAGCCATTCCATCGCCGAGAGGATCTGCGCGGTGAGCCGCTCCTCCGAGCGCTCGACGTCGGTGTCCTCGATCCTGAGGATGAACGTGCCCTTCTCACGGCGCGCGAAGAGCAGGTTGTAGAGCGCCGTCCTCGCCCCTCCGACGTGGAGCGAACCCGTCGGCGAAGGCGCGAATCGGACGCGAGGAGCAAGGAGGCCGTTCGACATGGCTACCGATGGTAGCTTGAAACAGGATGTCCGAAGCATCGCAGGGAGGGCCGCGGCGTTTCGCCCCCGACGCCGTCCTCGTGGCCGTGACCGCTGTCTGGGGCTCCTCGTTCGTCGTGGTCAAGAACGTGCTCGAAGTCGCGCCCCCCTTCGAGTTCCTTTTCTTCCGGTTCCTTCTCGGGACGGCGATCGTCGCGCTTCTCGCGAGGAGCCGGCGGGCGACGCCGGATCTTCTGCGGGACGGACTTCTCGTCGGGCTTCTCCTCGCGGCCGGCATGGCGTTTCAAGTCCTTGGCCAGACGGAAACGACCGCTTCGAAGGCGGCGTTCCTGACCGGGCTCTCCGTCGTCCTGACCCCCTTCGCGGCCTATGCGCGGACGCGGCGGCTTCCGTCGCTCGAGAACGGCATCGGCATCGCGCTCGCCTCGGCGGGATTCTTCGTGCTCACGTTCCCGCGGACGGGTGAGCCCTTCGAGCGGGGCGACCTGCTCATGACCGGCTGCGGAATCGTCTTCGCGTTCTACATCGTGGAGCTCGCGGAGCGCTCGCCGCGCCACGACCCGGTCCTCTTCACCGGAGTGCAGCTCGCGACGGTGGCGCTCGTCGCGCTCGGGCTCATGCTCGCGCTGCGATTGCCGCTCGCCGCGGGTCTCCACGCGGCGGCCGTCGAGGCGCGGCCCGTCGCCTGGGGAGGGACCTTCCTCGGGAGCGTCCTCTACCTGGGCTCGATCGGGGCCGTCGGCACCTTCCTCGGGCAGACCTGGGCGCAGCGCCAGATGTCGGCCACCCATGCCGCCATCATCTTCACCCTCGAGCCCGTCTTCGCCGCTCTCCTTGCGGCGTGGCTCCTGTCCGAACGGCTGGAGGCTCGCGGCTTCGCCGGCGGCGCCCTGGTGCTCGCGGGGATCGTCGTGTCGGAAGTGCGCTTGCGGAGGAAGAGTTCAATTCTGTCATCCCTTCGCTGATTCTTCTGTCATCCTGAGCGAAGCGAAGGATCTGCCCTGGGCGTCCTGGAGCAGATTCTTCGGCGCTCCGCGCCTCAGAATGACAGGAGAGAGTTCGGACTAATCCAACGGAAACGTCAGCGTGTACTCCCAGGCGCCGCGGCCGACGACCATGACGAGCGTCGTGCGGCTCTGGTCGCGCGAGAGGACCTTGTTGACGTCGTCGGTGTCGGCCACGGCCGTGCCGTTCAACGCGAGGAGGGCGTCGCCCGACTCGAGTCCGGCCTGCGCCGCGGCGCCGCGGGCGTCCACGATCGAGATGCGAAGGCCGCGTCGCGCGGGGCGGACGGACATTCCGAGGTCGTGCAGGATGCGCACGCCGTAGTCCGCCGGGGGATCCTGGCCCGAGAGCGTGACGGTCCTCTCGCCCGAAGCGCCCTTGAGAACGACTTTCATCGGCTTACCGGGGCCGCGAGTCGAGAGCGTCGTCTCGAAGGACTCCTCGGAATCGATGGGCGTCGAGTCCACGGCGACGACCTGGTCGCCCGGCTTTATGCCGGCCCTCTCCGCGGGAGAGCCGGGGTCCACGCTCCGGATGCGGAAACCCTTGCCGCGCCCCTCCTCTCCGCGCGAGGCGACGGTGCGCCCGTGAAGCCCGACCCAGACCGGCTTGACGTGGCCGAACTTGACGAGGTCGGAGACGATGCGCTTGGCGCGGTCCACCGGGATCGCGAAGCCGATGCCCTGCGCGCCGCCGATGATCGCCGTCGCGACGCCGATCATGTCTCCCTGAACGTTGACGACGGGGCCTCCGGAGTTGCCCGGATTGATGGGCGCGTCGATCTGTAGGAAGTCGTTGTAGACGCGCTGGTTCTCGCCGGGGACGCTCCTGCCGAGCGCCGAGAGGACGCCGGCCGTGACCGTGTTGGAGAGGCCGAACGGGTTTCCGATCGCGACGACGGTCTCGCCGATCAGGAGATCCGAGGAGGTGCCCATCTTGATCGTGGGCAGCGTCGCGCCCGGTTTCTTGACGCGCAGCACCGCGAGATCGTTGTCCGTGTCGGACCCGATCACCTCGCAGGCCAGCTCCTGCCCCGTCTTCGTCGTGGCGACGATCCGCGAGGCGCCGGAGATGACGTGGTCGTTGGTCAGGATGATCCCCTTCGGGTCGATGATCACTCCGGAGCCGAGCGACTTGGCCGGGCGCGGGTCCATCCCGAAGAAGAACGTGTCGAACATGGAGTGGGCGCGGCGGACGGTCTGCTCCGCGGCGATGTTGACGACGGCGGGCGCGACCTTCTCGACAACCTCCACGACCTCGCTGCGGCGCGAGGGGAGGGGAGAGGCGAGCAGGGGAGCCGCGCAGATGCCGAGCAGAGCCGGAAGACAGGGCAAAAAGCGCAGGTGCTGTTTTCTCACGGGCGGGAGAACGAAAGAGCGATCGAAGCCATTCCTCGCATGTGGACGAGGCCATCCAGCTCCCGCGTTCTCCTCGCGCCGTAGGGGCGGCCTTGCGCCCGCCCGCCCCTCTTGTCGCCCGGAAAGGAGGCACGATCGAGGGCACGAGAAGGGCGAAAGAAAAAGCCCCGCCGGAGCGGGGCGTGGAGAGCAGATCCTTCGGGCCTTCGGCCCTCAGGATGACGGCCGACGGGTTCGCGTTGCGAACCTCCGGCCGTCACTTGGACTTGACGTCGATCGTGTCTTTCTTCTGGCCGTTTCCGGAGCCAACGCTGATCTTGATCTGCTTGGGCTTGGCCTCCTCGCGCTTGGGCAGCTCGATCTGGAGCAGGCCGTTGGCGAAGCTCGCCTTGATCTTCTCGCGGTCCACGTTGTTGGGCAGCGTGAAAGAGCGGACGAACTGCCCGTAGGAGCGCTCCATCCGGTGGAACGTGCGCCCCTCCTTCTCGACTTCGCTCTTGCGCTCGCCGCGCAGGGTCAGGACGTTCCCCTCCATCTGGATCTCGATATCGTTCTCCTTGAAGCCCGGCAGCTCCGTGGTCAGGAGGATCCGGTCCTTCTCTTCCATGATGTCCACCGGGGGAATCCACGTTCCCAGACTCAACTCTTCGTCCCGCTCCCGGGGCGCCAGCGCGCCGAAGACGCGGTTGAAACGGCTCGGCAGACTGCCGAGCTCACGATACGGGTCCCACGTTACGAGATTCATGTTGACCTCCTTGGTCATTCGATCCACTCAAACCGCAGCCGGTTGCGCTACAGACTTCTTTCGGATCTCGACGGGGCCGCCGCCCGGCGGCGCCGTGATTTCGACGGTGTCTCCCGCCGCGACCTCGCTCCTCAGGATTTTGTCCGCCAGACCATCCATCACCTCCTTCTGAATGAGCCGCTTCAACGGCCGGGCCCCGAACGTCGGGTCGTAGCCGCGCTCCGCCAGGGCGTCCTTCGCCTTTGACGTCCAGGTCAGTGTGATCCCCCGGTCCGCCACCGTGCGGGCGAGCTGGCGCAGCTGGATCTCGACGATCTGCGAGGTCTCCTCCCGCGAGAGGCGGTGGAAGACGATGACGTCGTCGATGCGGTTGAAGAACTCCGGCCGGAAGTGGCGGCGCAGCGACTCTTCGATCTTCGCCTTGACCTCCGCCTCGTCCATGGCGCTCGCCTCGGCGATCCACTCGGAGCCCAGGTTCGACGTCATGATGATGACCGTGTTCTTGAACGAGACGACCCGGCCCTTGCCGTCGGTCAGGCGGCCGTCGTCCAGGACCTGGAGGAGCACGTTGAAGACGTCCGGGTGGGCCTTCTCGATCTCGTCGAAGAGGACGACCGCGTACGGGCGGCGGCGGATGGCCTCGGTCAGCCGGCCTCCCTCTTCGTAGCCGACGTAGCCCGGCGGAGCGCCGATCATGCGGGCGACGGAGTGCTTCTCCATGTACTCGGACATATCCAGCCGCACCATCGCCTGCTCGTCGTCGAAGAGGAACTCGGCGAGCGCGCGGGCGAGCTCCGTCTTCCCGACGCCCGTGGGCCCGACGAAGAGGAACGACCCGAGCGGCCGCCGCGGGTCCGACAGTCCCGCCCGCGACCGCCGCACGGCGTCCGACACCGCGCGGACGGCCTCCGCCTGGCCGACGACGCGCTCGCGAGAGGCGCTCCTCCATCTTGAGTAGCTTCTGCGTCTCTCCCTCGAGCATCCGGGAGACCGGAACGCCTGTCCAGCGCGAGACCACCCGGGCGATGTCTTCCTCCGTGACCTCCTCCTGGAGCATCGGCTGCCCCTTCTGGAGGTCGGCCAGACGCGCGTTCTGCGCCGCGAGATCCTTCTCGAGCTCCGGCAGGCGGCCGTAGCGCAGCTCCGCGGCGCGCTGGAGATCCCCCGCCCGCTCGGCCTCGACGGCGGCGTTCCTGGCGTCCTCGATCGCCTCCTTGGTCTGCCGGATCCACTGTATGGACTCCTTCTCCGCCGACCACTTGGCGCGGAGCCGGCTCGACGTCTCGCGCTCCTCCGACAGGAGCCTCTCGATCTCCTTCAGGCGATCCTTCGCTTCTTTGGTCTTCTCCTTCGAGAGCGCGCGCTTCTCGATCTCGAGGGAGACGATCCGGCGCTCGATCTCGTCGATCGCCTGCGGCAGCGAGTCGATCTCGATGCGCAGTCGGGACGCCGCTTCGTCCACGAGGTCGATGGCCTTGTCCGGCAGGAACCGGTCGCTGATGTAGCGGTGCGAGAGCTTCGCCGCGGCGACGAGCGCGGCGTCTCTGATGCGCACGCCGTGATGGACCTCGTAGCGCTCCTGGAGTCCCCGGAGGATCGCGATCGTGTCCTCGACGGAAGGCTCCTCCACGTAGACGGGCTGGAAGCGCCTCTCGAGGGCCGCGTCCTTCTCGATGTACTTCTGGTACTCGTTCAGGGTCGTCGCGCCGATCGCGCGCAGCTCGCCCCGAGCGAGCGCCGGCTTCAGCATGTTGGAGGCGTCCATGGAGCCCTCGGCGGCTCCCGCCCCGACGAGCGTGTGCAGCTCGTCGATGAAGAGGACGACCGTGCCCTGCGCCTCTTCGATCTCCTTCAGGACGGCCTTCAACCGGTCCTCGAACTCGCCCCGGTACTTGGCCCCGGCGATCATGGCGCCCAGGTCCAGAGCGACGACCCGCTTGTTCTTCAGGCCTTCCGGCACGTCTCCCATGTGGATGCGCCGCGCCAGGCCCTCGACGATGGCGGTCTTTCCCACCCCCGGCTCGCCGATTAAGACCGGGTTGTTCTTGGTGCGGCGCGAGAGGACCTGGATGACCCGGCGGATCTCCTCGTCGCGGCCGATGACCGGATCGATCTTGCCGCGCCGGGCGAGATCCGTCAGGTCGCGCGTGTAGCGCTTCAAGGCCTGGTACTTGTCTTCGGGATTGGGGTCCGTGATCCGAGTGGAGCCGCGAACCTCTTTCAGAGCCTTGAGCAACGCGTCCTTCTGGACGCCGGCCTTCGACAGGCGCCGGGACGTTTCGCCGGCGTCCGACTCCGAGAGGGCGATGAGAAGGTGCTCGGCCGAGACGTACTCGTCGCCGAAATCCTTCGCGATCTCGAAAGCCTTATCGAGGGCTCGCGTCAGCTCCCGCGAAGGGACCGCGTCCGCCGACGCGCCCGAGACCTTGGGCTGCCGATCCAGATCCGACTCCACTTGCGAGGCGAGCGCCTCCGGGTTGACGCCCAGCTTCTGGAGGATGGGCGCCGCCACCCCGTCGGTCTGGCGAAGCAGCGCGAGGAGCAGGTGGTCCGGCGTCAGCTCGGCATTGCCGCGAGATCGGGCGTCGCGCTGAGCTTCCTGGATCGCCTCCTGGGACTTGATCGTCAGTTGGTCGGATCGCATTGTTTGTTCAAGACCTCAACTGGGAGGCGCTATTCTATTAAGTTGAGTTAATTAATGTCAAGTATTCAATTGAAAAAATCTTAGCTATATATACTCATGTATCTGATCGGCTTCGTACAGCCATAAACCATTGAAAATGATTGTCTTATCGGACTGGGTCCGGGATACCGGCTTCCTGGAAGCCCTTTCTACGTAAGAGGCAGGAGTCGCATTCGCCGCAAGGGCGGCCGTCGGGCGAGGGGTCGTAGCACGACGAAGTCAGGGCGAAATCGAGGCCGAGCTCGGCGCCGCGGGCGACGATCTCGGCCTTCGTCATCCGGAGCAGGGGAGCATGAATTCGGAAAACGAGTCCGCCCTCGACGCCGGCCTTCGTCGCGAGGTTGGCCATCCTCTCGAACGCCTCCAGGTATTCCGGCCGGCAGTCGGGATACCCGGAATAGTCGAGAGCGTTCGCCCCGATGAAGATGTCGCCGGCTCCGATCGCCTCGCCCCAGGCGATGGCGTGCGCGAGAAAGAGCGTGTTGCGCGCCGGCACGTAGGTCGCGGGGATGGCTTCCTTGCCGAGGCTGTTCCTGGGGACGGCCTTCGAAACGTCGGTCAGGGCCGAGGCCTCGCCGGCCGGAAAGTCGAGCGTGATCACGCGATGCTCGCGCGCGCCGTAACGAGCCGCGAGCTGCCGCGCCTTCTCCAGCTCCACGCGATGCCGCTGTCCATAATCGAAGGACAGGGCGAAGATCTCGAAGCCCTCCTTCTTCGCGATGAGCAGCGTCGTCGCGGAGTCGAGCCCTCCGGATAAGAGGACGTATCGCATCGGAGAATCGAGTCCTCTTCATCGGCCCGGGACGTCTCCCCACAGGATTTTGTGCAGTTGAAGGCCAAGCCTTATGTTGCGCCCGCTGTCGCGGATCCATTCCGCGAGATCGGGGGCGGGGAGTCCTTCCCAGACCGGCGAGAACGTCACGACATTGGCGCGGTCGAGGTCCCGGGCCCGCACGAATTCCAATGCCCAGTCAAAGTCCCTCCTGTCGGCGAGCACGAACTTCAGCTCGTCGCCGGGTGTGAGCTTCGCCAGATTCTCCGGCAGGTTCGCCGCCTGCATGCCGCTGCCCGGCGCCTTCACGTCCACGATCCTGACGACCCGGGGATCCACGCGGTCGAGCGGCACGTGCCCGCCCGTCTCGAGGAGAACCGTCTTGCCGGCCTCGAGCAACCGGTCCATCAGCGGATAGACGCCTTCCTGCTCGAGCGGCTCGCCTCCGGTGACCTCGACGAGGTCCGCTCCCAGCGCGAGGACGCTCTCCACCGCCTCCGACACCGGCATCTCCCGCCCGCCGTGAAACGCATACGCCGAGTCGCACCAGACACACCGCAGCGAGCACCCCGTCAGCCGGATGAACGCGCAGGGAAACCCGGCCCGAGTTCCTTCCCCCTGGATGGACAGGAAGATCTCGGTGACACGAATGACCTCTTCCATCGGTCGGATTGTAGTGTTCTGTCATCCCTTCGCGCGCTCTCTATCATCCTCAGCGCAGCGAAGGATCTGCTCCCACGCCTCGGGAGGGCAGATTCTTCGTCGCTTCGCTCCTCAGAATGACAGGGCCGGTTACGGTACTACCTTTATCTTGCCGTGGAGCATGTTCATGCCGCAGGAGAAGGGGAATTCGCCTTCGCGCTGGGGCGTGATCTCGATGGCGGTCTTCTGGTGGGCGGGAAGGGGGAGGCGGATCTCGAACTCCGGAATGACGACCTCATCGCTGCAGGGGTTCGATTCCCGGCGGTCGAAGACGAGCTTCAACGGCATTCCTTTCCTCGCCACGATGACGTCGGGCTTGTAGCCTCCGGCCACGGCGACCGTGACCTCCTGCGGGCCGGCGGGGACGGGCCTGGCCACGACGCGGCGTTTTCCGAAGAAGAAGACGTAGAGAAACACGATGAGAGCGAGGCCGATGGCCACAGCGGCCACACGATCGGCGGTCCAGACGAAGGCGAGGAGAATCAAGTCAGTCTCCGGCGCGCCAGGCGGAGGCTGTTGGTCACGACCGAGACGGAGGAAGCGGCCATCGCGGCCGAGGCGATCATCGGCGAGAGGAGCCATCCCGTCAGCGGGTAGAGAACGCCGGCCGCCACGGGAATGCCGATGACGTTGTAGAGGAAGGCGAAGAAGAGGTTCTGGCGGATCGTCGCGAGCGTCGCGCGGGAGAGAGCGATCGCGTCGGCGACCGACTCGAGGTTCCCCCCCACGAGCGTGATGTCCGCCGCCTCGATCGCGACATCGGCGCCGGCCCCGATCGCGATCCCGACGTCCGCCTGCGCGAGGGCCGGCGCGTCGTTGACGCCGTCTCCGACCATCGCGACGGTCTCGCCGCGGCTCTGGAGCTCCTTGACCTTGGCGGCCTTGTCGGCGGGAAGGACCTCGGCGAACACCTCCTCGATGCCGACTCTTCCGGCGACCGCCCGCGCCGTCTTCGCGCGGTCGCCCGTGACCATGGCGGCCTTCAAGCCGAGCGCCCGGATTCTTCGCACGGCCTCCCGGGAGGTGGACTTCTCCCTGTCCGCCACGGCGAGGAGGCCGATCGTCCGGCCTCCCGACGCGACGAGAAGCGGGGTCTTGCCCTCCGCGGCGAAGCGCTCGGATTCTTCGCGCACGGAGGCAAAATCGATCCCTTCTTCTTCGAAGAGTCGCGGACTGCCGACGGCCACGCGGTGGCCGGCGACCGAGCCGACGACGCCGCGGCCGGTCTTCGACTCGAAGCTCTCGACCTCGGGAAGGGGAATCCCCTTCTCGCTGGCCGCCGCCACGAGCGCCTCGGCGAGAGGATGCGCGGAGCCCTTCTCGATCGCCGCGGCGAGCCCGAGCATCTCTTCGCCGGTGCCGGCGACCACGACCCGGTCGGTCAGGCGCGGCTTGCCTTCCGTCACCGTGCCGGTCTTGTCCAGGAGAACGATCGTCAGGGCCCTGGCGCGCTCGAGGGCGTCCGCGTTGCGGAAGAGGATTCCGGAACCGGCTCCGCGGCCCGTCCCCACGAGGATCGCCGTCGGGGTCGCGAGGCCCAGCGCGCACGGGCAGGCGATGAGCAGCACCGAGGCCAGCACGACCGTGGCGAAGAGAGCCCGCGGCTCGGGGCCCGCGACGTACCACACGACCCAGCAGGCGACCCCGATGGCGAGGACGACGGGCACGAAGACCCCGGCGATCCGGTCCGCGAGCTTCTGGATCGGCGGCTTGGAGGCCTGCGCCTGGCCGACCAGCCGGACGATCTGCGCCAGGGCGGTGTCGCTCCCGACGGCCGTCGCTTCGATCTCCAGGACGCCTCGCTGGTTGAGCGTGCCGCCGATGACGCGGTCTCCCGCCTTCTTCTCGGACGGGACCGACTCTCCCGTCACGAGGGACTCGTCCACGGAGGAGGCACCCGAACGCACCGTGCCGTCCACGGGCACGGCGTCTCCGGGCTTGACCCGGAGCAGATCTCCGACGTCGACCTCCGAGAGATCCACCTCCGTCTCGACGCCGTTGCGCAGCAGGCGCGCCTTCTTGGGCGTCAGATCCAGGAGCTTGCGGATGGCCGCCGAGGTCCGGCCGCGGGCGCGCGTTTCGAGATAGCGGCCGAGCAGGACGAGCGTCACGATGACGCCGACGGCCTCGTAATAGACATGCGCGGCGCCCGCCGAGGCGAACGTCCGCGGAAAGAGGGTCGCGGCGGCGGAAAGGAAGAAGGCCGCCGAGGTTCCGAGGCCGACGAGCGTGTCCATGTTGGCGGCGCGGTGCCGGAGCGTACGGACCATGCCGGAGAGGAACGGCCAGCCGGCGTAGAGATACACGGGCAGAGTGAGGAGGAGGAGCGCGAGGTCGCGCCCCCGGAAATGAATCTCCGCCATCGAGACCACGAGCACGGGCAGCGTCAGCGCGGCGGCAATGAGGGTGCGCCGCAGGACCCGGCGCAACTCGAGCGCCGTCGCGTCCTCGGCCGCTCCCGATTCCTGCGTCTCGGCGGGTTTCGCTTCGTAGCCGCTCGAGCGCACGGCCTCGATCAGCCTGCGGGGGTTCAGGCCTCTTCCGGTGACGTCCGCGCGTCCCGTCGCGAGGTTGACGGCGGCCTCGGAGACTCCGACGACCGCCGACAGGGCGTCCTCGATGGTCGAGACGCAGGAGGCGCAGTGCATCCCCTCGATGGCGAGAGCGACGCGAGACAACGGAGGCGGCGCCGGCGCCAGGGGCGCGCCGGGAGGGGGAGAGACGGGCGGCTTGCGCAGGAAGGCCGACTTGGGCCCCTTGATCTCGAAGAGAGGGGTTTGTTTACTCCCTCGCCCCCTGCGGGGGGGATCGGGGGGTCTCCCCCCGCTCCCTTCAGCGCCGGCCGCGACCGAAGGTCGCGTCTCGCGAAGCGAGCGGCCGGCAGGCGGGGGTGATGGCGCAACCCTCGCCGGGGGTGATCCTTTCAGTGACGGGCTCAGATACCTCTTCGGATCCTTCTCGAATCTGTCCGCGCAACCCGTCGCGCAGAAATAGAAAGTGCGCCCCTCGTACTCACGCTCCGCCGCCGCCGAGGAGGGCTCGACGGTCATGCCGCACACAGGATCTCTCGCCACGGTTTTTGTCGCCGGGCTCAACCTTAACCCAACCCGGAATGCCCTGGCTGCCTCAACCGGGAAGCTGCGCGTGGGCAAGCTCCGGCCGGCGCGGGGCTCCGACCAGGCGCGAGACGAGCGACATCGAGGCCGTGTAGGCGAATCCGTTGAAGAAGATCAGCAGAAACGGCACGCCCACCCAGTAGCGCTCCTTCACGGCGAAGACGATCGCCCCGAAAAAGTAGACCCCGAGAAGAACCTCGGCGGCGAGCGAGAAGTTGCCGGGCGTTCGGTACTTCTTGCTCCTCCACTCGCCGCCACCGCCTTCGATTCCGAACTTCGGCGTCCTCGTGAAATCCGTCTTGCGACTCGAAACCGCCTCGAGGACCGCGTGGACGTTGTTGAGAGACAGCCCGATTCCGAGCGACAGCAGGAGGGGCATCGATTTCCAGGTCTCCCTCCAGTCGCGGCCGATCTCCCTCTGCGAGCAGACGTAGAACGCGATGAAGGAGAACGTCGCGCCGAAGAAGAGGGGAAAATCCAGAACGGCCAGACGCCTCCAGCCGATCTGTTCCCGGATGATGATCGACGGCACGATCAGGAGAGCCAGCAGCACGACGAGGAGGTGGGAGAAATTGTTGGTGAGGTGGAAGAAGGCCTCGGCCTTGACCCTCCAGGGGTAGGCGCTCCTGAAGATGGCCGGGAGGAGCTTGCGCCCCGTCTGGATGGAGCCCTTCGTCCAGCGGTGCTGCTGGGACTTGAAGCCGTTCATGTCGACCGGAAGCTCGGCGGGGACGACCAGGTCTTTCAGGTAGACGAACTTCCATCCGGCCAGTTGCGCCCGGTAGGAGATGTCGAGGTCCTCCGTCAGGGTGTCCGACTGCCAGCCGCCGACGTCTTCGAGGCAGCGGCGGCGCCAGATTCCCGCGGTCCCGTTGAAGTTGAAGAAGCGGCCGGAGCGGTGGCGGGCCGTGTGCTCGATGACGAAGTGGCCGTCGAGGAAGATGGACTGGATCCGGGTCAGCAGGGAGTAATCGCGATTCAGGTGCTCCCAGCGGGCCTGGACCATTCCGACCGAGGGGTCGGAAAAGTAGGCGAGGCTCGCGCGCACGATCTCGGGCGTCGGGAGGAAGTCCGCGTCGAAGATCATCAGGAACTCGCCGCGGGCGGCCTCCAGCCCTGCCTGCAGCGCTCCCGCCTTGAAACCCTTCCGGTCCTCCCGGGTCCGGTGCGCGATCTCGTAGCCGAGCGCCCGGTAGCGCGCGACGACGCGCTGCGCGACCTCGCGCGTCTCGTCGGTCGAGTCGTCCAGCACCTGGATCTCGAGCAGCGCGCGCGGGTAATCGATCGCCGCGACCGCCTCGATCAGCCGCTCGACGACATACACTTCGTTGTAGATCGGAAGCTGGATTGTGACGCGCGGCAGCTCGGGAAGCTCCCCCGCCGGACGAGGATCGTCGCGGCGATGCCGGTAGTAGAGCCGGACCATCATCGCGCGGTGGGTCCCGTACATCGCGAGAAGGGCCAGGACGACGTAATAGACGGCCAGCGTCGCGATGCGCGCGGTCTCACTCGCCACTGGGTTGGATCTCGCTCTTCAAGCCGGTGGTTCCTCCTCGCGGCCGCGGAGGCGATTGCCCTGGGGCTTCTCGTCCTGCCGGATGCCAGGTCCCATCTGGCGCCGTACCTGCTCCTCTTTCTGGCGGGCGCCGCAATCTCGCTGCTGGCCGCCCGGATCTTATCCGCATCGGGTCTCGGTTTCCTGCTCCTTTGCGGAGCTCTCCTGCGACTGACCCTGATCGCCCGCGCGCCGGATCTGTCCGACGACGTGTTCCGGTACCTCTGGGACGGGCGCGTGGCCGCGGCGGGGATTTCTCCCTACGCCCTGCCCCCGAGCGACCCCGCCGTTGCGGGTGTCGCTCCGGAGCTCGCGCGGCGCGTGGCGCACCGCGACGTCGTCACCGTCTATCCTCCGGTGGCTCAAGCGGCCTTCCGCGTCTTCGGCGGGTCCGGCCGTCTGCTCGCGTGGAAGACGTTCGCGGCCGCCGCCGACCTTTCGATCGTGGCGATTCTCTGGAGCGGCGCGCCCGGAGCGGCCTTCGCGGCGGCCCTCTACGCCTTTCATCCTCTGGCGGTCACCGAAGCCGCGGGAGAAGGGCATCTCGACTCTCTCGGGATCGCCTTGCTGCTGGCTTCCCTGGCGCATCTCGCGCTTCGTCGCCGCGCTCTGGCCGGGATCGCCTTCGCGATGTCCGTCCTGACCAAGTACGTCTCCCTTGCCGCGGCGATCCCCGTCTTCCGTCATGGACGTTCCAGGTTTCTCGCCGCCTGCGTGCTTTCCGCCGCGGTCCTGTGGCTCGCGGCGTCTCGCCCGGGCGTTTCCCCCGTGGGCGGCCTCGGGCAGTACGCCACGAGATGGGACTTCAATTCGCCGGTTTACGCGGCGGCCGTCGGGTTGATGGATGCCTCCGGACTGCCGCAGGCGGCGAAAGGCTCCTTTCTCGACCTGAAGGCGAGGTGGAACCATCCGGGCTGGACCCGGAAGGTCTTTCCGTATTTCTACTCTGCGTTCTTCGCGCGAGTCCTGCTCGGCCTGCTCCTCGCCGCCGCGCTTCTGCTGATCGCCTGGCGCGTCCGCGACCTCGAGGCCTCCGTCTTCGCGAGCCTGGCGGCCCTGCTGCTCCTCTCGCCGACGCTCCATCCCTGGTATCTGCTCTGGGTCCTGCCTTTCGCCGCCCGCCGGCGCGAGCCGGCCTTCCTCTTCCTCTCCTTCTGCGCGCCCCTTTCCTACGCTCTTCTCTATCCGCTGCCGGGCGTCTCGCGAGGACTCGTGTTCGCGGGAGAGTTCCTGCCTTTCGCGGTCCTGCTCGCGGGGACCCTGGCGCGCAGGCGCGGAGCGGCCGCGTGAGCACGGCCGCCCGTTACCGGGCCGTGCTCTCCTACGTCGGGACCCGTTTCCACGGCTGGCAGATCCAGAGGAACGCGCCGAGGACGGTCCAGGCCGTGCTGGAGGACGCGCTCGCGCGGTTCTCCGGCGAGCCCGTGCGGGCCGTCGCGGCGGGGCGGACCGACGCCGGCGTTCACGCGGAGGGTCAGGTCGTGCATTTCGACCTGGCAAGCCCCCGGCAGCCCGAGGGCATCCGCGAAGGAGTCAACAGGCTTCTGCCCGGCGACGTGAGGCTCCTCGCGGTCTCGGAGGCGGCACTGGACTTTCATGCCCGGCGCGACGCCGTCTGGAAGGAGTATCTCTACCGGTGGAGCCGCTCGGCGGTCATCCCTTCGCGCGATCGCCCCTTCGTCGCGCGGATCTCGGCGAGAGCCGACATCGGCGTGATGCGGGCCGCGGCGGCGGCGTTGCCGGGCGAGCGGGACTTCGGCGTCTTCGGAGTCCGGCTCCCCGCGGGCGAGTCGAGCGCGAGGCGGCTCCACTTCATCCGCGTCGAGGAATCCGGCGACGAGATCCGGGCGCTCTTCCGGGGAGACGCCTTCCTGCGGGGCATGGTTCGCTCGATCTGCGGCGTCCTGGCGGCGATCGCGCGGGGAAAGGCGCCTCCGGACCGGATCGCCGAGCTGCTCGAAACGGGAGACAGACGACTCCTGTCGTCCAAGGCGCCGGCGCTGGGGCTCACCCTGATGCGCGTCCACTACGAGGAGAATCTCTTCGGTTACACTGATTTCGTGATCGACAAGGACAATCTGGCCTCACCGGGGACTCCGGAGAGGGATCTCCTCGACGAGATCGACCTCGCGCGGCTGCCGCGGCACGTCGCGATCATCATGGACGGAAACGGGCGGTGGGCGCGGCAGCGGGGCTCGCCCCGGGTGGAGGGGCACCGGGCGGGGATCGCCTCGGTGCGGGAGACGGTCGAGACCTGCGCGCGCCTGGAACTCGACGCGCTGACGCTCTACGCCTTCTCCGTGGAGAACTGGAAGCGGCCCCGGTTCGAGATCGTGACGCTCATGTCGCTGCTCAAGGAATACCTGAACCGGGAGCTGGCGAACCTCTTGAAGAACGACATCCGGTTCCGCGTGGTCGGACGGATGAACGAGCTCGACGCCTCGGTGCAGAAGGAGCTCTCGAAGGGACTCGCGGCCACGTCCTCCTGCCGCGGAATGACCTTCAACATCGCGTTGAATTATGGCGGGCGCACGGAGATCGTGGACGCCTGCCGCTCGCTCGCCAACGACGTGGTGTCGGGCCGCCTGACCCCCGAGCAGATCGACGAGGAGACGCTCGGCTCGCGCCTGGGCACGGCCGGGCTGCCGGACCCGGACTTGCTCATCCGCACGAGCGGCGAGATGCGCGTCTCCAACTTCCTCCTCTGGCAGATCGCCTACAGCGAGATCTGGGTCACGCCGACGCTCTGGCCGGACTTCCGCAAGCGCCACCTCTTCGAAGCGATCCTCGACTTCCAGAAGCGCGAGCGCCGCTACGGCGGCGTGATCGACGAAGGGCGCGCGCTCGAGATCGGCGAGGATCGGGCCGGCGCCGGCCGGCGGTGACCCCGCTCAACCTCCAGTCACCTTGGCATGTCATTGTGAGAATCGCTCCTCGTCCTGTCATCCTGAGGAGCGAAGCGACGAAGGATCTGCTCCGGTTGGAGGCAGGGAGAGCAGATCCCTCGCTGTGCTCGGGATGACACCGGCGCGGCGTTGGCTTTGAAGAGAGAGGCCGCGGCGGCGGTCGCGATCCCGATCGTCCTCGCGATTCTCTTCCTCACGCCCCCGCTCATCTTCGATCTCCTCGTCGCCGCCGTCTCGCTTGCCGCGCTGTGGGAGTTCTACCGTCTCGCGGAGAAGACGGGACATCCGGTGGCGAAGACCGTTGGCATGCTCGCGGGTGTGCTCTGCATACCGCTGGCCCTGATCAGCGGTTCCGACATTTACGTGATGGACGTGTACTTTGTCACCGGAGGCCTCTGGTCCGGCGTTCTGATCCTGCTCGCGGTGCTCTCCGCGATCGGGCCGCTCCTCGCGGGTGTCAATCCGGCGGCGGCGCTCGGCGGCGCGGCCTCGACGCTCTTCGGCGTCTTCCTGATCGCTCTGCCGGCCACCGCGATGTGTTCCCTGCGCGATTTTTCTCCCCGAGCCGTCCTGTTCCTGTTCCTGATCGTGTGGGGGTGCGATTCCTTCGCGTATTACACGGGGAAGAACTTCGGGCGGCGCAAGCTCGCTCCGGTCGTCTCGCCCAACAAGACCTGGGAAGGAACGATCGGCGGTCTTGCCGGCGCGACGCTGATCGGCGCCGCCGCGGGAGCGTGGTGGGTGATGCCGGAGCTGGGGCTCGTCCGGGGGGCGCTCGCCGGGGCGCTGGCGTCCTCGGCGGGGCAGGTCGGGGATCTCGTCGAATCGCTCTGGAAGAGAGGAGCGGGCGTGAAGGACTCGGGGGTTTTTCTGCCGGGGCACGGCGGGTTCTACGATCGGATCGATTCGCTCCTCTTTGCCGGGCCGGTGCTCGCGGCGTTCATCGCGCGTTTGTAAGGTCACGAAGGCCCGACGAGGTCTCTCGGAATGGCACGAAGTCACGACGAGAGCTCCGCGCTTATAATTTCCTGTTTCTCATGAAGAACCTTTCCGTGCTCGGCTCCACCGGCTCCATCGGGCGTTCGGCGCTCGAGGTGGTCGAGGCCTTTCCCGACCGGTATCGGGTCGTGGCGCTCGCCGCGGGGCGCTCGGTCGAAAAGCTGGCGGAGCAGGTCGCTCGTCACCGGCCGGAATTGGCGGCCGTCGCGGGCCGCGAAGAGGCGCGCAAGCTCGAGGCGCTGCTTCCCGCCGGAGTTTCGGCGCGGATCGTCACGGGCGACGGGGGGCTGGAAGAAGCGGCGGCGCACCATAAGGCGGACGTGGTTGTCGGGGGCCTCGTCGGGGCGCTGGGACTGCGCTCCGCGTATGCCGCGGCCGCCGCGGGCAAGAGGCTCGCGCTCGCCAACAAGGAGACGCTCGTGGTCGCGGGGGAGCTGATCCTCTCGGTCGCGGCCAGGAGCGGCGCGGAGATCGTTCCCGTGGACTCGGAGCATTGCGCGATCCACCAGGCTCTCCGCTGCGGCGCGAGGGAGGAGGTCGGGCGTCTGGTGCTGACCGCCTCGGGGGGGCCCTTCCGGCAGCGGGACCTTCTCACTTTCGACACGATCACAGTCGAAGACGCGCTCGCCCACCCGACCTGGAAGATGGGCCCGAAGATCACGGTGGACTCGGCGACGATGATGAACAAGGGGCTGGAGATCATCGAGGCGCACTTCCTCTTCGGGCTCGCGCCCGAGAAGATTGACGTCGTGATCCATCCCCAGTCCATCGTCCATTCCTTAGTCGAGTTCGTGGACGGCTCGTACGTGGCCCAGCTCGGGAAAAACGACATGAAATTCCCGATCCTCTACGCCCTTTCGTATCCCGAGCGGGTGCGCAATGACTTCGGCAGGCTCGACCTCGTCGAAGTCGGCAGGCTCGATTTCTTCGATCTCGAGCCGGAGCGCTACCCGGCGGTCGGCCTGGCCCGCGCGGCACTCGCCGCCGGCGGCGGGATGCCGGCCGTCGTCAACGCAGCCAACGAGGTCGCCGTCGAGGCGTTTCTGGCCGGGAAGATTTCCTTCCCCGGCATCGTTCAAGTGATCTCCGAGACGGCTTCCGCCGCCGGCCGGGTTGCCTCGCCGGGGAGCCTCGAGGAAGCGGAAGAGATTGACAGTATGGCGAGGCGCCAGGCGGCGGGGACGGTCAGGCGCCTCTCCTCCGCGAGGTCGGGTTCGATCGCGATCCAAGGAGCACCCGTTTGAGCATCATCGAAAACACGCTGGCCCTCCTGCTCGTCCTCTCCGTCCTCGTGGTCGTCCACGAGTTCGGGCACTTCGCCGTCGCCAAGGCGTTCGGATTTCCCGTCGAGGTCTTCTCCGTCGGCTTCGGAAAACGGCTCTTCGGAAAGACGTGGCGGGGCACCGACTATCGCGTCTCCGCGATCCCGCTCGGCGGCTACGTGAAGATCGTCGGTCTGGGCCCCGACGAGTCGACCCTGGCGGAAGGGACATCCAGCGAGGCTCCTCCCCCCGTCGGGAAGCGTTGGCAGCGCGCGTTGATCCTGATCGCCGGACCGTCGATGAACCTGGTGCTCGCCCTGGTCCTGCACTCCACGGTGTTCGCCCTGGGGGTGCGCGTGCCCGAGTACGAGCTCGAGCCGCCCGTCGTCCGGGTCGTCGAGGCGGGGTCTCCGGGCGCGGCGGCGGGATTCCAGCCGGGCGACCGCATCGTCGCGATCGACGGGACGGCGACGCCGCGCTGGAGAGACGCGCAGTTCGTCTTCGGCATGAACGCGCGCCAGAAGCTCGACGTCGAGGTGGACCGCGGGGGGAGCCGCCTGTTCTTCAAGGTGACGCCCCGCGCCGCGACCAAGTACGACATCGGAGAAGTCGGCCTCTATCCCGCGGCGCCGCGGGAGCCTCGCCTCGTGACGGTCCTCGCCGGCGATCCGGCTGATCGCGCCGGCCTGAAGAAAGGAGACGTCATCGTCTCCATCGCGGGACGCCAGATCCGCGGGGCTCCCGAGGACATCCTGAACAAGTTCGTCCAGGCCATAGGCCAGGCGGCCCCCGGCCCCTTCGAGATCTCCTACCTGCGCGACGGAAAGCCGGGCGTGACGCAGATCAAGCCGCGCCGCGATCCCGACGGTTCCTGGAAGGTCGGTGTCTCCGTCGCCGCGGACCTGAAGGAAGTCATCGAGCGGTTCCCGCCGGGCCAAGCGGTCATGGAAGGATACCGGCGGGTCAAGACCGATTTCCGGATGACGCTCTCCATCCTGGGGCGCCTCTTCGTCGGCCGGGCGAGCTTGAAGACGATGTCCGGGCCGCTCGACATCGCGAAGTTCTCGGGAGAGGCGGCGCGCACCGGTGCCGTCCCTCTCGTGGCCCTGATGGCCGCGATTTCGCTCCAGCTCGCGATCTTCAACATCCTGCCGATCCCGGTTCTGGACGGCGGCCACCTGTTTCTGCTGACTCTCGAGGGCGCCGCGCGGCGCGACTTCTCCCTGGCCGTCAAGGAGCGCATCCTCCAGGTGGGTTTCCTGGCGATCCTCGCCTTGATGTCGGTCATCATCTACAACGACCTCGCCAAGAACATGCCCGCGAAGTGGTGGCCATTCTAACGTCGCGAAGCACTCCGCAAGGGATCTGCGCCCTTGGCGCACCGGCGAGCGACTCGGCCGGATGCGGCCTCGATCGCTCGCCTGATCCCTAGCTCCGCGCTTCGCTCCCGCGGCGCGCGCCTCCTCCCTCGGTTACTTCGGGAGACTTCGCGCGCCGCGAGCACCGGGAGCACCCGCGATGATCTATTGGATGTGTCGCTGCGGACGCGTCAAGGTAAGCCTTGACCACCTTGTCATCCTGAGCGAAGCGAAGGATCTGCTTTCGTCGAGGCTGCGCGACCGGGGCAGAGTGCAAGTACGGGAGGCGGGTTAAACTCCGGGCGCGTGTTTCTGCTCGTGCTGCGGCTGCTCGCCGTGTATTTCGCGACGGTTGCGGCGGCCCTCTTTCTAGCGCATCGTTTCGTGTCGCCGATCCGGGCGCGCGCAGGGCTTCTGCTCGCTTTCGGTCCTTTCCTTCTCGTGGGCAAGGCGCTCCTGACCGCCGGCGTCCTCGCCCCGATCGACATCGCCTACCAGGGTCCGCCTCTGTCGAGCCTCGCGGCGCAGATGGGGACGGAGAAGACGAAGACGCCGATCCTCTCCGACGTCGCCCTGCAGGAGATTCCCTGGCGCAAGGCCGTGCGCGAGGCCGTCAAGAACGGAAGGCTGCCCCTGTGGAACCGGTTCGTGCTGGGGGGCGAGCCGCTTCTGGCCGTCCAGCAGCACGCGTTCTTTCACCCGGCGACGTGGATCGGGTTTCTCCTGCCGCTCGCGCAGGCCTGGACGCTCGAGATGGCGCTGCGCTACTTCCTGGCGCTTCTCTGCGGGTATCTCTTTCTGCGCGACCTGGCGTGCGGCGAGGTCGCGGCGCTTCTCGGCGCCGTCGGGTGGGCCTTCTGCGATTACCTGGTCTTCTTCCTCGGTTACCCGTTGACACCGGCGGCGGCTCCGTTCCCGCTGCTGCTCCTGGGCCTGCGGCGGCTCGTTTCGGGCGGAGACCGCCGCGCGGTCGGCCTGACGGTCGTGGCCCTCCTTCTCAATCTGACTTCCGGGCACCCCGAGAGCCTGCTCCACGCCGTCGCGGGCGGCGGGATCTATTTCCTCTTCGAGCTCGCATTCGCCGGGAAGGGCCGCCGGCTGCGCCCCGTGCTTCTGTCGCTTCTCGCGGGAGCCCTGACCCTGGGGCTTTCCGCCGTGCTCCTCCTCCCTCTGGCCGAAGCCCTGCCGTACACCCAGGAGCAATACTTCAGGTCCGCGGTCTATGCCCATTCTCGAAAGGCGTTCCCGCTCTGGGAGAGCCTCCGGCACGCCTCCTTGAACGTGACGCCCTACGGCTACGGCGTCTCCGGCTACGGAGAGGCGATCGACGGCTTCGCCGAGCCCTCCTCCTACGGAGGTTCGCTTCTCTGGCCGCTCGCTCTCCTGGGTCTCTTCTCCGGCCGGCGCGAAAAGTGGGCCTTCTTCGCTCTGGGCGTCCTGGGGATCGGCGTCGGCGCTTCCTTTCCGGGAATCACCGATGCCTTGTCGGCGCTTCCTCTCTTCGACATCGCGATCAACTCCCGGATGAGCTTCCTCGGTTCGTTCGCGCTCGCGGCGCTCGCGGCGCTCGGACTCCAGCGCCTGCTCGAAAAGGGAGGCGCGCGCCTCTTCGCCGCCGCGGCGCTCGTCTCGGCTCTCGCGGTCGGCGGCCTCTGCTTCCAGGCGCGGACCCGCCTGGCCGAGCGCCCGATGCCGCCGGAGTATTTCGGCAGCCGGATGCTGCTGCAGGTCGTTCCGCTCGCGCTGGCGGCGGCGGTCGGCCTCGTCGGGTCCCGCCGGGGACGCGGTTTCGGACTCCTCGGCGGCGGCGCGCTCCTGCTTCTCCTCGTCGCCCAGCGCGGCCTCGAGGAGCGCGACTACTACCCGACCTACCCGTCGCGCGCGTTCTACCCGCCGCTTCGTCTTCTCGATGCGATCCCGAAGACCGCCCCCGATCGGATGACGGCGCTGGGTTTCACGTTCATTCCCAACATCGCCGCTCTCTACGAGGTCGAGGACGTGCGGGGATACGAGGCGATGACCTTCAAGCCCTTCTTCGAGACGTTCCCCCTGTGGTGCGTTGCCCAGCCCGTCTGGTACAACCGCGTGGACGATCCCACGAAGCCCTTCCTCTCCTTCCTGAACGTCCGGTACGTCGTGGCGCCATCCGGACGATTCGCCTCCGGAGGGGTGGAAAACGCTCTACAAAGGCGATGAGGGGCAGCTCTTCGAGAATCCGCGGGTCCTTCCGCGGGCGTTCGTGCCGCGGCTTCTGCGCTACGAGCCGGACGGCGTGTGGCAGGTCGCGCTCCTCCGAGGGATTCGCAACTTCGCGGACGAGGGAGTCATCGGCGAGGACCGGCCCGCCGGAACGTCCGGAAACGAGGCCCGCGGCAACGGCGAGGCCTCCGTGAGGATCGCGTCCTACGCGCCGCAGCGGATGACCCTCGAATTCGATGCGCGACAGCCGGCGCTCGTGGCCACCTCGATGACCGCGTGGCCCGGCTGGAAGCTGACGGTGGACGGAACGCGAACGCCGCTCGTCCCTTACAACCACGCGTTCCTCGGTTTTCGTGTTCCTTCGGGCCGCCACACGGCGGTCCTTCGCTACATGCCCGACAGTTTCGTGGCCGGGTCCGTAATCACTCTGGTGAGCCTGGCCGCCGGTCTGTACCTGCTTTCGCGCGCGCGCCGTCCGGGCTCATCGCGCGCGTCCGGCTGATGCTCCTCCTGGCGGCGCTCTACCTGCTTGTCGGAGCGGCGGCGGTTGCCGCAGTCCGCTGGCTGCGCAGACCCGTCCCTCTCGGATACACGCTCGTCTTCTGGCTGCTCCCGATCGTCTTCGCGTACCCCGGGTTCTTTGCCGATCGGACCATTCTTCCGGTCGATCACATGGCGCTCATCGCTCCCTGGAGCACGCTCGCGCCCGCCAGGGTTCACAACCCGAACCTGAACGACGTCGCGACGCACATGGCGCCGTGGGCCAAGGCGGTGCGGATGGCGTGGAAGGAAGGCTCCCTGCCGTGGCGGCAGCGCTGGAACGGTTCCGGAATGGCGCTTGCCGCAAACGGGCAGTCGGCGGCGTTCTCCCCCCTGACGTTCCTGATGTTCGCGCTGCCGCTGGCGCGCGCGTTCACGCTCGCCGCCGCCGTGAAGCTCTTCCTGGCGCTCTTCGGGATGTGGCTGTGGCTCTCGGAGCTCGGCGTGTCGCGCATCGGAGCGTTCTTCGGCGCCGTTTGCTTCGGACTGTCGTGCTCCATGACTCCCTGGATTCTCTTTCCCCACACGTCGGTGATCTGTCTGTGGCCCTGGGCGCTCTTCGCGATCGAGCTGGTGCGGGAAGGGCCGGCGTTCGGCCGCGCGTTCTGGGCGCTGACCGCGATCTTTCTCTTCTGGGCGCTGGGAGGCCATCCGGAGAGCGCGGTGCTCGGAGGAACCTTCGCGGTCTTGTGGCTTCTCGCGCGGGCGTTCTGGCTTGACCTGCCGCGGCCGGGGCGTGTCCTGGGACGGGTGGCGCTGGCCGCGGCGCTCGCGGCTCGGGCTGTCGGCGTTCCTGCTCGTGCCGCAGGCGCTGGCCATCTCCCGCTCGAGCCGGGTTCCGGTCGCGCAGCGAGTTTGCGAGCAAACTGCCCGCCCGCCTGGCGCCCCATGGGCCCCTCTGGCCGAACGGCTTCGTCACGGCGGTCTTTCCTCAGGCTCTCGGCGACGCCGTCGGCAGTCCGATGATCGCCGGGGGCGCCGGGTCCTTCCCGGAGATGGCTCTCGGGTATTTCGGCATCCTCGGCTGGGCGGTGGCGCTCGGCATCCTGCGGCCCGGCTCCCGGCGCCGGCGCGCGGAGCTGGCCTTGCTCGTTCCGTTCATCGTCGGTCTGGGAGTGGCCGTCATGCTCTGGCCCTTCTTCGACATCGCCGTCCGCGCGCCGGTTCTGAAGATGATGTTCTTCCTCCGGTACTTCTCCTGGGTCTCCCTGGCCGGGGCCGCGATCGCGGGTTTCGAGCTGGACCGCCTTTGCGCGGATTCCCTCGCCCGCCGGAAGAGCTCGTTTGCCTTTCTGGCCGTGCTCGCGGGACTCGCCGGCTGCGCGATCGCGGTGTACGGCCATTTTCGCCCTCTCCACGCGGCGGCTGGCGGCCTGGAGTCCCTGTGGACGTCATTTGTGGTCGCGTGGATCTGCCTCGGCGCGGGGGCGGCGCTCTTCCTCGCCGTCCGGGCGAGGCCCCGGGCGTCGGGGATGACGGTTCTTTCTCTCGGCCTTTCCGCGATCGCGGCCGCCGAGCTCCTCCACCAGGGGATGCGCCTCTACAAGTTCGGTTCGCCGCAGGACCTCTATCCCGACACGCCGATGCTCGCGTTCGTGCGCTCGCGGCCGGGACCCTTTCGCGTGGTGGGGGAGGCGACGACGCTCTTTCCCAACAGCAGCATCTTCGCGGGGCTGGAGGACGTTCGCACGAAGGATCCCGTCGAGCGCCTCGATTACATCCAGTTTCTCGACGCGACCTGCGGCTACCCCCCGGCCGAGGAGTTCAAGCAGATCCGGGATGTCAATGCGACCGCGCTCGATTTCTTGAACGTCCGCTATCTCCTTTCGACGCCGGGGCGGGCCCCTCCCGCCGAGAAATGGCGCCTCGTGTACAGCGCAGGTGACGGAACGGTCTTCGAGAATCGCGATGTCCTGCCTCGCGTCTACGCGCCGGAGAGGATCACGCTCGTCGCCGGCGTCGAGGAACGCCTCGGGTGGAGCGGGAACGCTTTCGCCGGGTTCGGAGTCCCCGCTTCCGCGATCGCGGGCAAGAGAGACTGGCGGGAGCACGCGTTCGTTCTGGGGCGCGAAGCGAAGGTGATCGTCAACGGCCGGCCCGGATCACCGGATACCGCGAATCCACGAATGAAGCTTCTTTCCGCGCGCGCGTTTCGGACGGCACCGCCGGAGCGTTCCTCGTCGCGAGCCTCACGCAGGACGGGGGATGGTCGGCCCGGGACGAGACGGGCCGCCGGATCGAAACGACTCTGGCCAACGGCCCATTCCTCGCCCTTCGAGTCCCGAGCGGCGATCACCATCGTCTTTCTCAAGTATTCGCCGCCGGGTTTCCGAACCGGAGCCGGAATGACGGCGGCGTGTCTCCTGGTGCTGGCCATCGGCTCTTCCCGGAGAGCCGTGTCGCGGATTCGCGCGCGCTTCTCTTCGTCGGCTGGCCCGCTCGGGGAGCTTGCGTCGAGTCCTGGGGAATCCGTGGATCTGGCTCGTGGGAGCCACGGCCGTGCTGATCGCGGGACTGTCCACTTCCAGGAACCCGCCTTCCCGGTCCCTCCTCGACAGTCCCGGCCACGCCTCTCGACTCTACGAACGCCGGGCTCGCCCGTCTCTGGAATTTCCTGGCGGAAGTCCGCGACAAGGTGCCCGAAGGGGCCTCCTACACACTGCTCGCGCCGGATCCGGATGACGAGATGGCGCTCTACATGTTCTCCCTCGGGGTCCTCGACAAACAGGTGGCCCTTCCCTCTTCCTACTTCGGTGCTGCGACGCCTGAAGGAGGCGAGGCCCGATACGTGCTGTCCTACGGCGGTGCCCTCCCGAAGACGGACGGCGCTCGGCTGTCTTCCGCGCGAGAGACGGCGCCGTTTACGAGCGGCCCGCCCGCCACCGATGATCGAGGGCGTCAAGTTCCTGGCCGCTCAACTGGCGCTGGCCATCCTCGGCGCCGGAGCCGGGTTCCATCCGTCCGTGCGATCGATGTCCGTGGCGAGCCGGATCGCGGTTTCGCTGTGCGCGGGAGCCGTGGCCCTGACTCTCGAAGCGATCCTCTTTTCATTGGCGGGCATCCCCTGGACGGTGCCGGGTCTCTCGGTTCCGCTCCTCTCGCTGTCGGCCCTCTGCGCGGCGCGATGGCGCAGGCTGCCGTTCCGGCCTCACGAGCCCCTTCGCGTGCGCCGGTGCGGTCGCGCTCTGGTCGTGCCTGGCTGGCGGCGTGGCATTGATTTATCTCGTGCTCTCCTTGAGCTCCTCCTCGGCCACCTCGACGGATTTCCTCATCTTCTGGGGCGTCAAGGCCGTGCGATTTGCCGACAGTCGGGGGATCAGCGCGGACTTCCTGCGCGCCCCTTTTGCCGGCCATGCCATGCCCGAATACCCGCCGCTCCTGCCCATCGTCCAGGCATGGGGTTGTCTGGCGGAGGGGAAGATGCCCTGGAGGATCGCGCCCATCTTCTCCGCGATGTGGTTGATCCTCTCCTTGCCCATCGTGCTGGAGCGATGCCGGCGGGTTCTTGGCGACGACGAGGCCGCGTCGGTGACCGGCTTCTGGACGTCGGCGCTGGCGATTTCATTGGTCTATTCCTATTCCGGCGGAAACGCCGAGGCCCCATTGCTCTTCTTCGAGACCGTGGCCCTCGTCTGGCTGATGACCGAGCAGGGGCCGTCGGAGTCGCGTTTCGTCCCGTTGATCGCGCTCTGCGGCGCTGCCCTCACCAAGGTGGAGGGATCCGTCGCGGTCGCGCTGATTGCCGCCGGCACTCTTGCTGCAGTCGGACCGACGCGGGCTGGCGCGGCGAGCGGCCCGCGCGCTGCTCCTCGCCGCGGTGCCGGCCGCGGCCGTCGGCACATGGTTCCTGTACCAGGCATCGCGGAAGCTTCCCGTGGGGTTCGGGTCGCGCGGAGCCGGGTCCGCCCTCTACCCGGACAATCTCGGGGGCACTCTCACGGCGATGCTGCAATAATTGAACGCCGGGAGCCTCTGGTTGCCCTGGATTTTTTCCCTTCTTCTTCTGCTGCTGCCGCTGCTGCTCTTCCCCGGGGAGTGGCGGCGCGTCTCGCCCGCCCTCTTCCTGACCGGAGGGTTGCTCGCGGTCCTTCTCTTCATCTTTCTCCATCAGGAGACGGTTCCGCGCCTTTACGTCGAGTGGATTCTCCCGCGGGTTTCGCAGCCGGCTCTGTCCGCGGCGATCCTGGCCGCCGGACTGGTGTCTCTGCGGCCTCGGTCCGCGCCGGTTTCGCGCGATCGTCCTCCATGATGTCGCACGGGACGGAGTCGCCGTCGAGATTCGACCGGATATAGTGTTCGCGAAAGGTGAAAGGGGGACTTCAGATGGAGCTTCGTGTCAGAGTCCTGGGCATCGTCATCGGGACGGCTCTCGCGGTTGTCGTGGGATGTCAGAAGAGCGAGACGCCGTCCGGAGGAGGACAGCCGTCCGCGAGCCCGGCCGCGACGTCCGATTCTCATCCGCCGATCGGGATTCTCGATACTCCGCGCGAGGGCGCCACCGTCGCGAACAAGTCCTGGGGGACGGGCTGGGCTCTCGACGACTCCGGGATCGCTCCAGGTCACGGCGACCGCCGAGAACGGCTCGGTGTCGCCGGCCAAGATCGGTCAGGCCTTCCCGGGCGTCAAGGAGGCGTATCCGAACATGACCGACAACGACAAGGCCGGGTTCATCTTCGGCGTGCCCGACCTTCCGCCCGGCCCGCACACGCTGAAAGTGGAGATCGTCGCCAAGGACGGCGGCAAGGCCATCCTCACGAGGAACTTCGTTGTGCAATAGCCGATCTGCGGCGTCCGACGAAGATGGAGAAGTCGGGCTCGATGGCGCCTGATTGCGTGAGCCGCTCCTCCGCGTCACAGAGGACCGTCAGGAGCCGGTTGTCGTAGGGTCTCCGCTCGTCGAAGTTGCCGATGATCTCGTAGAGGAGCGGGTTCAAGAGTCCTCCGCCGTACGAGTACTCCTTCTCGACTTCGAAGAACCGTCTCGCGAGCGGGAGAACGTCCTCGCTCCGGACGGCCTCGGTCGGGTCGTCGGCGGCGAGCTTGTCGGGATCGGTGCGCCAGCGGTTCCAGAAGAGCCCGCCCCAGAAGGGGTTGTATCTCAGGTGATCCGGGATGAGCCGGAAGTAGCGGTTGATGAGCTCCATCCGCGCGTCGCTGTACTGGAACCGGTTCGGCCCGACGTACTCGTTGAAGAGGAGCTTTCCCTCGGGGCCGAGCGCCGCGTGGATCCGCCCGTAGAGGCCTTCCAGATCGGTGATGTGGTGAAGCACGTCGTTGGCGAAGATGGCGTCGAAGGGTCCTTCAGGCAGCGCCTCGGCCTCCAGGTTGCAGACGAGATACCGGATCCGGCCGAGCCCTTCCTGCGGCGCGGTCTCCTCCGCTGCCAGAACCCGGTCGCGGGCGAAGTCGCAGGCCGTGATTTCTCCGATTCCCGTCTTTCTGTGCCAGCGCCCTTTCGAGCCATCCCGAGCCGCAGCCGAGGACGAGCAGGCGATCCACGCGTTCGCGGGAGATGTTTCGCGCGGACCCACGTCGGCCAGTCGCACTCCGGGCTCCCGGAGACGAGCCGGTGCAGATACCGGCGGACGATCGGAGAAGCCGTCCACACCATCGCGTCCAGGTTCTGCGTGAAACGCCCGTCGTTCCAGCGAGTCTGCATCGGCGCGGATTATCCTCGACCCCGCAGCGCCCTGTGATACATCTGCCGCTTGATCATGGGCTTATTCGGACGGGACAAGCCGGGCAAGGACGCGCCGCTGCGCCTCCACATCGGTTGCGGACAGGAGGCGATCCCCGGCTGGATCAACATTGATAACCAGGCTCTGCCCGGCGTGGACCGGGTCCTGGACGTCCGGCATGGCCTTCCCTTTCGCGGTGCGGCTGCGATCTACGCCGAGCACTTCCTCGAGCACCTGTGCCTGGACGACGGGCTCGCCTTCTTGCGAGAGTGCCGGCGCGCGCTCGCGCCTCCCGGTGTCCTGCGCCTCTCGACCCCAAACCTCGATTGGGTCTATGCCACGCACTACCGGTTGCCCCCCTCTTCCGCCGAGGAGACGGTGCACGACTGCTAGCCGGAGTCCGCGCGCGTAGGTGGACGGCGACAGGACCCGGCGGCCCGACCATTCGTCCACAGCACTCCAACAGCACTCCAACAGCACTCTCGAAGTTCAAGACCGGGTCAGTACCCTCTGGCGCGATCCCATCCTCAGCGCTGTGATACACATCCCCCGGAGAGCATGAGCTTGTTCGGGCGCGACAGGGCGAAGAAGGACGCGCCGCTGCGCCTCCACATCGGCTGCGGGCAGGAGGCGATCCCCGGCTGGATCAACATCGACAACAAGGCCCTGCCCGGCGTGGACCGGGTCCTGGACATCCGGCAGGGCCTTCCCTTCCGCGGCGCGGCCGCGATCTACGCCGAGCACTTCCTCGAGCACCTGAGCTTCGATGACGGGCTCGCCTTCCTGAAGGAGTGCCGGCGGGCGCTCGCTCCGTCCGGAGTCCTGCGCCTTTCCACACCGAACCTCGATTGGGTCTATGCCACCCACTACCGGATGCCGCCGTCTTCGGCGGAGGAAACGCTGCGCGACTGCTTTCAGTTGAACCGGGCGTTTCACGGCTGGGGGCACCAGTTCCTCTACAACCGCGCGACGCTCGAGGCCGCCCTGAAAGCCTGCGGTTTCGCGTCGGTCCTGTTTCACCGATACGGCCAGAGCGACATCCCGGAGCTCAAGGGCATCGAACGGCACCAGACCTGGGAGGACACGCCCGAGCTGCCGCACGTTCTCGTCGCCGAAGCCTCCGGCGAAGCGCGCGAGGTGGCGCTCCCGTCGAGACTCCTCCAGGAGCACCGCGAAGCCATCAACACTCGGTGAAAGTCGCGCGAGCTGCCGGGCATCCCGATCTCCCGTCGCCTTTCCGGCAGAGGGCGGCGATGGCGAGAAGCGCGAGGAGCGGGGAGAAGACCCGGCCGGCGGACCATTCGATCCAGAGAGAGGCGTCCGGCAAGTGCAGGTAGGTGAAGACGAAGAAGACGGCGAGCAGGGCCGCGACGGCGATCGGGAGGAGCGCGAGTCGGGTCTTCCTCGGCGCGAGGAGCAAGGCGGCCAGAGGCAGAAGCCAGGGCAAGCGCCCAGCCGGGGCGCCAGAGGAATCTCCCGATGTCGGCGAGGACCGAGCCGAGCCTTTCCCAGTGGATGTCGAGGAAGCGGCCGTACTGCTCGTAGCCGTAGAAGAGGCGCCGCGTGGCGCCGAAGGCGAACCAGGCGCCGAGGCAGACGGCGCCCGGGAGGAGTGAGCCGGGCGGCGGCCGGGCCGATCCGGATGTCTCTTCCTTCGAAGCGCCAGGAAGAGGGCGACGGCCGCGAGGACGAACGGCAGACCCTCGACCTTCGCGCAGATCGCGCCGGCGAGGAGCAGCCCCGCGAGAAGCTGACCGGAGGCGGTCGTGGCGGCGTCGCCGACGAGGAGCGCCATGGCCAGGGTCTCGAAGAGCCAGAGCCAGGGGTCGCCGTTGCCGGCCACGTCGAGCTCGTTGCCGAGAAAGCCGAAGGCCGAGACGATGAGCGCCGAGGCCGCCCGGGCGAGCGCGCCGCGGCGCGACGGTGCGCAGGACCCCCGGCAGCGCGAGCGCGAGCACGGCCAGGCAGAGAGGGAACGTCAGCGTCGCGGCGCCCCAGGCCAACCGCCTGGCGGCCATCGAGGCGAAGGCGTAGAGGTTCGTCACGAGCGGCGGATAGGAGACGTGGAGATAGTCGAGCAGCGGGTCGCGCAGGAAAGACGCGTCCAACGTCCGCGCGGCGGCGAAGGCCTGCGCCTTCGGGCCCCAGATGGTGATCAGGTCGGGAGACGTGGCCGCCGCCGACGCGCCGCGGCGAGCGCAGCGAGGACCGCGGCCGCCGTCACGGCGAGGGCGAGTCTCTCGAAGGGACTGGCCGGGACTCGCTCTTGCCGGCTCCAGCGAGCCTGGCTTCGGGCTCCGCCAGGAAGCGCAGCAGAAACGCCGTGGCGGCGGCGAGAGCGACGAGCGGGATCGTCCGCCAGGCGAGCCCCGCGAGCGCGAGCAGGGTCATCCACGTGGAGATCAGGACGCCGCCGACTGCCGCCGCGAGACCGAGCCGGCAGAAAGCGAGAAGCGGCGGTAGCTCGCGTGCGCGAGCAGGGGCCACGCGGCCAGGGGACAGCAGGCGAGGCTCAGGATCCAGACGAGGCCCGCTCTCAACGGCCGCTTCTCCGCCAGACGCTTCCGGCCGGAGTTTCGAGGACGAGACTGCCGGGAGAAGTCGCGGGTTTCGGGCCGACGATGATCAGGAAGTCTGCCTGATCTTCCGAGTGCGTCGGCGTGTCCCAGATGGCCGCGGCCAGCACCTTTCGCCCGGGAAGGAGCGCGAACGGCTTCGCGGTGGAGGACGGTCTCGCGGGTGGGGTTTCGCGGCGCGCAGATCGAGGCCACGGAGGCGCCCGGCGGAACGACGGCAGCGGCTTCCACGAAGAGGCGGTATTGCGCGACCGCGGCGGGGGGCGCGCTGTGATCGAAAGGAGTGGACGGGGCGTGGAGGAGATCGGGCGAGGGGAGGGAGCCGCGTGATGGCGAGAGCCGTCAGGGTCGCCGCGCCGCCGAGAAAGAGGAAGAGTTGTGGAGCGTCCGAGCGGATCCTCATGTCGCTCTCGCGAGACGGCGGAGCGTTGCGAGGTTCCTCCGGTCGAAGGCGAGGGTTTCGTCCTTGGGAGTTTCGAGGAACTTGGGATCGAAGCGAGGCGCGGATCGGTCATCAGGTTCCGGAAGCCCCGGCGGCCGATCTCGCCCTTGCCGATGTGCTCGTGGCGGTCCACGCGCGAGCCCCTGGGCTTCTTCGAGTCGTTGACGTGGATCGCGGCCAACTTGGAGAGGCCGACCGTGCGGTCGAATGCCGCGATCGTCTCGGCGTAGCCCTCTTCGGAGGTCAGGTCGTAGCCGGCGGCGTGGACGTGGCAGGTATCGAAGCAGACCGCGACGCGCCGGCGCTGCCGGACCGCGCCCAGGATGTCGCGCAGGTGCTCGAACCGGTGGCCGACGCAGCTGCCCTGCCCGGCCGCGGTCTCGAGCAGCACGCGCACGCGGCGTCGCCTCGGTCAGCCGGAAGGCCTCGTCGAGAGAAGCGGCGATCAAGGCCACGCCGGCGGATTCCCCTTCGCCGCAGTGCGCTCCCGGGTGGTGGACGAGGTCGCGGATGCCGAGAGCATGGCAGCGCCGGATCTCGTCGACGAGCGCGCCGATGGACTGGCGGCGAAGCTCGGCCGAGGGCGACGCGAGGTTGATCAGGTAAGACGTGTGGGCGATGACGCGCGAGAGCCCCGCGCGCCGAGCCGCGCGGCGAAATTCCGCCGCCTCGCCGTCCTCGATCGTCTTGCCGGCCCACCGGTTGTTGTTCTTGACGAAGATCTGGACGACGCGGCACCCCGCCGCGACCCCGCGCTCGATCGCGCGCGGCGTTCCTCCCGCGATGGACTGGTGAGCGCCGAGAGGCAGGTCGTCGGCCGCCATGCGGTTGAGTGGCACCGGCGGATTCTACCGGCCGAGAGAGTGGACGGAAGGTGTCAGGTGAAGGTGCCAGGTGAAAGCAGGTGTCAGGTATCAGGCATCAGGGTCAGGTCGGCCCGGTCCCTGAACCTGACACCTGGCACCTGACACCTGCAGCCTGACACCTGTTCCCTGACACCTACGATGGCTTCTACTTGTCGTCGTAGTGCTCGAGAAGCTCCTGGCCGAGCATCTTGGAGACGAAGATCTGCTTCAGGTAGTTGAGCGAGGTCAGGGCGAAGGGGACTCCGGCGGCCGTGAAGGGCGCGCCGACGGCGGCGAGCGCGAGGTGACGGGCCTTCTCGCCGCGGGTGAATTCGGGGTTCTTCATGTCGAGGACGCTGCCGTAGTAGCGGAAGACCATCCGGTAGACGTCGGAGAGGAGCACGCGGAAGCCCATCTCGCTCCCCCAGACGAAGCATTCTCCGCCGCGGACCTTGTCCAGGAAGTCGCGGTACGTCTCGGCCTCGGCCACCGTGTAGACGCGCGCGAGCGGCGAGAGCGTGTGGGCGTCCGACCCGGCCACGAGCGACACGGCGCCGTGCTTCTCGCGCACGACCCCCATGAGGTCCTCGATCAGCCTGTTGTGCTGGGACGCCATCGCCCCGTTCTTGACCTCGAAGACGTCGAACATGCGGAGCATCTCTGCGAGGTACTGCCTCGGGGAGTTGCGCATCCGGTAGTTCTGGAACATGTGATTGGCCGAGGCGAGGATGCTCTCCTGCCGGAGATAGGCGTGCAGGTCGTAGATGTTCTCCCGCAGCCGGTGGATCTCGGCGTGCTGGCGCTCGGTGATGTCGAAGACGTTGACGTGGATCCGCTGGCGCGTGTCGGGAAACCAGGTCTCGACCTCTTCGGAGATGAAGAAGTCGGTCAGGTCGGGGTTCTGGTTCAGGAGGTAGAGGCACCCGTCGATCGAGTCGTGGTCGGTCAGCGTGACGAAGTCCATCCCGCGCTCCTTGGCCACGCGGTAGACCTCCTCCGGGCGGTTGTAGGAATCCCGTGTGTTGGCGATGCGGAAGTACTTGAACGTGGAGTAGACGGAGTGGCAGTGGAGGTCCGCCTTCCGGAAACGCCTGTCCGAAAACCAGGACGGGATCTCCGAGTCGTCGGTCTTTCGCTTCTTCATCGGAACAGACAGGGTTGCAAATCGCGAGCCGGGATGTCAAACGAGGAGGGAAGGTGTCAGGGGAAAGGTTCAGGTGAAATGCAGGTATCAGGTGTCAGGTATCAGGTTTCGGGCCCAGTGGATAGAGCTTTCGTCCCTGACACCTGATACCTGGCACCTGACACCTGCATTTCCCCTGACACCTGTTCCCTGACCCCTGTCATCGTGTCCAAACGTGTTACCGTCTCTCCGTGGGACGTGTCATTTTTCGGCTGTTCTACGGCCTTCTCCTGGTCGGGATCTTCCTCGGGGGGGCATGGCTGGCCTTCGAGCGCTCGATCGTCGGGCGGTCGGTGTCCGTGCCCGACCTGTCCGGAAAGCCGGTGCTCGATGCGATCCGGATCGCGCACGACGCGGGGCTCCGGGTCGAGGAGCAGCCGGGGCGGGCCCGCGAGGATGACCGGGTCGCCAAGGGCCTCATCCTCTCGCAGGAGCCCGATGCGGGCTCGCTCGCAAAGCCATCCCAGGTCGTGCGGGTCGTTCTTTCCCTCGGCGCGACGCAACTGAAGGTCCCGGACCTGACCGGTCTGCCGCCGCGTGCCGCGGCCCTGCGCCTTGCCCAGGACTCGCTGCAGCTCGGCGCGGTGTCCTGGTACAGGGACAGCGGCGTGAGGATCGGGGTCGCTGCCCAGGACCCGGAGCCGGAGACCGCGGCCGGCCGGAACGCGACGGTAGAAGTCCTGACCAACCGCGGCGCTCCCGAATCACGCTACGTGACGCCCGACATGGTCGGCCGGGACGCGGAGCAGATGCGCGCCGCTCTCGAGAGCCACGGTTTCCGCGTCGGAAGCGCCCGCTACGAAGCCTACGAGGGAGTCGCGGCGAACACGATCCTGAAGCAGTTTCCGCCCGCCGGATCTCCCATCTCCAACCGCGACGTCGTTTCCCTGACGGTCTCTCGTTCGTCCGAGGCGATCGCTCCCGCTGCCCGATGAGCGTCTCGATCGCGCCGTCGCTGCTCTCGGCGGACTTCGCCCGCCTGGCGGATGCGCTGGCCGCGGCCGAGCGGGGCGGAGCGGACCTCGTCCACGTGGACGTCATGGACGGCCACTTCGTCCCGAACCTGACGATCGGCCCGCCGGTCGTGAAGGCTCTCAAGCGCGCGACCCGTCTTCCCCTCGATGTGCACCTCATGATCGAGAGCCCGGAAGAGACGCTCGAGAGGTACCTCGAGGCGGGCGCCGACTGGATTTCAGTCCACGTCGAGGCGACCCGGCACCTCCAGCGCTGCCTGGACATGATCCGCCGCGGCGGAGCGAGGGCGGGCGCGGCCGTCAATCCCGCGACGCCGGTCTCCGCGCTCGCGGCCGCCTGGGGAGATCTCGATTTCGCCGTGGTCATGTCGGTCAATCCCGGGTGGGGCGGCCAGAGGTTCCTGCCTTCTTCGGTGGCGAAGATCCGGCGGGTCAGGCAGGAGGCGCTTGGAGAGGGTGCGCGGGCCTCGATCGAGGTCGATGGGGGCGTGGACGCGGCCAACGCGGCCGAGCTCGTCGAGGCCGGGGCGGAAATTCTCGTGGCGGGAACAGCGATTTACGGTCAGGACGATCCGGGATCGGCCATCGGGAAGCTGCGGGCGGCGGCCCGCGGGGGAGTTCGCGTTTGAGGAAGAGACTGACTGGGACGGAGATCGAGGCTCGGCTCTCGTCGAAAGCCCAGGCTGCGGCCTATCGCGGCGGTCCTGGTTTCGCTGCTCCTGCTCTTCACCGGGGCGTGCGCGAGCTCCACGAAGAAGCCGGACAAGATCACCCGGGAGCTGCTGACTTCGTCCAAGGAAGTTCTCTTCGAGAAGGGAAAGGCGCTTCTCGAGAAGAAGAAGTACGACGAGGGGCGCAAGTACCTGAACTTCGTTTTCGAGACCTATCCCAACGAGACGGAGGGGCGCCAGTCCCTGCTGCTCGTGGCGGACTCCTACTTCCGGCAGGGCGGGGCGACCGGCTACACCGAAGCCCGTTTTCGCTACCGCGATTACCTGAACCGTTACCCGGGCGCGCCGCAGCGCGACTACGCGCGCTACCAGTTCGCCGTCTGCTACGACAAGGAGCACGAGAAGCCGGACCGGGATCAGACCTCCACTCGCGAGGCTCTCGCGCAGTATCGCGTGCTGCTCCAGGAGTTTCCCGATTCGACCTACGTCAGCGTGGCCAGGGAGCGAATCCGCCGCCTGACCGATGCGCTGGCGGACCACGAATTCGGGGTCGGCTACTTCTACATCCGCAAGGGGGCGACGGCCGCCGCGCTCGCGCGGTTTATTTCGGTCGAAGAGCGTTACCCCGAGTACGCCGGCCGGGACAAGCTCTTCTACTACGAAGCCGAGGCCTTGAAAAGGCTCGGACGCGGTGAGGAGGCTTCCCGCTACTACTCGCGGGTGATCGAGGAGTTTCCCTCCAGCCAGTACGCCAGGATGGCGCGGGGAAAGGCGGCAAAAATCAAACCTCCCGCCTCCGCGTCCGTTGACACGCGCGGCAAGAGCGAGTAATTTTAGGCAGAATAAAGAACCAGCCGTAAATTGTAAGGAGCCGCCATGCGTCTCCCCTCTCGGATGCTTCTGGTCATGGGTCTCTCCTGCTGGGGCGGCATCCTGTTCGCGCAAGCGCCACCTCCGCAGACTCCCTCGCCGGCGGTCGGCGGAAAGAAGGAGATTGTCACCCAGCAGCCCCGCGTGGTCACGCAGGCCGAGGAACCCCAGAAGGCCGTCTCGACCGAAACGGCGCCCCAGCCGATGGCCTCCGAAAGCGACATCTACTGCTTCGGTTACCTCGGCAACCTGTCCGAGCCGTTTCCCGTCTATGTCAGCGGGGCCGAAAGCGTCGCGGAGCAGACCGACTTCATCACCGATGACTTCCTCTACACCTCCGGTGGGGTGGACAAGGGCCTGAAGGTCGGCAGCGAATTCTGGATCGTCACGCCCGAACAGGAAATCTTCCATCCGACGACCGGAAAGAGCATGGGCCGCCTGTACCAGTACCGCGGACGCGCGGTCGTTCACAGCCTCGAGGCGAGGACCGGGATCGTGCGCGTCACGAACTCCTGCACCGACATCCCGATGGGGGCGTACCTGAAGCCCTTCGAACCCATACCGATTCCCCTGGCGCGCAGATCGCCTCCTGGCCGTCCTGGGGGATCCACCCTCGGGAAAACCCAAGGGTCGGATCGTTTTCAGCCGCGACCTCCTCGTCGCGCTGGGAGCGGGCCATGACGTCATCATCGACCTCGGAGTCGCCAACGGCGTCGCGCCCGGGGACTTCGTGACGGTCTTCCGCTACTTGGGAGGCGAAGAGTTCGGCATCCGCCCGATCGGATCCTACTGGGTCCACCTTCCTCCGGCCGAGGGCGTCTTCGTGCCGCGCACGTACCTTGGCGAGGCGGCGATCCTGGTCGTGGGGGATCGGTGGGCGATCGCGCGATTGACCGAGTCTTCCCGGACGATCCAGGTTGGCGACGAGGTCGAGCTGAAGTAGCCGATCAGCGGTTCGGTCCCTCAAGTCCCGACGAGCAAAGGAAGAGCGTCTCTCCATAGCCTTGCGGGTGTTCGGTGCTCGGTTGTCGGTTTTCCGAACACCGAATCCCGAACACCGAAGACCTGAAACGCTAGCGAGGAAAAACTCTTCAAATATTCGGGACGGAAGATCGAATGCCAAAACTTTTTCTTTCTCGTCATTCGCTGGCATGGAAAAAATTCTTTTTAATTCGGATCACGATTGTCGCGTGCAAAATCGAGGACGCGAATTAATTTTGCGAGATCTACCCGCGATCGTTTTCGTTTGCTAAGATGCGCACCCAATTCGTATCCGGTTGGAAGACTCGCGGGGGCAGAAGTGAATCTCGACGGGCAGCTGCAGCAGATTATCGATGAGCTTCTCTCGCATGGCATCTCCCTCGACCTGGCGAAGAAGGAATTCGAGAAGAAGTACATCGTGGGCGCGGTGAAGCGGTCTTCGGGGAATCTCGGGCGCGCCGCCCTGTCGCTCGGCATTCACAGGAACACGCTGCGCAACAAGGCGGGCATCCTGAATATCCGCCTTCCCCGCGAGAAGACCCGAGTCTCTCCCGACATCGCCAAGAAGAAATGACACGCCGCGCGATGCCGCGCGCCGTGTCATCCTGAGCGAAGCGAAGGATCTGCTCCCGTCGTCTTCATCCGTGCTCCCGTGCCGTAGGGGACGGCGCTTGCGGCCGCCCGCCTCTCGTTCGCGAGTCGTCGAGACCGCTGCGACTCTTCGCGCGATGGCCTGACGACCGTGGCCTTCCGCGCCGTCGTGGCGGCACCGTGCGGCGCGTTGGCTTTCTCGCCCGCGCGTCGGATCGAAGAGGGCGGGCGGGCGCAAGGCCCGCCCCTACGGCGCCGAGGGACCCGATCGAGGGCTACTGGGGTTTCGGGCCGGCGTCCTTGGGGGGCGCGGGGGGCTCGTCGCCTTTGATGGAGTCTTTGAAGTTGCGGAGACCCTGCCCGAAGCCCTTTCCGAGCTGCGGCAGCTTGTTGGCCCCGAAGATGATGACCACGATCAGAAGGATGATGAGCAGCTCCGGGACGCCGAGTGAGCCAAACATGTTCGTTCTCCTTCCGAAAGCTTAACAGACGCCCGCGAGCCGGATCTGGAAAACCCGCCGGAATTCCTCGTCTTCCGGAGTGTTACCGAGCAGGCGTCCCACGAGCGCGAGCTCGGCCGGCAGGTAACGCCGGTACGTTTCTCCCCGGCCCTGGGCGACCGCCCGGGCAAAAGTCCCGCAGACCTTCCAGGCGCGCTGGAGAAGGACGCGGTCGAACCGCGCTCGGAAGTCCGCGACGTCGAGACCGCGGGCGCGCGCGAAGCCCTCGATGACCGGGCGGGCGAGAGCCTCGGTCATCCAGTCGAGCGTCGTGCGCTCCCAGAGCAGCGAAGCGAGGTCGTAGGAATCGGGCCCGGACCGAAGGTCCTGGAAGTCGATCCACCCGACGGACTCCTCGACCGTGAAGAGATTGTTGCCGTGGTAGTCCCTGTGGCAGAGCGTTGCCGGGTGCGCCTCGATCTCGCGCGAGAGCGCGTCGGACCAGGCGTCGTGCGCCGAGCGCTCGCTGGCAGAGAGCGGGGAGCGCAGGAACAGGTCGAAGACCGCTTCACGAGCCAGATCGAGCTCGCGGCGGAAGAACGCGGCGTCGAAGCGGGGATTGATTCCGGGATCCGGCATCTCCGCGAGGATCGCGACGGCGGCCGCGGCCCGTGAAAGCCAGATGGGCCGCTCCGGCGCGTGCCCGGTAAGGCGCGTTGCCAGGTCGGTTCGTCCCAGGTCCTCCACGATGTGGCTGCCGGCCTGGTCGTCGGCGATGAGCGCCGGGACGCGAAGGCGCTCCCGGAGAAACGCGTGCGCCGCGACCCAGCGCCGCCGGGAGTCCGCTTCCTCCGCGCAATACACGACACCCAGGACCGTCCGGCCGCCGGGAAGCGTCAGGCGCAGGTAACGGCGCCTTCCCACGTCTCCCGGCAGGATCTCGACCGCGACCGGATCGTGGCGCATGGCCCGCGCCAGCGTCGCGAGGCCGCTGTACTCGGAGGGAATCATGGACTCGAGAGAACGACCGGGAGACGGGGGGACGGGGAGACTGGGAGAAGAATCGGGGCCCGGGCGTTCCCTCACCCGGTCCCCCAGTCACCCAGTCCCCCGGTCGCCTTCGTCACGAGAGGCTCTTGGCCTGCGTCAGGAGGACCTTCTTGATGTGGATGGGCTGGTTCGGACGGTCGTTCGCGCCGCGCGGAGCCGCCGCGATCTTGTCGGCGACTTCCATTCCGGAGACGACCTCGCCGAAGGCCGAATACTGGTTGTCGAGGAAGGTCGAGTCCTTCACGACGATGAAGAACTGCGAGGACGCGGAATTGGGATTCTGCGAGCGCGCCATCGAGAGGATGCCTCTCTTGTGAGAAACGTCGTTGAACTCCGCGTTGACGTTCTTCCCGCTTCCGCCCGTCCCGTAGGGATGCATCGGGTCCTCGGCTTTCTTCGTGTTGGGATCTCCCCCCTGGATCATGAAGCCGGGGATCACGCGATGGAACAGCGTGCCGTCGTAGAAACCGCTCGCGGCCAGGTCCACGAAGTTCTGCACGTGGTGAGGCGCCTTGTCGTAGAAGAACTTGACCGTGATGTCTCCCATGTCGGTCTGCAGCGTCGCCAGGGTGTTGGCGTAATCGAGGGGAGTGGCCACTTTCTTCTCCTTTTTCGTTGGGGTCTTCTTGGTCGCGGGAGGTGCCGCCAGCATGGGAGGCGGCGCAGAGCGATATCAGGATGAGGGAAGCTTTCTTCACAGGAACTCCTTTCCCGGAAAATTCGCAGAACGATAACACGCTCGGCCTCGATGAATTCCCGTCTGAACGACGGTCGATTCCGTGATCGGGTTATTGATCGGTGATCTGCGATCGGGTGATCGGATCGGTTCAATCACCCGATGGCACGATCGCCCGATCACCCGATGGGTGGCGATAGGATCTCCCCGATGTACGAGGCCCTGGCGAAGGCCGCGCTTGCCGCGGAGGATCCCGAGCGGGTCATCGAGACCGCGCGGCGAATGAGAGAACGCCACCCGGAGCTTTCGCGCGAGGAGGTCGCCCGGAAGCTGGCATCGCGAGCGGCGCTTTCCTGCGCGGTGGTCGGGGCCTTCGCGTCGGCGCCCGCGGCTTTGGTTCGGGGCTTGCCGGCCGCGCTGGACCTTTCCTACCAGGCGCATTCGCTCGACCGGCTCGTCCTGTCCGCCGCCCGCGTTTCGGGGCGCCCCGCGAGCGCGCTCGAGCGTCTCGCGGCCGCGGGCGCGAGCGTCCTCGTCGCGGGAGCGGTCCAGGCGGTGCGGCGCCAGGCGATCGAGGGCCGCGCGGCGCCTGCCCGCCAGACGAGCGCCGCTGCTGCCGATCCTCGCCGCGGCGCTGGCCGGCGGAGCGGCCAGTTATGCCGGCGCGCGGCTGGTGGGATTCCTCGCCGGGCGCCGGTTCTTCCGGAAGCGCCACTGGCGACCCTGATGACGAAGGGCGCCGATGTCGTCATCGTGGGCGGTGGCGTCGTCGGTTGCGCGCTCGCCCGCGAGCTTGCCGGGCGCGGGGCGGCGGTGATCGTCGTCGAAAGGGCCGAGCCCGGTGCGGAGGCCTCCGGCGCCGCCGCCGGTCTTCTCGCTCCTCAGGCCGAAGGTCTTCCGGCCGGCCCGCTCTTCGACCTGGCGCTGGAGAGCCGCCGGCTCTATCCGAAGTGGGTCGAGGAGCTGGCGCTGGAGACCGGGATCGACCCCGGCTACCGCCGCTGCGGAATCCTGCGCTGCGTCTTCTCCGGGCAGGCGGAGCAAGGGGATTCGTACGCCTGGCAGCGGGAGCGAGGACTCGGCGTCGAGCGGTTGAACGGCGGGGAGATCTCGGCCCTGGCGCGCGCGGGGGTGTCGGAAGATGCGGAGCGGGCAGTCTTTTTTCCCGAGGACGCGGTCGTGGACAACCGGCGGTTGACGCGCGCGCTCTGGGTCGCGGGCGAGCGGCGCGGCGTCGGGTTCGCGATCGGAAGGACGGCCCGACGCATGCTGGCTCGCGGCGGGCGGTGCGCCGGAGTCCAGACCGAGGACGCGACGATCGAGGCGACACAGGTCGTCAACGCGGCCGGCGCGTGGGCGGCCTTCGATCCGGAGTTTCCGGTCCCGGTCGAGCCGGTGCGGGGGCAGATCGTCGAGGTGCAATCGCCGGCTCCCGATCTTTCGATCGTCGTCCAATCCGAGGACGTCTACGTCGTGCCCCGCGGCGACTCGTGGCTGCTGGGATCGACGATGGAGCGCGCAGGATTCGAGAAGCAGGTGACCGCGGGAGCCGTCGGACGGCTGATCGCGGCGGCCGCGCGCCTGCTGCCTGCCCTCGAATCCGCGTCCTTCCTGCGCGCCTGGTCGGGCCTGCGGCCGGCAACTCCCGATGGACTGCCGGTGCTGGGACGCGGGTCCCTCCCCGGCCTCTTTCTGGCGACGGGCCACTACCGCAACGGGATTCTGCTCGCGCCGGTCACCGCCCTCGCCCTGGCCGACGAGATCGCCGGCACGAGTTCCCGCGATCTCGCACCCTTCTCGATCGAGCGATTCTCCGGGCGGGCTCCTGGGTTAGAATCCGTCTAATTTCAGGGCGGGTCCGCCGCAGAAGCAGGAACGGAACGGGTATCTTTCGGGCATGGAGGACAATGAGAAGCGCACTGTATTCAGGCTTGCGGAGCGGGGCGGAAATTCTGTGGCGCGTCACCCGGGCGATTGACCGGCTCTTCCCGCAGCGATCGTTCCAGCCGAAGTGGGCGCCCGCGCCCCTCCTGAAGCAGCGGGAGCGGTCCTTTCCGAAGTTGGGTTTCCCGCGGGAGACGGATTCGCTCTGTCCCGGATGCGTCAAGGAAGTGCGGTCGAAGATCCTGTCGGGCGAAGTGGACTGGAAGGTCCTCGTCGACGGGAACCCCGGCGAGATCAAGGCCAGGATCGTCGAGGAGGACGGCCGGATCCTGATGAAGAAGGAGTGTCCCGCGCACGGGCGCTTCGAGGACGTGATGTCCACCGACCCCGCATTCTTCAAGCGGCTCGAGCAGCTCTATCCGGGGCGTGATTTCGTCATCCCGAAGGACGGGCTCCACAACCACGGGACTTCATCGATCAAGTACGGGCGCGGGGCCGTCCTGACGATCGACCTGACGAACCGCTGCAACATGATGTGCAATCCCTGCTTCATGGACGCCAACCAGGTCGGCTACGTCCACGAGCTCGAATGGGAGGACGTCAAGAGGCTGCTGGACGACGCCGCCTCGGTCAAGCCGCGCCGCCAGCTCTCCGTCCAGTTCTCCGGCGGCGAGCCGACCATGTCCCCCCATTTCCTGGCGGCCGTCCGGTACGCGCGTGAGATCGGCTACTTCTCGATCCAGTGCGCGACCAACGGCATCCGGTTCGCCCAGGAAGAGGACTTCGCCAGGGACGCGGCAGAGGCCGGTTTGCGATTCGCCTATCTCCAGTTCGACGGCGTGGGCAACGAGAACAACCAGCACCGCAAGGTGGGCAACCTCTTCGACGTGAAGTTGAAGGCGATCGAGAACCTCCACAAGCACGGCGTGGACGTCACGCTCGTCACGACGATCATCAACGGCGTGAACCATCACCAGGTGGGAGACCTCCTGAGGTTCGCGATCGCGAACATCGACAAGATCACCGCGCTCGCGTTCCAGCCGGTCTCCTTCACGGGACGGGACGAGGACATCGACGACGAGACCCGTACGAAGCAGCGCTACACGCTCTCGCAACTGGCGCACGACATGAAGGCGCAGGCCTCGATCGGCGAGCCGATGCGCGACTGGTATCCGCTCTCCGCCTCCGGGCCGCTCTCGGACCTGAAGGACCTGCTCGGCGGCCTCGAGACCGAGTGGGGATCATTCAAGTGCGGGTGCCATCCCAACTGCGGCATCGGCACGATGCTGCTGGTGGACGAGAAGACGAAGGAGACCGTCACGGTGCCTTCGATCCTGAACGTGGACCGGATGCTCGACGACATCAAGATGATCACCGACTCGGCGCGCAAGAAGACCTGGACGGCTCTCCAGACCGGGCTCGCCGTTCTGCGGAACCTGCGGCCGAAGGGGATCCCCGCCGCGCTCTCGCCCTGGAAGGTCATCCAGATCATGGACGGCCACACCGGCGGCAAGCTCGGGTTCGCGCAGAAGCGGCGCTACGACTGGCGCGTCTTCTTCGTCGGCGGCATGTGGTTCCAGGACCTCTTCAACTACGACTTCCGCCGCACCGAGATGTGCATCATCCCGTACGCGACGCAGATGGGAGAGGTCTCCTTCTGCGCCTACAACACCGGCGTCGGCTGGAGGAAGATCATCGAGGAGATGTTCCAGACGGCGACCACCGCCGAGTGGTACAAGACCCGCGGCCGCCACGAGGTCTTCGCCCGCGGCCGCAGCGTTCCCCTGCCCGGCTCCGCGCCCGGCTCCCTGCCCTCTCTGCCCGGCCGCCTCCCCGTCTACGGCGGCGCCGCCGGCAAGTAGACGAATCCGGCTCTCATCGTCGTGCCGTAGGGGAGGGGCTTGCGCCTCCCGCCTCTTCCGGTTACGCCGAGTCGTGGAGACGGAAGCGGGACCTCGATTCTGCGGGCGCTTCCGACGCATACCTCGATCCTGTCGCGTGAGTCGCATGCGATCGAGACGGTTACGCGCGAAGTGAGACGCGTCGGCTTTCTCGCCCGCATGTCGAATCGGAGAGGGGCGGGCGGGGCAAGCCCCGCCCCTACGGCACGTGACTCCTACCCGCGCCGTCCCCAGCGCGGAGGCGCCTGTCTTCGTCTTCCGCCTTGAGCCTTGGACTCTGGACCCTGGAGTGCGGCGCGTGAGCGCGCAACGCCGCGGGCCTCGTCTTCGACCATGGACCTCGGACTTTGGACCCTGGCGTGCGCGGCGTGCGTGATGCGGCGCGCCGCCTTCTCCTTCGCGCGGGTCCGCTCCTGCGCCTTGCGGGCGCGGATCGCGGCGATGCGCTCGGCGATCGGGATCTCGAGTCTCTCCGCGGGCGCCGCCTTGTAGTCGAAGCCGGGAACGATCACGCGCGGCAGGCGCTTGCCGATCGCCCGCTCGATGGCGCGCAGGTCCGTCTCCTCCTCGGGCGAGACGAAGGTGAAGGCGTCTCCGGTCATCTCCGCGCGGGCGGTGCGGCCGACGCGGTGGATGTAGTCGTCGGGGACGTTGGGCACGTCGAAGTTCACGACGTGGGACAGCGCCTCGACGTCGATGCCGCGCGCGGCGATGTCGGTCGCGACGAGCACGCGGAACCGCCCGGACTTGAAGCCGGCCAGGGCCGCCGTGCGCTGCGCCTGGGTGCGGTTGCCGTGGATCCGCTCGCACGGCACGCCGCGCCTGGCCAGGCTCTCGGCCAGGCGGTTCGCGCGGTGCTTCGTGCGGGTGAACGCGAGCACGTTCTTGATGTCGCCGCGCTTCAGGAGCTCGAGCATCAGCGGAGCCTTCAGGTTCTGCGCGACCGGATAGACCGCCTGCGTGATGCCGACGGCGGGCGCCGCCGCTCTCTCGAGGTTGACGGTGAAGGGGTGCTTCAACATCTCGCGCGTCAGGGCCATGATGGGCGGCGGCATCGTCGCCGAGAAGAAGAGCGTCTGCCGCTTGCCCGGAAGGTGCTTCAGAATCCGGCGGATGTCCGGCAGGAATCCCATGTCGAGCATCCGGTCCGCCTCGTCGAGGACGAGGATCTCGAGTCCCTCGAGTTTCGCGTAGGGGAAGCGGAAGTGGTCGAGGAGGCGGCCGGGAGTCGCCACGAGGACATCCACGCCGGTGCGGAAGGCATGTTCCTGGGGGACCATGCCGACGCCTCCGAAGACCGAGGCCGCGCGCAGCCGGGTGTGGGCGGCGAGCTGGTTGGCGTGCTCGTCGATCTGCGCCGCGAGCTCCCGCGTGGGCGTGACGATCAGCGCCCGGGTGACGCCGGGTTTCTTGCCCATGATCCGGTGGAGGATCGGGAGGACGAACGCGGCGGTCTTGCCGCTCCCCGTCATGGCGCAGGCCAGCACGTCGCGCCCTTCCATCGCGGGAGGAATCGTGTCCTTCTGGATCGGCGTGGGCCGGGTGAAGCCCATCTCCTTGACGCCGCGCAGGAGATCGGGATGGAGTCCGAATGTGGAAAAAGGCATGGAGACTGTGTGTTCTTTCCGCGGCGGCCTCCCTTGTCCAGGAGGTGATCACCGCATGACTGTTCCGGCTTTTGTTCGGGAACGGAGGAATCGCCGGCGAGGCCTACGTTCGTGGTGCAACCGCCCGTTGATTGGAGCCATTCGGCCCCGCAATGCCGGACGTCGAGGCCGACAGAGTCTCACATCAGCCGGTGAGAAGCAAATTCAGGACAGCGGTAAGCTCCCCGTTTCATCCGCCCCGGCGTCGGGCCCGCCTCCCTGCGTCGGCACGCGACGGCTTTGCCTTGACTATGAGAACCTGGCTGTCGCTTGTCGCGCAGTCGCACGAGAAGCGTGGTCGCGGCAGCGCCCTTCCATGCTCCTTTTATTTCTTGGAGTCCGGGCTCCGGTCCCACCATTTCGACAGGCGTTCGTGCGGCATCTCCGGAGTGGCGGAAGCGCCCGGCGCGTAGTGGGACGTGTCGTTGAAGAGGGAGAGCCGCGTGTGGGTCGAGTCCTTGAAATCGAGGATGTTCAGGACGCGGGGCTCTGGTCGAGGCGGTCGCGGTAGGCGCGCGGATCCAGGCCCAGAAGAGCGCTCACGAGGAGTCGGATCGTCGCTTTGTGCGAAACGAGGAGGACGTGGCGTCCCTCGTGCGCCTCGACGATCCGCAGGAGCTCCGGCAGCGCGCGTGCCGTCACCGCGAGGCCGCTCTCGCCCCCCTTCGAAGCCGTGGAGAAGGGATCGGCCTCCCATCGGGCGTACTCCTCCGGGAAGAGCTTCTCGACCTCGGCGCGCTTTCTGCCCTCCCAGTGGCCGTGTGAAATCTCGCGCAGGCCGTCGCGCGGAAGAACCTCGAGGTGGTGTGGCTCGGCGAGAATACGCGCCGTCTCCATGGTGCGAGCCATGGGCGACGCGTAGAAAGCGGCGATCGGCTCGCCGCCGAGCCGCGCGGCGAGACGCCGGACCTGCTCGCGGCCTTCTTCCGAGAGAGCCACATCGGTCTCGCCGGCGAAGGCGTCCTCCGCCGAAAGGACCGTCGCGCCGTGCCGGACGAGGTAGATGCGAGTGGTCATGGCGAAGTAAGGTCTAGTCCAGGTCTCAGAGCCTGCGGATCATCCCTTGACGACCCATCCTTTCTTCGCGAGGAGGTCGCGGAGGCGTTCGCGCTGGTCGCCTTGCAGCTCGACGAAGTCCTCGCCGGCCTTTCCGCCGGCGCCGCAGAGCCTCTTCAGTTCCTTCGCCAGCGATTCCAGGAACGCCGCGTTCTTTGGAAGGCCGTGGATCACAGTGACCTTCTTGCCCGGGCCCGCGTTCTCGAGATTCAGCGTCGCCCTGATCTTCTCCGGAACAGCCTCCTGCGGTGCTGGCATCGCTGCGGAACAATGGCAGTCCGCGGCCGGCCATCCACACTTCGGACAGATGCGCCCCTTCCCGCTCGAATACACGACTCGTTCCTTCACGGCGCAGACCTTGACCTTGGACCTTAGACTCATTTGACGTCCGCCAGCTCGACCTTGCCGCCGTTCGCGTTGACGACGATCGTGCAGATGTTCTTCGAGGTCTCCTTGTCCGAGTAGTTGAAGTACCAGAGGGCGCGTCCGCGGTTGGGCACGAGACCGGCGCTGACGCTCGCGCCCCGCGAGGTGCATTTCGAGCCGCCCGCTTCCTCGGCGATTTCGCGGAGGCGTTTCGTGTCGAGGATCGTGTCGGCCTCGATCGTCATCGTTCTCAACTCGTTGCTCGGATGCTCGGAATGCGTGAGCTTGCCGTCATCGAGGCTCGCGAGAGAAACCTGCTTGCGCGAAGGAGAGTAGAAATGCGCGACCCAGTGCGCCGAGCGGCCCTCCGCGTCGAGCGGTCCCTCCGAGGTCGTCGAGAGCTCGGTCAGTCCCGCGTCCGTCTGCCATTTCGCCGCTACGGCCCACGTCAGGTCGTAGGCCTGCTTGCCGGTCAGGGGTTTCTTTCCGGTGCCGGTCGAGGACGACTTCGCTGCGGGCTGCGCCGGCGGGAGCGGTGAATCCGACTTGACGTAGTCCGACTTGTCGGAGGCCGCCTTCTTTCGATTCCCCGCCGGGGCCCGCTCGATCAGCTCGACGAGCTTCGGATCCTTCTTCGCCTTCGCGGTGTCGAGGAGGAGCTTGCGGTTCACCGACGTGTCGGCTCCGGCGTCGATCAGGATCCGGACGACATCGGGATTGCCACCCTGCACCGCGCTGTAGAGAGCGGGCGTCCCGTTCTTGTCCCGGGCGTTGACGTTGGCGCCCGCCCTGACGAGGATCCCGACGAGCTCGGCGCGCCCCTGCATCGCGGCGCTCATCAAGCCGTTGACGCCGTAGGCGTTCCCCTTGTTGACGTCCGCCTTCGCCGCGACGAGTGCCTTCAGGATCTCCGGATTGCCGCCGTCCACCGCCCGCATCACGAGCGTGTCTCCGTACTCCATCGACTTGTCCACGCTGGCGCCGGGGTCGTTCGCGTTTGCTCCGGCCGCGAGGAGGGCCTTCACCATCTCCGCGTCGCCCGCTTCGATCGCGACCCAGAGAGGCGGACGCCCCTGCTCGTTGCGAAGTCCCGGCGACAGGCCCGCCGCCAGCAACAGTCGGACGGCCTTGACGTCGCGCGCTCCCACCCGCTCGAAGAGCGTCGTCCTGTTCGCGGTGAGCCCCATCTTCTTCAGCTCCCGCGCGGCGTCGTCGCCGGAAGGGACGGCCTCGGAGCCGGACCGGGCCGGAGCGGCGGACCCGCTCTGCGAAGTCGCGCGGGGGGCCGCGGGCTTCGCGTTGCGGAGCATCTCCACGGCCTGCTTGTTTCCACTCTCCTGCGCGGCCTTCAGCGGGGTCTCGCCGTTGCGGGACTTTACCGAGGGGTCGGCGCCCGCGGCGAGCAGCAGCGGGATGATCTTCAAACGCTCGTACGCGGCCGCGTCGTAGAGGGCCGTGTGTCCGGAGGCGTTCACGGCGTCCACTTCGGCGCCCGCGTCGAGGAGAGCGGTGACGATGGCCGGCTTGTCCCAGCCGGTGGCCTGGTGAAGGGGAGTCTCGCCGTGTTTCGTTTTCGCGTTGACGTCCGCCCTCCCGCGAATCAGCGCCATCGCGGCGGCCGGGGTTTCCTGGCTCGTGGCGAGATGGAGGGGCGTCTCCCCCTTGTCGTTGCGCGCCTCGGTCCGCGCGCCCGCCGCGAGGAGCGCCGACACCTTCGCGGCGTCTCCCTCGTGGGCCGCTTCGTGGAGCGCGGTGCTCTGGAAGCTGCAGACCGCGTTCACGTCCGCGCCCGCCTGGATCAGGAGCGTCACGTTCTTCACCGTCCCGCTCGCGGCGGCGCGGCAGAGCGGCGTGTCTCCCGCCTTCGTCTTCGCGTTCAGCGCGGGTTTCGCCTTGAGGATCACCGCGAGCGTCTTCTCGCTGTCCCCCTGCGCCGCGCGGTGAAGGGCCGACCACCCCTTCTCGTCCGCCGTGTCCACCGGCATCCCCGCCTCGAGAAACAACTGCACGATGTCCTCGTCCCCCGAAAAGACCTTCTTCAGGAAGGCATCTCGGGCGTGAACTCCACGTCTTCCTTCGCGAGCTTCTTGCGCGCCTTCTCCGGGTCCGCCGCCCCCGCTGTCCCCGCCGCCAGCAAGAAGACAAGCGCCAGCAACCAGGCCGTGATGCTCTTCTTCATCTCTCTCTTCTCCTTGTCATTCTGAGGAGCGAAGCGACGAAGAATCTGCCCTCCTTCGAGCAGAATCCTTCACTTCGCTCAGGATGACACGGCCGGCCCGATCAGATCGAGGATCTTCTTTCCATAGGCGGCCAGCTTGGCGGGGCCGATCCCGGGCACTTCCGCGAGGGCTTCGAGCGAACGGGGCCGGAGAGAAGCGATCGTGGCGAGCGTGCGGTCGTGGAACACGACGTACGGCGGGACGGAACGCTCCGCGGCTTCGCGGCGCCGCCACACCTTCAGAGTTTCGAGGAGAACGTAATCGGTTCCATCGGGCTCTTCGGCGGAGAATGTCTCGCCTCCGGGCGCCACCGCGGGAGCGGGCTTCGAGACCTTCGGCCGCTTGCCGCGCGGCAACCTGGCGCGAGGCGGCTCGGGCAGGGTCAGCTCGGCGTCGGGCCGCCGCCCCGACATGACGTCGCGGCCCGGACGCGTCAGAGAGAGCGTGCGGTAGACGTCGTCGGAGGCCAGCAATAGCCCCGCTCCGACCGCGGCGTCGAGCCACCGGCCGATCTTCTTCGGGTCATCCCCCGAGAGGAGCCCGGTCGTCGAGAGGGACTGCAGGGACTCGGGCAGACCCTCGAGATCGCCGCGGAGCATGGCCGTGATCTTGCGCTTTCCGAATCGCTCGCCGGCGCGCGCGACCCCGGAGAGGATCTTCCGCAGGAAGAGCAGCTCGTCGGCGTCGAGCGCACGCCGCCGCGCGCAGTTTCCGCAGTTCCCGCATCGGGCGGGCACATTCGCCTCGCCGAAATACCCGAGCAGCGCGGCGCGCAGGCAGCCGGTCGAGTCGGCGTAGGCGATCATCCGCTTCAACTTCTTGCGGTCGAGCTCGCGCTTGCGCTCGCGCTGCTGCGGATCGAGATTCGCCTTCGGGCGCCAGAGGTCGGCTTCGTCGTCTTCCTTCTCGATGAAGTACTCCCGGGTGCGGATGTCCACGTAGTTCCAGAGGAGCGTTGCCTGCGCGGGCCTCCCGTCCCGGCCGCCGCGGCCGATCTCCTGGTAGTAGGCCTCGAGCGATCCCGGGATCTCGAAATGCACGACCGCTTCGACATCGGGCCTGTCGATCCCCATCCCAAAAGCGTTCGTCGCGCAGACGACGCGGATGCGCCCCGCCGCGAACCCGTTCTGAACGCGGGTCCGCTCGGCCTCGTCCAGGCCGGCGTGGTACGCCTGGGCGTCCGTCCCGGCCGCCCGCAGCGCGTCGGCGGCGCGCTCCGTGCTCTTGCGTGTCGCGGCGTAGATCAGGGCCCGCCTGCCCGCCACCAGCTCCGGCAGGATGGCCCGCTTCTCGAGCTCTCCCGAGACGCGCCGCACGTCGAAATAGATGTTCGGCCGGTCGAAACCCGCGACGAACACCTCGGGATTCGCGAGCGCGAGCAGAGCCAGGATGTCTTCCCGCACCTCGGGCGTGGCCGTGGCCGTGAAGGCGATGACGGGCGGGCGTCCCCCGGCGCCGTCGGCGCGGCGGCACATGCCGGCGGCCTCCGCGAGCCGCCGGTAGTCCGGCCGGAAGTCGTGGCCCCATTCCGACACGCAGTGCGCCTCGTCCACGGCGAAGAGGGAGAGGCGCAGGTCGGCCAGATCCCGGAGGAAGGGTGCCGAGGCGAACCGCTCGGGAGCGACGTAGAGCAGGCGCAGAGCGCCGCTCCGGGCGTCGGCGATCGCCGCGCGGCGCTCCACCGGCGAGGCGAGCGAATGCAGCGCCGCGGCGCGGATCCCCTTGCGGTTCAACTCGTCCACCTGGTCTTTCATGAGCGCGATGAGAGGCGAGACGACGAGCGTCAGTCCCGGGAGCAGAAGCGCCGGAAGCTGGTAGCCGAGCGACTTACCGGAGCCCGTCGGCATGACCGCCAGGACGTCGCGCCCCGCGAGGACCGCGCGGACGATCTCCTCCTGCCCGGGCCGGAAGTCACGGTGCCCGAAGTGCCGCCGGAGAGCTTGCCTCATTCCCTCTCCTCCCGGAGGGTCGGGGTGAGGAGTCGACTGCGAGCCGTTCATCATCTCGGGGAATTATTGCCGCGTTCCGCCGGTTTACGGGCGTCCCGGCCCACCATCATCTCTTAATATGAACGCAACCATGACCGTCGCTCCGTCCTCCGACACGCCCACCGCCGTGCGGGTCCGCTCGGACCGCCGCGCGCTGGCCATCGTCGCGCACGTGGACCACGGCAAGACGACGCTCGTGGACGCCCTCTTGAACCAGTGCGGCACCTTCCGCGCGGGACAGCACGTCGAAGAGCTGGTGATGGACTCGGGAGAGCTCGAGAAGGAGCGCGGCATCACGATCCTCGCCAAGAACACGGCGGTCCGCTACAAGGACGTGATCATCAACATCGTGGACACGCCCGGCCACCGCGACTTCGGCTCGGAGGTCGAGCGGATCCTGACGATGGTCGAGGGCGTGCTGCTCCTCGTGGACGCCTCCGAGGGACCGCTCCCGCAGACCCGCTTCGTCCTGAAGAAGGCGCTGGAGGGGAACAAGCGCCCGATCGTGCTGATCAACAAGATCGACCGCGCGGACGCCCGGACTCTCGAGGTCGAGCAGGAGATCCTGGATCTCTTCCTTTCTCTCGCGACGATCGAGGAGCACCTCGAGTTCCCGATCCTCTACGGCGCGGGGCGCCTGGGTTTCGCCTCGCGCGACCCGAACGCGACCTCCGGAGACTTGAAGCCGCTCCTCGACACGATCCTCGAGCACATCCCTCCGCCGGTCATCGAGGAGGCCCCCTTCAAGATGATTGTCGCGAACATCGACTACTCCGACTACCTCGGAAGGCTCGCGATCGGCCGCATCCACTCCGGCACCCTGTCGAAGACGGCGGAGCTCGCCGTCGTGCGCCCCGATGGCTCGATCGTCGAGAAGGGGAGGGCGGGCAAGATCACGATGTTCGAGGGGATCGAGCGGGTCGAGGTGACCGACGCGTCGGCCGGCGACATCTGCATGATCTCCGGGTTCCCCTCGATCGAGATCGGCGAGACGATCCTGGACCTTGCCGACCCGACGCCTCTTCCCGGCATCCGGGTGGACGAGCCGACTCTCTCGATGGAGTTCCGCGTGAACGACTCGCCCATGTCCGGGCAGTCCGGCAGGTACGTGACGAGCCGCCATCTGCTCGAGCGGCTCGAGAAGGAGCTCGAGAGGAACGTCGGCCTCCGGATGGAGAAGACCTCGCAGCCGGACTCCTTCCTCGTGCTCGGCCGCGGGGAGCTGTCTCTCGCGATTCTCGCGGAGACGATGCGCCGCGAAGGTTACGAGTTCGCCCTGGGGCGCCCGCAGGTCATCCTGCACCGGGGCGAGAGCGGCGAGCTCCTGGAGCCGTACGAGGAGCTGGTCATCGACTGCGCGGAGGAGTTCACCGGGCCGGTCATCGCTTCGGTGGGGGAGCGCAAGGGGGAGTTGAAGCACCTCGGAAAGCACGGCGACCGCACACGCCTGGAGTTCGCGATCCCCTCGCGCGGGCTGCTCGGGTTCCGCCTGGAGTTTCTGACGCTCACCAAGGGGACCGGCCTGATCAACCATCTCTTCGACCAGTACGGGCCGCACCGCGGGCCGCTTCCCAATCGGTCGAAGGGCGCGATGATCGCCAAGGAGGGGGGAGAGGTCACGGCCTACGCGCTCGACCGGCTCGCCGACCGCGGCGCCTTCTTCGTCAAGCCGGTCGAGAAGGTCTATGGAGGCCAGATCGTCGGCGAGCAGGTCAAGGAGTCCGACATGGTCGTCCAGCCCTGCGAGAAGAAGCACCTGACCAACATGCGCGCCTCGACCTCCGACATCGCCGTGCGCCTGACGCCGGCGCGGGAGTTGAACATCGAGCAAGCGATCGAGTGGATCAACGACGACGAGCTCGTCGAGGTCACGCCCGCCGCCATCCGAGTCCGCAAGCGCATTCTCGACCACAGCAAGCGCAAGCGCGACCGCGGCGAAAGCTAGTCCGCCGGGAGCAGGTCCAGTTCGGAGGCGATCTCCAGGATCTCCTCGCGCATGGCGCACCGCTCGGCCATGAGACGCTGGCCAGAGGAGTCGCGGGAGAAGACGGAGAGAAGCGCGCGGCCCCGGCCGACCAGGACATCCAGTGATTCGCGTGCCCGCAGAGCCGCGTAGCCGGACGCCGGAGCGAGGAGGGCGGCGACGAACGCCGCGCGAAGTCCGAGGAGCATGCCGGCCGCCGCCACGCACGCCGCCCATGTCGCGAGGAAGAGAAGCACGGCCGCCCCCGCCTTGATCGTCGCCTGCTGGTCCTCCTCGCCTTGGGCGAAACGATCGGCCAGGAGCCCCGCGAGCCGGTAGGCCGGGTAGTGAAGGAAGGCTCCCAGCGCCGCCAGCGGCAGGAGCAACAGGGAACCGAGGTTGCCGGCGACGAGGCGCGCGAGGGACCGGGCCGTCAGGCGGAAGAAGACGCGCAGGACGAGCCGCAGCGTCGCCGTGGTAGAGCGCGGACGGCATTTTTCATCGTCTGCCGGCGGAGAGCCAGATCGCTCCCGCGAGCGCGATGACGGCGGGCAAGATGAGGAATGCCGTTCCGAGGGACGTCGCGTCGGAGAGAGCGCCGATGAGGGGAGGGGACGGGACGTCTCCGAGCAGGTGAATGCCGAGGATCGAGAGCGCGACGGCCGTCGCGCGCTCGGTGGGCGCGACGACGTTGACGATGGCCGAGTTGATCGGGCCCGTCGAGGCGAAGAGAAGCAGCTCCGTCACGACGATGGCGGAGAGGTAGACCGGCTTGGAAGGGGAGACGAAGGCCACGAGAGCGGCCGGCGCGGCGGCGAGGGTCACCCACCCGGAGACCCGCAGGTAGGCGCTCTCGGATCGCTTCAGGAAGAAGTCTCCCGCCCAGCCGCCGGCGAAGGTTCCCACGAAGCCCGTCACGACGACGATCGCGCCGAACTGCACCGTGGCGTCGGCCTTCGACATTCCGCGGACCCGTTCGAGAAAGGCCGGCGCCCAGAACGCCAGTCCACCAAGAGCGAACGTGTAGGCGGCGTATCCCAGGACGGTCAGCCGGTACTCCCGATTCCGCAACAATCGCAAGTACGACTTCCCGACTCCCTTTTCCCCCGGGAGAGGGCCGGGGTGAGGGCGCAGTTCCTGTTCATCATGCGCGCCCCGCGGCGGGTCCTTCAGTCCCAGGCACAACAGCGCCAGCGCCAGCCCCGGCAGCCCCGCCACGAAGAAGGCCGCCCGCCAGCCGAATCGCTGATCCATCAGTCCGCCCAGGACGTACCCCGCCGCCGAGCCGATCGGGATCGCCGCGAAGAAGACCGCGAAGACCCGTCCTCGTTTCTCCTTCGGAAATGAGTCCGCGAGAAGGGCCGGCGCGATCGTTCCGTAGGCCGCCTCGCCGACGCCGACGGCGGAGCGCGCCGCGAAGAGCCCGGCGAAGGACCTCGCGAACCCTCCGAGCGCCGTCGCGGCGCTCCAGATTCCCACGCCCATCGCGAGGAGCCGCGGCCGTCCCCGGCGGTCGCCGAGAGTCCCGAAGATGGGCGAGGTCAGCATGTAGACGAGGACGAATCCGGTCATGAGCGACCCGAGCTGCGTGTCGGAGAGGTGAGCTCCGACTTCTTCAGGCTCTCGACGAGGGAGGAGACGACGTAGCGGTCGAGATAGTTGAGGAGATTGATGAGGGTCAGGACCGCAAGCGTGACGCCGGCGCCTCGGCCCGAGAGGGCCCCCCTACGACCCTCGACTTCGGTTTCCCGCATCGTCATTGGTCGGCCTGGATTCTTCCTCGGGAGGCGCCGCCGGACAAGGGCGGCGGCCCTTCGGACCGGATCAGCGGCGTTTCATCAGGACGAGCGGGGCCCGCGAGAACCCCCGGCTCCTCAACGCCTGTCGTTGATGTACGTCGCCCGGTTCTCGGGTCCCTCCCAGACGTTGACTTCGGCGACACGCGTCCAGCCGAGGACCCCGCTCGTCTCGAGCCTCTCGGTGAAGTAGCGGGCCAGGTTCTCGGCCGAGGTGTTCCGGCCGGCGAAGGCCGGGTGTTCGTTGATGTACTTGTAATCGAACTCCTTCGCGATCGCCGCGAGAGCCTTCTGCGCTGCGACGAAGTCCACGGCGAGGTCGTACTGCTGCAAGTCCTTCGACTCGAGGACCGCCTCGACGTTGTAGGAGTGTCCGTGGAGCGGCTCCGGCCCTCCCGGGTAATCGATCAGGTTGTGCGCCGCCTCGAACCGCGCGGACACCGTGACGCGGTAGGGCATCGCGCCGTCAGCCGAGGACCGTGGCCTCGCGCGTCACGGAGAGCGAGGCCTGGGCCTCCGGCGGGATCGCGAGGAGCGCCTCCAGGATTTTCCTCGCCGTCGAGGTTTCGCCGTCGGACTGGTCGAGGTTGACCTCGAAGGACAGCCGCGCGCCGGAGGCGTCGGCCTCGAGCGAGAAGGCGCGCAGGGCCGGGACCGAACCGCACCTGCCGCTGGCGAGAGCGTCCGCGGCGCGGTTCACGTGCTCGGGAGAATCCAGGCGCACGGCATATCGGGCGGACTTGACGGCCCTGGAGAGAGCGGGCTCTCCCGCGGAAAGCTCGCGGACTTCGAGCGCGGCGAGCCCGGGCGGGAGCTTCTCGTTGATCTTCCTGGCGGCGTCCGCCCCGAATGGCGCGATGCCCTCGACGTCGAAGACCTCGTGGCGGCTCTCGAGGCCAAGCGGGAGCGCCGGCCCCATCGAGAGCTTCATGTGCGGGTTGAACCCTTCCGAGTAGCGCGCCGGCAGGCCCGCTGCGCGGATCGCGCGCTCGAGCACGTCCATCGTGTTGCGGTGGGAGAGCAGCCGCGCGTCCCCCGTCTTCGAAAACGTGACGCGGTGGCGAAAGACGCTTCCGCGCTGGCCGCCGCGAATGCGGACGGCAGACGGCAGGTCCGGCATCGCCTTCTGGCGGTAGGCCGCGCCCTTGGCGACCGTCGCTCCGCGCTGCGCAATGGACCTGCGCCCTGCGGGCGCATCGGCGAGCGACTCGGCCGGATGCGGCCTCGATCGCTCGCCTGGTCCATTGCTCCGCGCTCCGCTCCCGCGGCGCGAGCCTCCTCCCTCGCTTCGCTCGGGAGACTACTCGCGCCGCGACCGGGGCCTTCCTCCTCTCCTCCCGGGAGAGGGGCGGGGTGAGGGCGCTCCGAAACGCCGGGCATCGCCTTCGCCAGGACCGTGTCCTCGCCGTTGCCGGGCACGCCGCAGGCGTAGCAGTGCCCCCACTTGCAGTCCTCGGTGCGCCACTCCTTCTTCGCCTTGATGAGCTCGATCTGGAGGAAGCGCTTCGTGATCGAGACGTCGAGGACGTCCCAGGGGAGGACTTCGTCCGTGTCGTAGGCGCGCAGGTACGACTCCTTGGGGATCCCCGCCGTCTCGAAGGCCTTCATCCAGAGGTCGTAGCGGAAGTGCTCCGACCAGCCGTCGAACCGGACTCCCGACTTCCAGGCCGCGTGGAGGACGCGCGCCATGCGGCGGTCGCCGCGCGAGAGCGCGCACTCGATCTCGGCCTCGCGCGGCTCGTGCCACTTCATGCGCGCGCCGCGCACTCGCCGGAACTTCTCCTTGAGATACGAGAGCTTCCGCTCGAGCGTCTCCACCCCGTCGAACGGCGCCCACTGAAACGGGGTCCACGACTTCGGCACGAAGGAGCCGACGGAGACGTTGACCTCCTTGCGGCCGTGCTTCCCCCCCTGCGCCAGGATGTCGTGGCAGAGCGTGACGAGCTCATCCAGATCCGAGCCGGTTTCCGTCGGCAGGCCGATCATCGTGTACACCTTGATCAGGTCCCACCCGCGCGCGAACGCGACGTCGGCCGCGGCGACCATGTCGGCGTTGGTGAAGGTCTTGTTGATGACGCGGCGCAGGCGGTCCGAGCCCGTTTCCGGCGCGAACGTGAAGCCGGACTTGCGCACTTCCGAGACGGCGTCCGCCAGTCCCACCGAGAAGGCCTCGGCGCGCAGCGACGGGAGCGAGATCGAGACGCGGCGCTCGGAGAGCTGCGGCGCGAGGCACTGGACGAGAGGCTCGATCTGCGAGTAGTCGGCCGTCGAAAGGGAGAGGAGTCCCACCTCGCTCCAGCCCGACTCCGCGATGAACTTCTTCGTCATGTCCACGACGTCGCCCGGGTCGAGCTCCCGCACCGGCCGGTACCAGTAGCCGGCCTGGCAGAAGCGGCACCCCTGCGTGCAGCCGCGCATGACCTCCAGACCCAGCCGGTCCTGCACGATCTCGACGGAGGGCACCATGGGCTTCTCCGGGTAGTAGCCGGGCTTCAGGACCGGGACCCACGTCCGCTTCGCGCGCTCGGGAGCGCGCGGGTCGTTGCGTGTGATCGCCGCGATCCGTCCGTCCTCGCGGTACGAGACGTCGTAGAAGGAAGGGACGTAGATCCCCTCGACGCCGGCCAGCCGGGCAAGAAGGTCGCGCCGCCGGAGGCCCGCCGCGCGCGCCTCGCCGTACGCGTCCAGGACGAGCGGCAGCGCTTCCTCGGCGTCGCCGATGAGAAACGCGTCGAAGAAGTCGGCGATCGGCTCCGGGTTTGCCGTGCACGGCCCGCCGCCGAGCACGATCGGATCGCTTTCCCGCCGGTCGCGCTGCCACACGGGCAGCCCGGCGAGGTCGAGCATGTTGACGATGTTCGAGTAATTCAGCTCCGCCTGCAGCGAGAACCCGAGCACGTCGAAATCGCCGACGGCCGCGAAGGACTCCGTCGAGAAGAGCGGAATGCCGTTCTCCCGCATCTTCGCCTCGAGATCCGTCCACGGCGCATAGACCCGCTCGCAGGCGAATTCCGGCCGGCGGTTGACGATCTCGTAGAGGATCTTCAACCCCGTGTGGCTCATCCCGATCTCGTACGTGTCGGGAAACGCCAGCGCCAGCGTCACGGACGCCGCGGAGAGGTCCTTGCGCGTGACATTGCGCTCGATTCCGACATAGCGCCCCGGCTTCTCGACCGTGGGCAGGAGCGGATCGAGACGGGACCGCAGAGAGGCGTAACGCATAGGGACGTTGGATTGTACCGGAGCAGGTGTCAGGGAACAGGTATCAGGGGAAATGCAGGTGTCAGGGGTCAGGTATCAGGTTAGGGACCGGCTCAGGTCCCTGGCACCTGACACCTGACACCTGACACCTGCGTTTGACCTGACACCTTTACCCTGATACCTCTAAACGTACTTCTGTTTGTCAACTCCCGCCCTACGGTCACGGGGAACGTGGCATAGGTGGAGACGGTGTCTCCCGTGACATAGGCGTTTCGCAAACTATCCACCGCGATGCTGTAGCCATGATCGACGCCACTGCCACCGATGTAGCCGCAGTAGACAAGTGGGTGCCGACTGCGTTGACCTTCGCCACTAAGACATCTACCTGTACTGCCGTCGTAGGTCAGGGCCGACCCGACGGTCACACAAAACCTTTCTCTCTGCAGCCCGGTGCATCCCGTGACGTAGGCGTTACCCCACTCTCCACCCCGATACATGTCATTTTCAACACCACTGCCGCCCATGTATCCGCAGTAGAGGAACGCGGTGCCCTCGGCGTTGACCTTCACCACGAAATCGAACTCACTGCCGCCCTTACACCTCACCTACTTCCCCACAGTCACGGGGAACGTGGCCTCGACCGAGTCTGTCGCTCCCGCGACATAAGCGTTGCCCGCGTTGTCCACCGCGATGCCGCACACCTTAATCGACCGTGCGCCTATATAGCTTAGTACACGAACACGGCGAGTCGAGCACAAGAGACTTGGTACTTTCATAGGAACCGAGCGCGAACCCATATCGATGCCTGACAACGACTACGCTCGATCGAGTGAGTACCCCACGCCTGAACTCCACCCGGCGCCCCTCTACTTACTTATAAACATACGGCGTGTCGTCCTGGAGCACTCGAGCCAACGTCTCCACTTCCAGCTGTCCGGCTTCGTTTAACCGGACACCACTGTATCGCCTCGATACGCCAGCCTCACCCCCGCATTTCGGCTCCCTCACTTCACGAGGAACATGTACTTGAGGCGGTCGGCCGTCCCGGAATAGACCAGATCAATCCCCGGCCAGAGATACGAGTATATGATCGAGCTGTAAGTCGAGAGACCCCTTTTCACTCCTCCTTCGGCCCCTTGCAGTAGCTCACTACAACCTGCATCCTCTCTCCGCTGCCGAGATCTACGGGATCTTCTCACGTACTTGAAGCCCGTTCCCGTGTTGAAGAGGACGATCCGGAGCGTCGATCCAGTCTTCCCTCGGCAGCCAGCTTCTTCGCGGCGGCCCAGACGGCGGCGCCTTCGGGACAGACGAAGAGGCCTTCGGCGGAGCCGATCTCGTCGGCGGCGCGGCGCATCTCGTCGTCGGTGACGGCGACGGCGTCGCCGCTGGAGGCGCGGATGTCGCGGAGGATCAGGAAGTCGGCGAAGGCCTTCGGGACGCGGAGGCCCGAGGCGTAGGTCTGCGCGTTCTCCCATTTTTCCGAGACGGGCTTGCCTTCGGCGAGGGCCTTCGGGATCGGGGCGCAGCCGGCGGCCTGGACGGAGATCATGCGCGGGCGCTTCTTCCCGATCCAGCCGAGAGTCTCCATCTCCTCGAAGGCTTTCCACATTCCGATCAAGCCCGTGCCGCCGCCGGTCGGATACAGGATCGCGTCGGGGAGCGACCAGCCGAAGTCTTCCGCGAGCTCGTATCCCATCGTCTTCTTTCCTTCGACGCGGTACGGCTCCTTGAGCGTGGAGACGTCATGCCACCCCTCGCGCGGCGCGCGCTCGGCGACCATCTTTCCGCAGGCGTCGATCAGGCCCGGGACCATCGTGACCTTCGCGCCGTAGCGCTCGCATTCGATCTTGAACAGCGGGGGAGTGTCCTCCGGCATGAAGACGTGGCATTCCATCCCGGCCTTCGCGGCGTACGCGGCGGCGGCGCCTCCGGCGTTGCCCGCGGTCGGGAGCGCGATCTTCGTCGTGCCCAGCTCCTTCGCGCGGGAGACCGCGGCCGAGAGGCCGCGCGCCTTGAAGGAGCCGGTGGGATTGCCCCCTTCGTCCTTGATCCAGAGATCGGAGAAGCCGGCGGGCCCGCCGAGCCGGTCCGCCCGCAGGAGCGGCGTGCCGCCTTCGCCGAGCGAGACGATGTTGGAAGGATCTTCGACGGGCATCATCTCGTGCCACCGCCAGATCGTGCGCGGACGGGACGCGCCGCTGTCGCGGTCGAGCGCTCCCTTCTCGTAGCGCGCGAAGAGCGGGCCGCCGCAGGCGCGGCAGAGGTCGGCGCCGCCGTCCGCGCTCGAACGACGCGCCGCACTTCGTGCAGACGAGATCCGAGAAGACGCGAGAACATCGGAGAAGAACGATACAATCGGATGCGGAGCGGGAGCGACTCGGAGAGACCGAGACACACGCTGCGCAGCTCGCTCAGAGGATAACACGGAAGCGAGTCGCGAACATGCTTGACGCTCCGCGGAAGCGGAAGCGATAATCGCCGCGGCCATGGAATTGAACGACCACCTGCGGCAGATGTTGAAGGAGCTGGGTCAGGCGATCAACGAGTCCATCTCGGGCTCGGGTCGCGTGCACGACTCCATCCAGCGAATCCGCGACGAGGGCTACAACCTCTACATGGTTCTCGACGCGAAGGTCGGCGTGAACCGGCGCGCGCCGCGCGCGGGGAGCCGGCGCCGGCCTGCCGCCGCGGGCAACGGCAGGGACGACGTGCCGGCCGGGAACCAGGCCGCCTTCCGGATCAACATCAAGGACCTGCGCTTCCTGAAGTCCGTCGGCATCGACCCGACGCGCAAGGTGCGGACCCGCCGCGTCGTTTCCTCCCGCCTCTCGCTTCGCCGTTCTCCAACCGCGCGCACTAGCCCGCGATCCCGTCGGCCTGGCGTCGCGAGGCTCTCTGCAGCTGCTCGACGCTGCACCGGAGCTGTTCCCTCGCCTCCTCGGGATTGAGCACTGCGCGCGCCGTGGACTCGACGTCGATGACGGGATTCCGCTCGGGAAGCGCTCGGGATGACTCCGGCGGGGTGGGAGGCGCTGGCGGAGGAGTGGGGGCTGCCGCGGTATCGCGGGCGGCAGATCTTCGATGCGCTTCACCGGCAGGGCGTCCGTGACTACTCGGCGATGCGAGTGCTGCCGAAGGATCTGCGCGAGCGTCTGGCGCGGGAGCTGCCGATCACGCTGCCCGAGATCGTCCGCCGCGAGCCCTCCTCCGACGGCAGCGTCAAGTACGGACTGAGGCTTTCCGACGGCGCGTTGATCGAGGCGGTCTTCATGCCCGGCGAGGCCGGGCGCGCCGCGGTCAACGAGTTCGAGGACGCGCGAGCCGCGCCGGCGGGCACGGCGGGTCGAGGTCCAAGGTCCAAGGTCCAAGGTCCACCGGAGGCGCCGAACCAAGATCCAAAATCGAATCCGAGAAATTCACGGTGTGTCTTGTCGTCGCAGACGGGATGCGCGGTGGACTGCGCGTTCTGCGTGACGGGAAGGCTGGGCGCGGGACGGAATCTCACGGCGGCCGAGATCGTGGGGCAGCTCTACGCGGTGCTGGACGACGTCGGGCGCGACGCCGAAGGGCTGCGGGTGGTCTTCATGGGAATGGGCGAGCCGTTCCTGAACCCGGACGGGGTCCTCGGCGCGCTCGAGGTGCTCTTCGAACAGATCTCGCCGCGGCGCGTGACCGTCTCGACCTCCGGCATCACGCCGGCCTTCGAGCGATTCGCCGCGCTGCCCCGGCGGCCGAACCTCGCGGTCTCGTTGAACGCCGCGGACGAAGAGACGCGCGCGAAGATCATGCCGATCACCCGCACGTATCCGCTCGCGGGGCTCCTGGCAGCCATGCGCCGCTGGCCGCTCGAATCGCGCCGGCGCATCACCGTGGAGTACGTTCTGATTGCCGGCGTCAACGACTCGCCGGAGGACGCGGCGCGGCTGGCGCGCCTGCTGCGCCGAATCCCCGTCAAGGTCAACGTCATTCCGTTGAACGAGGACCCGGTCTACCTGCCCGGCTGGAAGCGTCCGGACGAATCCGCGATCGACCGATTCGTGGAGCGCCTGGTTCGGGAGCATCTGACCGCGACGGTCCGTCGCAGCCGGGGCCCCGACGCCAGCGCCGCCTGCGGACAGCTCAAGGGACGCACGGAAGACCCGAGGAAACATTCCGAGATTCCAAATTCCAGATTCCAAGGGGACCCTTTACGCGCTGAACCTGGAATCTGGAACCTGCAATCTGGAATCCTCACCTCAACCGGAAGGTGCCGATTGAAGAACGCCTCTCCATCTCCGGTCATACTCTTCTGTCGCGACCCTGGCCGGTTCGTCGTCGTGATGGCAGTGTCCGGCGTTGGCCGCCCGCCACACTTTCGCGTTCGCGGGCAGCGCCAGCTCGAGTCTCGCCGCGAAGTGCGGAGGGACGAGCTCGTCTCTTTCGCCGTACACGAGGCAGACGGGGGCGCGGACGCGGGCGATGGAGCGGAGCGGATCGACCGACTCGAGGCCGCTCGCGCCCTCGGCGAGGTCGAGAGCGCGGCGGACGTGGGCGACGGCCCCGCGGACCGCGAAGCGTCCCGTCAGGGCGAGGAGCCAGGACGGCAATCCCGTCGCGAGGGACAGGTAGTGCCGGGCCATGGCCTGCGGGTCGGCGTAGGGAGACTCGATCCAGAGAGCCCTGACCCCGTCCCGAACCGCGGCGAGCTCGATGGCGAGCGTGGCGCCGGCCGAGCAGCCGTGAACGCCCAGGCGTCGCGGATCGAAGCCGAACCGTCCGCTCGCAGCCGAGATCGCGTTGTCGAGATCCTCCGTCTCGAGGAACCCGTAGGTCATGAAGGTCCCTTCGCTCTCTCCGTGGCTTCGCAGATCGGGGAGGAGGACGTTGTATCCGCACTCGAGCGCCCGCATCGCCTCCGGCTTCCACTCCGCGGAGTTCCCCCCCTTCCCGTGCAGGAAGAGAACGGTCGGACGGGCGGAAGTCTCCGAGTCGGGAGAGGCGAACACGGCGGAAAGCTCGACCGGGTCGTGGCGGCTTCCCGGGTATCGCAGCTCCCCGAAGAAGACTCCCGCGGCGCTGAGCGCATCGAGAAGGTCCGCGCGCCCTTCCCTGGCAGGCACGAGGCCCGTACCGGAGATCAGGCGCCGCGCCAGCGCCCTTCCGGCAATCCAGGACCCGGCCACGTAGACGCCCGCCCCGGACAAGAATGTCAAAACGGCGAATCGCCCGGCTTTTTTCATCGAAGGGCGCGAAACCTATTCGATCCCACGCGCCTCCCGGGCTTCCTTCGCCTTCTTTCCGAAGAGTCCCACGACCTCGACGGGTCCCCGCACGTAGGCCTGGCAGGCCAGCCGGATCGGCTTGCCCTTCCAGCGCCTGCGGATGAAGGCCAGCGGCTTGGCGAACCAGATCGCCAGGGAGAACTTCTCCAGCCGGGACGGCGGCGTCAGATTCTCGGAGCCGGCGACCGGGACGACCGCGCACGTGGTGCACTGCCCCTGCCCGCCGCACCAGTGCCACAGCCTCGCGTCGGCGTCCAGTGCCGCGTCCCACAGGCGATACCCCTCCCAGACTTCGATCTCCTCGCCATTGATGACGCATCGGACGCGTTGCGGCTCCGCCTTCCGTTCGCTCGCCATGGCCGGGATTATAGGGAAGTCGTGAGTTGTGAGTTGTGAGTTGTGAGTTCCGAGGTCAATGCGCGGCTAGAATCCGCCCGTGCCGGAATCTCTGACGGGCCTTGTTCTCTTCGCTTTGCTGAGCGCGGCTCCGGTGACGCCGCCGCCCGCGGCGCCGTCGCATTTCACGCTGGTGCCGCTCGGGGAGGGAGCGTACGCGGCGGTTGCCAGGCCGGGGGACCGCGCCTCGGTCGGGAACGCCGGGTTTGTGGTCGGGCCGGACGCGGTGATCGTCGTGGACGCCTTCGCGACGCCCGAAGCGGCCGAGGAATTGTCCGCGGCCATCCGGCGGCTCACTCCGGCTCCGGTTCGGTGGGTCGTCAACACGCACTACCACCTCGACCACGTCGGCGGCGACCGGGTCTTCCTGAAGCAGGGAGCCGTGCTCCTCGCGCACGAGAACGCGCGCGCGTGGGTCCGAACCGAGAACCTGAAATGGCGCAGAGGAGATCAAGCCGGAGGAGAAAGCGATGCTCGCCGGGCTCCCCTTGCCGGATGTGACCTATCGCGACGGTCTCACGGTCTGGCTGAAGGAGCGAAGGGTCGAGGTCCTCACGCGTCCGGGACACACCGGCGGGGATTCCCTCGTCTTCTTCCCGGCCGGCAACGTCGTGTTCGCGGGGGATCTCTTCTGGAAGAACACCGTGCCGAACCTCGTCGACGCGGACACGCGCGAGTGGATCAGGACGCTCGACGGTCTCCTGGCCGACCACCCGGCCAGCCGCTTCGTTCCCGGCCACGGCGAGCCCGGGTCGGCGCTGGACGTGCGCTTCTTCCGCGACTACCTGGTCGGCCTGCGCTCCACGGTCGAGCGCGCCCTCGCGGAGGGCAAGTCCGGGCGGGCGCTGACCGAAGCGGTCCTGCCGCTGCTTCGCAAGCGCTGGGCCTCCTGGACCTGGTTCGACCAGTTCGCCGAGAAGAACATCGAGCAGACCGAGCAGGAGATCACCGGCAGGAAGAAATTCGCTCCCACACCCGCGCCCTGATTCGGAGGAGTGACCGGCTCAGTTCACCGTCATCCCCACGGGTGACGCCAGCACTTCAGTGGAAATCGAAGTTGGGAGCGTGACGTCACGGTTGTCGAGCCGGTGGAGCCCAAGGTGTGAAGTCCTACGGAGGCAACGTCTCCCAGGCCTCGCGAAGGAAGAGCAGCTCGATGCCGGCGCGGTGCTCCCGGGGCGAGACCGCGATGCGCAGACGAGACGGGTCATCTTCTTCCGGTGTGATCACGGTTCTCCCGTTCCAGGAGAGAAGGAAGCCGTATTCCGCGGGGGCGATCAGAGCGAGGCGGAAGCGGCCTTCCGAATCGGTGACGGCGGCCGGAGACCAGCCGGCGTCCTTGCCCCGCGGCAGCCCCCGGACCCCGATCGCGGCGACGGCGCGGCCCTGCCGGTCGGTCACTCGTCCCTCGACGACCGCGCGCTCGTTTGCCGAGAGCGCGAGGGACGCCTTCGTCGGCCGCGGAGGCGTGGCGCAGGCGGCGAAGGAGACGGCCGAGAGGAGAACCGTGGCGCCGCGACACCCGTGTGGGAAGATCACCGTGGAGGATATTCTATGGCCGCGGACGGGGACAGGCATCTCTTCACGGCGAGCGCCGTCTGGTCGGGGGACGGCATGGGGTGCGGCACGCTCAAGCTGCCGCAGGGGGACATCTCTTTCGCCATCGGCGGGTCGAAGGCCCTCGGCGGCTGCGGGGTTGGAGCCAACCCGGAGGAGCTGATGCTCGGAGCCGTCGCCGCGTGTTTCGTCAACACCTGGGCGATCTTCCTGAAGAAGTTGAGCGTCGGCTACGCCGAGCCCGCCGTGCGCGTTTCCGGAACCCTGGGCCCTGACCCCGCCGGCGGCTTCAAGCTGCTTGACGCGACGATCCACGCGCGGGTGCCCGCCTCCCTCCTGGCCGGCCAGAAGGCCCAGGTCGAGAAGACCCTCTCTCTGGCCGAGAAGTACTGCATCATCTCGAAAGTCGCGAAGGCCGCGATGCCCCTGTCCGTGGTGATCGAGGAGGTCTAGGGATTCTGAGATTGGGGATTCTGGATTTTGGACTGGTGCCGAGGACGACGACGGTCGCGCCGAAACTCGCCCCGGTCCGGCGGGGCGTCGAAGAATTCCCGGACTCGGGGTTCCGCCGAAAGCCGTTTTCTGACCTCGGCGCGACGGACTCCTATCCCCTTGCCGTGAATGATTCGAACCTCTCGAAGTCCGAGGCGCTGCGCCTCTTCGAGGTAATCCGCCAGAGCGTTGGCGACGTCTTCAGGCCGAAACGAGTGAAGGTCGAACGAATCTTCGATAGGTACGCGCCGCATCCCAATCCAAAATCCAAAATCTAAAATCCAAAATCGGCCTCTATTCTCCCAGAGTCACCCTCAGGTCTCCCTCCCTTTCGGCGCTGACGGCATCCGGCTTGCCCGGGACCGTTATCTCCTGGCCGCAGACGCAGGCAGTGACGAAGCCGCCGTCGGCGGAAATCTCGGCGGGCGCGACGCGGATCGGCCGGCCGTCGTTGATCGAGCGGTCGGCGGACCACCGGCGCAACGATCCGGAGATTCCTCGAGGCGAGTCCGTGGAGTTGATCGACAGCTCGCAGCCGCATTTTGGACACCGGGCCCAGCGATACTTCATCAGCATCTCCGATTGAAGGATTGAAAGAATGACGATTGACCGATTGGACACCGTGCTCAATCACTCAATCGTCAATCTAACAATCTTGCAATTTCCTCTAGTTCGGCTTGTCCCACGCCCGGGGCGGCGTCTCCCTGGGCCGCGGGCGCTCCATGACATCGGACCGCGTCTGCTTGTGGGCCTTCTTGCGCTCGTACATCATCTTGTCCGCGATCTCGACCGCCGCGTCGAAGGGAACCCGCTTCGAGTAGGGGGTCACGCCCACCGAGGCCGAGATGAACTTCTCGTAGGCGCGGCCCGAATTCCGCGGGGACTCCCGGACTTCTTCGATCTTGCTCGGCAGCATGTAGAAGCGTCTCTTGGCGATCTCCTCCTCCATCCCCGGGAGGACGACCAGGAACTCGTCTCCGCCCCAGCGAACCACGTAGTCGTCGCCGCGGATCAGCTTCTTGATCGCGGCGGCCACGGTCCAGATGGCCTTGTCCCCCTCTTCGTGTCCCTCCTTGTCGTTGATGGCCTTCAATTCGTCGACGTCGATCAGGACGATCGAGCCGCCGGCCGAATCTTGCGAAAGCGCCGGTCTGTTCTCGTCGAGAAACAGGCGGTTGTAGGTTTCCGTCAGCGGGTCGAGCTGCTGCTCGCTTGCGGGAGCGCAGAGTGTCGTCGCGTGCGCGCGCGTGCACGTTCGTGAGCTTGCGCTCCGTGTCCTCCATCGCCCAGATGATCAGTCCGATGCCGAAGAGCATCTCCAGGAACAGGTCGTAGAAGGCGATGTAGCCCAGAAACGGAAAGGCGCGGTCGTTCTGGGCGGCCGATTCCACGAAGAGGACCACGTAGGCCACGTGAAGAACGGCCGTCAGGAAGGCGAGGATCGCCGTCAGCGGCTTGCCCAGGCCCGGGACGCGGCTGCGCAGAATCAGAACCGTGACGAGGAGCCACGCGACGGCCCCGATTCCCATGTGGATCGCGTAGAAGAGCGAGCCCGAGTGCGCGAAGAAGACGATGGCGAAGGACACCGCCGCGGACACCAGGGCCGCGACGGCGAGCGGGCGGCCCAGGGGGGACTCGTGGGACATGCGGTCCGCGGCGACGACCAGAGCGACGAAGTAGAGGATCTTCAGGTACTGGTAGGGGAAGTTCCCGAAGGGAATCTCGAGATGCGCGAACGTCGCGAGGGAGGCGAGGGAAAGGAAGAGGAAGAGCCAGGCATAGCCCATGGCCTGGAGCACGCGGTCGCGGTTCTCGCGGGAGACGTAGAGGAAGATCAGCGCGAGCAGGCCGACGCCGGCCGTCTGCACGAAGAGACCGAGTGTCGAGAGTTGCATGGGTCCTGACCAAAATTCCAGCGGCTGCCGAAAAAGATTGTACCCGACTCCCGTTTTCAGCGGACGTTCAGGCGCGCTCCCACGCGGCGTAGCGCCCGACCTGCCGCGCTCCTTCCGTCCGGGCGGCCAGGACACGCAGGCGCGGCTGCGACCGGATCACAAATCACCAATCACAAATCACAAATCCCTCTTCTCATGCTACCCTTCACAGGAGCCACAGTCGCTTGCAGGCTTTCGAAAAAGCTCCTCCGGACGTCCAGGAAATCCTCGCCAAGCCCATCAAGGAGCTCGGCCTGAAGCTCGAGGGCTCCCCGCTCGAACGGTTCGTCCAGCAGCTCTACAGGGAGCTCGAGCGCAAGGGTCTGAAGAAGTTCCGCCCTCTCTGTTACCTGACGGACGAATGGGGATGCCCGTCGGGGGAGCCCGTCATCGGCATCCCGTTCTATCTCGCCAACCCCAAGCTCGCCCGCCTCGAGAAGGAGATGAACGACCTCGAGGACGCGCGCGAGATCATGCTCTACCTGCGCCACGAGGCGGGCCACGCCTTCAATTACGCCTACGAGCTCTACAAGACCAACGAGTGGCGCGAGCTCTTCGGCCCGTTCCGCCGGCCCTACCGCGACAATTACCGCCCCATCCCGTTCTCGCGCCGGTTCGTGCGGAACATCGCCGGCTGGTACGCCCAGAAGCACCCGGACGAGGACTTCGCGGAGACGTTCGCCGTGTGGCTGACGCCGCGCTCGAACTGGCGCCGCAAGTACAAGGGGTGGGGAGCGCTGGCGAAGCTGCGTTACGTGGACCAGATGGCGCGGAAATTCCGCGAGACGGAGCCGATCCGCCCCCAGGGCGCCACCGACCTCACGGTCGAGGAGATGGAGACGACGGTCGCCGACTTCTACCAGAAGGCCCTCGAGGAGCAGCAGGCCTCCGGGGACCTCGCGCTCGACACGGATCTCGCCGACATCTTCAAGGTCTCGCGGCGCCGCAAGAAGGGGGTGCGGCCGGCCGGAGACCTGCTCAAGGAGAACCGGAAGGCGATCGTGGACAAGGTCGCCTACTGGACGGGAGTCCCGAGGCCGGTCGTCAAGAAGCTCGTCGAGTCGATCGCGTCGCGCGTCGAAGAGATGGGGTTGCGAGCGGACGTCCGCCTGGAGAAGGAGCACCTGACCGAAACCGCCGTGTACGCGACGGCCCTGGCCATGAACTACCTGACGCGCGGAAAGTTCGTGCAGCCGTGAACACGTCGCTCCGCGCTCCGCGAGGGACCTGCGCCCTGCGGGCGCACCGGCGAGCGACTCGGCCGGATGCGGCCTCGACCGCTCGCCTGGTCCCTCGCTCCGCGCTCCGCTCCCGCGGCGCGAGCCTCCTCCCTCGCGTTCGCTCGGGAGACTACTCGCGCCGCGAAGGCACGCCGATGGCAAAGCGAGGGACCTGCGCCCTGCGGGCGCACCGGCGAGCGACTCGGCCGGATGCGGCCTCGACCCGGGCTCTCCTGGTCTCTGCAGCTCCGCGACGAGAGATCTGCCCGCGGAGCAGATCCTTCGCTTCGCTCAGGATGACAGCGAAGGCGCGAAGCAATGACGGGATGGCACATCGATGAACGCGTCGAAGATGAAGGTCGCGGTCCTCTACGACACGTGGGAGGACGAGGCGCCGGAGCCCGCGCCCGAGAAGCCGCCGCGCAAGCCGAAGAAGAAGAAGAAGGAGAAGCACGACCGGGAGGAGATCTTCGAGGCTCTCGGCAAGCTCGGATACGAGCCCTTCTACCAGGTGCTCGACGGGAAGAACCAGTCGCTGGCGGCGGTCGCCCGCGCCGAGGCGGACCTGATCTTCAACCTGACGGAGTCCTACGCCGGCGACGACACCAAGGACATGAACATCGCGGCGTATCTCGACCTGCTCGGGCGCGCCTACACCGGCGCCGGCCCGCATGCCCTGTACCTGGCCCAGGACAAGGCGCTCGCGAAGAAGATCTTCGCCTTTCACGGGATCAAGACCCCCTACTTCGCGACCTCCTATCGCGGCAAGCTCGATCACTCGCACGACATCGAGTTCCCGCTCATCGTCAAGCCGACCTCCGAGGACGGGTCGATCGGCATCGACGCGAGCTCCGTCGTGACGAGCGTCAAGGAGCTGATGGAGAAGATCCACTACATCCAGGAGGAGTTCGACTCGCCCGCGCTCATCGAGGAGTACATCGAGGGGCGCGAGATCTACGCGTCTGTTCTCGGCAACGAGAACGCGGAGGTGCTGCCGTTAGTCGAGCTCGACCTGTCGAAGCTCCCCGAGGGGACGCCGCGGATCGCGGGCACGGACGTCAAGTGGGAGAAGGAGACGGAGGCCTACAAGGTCACGAAGGCCGCGCCGGTCGAGGATCTCGTCGAGGCGACCGTCAAGCGCCTCTCCGACACCGCGCTCGCCGCGTACCAGGCCCTGAAGCTGCGCGACTACGGGCGCATCGACATGCGCCTCTCCAAGAAGGGCGAGGTCTTCGTCATCGAAGCCAACCCCAACCCCTGGCTCTCGACGAGCGCCGAGTTCGTGATGGCCGCCCGCAAGGCCGGCCGCTCCTACACGCAGCTGATCGGCGAGATCGTGGACCTCGCCCGTGCCCGCTACGCCGGCTCCTAGCTCCCGTCGTGCCCTCCGTGCCGTAGGGGCGGCCCTTGCGGCCGCCCGCCCCTGGGCGATAAGCCGATGCTGGCGCAGGGCCCGCCCCCACGGCGCGAGGAGCACGAACGGGGCTGCCGGGAGGATAGAATCCGCCCCAGCCGAGGAGAAACCACATGAAGACAAGAATCGCCCTGGCAATCCTGTCTTGCGCCGTCGGCGCTGCGATCGCTCTGGCCGGGGAGGCGGCGGGCGTCAAGATGGCCGACACCATCACCGTCGAGGGAAAGACCCTCAAGTTGAACGGCATCGGCCTGCGCAAGAAGATGCTCTTCAAGGTCTACGTCGCGGGGCTCTACGTCGAGAACCCGTCGAAGGACGCCGCGACGGTCATCTCCACCGACGAGGTCAAGAGCATCACCCTGCACATCCTGCGAGGCCTCTCGGGCAGCCAGATCGGCGAGGCCATCTCCGACGGCTTCTGGCACAACTCGAAGGCGCGGATGGGGGAACTGTCCGACCGCCTGCAGAAACTCACGAGCATGTTCCCCGCCGTCGTCGAGGGGGACCAGATCATGCTGACCTACGTTCCGGGCAAGGGGACGAGCGTCTCGGCCAAGGGCCAGGCCAGGGGCGTGATCGAGGGCAAGGACTTCGCCGACGCCCTCTTCGCCGTCTGGCTCGGAGGCAACCCGGTCCAGGACGATCTCAAGAGAGCCCTGCTGGGCGGCTGAGGCCCTCGAGCGTCAGCTGCTTTCGGCCCTCGATTCGCGGCTTCCGACGCTCGACCCCCGGATCCGCGCGCGCACGTTGCGCTGGAAGCGGTCGAAGCCGATCCCCCAGAACATCAGGTTCATCCAGACCCGCGCGCGGAAGGGGACCCGCTCGACTCCGCCGGCGAGCACGCTCGTGACGGCGGCGCGCATCGACTCGTTCGGGGCTTCGGTGCAGAAAGCCTCGAAGAAGACCGGATCGTAGAAGGCGTACACGAAGCGCCGGAACCGGGCGAAGAGCCTGTTGGCTTCTCTCTCGTAGGTCTTCAAGTCCTTCGAGTCCACGCGGCCGTGCCTGCCGAGAGCGCCGTCGACCGCCGCCGCGGCCCGCATGCCGGTCGCCATCGCGAGGAAGACGCCCGTCGAAAAGACGGGATCGAGGAACGTGGCGGCGTCCCCGACGAGGACGTAGCCGTCGCCGCGCAGCTTCGCCGAGGCCGCCGAGTAATCGGAGATGCCATAGACCTTCGAGGTCCGCCGGCCGTCCCCGAGGAGCTCGGGCATTCGCCCGCTCCTCGCGATCAGCCGTTCGAAGCGCTGCTCCAGGGTCTCGCCTTCCGTCCCGCCCGCGACCGAGGGATCGAACACGGCGCCGACGCTCGAGGTCCCGTCGGAAAAAGGGATGATCCAGTACCAGACGCCTTCCTCGGTCGGCAGCAGGATGTCGCCCGCCTGCTTGCCCGGCGGCCGCGGGACTCCTTCGTAGTGCGCGAAGACCGCCGCGCGCTTCAATTTCGCGTCGAACCGCCGCGTGCCGAGCTTGCGCGAAAGAAACGCCGTCTGGCCGGAAGCATCCACGACGACGCGCGCGCGGATTTCTTCGTCGCCGCCGGCCCTGCCGCTGGCCACGACTCCGACGGCGCGGCCGCCTTCGAAGAGGACCTCGCGAATCGCCGTCTCCTCCCGCACGACCGCTCCCGACTGCTCGCAGTGGCGCAGCAGCAGCAGGTCGAAATCCGCGCGCTTGACCTGGTAGGCCATCGGATGGCGGTCGTCCCAGGAATTTTCGAAGACGACCGGGCGCGTGCCGCCGGTCGCCGCGTTCCAGAAGAAGGCCCCGTACTTCTCCTGGAAACCCGCGGCCCGGATCTTCTCTGACAGGCCGAGCTTCTCGAAGATCGGCAGGCAGAAAGGGAGAAGCGACTCGCCGACGTGGAAGCGCGGGAACTTCTCCTTCTCGAAGACGATGACGGAGCGTCCGGCGCGGGCCAGCACGGTCGCGACCGTCGAGCCGGCGGGACCACCGCCGATGACGGCCGCGTCGTAGAATTGCGCCATTGCGCCATTCTAGAACGCCCGCTCTTCCGCGTTGTCATTCTGAGGGCCGACAGGCCCGAAGAATCCTGCTGCCGAGAACGCTGAAGAGGAGCAGATCCTTCGCTGCGCTCAGGATGACAAGAAGCGATGACAGCGTGGTTTCGCTCCGCAATCGAGTTTCAAGGCGTCCGAAAGAGCTTCGGCGGCCGCCTCGTCCTGGATGACTTCTCGCTCGAAGTTCGTCCGGGCGAGACGGTCGCTCTCATCGGGCCGTCGGGATGCGGCAAGACGACGGCGTTGAAGCTCGTCAACCGGCTGCTCGAAGCCGACGCGGGCCGCGTGCTCGTCGAAGGGCGCGACGTCGCTCGGGAAGACGCGATCGCCCTGCGGCGCAAACTCGGGTACGTCATCCAGGAGGGGGGGCTCTTTCCGCACTGGGACGTGAGGTCGAACGTCGAGACCGTCCCGCGCCTTCTCGGATGGGATGAAGAGCGGCGCCGCCGCCGCTGCCGCGAAGTGCTCGGGATGGTCAACCTCCCCGCCGAGGAATTCGGCGCGCGCCGGCCGCGGCAGCTCTCCGGGGGGCAGAGGCAGCGTGTCGGAGTCGCGCGGGCGCTCGCCGCGGATCCGCCGGTGCTCCTGATGGACGAGCCGTTCGGCGCGCTCGATCCGATCGCGCGCCGCGCGCTCCAGCGGGAGTTCCTGGACTGGAAGAGCCGCCTGAAGAAGGCCGTGCTGCTCGTGACTCACGACATGCGCGAGGCGTTCCTGCTGGCCGACCGGATCGCGGTCATGGACCGGGGGCGCATCCGGCAGGCGGGCACGAAGGCGGATCTCGTCGAGCGGCCCGCCGACGACTTCGTCCGCGAGTTCGTGTCGGAGGCTTCCTGAACCTGGCGGGCTACTTCTGGGAGCGGCGCGCCGAGATCCTCGCGCTCACCGGCCAGCACGTCGTGCTGGTCGCGGTCTCGACCCTGCTCGCGGCCGCCGCCGGGATCCCGCTCGGGATCGTTCTGACGCGCCGGCCGCGCCTGGCCCGGCCGATCCTCGGGATCGCCGGCGTCGTGCAGACGATCCCGAGTCTCGCCCTCTTCGGCTTCCTGCTTCCTCTCCCCTTGATCGGCGGGATCGGGGCGCGCACGGCGATCGTGGCCCTGCTCGTCTATGCGATGCTCCCGGTCCTGCGCAACACCTACGCCGGCATCCTCTCCGTGGACCCCGCGATCTCGGAGGCCGCCACCGGGCTCGGCATGACCGCGCGGCAGCGTCTCTGGTGGGTGGAGCTCCCCCTGGCGCTCCCCGTCGTGCTCGCGGGGGTCCGCATCGCGACGGTCGTTTCGATCGGCCTTGCGACGATTGCCGCGGCGATCGGCGCGGGAGGCCTGGGCGTGCTGATCTACCGCGGCATCGCGATCGTGGACAACCGGCAGATCCTGGCGGGAGCCGTGCCGGCGGCGCTGCTCGCCCTCGCGGCGGACGGGTTGCTCGGGTGGATCGAGCGCCGCCAGTCGAAGTGGAGGGAGGCGTGAAGCGCCTGGTTCTTTTCGCGGCGGCGGTCTTCGCGATCTCCGGCTGCCAGCGGTCGAGCACGGCCGTGCGGATCGGATCGAAGAACTTCTCCGAGCAGGTGCTGCTCGCGGAGATCGTGGCGCAGGCGCTCGAGGCGAAGGGACTTCGCGTGGACCGACGATTGAATCTCGGCGGGACGTTCGTCTGCCACAAGGCCCTCGTCGCGGGGGACCTGGACCTCTATCCCGAGTACACGGGCACCGCGTTCACGGCGATCCTGGCGAAGAAGCCGGTGGCGGACCCGGCAGCGGTCCGCAAAGAGGTGGAGAGCGAGTACGCGAAGCGCTGGGGGATCGTCTGGTCGCCGCCGCTCGGGTTCGAGAACACGTTTGCGCTCGTCGTGCGCGGCGAGGACGCGCGGCGCTGGGGCTTGAAGACGATCTCGGACTTGAGGGCTCACGAAGCGGAGATCCGTCCCGGATTCGGCTACGAGTTCCTGGAGCGCGAGGACGGGTTTCCGGGGCTCGCGAAGACGTACGGGCTGGAGTTCCCCAGGAGACCGGCGCAGATGGACCTGGGACTCCTGTACCCGGCGCTCGAGAGTCATCAGGTGGACCTGATCGCGGGCAACTCGACGGATGGCCTGATCGCCGCGCTCGGCGCCGTCGTGCTCGAGGACGACCGGCATTATTTTCCGCCATACGAGGCGGCGTTCGTCGTCAGGGGTCAGGTCTGGAAGACGAACGCCGCGGTGCGCGGGGTCCTCGAGGGGCTCGGCGGAAAGATCTCCGCCGACACGATGCGAAAATTGAACGCGCAGCTCGACCGGGACAAGCGCCGCCCGGAAGACGTGGCGAAGGAGTTCCTCAAGACGCTCGCCGAGAAGTGACGTGAGGAGCGGAGCGCAAGGATCTGCTCTTACGGCGCGGGGGACCCGTGGGCCCCTCGTCCGTGCCCCTCGTGCCGTAGGGGAGGGACTTGCGCCTCCCGACCCCGGTCGTGCTCTGTCTAGTTCTCGATGAGGCGGAAGCCCGGGACGACGTCCCTTCCCAGGACGCCGCGCAGGACGGTCGCGTGGAGGACCTCGTCGGAGAGGATCCGGCCCGCGGAGGCGGAGAGCGCGCGGTCCTGGAAGCGATCCACGACGGAGAGATAGGCACGGGCCGCGCCGACTTCGAGCTTGAAGGCGAGCTCCAGGACGTCCTTCTCGTTGGCGAGTGGGACGCCGAAGACGTACTCCTTCTTCGGCTCGACGGGCTTCCCCCCTTTCCGCTTGATCGTTTCCGAGATCAGGTCGCGGTGGATCTCGTGGCTTCCCTGGAAGAGAAGACCGACCTCTTTCGCCTTCGCGGAGAGGAGCCCGCTCCTGCCCGCGAGCCCGTACGCCCAGATGGCCTCGTGCTCGAGGGCGAGCGCCGTGTTCATCAAACCGATGTCGTCCACCGGCGCGTCCCCCGGGGAGGGAAGGGCGATGAGCGGCTGCCCCGCGGCCGCCAGCCCCAGTGCGAGCCCGGTCCTCGCGGCGGTGCGGAAAAAGTCCCTGCGGTCGTTCATGTCCTGGCCTCCTCGAATTGAACTGCGCCGGCATTCTAACCAAACGCGTGACAGGGAAAGGCCCGGCCCGGCAGAGCGCCGGACCGGGCCGAAAGAGAGGGCCGGTTCCGCTCCCGGGCTATTCCTCCGCCGGGTGAATCTGAGAGGGGTGCAGCACCTGGGGCGGATTGTCGTGCGAAGTGCATATAGCCGTTCGTCGGGCTGCGCAGGTACGGGAACGCCGCCAGGAACGGCTTCTCGGGGCCGTCCACGCCGTCGCCCAGCGCGTTGTTCGGCGATTTGTTGAACGCGGGGACCAGGACTCCCGCGAGGATCTGGAGCTCGATGTCCACGATATCGTCCCAGGGACGGCGGCCGTTGGGGAATCCCGCGAGATCGCCCCCGAGCACGCCCATCCGGTTGGTCTTGTCCACCGGAGCGATCTGCGTCGGAGGAACCGCCAGATTGATTCGCAGCTCGTCCGCGATCACCTCGCCGGGGCGCTGCGTCAGGCCCGGAATACCCTGGACGACCGCGACCAGATCGGTCCGCGGAGCCGGCGGGGAATCAATGTTGAAGAGCAGCTTCAAGAGCTTCGGAACCTCGGGGTCGAGTACGAACGGCGCGTACTGGGCGTCGTCTTTCGGAAGGGTCGCGTTGAACTTGTCCTTCGACCCGTAGGGGATGACGACTTCGTTGACGAGAGGGACTCCCAGGCGCGAGACCTGGACGAACGGCCCGCTGAGCACGGGCTTGGCGCCCGTCGCCTGGTACACGTGGCTCTCCCGCACCCACGTGTCGGACCAGACGCCGATGATGGAGTTGGGGTCGGAGATGCTCGACGGGAAGAGGCCGTTCTTGGTCACGGCAGCGAGCGGGATCTGCATGCCGATGACGTGGGTGTTGAAGCCGGCGACGCCGTTGACGCCGCCCTGGTGGTTGCCGGGAATGACTCCCGGGCGGAAATTCAGGAGGTCGCCCAGCCAGCCCAGGTCCACGAAGAACTGGTCGCTGCGCGGCCCGGCGAAGACCTTCGTGTTCCCGTCCACCGTGTAGACGCCGGCGATCAAGCCGGCCCCCGAGCTGTAGCCCCCGGCGCCGGGATACGTCGCGGGCCCGGCGTTGTTGGGGAGCTCGAGGAGTCCCGACCCGATCCTCGTGATGTTGGCGGCGGGCACTCCGTTGCCGGCCGACTCCGATGATCTTGTCCACCGTGTACGTGTAGTAGACGTTGATGTTGGGATCGTTCAACGCCGACACCGGCCCGACAAAATTGAGGAAGGTATTGGGGTTACGGACATTCTCGGTGAAGACGAACCGGTAGGTGATGTCCTCGACGCCGTCCCCGTCGTTGTCGATGTGGATCTGGTACCAGGCGTGCTCGTCGAAGTGGAAGAAGTTCGGGAATCCGGAGGGGTCTTCGAGCGGAATCCAGTTGGCCAGGATCGTCAGCTGGTCGGTGACGATCGGGTCCCGGAAGGCGTACACGTCCGTGTTGTCCCACTGGGGAAACTTGGAGATCCCGGGCGCCTCGCGGTGGCTCGACGCGCCAGCGGACGCCGGGAAGACGCAGACGAGCAGGGCCGCCAGGAGCGCCAGCGCCCGGGCGCTCCTCCGGGTGGGAAGGGAAACGTTCATAGGCTCCTCCTTTTTTGTCTGCCCGAACTCCGTTTCCTCGGGCCTACCGCCTGTACGGGCGGCCGACGCGATTGGATTTCCGAAAGCGTGATATGTGTTTCCGGAGGACCACAGAACTGACCGATCGGCGATGAACGGAGACTCACGGGAAAACGACCGCGGGCTGATCGCCCGGATCGAAAGCCGGGACGCCGACGCGCTCGGCGCTCCTCTACGACCGCCATTCCGCGCGGCTGATGGGCCTCGCTCAGAGGATCCTCGGAGACACGGGGGAAGCGGAGGAGGTCCTCCAGGAGGTCTTCCTCCACGTCTGGAAGGCGTCCTCGACCTTCGATGCCTCGCGCGGCCCGGTGCTCGCGTGGCTCCTCGTGGCGACGCGCAGCCGCTCCATCGACCGGCTGCGGTCCCGCCGGCCGGGCAGGAGCGCCGGAGTCCGGAGCCTCGATGACGCGCCCGAGACGGCGTCCGCTCAGGACATCGAAGCGGACGCGGCCGGGCGGGAGTGGGAGGCCCGGTGCCGCGCGGCGATCGCCGAGCTGCCGGAGGACCAGCGGCGCGCGCTCGAGCTGGCGTACTTCGAGGGCCTGACGCACCAGGAGATCGCGGAGCGCACCGCGACGCCGCTCGGGACGGTCAAGACGCGGGTGCGCCTGGGCCTGATGAAACTTCGCGAGCGCGTTCGCCCGTATCGAAAGAGTGAGAGCCATGGCTCATAACGAGAGACTCGAAGAGCTCGCGGCTCTCCAGGCCCTGGGGCTCCCGCTCGGCGAGGAGTCGCAGGAACTCGCCCGGCACCTGGATGAGGGCTGCCCGCTTTGCGAGGAGCTGATTTCTGAATTCCGTACCGCGGCGGGCGCGCTTTCCGTCGACGTTCCGTTGCGGCAACCTCGTCCCGAGCTGCGTGAGAAGATCCTCGCCTCCCTGCCGGGCTCTCGTTTCGGACGCGCTCCAGTGGTTGCCCCCGCTTCGAGCGCCGCATGGTGGCTGGCGGCCGCGGCGGCGGTCCTTTTCGTCATCGCCGTCTGGGACGACGCGCGGCTGCGCCGCCAGAGAGAAGATCTCCGCAGTCAAACGGCCCAGCTCTCGGCGCAGCTCTCGGGCGCGCAAGCCGAGGCGGCCCGCAGGGACCTGCGCGTGCGGGTTCTCGAGAGCGACGATGTCCGGATCCTCTTCCTCGGCGGAAAGGACCCCCAGCCCTCCGCGCGCGCGAAGGTGTTCTGGAGCGAGAAAGCGAAGACGGGCGTCATCCTGGCCGGCAACCTCGCCCCGCTCCCCCCCGACAAGCAGTACGAGCTCTGGGTGTTCGCCGAGGGCAAGCCCGTCGCCGCCGGCGTCTTCGACGCCGACGCTTCGGGCCGCGCCCTCTTCGAATCGAAGGCTCTCGCCGGCCTCGCGCTCGCTCAGAACTTCGCGGTCACGGTCGAGCCGCGCGGCGGCGTGCCCCAGCCCACCGGCCCCATCGTCCTCGTCGGCACGTCCGGCTGCAAGTTAGAGCGCGCGGCGGCTCTGTCATCCCGAGGAGCGCAGCGACGAGGGATCTGCCCGCAAAGACTTCGGGAGCAGATCCTTCGCTCCGCTCAGGATGACAGACGGAGTCGTCCGGCAATAAAAAACGCCGTCCCGATGGGCTCGGGACGGCGTCAACACAGTCGGTACGCCGTTGTGCGACAGGCGCGGGCCGACTCTGGCTCTAGCTTAAGCAAATTTCATGCCTTCCGGTCTCTTGGGCTTGTGAGATGGCTCGCGGCTGAACGGGCAATCGGATGATCGAGTGATCGAGCCATCGGGCGATTGACCGGAGCCTATTCACCCGATCATCCGATCGCAGATCACCCGATTCCTACAGGTTGTCCTCGAAGAACTTCGCGATGGTGGCGTTGCGGAAGTTCAGGGAGTCCTTGCCGCGGAACCCGTGCTTCTGGCCGGGCTGGATCTCGAGCTGGTAGGGCTTGCCGGCCTTGGTCAGGGCGTCCACGAAGGAGAGGGTGTTCTGCATGTGAACGTTGTCGTCGGCGGTGCCGTGGATGAGAAGCAGCTTGGCCTTCAGGTCCTTCGCCTTCGACAGCGGAGCGGAAGCCTCGTATCCCGCGGGGTTGTCCTTGGGCGTCCGCATGTAGCGCTCGGTATAGATCGTGTCGTAGAACTTCCAGTGAGTCACGGGCGCGCCGGCGACGCCGCACTTCCAGACGTCGGGAGCGTTGGTCAGCGAATAGAGCGTCATGTAGCCGCCGTAGGACCAGCCCCAGATTCCGATCCGCGCCGGGTCCACGTACGGGAGAGACTTTAAATACCTGACCCCGGCGAGCTGGTCGGCGAGCTCCCTCTTCCCGGTTTCCTTGAAGATCGCGCTCTCCCAGGCGTGGCCGCGTCCCCAGGAGCCGCGGTTGTCCAGGCTCCAGATCAGGAACCCCTTCGAGGCGAGATAGTGGTCGAGGAGCAAGCCCGGCGACCAGGCGTCCCGAACGACCTGCGCGTGCGGGCCGCCGTAGACGTAGACGATCACCGGATACTTCTTCGAAGGATCGAAGCCGGCCGGTTTGAGGAGAGCCGCCATGAGCTTCGTCCCGTCGTCGGCGGAGACCTCGATCTCTTCGCTCGCCGCAAGCTCGTAACCGGCGAGCCGGCTCTCCGGCTGGTCCACGACACGCAGCGACCGGCCCGAGGAGTCGAGGAGCGAGAGGACCGGCGGCGTCGAGACCGTCGAGAAGGCGTCGAGCAGGTACCGGCCGTCCGGCGAGAGCTCGGCGGAGTGAGTTCCCGGCGGGGAGGGGGAGCTTCGCGAACCCCGTGCCGTCGAGGGACACCCGGTAGAGCGCGCGCCGGCGCACGTTCTCCTCGGTTGCCGTGAAATACACGAGCTTCTTCGCCTCGTCGACGCCGGCGATGCGGTCCACGATCCAGTTCCCGCGCGTGATCGCGCGCGGCTCGCCGCCGGAGACGTTCCCGACGTAGAGATGGGCGAAGCCGTCGCGCTCGGACCTCCAGAGGTAGCGCCCGTCCTTCAGGAACCTTGGCGGCTCGACGACATTGATCCAGTACGGATCCTGCTCGGCAAAGAGGGTCCGCGACGCGCCGCCGGGGACGGCGAGGAGACGGACCTCATGGCGGTCCTGCGCGCGGTTCAGGACGCGGTAGCAGACAGACTTCGAGTCGGGCGTCCAGGAGAAAGCGGGCTCGACGTAGGCGTCCGCCGGAATCTCCGCTTCGCCGCGGGGCGAGCCGTCGATTCCGATGACGTGGAAAGAGGCGGTCGCGTTGGCCGAGCCGGACTTCGGGTAGCGCTGGAACGTCACGGCGGCCGGGACCTTCAGGAAGTCCACGATCGGATTGGAATCGACTTTGTTTTCATCCAGGCGCAGGTAGGCGATCGCCGACGAATCCGGCGACCACTCGTAGGCGCGGCCCGTGCGGCTGGCGAGCTCTTCCTCGTACACCCAGTCGAGCCTGCCGTTGAAGACGTGCTCGGCTCCGTCGGAGGTCAGCCGCTTCTCCTGCTTCGACTCGAGGTCGATCGTGTAGAGGTCGCCCTTGCGCACGAACGCCACGCGGCGGCCGTCGGGCGAGAAGGTCGGGAACTCCTCGGCGTCCTTGTCCTTCGTCAGGCGCTCGAGGCGCCCCTCGGCGACGCGGTAGAGCCAGAGGTCGTTGTCTCCGGAGAGGAGGATCGTCTTGCCGTCGGGTGACCAGCGGTAGCCCTCGAGCGAAGCCCGTCGCGGCCGCCGCGCGGACCCTTGCGTGCCGGGAGCGGCCTCTGCCGGCTTCGGATCTTCGGGGAGGGCCAGGCTTTCCGCCTCGACGGTCTTCTTCGTTCCCGTCTTCGCGTCTTCGATGACGAGCTACGAGACCGCCTCTTCCCCCGATCCCTTGCGCAGGATGAAGGAGAAGCGATCCCCGCCGGGAAGCCAGGCGAGCCCGGCGGCCGGGCGCCCGGCCAGGGGAGGGTCTGCCGTCAGGTCCTCCAGGGCGAGCTTCTTCTTCTGCGCCCAGGCCGGCGAGGCGAGAGAACAGAAACAGAGCGGCCAGGCGAAGAATCGTTCTTCTTTGCGAGTTCACGGTTGGTCCTCCGGTTTGGTCGGGTCATTCTATCCGTCGCCCATAATGGGCCGATGATTCCCGTCGCGTTCGCGGCCTGGCTCCTCGCTTCGAGCGCTCTTCTGGCCGCGGGGCCGGTGACTCCGCGGCCCGACACGCCTCGTCCTCTTCTGGGCCTCGCGATCGAGTTCGCGAAGACTCCGGCGGCCGACGTCGAACAGCGCGCCCTGGCGGAGGTCCGGCGCACGGGCGTCAACCTCTTCGCGCTCTCGATCTCCTGGCCGGAGATGGAGCCGGCTCCAGGGAAATACAGCGTCGCGAAGATCACGCGCACCGCGCGCCTCCTGCGCCAGTCGGGAGCGACCCTGCACCTGGATCTGCCGCTCGTCGTGGGACGAGCGCGGGACCTGCCCCGGGACCTCGCCGGGTTCGCGTTCGACGACCCGAGACTGTCGCTGCGCCTCGGGAAACTCCTCGACGCGCTCGAGCCGGCCCTCGCCGACGTCTCGACGATCTCGCTGGGATACGAGGCCGACGCGTATTTCGCGGACAAGCCGGAGGAGCTGAAGGCCTATCGCCGGCTCTTCGACGGCGCCGTCGAGTTCTTGAGCAAGCTCGCTCCGCGCCTCCAGGTCGGCGTGACGACGTCCGCCCCGACAGAGAGCGCGGCGCCGGAGGTCGCGGCGCAGCTCCACCAGAGGAGCCCCGTGCTCTTCTATCTCTACTCTCCCTTCGTTCGCGACAAGCCCTACGTCCACCGCGATCCGGCCGCGCTGGAGACTGACTGGAAGCGCCTCCTCGACTCCGCGCGGGGCCGGCCCATCGCTTTTCCGGAAGTCAGCTACTCCTCGGCCGCCGAGAACGGCTCGAGCCCCGAAAAACAGGCGGAGTTCGTCCGGCGGATGCGCCGATTCCTCGCCTCCCACGACGGCCGGACGCTTCTCTTCGCGCGCTACGTCGGCTGGCGCGACCCGCCCGCCGATGTTTACCAGGTGGCTCCCGACGCCTCCGACCTCGCACGGCGAAAGGCGGCCTTTTTCGCCAACCGCGGCCTGAAAAAGTCCAACGGCGACCCGAAGCCGGCGTGGCTGGAATGGGCCAAGTGATTGGGCGAAGGTTGTCAGTTGGGATATTAGGTGTCAGGGGATTAATGCACGGATGTGCGTCAACCTGACACCTCCAACCTGACACCTTCGAGTCTCAAATCACGCGTTGATCTAGAATCGAATTGACCTCGCATGATCACCCTCGACCGCTTCATCCTCGAGGAGGAGCGCCAGCATCCCGGCGCGACGGGGGAGCTGTCCATGCTCCTCATGCGGTTCGGCGTGGCGGGCAAGCGGATCGCCTGGGAGCTGGCGGTGGGGGGGTTGAAGCGGCAGCTCGGCTCCGCGGGAGAGACGAACGCCTCCGGGGAGGAGCAGAAGAAGCTGGACGTGCTCGCCAACGAGATCCTGCTCGAGACCTTCGACTACGGCGGCCTCGTCTCGGTCGCCGCCTCGGAGGAGATGGAGAAGGTCGTCGTCTATCCGCGTAACACCGAGCAGGGCCGCTACGCGGTGCTCTTCGATCCGATGGACGGATCCTCCAACATCGCCGTCAACGGGACGCTCGGCACGATCTTCTCGATCCGTCCTTATGGCGCCAGCGAGGCGGAGCTGCTGCGCTCCGGGCGCGAACAGGTCGCGGCGGGTTACATCCTCTTCGGGCCCGCGACGCTCCTCGTCTACACGAGCGGCGGCGGCGTGCATCTCTTCACGCTCGAGCCCTCGATCGGCGAGTTTCTAATGACGGCGAGCTCCCTCCGGATGCCGGCGAGGGGTCACGGTTACGCCGTCAACGAAGGACGGTCCGGCGGGTGGACACCGGCGACGCGGGCCTTCGTCGACCACCTGAAGCGGGACGGCCGGGCCTACTCCACCCGGTACTCGGGCTCGCTCGTCGGCGACTTCCACCGCATCCTGCTCGAAGGCGGCATCTACCTGTATCCCGCGGCCGCCGGGAAATCATCGGGCAAGCTCCGGGTCCTCTATGAATGCCACCCGCTCGCCTTCGTCGCCGAGGACGCCGGCGGAGGCGCGACGACCGGAACCCGGAAGGTCCTCGATGTCGTCCCCGACTCCCTCCACGCGCGCGTCCCCTTCGCGATCGGGAGCGCCGAGGAGGTCGCCCTCTACGAGCGTTTCGCGCGGGGAGAGACTGTTTAAGAGACGCTAACGGCGAGATCCGCCCGGCCGTCTTCCCTCGTAGTGGCGATGAGTGAGGCGAGCATGAGGGTGGCCACACGCGTCGCTTTTTGGGTGAAGCCCTCGGCTCTGAAGCTCTTCGGGCTGACTGCCGGTCTCTTTCTGGTCTTCTCTACTGCCCTCGCGCACGAGCTCGGCACGATCCGGACATACGCGACTTTTCAGAAGGGCGGCGAGTACGAGGTCAGGGTCTTCATCGACCGCGAGCACCTGCCGCCCGGGTTCGCCTCGTCGCCGGCGCCGCCGCGGATTCCGATCCGGGGGCTCCAGTGGGATCCCGGGGACAAGGCCGGCCGGATCCTCTCGGAGGTCCTGAACCACTCGCGGATCGCGTTCGACGGGCGCGCGGTCGAGCCTCGGGCCGCCTGGGAAAACCCCGATCCCGCGGCCGCCGAGCTCGTCCTGCGGATGACGGGGACGATTCCGGGCGGCGCGAAGACCTTCACCTGGTCGAATTCCCTGAAGCTCGGCTCCTATCTCCTGACGCTCCGGACGGAAGGGGAGGACAGCCCCGAGCGGGTCTGGGCGGAAGGGGGCGAAGAGAGCCGTCCCTTCATCCTCAAGGCAACGGTCGTGCCTCCGACTCGGGGACAGATCGCGCGGCAGTACCTGGCGCTCGGTTACACGCACATCCTGCCGAAGGGGAGCGACCACATCCTGTTCGTGCTGGGCATCTTTCTGCTGAGCACCCGGTTGAAGCCGGTCCTCCTGCAGGTGACGGCCTTCACGGTCGCGCACACGATCACGCTCGCCCTGACGATCTACGGTGTTGTGTCGCTGCGCCCCGCGATCGTCGAGCCTCTGATCGCGCTCTCGATCGTCTATGTCGCCGTCGAGAACGTCGCGACGTCGGAGCTGAAGCCCTGGCGCATCGCGCTCGTGTTCGGCTTCGGCCTGCTCCACGGGATGGGCTTTGCCGGCGTCCTGTCGCAGCTCGGCCTCCCGCGCTCCGAGTTCCTGACGGCGCTCTTGTGCTTCAATGCCGGGGTCGAGCTCGGCCAGCTCTCGGTGATCCTCGCGGCGTTCGTCCTGATCGGTCTTCCCTTCCGACGCAACCCCTGGTACCGGCGTCGCGTCGTCGTCCCGCTTTCCGTGGCGATCGCGGCAGTCGGCCTCTTCTGGGCGATCCAACGTATCCTGCCGTCGATCTCCTAGTGCCCTGTAGCGCTTTGAAGTGATCGTGGCGAGAACTCGCCCCGGAGCCGGCGCGGTTAGCGCCGGCGAACCCGGCGCTGCCTACTGCCGGGGGTTTGCCTTCGGTGGTCGGCTACCCTGCGTCGGCACGCGCCGGCCGGCCGTGAGGGGGATAACCGGCCGGCGCTGAGGGTTCCTCGCAGTCGCACCGAGGTACCGGTCAGTCTCTTCCATGCTCGTCACCCATCACCGACTCCGGGAAACGCCGCCGGCGCCGGGGCGGATCCCAGCTGCGGTGAACTAGAAGCCGTGAACGGATTCTGAAGAAAATGGAAAAGCGGATGTCCCGGTGAGAATGGCGGATAATCTGTCCCTCTCCTGGACAGGAGGATGTCCTGACATGATGTCGTCGAGCCCGCATCTGCGCGGGGCGCATCGGAAGCTCGTCGTTCTCGCGGTTGCGCTCGCGCTCTTCCGCGAGGGCGCGGTGGGACAGCGTGAAGAGAGGCCGGCTCCGAAGCGGATCAGGACGGGCGATGCCGTTACGACATTCGCCGGCAACGCCCGGCACACGGCGATCTTCAACCCGGCCGCCCAGGACCTGAACAGGATTCACTGGTCGGTTTCGATCGATCTGAACAATACCGGGGCGCTGGCTCATTACGGTGCGCCTCTGATCACCGCCGCGAACACGGTGATCACCCCCGTGAAGATCGCCGGCGACCTCTTCCAGGTCCGGGGCTTCGACGGGGCGGCGGGAACAGCAAAATACACGCTCGCCACCGACTACAGCCTGCCGCCCTACGACTGGATCCCCATGTACCAGCCGGTTCTGGCCGCCGGGCCGTCCGGGACCCGTCTCTACTATCCGGGCGCGGGCGGGACGGTCTTCTTCGTGGACAACCCCGACTCAAGCACTCCGGGAACCCCTGTCCGCAGGGTCTTCTACACCACTCTCGCCAACTACGAAGCCAATGCCGCCGCCTTCAATGCCGCCGTCTTCGTCAACACGCCGATAACGGCCGACAGCGGCGGCAACATCTTCTTCGGATTCCGCATGGTCGGAACCGCCCCGGCTCCTCTGAGCACCACGCAGGGCGGCTTTGCCCGCGTCGCTCCCGACGGCAGCGCGACGTATGTCCTGGCCGGAACGGCGGCAGGCGACGCCGCGATCGGGCGCGACTCGCACAACTCGGCGCCCGCCCTGAGCAACGACGAGCAGACCCTCTACGTCGTCGTGAAGGACGCGAGCCTGGACTCGTACGGCTACCTGCTCGGCCTGGACACCACGACGCTCGCCAGGAAATACAGGGTGTTCCTGAAGGACCCGCGCAACGGCCATGCCGACAACGCATTCATCGCGGACGCCAGCACCTCTTCTCCCACCGTCGCTCCGGACAACGACGTCTATTTCGGCATTCTTGGCGGTCCGAGCTTTCTTCTGCGCTTCAGCGGCGACCTCGCGGTCGAGAAGGCTCCCGGCGCCTTCGGCTGGGATAGCACGGCCGCGATCGTGCCGAAGGAGATGGTGCCTTCCTACACCGGCCCGTCCTCTTACCTGGTTTTCTGCAAGTACAACAACTACGCTGATCCCAGCGGCGGCGGCAGCGAGAACGGCGTCAACAGGATCGCCATCTTCGACCCCGGATCCACGGAGGTCAATCCCCGCGACTCCTCGAGCGGCGTGCCCGTGATGCGCGAGGTGCTCACCATCGTCGGCCCGACTCCCGACGCCGAGCACTCTTCCATCCCGACGGCCGTGCGAGAGTGGTGCATCAACACCGCGGCCGTCAACCCGGCGACCCACAGCGTCTTTACGCCGAGCGAGGACGGCCACCTCTACCGCTGGGACCTGGCGACGAACTCCCTGTCCCAGGCCGTGCAGCTCACCGCCGGCATCGGGGAGCCTTATGTGCCGACCGTCGTCGGCCCGGATGGGACCGTGTACACGTTGAACGGCGGCACTCTCTTCGCGCTGGGCGGCGTCAACGGCGTGCGCATCAACCTGTCCTCCTCCGTTCCCGGCGACCGCTCCGTGGTCGCCGGCCATCCGCTTACCTTCACGGCGGCAGTCGCGAACGCCGGGGCCGGCGGCACGCCGACGGGGACCGTCACGTTCCGGGACACCATTTATTTCGTGGCCGGCCCCGACGACCTGCAGAGCACGACGACGGTGCTGTGTGCCGGCGTCGCTCTGGACGGCACGGGCCACGCGAGCTGCGCCACTGCGGCCCTGTCCCCGGGCACTCACTTCATCACCGCCCTCTACAGCGGCGATGTCAACTTCGGCGCCGGCAGCATGGTCCTGGTTCAGAGGATCCATGAGCGCGCTTCGGTCACGGCGCTCGCTTCCTCGTCGAACCCTTCGCTTCCCGGCCAGTCGGTCACCTTCACGGCCACGGTGGGTTCTGTCCCCCCGGGATCGGGGACGCCGACGGGCATGGTGACGTTCCAGGAGGGCCCCGACGCCCTGGCCCAGGTTCCTCTCGACGGCAGCGGCGCGGCCTCCTTCAGCACGTCGTCGTTGAGCCCGCGTTCCCACGCGATGACCGCGATCTACTCTTCCGACTCCCGTTTCGCCTCGAGCGGCGCAAGTCTCACGCAGGTCGTCCAGAACGCCGGCCCCGCGCCGTTCATTGGCCTGCAGCAGATCGCATCGAGTCTCGGGAGCGTGACGTCCATCACGAACGCGGGCGACTCCCGGCTCTTCCTGACGATCCAGACCGGAACGATCCGCATCTTCGACGGGGTCTCGGTCCTTCCGACCCCTTTTCTCGACGTGACCCCGTTTGTCTCCTGCTGCGGCGAGCGGGGACTTCTCTCCGTCGCGTTCCACCCCCAGTACGCTTCGAACGGCCTCCTGTTCCTCTACACCACCAACCTCGCCGGAGACATCGAGATCGTGCGATACCGGCGCTCGGCGTCGGACCCGAACGCGGCCGATCCTTCGAGCAGGACGATCGTGTTGACGATCCCGCACCCCACTAATTCGAACCACAACGGCGGGCAGCTCCAGTTCGGTCCCGAGGGCTATCTCTACATCGGCACGGGCGACGGCGGGTCGGGCAACGACCCTCCCTGCAACGCTCAGAACGACGATTCGCCGCTCGGCAAGATGCTGCGCATCGACGTGGATCTGAACGTCAACACGCCGCCGTTCTACGCCGTCCCCGGCTCGAACCCGATGGCGGCGCAGCCTTTCCCGCGAAACCTGACGTGGGCGAAGGGACTGCGCAATCCGTTTCGTTTCTCGTTCGACCGGGCCTTCGGAGACCTCTGGATCGGCGACGTCGGCCAGGACTTGTGGGAGGAAGTGGATTTCCGGCCGTACTCGAGCACCGGCGGCGAGAACTACGGATGGAAGATCATGGAAGGGAATCATTGCGGAGCCGGCGGGGACACCAACTGTCCGACAAACCCCGCGCCGCCGGCCTGCGGGTCGCCTCTCTTCCAGTACCCGGTCTACGAATACGGCCATGGGGGTGGCAACTGCTCGATCATCGGCGGCTACGTTTACCGCGGCTCGCGCGACCCGTCGCTGGCCGGGTCGTACGTCTACGGCGATCTCTGCTCGGGACGTCTCTGGATCGGCGGCCAGCTCCAGACGGCGAGCATTCCGGGGCTCCAGACCTTCGGCCAGGGGGCAGACGGCGAGCTCTATGCGGCGACGGGCGCCGGGGCCCTCTTCCTGATCACCCATCCGCACGCGCCGGCAGTCACGTCTTTCTCGGCAATCCCGGCTTCGCCGCAGCACTTCGGCGTGCCCATCACCTGGACCGCCGCCGCGACAGGCGGAATCGCGCCGCTCCAGTACCGATTCTGGCGTTACAAGCACGCGACCGGCGTCTGGACGATCGTCCAGGACTACGGCGCGAGCAACACCTTCTCCTGGACCCCTGGGGCCTCCGACGTCGGCGCCTACGACTTCGAAGTCTGGGTCCGCAACTTCGGTTCCACCGCGGCCTACGACGCCTCGGGCGGCGCCGCGTTCACCGTCCTGGGCTCCCCGGCGTCCGGCCCGCCCACGGTCAACGCCGTCACACCGAATTCCGGCCCGACCTCCGGCGGCGGGATCGTGATCATCAGCGGCTCCAACCTGACCGACGTGACCTCGGTCGAGTTCGGCGGGGCCGTGGCAGCTATCTCGGCAAATACGCCGACACAGATCATGGTCACGGCGCCGCCGCACTCCTCGGGAGCCGTCAACTTGTCGGTCACGGGGCCCGGCGGCAGCTCGGTCGTGATGAACGCCTACCTGTATGCGGGACTTGGCTTCTTCACGGTGCCGCCCTGCCGGGTGGCGGACACGCGCGATCCGCCGGGATCCTCGGGCGGACCGGAGCTCGCCGCCAACACCATCCGCACATTCCCGGTCACGGGCCTGTGCGGCATCCCCTCCACGGCCACCGCCGTCGCGATCAACCTGGCGGTCTTCCTGCCGTCCGGCAACGGTGATCTCCGCGTCTATCCCACGGGAGAGACCGCTCCGCTGGCTTCCTCCATCAACTTCCGCCCCGGCATCGTCCGGGCAGGCAACGCCGTCGTTCCTCTGGGCGCCGCGGGCGAGATCTCCGTCCAGTGTGACATGCCCTCCGGCGGCACCCACTTCTTCTTCGACGTCTACGGCTACTTCCAATAGGTCGTCGAGGGCTGCCCGCCTGATGGGAATTCACTTGGACTTTTGTCCAAGGGGGAAACTGCGAATCCGTCTTGACCCGCGTACGGCAGGCGGAATAGTGTGTCTGGAACAGCTGAAAAAAGGGAAACACAATGAGATCGACGGTTCGAGGATCCTGGCGCCGAGATGTCCCGGCAAGCGCGCTGCTCGTCTTGCTCTTCTTATTCGGCGCCGCCGGGTCGCTTCTGGCCCAGGATGCGTTGAGCCCGTCGGCCCTGCAGCAGATCCAGGCGATTCTCGAAGACAAGAAGACGCGGACGCCCGCCCAGCGCAAGGTCAACTCGAATCTCCTCTACGAGGCCAGGCAGATGCGCGGGCTTCCCATCGCCGCCGGAGTGCCGACGCTTCAGACCGGCATCGAGGTGGGCCCACAGGGCGAGGTCGTCGTGGACATCACGGCGACGGTCACCAACTCCGTTCTCGACACGATCGAAAAGCTCGGCGGACGCGTCATCGAGTACTTCTACAACTATCGCAGCATCCGCGCGGAGGTTCCCCTCCTTGCGGTCGAGTCGCTCGCCGCGCATCCCGACGTCCAGTTCATCCAGCCCAGGCAGCAGGCGATGCTCAACCGCGTGATGCCGCCCCCGACCTCCGCCACGCACGGAGTCACGGCCTCGCTGCTCAAGTCCGTGCGGCCGGGATTCGCCGCGCGCGCGGCGTCCGTGCGCTCCCAGCTCGCCGCGGCGCTGAAGGGGATGTCCGGAGCGAAGCCGGAAGGGACCAACAGGACCGCCAAGACCAACACCTCGCAGGGTGTTGTGACGCACAGGGCCGATCTCGCGGCTTCCATCTTCGGCGCCAACGGTACCGGGGTGAAGGTCGGCGTCCTGTCGGACGGGGTCGACGCTCTGGCCACGCTTCAGGGCTCCGGGGACCTTCCGGCCGTCACCGTCCTGTCCGGGCAGGCGGGCAGCGGGAATGAAGGCGCGGCAATGCTCGAGATCGTGTACGACATGGCCCCGGGCGCGCAGCTCTACTTCGCGACGGCCTTCGCCAGTCTCGCGAGCTTCGCGACGAACATCCACAGCCTGCAGGCCGCGGGGTGCAACGTCATCATCGACGACGTCAGCTATTTCGTGGAGACCCCGTTCCAGATGGGCCAGACCGCGGGCGTTCTGTCCAACACCAACGGCGGTCTCGTCACCCAGGCCGTCAACGACGTGACGGCCGCCGGCGTTCTCTATTTCTCCTCGGCCGCCAACTCGGGCGGCAAGGACAAGAACACCTCGGGCACGTGGGAGGGAGACTTCGTGGACGGCGGAGCAGTAGCGCCTCCGATCCCCTCGAGCCCGGACGGCTGCACGACTTCGACCCCGGCGTCGGCGTCACCGCCTTCGACGCGCTTACGGCCAACGCCGGCTCGTTTCCGGTCCTCTTCTGGTCCGATCCGCTCGGGGGCTCCTCAAACGACTACGACCTGTTTCTCTTGAATTCGGCGGGCTCAGCCGTCGTGGCGTCCTCCATGGACACCCAGGACGGCACGCAGGATCCTTTCGAGCAAATCATCGTCACGCCGCTTACCAGCGGCCAGCGGCTCGTGATCGTCAAGTTTGCCGGCTCGGCGCGCTTCCTGCACCTGGACACCAACCGGGGCCGGCTCACTTTCAACACGCAGGGGAACACGCACGGCCACAACGCTCCGCCGAGCGCGAACGCCTTCAGCGTCGCGGCGACGCCGGCGGCAGCCGCCATCGGCGGTCCTCCTAATCCGACGGGACCCTTTCCCAACCCCTTCAATGCTCTCAACACCATCGAGATCTTCAGCTCGGACGGCCCGCGGCAGTTCTTCTTCAACGCCGACAGCAGCGCGATCACGCCCGGGAACTTCTCCTCGACCGGCGGCGTCATCCGGCAGAAGCCGGACCTCACGGCGGCCGACGGCGTCGCCTGCGCCGCTCCGGGGTTCAATGCCTTCTTCGGAACTTCCGCCGCGGCGCCTCACGCCGGGGCGATCGCGGCCCTCGTCAAGTCCAGGAACCCGAGCCTGACCTCGACGCAGATCAGCGCCATCCTGACCTCCTCCCTGATCGACATCGAGGCGCCGGGTTGGGATCGCGACAGCGGCCGCGGCATCCTCGATGCGTTCGCGGCCGTCCAGGGGGCGGCCCCGGCCGGCTCGCACTACTTCACCGTGCCGCCCTGCCGCGTCGCGGACACGCGCAACGCGCCCGGCCCCTCGGGCGGCCCCGCGCTGGCGGCGAATGCCGTCCGGACCTTTCCGGTCCTGAGCATCTGCGGGATCCCGAACACGGCGACGGCCGTCGCCGATCAACCTCGCCGTCTTCCTGCCGTCCAACGACGGCGATCTCCGCGTCTATCCGGCCGGGCGTGACGCTCCGCTGGCGAGCGCCATCAACTTCCGCCCCGGCATCGTCCGGGCCAACAACGCGGTCGTCCCATTGGGCGCCGGAGGCCAGATCTCCGTCCAGTGCGACATGCCCTCGGGCAGCACCAATTTCTTCTTCGACGTATTCGGGTACTTCCAGCCATGAGTCGTGATTTGGGGCATAATGGAATGAGGAGTCTGACGATGTTGCAAAAGACCGCGCGCCTGCTTGTCCTGGTTGGCTTCGCTCTGCTGCTGTCGGAGGCGGCTCGGGCCGACGGGCCCTTCAGCTTCTTCCCGCTGACGCCCTGCCGCATCATCGATACCCGTGGGCCCATCGGGCCTCAGGGAGGACCGGCCCTGGCGGCCAATACGATCCGAAACTTCACCGTGATTAACGTCAACTCCTGTGGCGTGCCCGTCACGGCCAAGGCCGCCGCGTTCAACGTCACGGCCATCCAGGCGTCCGAGGCCGGGGATCTGCGGGTCTTCCCGTACTTGAGTGCGGTACCGTTTGCCAGTGTGATCAACTTCTCTTCGGCGGACTTCGCCCTGGCCAACGGGGCGATCATTCCGATCGCCAACATCAGCGGCCTGGACATCTCGGTGCAGACGGACATGGCCCCGGGTTCATCCGGCCACGTCCACCTCGTCGTGGACGTCACCGGCTACTTCCAGTAGGCCTTCCGGACCGACGGCGGTTGCGAAGGGGAGGGTCTGACCCTTTCCCGGCTTGCGTTGGGGCGTCCGCCCCGCTAACCTCTCGGCGGATGATCCCTCGGTTCCCAGCCAGGTCTTTTGAACACGATCGCGCCGAGAGGCGGTGCTTTCTCCTCGCGATCCTGGTCGGTGTTTTGTTTCCGGCCACCGGCCGGGCAGCCACGTACTCGATTGCCGGATTCTCGGACACTGCGGTGGTCACAACCCTCTCCCAGCCGACCGCGTTTACGTGGACACCGGATGGTCGGATGCTGGTTCTCGAGAAGGGCGGCCGCGTGCGGATCGTGGTCAACGGCGTGCTCCAGGGGGCCTCCGCCCTGGACATCTCGGCCTCGGTGGATTCGGGCGTCGAGAAGGGGCTGCTCGGGATCTGCCTTGATCCGGGGTTCGTGGTCAACGGCTACGTCTACCTCTACTACACGAACAGGGTCCCGCAGAACCGCATCTCGCGGTTCACGATGTCAGGGAACACGATCGATCCGATGAGCGAGGCGGTGATTCTCGACCATATCGACGCGACCAACGGGAATCACAACGGAGGCAACATCCAGATCGGGCCGGACGGAAAGCTGTGGGCCGCGCCGGGAGACTCGGGCACGGGCGGCGCCAAGTCGCAGGACTTGAGCGTCGGCAGCTTCAACGGCAAGGTCCTCCGGATGGAGCTCGACGGTTCGCCGGCGGCGGGGAATCCTTTCCTGGGGGACGCGACGAAGGAGCCTCGCATCTGGGCCTACGGGTTCCGGAATCCCTGGCGATGGACCTTCCGTCCATCCAACGGTTCCCTCTACGTGGCGGACGTGGGCCAGGGCAGCCGGGAGGAGATCGACGTCGTCACGGCCGGAGGCAATTACGGCTGGCCCTTGGCCGAGGGCACGCTCGGCGGCTGCGCGGGCTGCATTCCTCCTGTCTTCGAATATGACCACACGGTCGGACAGGCGATCATCGGCGGAGTCTTCGCCGGGGCAATCTATCCCGCGTTCCTCCGAGGCAAGTACGTCTTCGGCGACCAGGTTTCCAGCTGGATCCGGTATCTCGAGTTTTCCGCCAACGACACTCTCGTCGGCACGCTCCAGAACTTCGCGATCTCGGCGGAGGGTCCCGTCCACTTTGCCACCGGCCCGGACGGGGCGATCTACTACGCCGCCATCAACTCGGGGAAGATCTACCGCATCAACCCCCCGCCCACGAGCTTCTTCACCGTGCCGCCCTGCCGCGCGGCGGATACGCGCGATCCCGATGGCATTTCCGGTGGGCCGGCGCTCTCCGCCAACACCATCCGCAGTTTCCCGGTCACGGGTCTCTGCGGGATACCATCGGACGCAACCGCTGTGGTCATCAACCTCGCCGTCTTCCAGCCGGCCCAAAGCGGCGACCTCCGCGCCTACCCGGCGGGGACAACTGCTCCGCTGGCCAGCTCCATCAACTTCCGCCCAGGCATCATCCGCGCCAACAACGCCACGATCCCACTGGGCAGCGGAGGTCAGATTTCCGTCCAGTGCGACATGCCCTCCGGCGGCACCCACTTCTTCTTCGATGTCTACGGGTATTACCGGTAGAGGCGGGCTCTGGCTACGGCCGGGGGATTCCACGCCGGCGCCTCACCGCTCTCCCACGGTCTGACTCCGGCGGGACCTGACGGCCGGTATGTTTATTACCATGGCCGCCTGAGACAGCCAGGTAGGGTCGTCCTGACCCAATGGACAGGGTACGGGGCGGGGCGGATGCTGTACCAACTTTGAACCCTCGACCAGTAGTCTAGCGGGCCTCAAACTCCTACCCTGAAGCCGGATGGACATCTCGCGGACATCGCTTCGGGAGTCTTGTTAACCGGTGAAATCAGCGTGAGGTCAAACGGTTCATGCATCGGCTTGGCTGCCCCGCGGAGGCAAGAGCATTTCGCTCCGGCCCGGAGCAGGTGACATGAGGAGGGCATTGCGATGCTAGAGGTTTCCAAGGCTCGGTTGACGACTCTGGCGGTCGTCGCCTCTATGAGCCTGGCATTGGGTGTCGCCTCGGCGGGGGTCAATCTCTGGACGAACGGTGGGCCGGAGGGAGGCGTCGTCAACGTCATGGCGATCGATCCGGTTACGCCGGCGACGGTATACGCCGGCACTGCCTGGGCCGGCGTGTTCAAGAGCACCAACGGCGGCGGGAGCTGGGTCACGGTCAACACCGGTCTGACGAACTCGAACATCTATGCCCTGGCGATCGATCCGACGGCACCGACCACGGTGTACGCCGGGACTTTCGGGGCCGGCGTGTTCAAGAGCACCAACGGCGGCGGGAGCTGGGTCGCGGTCAACACCGGTCTGACGAACCTGAACGTCTCCGCCCTGGCGATCGATCCGATCACGCCGGCGACGGTGTACGCCGGCGCTAACGGGGGCGGAGTATTCAAGAGCATCAACCGCGGCGGGAGCTGGGTCGCGGTCAACACCGGTCTGACGTTCCTGAGCGTCAACGCCCTGGCGATCGATCCGGTCACGCCAACGACGGTGTACGTCGGGGTTTACGGCGGGATCTTCAAGAGCGTCAATGGCGGTGGGAGTTGGGCCAGGGCTTACTCCGGCGTGACGAACTCGTTTGTCAAGACCCTGGCGATCGATCCCGTCACGCCGGCGACGTTGTACGCCGGGACCGGGGGTGGCGGGGTCTTCAAGAGCGTCGATGGGGCCGGGAGTTGGACCGCAAGCAACACAGGCCTGGCGAGCGTTTACGTCAACGACCTGGCGTTCGATCCTTCCACGCCGGCGACAGTGTACGCCGCGACCGGGGGGAGCGGAGTTTTCAAGAGCTTCAACGGCGGCGGGAGTTGGGCCGCGGTTAACACCGGCCTGACGGACTCCTACGTCAAGGGTCTGGCGATCGATCCGGCCACGCCGGCGACGATGTACGCGGGGACCTGCAGCGGGATCTTCAAGGGCGTCAACGGCGGCGGGAGTTGGGCCGCGGTCAACGCCGGCCTGACGAACTCGCGTGTCGAGACCCTGGCGATCGATCCGGCCACGCCGGCGACGGTCTACGCCGGAACTCGCGGGAGCGGAGTGTTCAAGAGCATCAACGGCGGCGGGAGTTGGGCCGCGGTGAACAACGGCCTGACGTACGACTACATCAATGTCCTGGCGATCGATCCGGCCACGCCGGCGACGGTGTACGCTGCGACCGACGGGGCCGGGATTTTCAAGAGCGCCAATGGGGGTGGGAGCTGGACCGCTTTCAACACCGGCCTGACGAATGGGAGCGTCTACTCCCTGGCGATCGCTCCGGCCACGCCGGCGACGCTCTACTCCGGAACTTACGGTACCGGGGTTTTCAAGAGCACCAACGGGGGTGGGAGCTGGACCGCCGTCAACACCGGCCTGACGAACCTGTACGTCTATGCCCTGGCGATCGATCCGGCCACGCCGGCGACGGTGTACGCCGGGACTTACAGCGGGATCTTCAAGAGCGTCAACGGCGGCGGGAGTTGGGCCGCGGCCAACACCGGTCTGACGAACGTTCAGGTCAACGCCCTGGCGATCAATCCGGCAACGCCGGCGACGCTGTACGCCGGCACCAACGGAGGCGGAGTTTTCAAGAGCGCCGACCGGGGGGGGAGTTGGGCCGCGGTCAACACCGGCCTGGCGAATCTGACCGTCAATGCACTGGCGATCAGTCCGATGGCTCCAGCGACTATGTACGCCGGCACGAACGGTGGCGGGATTTTCAAGAGCACCAATGGGGGTGGGAGCTGGGCCGCTTTCAATAACGGAATCACGGATAACCTCATTCTGTCTCTTGCGATTGATCCTACGGGGAATAACTCACATGCGGGCGGCGGCGGCGTCGGCGTTTTTGATTACACAGCAGCGGGCACCCTCTTGCACACGGTTTCGCCCTGCCGGGTGGCGGACACGCGCAATCCCATCGGCCCCTCGGGCGGCCCGGCCCTGGCGGCGAACACCATCCGGACGTTCCCGGTGACCGGCCTCTGCGGGATTCCATCCACGGCGACGGCCGTCGGGGTCAACCTCGCCGTCTCGATGCCGACCGACGCCGGCGATCTTCGCGTTTATCCGGCGGGCGCTGCCGCCCCGATGGCCAGCTCCATCAACTTCCGCCCCGGCATCGTCCGGGCCAACAATGCGACGATCCAGTTGTCAGCCTCCGGGCAGATCTCCGTCCAGTGCGACATGGCTTCAGGCAGCACCAACTTCTTCTTCGACGTTTTCGGGTACTTCCAGTGAGCGGCGAGAGGTTCCCGGTGGCAAATTCCCGCAGGTATTCCATAAGGAGTCTGACGATGTTCGAGAAAACCGCGCGCCTTCTTCTCCTGGCCGGACTGGGTCTTCTGTTCTCCGGAGTCGGCCGGGCCGCCGGACCCTACAGTTTCTACCCGCTGACGCCGTGCCGCATCGTGGACACCAGAAACCCCGTCGGGCCTACGGGAGGACCGGCCCTGGCCGCCAACACCATCCGCAACTTCCCCATCGCGGGGAGCTGCGGCGTCCCCTCAACGGCCAAGGCGGCCGCGCTCAACGTGACGGTCGTCATGCCCAGCGACTCGGGTGACCTGAGGATGTTCCCCTATCAGGCCCCCGTGCCCATGGCCAGCGTCATCAACTTCTGCACGGCCGACTTCGCCCTGGCCAACGGCGCCCTCATCCCTCTCGCCGGCATCGGAGGCCTGGACATCACGGTGCAGACGGACATGGCCCCGGGTTCATCCGGCCACGTCCACCTCGTCGTGGACGTCACCGGCTACTTCCAATAAGCGCCGGCCCGTCCGGAGCATTGCTCCTCCGCGGCCTGGTCCGCCATGGTCGGTCCTCCAGCGGGGAGAAACATCCGGGCGGCGGGATCCTCGGCGGTCAATTTCAGACGCCCCTGAACCATCGGACAGGGGCTGGGACAGGCGGACCGACTGTCCCATTCCTGGACACCAGACCAGTATCTTTCCAGGGCCTGCCGGGACTACCGTGATTCCGAACAGAGCTTCACGGCGAGGTCTTCAATTCTCCAAATGCGTGAGATCGACACGATTGATCCGTTCGAGAAGGGGTCCGGCCGGGTCTGCCTTCTTCTCGCCCTGGGCATTAGGCCTCTCGACCCTCCTTTCCGCGACCTCGGTCATCCCGATCTCCGATCGGGAGCTGCTGTCGCGGGCGGACGTCGTCGTCCACGGAATCGTGGTTTCCTCCGACGTGACCGTGGACTGGCAGGGAAGGCCCGAGACGGTCACCGTGATCGAGCCGCTGGCCGTCCTGAAGGGGCGGCTGGCCGGAAGCCTGGTTCTTCACCAGCTCGGGGGAACGCTGCCGGACGGCCGGTTCTTCAAGCTCTGGGGACGTCCGGAATACGTTCCGGGCAGGGAAGTCGTCGTCTTCGCCATCGCCCGGCCCGAGGGGGAGTACCAGACGGCGGAGATGCTGCTCGGCAAGTTCGAAGTCTGGCAGGACGAGGCCGGCAACCTGTTCGCCGTGCCGGACCTGGCCGCCGGCGTTCATCCCGGCGTGGAGGTCCACGAGAGATCCGGCGGCTCGCTCGCTGAAAAGGCCTCTCGGGACGAACAGTCCCCGCGTGCGCTGACGCGGTTTCTGGCCTCTCTTCGCACCGGGGTCTTCGAAGCCGGTCCTTCTGCAATGCCGTCCGGAAGCCTGGAGCCCGTCCAGCATGCGGAGAAGTCCGGAGGCGCGACGCCGCTGTGGGGAATGATCGCCGACTCGATGTTCCGCTGGAACGGCGCCAACGCCACCTGGACAATCGTGGGAACGGCAAACATGGACGGCGGCGGAATCGCGGAGGCCCAGGCCGCTCTGGCCATGTGGACCGACAACCCCAATTCCACGATCAACTACGTGCCGGGCACCGGAACGAGCAACATCATCTACGTGAGCGCGACTTCTTCCACGCTGGGGTGCGGCTGGAGCACCTGCCTGACGGGAGGCGGCGTCATCGGGTGTGGAGGGCCGACCGGAGTCGGGGGTTCCAACACCTGGCGCGCCGACACTTATACGAATATTTCCCAGGGCGTCGCCGAGTTGCGCGCCGCCTGCACGTACAACGGTTTCGGTTCGATCATCACCCAGTCCGTGATCGCGCACGAGCTGGGCCACACGCTCGGTCTCGGGCATTCCGACCAGAATGTCTCGCCGCACGACGTCTGTCGAGGAGACGAGGACGCTGCGACCATGCGGGCCGTCGTCCAGAACCGGACCACTCTGGGCACCGACGACCAGGACGCGATTCGCTGGCTCTACGGAGACGGCGGCAACTCCTGCGCCCCGGGTCCGGTTCCGCCCACGGTCACGACAAGCGCCGCGAGCGGCGTCGGCCTGGCGGCTGCGACCTTGAACGGGACCGTCAACCCCAACGGGGACAGCACGACGGCCTCCTTCCAGTACGGCGCCACTTCGAGCTATGGAAGCACGACGGCATCGCAGTCGATCGGCTCCGGGACGACGGCGATGGCGGTCAGCGCGGCGATCTCGGGCCTGACATGCAGCCACGTCTACCACTACCGCGCGGTCGGTACGAACGCCGACGGTACGGGCTATGGTCCGGACATGACCTTCGCGACGAGCGCCTGTCCGCCGCCGCCGCCGACCGTGACGACGAACACGGCGACCGGCGTCGGCCAGACAAACGCGACGTTGAGGGGGACCGTGAACCCGAACGGCACGAGCACGAGCGTCTTCTTCGAGTACGGGACGACGACGAGCTATGGAAGCACGACGGCGGCGCAGGCGATCGGGTCCGGAACCAGCAACGTGGCCGTGAGCCTGGCCGTCTACGGTCTGATCTGCAACACCGGGTATCACTTCCGGGCCGTGGCAACGACCGCCTACGGTACGACGGCCGGGCTCGACCAGACCCTGACGACGAGCGCGTGCGTTCCCGCCGGCTTCTACACCGTGACGCCGTGCCGGGTGGCGGACACCCGCAACCCGTCAGGGCCCTCGGGAGGTCCCGCGCTGGCGGCGAACGGCGTCCGGACCTTCCCGGTGACCGGAGTCTGCGGAATCCCGACAACGGCGAAAGCCGTCGTAGTCAATCTCGCGGTCGTCATGCCGAGCGACGTCGGCGATCTGCGCATCTATCCCGCCGGGGGAGCCGCTCCAATGGCCAGCGCCATCAACTTCCGCTACGGTATCGTCCGGGCCGCCAGCGCCATCGTCGGGCTCGGGGTCTCCGGGCAGATTTCCGTTCTGTGCGACATGCCCTCGGGCAGCACCAACTTCTTCTTCGACGTGTACGGGTATTTCCAGTGAGGAGTCTGACGATGTTTCAGAAGACCGCGCGCCTGCTTGTCCTGATTGGTTTCGCTCTGCTGTTGTCGGAGGCGGCGCGAGCCGCGGGGCCCTACAGCTTCTTTCCGCTGACGCCCTGCCGCATCATCGACACGCGCGGGCCCGTCGGGCCTCAGGGAGGCCCGCCCCTGGCGGCCAACACCATCCGAAACTTCACCGTGATCAACGTCAACTCCTGCGGCGTGCCCGACACCGCCAAGGCGGTCGCGTTCAACATCACGGCCATCCAGGCGACCGACGCCGGTGATCTTCGGATCTTTCCGTACCTGAGCGGGGTGCCCCTGGCCAGCGTAATCAACTTCTCTCCGGCGGACTTCGCGCTGGCCAACGGGGCGATCATTCCGATCGCGAACATCAGCGGGCTGGACATCTCGGTTCAGACCGACATGGCGCCGGGCAGCACCGGGACCGTCCACTTCGTCGCGGACGTCACCGGATACTTCCAGTAACCGGCGCCCGGAGCCAGGCCACGGAAGGCCTGGCGGAACCGAACCTCCAACCAGCAGCGCCCGTCGGTTGCAGGATCAGAACCCTGCGGCTAGACTGGCCTCCTGACCGCGATGGACGTTCTCCGAGAAAGCCCGGACCATCGCCTTCCGCACATCGCCCGTCTGCTCTTTCACCCGGTGGTCTGGCCCGAGGGCTCGGTGCCGAGCCGTATCGCGCGAAGCATGGCCGTGGTCTTCGTCCTGATGCTCTCCATCAGTTCGCAAGCGACGAGCATTCTTCGATTCCCGGGCACGAACGATTACTACGGGATGGTCGCCTGGTACGGAATCGCAGCCTATTCCTTGATCGAAGATCACACGCTGGCACATCGATCCGGAGGCCTGCCAGCAATCAAGGGGTTTGTTCAGCGGTCCGCCATTCTGAAGCAGGACTATGTCGAGCTTGCCGATGTACTGCCGGCTCTCCGGCAGACGAAGCCGGGTGACGTCCTCTTCTACTACCCCCCGGGCTACTCCGTCTTCCTGGCCGGAACCTATATCGCAAACCATCAATATCGCTACACCACGGCGCGCACGATTCAGCAACTCCTCAACATGATCGGGGTTCCACTGCTGCTTCTTCTCAGCGGCAGCCTTCTGGGCTGCTTTGCGACGGGATACGCCGCCGCGGCTCTCTACGGCCTCTTCGCGGGCCCGGCGCAGCAGGCGTTCTACATTCTCCCCGACGCTCTGATGCCATTCATGGCTACTCTCTTGCTGGGCAACCTCGGCCTGGTGCATGCGCCGCGATACGTTGGCCAGGTATGCGGTCCTCGGGGTCGTCCTGGGCGTGGCGGCCAACTTCCGAAGCGACGCGCTCGGAATCGGCGTCTTCCTGGCACTTGGCATCTGGCGAATGCGGGGCAAGATAGATCTCGCGACCCTTACCCGAATCGCGATCGTGGCGGCCGTTACTTTCATATTGCTCATACCGTTTGGCCTGATTCAGAAGAATTTCAAACCGATCGGCCGCTTCCAGATCACGAGCCCCGGGATGGGACAGAATCTGTGGGAAGCCTACGGGGAAACGCCAAATCCGCACGGCGCCACGGTCTCGGATGCGGCCGTCGATCAGATGCTTCAGAAGGCCGGGTATCACATACATCTTCCGGATGGGGAGGCGTATCTCAAGAGGCTGTGGCTGCAAGCCGCGCTTCGTGATCCCGGCTGGTTCTTGTGGAGCGTCAGACACCGATTCAAAACAGTCCTTGATTACTGGCAACTTGCTGCGCGACCACCATTCGTTCCCTCGATCGGTGGAAGCTCGATTCAGCGCTTTCTGACTCGAGGAACCAACCGGGTTCTGGCGTGGCTCGCCGTCGGTCTGTTTGCGTGCGGCGTCGTGGGCGCGATTCCGACCGCCTCGGCCTCCTGATTGCCGCCGCGCCGCTGAGCTATTGCGTCTTCTTCAGCGTACTGCATCTCGAAGCGCGTTACGTCATTCCGGCACTCGGCCCTCTGGCATTTCTGGGATGCTACGGGGCAACTTTTCTGGGCATCCGACTCCACGATGCTGTCTGGAAGAGGGCATGAGTCGTGACCAATCATTCGGGCTGGAATCAGCCCGGTCGTGGCATCGCCGTTACGGTCTTCGCGAAGTGCTGCGCGCCCCTCCCAGGCTTCGCCATTCATCCACCCCCGCTCCTCCGACAGCGCCGACGCCCTGGGAAACGCCCTGGCCAGCGCCCGGAGGCTGCGCGAGGCCAAAGCCGAGTATCGCGAAGCCCTGCCGCCTTCACTCGAGCTACGCCGGCGCGGAAGAGACCTCGGTGTTCTCTACAAGTGGCGGGGGGACCTGCGCTCCGCGCTTCAATGACGAACGTCCGGTTCGCATTGACGACGACTGAGGAACCCTAACGCACTCTGATTCCCTGGGTTAGGCCGCCCGAGGCCGGCCGCTCAGTTCCTACCGGTTCTTTTGAGCGCTGTTCGAGATTGGCCTGCGCCAGGGGGAAACTGGGTTGAAGACGAAGGGCCTCGACATACTGCTCGATGGCCGGCCCCCGCCCCGCAGAAAAAGAAGTAACCGAGGTCGTTGTGCGCCACGGCGGCCGGGATCCATCTCCGAGCGCCCGCCGGATTTCCGCTGCCGCCTCGTCCAGCCGGCCTTCTCTGCACGAGGAGGGCCCCCAGTCGTCATGGGCTTCCGCGGAACAGGGAAGCAGATCGACCGCCTGCCGCAGATGAGCCAGGGCCGCGGCCCTTTGCCTCTGCCCTGGAGGGCCCGGCTCGCGTCCCGGTGGGCGGAGGCCAGGAACTGGAGGAACGCAGCAGCCGCCGGGTCGTCCCGCTTTCGGTCGAGGGTCGGGATGTCGTCGAGAAGCCGCCTGCATTCTTCCGCTTCGGGCTCGAGAGCGACGCAGCGCTGCAGATGGGACAGGGCCGGCCGCGGTCTTCCCCTCCATCAGGAGCGCGACTGCGAGTCGCTTCGCGCCTCGGTCCCATTCGGGCGCTTGGCGACGCGGTCTCGTAGAGCCGGACGGCTTCCGGGATCTCGCCCTGGACGAACCGTATCCGAGCGAGGTTGTTCAACGCGGTCGGCTCCCGGCTGGAGGATCAGCGCCTGCGAGAACTGCTCCGCCGCCTCGTCGGGCCGGCCCAGGCAGAAAGAGGGACCGCCCGAGGTTGGTGTAGTGCTCCGGGTTCTTCGGGATCGGATCCGATCGGCTTCCGTCAGATGCGGCACAGCATCGGGCGGTCTGCCCGGTGTCGTTGTAGTAGTCGCCGAGGTTGTTGTGGATCGTCGCATTGTCCTTCGTGATCCGGAGCGCATGGAGAAAGAGCGTCTCGCTGTTTTTCCAGAGACGCGCCTGCGCTGCGGCGTCCGCGCCAGCGCGAGCACGGCGGCCCCCGCCGCCGCCCGCAGCGCCAGGCTCCCGTAGCGCCGCCCCGACAAATCGCGGGGACCCCCCAGGCGACCGCGACGAAAAGGCCGACGAGGGGACATACGTGTAACGGTCCGCCAGGGCCTGAAGTACCGACCTGAACCAGGCCGATCACCGGAACGAGCGTCGACGAAGAACCAGAACCAGCCGACGAACAGGAAAGGGGCCTTTCGCCGGAGAGCGAGCGGCTGCGGCGCAGATTGCGAGGAGCAGGAGCGCGGCCTGCAGGATTCTCCGACCGGAAAGCGCGCGGCCGGGGTGAGGATAGAAGACGGCCAGATCGGCCGGCCAGACGAGCATCCCGAGATAACGGGCATAGGCCACGACCGCATTGCCGGCGCGCCCACCGGCGGGAAACTCTCGAGGGAGCGCACGGCCCCGCCGGCCCGCTGCACGAGGAAAGTCACGACGGACGAGGCGGCCGCCATCAGGAGGAGAGGAACCTTTTCGAGATAGCGAGTGCCGGGCCAGCTCGCCTACTCCGATCGGCCAAACCGAGCCCGAGGGGCCAGTAATCCAACAGGAGCAGCACCACCGGGCAGCGACACCAGCATCGGCTTCGACATCAGCCCTGCCGCGAAGAGCGTGAGGACCGCAATTAACGGCCGGCACCCCGCCTTCGGACCCAGGAGACGTAGGCCCAGGTCGTGGCGAGCCAGAACGCGGCGCTCAACAGGTCCTTGCGCTCGGCGATCCAGGCGACCGACTCCACGTGCGCCGGGTGGATCGCAAAGAGAGCGGCGACCCAGGCGCTTGGCCAGGATCCCCGTCAGCCGCCGCAGGAGCGAGAAAGAGGAGAAGGGTGTTGACGACATGGACGCCAGGTTCGTCGCGTGATGGCCGAACGGGTTCAACCCGAACAACGAGACATCCACCATGTGGGAGAGCCACGTCAGGGGATGCCAGTTGGAGGCGTGGCCCGTCGTGAAGGCCCAGCGGACGCCCGGCCCAGGTCAATCCGCGCCGGACCGGGACATTCAAGGTCACGTAGTCTTGGTCGTCGTACGACGATGAACTCGTTGCCGAGAACCGGCCAGAGCGTCGCCAGCGGCAGGAGAGCGAGGAGAAAGAGGACGAGCGTTGCCAGGCGCGCTCTCCGAGGCCCCGGCGCGGCCAGGCTTTCTCGAACCGCTCCCGTGAACCGTTCTGGCTTCGAAGCCTCTCGCTCTTCTGGTCAGACTACCGCCTTCGGCATCGATGGAAGACTCTCTCAAACCTCCCTCACGAGCTCAAAAAAAGGCCGCGGCGGCCCGCAGCCCCGGGCCGAACAGGCAGATGTCGTGAGGGTTAGTTGGGTGTCAGGCGACGGTTCGGGGCGGATGACAGCGGCTTTGCCGCCGAGTGGCCTCGCCTCTTCGTCGCCTGTTCACGCCACGCTTGGGCCCAGCCGACCCGCTCGGCGGTCTTCATGTTGACAGTGCCGTCCGGGTTGTAGGTCCCGTTGGGGATCAGTCGTGCTTCATCCAGCTCGGCGAAGGCTGTCGGGCATCGGCACTCTCCGCCGCCAGCGGCAGAAAGACTGTCGCAATGACGTCCTATGTCCTTGTAGGCCCTCCGGACTCCCCTGGACGAGAAATGAAACTTCGTCTCGCGGAAGACCGGACGAAGATCTGGTTGCAAGTCCTCGCTCTCGACGTACATCATCGCGCGCGCGCGCCGGCCGGGCGTGAGCTGAACCGTCAGACCCTCCGGATCCGTCGACCCTAGCGGAAGCTCTCCGGGACGTCGATGACGGAAATCCGTCGACCGTCGTCTGCCCGTGCCGCGGAAGTACGTGCCGGCCTCGGCCCCTCGAGGGAGGTGGAGGCGTATCGAGCTTGGTGGCGTCCGTCGGGTGCGGCTCGACGAAATTCTCAGTGCTACCTGGGTTCAGGACGATGCTAGCCCCTGAACAATGGACGCCTGAAAGCGTCCGTCCCGCCCAGAGACCCGGTCCGGTTCCGCGCCCGCGGTGTGTACTCCGCGACTCCGAGCACGCCGAAACCGCTCGGCTGTGCTCGTCAATCCGACGACGCCGTTGCGGCCTCGCCGACGACGCCGCTGCTGAAGGAATAGTTGGCGGTGGCATCGCCAACGTCAGCCCCGTGGTCCCCAGGACGCCGGAGGCGCGGGTCGTGGTGCTCGCCGTCTCGCCCCAGACGCCGTAGGACCGTTCCCGACGCGCCGGTCTCGAACCCGCGAAGCGCCCGAGAGCCGCCCACCGTGCTCGCGTTCTCCCCATAGAGGCCCGAGCACCCGTCGCAGATTGTCCTGATGTTGAACTGTTCATTGAGCCCTAAAACGCCGAGTGCCCGAAAGTAGTCGTAGTAGTATCCATTGACGTCGATGATGAGATCGACCGGCACCGCGTCCGCCCGGACCGTGATCGCCTCCGCCCGCCCAGAGGGACGATGGCGGCGTTGGCGATGTTGGGAGTGTTCGCGTTGTAGTTCATCGTCGAAACGAGCGGGAGGCCGCCGCCCGCCGGGAAAGACCCGCAGATCGCCCTCCCCGCCGACGTTCAAGGCCCCGAAATTGAAGGACACGGCGGCCGCCCCCGTTGGAATGCCGCACTGGCCGATGATCGTGAAGTTGCGGTTCGCGTTGGCGACGAGCGAGGGCGGACCGTAGGCCCCGCCAAATCCGTTGCCCCGCGTATCCGCGACCCGGCACGGCGTCGACACCGATGAAGGGCAGGGGATTGGTGACGTCCGCCATCGTATGAACCCCGCCCGACCTCGCTCGGGCTCCATGTCGCGGGCGCGGACCAATTGGGAATCGCCTGGCTACCAAGTGCGAAGCCGGCCACGAGGACCGCCGTCAAACAAAGAAACAGAATCCTGGACTTGAGCATCGCAGCGCCTCCTTCGGAAAAAGAACGTGGACCGATTTCCACGCGTACTTCCTTTGTTCGAAATGAATCCAGATCTCCCTCCCGGTCGGAACTCGACGAATGCGCAAATCATATGTTTGCCTCTGGAGAAGGACCAATTTATTTTTTTTCGCCCGCCGGAGAGAGCCCGACCTGTCCGGTCAGGCAACCCTAACGCGCTCTGATTCCTTGAGTTAGGCGCGCCCGGAGCGCGTCGGCTACGGAATTCGCGGATCCTGCGTTCTTGGACCAAAGTCGGACAAAAGCGCCCGCAGGGCGGTCCGCCGTTGCGCAAACGAGAACGCCGCGACCGCCCGCTCGCGTCCTCGGGAGCCGAGGTCCTCCCTTCTCCCCGCGTCCGTCCAGAGTGCGTTGACGCCCCGCGCGATCGAAGCGGGATCGGTCCCTTCCAGAAAGTGCCCTGCGTCGCCGACGACTTCGGGGACCGCGCCCACGGCATTCGTCGCGACCGGGGCGCCGCAGCTCATCGCCTCGAGAATCGCGGCGCCGAATCCCTCGTACCGGGTGGGCTGCAGGTAGAGACGGCAGCGGCGCATGAGATCGATCTTCTCGTCGCGGCCGATCATTCCGGGGAAGGACACGGAGCGCTCGACTCCCAGGCGCCGGGCGGCGGCGAGCACCTCCTCGAACCCCGTGTCGTGGCCGCCCGCGATGACGAAGCGCGCCTCCGGATGCGCCGCGAGGACGAGCGGGATCGCTTCGACGATCGCGACGGCGCACTTGCGCCACACGTTGTACTTCTCCATCCAGATGACGGAGAGGACGAAGTCCTCGCGGGGCGAGCGGCCGGGGGAGTACGCCTCCGTGTCCACGGCGAGCGGAATGCAGCGGGGCTCACGGACGGGAAGGTCCCGCGACACGCCTTCCATCTCGTAGCGGGAGAGGAAGACGTTCCTGTCGGCGCTTCGCATGGCCGCCGAGAGGATGAGCCGCTGCCAGAGCGGACGGCCCTCGTAGCCTCGCCCGGCGACCGGATAGGGATAATCGAGGACGCCCGTGATGACGACCGGTTTGCCCAGGAGCTTTGCCGGCAGCAGCGGCTGGAACGCCCAGGTCCACCACCAGACGTAATACAGGTCCACGTCGGTCCGGATCTGGCGTGCCCGCCGGACCGGAAAGACCTCATGCCCGAGCGATCGAAGAATCTCGATGTCCTGGCGGTAAAACTCGACGGTTTCCAGGATCCGAGCCGACTCGACGCGCGCGAAGAAGCAGATCCTCACCCGCCGGGCACCCCGGCCGGACGGCCCGCTTCCCCGCGAACCCGAAGAGGCGCGACCAGGAGCACGCCGATCAAGAACGGGAGCTTCTTGACCCAGAACAGGAGAGCCGAGATGAACTCCTGCTCGAACTGGAGGAGATGGCAAACAAGAAAAAGCGCCACGAGGACGAGCGCGGCGCCCGAGCCGGCGCCCAGCGCTCGGACCACGAGCGCGCAGGAGACGCCGAGGAAGAGTCCCACGGCCAGGAAGCCCGCGTTCCCGAAATTCCCGTAAGCGTCGGTCAGCATGCACGAAACGTAATCCAGATCTCCCATCTTCGTGTACGTTCGCATCAGGTAGTTCTTGGCGGCCAGGTCCCATCTCAGCTTGTAAGCGCGCGCCTTTTGCGGGTTGATCACCGGCAGAATCGACCAGCGCCGCCGGAACCTCCCAGGCCCTGCCCCAGGCAAATCCGCGGGCCTCCAGCGCCGGCCGCAACCGCGCCATCAGTTCGAGACCGTTGAATCGCAAGGACATCGGCATCTCCACCGTCGCCGCGAGAAGAAGCGGCTGAGAGCGGCGGCGGAGGATGCTCGGGCCTCGGCGGACTCCGGCTTCGGCCACTCCGACCTCCGGCACCGCTTCCGGCACCCTGGTCTCCGCCACTCCAGGCTCATCCCCGGAACGAAGGCCCGCCACTCCACGTCCAGTTTCTGGCGAATCCGATCGAACGCGCTCGGTCGTCGAGATCGAGTACAGCAGCAGAACGCCCGCGATGGCGCACGCCCCGGCGAAACGGGGCCAGAATCGTCCCCGGCCCCGCCAGAAGAAAGCCCAGATTCCCAGGGCCATCAGGAGATCGAGCGCGAGATCGATCCGGGAATTGATCACGAGATAGACGTAGGCGGAGAGAAGGACCGCCGCGGAAGCGACAGACGCCGGAAATCCGACCCGCCGCCCGCCCAGAACGAGCCCCAGGACGACCAGGGCGACCACGTATCGCAGGGTCTCGATGTAAAGGCGATAAACGGCGAAGGAGGTGAATGGGAGGTCGAGTTGCCGGGCCACGAGGAACGGCACTCCGATTCGCCGGTACATCAACCCGGCGGACCAGGCGATCGACCAGAACGTCGCGGCGAAAGCCAGAAGCCCGAAGACCAGTAGCTTGAACCGCCGATCCCACGACTCCAGTCTTGTCGGAGGAGCGAAACGGGTCCGGACCCGTCCGACGCCCAGCACCAGGATGTAGGCGAGCAGGAAGGCCGCATCGAAAAGCGGCAGAGCACTCATCGCGAATTTCCGATAAGCGTCGAGCGGAAGTGGCGTATGCGTTCGCGCGTACAGATAGGGACCGACGTGCACGTAGAGCAATCCCTGGAGATAGATCGCAAGGAGGAGAAAGTCCCGCCGGACTTGAAGCCATCCGCCGGCGAGCAGCCCGATGGGCAAGCCCGCCGCCGCGATGCAGGCAAGGAGGATTGCGGTCAACGAGGACTTTCTCCTGTCACCGGACGAGCGAAAACCTTTCGAGCCGTCCTTTTCCCATCAATCCGCGGAGGCCGTCCCACTGGCCGAGCAGGCATGCCCGGGCAAACCCGCCGTGACCCTGGGCGGTCCGCACCAGGAGCTTGCCCGGGATTTCGAGCAGGTTCGAGTAGGCCAGATACGCCCATTTCTTCCAGCCCCGGAAATACTTTCTTGCCAGGTAAGTTCGGTTGCGCTGCTGAAGATAACCCGTCCGGATGGAAAAGGACGCCGGCTTGTTTCGGTGCCGCACCTCGACCCGGTGATCCACGTATGCCGCGAGGCCCTTGCCCTGGAGCTGGTAGCCGAGCTCGATTTCGTCCCAGTAGATGAAGAGCGCGTCGTCGAACCGGATGCCGGCTTCGAGCGCAGCGCGCGAGAACATCACCAGGGCTCCCTGGACGTAGAGAACCCTCGCGGACGCCGAGCCGGCGGGCGGAGGATCAACCGGCCAGCGGATGCGAAAGCGCCAGTCCGGGAACCGCGTGCCTCCCGTCGCCCTCGGGCGGCCGGTCTCGTAGTCCACCTCCACTCCGCCCACGACTCCGGCATCGGGGCGGCTCCGCGCCGTCTCGACGAGATGCGCGACGGCGTCCCGGCCGACGGCGATGTCCTCATTGCAGATCAGGACGTAATCGAATCCTTCGGCGATCCCCCTCTCGAGGGCGAGGTTGTTCCCGCCGGTGTATCCGAGGTTCGAGTTCGATCGGACGATCTCGAGATCGGGGAAGATCCTTTCGATCCGCTCCACGCAATCGGTCGTCGAGGCGTTGTCCACCAGCTGGAGCCTCATGGACGGGTATGTCTGGGCTCGGAAGGACTCGATCGCCTCGATCGTGGGCTCGAAGGAGTTGTAGTTCAGGATCGAAACGAGGACGCTCGGAGAACTCAATCCTCTTCCCCCAGCCAGCCGGCTGGAAGCGACCGGCGGATCTCGATGTCGGCGAACGGCTTGCTCTTGCGCGCCCCGTGGCGGCGCACCCAGGCCGCCATTCCCGAGAGACCCTCCTCGAGGCCGACCGCCGCCTCGTAGCCGAGAAGGCGCCGCGCCTTCTCGTGAGAGGAGTAGGCGTCCACGACCTCGTGCCGCGCGGGGAGGTGCACGACGCGCGGCGCGACGCCCATCGCCCGCGCGACGTGCTCGGCGAGGCTGTTGACCGAGTAGGGAACGTCCGCTCCGACGTTGAAGACCTCGTTTGCGGCTTCCCCGACGGAGACGCTCCGCGCGATGACGGGAGCGACGTCCCGGATGTGGGTGAAGGCGCGCGTCTGCTCGCCACTTCCAAAGATCGTCATCGGCTTGTCCTGGAGAATCTGGTTCATGAAGATCCCGATCACGTTGCGGTAGCGGTCCCCGATGTTCTGCCGCTCGCCGTAGACGTTGTGCGGACGGAACACGATGAATTCGAGCCCGAAGAGCTCGCGCGCCGCCTTGAGGTCCAGCTCCACGGCGTACTTGGCGATCCCGTAGGGGTCCACCGGCCGCGGGACCGTCTCCTCTGTCATCGGCAGAGGCGCCTCGCCGTACGCGGCGATGGAGGAGGTGAACACGAAGCGCCGGACCCCTCCATTGACCGCCGCGTCGATCAGGTTGACCGAGCCGATCACGTTGTTGACGTAGTTGAACCGCCGGATGAAGTGGCTGAGCCCCTCCGCCGCGTAGGCCGCGAGGTGGAAGACATAATCGAATCGGACGCGGCCAAAGAGGCCGGCGACGAACTCCGGGTCGGAGACCGAGCCTTCGTGAAAGCGCGCCGCAACCGGCACGTTGTCCCGGAACCCGCCGGAGAGGTCGTCCACGACGTGGACCTCGTGGCCCATCGCCGCCAGCTCCTCGGCGACGTGCGATCCGATGAATCCGGCCCCGCCTGTCACGAGCGAGCGGGTCATTCCCCCTCCCGAGCCGCGATCTGGTTTCCCGACGTGAATCTAAACACTACCTCATGCCGGTCATGCCTCTTTCGCGAGGCCCACGGGCTTTCTCAGGACGCAGGCGATGCGGTCGATTGCCAGATCGCGCACTCCGGGGACGATGACGAACGGAGCCAGGAGTCGTCGGAGCGTGCGAAAGACAGGGTTCTGCTGCGAACGACGACCGGTCGTAAATAGCGGGCAAGAGCGCTCGTACACCAGTTCCCATCCCGTGTGTGCCACGGCATCGTGGAACGACCGCCGGGTGACGCCGTTCAAGCTGGGCATCTTCTCCCAGCTCGCGAGCCGCTCTGGAAGAATCGCCGGCCAGCCGCGCGATGCCGCGACACGCCGCTGTGCTTCCGCCAGGATATCGCCGGAAAACAGCCAGTGCAGGGCAGGCAGCTCCGTAAAGAGCAGGTGCGACTCGAAGGGATTCCCAAAGGGAGGAAACACCGCGACGACGTGGCCGCCCGGAACCAGGACGCGTCGGCAGTCTCGAAGAACGGCCTCGAGGTCCTCGACGTGCTCGAAGGCGTCGTAGGAGACGATGTTGTCGACGGATTCCGGGGAGAACGGCAGGTTCTCCGCCCGTCCCGCCCGGAAGTCGCCGGAGACTCCTTTTGTTGAGGCGAACTGGCCTGCGACGTCGGTGTCCTGCGCCAGGATATCGACGCCATAGAGGTGTGGCACGTCGAGCGTCTCGGCCAGCCGAACGCTCCGTCCGCCGACCGAACATCCCAGGTCGAGCAGGGAGCGGCCTCGCAGGAGCTCGCGGACCGGGAACCGATAGTAGAGGTCGAGAAACGGAATCTCCCGTTCGTCATCGTAGGTCCGCTGCGCCTCGCTGAGAAGGAGGCTCGCCAGCTCCTCCGGAATCTTCCCCCCTGCCGCTCCATGTAGAAGAAGGTCGTCCGTGGGTCGGGGCTCAGTGGCAAGAAGCGCATCAGCTTCTCTGCGAGAAGAACTCGCCACCTGGCTTCGGATATCTGATCCGTCATTTCTGAGCCTTTCAAGATCCTCGTCGCCTCTCGGAGACCTTGAGAGGCCTGACTAAATCATGACTGAGTCGCCCTGAAGTTCCAGGCAAACGAGATCAGGTAGGACAGGGACGACACGGCCGCGGCTCCGCCGATCCCGAAGCGGGAGACGGCCGGTGGAAGCAGCGCCACGGTGACCGCCGCGCCGAGCGCCTCCGCCCACATCGGACGCCGGGCGTCTCCGGCGGAGCGCAGCGACTCGGCTGCGACGAAGTTCCCTGCGAGGAACAAGGTTCCGAGAGCCAGGATCCCGAGGGGCAGCGCTCCGGCCGCGAACGCGGGGCCGTAGATGAGCTCCATCAGTCTCCTCCCGAACGCCAGCAGAAAGACGGCGCAGACGCCGGCGCATCCGACAGCGATGGCGATCCGCCGGGCAGTCAGCCGGCGGCGCCCGGCGGGATCCAGGTGGAGTCCCTCGGCATAAGTGGCCTGCGCGACTCCCGCCCCGACCGGGACCCCGATGCCGGCCAGCGTGACCGCGGACGCGTAGATGCCGAGGCTCGCGTCGCGGTGGAGAAGCGAGAGAAAAAGCTGGTCCCACCGCTGGTTGACCTGGTAGAGCCCTGCGCTCAGGGCGACCCGGCTCGAGAAAGACCAGATTTCCCTTGAAGACACGTCCTGTTCCGGGACCCTCCGCAGGGAAGGGATGATTCGCGCGAGGCTCGCGGCGAAAACGAGCGCGTGCGGGAGAGCGTAGGCCGCCACCGCGGTCCAGACGCTCAGCCGGCCCGAGACGCGCAGGAGGAGCAAGAGCGGGAAGTAGAGACCCAGTTGAACGAGCCTCAGCGCGTTCCAGAGCCGCAGCGACAGGCAGCCCTGGATCCAACCGAGCAGCACGCTCGCGGCCTGCGTCCCCGCGGCGCCGCCGAGCGCCCAGGAAAGCTCGCGAGCGTCTGAACTGCCCACGACGAGCTTCTCGATCGCGAGCTCCAGGGCCAGAGTGAGGAAGACACTCAAGAGGCCGAGATTCAGGATCCTCCGGAACGTCAAGCGCCCTCCGGCGCTTCTCGCCGCCGCAAAGGCCGCTCCGTAGTTGATCCCGAGGCTCCCCAGGGCGAAGCTCGCCGCGATCCCGACCAGATGGGCCGCGACCCGGCCCCGCCCGGCCGGGCCCAGGCCGCGCGCGAGGACGACGCCGCCGAGGAAGACGAGAAGCGCGATGGCGAAGTTGGAAACGACGGTTTCGGCGGCCGCCCGATCTCTCTCGAGAAAACTCCGGACGCGCCCGAGCGGTCGGATTCCGCCGTCGCGACTCATCGTTCCGCGCGGGCGACGATCAGGAAATGCCGCGCGAACGCGGAAGGCCAGAGCGCGAGGAGGACGCGGGCAAGCCCGCGAACGAGCCGGGGAAAGCGCCTGGCCGGCGTGCGCGTCCACACGTCTTCCTGCGAGTCGATCCGGTAACCGGACGCGGTGAAGAGCTCGCGCACGCTCGTCCTGTCGAAGAAACGCAGGTGTGTCCGGTCCATCAGCCCCGTCGCGGTGTACCGGAACGACCCGGAGAGCAGCGACAGCCGGGCCTTCAGGTGTCCGATGTTGGGAATGAAAGCCAGGACGGCGCCCCGCTCGTCGAGGCTCGACCGGCAGCTCGCGAGGACGTCCCACGGATCGCGGAAGTGCTCGAGGGCGTCGATGAAGAGGATGGCGTCGAAACGAGGCCCGGCTGCGCAGGGGAAGAACGTCTCCGCGTCGGCGACCACGACGCCGCGATAGGCGCGCCTCGCCGCCGAGGCTTCTTCGAGGGAGTGGGTCAAGCCGTAGCTCTCGAATCCGTGCTCGGCGAGCCAGCGGCCGTTGGCGCCCGCGCCGCAGCCGACGTCCAGGACGCGGATCGCCCCTTCGGGGATGCGGGAGAGAGCCGCCGTGTTCGGCTCGTCCAGGTTGTAGAGGACGCGGTCGGAAGGAAGGACGATTCGCTGGTCTGGCCGAGGCTCCCGAGCGGCTCCGATCACTCCGACGCAGCTCTTTCCGCGCACCACGTGGCCCAGTAGCCGTCTTCCGCCGTGACCTGCAGGTCTTCCTGGCCCTGGAGCGCCCGCCAGAAGTTGTCGAGCTGTTCCCGCTGGCCCTTTTCGACGCGGCGCGTCTCGAGGCCGCGTCCCGATGCGCCGTGGACGCGAAGGCTGCGGTAGTCCTCGAGCACGAAGCTCGCTCCGCCGGCGAAGACCTCGACCCGCTCCTTCCCGGAGGCGGGCGAGCCGGCGGCCGTGTAGAGGACCGCTCCGATCGAGCCGTCCTCGAACGCGACGGTGACGATGCCGTCGTCGCGGCGGTGGGCCGGCGCGGAGACTGCGTGAACGCGGCCGGGACGCGCCCCCGCGAGGAAGGCGAGGAAGTCGAAGAAGTGGACGCCTTCCCCGAGGAGCCGTCCGCCTCCCTCCACGGGATCCCGAAGCCAGTGGCCCGGCGGAAGGGCGCCCGCGTTGACGCGGTAGATCATCCGCTTCGGCTCCGCGATCGGCAGGAGGAGCTTCTTCAGCTCCCGCGCGTGCGGCGAGAAACGGCGATTGAACCCGACGGTCAGGAGACCCTTGCGCTCCGCCACGAGGTCCGCGAGGGCGCGGCCCTCGGCCGCGGTCATCGTCATCGGCTTTTCGACGAAGACGGCCTTGCCGGCCTCGATCGCGGCCCGCGCGATCGGATAGTGCTGGTCGTGACGCGTCGTCACGAAGACGGCCTGGACGTCCGGATCGGCGACGAGCTCCCGGTAGTCCGTGGTCCCCCGCGCGAAGCCGTCTTTTTCAACCGCCTGGCGCACGGTCAGGCCGTTGCGCGCGCAGACGGAGGTCAGCTCGAATCCCGGATGCGCCCGCAGGAGAGGCAGCAGCACGGAACGGAAATAGCTCCCGAACCCCACGACACCGACCCGCCGTCTGCCCGCCGCGGCGTCGCGCGGAGGCGATCTCCTCGGCAGATAGAGGCGCGGCGGACGGATCTCCGCGGCCGCCTCCAGGTGGTAGTCGAGAAGCAACCCGATCGGAGGCGTGTCGGACGCGAGCGACGCGTAGGCCTCGACCGCGCGCTCGATCGTGTAGACGCCGTCCACGAGAGGCCGCGCCGCGAGAGCGCCGGTCCCGATCAGCCGGACGATCTCTTCCAGGTTGCGGCCCTCGGTCCAGCGGACATAGGGCAGGGGATAGTCGTGGCCTCTCTCCTCGTATTCCGGGTCGTAACGGCCCGGCCCGTAGGAGGTCGAGATGAGGAAATCGATCTCCTTCTTGTAGATCCTGTCGCGCTGGATCCGGATCGGGACGTCTCCCACGAGAACGACCCGAGCCTTCTTCCGGCAGGCTTCGAAGGAGCGGTTGAGCAGAGCGCTGTCGCCGCCGGCCGCGGTGACGATCACGGCGTCCGCGCCCCGGCCGCCGGTCCGTTCGAGAACGCCGGAGACGAGATCGCGGTCCCCGACGGCAAACCCGTCGCTCATTCCGAGAGAGAGGGCGCGGTCCACCCGGTCCCGGCGGATGTCGGCGCCGATGACGACGGCGCCGGCGGCGCGTAGCAGTTGCGCCGCGAGCTGGCCGAGGAGGCCAAGGCCGACGACCACCACGTTCTCGCCGAGGGTCGGCGCGCACCGGCGGACTCCGTGCAGCGCGATCGCGCCGAGAGTCGCGAACGCCCCTTCCTCGAAGGACACCTTGTCGGGCAGCTTCGCGACCAGATTGCGCGGAACGAAGTTGACCGCGGCGTGGTTCGCGTATCCGGCTCCGCAGCACGCGACCCGGTCGCCGGCCTTGAGATCGCCCGCCTCCGGCGAGGCCTCCAGGATGACGCCGGCGCAGGAATAGCCGGCCGCCTGCTCCGTCGAGACGCGCGCGCGGACGAGGTCGACCGTGCTCTTCACACCGTGGCTCGAGACCCGGTCCATCACCTTCCGCACCAGGGCTGGATTCCGCACGGCCTTCATCAGGAGACTCTCGCCGCCCCCCCCGCCGAGGCCGGCCGACTCGGTGCCGACGCTGATCAGGGAATGGCTGGTTCGAACGAGGACTCCGCCCGGCCGCAGAACGGGCTCCGGGACCTCGACGACGTGGACTTGCCCACCGGACACCGCGACTTGAAGCAACGTGGCTTCCTTCCCTGACCACCCGCGAAGCGAAGCTAAGGACCGGCGGTCAACATCCAGTCGATCACCAGGGGGAGCCTGGCGTTTGCAGACGCCACCCAGATTGGCCGTTCCATTTTGACACCGTAAGAAGGAGAAAACCATCCGGCGCGGATCTCCCAGGCGACCTGCGGGCCGGATGCCTGGTGGATCGTCACCTCTCGCCCGTCGGCCCACCGGAAGAGAACGTCTCCGTCCGGGGAGCGAAGGGCCTGTGCCCCGGGAGCCGCGTGGAAGAAGAACTCGACGAAGTGCTCCTTCTTCCCGTCGAGAGAATCGCGCAGGGTCAGGACCGGCGTCCGGCGATCGAGCTCGAACTTGCGCGAAACCGCCACCGGGTCTGCCAGGCGCATGTAGCCCGAGTGTCCGGCTTCGAGAACGTCCCGCTCTTCGCCGGCGGAGAATCGCACGCCGAGCGGGCGGGCGTCGTCGGAGAGCGACCAGAGCGCGAGCGGAGAGGGGAGCCGGTTGATCTCCTGGCGATCCACGCGAATCGTGTTGTGAAACTCGGTCGAGCGAAAGCGGTTGCGCCACTCCGGCGACGCCGTGTAGACGTATGTTCCCGAGTCGGTCAGGAGGGGGCGCCCGACGGCGTGCCACTCGAAGGAGAGGCAGTCGTTGTGCCCGTGTCCTCCGTGTCCGCGAAAGCCCACCGGCCCCGCGTCGACGAACGCGTACTGGACAGGCGACCTCAGGACGAAGAAACCGGAGGCCTCGAAGGAGCGCGAGGACTCGTCGCCGGAGGCCTCCAGCGACTCGAAGCGGCTTCTGGCCTCCACGCCGAGGAGCCACAGCGAGTCCTCCCAGAACTTGCCCGCCCTTCTCTTCCAGCGCCCCCGCGCGAGCCAGGCGCACCCGGTGGAGAGCAGATAGCGGTGGTCCCGGATGTCCGTCTCCCCGAGAACGAGCGCGCGGCCGTCGTCCGCGTCGCCGACCACGGGCGAGAGCCCGTCCGGCGTCACGTAGGCCTCCACGAAATCGAACATCGCCTCGAGGCGCGCCCGGTAGCCGCTCGATGGAGGCAGACCCGCGGTCTCGAGAAACCTCGCGGCGACGAGAAAGATCTCGAGAGCGAGCCGGTGGTAGGCCACCGAAGCCTCGATGTCGACGCCGTCCTCCTCGACCTGCCGGAGGATCTCGCGTTCGAGGAGACCCGACCCGACGGCCGAGCCAGCTCCTCCCATCCTCGGAGTCTCGAAAGACCGTCCCGCAGGCGACGAGACCCAGAGCGTCGGACAGGAGATGGTTTCCGTGGACCTCGCCGAACTCGAGATGCTCCGCGATCCAGAGGCCGTGTCGGTAGAGGCAGAGGAGCATCTCCTCCCGAAAGCCGACGGAGAGCGGAGCGCCGTCGAAGAATCCGAGAGCCCAGATCCAGCTGACCGCCCGCAGCGCCACGTCCATCGCGCAGGCCCAGTTGACGCCGATCCCGGCGGGGTTCTGCCGTATCCAGGACCGGACCTGCGCCTCAAATTCCGCCGGCAGGCGCGGATCGCGCTCGACGACCCAGGCGCGGCCGAGCGCCGTCAGGTGCTGGCAGCGCGAGAGCTCCCACGGGACCTTGACGTCGCTCTCGCGCGAGAGCTCCGCGACGTCGATGGTCTCGGACGGGACGAGGTCCCACCTCCGGCCCGACTTGAAATCGCGGCTCCAGTCGATGTCAGGTCCCAGGGCCGTCGGGCCGGAGCCCAGGAGATCGAACTCGTGCGACAGGATCTTTTCGACGCGGCGGCGGAGGGCCTCCCGCTCCGCCGCGTAGGGCCCGGCATAGAGCGCGCGGATCGCGTCGCGATCGGCCGGGGAGAGGCGAAACGCTCCGAACGGCTGGCGGCTCCACAAGTCCGGCAGCGAGACGGCGCCGCAGCGTCCCGCCACCTCCGAGGCCGTCAGGGCTTCGATGTCGCGGCGCAGGCGGCGGGACCGGACCCTGCGGCGAAGCTCGTCGAACCCCCGGCGCGCCAGGTATCGCGGGGATTTCCCGGCGCTCCGGCGCAGCAGCTCGAGCGGCTTCAAGCCACCCGCGCCTCGCGGCGCCTGTCCACCCAGCGGTCGAACCACGCGACGGCGTTGTAGAACGTCCAGACGGGAAGAGAGAAATCCGCGTGGCCGGAACGGTGCCGGCGGAGCATGTCGAGCACGACGTCGCGGCGGGCCGGGAATCGCTCGAAGAAACGGCTCGAGCGGATCTCCGCCTCGACGGCTCTTCCGAAGTCTCCGCGCAGCCACTGGCGCATCGGAGCGCCGAAGCCCATCTTCGGCCGATCGACGATCTCGTCGGGAATCAGGCCGCGCACGGCGCGCTTCAAAAGGGCCTTGGGCCGGCCCCCCTCGACCTTGACCTCCATCGGCAGGTTCATCGTGAACTCCACAAGCTTGTGGTCGAGGAACGGGACCCTCGGCTCGATCGAGACGGACATCCCGATCTTGTCGACGCGCATCAGGAGGAGCTCGGGCAGGCGGAGCTTGAACTCCGAGTACGCCATCCGGGTCAGGATGTCCCGGCCCGGGGCGTGCTCGTCGAGCCGCCGGAAGAAGCTCTTGACGACCTCGTAGCTGTCGGGGATCGCGTAGGCGTCGGGCAGAAGACCGGAGCGCGCGAGCTCCGGCGGAACACGAAGCGGCTCGATCCCGCCGCGATCGAGGAGACGCCCCTTTCGCGATTCGGAGAAGACCGTCGCTCCGCTCCAGAACGGCTCGCGGTCGAAACCCGCCCGAAAGACGACGTCGAGATAGAGATCGTGGCGGTCGTGGACCCCCGTCATCCAGTTCGCCGCCCGCGCCGCGGCGCGCCGGGCAAAGCCGGGGAACCGCGAGAAGGGGCGCCAGTAACGGCGGTACATGTCGAGGTAGGCCATGTAGGAGCGATAGCCGCAGAACTGCTCGTCGCTCCCCTCTCCCACCTGGACCACGACCGTCCCGCTGTCGCGCACCAGCTTGGAGACGAAATAGAGCGGGATGCAGACCCAGTCCGCGATGGGCTCGTCCTGGGAATAGACGAGCGCGGGAAGGTACTCGCGCATCGCGTTCTCGTCGACTAAGACCTCGTGGTGCTCGGTGCGGAACTCCTTCGCGATCGTCCTCGCGTAGGAGAGCTCGTTGGACTCGGGATGATCCGAGAAACCCACCGTGAAGGTGCGCACCGGGAGGTCGAGGTGCCGGCTCATCAGGGCGACGTTCGTGGAGGAGTCGATGCCGCCCGACAGCAGGACGCCGAAGGGGACATCCGACATCATCCTCTTCTCGACGGCGGCGTCGAGGAGCTCGCGCGTCCGCCGGACCGCGAAATCCTGAAGGGCCGGCCCGGAGAGGCCGCGCATCTCGACCGCTTCCGGGCCGGAGCCCGGCAGGGCGTCCCAGTACCGGTCGGCCGCGAGCGACCCGTCCCGGCCGACGCTCCCCCGGTAGCCGGCGGGCAGCTTGAAGATGCCGCGGAACATCGTCAGCGGGGCGGGCGTCGTCAGAAACGAGAGATAGTGGTAGGCGGAAGTCGGTTCGATATCGGCCGACACCGCGGGGTGCGCGAGGAGAGACTTGATCTCCGAGCCGAAGAGGAACCCGCCGGGCGTCCACGCAAAGTAGAGCGGCTTGATGCCGACGCGATCCCGGGCCAGGAAGAGCCTCTTCTGCCGGTCATCCCAGATCGCGAAGGCGAACATTCCCTCGAGGTGATTGACGACGTCTTCGCCCCAGACCTCGTAGCCGTGGACGATGGTCTCGGTGTCCGCGTGATCGGTCGCGAAGCGGTGCCCGCGCGCTTCCAGCTCCGACCGGAGGCGCCGGTGGTTGTAGATCTCGCCGTTGAAGACGATCCGGACCGAGCCGTCCTCGTTGATCATGGGCTGATTCGCGGCCTCCGACAGGTCCACGATGGCGAGCCTCCGGAATCCGAGCCCCACGCGGCGATCCGGCGAGACCCAGAGTCCTTCGCCGTCGGGTCCCCGGTGCCGGACCGAGTCCCGCATGCGAACGAGGATCGCCTCCTCGACCGGAGCCGAGGAATCTCGAGAAAGCCAGCCCGTGATCCCGCACATGCCGCTATGGCCCGGACTCGAGGATAGCAGGCGGCGACCCGGTGGAGGGCGCCGCGAGAAGCGTGGCCATGGAAAGCGGATACCACCACCACAGGTCGATATAGCTCCCGGTGTGGGCCTGCTGCACCAGAGCTAACAACACGAGGGCCGGCACCGTCACGCGCCGGAAGGCGTCATCGGAAGCGTTTCCGCGAAGTCTCCGGCCGGCCGAGCCTCTCCAGACGACCGCGAGAAGAAAGCCCGCCAGGACGAAGGGCCCCAGGAGCCCGGTCTCTGCGGCGATCGCCAGCCAGCCGCACCAGGGGTCGCGAGTCGAAGCCGCCGCGATGAAGCTGGATGCGGAGGTCTGCGCGTATCGGCCGAACTGTCCGAGCCCGACGCCCCTCCACGGATGCTCGCCGATCAACTCCTCCGTATGCCGGAGGTTTTCGAATCGCATCCAGGAGGAGTCACTCACGTCCCGGGCGGGCACATCCTCGCCGACCGGAGTGCCCAGAAGCATTCTCCAGCGCTCCGAAGCCGCGTTGACGACGGCACGGCCCGGCGGAGACAGCGTCCCGGCGGCGAGAACCAGGGCGAGAATGCCGCAGGCCAGGGCCGCGGTTTTCGGCGTCGCCCGAAACCTCTCGCGCATTCCCCAGAGGCCCGCCGCGAGGACCGCAGCCAGGTCCGCGTAGGCTCCCCAGGAAACCGTGGCGAGAGCGCAGAGAAGGACCGTGACCAGCGCGGCGACCACGATCGTCCGGCTTACACGGCGCTTGAGCGTTCCCGCCGAGAGAACGCCGAGGAGCGCCGCCAGGGCAAACGCGAGATAACCGCCGAGCCAGGCGGGCTCGAGAAAGACGGAGGTGGGCCGCAGGTATCCCGACCCCGCGATCGGGAGGAGCCGCAGCGGCTCCCGTTGGGAGCTCAAAAGCAGGCTGCCGGTGCCCGGCCAGCCGACGGGGTGTCCGACGGACTGGTAGAGCCCGAAGGCGGCGATCGCGCCTCCCATCAGGCAGTTCGCCGTAACCACCCGCCGCCTCCAGAAGCCGTCGGCTCGCAGGAAAGAGGCGGCGAAGAAAACCGACACCACCAACAGCCAGTGACCGAAGGAAGGTGCGAAGCGTGAAGGATCGAATCTCGGCGGCCGGGGTTCGATCAGGACGAGGAGGGGCAGAGCTGCAGCAAGAACGAACAGAACGCTCGAGACCGGGATTCTGAGGCGAAGGCCCAGGGCCACGAGGCTCGCCGCAACGAACAGCGCGGCGAAGAGTGTCGCGAGATCGACGGAACGTCCGGCGACATGGAGGACCGGGAAGGCGTAGAAGGGAAGAGCGAGGCCGGTGCACACGAACAGCCCGAGCGCGAGGCTCTCCGCGGTGCCGTTCCCGCCGGGCGACGGACGCACGTTCCCCGATACTCCCTTCTCCGCCATTGCTCAAAACAGGAGGACGCCGACAAACCGAAGTACGAGCGTAAACCAGTTTGCGTTGACGTCGTCCGGCCCGTGGGGGAGAATTGATCTCGGTCCGAGGGCTCGGTCCTAGGACCAGCAGAAAGCCGGGAAGACTTTTTATTCACCAAATCAGTCCTCGATCGGCTTCGGACGAGGTCGTGAGGCACCTGCGCACCCTGGGGGATCTCGGCCCGGGCGCACCGACGCCTCCATCTCAGGGGAAGCCACCACCGTAGCGGCTGATGGCGGTCCCGACGGCGACCGCGAAGCTCTCGCGGCGGTTCTATCGCGAGGGCTGGCGGTAGGTCTCTCCGCCCTTCATTACGAAGAAGACCTTCTCGGTGGCGTGGATGTCGCTGACCGGGTCGCCGGGGACGGCGATGATGTCGGCCTCCTTCCCCTTTTCGAGCGTCCCGATCAGGTTGGAGAGGCCGAGCAGATCCGCTGCGGCGGGACCGGCCGAGCGCAGGGCGGCGGCCGGCGTCATGCCGAGGCCGGTCATGAGCGCGAATTCGCGCGCCTGGGTGCCGTAAGAGAACGCGGCGTCGGTGCCGAAGGCGATCCGGACTCCGATCTTCTGCGCGCGGCGGAACATGTCGGAGCGGACGGCCACCGCGGCCTTCGCCTTGGCGGCGATGTTCGCGGGGAACTTCGCCTCCGGCCGCACCACCCAGTCCCCGACGAGGAGCGTCGGCACGAGATACGTCCCCTTCGCCTTCATGAGCGAAAGCGTCTCGTCGGTCATGAAGGAGCCGTGCTCGATCGAGTCGATGCCCGCCCTGACCGCCGCCCGCGCCGCGAGATCTCCGTGCGCGTGCGCCGCCGTCTTCTTCCCGAGCCGGTGCGCCTCGTCCACCGCCGCGGCGATCTCCTCGTCGGTCATCTGGGGCACGGAGACCTCGTCGCCGAGCGAGAGGACGCCCCCGGAGACGCACATCTTGATGACGTCCGCGCCGTACTTGACCTGGAGGCGGACCGCCTGCCGGACCTGGGCCGCGCCCGAGGCCTTCCCCTTCTCCGGGCCCCAGTCCGCGCCGAACGTGTTGGGGGGAAAGCCCGTCTGATCGCAGTGGCCGCCGGTCGCGCCGATCGGATACCGCGACACGAGCATCCGCGGTCCCGGCACGTACCCCTTCGCGATGGCGTTGCGCAGCCCGACGTCCATGTCGTCGTAGGCGCCCACGTTTCTCACGGTCGTGAAGCCCGCCTCGAGCAGGCGTCTCGCGTTGTTTCCCGCCATGAGCGATTTTTCGGGCACGGTGCGGCGCAGATCCTCGAAGAAGTCGGCCACGTAGTTGTCGCCGGCCTCGAATGTCAGGTGCATGTGGGAGTCGATGAATCCGGGCAGCAGCGTCGCGTCCCCCAGCTCCACGACCGTCGCGCCCGCCGGGACCGGCCAGGCCCGACCCGGCTTCCCTGATCTTCGAGCCCTCGACGACGACGACGGCATTGGCGATCGTCGTGTCGGACCGCCCGTCGAACATCCGGGCAGCCTTGATCACCGTGACCGCCGGTGCGCCGGAGCCGGTCTGCGCGAAGAGCGCAACGGCGCTGCCCGCAAGACACGCCAGACCCGCGAGGGCGGCGACCTTGCCCATCAGCCGTCGCTCAGGAATGTTGTCCCTCGAGTCTTTCCAGACGGATATCGGAGAGGCGAATGAGCGCCCGAACGTCGCGAAATTCACCCTGGACCTCCCGGCGGAAGCTTGCCATCTCCTCCCGGATATCCGTCATGTCTGTTCGAATATCCGCCATGTCTGTCCGGAGATCCACCATGTCTGTCCGAGAGTGTCTGCCGCCATGTCGTTGCGCAGCGATCCGGCGACCGACTGGAGCTGACCGCGGGCCTCGTTCCGGTATTCGTGGACTTCCTGGCGGAGTTCATCGATTCTCCGATCGAGAGTGGCATGCCCCTCCGCGACGAGCCGGATCTCGGAACGGAGTTCTTCCGCTACGACGTTGAAGTGCCGCTTGATGTCGTCCGCTTGTTCGCGGAATCCTTCCGCAACAACGTCGAAGTGCCGTTTGACGTCCTCGGCTTCCTCGTGGGTCATCTCTTCTCCGGGCGAATCGGGTCCGCGCATTCTATTCCCTAATTGTCGCGACCCGCGGCTACCCCGACGAAGCGGCGTCGACCGGCGGCGCCCCGCGCCTCAACAGGTAGATCACGGCGCCGACGGCGAGCGCGATGCCGCCGCCGATCCAGTTCTTCTTTTCGGCGGCCGAGAGGAAGAGGAGGCAGATGGCGAACGCGACGGCCGGGATGAGGTCGCCTCCCGGGAGCCGGATCGCGCGCTCCGTCAGCGGCATCTTGCGCCGCAGCACCGGCACCGAGCAGACGGTGCCCATGTACGTCGCGAGGCGCGCGATCGCCGAGAGCACGGCGAGATCCTCCGCGGTCCCCGTCAACATCAGGAGGAGTGCGACGGCCGACTGCGTGAGGATCGCGACGTGCGGGGTGTGGAAGCGGGGATGGACGCGCGCGAAGATCCGGGGGAGGCGTCCTGTCTCCGCCAGGGCGAAGAGGTAGCGCGGTCCCGCCAGCACGGTGTTGTTGTTGGTGCCGAGGACGGACAGGATCGCGCCGACGGTCAGGATGAATCCGCCGGCCGGCCCCATCATCCTGGCGGCGCCGTCGGCGAGCGGCGTCGGCGAGGCGCCGAGGTTCGGCATCGTCCCGATCGCGACAAGCTGCACGGCGCTGTAGATCGTCGCCACGATCGCGATCTGCACGATCAAGGCGAAGGGGACGTCGCGCCGCGGGTTCTTGAACTCGCCCGCCGGCGCGGAGGTGTTCTCGAACCCGCCGTAGGCGAAGAGAACGAGCAGGGCGGCCTTCATGAAGTTGGCCCGCTCCGGCATCGGCACGGGAAAGACCCGTCCCCAGTCCACCCAGAAGAGGCCGACGGCGACGAAGAGGACGAGCGGCAGGACCTTTCCCCAGGCGAGCACGACCGCCGTCAGCGCGCCCTGCTTGATTCCCTTGACGTTGATCCAGGTCAGGACGAGGAGCGGGAGCACGATCGTCGCCTGCTGCGCCAGGCCGCTCTTCGCCGCCGGCCAGAGGTATCCCACGGCGCGCGCGAAGAAGACGGAGAGGCCGGCGATCGACGCGATGCGGGCGATCCAGCTCATCCAGCCGACTTCGAACCCGGCGAAGTCGCCGAAGGCGGCGCGCGTGTACACGATCGCCCCCCCGGGCTCGTCGAAGAGACTCCCGGCCTCGGCGAAGCAGAGCACGAGGAGCAGCACGCCGAAGCCCGCCGCGACGATCGCCCAGACGCTCGCCGGCCCCAGCAGCTGCGCGGCCGCGACCGGAAGGATGAGATAGACGCCGCTCCCGATGACGTCGTTGACCGACAGGGCGACGATCTCCCACCGCGAGACGACGCGCAGGAGTCCCGTCTTCGGATCGCGGCGTTCTTCGGATTCGCTCAGAGCGGCCCGATTCTATGTGAGCCGCAGCCGGCGACTTACGAGGCGAGAGGGACGGGAGACGAGTCTCCTAGCCGTGCCCGGGAGGCGTGATCGGCGGCGGTCCCGGCGGCGTCAGCATGTGACCCGGCGGAGTCATCGGCGGGCCGGGAGGTGTAAACGGCGGCCTCCCGTGCGTCGGCGGCGGTCCCGGCGGCGTCATGCGCACGGGCGGGGTCAGAGGCGGGCCCGGAGGCATGAACCGCGGAGTTCCTCTCGGAGGCGCGACGGGCGGAGGCGTGCCCCGGTGTCCCGGCGGCGTGAAGGGCGGCCGCGCGAAGATGGGAGGCGGTATCTGCTCGTGGGCGCTGGCGGAGGAGAAGGCGGCGAGCCTCACGCAATCGGTGTAAGCCTCGTAGGCCTCCTGCCGCGCCGCGGCGAGGGCCTCGGCATTCGATTCCCGGTCGGAAGCGCGCTCGGCTCGATCGAGCGCCTGCTCGTAGACCGCCAGGCTCGCCTGGCAGACCCCTGCGTCGCGGTCCGAGCCGGAGCGCGAGGCGCCCAGAAGGGCGAGCGCCGCGAGTCCTCCGACGACGGCGACCGAGAGGATGGTGAGCGCCGAACGGGAAGCCGAACTCCCGGTCTTCATGATCGGCCATGGCAGCACAGGCCACGGCCGTCAAGATTCACGAGATCCAATCGCCGAGCTCGCCCCGGTCGCGAGCAGATCCTTCAGCTTCGCTCAGGATGACAGGGGAGGGACCAGGCGACAATCGAGGCCGCATCCGCCGAGTCGCTCGCCGGTGCGCCCGCAGGGCGCAGGTCCCGGACCGCGCGGAGCGACGTTTATACTGCCGCGCTCATGTTGAGGGCCGGAATCGTCGGGCTGCCGAACGTCGGGAAGTCCACGCTCTTCAATGCCCTCACGCGCACGCGCAAGGCGGAGGCCGCGAACTACCCCTTCTGCACGATCGAGCCCAACGTCGGCGTGGTGACGGTGCCGGACCCGCGCCTGGCGCCGCTCGCCCGGATCGTCAAGACGGAGAAGATCGTGCCGGCGGCCATCGAGTTCGTGGACATCGCGGGCCTCGTGCGCGGGGCATCGAAGGGGGAGGGCCTCGGCAACAAGTTCCTCCAGCACATCCGCGAAGTGGACGCGATCATCGAGGTCGTGCGCTGCTTCGAGGACAAGGACGTCGTGCACGTCTCCGGAGGCCTCGACCCGGTGGCCGACATGGAGACTGTGAAGACGGAGCTGGTGCTGGCCGACCTCGAGACCGCGGAGCGCTCGCGCGACAAGGCGGAGAAGATCGCGCGGGGCGGGGATGCCGAGGCGCGCGCCTCCCTCCGTGTTCTCGAAGAACTCATCGATCACTTGAACTCCGGGCGGCGGGCACTGACGCTGGAGGCCTCACCCGAGGAGAACGCCGTCGTCCGGCGCCTGTTCCTCCTGACCTCGAAGCCGATCCTCTTCGCGGCCAACGTCGCCGAGAGCATGCTCGCCAGCGCGGACGAGTCCCCACATGTCCTCGCCGTGCGGCACTACGCCGAGACGCATCTCGGCACCGAAGCCGTCGCCGTTTCGGCGCAGATCGAGTCGGAGCTGGCGGAGCTTCCCCCGGAGGAAGCGCGGGATTACCTCGCGCACCTGGGCGTGGCGGAGTCGGGGGTCGGCAACCTGATCCGCGCGGCGTACCACCTGCTCGGCCTGCGGACGTTCTTGACGGCGAGCGAGAAGGAAGCCCGAGCCTGGACGATCCACGCCGGCGACACCGCCCCGGTCGCTGCCGGCGTCATCCATTCCGACTTCGAGCGGGGCTTCATCAAGGCGGAGACGGTCTCCTACGAGGACCTCGTCGCCTCGGGCTCGATGGCTGCCGCGAAGGAGAAGGGCCTCGTCCGCCAGGAAGGAAAGGACTACGTCGTCGCCGACGGAGACGTCATCCTCTTCCGATTCAACGTGTGATCGCCGCCGGGCGGCTATGATTGGCGGCAGTGGCGTCCTCGTTGAGAAGCAGCGGGAGTAGCGGCCCGCGCGAACCTCGCCGCCCGAAGGTCTTGCACGTCGTGGGCGCAAGGCCGAATTTCATGAAGATCGCGCCCGTCATGCGGGCGCTCTCCGGCTTCGCGGATGTGGAGCAGCGCCTGATCCACACGGGGCAGCACTACGACGAGAAGATGGCCCGGGTCTTCTTCGAGGACCTCGGCCTGCCGCGGGCGGACCGGGACCTCGGCGTCGGAAGCGGCTCGCAGGCGGAGCAGACCGGCAGCGTCATGATCGGCCTGGAGCGGGTGTTCGCCGAGGAGCGGCCGGACGTCGTCGTGGTGGTGGGAGACGTCAACTCGACGCTCGCCGCATCGCTCGTCGCCGCCAAGGCGGGCATCCCCGTCGCGCACGTCGAGGCGGGCCTGCGGTCCTTCGATCTCTCGATGCCCGAGGAGATCAACCGGATGGTCACCGACCGTCTCTCCGCGCTCCTCTTCACGCCCTCGCGCGACGCGGATGAGAACCTGCGCCGCGAGGGCGTGCCGCCGGAGCGGATCCATTTCGTTGGCAACGTCATGATCGATACGCTGCTCGCCCATCGGTCCCGCGCTCCCTGGCCCGCCGTGCGCGGCGCGTTCGGACTGGAGGAGCGGGGATATGCCCTCCTGACCCTGCACCGCCCGGCCAACGTGGATGACGCCGGCCAGTTCCGGCGAATCCTGGACAACCTGCGGACCGTCGCGAAGGACCTGCCCATCGTCTTCCCGGCGCATCCGCGGACCGCGCGGCGGATCTCGGAGGCGGGACTCGAGAAGGAGACCTCGTTCCTCCGCCGGACGGAGCCTCTCGGCTACCTGGAGTTCCTCGCCGCGATGGATCACGCCGCGCTCGTGCTGACCGACTCGGGAGGGATCCAGGAAGAGACGACGATCCTCGGAGTTCCCTGCTTCACGCTGCGGGACAACACCGAACGGCCGATCACCGTTGCCGAGGGCACGAACACGCTCGTCGGAGCTGACGGCTCGGGCCTCGCGGAGAGCTACGCGAGGCTCAAGGCCGGTGCTCGCAAGACCTCGACACGGCCCGAGCTGTGGGATGGCCGCAGCGGCGAGCGGATCGCGGAGATCCTGGCCCGCTTCGTCAAGACTTGACCCCCTCGAAAACCATGAAGTAGCCGAAGCGTCGGGGGATCCACCTGCGTGTCCAGGAGGGCAGGAAGATCCGCCGCGCGATCCGCAGGTCGTAGGGCGTGACTTCGAACGAGACCCGGGCGTCCCGGAATCCGGGAAAGAGAGTGAGGAGATCCTCCTTCGTCGAAAGCCGGGTTCCGGGAGACTCGAAGTGGGCCGCGGCGATCTCCTCGATCGGGCGGCCCGGCTTGCCGCGCAGCCATCCGTAGACGAGCCTTCCCTGAAGAGCGAAGAGCGAGCGCCGGTTGTACACCATGCAGCAAACGCGCCCGCCCGGCCGGCAGACGCGGGCGATCTCCCGCGCGGCCGCGGCCATGTCCGGCGTGTGATGGATCACGCCCCAGGAGTAGACGAGATCGAACTGGCCGTCGGGGAAAGGGAGCGTCTCGGCGTTCGCGCGCTCGAACCGGCCGGGGAGCACCGCCGACTCGAACCGCTTGCGTGCGAGACGGACGCCGTGCTCGGTCAGGTCCACGCCGGTGAACCGCGCGCCGGCACGGGCAAACCGCTCCGCGTCCGTCCCCGCGCCGACGCCCACCTCGAGAACGTCCTTGCCCTTCCACTCCTCGAACCGGGCGTATTGCTCGATGAAAGGCTCGCGGCGGTAACGCATCTGCGTGATCCACTGAAAGTATTCGGGCGACCCTTCCGCGTATGGATCCCCGTCGGTCCCGCAGGGCCGCGCCTCCCAGTATGCTTGGACGTCTTCGAGCGGATTCACTCTCGGAATCTTAACCAAGGAGGTCAGGCCTTCCCATGTCATTCCGAGCGAAGCGAGGAATCTGCTCTCGCATGCATCAAGCGGTGCGATAGTCCTGTGAGCGTGCGATACGAGGTGAAGGGGCAGATCCCTCGGTGCGCTCGGGATGACGGGGGCAGGATCGGATGAAGATTCTCTGGGTCGCGCAGTGGTTCCCGCCGGACCTCGGCGCGCTTCCTGCGCGGATCACCGAGATGTCCCGCGTGTGGATCCGCGAAGGCCACGAGGTGACCGTCGTCACCGCCTTCCCGCATCACCCCCTCGGTGTCATCCCCGCCGAGTACCGGGGCAAGTTCGTGACCGAAGAGTCCTACGAAGGGATTCGCGTCATCCGGTGCTGGCTCTGGGCGCTGCCCAACCGGCGCATGTGGCAACGCACGCTCTGCCAGATCTCCTTTGCCGTCTCGTCGGTGCTCCTGGCCCTCTTTCGCCCGGCTCGGCCCGATGTCGTGATCGTCAGCTCTCCTCCCTTCTTCGTCGTTCCGGCGGGATGGTTCTTCTCCCGCTTGCGGCGCGCGCCGCTCGTCTTCGAGGTTCGCGACCTCTGGCCGGCGGTCTTCGTGGCGTCCGGCGTCCTCAAGGAGGGGGCTTTCTATCGGCTCCTCTCCGCGATGGAGATGGCCTCCTACCGCGCCGCGAAGAAGATCGTCGTCGTGACGAAGAGCTTTCGGGAAGACCTGATCGAGCGTGGCGTTCCCCCCGGGAAGGTCGCCGTCGTCGTCAACGGCGCCGACCCGGATCTCTACGCTCCGCGTCCGGCACCGGCGATGCGCGAGCGGCTGGCCGGCGGCGCCGGGTTCCTCGTGACCTACGTCGGGACCCATGGCCTCCTCCAGGGGCTCGAGCAGGTCCTCGACGCCGCCGAGGCGTTCCGCGAAGACCCGCGCGTCGCGTTCGCCTTCGTCGGCGAGGGCGCCCGCAAGGACGCGCTCATCGAGGAAGCGAAGCGCCGCGGCCTCTCGCGCGTGACGTTTCACAAGGCCGTCTCCAAGGACGAGGTCCCCGAGGTGTACGCCGCTTCCGACGCCTGTGTCGTCTGCCTCCGTCCGCTCCCGATCTTCCGGAAATTCGTCCCGTCGAAGATCTTCGAAGTCCTCGCCTCCAGCCGGCCCCTCGTCGCCGCTCTCGAGGGAGAAGCGGCCGAGATCGTTCGCGAAGCCGGCGGCCTCGCCGCCGAGCCCGGCAACGGCGCCTCCATCGCGAAGCTCTCCAGCAGGTCCTTTCAGACCCGTCCGCGCGCCACGTCATGGGAGCGCGCGGCCGCCGCTACGTCCAGGAGCACTACGACCGTAGGGCCCTCGCCCTCGACTACCTGAAGATCCTGGAGACTCTCGGCAGGTAGCGATCAGGTTCTGCCCGTATTCGCTCCTCGAAACTGACCCTTGATCGCGCGAAGGTCTTCGGCGCAGAGCCGAACATCTCCTGTCCGGAGCGCCAGGGTCCCATCTTCGATCAGGGAATAGGCTGCAGTGCCGTGCCACGCGACCATCCCGTAATAGGCATTGGTCCCCGGATAGGAAGAATGCTCATCTCCTGGGACACGAAGGAGAGAATCAGCAGGAGGGCCACCGCAATACTCCGGGCGACCCGGCTCCGGACGGAGCCCGCGGGCCAGACGATCACCGGCACTGTGATCCCTCTCCCGGTCGGTGCCATGGTCCGTCAGCGAGCAGACAGCGAACCGACGTCGCGGAGGGATCGTTTGCCTGGCCGCGGGGAGTCGGGGAGGATCTTCTCGCGGATCCGCTGAGGAAGGGAGCGTGACTGGCCGGCCGAGATGAAGGATGTCCCAATCGACCTTTCTTCCGACGAGCGGCGAATCGGGGCGCAGGCGAACTCCCGTGAGGTCGTGCTCGATCCCGAGATAGCCGGTGAGGACCGCGAGCAGCGCGTAGTAGTTGTCCACCAGCATCCCTTCGTATCCGCAGGCCTTCCCTTCCCAGGTCTTCCAGTCGACTCCACTCCCCACACCGTCCTGAAACGCCCCCCGGTCGTATGCCTCGAGCATAGGGAACAGAATCCGGTCGGCCTCCTCGCGCCGCCCCAGTTTGTAGAGAGCCTGGATGTAGAAATAGGCGAAGCTCCCGGTTGCAGCGCCGTTCTCGTATTGCTGGAAGGTGTCCGAGCCGTCGTCTCTTTGCGGCGAGCCCGCCACCCCCGGCACGTAGTCTTTCTTGGCGATCGGCGCGAGGTTCCCGGGCAAGCCGTACCGAAAGCTGCGATAGCCGACCTTCCGAAACTTCTCCTGCATGCGGTCGACGATCTCGTTGGCGAGATCGTCCGGGACGAGACCGTAGGCGACCGCAATCCCCGCGATGAACGTGAAGTAGTAGTCGTGGAGCTCGCCGTCGGCGCTCTTCCAGCCCGCGAGTACGCCGGTCCTGGGGTTGTAGAAAGTGGCCGCAAAATCCTCGCGAATCGAGCGGGCCGCCTCCGAGAACTCCGCGACCTTGTCCTGGCGCCCGAGCTCTCCTTCCAGGTCGGCGAGGCCCGTCAACGCCCGGTAGGTGAGCGCGTTGGCGTAGGCGTCCTTGTGCCCGAACAAAATGACGTCCCACCAGTTGCTCGTCCAGCGAGAGCTGTAGGAGTTGCCCGTCCGGAAGGACTCCACGAGGCCGTCGCGTTCCTTGCGGGAGAGCACGTCGCACACGATCCTCTCCAGATCCGGAACGCGCCGGGAAAGCCAGGCGCGGTCGCCGGTCGCGACGTAGTAGTCCCACGCGGCGATCAGGAGCGACGGCTCCGAATCGATGACGCCTTCCGAAGGCTTTCCGTATCCGTCGGCGCCATCGAGATACGCGTCGAGGGAATCGCGAACGAGGTCCATGGCGGAGAGTCCTCCCGGAAGTTCCGGGGTGTAGAGGGCCGCGTCCGCGTATTCGTAGAGGCAAAAGATGCAGTTCTGCGAAATGACGTTGTTTGAAAGGATGCCGATGTCGGGACGGAGCTGGAAGATGTTCATCCATGCGCGGCGCAGCCCGCGGAAGCGCTCCTGGCCTCCCAGATATTGAGCGAGTGGATAGGCCTCCCGGAGGCGCAGGTCCAATGTCACGACGTCGGTCGCCGCCGGCAGGACGATCAGCCCGTCGGCGTTGGGGGTCTGTACGGTGTCGAGGAAGAGGCGACGATGCGACGGGTCGGCGCCGAATCTCCAGAAGGCCGGCCCCGATGAAGTGCGCGCCGTGACGAGATAGGCGCCGAAGTCCGGTACCGTCAGGAAGACGGGGAACTTGAGTGTCCCGGGCGCTTCGAGCCGCCCCAGCGGACAGGACGGCGTGGAGCCGGCATCGAAATCGAATCGGACGCGCGGGGCGTCCGTCGCGTCGAGCGCGAACGTTTCCCGGGTCCGTTTTTCGGTCGAGGTGATCGTGAATCCGTCGGGAAGGATCGTCACGGTCCATTGCATCCCGGAGACATCGCTCGAAGCGAGCTCGCCGTAGGTGATCACGTTCCCCTTTCTTGAATAGGGCACCGTGGGTAGCGGCGGGCAGACATCGCGCTCGAAGGCGACGAAGCAGGGCGCGACGCCGTGCGGCATCAGAATGTTCTTTCGGAAGCGCCCCTCTCCGAAGCCGTCGACCCGCCAGTCCAGGATGCGCGGAGCAACCTTCGACAGCGTCAGTCGCTGAGACGGGGATTCGAACGTCACCCGGTCCGCCTCGTCCTGCACGCGCAAGCCGGCCGGGAGGTTCCCCGGCTCGGCTCTGGGAGGAGAGACGGGGGACTCATCCTGGGTGAAGCCGGCGACCGGGATGACAGGCTTCTCGTTGATCTCCGGCTCGAGAGGCTTGCCGATGATCTCCAGCTCGGACAGCTGCGCGTAGTCAGGAGACACCTTGTTTGACGAGCGCAGAATGACCAGCCGAAGATTGTCGGTGACGACCGGCGGAAAATCCAGAGCGAGATCCATTCGGCCATCAGGAAAATCGGCTTGCTGGACGTGGACGATGTCGATCAGGCGTGAACGATCGCCGCTCAAGTACGAAATCTCGAATTCGAGGGGATAGGCGGTAAGAGCGGTGCGCCACAGGACAGCCCGTCGGATGGCGCACGGCAGCGGAAAGCGGAGCCAGATCCAGTGCGGATGCGGTGACTTCAAGGCGCTGTGCCAGCGATTAAACTGAGGTTTGGAAGAAGCCTCGTTCCGGACCCCGTCGATCAAGTAGCTCGCCCTCTCGCCGCCGTTGACGAAAGGAGAGTTCACCCATTCCGAGTCAGCGCGCACGGTCGTGCCGTAGGATTCCAGGGCGACGTTTCTCTCGGATTCCCGGTCCACTTCCTCATGCAATTTGAGGCCCGCGAGCAGGTCCCACGGCTCCGCACCGGGAGGAGAAACAGAGACCTCATCCAGGAGAGGCTTGCCGATGACTTCCAACTCGGAAAGCTGCGCGTAGTCACGAAGAGCCCTGTTGGACGATCGCAGAATGACCAGCCGGAGGTTGTCGGTAGTGACCGCGGAAAAATCGACAGCAAGATCCATTCTGTCGCGTGGAAACCGGGCTTCCCAGACGTGGATGATCTCGATCAGGCGTGAACGATCCGGGCTCAAGTACTGAATCTTGAATTCGAGGGGGTAGTCGGTGAAAGTGGTCCGCCACAGGACTGCGCGCCGGACGTCGCACTGCCTTGGGAAACGGAGCCAGATCCAGTGGGGATGGGGTGACTTCGGGGCGCTGTGCCAGCGGCTGAACTCGGGTTTCGAAGTAGCCTCGTTCCGGACTCCATCGATGAGGAAGCTCGCCCTCTCGCCGCCGTTGACGAAAGGAGAGTCCGCCCATTCCGAATCCGCGCGCACAATCGTGCCGAAGGATGCCAGGGCGACGTTTCTCTCGGCTTCCGCTCCGGGTTGGGGTACCTGCGCGTACGCGCGGGCAGCCACGAGGAGGATCAAGCTCAAACCGAGACATGAATCTCTCACGCAGCGTCCATTCTAGACGTGCGACTCCCCGCTATTTGCGGATCCACAGGGAAGTCAGCGAGACCATTCTCGACGTCGCCCAACTCTCAATCGGGCCCGCGAAGGCCGGATCGGCAGCCGGGAGCTAAAGAATGTAGTCCGCGCCGGTGACGGGCTCCAGGGTGGCGCGGCGGATCGCGACGTGGCTCGTCCCGCAGGCCTCGGTGATCGTCCGCCGCGACTCGGCGTTCAGGTTGCGGGTGGTGATGACGACCTCGTCGATCGTCTCTTCCTCGAGGAAGGTCGAGAGTTTCGCGATCGGGCCCCAGACGGGGACGCCGTTCATCCGCCGCCCGATCTTCCTGGGGTCGTCGTCCACGTAGGCCACGATCGAGCAGGGACGGTCCGGGTCGTTGCGCAGCTCTCGCGCCAGGGCGCCGCCGACCGCGCTCGCTCCGATGATGAGAGTCTTGACCGCGCCGGCCGACCGGTTTCGAGCGAAGAGGTCCTGGAAAAAGCTCAGCGAAGCCCGCGTGCCGAGGACCAGGCCGAAGGTCAGCGCGGCATCGATGATGAGGACGGCGCGCGAGTAGTCCTGGAACCGGTAGAGCGCGACGAGCACGAAGACGAACGCGCCGGAGGAGACCGCGATGGCCTTCACGCTTTCGACCACGTCGGAGATGCCCAGGTGCTCGTGGACTTTTCGGTAGAGCCCGAACACGCGGAACGAGACCAGACGGCAGGCCAGAAGGATCGGGAGCGATTTTTCCAGGAGCGAGGCGTTGTAGGGCGTCAGCTCCCCCTCGTAGCGCAGCAGGTAGGCCGCGGTGTAGGACCCGATGATCACGGCGGAATCCGCAAGCACGTCGAGAGTCGCCCACTTGTACGGGACAAAGGCGTCGAAGAAGGCGAGCCGGCCTCCGGACGTTCCCGCGAGATCGCCGTTGCGGGAGTAGATCGGCGCCCGGGAGAGGAAGCTCCCGAAGTAGTAGAGGCCGACTGCCACGAAGATAACGCTGACCGCCACGATGCCGAGAGACAGCCGCGGCGCGGCGATGGAGAGAAAGCCTCCGAGCAACGCGAGCGTGTAGGTGAGCAGCGCGGTCCCCCGCTCGGAGAGACCGAGGGACACGAGGCGGTGGCTGCTGTGGTCGGCGGCGCCGCGCGTGACGGAGCGCCCGCTCGCGAAACGAGTCAGCGCGACGAGCGCGGTGTCGAAAATCGGGACGACGAGCACGAGCACCGGCACGAGAAACGTCGCGGCCACGGTCCGGCGCGTGACGTCGAGGTTCAGCAGGCAGAGAACGGCCAGCGTGTAGCCGAGGAAATGGCTTCCCGAGTCCCCCATGTAGATCGAGGACGGCGGGAAGTTGTAGCGCAGGAATCCGAGGCACGCCCCCGCCAGGCAGGCGCTCGCGAGGAGCATCGGGAGCCGGCCGTTGGAGTACCCGTGGTAGGCGAGGAAGGCGGCGGCGATCGCCGTGACTCCGGCGGCCAGCCCGTCCATGTTGTCGAGCAGGTTGACGGCGTTGACGACGATGATGATCCACGCGACGGCGAGGATCTCCGTCAGTACGGGCGGGACGCCGGGGATCCGAAGGCCGAGGAAGACGGGGACGAGGGCCGCGAGCACCTGGTAGAAGATTTTCGTCGACGGGCGGAACTCCAGCCGGTCGTCGAGCAGGCCGATGAGAGCGAATGCCGCGCCTCCGGCGAAGAGGATCTTCCAGCCCCAGCCCGGGAGGTCGTGCGCGACGACGAGGAGCGAGATCCAGAAGGTGGCGAGCATCGCCACCCCTCCCAGGAGCGGCTTGCCGCGCGGCGTCACCCCCCAGCGGTCGGGACGCGGCCGCGAGGTCCAGGCGGAGCCCAAACCGGCGGTGCGCGCCAGCGGCGTCAGAATCAATGCGAGCCCGAAGGAGAGAAGAAGGGCGATGAGCACCTGAGTCATGGTTCCCTAAGCGAGCACTCCTCCAAAGGGGAGCCGTCTCTTGCCAAACGAGTTCCGCGTGTCCACGATCAGGGGTGCGGCGGCCGCGAGCTTCGCGTAGTCGATCGCGTCATGGTCCGTGACGATGAGGACCGCGTCGGACGCCGCGACGGCCGGGTCGTCGAGCGCCGTGGAGTTCAAATCCAGGGAATGCCGCCGCGTCCGGGGAATCCGCGGCACGTGCGGGTCGTGATAACGGACCTCCGCCCCCTTGGCGAGCAGCAGCTCGATGATCTCCAGGGCGGGGCTCTCGCGGACGTCGTCCACGTTCTTCTTGTAGGCCACGCCCACGACGAAGATCTTCGATCCCTTGACGCTCTTACCCCGCTCGTTCAGGGCGTCGGAGAGCTTGCCCACGACCCATTCCGGCATCCTGGTGTTGATCTCGCCGGCGAGCTCGATGAATCGCGTTGTGACTCCGTACTGCCGCGCCTTCCACGTCAGGTAAAACGGATCTACGGGGATGCAGTGGCCCCCCCAGCCGGGACCGGGGTCGAAGCGCATGAAACCGAACGGCTTCGTGGAGGCGGCGTCGAGGACCTCCCAGACGTTCAGGCCCATCTTGTCGAAGCAGACCTTGAGCTCGTTGACGAGCGCGATGTTGACGGAGCGGAAGACGTTCTCGAGGAGCTTGGCGGCTTCCGCGACCCGGGCGTTCGACACCGGGACGACGCGGTCCACGACGGCGGAGTAGAGGAGCGCCGCCATCTCGCCGGAGCGCGGGGTCACGCCCCCGACGAGCTTCGGAATCGTGCGAAGGGTAAACCCGGGGTTGTTCGGGTCCTCGCGCTCGGGGGAGAAGGCGAGAAAAAAGTCCCGATCGATCGCGAGCCCGGCTCCTTCGAGGGCGGGAATGAAGACCTCTTCGGTCGTGCCGGGATACGTCGTGGACTCGAGCACGACGAGCTGCCCGGGCCGGGCCGCCGCCGCGATCTGGCGGGCCGTGGATTCGATGTAGGAGAGGTCGGGCTCCCGGTTCGGCGTCAGCGGCGTCGGGACGCAGACGAGGACGGCGTCCGCTTCGGCGAGGCGGGAGAAGTCGCCCGTCGCCTGGAAGCGGCGCTCCCGGTGCAGCTCCTCGAGGACCGTGTCCGGAAAATGAGCGATGTAGGAGCGGTTCGCCTCCAGGGAAGAGACCTTGGAGGGGTCGATGTCGAAACCGAGGACTGGAAAACCCGCGCGGGCAAACCCGGCGACGAGGGGAAGTCCCACGTAGCCCAGGCCGATGACCCCGACGGTGGCGATGCGGGAGCGGATCAACTCCTCGAGGGACCGGGCGGTCGCGACGGCGGGCATTCTCCTCCGAGATGAAAAAGTCTTTCGCCTCCGGCGATGATAGCCGACCCGTCCTTCCGGAACAAACGAAGCGAATCAATCGCTCGGGGACTCGCGACACGGCGCGCCGGGTCGTCGGAACCGGAAATATACTCGGCGCCGGTGTTCGAGAAGACGCGATGAAGACGGCGCTCATTACCGGGATCACCGGCCAGGACGGCTCGTACCTGGCGGAGCATCTCTTAGACGAGGGCTACAAGGTCTACGGGCTCGTCCGCCAGACGAGCGTGCGCAACCTCGAGAGGATCACGCATCTGGCCGACCGGGTCGAGATCGTCAACGGGGATCTGCTCGACCAGAACTCGCTCATCAACGCCGTCGCGGAGTCCAGGCCCGACGAGGTCTACAACCTGGCCGCGCAGTCCTTCGTCCCCGCATCGTTTTCGCAGCCCGTTCTGACCGGAGAGTTCACGGCGCTGGGAGTCACCCGGATGCTCGAGGCCATTCGCGTCGTGAATCCGAAGATCCGCTTCTACCAGGCGTCCTCTTCGGAGATGTTCGGGAAGGCCGAGGCGGTCCCCCAGGACGAGCAGACGAAGTTCCACCCGCGCAGTCCCTACGGCGTGGCGAAGGTGTACGGGCACTGGATCACGGTCAACTTCCGCGAGTCCTACGGCCTCTACGCGGTCTCGGGAATCCTCTTCAACCACGAATCGCCGAGGCGCGGCAAGGAGTTCGTGACGCGGAAGGTCAGCCTCGCGGCCGCGCGCATCGCCGCCGGACGTCAGGAAGAGCTGCGGCTCGGCAACCTGGATGCCCGCCGCGATTGGGGATTCACCGGCGACTTCGTCCAGGCCATGAGGCTGATGCTCCAGCAGGACACGCCCCGCGACTACGTGATCGGGACAGGGGAGACCCACACGGTCCAGGAGCTGGTCGAGTACGCCTTCTCCATGCTCGGCCTCGATTGGAAGAAGCACGTCGTCATCGATCCGAAGCTCGTCCGCCTGGCGGAAGTGGATCTCCTGATCTCCAACCCCCGCCGCGCCCGGGAGGAGCTCGGCTGGAAACCCAGAGTCAACTTCTACGAGCTCGTCCGCATGATGGTCGAGGCCGACGTCGCCCTGGTCGCCCGCGAACGCCGCAACGAATCTCTCTGACGTCGCTCCCGTCGTTCCGGCACCGGGAGCGCAGCGCTAACGCGGAGCGACGGGCTCCGAGGCTCCGGTCATCGCCCAGGAGTGGTAGGCGTCGGTGACAGCCTGGGCTTCGCCGTCGAGGACGAGGCGTCCCCGGTGAATCCAGATCACCCGGCGGCAGTTCTCCCGGACCTGGCGGAGGTCGTGCGAAACCAGGAGCACGGTCTTGCCCGCCCGCCTGAACGCGTCGATTCGCTCGTGGCATTTCGTCTGGAAGCGCTCGTCGCCGACCGCGAGCGTCTCGTCCACGAGGAGGATGTCGGGTTCGACGTCGGTGGCGACGGCAAAGGCCAGCCGCGCCGTCATGCCGGACGAATAGGTCCGGATCGGCGAGTCGATGAACTCCGCCAGCTCGGCCCAGGCGACGATGCCGGGCAGGCGCCGGCGCATCTCTTTCCGCGAAAAGCCAAGGAGCGCTCCCTGGAGCAGGACGTTCTCTATTCCCGTCAGCTCGCCGTGGAATCCCAGGCCGAGCTCCAGGAGCGGCGCGATCCTTCCGGCCACGACGACGCGGCCCCTTGTCGGATAGAGCACGCGCGCGATCACCTTGAAGAGAGTGGACTTGCCGGCCCCGTTGCGGCCGATGACCCCCAGCGCCTCGCCCGGCTGGACGGACAGATCGAAATCGCGCAGAGCTTCGATCTCGTCGAAGACCACCAGCCGCTTGATCCTGCGGATCGCGTACTCTTTGATCGACCGGATCCGCTCCCGCGGGATCCTGTAGCTCAGGGCGACGCTCTCGAGCCGGATCGCGGAGCCGTCAGTTCTGGAAGGCGTACTGGTCGGCATGGCGGCAAAAGTAGATCCACCCGCAGAGAAGCGCCGCGAGCGAGATCGCGATGGCGGGGATCAGGAACCTCGGCTCCGGCAGGAGACCGTCGTAGATCGGCCGGCGGAAGGTCTGGATCAGGTAGTACATCGGATTGAGCCAGAGCACGAGCCGGAAGCGCGCCGGGATGATGGAGGGGTGATAGACGATCGGCGTCAGGAAGAACCAGGTCTGCACGAAGACGAGGTACATCTCGCGAACGTCGGAGAAGCGCGATGCGACCGTGAACAGAACGAGGCTCACGCCGGCCGAGAAGAGCGAGAGCAGCAGCACGCCGACGGGCAGGAAGAGCCAGGTCGCGTGAAGTGGAAACCTCATGACGAGAAGCAGGAGGAGCATGGGCACGGTCGCGAGCGCGAGATTGACGAGCCCGACGGCGACGGCCGACGCCACGAAGACGGATCGCGGGATATAGATGCGTTTGGCCATCTCGTTGGCGTCCCGGGTCTGGGAGGCGGCGTTCGAGGTCGTCTGCGAGAAGAAAGTCCAGAAGAGCGATCCGGCCAGGTAGTAGACGGGGTAGCTCCGGATCTGCGCCTTCAGGAGGGCGGAGAAGACGAGGGTGAGCGCCACCATGTTCAGCAGCGGCGCGAGCATCGTCCAGAACACCCCCAGGACCGACCTCTTGTAACGGATCTTGATATCCCGGATCGCCATCTCGACCACGAGGTTGCGGTAGGCCCAGAGCGCCCGGGCCTCTTCGATCACTCGCGGCGGGCGGCCCGAAGAGTCGTAGAGGGGAAGAGCGCTTCCGGCGCCCGCGACTCCATCCGGCCTCACGCTCGCGATTCTATCGTCATGCGCCTCCGGTGCCGCGAGGCGGCGTCATCGCCTCCCGACCACCTGCTCTAGACTTCTGCCGTGCCCTCGAACGATCGGACTGGAGCGTCCGCGCCAGCGCCGCCGGCGAGAGACGAGGGGCCGCGATGACGGAAATCCGGCCGGGGAGCCAAAGAGTCTCGGCCGTCATCGTTCACTACCGCGCTCCGGATCACACGGTGGCTTCCGCGAGGGCGGTCGCGCAGACCGCTCCCGGAACGGAGGTCGTCGTGGTGGACAACGCGTCCGGCGATGCGATCGGGGAGCGCCTGGCGGCCGAGGTCCCACAGGCGCGCCTCTTCATCGAGGCGAAGAACAGAGGCTACGGCGCCGGCTGCAACCGGGGCGCCCGAGAGACGTCCCGGCCGCTTCTCCTCTTTCTCAATTCCGACGCGGTCGTCTTCCCCGGTGCGGTCAGGACGCTCGTCGCGGCCCTCGACGCCGACCCTGCGGCGGCGGCAGCGGGGCCCCGGCTCGTCAACCCCGATGGAAGTCTTCAACATTCGATCCAGCGGTTCCCGACGCCGTGGCGGATCTTCTGCGAGAGCTCGGGCCTGGCGTCCCTTTCAGGCGGCCGCGGGTTCCTGCGAGGCCATACGAAGACCCGCGAGGATCACGAGCTGCGCGGCTTCGTGCCGACATTGAGGGGCGCGGCGCTCCTCTTACGGCGCTCCGATTTTGAGGGGGTGGGGGGATTCGACGAGACCTTTTTTCTCTACGCCGAGGAGACGGATCTTTTGCTCCGGCTCGCGGCTCGAGGGCGCGGCCTCCTTTACGTGCCGGAGGCCCGGGTCACTCACGTGGGTGGAGGCTCGGCAGGCGACGCGCTCTTCGGAGAGCTGCACGCCGGCCTGCGCCATTACGTCGAAAAGCATCACGGGAGAATGGCCGCGCGCGCCGCCGGCGTGTTCCTCTTCCTCGGCGCGGCGGCGCGCTGGCTCCTCGCCTCTGGTCACACCGGGAGAGACGGGACGCCGCCGGCGTCTTCGCTACCGCGCGGCGCTTGCTCGCGGGACCGCTTCGCGATGACGCGGAAAAGAGACCGCAAGGCATTCCCGGGATGAAAGCCACGTTTTTCCGGTCACCGTCGCATCTGCGGAAGTGGTTTGACGAGCATCACACTGCGGCGCGGGAGCTGTGGGTGGGATACTTCAAGAAGGGCTCCGGCAAGCCGAGCGTCACCTGGCCGGAGTCCGTGGATGAGGCGCTGTGCGTCGGCTGGATCGACGGCATCAGGAAGAGACTGGATGAAGAGAGCTACATGATTCGCTTCACTCCGCGCGGGCCTCGCAGCATCTGGAGCGCCGTGAACATCCGGAGAACCCTGGCGCTCGCCGGCGAAGGGCGGATGAAGCCTGCCGGGTTGAGGGCGTTTGACGCTCGCAGAGAGAACAGATCCGGAATCTATTCCTACGAACAGCGCGGCGAGCAGCTCGAAGAACCGTACAGGAGCATGCTGAAGAAGAAGCATGGAGGCCTGGTCTTTCTTTCAGGCTCAACCGACCTCGTACAGGAAAGCCGCCGGTTGGTGGGTGGTCAGCGCCAGGAAGGAAGAGACCCGGCGCGGTCGCCTGGGCAGGCTCATCAAGCATTCGGAGCGCGGGATGCGGATCCCGCAGTTCACGCGCGCCGCGGGTCAGACGCGGCCGCGCAAGAAAGGGACGGCCTGACATGATTACTCGCTCGCTCGGCTCCCACGGTCCGCGGGTCTCGGCGCTGGGCCTCGGATGCATGGGCATGTCCGACATGTACGGTCCGGCGGATCGGGCGGAGAGCATCGCGACGATCCACGCGGCTCTCGACGCCGGCATCACGTTGCTCGACACGGGCGACTACTACGGCTCGGGACACAACGAGCTGCTGATCCGCGAGGCCCTCGCCGGGCGCCGCCGCGAAGATGTCCTGCTGAGCGTGAAGTTCGCGGCCCTCCGCGATCCGTCCGGCGGCTGGGTCGGCGTGGACGCACGGCCGGCCGCCGTCAAGAACTTCCTCGGGTACACGCTGCGTCGGCTCGGGACGGAATTCGTGGACATCTACCGGCCGGGGCGGCTCGACCCGTCCGTCCCGATCGAGGAGACCGTCGGCGCGATCGCCGAGATGATCAAGGCAGGGCACGTCCGGTATGTCGGCCTGTCCGAGGTCGGCGCGGAGACTTTGCGACGGGCCCACGCGGTCCACCCGATCGCCGATCTCCAGATCGAGTATTCGCTCCTCTCCCGCGGGATAGAGGCGGACATCCTCCCCGCGGCCCGCGCGCTTGGCGTGGGTATCACCGCGTACGGCGTCCTTTCACGCGGCCTGATTGGCGGCCATTGGTCGGCGGAGCAGTCGCTCGCGAAGGGGGACATCCGCAACTTCCTTCCCCGCTTCCACGGCGGCAACCTCCAACGGAACCTGGCGCTGGTGGAAGCCCTGCGCGAGGTGGCCGGCTCGAAGGGGGCGACCGTCGCGGAGGTCGCGATCGCCTGGGTCCTCTCGCGCGGCGACGACATCGTTCCCCTCGTCGGGGCCAGGCGCCGCGACCGGTTGTCGGAGGCTCTCGGAGCGCTCGACCTCGGGTTGACGCCGCAGGACATCGCGCGGCTGGAGAAGGCCGTCCCGCCCGGTGCCGCGGCCGGGGACCGCTACGACGCCCGCCAGATGAGCGTCCTCGACAGCGAACGTCGCTCCGCGCTGCGCGAGTGACGCGGCTTCGCCGCCGGCGGACGGCTCGGCCGGATGCGGCCTCGACCGCCCGCCTCGTCCTTCGCTCCGCGCTCCGCTCCCGCGGCGCGAGGCTCCTCCCCGCTTTCGCTCGGGAGACTCCTCGCGCCGCGAGCGCCGGCAGCATCGAGGTGCCCTATTGGGTGTGTCGCTGTGGATGGGTCAGGGACCTCATCCCCACGTTGTCATCCTGAGCGTAGCGAAGGATCTGCTCACGTCGCTCCGCGCTTGCACGTGAACGTTAGCTTCCTGGTGGTAGGATTCGGGCGGGCGGTTGACCACGAGTCCAAGAGCCGGGAAATGAGGGATTGCCCGGGGCGTCAGGACTTGCTCTTCGGAGCATTTGATCCTGCTTGCAAGAGCGCTAACCTCATTGTGGCACCGCCCACTTTTTCTAAGTCCTGAAGGAACGACGCCATGAGCACCGACACCGCCGTCGCATCGGAGCCCCTGGTCCTGAGCAGCCGGGAGGGGGGTGTGGTTCGCCTGAGGCTCAACCGGGGCAACCGGTTCAATCCGCTTTCGCTCGAGATGATCGCCGCGATCCAGGCCGAGCTCGATGCGATCGCCGGCGATCCTGAAGCGCGTGTCGTCGTGCTTGCCGCGGAAGGGAGGGGTTTCTCCGCCGGCCACGACCTGAAGGAGATGCGGGCGCACGCGGGAGACGAGGCCTGGCAGCGCCGGCTCTTCGACGACGGCAGCCGGATGATGGTGGCGCTGACGCGGCTGCCGCAGCCCGTCATCGCCCGCGTCCATGGAATCGCCACGGCGGCCGGATGCCAGCTCGTCTCGATGTGCGACATCGCCGTCGCGGCGGACACGGCGACCTTCGCGATGCCGGGGATCAACGTCGGCGTCTTCTGCTCGACCCCGGCCGTCGGCGTGGCCCGCAATATCGGGAGGAAGCGCGCGATGGAGATGCTGCTGACCGGCGAGCCGATCGACGCGCGCACTGCCCTGGCCTGGGGTCTCGTCAACCGCGTCGTGCCGGCCGCCGAGCTCGACGCCGCCGTCGCGCACTTTACCGACATCATTCTCGCGCGCAGTCCCGCCGTCGTCCGCCTCGGGAAGTCCGCGTTTTACCGCCAGATCGAGCAGCCGCTCGAACCGGCCTACGACTCTGCCGGCGGCGCGATGGCCAAGAACCTGACGCTTCCCGACGCCGAGGAAGGCATCGACGCCTTCCTCGGCAAGCGCCCGGCTCGCTGGGACTAGAGCCTCTCCTATCGTTTCAAGAAGGGGATCGCCGCTCCGGCCACCGCCAGGGCCAGGAGCGCGAGCATCGCCCGTCGGAGATCAGGTCCTCGAGCGAGTTGGCGAGCCGGCAGGGTGCGAGGGTGACGACTGCCAGGAAAACGAGCAGGTAACAAGCGTTGTCGTGCCGCAACCTGCCAGTTTCCAGAGGTCTGAAGAGCCCCGCGCGAGCCTGACCCACAGCGCCGGGAGCATGGCGAGGGCCCCTCGGGGAGAAACAAGCCCGATTGGAGCGAAGGGCTCATTCGGACCGGGGATTTGAATTGCCTGACCGGTCGGTTAGATTTGTGCTGCTTTCCTTCTCAAAATAAAGGGATTAGATTAATCCGTCATGCCGCGTCACGGTAGGAAAAGTGTGGGGCCCGAAGGCGCCGAGCTCGTGAGATTCCGGGTCAACGGCGAGCCGGTCGAGGCCGCGTTCGCGCCGCACAAGACGCTGCTCGAGGTCCTGCGCGAAGACCTGCGGCTGACGGGGACCAAGCACGGCTGCGAACTTGGAGAGTGCGGCACGTGCGCCGTGCTCGTGGATGGGAAGCCGGTCCTCTCCTGCCTCTTCCTGGGCGTCGAGTGTGAGGGGAGGCGCGTCGAGACGGTCGAGGGGATGGCCGGTGCGGCGGGGCTTCACCCTCTTCAGAAGGCCTTCGCGGATCTGGGCGCCGCGCAGTGCGGCTACTGCACGCCGGGATTTCTTCTCACGGCGAAGGAGCTGCTCGAGAAGAACCGGAAACCGACGCGCGACGAGATCAAGGAGGCCCTGGCCGGCAATCTCTGCCGCTGCACCGGCTACATCAAGATCTTCGAGGCCGTGGAGCTGGCCGCCGCATGGATGCGCGGCGAGCCCGCCGAGCCCTCGCGCGAGGCCCTCTACGGAACGGACTTCGATGAGAGCGGACTGTTGCCGGTGGTGACAAAGTGAGTCTCGGAGAGGTCCAAGGTCCAAGGTCCAAGGTCCAAGGTAGCTACTTTGGACTTTGGACTTTGGACTTTGGACTCGCGCGGAGGATCGCGTGAGCGATCGCGCGCGGACCCGCGTCGTGGGCCGTCCCTACCCGAAGGTGGACGCGGCGGCGAAGGTCACGGGGCAGACGAAGTTCGCCGACGACATCTTTCTGCCGCGGATGCTCTACTGCAAGATCCTCCGGTCGAAGTTTGCCCACGCGCGCCTTGTCCGGGTGGACGTCTCGAAGGCCCTCGCGCTGCCCGGCGTCCTCGCCGCCGCGACCGGAAAGGACCTCCCGATCGCCTTCGGAATCCTCCCGGTGTCGCAGGACGAGCACGCGCTTTCCCCGGATACCGTGAGGTATGTGGGAGACCCGATCGCGGCCGTCGCGGCCGTGGACGAGGACGCGGCGTTCGACGCGCTCGCCGCGATCGTGGTTGACTACGAACCGCTGCCTCCCGTCGCCTCGATCGAGGAGGCCATCGCGAATCCGGCTCCTCGAATCCACGACTACGGCGACGGCGGCAACTTCCACAAGCTCGTCTCGGTGGAATTCGGCGACACGGGACGAGGCTTCGAGCGCGCGGACCGGATCTATGAAGACCTCTTCTTCTACGAGGGGAACACGCACATCGCGCTCGAGCAGCACGCCTCCGTGGCCGACTACGGCCCCGACGGAAAGCTGACCCTCTGGACCTCGACGCAGACGCCGCATTATGTCCACCGGGCTCTCGCGAAGGTCCTCGGGATGCCGGCCTCCCGGATCCGTGTCATCGCGACTCCCAACGGGGGAGGGTTCGGCGGAAAATCCGACCCCTTCAATCACGAGATCGTCGTGGCCCATCTGTCGCGCGTCACCGGGCGGCCGGTGAAGATCTGCCTGACGCGGGAGGAGGTCTTCTACTGCCATCGGGGACGGCATCCGACCCTCATGCGGGTGAAGACCGGCGTGAAGAAGGATGGCGCCATCACCGCGATGCACTTCCAGACGGCGCTCGACGGCGGGGGCTACGGGTCCTACGGAGTCGCCTCGACCTACTACACCGGCGCGCTCCAGACCGTCACGTACGAGATCCCGGCGTACCGCTTCGACGGCGCGCGGGTCTTCACGAACAAGCCGCCGTGCGGCCCCAAGCGCGGCCACGGCACGCCGCAGCCGCGGTACGCGCTGGAAGTCCAGCTCGACAAGATCGCCTGCGACCTCGGGCTCGATCCGGCCGAGATGCGCAAGGCGCACCTCCAGCCGCCCGACTCCCTGACCGCCAACTTCCTGCGCGTGGGCTCGATGGGCCTCGAGGCCTGCATCGACAGGGTCGTGGACGCCTCGGGCTGGCGCGAGCGCCGCGGGAAGCTCCCTCACGGGCGCGGGCTGGGGCTCGCCTGCTCCTCCTACATCTGCGGCGCTGGGCTGCCGATCTACTGGAATTCCATGCCCCAGTCCGGCGTGCAGTTGAAGCTCGACCGCGGCGGCGGCGTGACGGTCTTCTGCGGCTCGACCGAGATCGGGCAGGGGAGCGACACGATCCTCGCCGCGATCGTGGCGGAGGTGCTCGGGATCGATCCCTTCGACATCCGGGTTGTCACGGGCGACACGGACCTGACGCCGGTGGACCTGGGCTCCTATTCCTCGCGCGTCACTCTCATGACGGGAAACGCGGCGCTGCAGGCGGCCGAGCGCGCGCGGGAGATGCTCGTCGCCGCGGCGGCGCAGAAGCTCGAAGCTCCCGCGACGCGGATCGCTCTGGCCGAGGGGCGCGTCTTCGACGTCGAGGACCCCGAGAAGGGAATGAGCTTCCCCGAGGCCGTCGTCGCGGCGGAGAGCCGGTTCGGAACGCTCGGCACGGTCGGCTCCTATTCGCCGCCGCCGTCGGCCGGGCGCTACCGGGGCGCGGGCGTCGGCCCCTCGCCCGCGTACTCCTATTCGGCCGCCGTCGCGGAGGTCGAGGTGGACCCGGAGACCGGCATCGTACGCGTCCCGAAGATCTGGATCGCCCACGACGTCGGCAAGTGCATCAACCCGGTGCTCGTGGTCGGACAGGTCGAGGGCTCCGTCTACATGGGCCTGGGGGAGATCCTGATGGAAGAGATGGCCTATCGCTCCGACGTGCCTGACAATCTCGTGCACAAGTTCCCGTCGCTGCTGGAATACAAGAGCCCGACGACGAAGGAGATGTCGGAGGTCGTGACGTTCCTCGTCGAGGACCCCGATCCCAACGGCCCCTTCGGCGCGAAGGAAGTCGGGCAGGGACCCCTCCTTCCGATTCCGCCCGCCGTCGCCAACGGGATCTTCGACGCGGTAGGAGTCCGCATCGACGAGGTCCCGGCGACTCCCGAGAAGGTCCTCAAGGCCTTGAAGTCGAAGGCGCAGGGGAAAGACCCGCGCTACGGCCCCACGAGCTTCCCTCAGATCCCCTATCCCGAGCCGCTGCGCGTCCCGACGCCCGCCGAAGGCGGCGACGGCCGCGCCTTGGAAGCCGCCGCGACAGCCCCCGGAGGTGTGAGATGAATCGGGTGATCTTGCGATCGAGCCATCGGGTGATTTGGCCCGGGCACCGACCTTCCCGCGAAATCACCCGATCACCCGATCACCCGATCGCCCGATCGGCAACGTCATGATGCGTCTCCCGAAATTCCGCTACTACGCGCCGAAAACGGTGCGGGAGGCCGTGCGGATCAAGGCCGACTCGGGCCCCGACAGCGCGTACGTCGCGGGGGGTACGGACCTGTACCCGAACATGAAGCGCCGGCAGCAGACGCCTCGCGTCGTCATCGGGTTGTCGCGGATCCCTTCGCTCTCGCGCATGCGCGTGGGCGCGGACGGAGTCTCCATCGGGTCGGCGGTGCCGCTCTCGGCGGTCGAGAATCGCGCACGCATCCGACGGGACTACCCGGCCCTCGCCCACGCGATCGCGGAGATCTCGACGCCGCCGCTGCGCAACATGGGGACACTCGGCGGAAACGTCCTTCTCGACACGCGCTGCAACTACTACGACCAGAATTACGAGTGGCGCCAGGCGATCCAGTTCTGCCTGAAGAAGGACGGAGACATCTGCTGGGTGGCGCCGGGCTCTCGCAAGTGCCTGGCCGTGCAGTCGGCGGACTCCGTGCCGATCCTGATCGCCCTGGGCGCGCGCGCCGTGCTCGTCGCGCCCGAGGGGGAGCGGGAGATCGCGGTCGAAGACCTCTATCGCAACGACGGCATCGCGTACCTGACCAAACGCCCGGAGGAGCTCCTGACGGAGATCCGGCTCGGCAAGCCCGACGGCTGGCGGGCGAGCTACAAGAAACTGCGCCGCCGGGGGGCCTTCGACTTCCCGGTGCTCTCCGTCGGCGCGGCGGTTCGGCGGGAGGGGAGCCACGTCGTGGAAGCCCGGCTGGTCCTGGGAGGAGTCGCCTCAGCGCCCGTTCGCCTGACGGCGTCGGAGGAACTCCTGCGGGGCCGGCCGCTCGATGACGACGCTGTCAAGGCCGCGTCGGAAGCGGCGGCAGGGCCGTCGAGGCCGATGGACAACACGGACTTCTCCTTCCTCTGGCGCAAGGAGATGACGACGAAGTTCGTCGCCGCCGCACTGCGCGACTTACGGACTACGTGAACTGACGGGGTGACAGGGGGACTGGGGGTAGCCCTCACCCAGCCTCCCTATCTCCCGGTCTCCCAGTCACTTGGTCGAAGCCGGCGCATCCGCCCGCGACTTGCTTTCCTTGGAGCGTTCGCGTAAACTGTGCCTCTTCTCGTATCGCTCGCCTTTCTCGCACGCTTTCCGCGCTCGCAGAATTCCGACGAATCTCACGGGAAGTCGGGTTCGGTCGAGCGGCGCGACAGGGCCCGGGAAATCAAACGCCGGATGAGGACTCTGTTTCGATGAAACTGTACGTCGGTAACCTTCCCTACACCACCAGCGAAGAGGATCTTCGCACCCTGTTCTCCCAGTACGGCAATGTCGAGTCCGTGGCGGTCATCACCGACCGCGAGACCGGACGATCCAAGGGCTTTGGATTCGTCGAGTTTGCGGACGACAACGAGGCCAAGAACGCCATCTCGGCCCTCTCGGGCCAGGAGTTCAGCGGCCGCGCGCTCACGGTCAACGAGGCCCGTCCCAAGACGGGCGGCGGCGGCGGCGGAGGCCGTGGCGGCTACGGCGGCGGCGGAGGCCGCGACCGCTACTGATCTCTTCGATCAGCCATGCCTTTTTGGGGGGCTTCGGCCCCCCTTTTTCTTTCCGGTAGGATTCCTTCCGGCCCCGTTCTTGCAGTATCGGGCGAAGCCGCGTGAAGAGGAGAAGAACATGCCGCCGAAGAAGAAGAAGAACACCACGAAGAGCGTTTCCCGAGGGGATTTCTTGAGCGACGTCGAGGAGTTGCGCCGGCGCGCGCGGCAGCACATCGGCGACGGCGCCGTCACGGCCGGATACGGGGCCGACCGCGAGAAAGTCATCGCCGTCCTGAACGAGGCCCTCGCGACCGAGATCGTCTGCATCCTGCGTTACAAGCGCCACTACTTCATGGCGACGGGCATCCACGCCAACGCCGTCGCCCAGGAGTTCCAGCAGCACGCCACCGAGGAGCAGGGACACGCGGACCGGATCGCCGGGCGGATCACGCAGCTCGGTGGCGAGCCCGACTTCAGTCCCGAGGGCCTCGCCTCGCGCAGCCACTCGGAATACGTGGAGGGGAAGTCCCTGGTGGACATGATCCGGGAGGACCTCGTCGCCGAGCGGGTCGCCATCGAGTCCTACGGCGAGATCATCCGGTTCCTCGGAGACCGCGACGTCACGACGCGCCGGCTGATGGAGGAGATCCTCGAGAACGAAGAGGAGCACGCCGACGACCTGAGAGACCTTCTCGCTACGCTCGATCCCACCCGCCCCGGGGAATAGCTGCCTGCAACGGCCGCCCCGGAGCCGTCGTCGTTTCCCTCGTCGGCACGCGCCGGCCTGCCGTGACGGGGAGAACCGGCAGGCGTTGAGGGTTCCTCGCAGTGTCACCGAGGTGCCGGCGGCGCTCTTCCCTGCTCGTCACCCATCACCTCCTCCGGGAAACGCCGCCGGATCCGCGGCTCTCAGTCCGGCTGATACCGAGATGAAGGGCCGACGACAGGACCTGTCGGCCCGGATTTTCGCGATGACTATTCAATCGTTAGAGAGAA
>CAVUIX010000038.1:0-44197 GCA_963741435.1 uncultured Acidobacteriota bacterium | reverse complement strand
CCAGAGGGCCGAGGAGAGCGACAGGTCGCCATCGCGCAGAACATCAGGTACGCGCCCATCTTCTTGCGGGTCGCCTCGTCGGGCTTCGATCCCCCGCCCTCGGCGAGCGAGAGTGCCAGCGGGTAGAGAACGCCCGAGCGGGCCGTATCGCTGGGGAAGGCGGGCGCGATGACCGCGTCGAAGAAGAAGATGCTGTAGCCCAGGCCCAGCGTCGAGCGGCCGAAGAGGCTCACCACCAGGTGGCCCAGCCGCGCCCCGAGCCCGCATTTCACGATGGCCTTGGCAACGAGGAAGGCGACGACGATCAGCAGGATCGTCCCGTTGGCGAACCCGGAATAGGCCTTCGCGGGAGTCAGGACCCGGACAGCACGGCGATCGCCACGGCGAGGACGGAAGCCGTCAGGATCGGGAACGCGCCGACGATGACGGAAGCGATCGTGGCGGCGAAAATCGCGAAGAGATGCCACGCGGGCGCCGTGAGGCCCTCCGGCACCGGCCAGAACCAGATCGCGACCCCGAGGGCCAGCACGGCTCCCCGGGCGAGGAGCTTCTTCCCGGCGGGGCTCATCGCGGAGCCTCCGCCGGAGTGGGAGCCGGCGGCGGCGCGCCCCGCCGCGCGCGTCCCTCGACGTTCACGGCCATCGCCTGGAACTCCTCGTCGCCGGCCTCGACGACGAACTTCCACGAGAAGGTGAAGTCCCCTTCGAGGCCGGCCCACCGGCCCGTCCCGCCCGTGATCGTGCCGGCGGCCGTCCGGCCTGTCGCCGAGTGGCTGCGCCTTCAACGTCGCAAAGACCTTGTCGCCGCGCTCGTCCGTGAAGACGGCGCGGCCGACGAGGACCGAGCCGCCGTCGTCGAAGCCGATCACCTCGCCGAAGAAGCCGCGGCCGAGCGTGTCGCCGCGCGTGACGACGAACGACCCCGAGGCATAAACGATGGCCGCCGGGCGCTCCCCTTCCGTGGGCAGCGCCGTCCGACGGCCTGAGAGCGTCCAGGTCGCTGTGAACGGCCGCCACTCCTCGGCGCCGGATACCGCGGCCCCGAGGGCCAGGGCCAGGACCCCGAGCGCGAGGAGAGCGGTCCGCCGGAGTCTCATGCCTTGGCGGCGCGCTTCTGGCCGGTCATCGCCTGCGGGTTGAGGACCTCGGCGATCTGCTTCTCCGTCAGGATCTTCTTCTCCCGGAGGATCTCGAGGATGCCGCGGCCCGACTTCATGGCCTCCGCGGCGAGCTCCGTCGCCTTGTCGTAGCCGATGACCGGATTCAGCGCGGTGACCGTGCCGATCGAATACTCGACGTAGTGCTTCATGACGTCCGCGTTCGCCGTGATCCCGTCCACGCAGTGGACGCGGAGCGTCCGGGCGGCGTTCATGAACATCGTCTGCGCCTCGAAGGTGCACGCGGCGATGACCGGCTCGAAGACGTTCAACTGGAGCTGCCCGCCCTCCGCCGCCATGGAGACCGTGAGGTCGCTGCCGATCACGCGGAAGCAGACCATGTTCACGACCTCGGGGATGACCGGGTTGACCTTCCCCGGCATGATCGACGAGCCGGGCTGCTTGGCCGGGAGGTTGATCTCGCGCAGGCCGCAGCGCGGGCCGGAGGAGAGGAGCCTCAGGTCGTTGCAGACCTTCGAGAGCTTGATCGCGAGGCTCTTCATGCAGGACGAGTACAGGACGTACGACTGCGTGTCCTGGGTCGCCTCGATGAGGTCCGGGGCGAGCGTGATCGGGAACCCCGTGACCTTCGCGAGATGCTTCGTGCACTTTTCGGCGTAGCCCTCGGGCGCGTTCAAGCCCGTGCCGATCGCGGTCGCCCCCATGTTCGTTTCGCAGAGGACGTTCTGGATCCGCTCGAGCGCGAGGACCTCGCCGGCGAGCGTCTCGGCGAAGGCGTTGAACTCCTGGCCGAGCGTCATGGGGACCGCGTCCTGGAGCTGCGTCCGGCCCATCTTGAGGATGGAGGAGAACTCCTTCCCCTTCTTCCGGAAGGCTCCGATGAGCTCCTTCATCGCCGCCACGAGCCGGACGTTGCCGAGAGCCAACCCGACGTGGATGGCGGTCGGGTAGGCGTCGTTCGTGGACTGCGAGCGATTGACGTGGTCGTGCGGGTCGCAGTACTTGTAGTCCCCCTTCTTCTTCCCCATGAGCTCGAGGGCGCGGTTGGCGATCACCTCGTTCGCGTTCATGTTCGTGGAGGTGCCCGCGCCGCCCTGGAAGACGTCGAGGCGGAACTCGTCGTGGAGCTTGCCCGCGATGATCTCCTCGCAGGCCCCCTCGATGCCCTTCAGGATCTCCTTGCTGAACTGGCCGCAGTCGAAGTTCGCACGCGCGGCCGCGAGCTTGACCATCGCGAATGCCTTGATGAAGTCCGGGTAGAGCCGAAGCTCGACGCCCGAGATGTGGAAGTTCTCCAGAGCGCGCGCGGTCTGGACTCCGTAGTACGCGTCGGCGGGAACGGCGAGATCCCCGAGCAGGTCATGCTCGAGGCGGACGGCGGGTTTCGATGTCATAGATCCTCCTATTGGCCGGCCCGGATGGCCGCCTGTAGGCGGACCCCGAGTCTCGTCCTCACGTTCGTTGAGTAGCTAACGAGGTGCCATCCCGCGGGATGGGAAACACCTTGAGCAACATCATGTCCCTCAGAGACTTGAACGCTCCGAGGCCGGGCGCCTTCAGCTTGCAAATGCAAACCCTGGCCGCTGCTCGCCAGCGGTGGCGACATGTCACCAAGGCCAGCGGCTCGCCTGGGCAAGACATACTCCAGATCGAATCCAAACCGAGATAGGACCTTGGTCCTACCCGGCCTCGCGCCTTCCCGATCCGGGAACAGAAAAGAGCGGCCTGCTAGCATCGGTCCGTGGCCCAGAAGGCGCGCGGCGGACAAAAAACCGCGCAGGCCGGACAGTCGCCGATGGGACGGCAAACCTACAAACTCCGCCTCGCCGGCGCGAGCCTGTTCGCCGTCCTCGTCGCGTGGCACCGTTTCGCGACGGTGATGCCGCAGCCCGGGGGGCCCTTCGACGATCCCGACGCGATGTTCCACGCGCACCGCGTGGTCCGGGCGATCGAGGAAAGCCGCTGGCTCCCGGCGGTGTTCGACCCATACGAGAACTTCCCCGCCGGGGGCCGGGCTCTCTGGCCGCCGCTCCACGACGCCACGCTGGCCCTCATCGCGCGCATCGGCGGCTCGACGGCGGCTCATCCGCGCCGCGGCCTCCCCCTGGCCGCGGGGCTGCCCGTCGTGGAACTGGTCCTCGCTCTCCTCGCGACCGCCGCGCTCGGCAAGCGCGCCGGCGGCCCCCGCGGCGGCGCCGCCGCCGCGTGGCTCTTCGCGCTGACACCCTGCCTCGGGCGCCGCGGCGCCTTCGGCGAGATCGACCACAACATGACGGAGGTTCTCGGGGCCCTCCTTCTTCTTCTCCTCGCGGACACGATCGCGCGCCGCGAGAACGCCGGCGGGCATGGACTTCGCGACCCACGGCTCTCCCCGCTCCTCTGGGCGGCCGCGGTCTTGATCGCTCTCGGCTTCTACACGGGGCTCGTCTTTTCCGCGGGCCTCGTGGCCGCCGCCGTCGCGGCGCGCCACCTTGCGACACGCGGGGGACGGGCGCTTGCCCGGATCTCTCTCGGTTTCGGCCTCGCGGCGCTCGTCCTGCCCTTCTTCGCGTCCCTCCGGGTCTCCCCCGATCCCTCTGACCCCTGGCGCCTCGGGCCGCCCTATGTCCTCGTCCTCGCCATCGGCGCCGCCGGCACCGGCCTCTTCGCGCTCGCCGTCGCCGCCCGGCGGGGATTCTCGAAGGACCCGGAACTCTACGCCGCCGCCGGCATCGCGGCCGGCGCCTTCGCGATGCTGGTCACGAGCTCTCGCGCCTGGCCGGCGCTGGCGCAGGGCTTCGGTTTTCTCGGTTCGCGCGATCCCTGGCTCGCCACCATCTCCGAGTTCCAACCGCTCTTCCAGAACGTGACATGGGCCGGAATGGGCCTCCCCGCCGTCGCCGCGGCGATTGCAGCTCTGGCCCTGCTCCTTTCGTTCAGGGGATCGAGACCGCTCGCGGCGACGCCTGAATTTCTCGTTCTCGCCGTTCCCTTCGTGATCCTCATACCCGTGACGCTGTTCCAGAGCCGGTTTCTCCCGATGACGGCGGCCTTCGGCGCCGCGGCCGGCGGAGCCGCGTGGAGCCTTCTCCGACCGTTGCCCGCTGCGCGGCGGGCGATGTGGGGTATCACGGCCGCGAGTCTCGTTCCGGCAGCCGTGCTGTATCTCATCCCGTTCCTCGGCGCGACGATCCGGGGCTCACCCATCCCCGAGATCCTCGTCTGGGACTCGGCCGCGGAGGCGATCCGCATCGGGACTCCCGACCCCGGGAGCCCGCCGGCCTGGGGAGTTCTCGCGCCGTGGGACTTCGGCCACGGCATCGTCTTCCGCGCCTCCCGCGCCGTCGCCCTCGACAACTTCGGCAGCATGCAGCCCGGCTTTACCGCCGCGCAGGAGATCTGGTTCGAGCCGTCGCCGGCGCGAGCCGTCCGGGAGCTCGACCGGATGAGGATCCGGTACGTCCTCGTCGTCTGGCCCCCCTACTTCCTCCCCTCGGTGGCCGCGAGCCTCGGGCTGAATCCCAACGGCTACTTCGAAGGCGAGTGGTCTCCCCGAAAGAAGCCCGCCTACCGCCCGACGCCCGCCGGCGAGCGAGCGCTCGCGACCCGGCTCCACCTTCGCGACGCCGCGCCCCTTCCGACCGACGGTCCGGAAGACCGCGCGGCCCTCGCGCGCTTCGGGCTGGTCTGGTCCTCGGAACTCGCCGACGTCGGACCCGAAGGCCCCTTTCCGATCCAGAAGCTCTTCGAGCTTCTCCCCGAAAACGCCTCCCGGTAGCCTCGCTACTGGGTCTTGGCCTTGATTCCCATGAGCCGGACCGGTTGCGCCGTGTAGTTCTCGATCTCGATCTGATTCGTCTCCTTGTTGATCGAGATCAGGGTCGCCGGCGCGAGCTTCCCCTCTCCTGAGCCGCCGCCCTTGGGGAAGTGCATCTCCGTCACAGCGAAGTCGTACTTTTCCGACCGGCTCCCCTTCGCGGCCTCGCGCATCGTGAGAGTCCGATCCGCGGCGACGACGACACGCCGGCTGCCGTCCGGAAGCTGCGTCGAGTACGCGTATTTCAGATCGTAGCCCATCGAGTCCGGCAGGCTTGATGTAGCCGACCCGCGGCAGGTTGTAGAGGGCGGTGGTGAGCGCCGGCTGCCCCTTCTCCTTGAGCGTGTCGATCAGCGCCTGGCGCTCCTGGTCCGTGGTCCATCGCTCGATGTGTGATCGTGATCTGGCTCGACCTCCCCGTGCTCATCTGCGCGCCCATGGCCGTGAAGGTCTCGATCGGCTTGACCTTCTGCGCCAGAGCGGAGCTGGCGGCAAGCAACAGGAGACAGGTTCCAAGGACACTCGTGATTCCGGTTCGACGCATGAGGACCTCCTTCATTCACCCACCTGGAAGCTCTTGCTCCAGTCGTTCCACGGCTTCGAAAGCGGATCTCCAGACCTTCTGGAGCTCCTTCGGGAGCAATACTGGCTTCGAATCCCGCCGCGCGAAATGGGACCTTGGTCCTACCCGGCCGGGCGCGCCAGGGCTCTCCCCCACCTTGTCCCCGGCAACCTCTCTTGCGGCACCGTCGCGCGTGGCACGATTCGAGCGCCGTCCGGGCCCGCCCTTGGCCAGGTTAGCCAAGTGCGACAAAATCGCTCTGGAGGTCGGGATGAAGGTCAACATGTTGGAGGCCAAGAGCCAGCTTTCGAAGCTGGTCAAGGCGGCTCTGGAGGGCGAACAGGTCGTCATCGCCAGGAACGGCAACCCGGCGGTCCGACTGGTCCCGGTCGCGAAAAAAGGCGGCCTGGCCGGTTGGGGAAGGCTCCGGAGATTTGCCGCGGCCGTGGATGCGGCCTTCACGCCTGAAGTCGAAGCCGAGGTCGCGAGGAGTCTCGAAGGCCATCCTTGAGGCTGCTTCTCGATACGCAGTGGCGCTGTGGTGGCTCACCGCCAGCCGCCGTCTCTCGGCGGTGTCGCGCGAGCTGATCGCCGGCTCGCCGTGTCTGGTTTCCGTTGCGAGCATATGGGAGGTGGCGATAAAGCATCGCCTCGGCAAGCTGCCCGTGCCGCCGAGGCGCTTCCGCGACGAGATGCGATCGGCCGGAGCGTTCATTCTCTCCGTCAGTGACGAGCACGCGCTGGCCACTGCCGACCTGCCAATCGCCCACGGCGATCCCTTCGATCGTCTGTTGATCGGCGCGGCGCAGGTGGAGCAGTTGACCCTGCTGACCGCCGACCGAACGCTGATCGCGTTCGCCATGGAGAATGCTCGCTTGCCCATCCGAGGTGCCTGAAGTCGAGGACGAGGCGAAGCCGCCCAGGCCGCACAGCGCGAACCGACGGCAGATGTCTGGATAGAATCCCGGGCGGACTCTGAACATGAACTTCACGGCCATCGTCATTGCTGTCGCGGCCGGCCTGTTCCTCGGAACGCTGGCGATGCTGGAAATCGGCCGCTACCTCGGGCGGCGGCTGGTGGAGCGGGGCGGCGAGGGAACCGGCACGGGGGCCGTCGAAGGGGCGATTTTCGCCCTGCTCGGCCTCGTCATCGCGTTCACGTTCTCGGGAGCGGCCTCCCGCTTCGATACGAGGCGACAGCTCGTCGCGCAGGAGACCAATGCCATCGGCACGGCCTGGCTCCGGATCGACCTGCTGCCGGAAGGCGCGCGGCCGGCGGTCCGCGATCTCTTCCGCCGGTACCTCGACTCGCGGCTGGCCACGTACCGGGTGATCTCGAGCGGCAAGGTCCCCGTCGCCGAGGTCGCTCAGGCGGAGAAACTCCAGGGTGAAATCTGGAAGGCCGCCGTCGCCGGCTGCCGCTCCGCCGACTCGACGACGCCCTGCATGCTGCTGCTCCCCGCCTTGAACGAGATGATCGACATCACGACGACGCGGGCGATGGCGATGCGGATTCACCCTCCCCTCGTCGTCTTCCTCATGCTCGGTGGCCTGGCGTTCGCGTCCTCGATGCTCGCGGGGTACTCCATGGGCGCCGGCAAGGCCCGGAGCCGCTTTCACCGGTACGCCTTCGCCTTCGTGATCGCGGCCACCGTTTACGTCATCGTGGACATCGAGTACCCGCGCCTCGGGTTCATCCGGGTGGACTCGGCGGATTCCGTGCTCTCGGACCTGCGGCAGACCATGGAGTGACGAGGAGCGCAGACCCGGCCTTCCCTTTGATAGGATTTCGGCTCAACAGTACTGAAGGGAGAGGCTCCCATGAAGAAGACGACTCGCATCGTTTTCGGTCTCGCCGCCGCTCTGGCCGCGATGGGCGCCGTCGGGGACCAGGCCTACGAGGCTCCGCCGGTCCTGAAGGCGTCTGACTTTCTCGACGCGAAGCTGCTGAAGGGACCCAACCACGAGATCGAGGAGAAGGTCGTCAGCGACGGCGTGTTCAACACCTACACGATCAACTCGAAGTTCGGGACCTGGAAGGTCCAGAGCACGGGGCTCGCCGCGCTGCGCGTGCACGAGATCGGCGCCATCGCGCAGTTGAAGGAAGTGGACAAGATCGCGGTCGCGGCGGGAGGAGTCGCGGCGTCCGCGGTGGACATCGGCAAGGGCACGGTCAAGGTCGTGACGCATCCCGTCGATACGATCAGCGGGCTCGGGGACGGAGTCGCGCGGCTCTTCGGCCGCGTCGGCCGCAGCACCTCGAGGACGGCCGAGAAGTTGGGGAGCGACGACCCGACGGCGGCGGAGCCCGAGAACCTGAGCAACCCCGCGGACGCGCCGAAGACGACCGAGCAGTCCACGGCCGGCAAGACCGTGGAAGGGACGGGCGAACTCGCCAAGGACATCATCGGCGTCAACAGCGCGATGCGGTCCTGGGCCAAGAAGCTCAGGGTGGATCCCTACACGACGAACGAAGTGCTCCACAACGAGCTGCGCGACGTGGCGTCGTACGACGCGGGCGGGCGCTTCGCTGTCAATCTCGCTCCTGGCGGCGTCATCCTCACGGCACTCTCCGCGACGTCCACCGTCAACGACCTCATCTGGATGAAGGAGCCGGACGAGCTCGTCACGTTGAACGAGAAGCGGTTGAAGGCCATGGGAGTCAAGCCCGAGGTCAGCCGCGCTTTTCGCCTCAACAAGAAATACAACCTGACCTGGCAGGTCCGCCTGATCGCTTCCCTCGACGCTCTCGGCAACGTCCCCGGCCGGCCCGAATTCGTGGCGCGGGCGGCAGGAGCGCGGGTGAACGCCGACGCGGGGTTCTACGTGCAGAGCGCGATGCTCGCCGAGCTCTTCCAGAAGACCCAGACGCCCCCGACCTCGATCGTCGCGAACTTGCCCGGGGCCTGCGTGACCGCGGGAGAAGAACGCTTCGCCTGCCTCTACCCCCTGGACTACGTGGCCTGGACCGAGGGCGTGGCCGGGCAGGTCGATCGCATCACCAAGAGAGCCCAGACCGACTTCCCCAAAGCCAGGCGCGAGCTGTGGCTCACCGGGCAGCTCTCCCCCCGCGCCGCGAAGGAATTCGAGGCCCGGGGCTGGACGGTGCGCGAGAAGAGCCTGAAGCTCATTTCCGAAGAGGCGGAGGGGGAGAACGTTCCGCCGGCCGCGCCCGGGAAAGCGGAACCGGCCACGACCCCGGCCCCGAAGTAGGGCGGACGCCGCGAGTTGAAACCCCGGTCGGGACAGTGAGCTCAGCCCCGGGACCGGGGCGGCGGCCTCCTTGCCAGCGAGTTCCGTAAGCAGGAGCCGCGCGCCGGCCCGCCTCACGTCTGACGCGCGACAGAGCCTGACGCTGCCGGAGGTCCTGGTGATCCCGTACAGGACGGGCAACGCCCCGCTCGCCGAACGATTCGAGCAACTGCTCACACGAAGCCGCGGCCTCCGCTTGATCGACATCGATCGAGCCCAGCTCCGCGCTGCCGCGCAGCTGCGCGCCGTCCATGGGGCTCTCAGGACTCCAGACGCCTTCCAGATTTCGGCGGCACTGGCGGGCGGCTGCGCCGCGCTGTTGACCAACGACCGTGACTTGCCCGCGGTCCCCGGGTTGCGCATCCTCCAGCTCGAGGACTTCGTGAAGTGACGCAGCGGCGAGAATGCGGGCGGGAACATGCTCGACCAGCTGCCCTTGTGACATTCTTGATGCATGACTCTCGCCGCCGGTAGCCGGCTCGGTCCTTACGAGATCCTCGCCGCGGTCGGCGCGGGAGGGATGGGCGAGGTCTATCGGGCGAAGGACACGCGGCTGGAGAGAACGGTCGCCATCAAGGTCCTGCCGTCGCATCTCTCGAAGAACGAGGAAGTCCGGCAGCGCTTCGAGCGCGAGGCGAAGGCGATCTCCGCCCTTTCCCATCCGCACATCTGCGCGCTCTACGACGTCGGCAACCACGACGGGACCGAATACCTCGTCATGGAGTTCCTGGAGGGCGAGAGCCTCGCGGAACGCCTGCTCAAGGGACATCTGCCGCCCGAGCAGGCCCTGCGCTGCGGCATCGAGATCGCCGACGCGCTGGACAAGGCGCACCGCCAGGGGATCGTCCACCGCGACCTGAAGCCCGGCAACGTCATGCTGACGAAGTCGGGCGTGAAGCTCGTGGACTTCGGACTCGCGCGCCTGGAGGCGCCGGCCCCGGGGCTTTCCGGGATGTCGGTCGCGCCGACACAGGCGGGAACGAACCTGACGGAGAAGGGGACGGTCCTCGGGACTTTCCAGTACATGGCGCCCGAGCAGCTCGAGGGCAAGGAGGCCGACGCCCGCACCGACATCTTCGCGCTGGGAACGGTCCTCTACGAGATGGCCACGGGCCAGAAGGCCTTCTCGGGACCGAGCCAGGCGACCTTGATCGCCGCGATCATCGGGACGCAGCCTCCCCCCATTTCGACGATCCAACCCATGGTGGCTCCCGCGCTCGACCGCGTCGTCAAGACATGCCTCGCCAAGGACCCGGAGGACCGCTGGCAGACGGCGCACGACGTGATGCTGGAGCTGAAGTGGGTGGCGGAGGGCGGCTCCCAGGCGGGAGTGCCGGCCCCCGTCGTCGCCCGGCGAAAGAGCCGCGAGCGGATCGCCTGGGCGGGCTTTGCCGTCTGCGCGCTCCTCGCGGCGGCCTTCGCGATCGGCTATGCCCGCCGCGCGCCCAAACCGGCGCGCCCGGTCCGATCCTCGGTTCTCCTTCCCGAGAAACGCTTCCTGAATTTCCTCGCGATCTCGCCCGATGGAGCGCACCTGGCTTTCGTGGCGAGCGGGCCGGGAGGAACGAGGACTCTCTGGGTCCGGTCGCTCGACGAGCTCACCGCCCGGCAGCTTCCCGGAACGGACAACGCCGACTTCCCCTTCTGGTCGCCTGACGGCCGCTCCGTCGGCTTCTTCGCCGAAGGGAAGCTGAAGAGGATCGAGGCATCGGGCGGGCCGGCCGTCGTTCTCTGCGACGCCGCGCCGAACGGACTGGGCGGCACCTGGAGCCGCGAAGGAGTGATCCTCTTCGCCCATCCGGCGGCGCCGATCAGCCGGATCCCGGACTCGGGCGGGACGCCGACGCCGGTGACCCGGCTCGACGAGGCGCGTCACGAGACGACGCACCGCTACCCCTCCTTCCTGCCGGACGGCCGGCACTTCCTCTACATGGCCGCGAATCTGTCGGGAGCGCCCGACGATCCGGCCAACCTCATCCACGTCGGGGCGATCGACTCGAAGGAGGACAGGGCCCTGATCCCGGCGTACTCGAACACGATCTTCGCCGGCGACCATCTCCTCTTCGTCCGCGACGGAAGCCTCTTCGCGCAGCGCTTCGACGCGAAGCGGCTGACGGCGACCGGCGCCCTCGTGCCGATCGCCGAGCGGATCGCCCCGTACACGCTGTTCTGGAGAGACGCCGTGTTCTGCGCCGCGGAGAACGGGACAGTCGCGTACGGGACAGCCGCGGCCGCCCCCTCGCAGCTGCTCTGGTTCGATCGGTTCGGGCGGCAGACGGGGACCGTCGGAGAGGCGGCGTTCTACGTGTCGGCAGGAACAGGAGGCATCGGGAGGCTGCGGATCTCTCCGGACGGCCGGCAGCTGGCCGCCACTGTGTTCGATCCATCCACGCGAGGCTCGGACGTGTGGCTCTACGACCTCGCCCGCGGAGTCCGCACGCGGTTCACGTCGGGCTCGAAGAATAACGCGGACCCCGTCTGGTCTCCCGACGGAAGCCACATCGTCTACGACTCGGACGCCAAGCACCAGGGCGACCTCTACAGGAAGCCGACGCACGGCGGCGGCAGCGAAGAACCGCTCCTCGAAGGGGAAGGGCAGCGGATCGCGGACGATTGGTCTCCGGACGGCCGCTTCCTCGCCCTGGAATTACGCGAGGCGAAGGGAGACCGCCGAGTGAGTCTTTCCGTCCTCTCCCTGACCGGGGACGGGAAGCTCACGACGTTTTTTCGCCGGGGCGTCAACAACGGTGACGCGCGGTTCTCCCCGGATGGCCGCTGGCTCGCCTACTCGTCGGACGAATCCGGGAAGAACGAGATCTTTGTCGCGCCCTTCCCGGGCCCGGGCGGGAAGTGGCAGGTCTCGACGGACGGCGGAGTCCAGCCGAGGTGGCGGCGAGACGGCAAGGAGCTGTTCTATCTTTCCGCCGATCTTCGCTTGATGTCCGTCGAGATCCGCGCTTCCGGCGCGACTCCGGAGCCGGGCGCTCCGAAGGTCCTCTTCGAGCCCCACCCTCTCCCCAGCCTGTACGACGCCGCCGCCGACGGCCAGCGTTTTCTCATGATCTCCTCGGGCGTCGAGCAGTCGCCCCCGATCACCCTCGCGCAGAACTGGGAAGCCGGCCTCAAGAAGTAAGGGAAACGATTGCCCGATCTCCCGTTGTAGGCTTCCGGTCCTTGGCGCTGGTCGCAGGAACCCGTCTCGGACCTTACGAGATCCTCTCCCCGCTCGGCGCGGGTGGCATGGGAGAGGTGTACCGGGCGCGGGACACGCGGCTTGGCCGCGAGGTCGCGATCAAGACTCTGCCCGAGTACGTCTCGGCCGATCCCGAGCACCTGTCCCGCTTCGAACGGGAGGCGCGGGCGGCCTCCGCGTTGAACCATCCCAACGTCGTCACGATTCACGATGTCGGGAGGTCTGGCGCGATCGTCTACATCGCCATGGAGCTCGTCGAGGGCAAGACGGTGCGCGAGTTGACCACCCCGGGCCCACTCCCGGTCCGCAAGCTCCTGCAGATCGCGACGCAGGCGGCCGAAGGGCTCGCGCGGGCGCACTCGGGCGGGATCGTGCACCGGGACTTGAAGCCCGAGAACCTCATGGTGTCCAACGACGGCTTCGTCAAGATCCTCGACTTCGGTCTGGCCAAGGTCGCTCCGCCGCCGGAGTCGCATCTCTCGCAGATGCAGACGTCCGACCCGAGCGAGACGCGCCGCGGCGTCGTCCTCGGCACGACCGCCTACATGTCGCCCGAGCAGGCGAGAGGCCGGCAGGTCGACTACCGGTCCGACCAGTTCTCGCTCGGATGTGTCCTCTACGAGATGGCGACGGGGCAGCACGCCTTCCGCAAGGAGACCGCCGCCGAGACGCTCGCCGCCATCCTCAAGGAGGACCCGGAGCCGCCCGGAGTGGTCAACGCGCTCCTGCCCGCGCCGGTCTGCTGGATCGTCGAGCGCTGTCTCGCCAAGGACCCGGAGGACCGCTATGCCTCGACGCGCGACCTCGCGCGCGACCTCTCGGCGCTGCGCGACCGCCTCCTCGAGGCCCCACGCGAGGCGGCGAGCGGCGGGACGGCGAACCTCCCGGTCCCGCGCACCGGGTTCGTCGGCCGCGTCCGTGAGCGCGCTGCCTTGGCCGAGCTCCTCGGCCGCGCCGACGTCTCCATCGTGACGCTGACCGGCCCCGGCGGGATTGGCAAGTCGCGCCTGGCGCTCGAGGCCGCGCGGGAGATGGCCGGCGAATTCCCGGGCGGCGTCTTCTTCGTGCCGCTCGCGTCCGTCGAGGATACCGACGCGATCGCGCCGGCGATAGCGCTGGCGCTCGGCGCGCGCGAAGCGACAGGCGCTTCCCCGATGGCGGCTCTGCGCGAGCGGCTTCAGGCGGTGAGGCATCCGATGCTCGTCCTGCTGGATGGATTCGAGCATCTCGTTTCTGGAGCCTCGCTCGTGGCCGATCTCGTGGAGGCCGGTCCGGAAGCGAAGGTCCTCGTGACGAGCCGTTCGCCGCTTCACGTCTATGGCGAGCGGGAATTCCCCGTTCCGCCGCTCGCCGTGCCCGAGCGTCCGGGGCCGGCCGGAGAGCTCGCCCGGTGCGACGCCGTCTCCCTCTTCGTCGATCGCGCCGCCGCCGTCAGGCCGAATTTCTGCCTGACACCGGAGAACGCGGACGCGGTCGCCGAGATCTGCCGCCGCCTGGACGGGCTGCCGATGGCGATCGAGCTCGCCGCGGCCAGGATCAAGCTACTCTCCCCCGCCGCGATGCGGGACCGCCTCGAGAACCGCCTCCGGTTCCTGACGGGCGGCGCGCGGGACCTCCCGGAACGGCAGCGCACGCTGCGAGGCGCGATCGACTGGAGCCACGACCTCCTGACGCTCTCCGAGCAGAGGCTCTTCCGGAGGCTCTCCGTCTTCGCGGGTGGATGCACGCTCGAAGCCGCGGAGGCGGTCTGCGACGCCCGGAGCGATCTCGGCCTCGACCTGCTCGACGGAATCGGCTCGCTCGTGGACAAGAGCCTGTTGCAGGAATTCGAGCCTCCCGGCGGCGAGCCTCGCTTCGCGATGCTCGAGACGATTCGGGAATACGGGCTCGAGAGGCTCGCGGAAAGCGGCGAGGAATCCGTGACCCGCCGCGCCCATGCCGCGTACTTCGTTGTCCTCGCGGAAGATCTCGCGTCCGAGCGCGCGGGGGGCCTCGGGGCCTCCCCGGGGCTGCCGCTCCACTCCGAGGGGACCGCGTGGCTCGACCGCTTCGAGCTCGACCATGACAACTTCCGCGCCGCCCTGGATGGCCTAATCGCCGCCGGAGACGCGTCGTGGGGCCTGCGCCTGGCCGCCGCGCTCTTCCACTTCTGGGAAGAGCGAGAACACTTCTCCGAGGGACGCGACCGTTTGGCGCGGGTTCTCGCGTTGCCGTCGGCCGCCGGCCGGACTCGTCTGCGCGCGCGGGCGCTCTTCGCGGCCGGAGTGCTCTCCGGGGAGATCGAATCCTCCGAACGCTTCCACGCGGAGGCCCTCGATATCTGCCGGGAAGAGGGGGACCGCAAGGGCGTAGCCGTCGGATTGAACGCGCTCGCCGTCACGGCGCAGAAGAAAGGGGATCTCTCCCGCTCTCGGACGCTCTTTACCGAGAGCCTGGAGCTCTGGCGGAGCCTGGACGACCGCGTCGCCGTCATCCGCGCGCTCTCGAATCTCGCGCACGTCGAAAAGCAGCTCGGCTCTTTCGATCGGGCGCGGGAGCTTCTCGAAGAGTGCCTGACAATCTCCGGGCAGCTCCAGGACCGCGCCGGCATGGCCTGGGCGCTCAACCAGAAGGGGGACGTGGCGCGCGAGGAGAAGGACACGGCCGCCGCGCGGTCGCTCTACGAGCGGAGCCTCGGGATGTTCCGCGAGATCGGAGACCGCTGGGGGGCGGCGGGCACGCTCGCCGATCTCGGCGGCCTCGAGCGCGAACAGGGCAATCTCGAGGCGGCCCATCGCCTCTACGCCGAGAGCCTGGAGGCGTTCCGGGCGCTCGACCACAAGCGCGGCGTGGCCCGGCTCCTCGAGTGCTTCGCGGCAACCGCCGCGCCGTCGCAACCGGCGCGAGCGCTCCGTCTGGCGGGAGCCGCCGCCGCTCTGCGTCAGGCCGTCGCCGGGGCGCCGGCGCCGGCCGAGCAGGCCCGGTTGGAGGAGAGCCTCGAGCCGGCCCGATCGGCTCTTCCCGACGCGGCCGGCGTGTCTGCCTGGATGGAGGGATGGGCGATGCCGCTCGAAGAGGCCATCAGAGAGGCCATCCAGGGCAGGGTTTGACTTCCCGGACGGCCCCGTCGCTCCTCATTCCGCGGTGGCCGGATCGATCATCCGGCGGACGGCGGTGATCCGGTTGGCGGGAAATCCTCCCCGGCGCGCGTGCTCCCGCACGGTCGCCTCGTCGGGGGCGAGGTACACGCAGTAGAGCTTGTCGCCGGTGACGTAGCTCTGGAGCCACTGGATCTCCGGGCCCATCTCCGTCAGGATCTTCACGGAGCTCTTCGCGACTTCCCGGATCTCGGCGTCGGTCATGTTCCCGATCCCGGGGATCTCGCGCTCGATCACGAACTTCGGCATCAACTCCTCCTTTGATCCGCAACGCCGGCTTCGACCTGTCCCGCTCGACGCGGAGCTTCGAAGGACCGGAGGCACTTCAGATCCATCACGCTCCCCGTTCGTGAATGCCTCCGGGCATTGCCGGCGGACCTCTATTATCACGGAGGGGCCGCGCGCGTCCGATCGGATAGTCTTTCCATCCCATGCCTCTGTCCGCGGGGACCCGGCTCGGGCCTTACGAGATCCTCTCGCCGCTCGGCGCCGGTGGGATGGGCGAGGTCTACCGGGCGCGGGACACTCGGCTCGAGCGCGACGTGGCCGTCAAGGTGCTACCGGAGAATCTCATCGCAGACGCCGACGCGCTCGCGCGGTTTGAGCGGGAGGCGAAGGCCGTGGCGGCGCTCTCGCACCCCAACATCCTGGCGATCCACGACTTCGGACGGGACCGCGGGATCGCCTATGCCGTGATGGAGCTGCTCGAGGGAGAGACGCTGCGCGAGCGGCTCGACGGCGGGCCCATCCCGCAGCGCAAGGCGCTCGACTACGCGCTGCAGATCGCGCAGGGGCTCGCCGCGGCGCACGACCGCGGAATCATCCACCGGGACCTGAAACCCCAGAACGTCTTCCTGACGCGGGACGGCATGGTCAAGATCCTCGACTTCGGCCTGGCTTCTAGGCGGCCGCTCGACGCGGCCGGAAGAGGGCAAGCGGCCGCGGGTCAGCATCCCATGGCAAGAAACAGCTTCGAGGAGCCTCTGACAGAGGCACGAGAGAGTGACCTGACGAAGGAGGGGACCATCCTCGGCACCGTCGGCTACATGTCCCCCGAACAGGTTCGCGGCGCCGCAGCGGACCACCGTTCCGACATCTTCTCCCTGGGAGCGCTGCTCTACGAGATGCTGACGGGCGAGCGCGCCTTCCGCAAGGAGAGCGACGTCGAGACCATGATGGCGATCCTCCGCGACGACCCGCTGGAAGACTCCGCCGCCCGAAAGGCCCTCTCGGCCGAGCTCGAAGAGATCGTGGATCACTGCCTCGAGAAGAGCCCCGAGCAGCGGTTCCAGTCGGCCCGCGACCTTGCCTTCGCGCTCAAGGTCGCCGAAGGACGGGGGTCGGGTGCCGGCCGGCCGGACAGCGCAACGCGCCCGGTGGCGTCCGGGCTCTCCGATCCGTCGCAGGCCTCGATCGCGGTCCTGCCTTTCCGGAACATGAGTGCCGAGGAGGAGAAGGACTACTTCAGCGACGGAATGACGGAAGAGATCATCACGGCGCTGACGCGGATCGCGACCCTGCGCGTGGCTTCCCGCACGTCGGCCTTCGCGTTCAAGGGAAAAGACGAAGACGTCCGGAAGATCGGCTCGGCCCTCGGCGTCCGGACGGTGCTCGAAGGGAGCGTGCGCCAGGCCGGCAAACGCATCCGGATCAGCGCGCAACTGATCAACGTGGCCGACGGGTATCACCTCTGGTCCGAGCGATACGACCGGGAGATGGACGACGTCTTCGAGGTGCAGGACGAGATCTCGCGCTCCATCGCGGAGGCCCTGAAGGTGCGCCTCCTTCCGGCCGAGGAGGCGGGCCTCTCAACCCGGGGCACGGACAACGTCGAGGCATACAACGACTACCTGAAGGGGCGCTACTACTTCAACCGCCGCGAAGCGACGGAGGCGATCACCGAGTTCGAGCGGGCGCTCGCGCGCGACCCGCGCTACACGGACGCCTACACGGGCCTGGCCGACTCCTACTGCATCTACGGGTTCTACGGCGGGATCCCGACGCTCGACGCGTTCGCGAAGGCGCGCGTGGCGGCGCAGAAGGCGCTGGAGCTCTCGCCCGAGTCGGCGGACGCGCACGTTTCGCTCGCCCTGGTCGAGCACTACTTCGGGTGGGACCTCGAAAAGGAGGAAGCCGAGACGAGGCGGGCCATCCAGCTCGCCCCGAAGTCCGCGGTCGCGTACTCGTGGCTCGGCCTGATGCTCGCCTTCACCGATCGCACGGCCGAGGCGTTCGAAATGGCGAGGCGGGCGACCGAGATCGAGCCCTTCTCCGCCAACGCGCAGACCAACGTTGGCTGGGCGTACTTCGGGGCGCGCCGGTTCGAGGAAGCGATCCGCGAGTTCCGCCGGGCCCTCCACATCGACCCCAACGCGCCCTATCCGCTCTGGGCGATCGGACTGACGTACATGCAGCTCGCGCGGCACTCGGAGGCGATCGCGTCGCTCGAGAAGGCGGTGGACGTCACCAAACACCGGCAGTCCCACTACGTGTCTCTTCTGGGCGGCGCCTATGCGGGGGCGGGACGGCGGGCCGAAGCCCTCGATCTCCTGGCCGAGCTGACGGACCGAGCCTCGCGCGAGTACATCGCGCCGTTCCACCTCGCCTTCCTCCACATCCCGCTGGGAAACGCGGACGAGGCCATGTCCTGCCTGGAGCGGGCCTGCGCGGAGCGCAACGCCCTCGCGTGGTGGCCCAGGACCTGCCCCTTCTACGACCCGATCCGCGCGCATCCGCGCTTCCCCGCGCTCCTCGCGAAGATCGTCCCGGGTTAGTTCAGGAAGCCAGAGGCACGATTTTCGATTTCAGGAGCTTACGGTCGCGCGTGACGAGCGGCGCGCGGTGGACGAGACTCGTCGCCGCGATGATCTCGTCCGCGGGATCGCCATGAAAATCGAGGCGGCGCAGAGTCCGGACCACCTCGAGCGTCAGCGGCCAGACGTGGACGTTAGCCAGGAACCGATCGAGCTCGGGATCGTCGAGATCAATCTCGATGCGTCCGAGTTGCGCGAGTTTGGCGAGCTCCCAGAGGACGATCGCCGAGATCCCCCAGCGGGCGGCGCGCAGGATTCGCCCTTCCCGGGCCGTGATCTCGCCCGTCATGGCATGGATCAGGACGTGGGTGTCAAGATTGAGCATTCCACCGGAGCCCGGTCGAGAGGATGTTTCCCTTGACCCTGACTCGCCCCTTCAGTTTGCCGATCAGCTCGCCCGACTCGACCCGGATCGAGATCAGTTTGGCGACCGGCTTCCCGCGCTTCGTGATGACGATGCCGTCCTCGTCGACGCGGTCGAGGAGGGAAAGGCACTGTTCCTTGAACTTGGCGGCCGGGATCTGCTTCATGGACACAGAATAGCACTGGTCATCTAATGTGTCCACTTAGCCGTTTGCGTGGAGCCTGCCCGCCCTCCGCCGGCGGCGGACCTCAGCGGGCGAAGAGGTTCTTGGCGACGAAGAGAACGTTGGCGGGGCGCTCGGCCAGGCGCCGCATGTACCAGGGGAACCAGGCGTCGCCGTAGCTGATCAGGACGCGGAACCCGTGGCCGGCCTTCGCGAGCCTCTCCTGTTCCTGGCGGCGGATGCCGTAGAGCATCTGGAACTCGAGCGCCTCGGGCGGGAGGCCCAGCGACCGGCCGCGCTCCTCGATCCGGGCAATGAGGACCGGATCGTGGGTGCCGAAAATCGCGCGCACCCCCTTCGCGCGCGCCCCGGGCGAAAGCAGCTCTCCCGCCAGCTTGAAATAGTTCTCGTCCACGTCGCTCTTCTTCGGAAACGCCATGTCGGGCGGCTCGCGGTAGGCGCCCTTGACCAGGCGCAAACCTCCGCCGAGCGGAAGAAGGGTCTTCAGATCCGCGGCGGTGCGGTAGAGGTACGCCTGAATGCAGACGCCCACGCGGGGGTATGCGGCGAGCATCCGCCGGTAGATGTCGAGCGTCCTGTCCGTGTAGGCCGTGGACTCGATGTCGATCCAGATCCACCGGGAGAGAACGCGGACTCGCTCGATCAACGTGAGGAGGTTCTTCTCGCACTCCTCCCGCGAGAGATCGAGGCCGAGCTGAGTCAGCTTGACCGAGATCTCGACGTCGAGCCCGCTCTGCCGGACGCGCTCCAGGACGTCGAGATAATGCCGGGCGACGTCACGGGCCTGTTCGAGGTCGCGGATGTTTTCTCCGAGCCGGGTCAGCACCGTTCCGACGCCGAGCGCGCGCGTGGCGTCGAGCGCGGCGTCGAGCGTCTCCCCCGGCATGAAGCGCGTCACGGCGCCCCTCACGAACCGGAGCTTCGTCGCCCGCTCGCGCAGCCATCGGCTCTCCGAGCCGGCGAGAAGAAGCCTTCGGACAACGCCCATTCGCCTGGGCAGACGATACCCGAAATCCGGTTGCGCGAGCCGCGCGTCAGTCTTGCCCGATCGGCCTTCCGGGCGGAGCCGCGGGGCGCGCCGGCCGGGCCTTGCGGACCTCAGGCTTCTCGAGGAACTCGGAGAGATCTCCCTCGGCGAGGCGCAGGTGCGCCTCCGCCGCGGCGTCGGTCGAGTGCCTTCCGCGCAGGTCGGTCTTCAGTCGGGTCAGGCGCGCGTGGACGGCCGCCCGGACCTCCGGAGCCGCTTCACCGCGCGCGGCGAGGTCCATCATCGCGTCGAGAACGACCCGCTGCGCGGCGCGGCGCAACGCGGCCCTCCGCGTCGACGAGTCGGGAGCCGCTCCCCACGTCGCCGCGATGAGGCGCGCGAGCAGGGCATCGAGCGTCAGGGCGTCGCGGGAACCCGGAAGCGTCAGTCGCGCGGCGCGTTCGGGGTCGAGGAGCGGATCCACGACGAGGCCCGCCAGGGACCGCGCCGCCGTCCAGAGACTGAAGCTGTCCCCAGCCTCCGAGGGGAACTGCTCGCGGCTCCCGCGAGTGCCCGAGGGGGGAGGCGCGAGCGCCGCGAGGATCCGGTCCGGGATGTCGAGGTTCTCGGGTGAGATTGCCGCCATCAGCAGATCCAGGGCTTCCTTTTGTTTGGCGGCCGAGACCCAGGCGACGGGCGTCTGTCCGTCTCCAGCGACCGCGTTGGACTGGTACTGGCCTCCGATGAATTGCTGCGCGGCCTGGATGCCGAAGCGGTGATAGAGGTAGGCGAGGTTGAATCGCTGCTGCAGGCCGTACACCCAGTCTCCCTGTTTCAACTGCTCGGGACCGAACCGCTCGAGGATGATCCTGCGCACCTGCTGCGTCGTCGCGAGCCACCGGACGGGGTCCGCGCCCCAGTCGTACTCGGCCCAGCGCGGGTCGCCGTCGGGCGGATAGAAGATCCCCTTCGCGTACCCGTCGCGCACGATCCTGTCGAGGGCGGCCGGATCCTGCTCCGGCGTGTAGCCCCACTGGATCGCGAGCCGGTCGTAAGAGCCGATGTCTCCCGGGTAGGCGTCGGAGAGGTCGAGTCTCCCGTCTTTGACCTGGATGTTGGGAGCGAGGTAGTCCATGACGGAGCCCCAGCCGAACGTCGTCGCCGCCCAGTTGTGCATCAACCCGATCGTGTGACCGACTTCGTGGGCCGAGAGGTACGCGAGGCGTTCGAGCACGAGCGACTCCTCATCGAGCGCCGGATCGCCGGCGGCAAGCCAGGACGCGTCCGGCGCGTCGTCGGCCTCGCAGGCATCGCTCCCGTTCGGGGGCCGCATGTTCTGCCACATCCGGGACGTCGTGCGCCGGCGGTGCGAATCGATCCGCGCGACGCCGTGGAGGATCTCTCCCGTCCGCGGGTCGGTCTGGAACGCTCCTATCGACCAGCCGCGCTCGACCCGGTTGACCCACTCGATGCCGGAGTAGCGCGCGTCCAGGAACGTCGCGCCTTCGGGAAGGTCCTTGACGACGAAGGCGTCCTTGAAGCCGGCCTGCTCGAAGGCGTGGTTCCACCAGAGAGCCCCCCTGCGGATCGCGGAGCGCTCGGGCTCGGGGATGCCGCGGTCCAGGTAGTAGACGATCGGCTCGACCGGATCGGAGAGAGCCGCCTTCGGGTCCTTCTTCACGAGCCTCCAGCGTGAGGCGAGGAACTTCTCGATCGGCTCGTTCCAGCGCGCGGAGTGATCGAAGTGCCGGCGCGGGATGAACCCGATGCGCGGATCGAGAGGCCGAGGCGAGTATCCCGGCTCGGGGAGTTTCAGAAACGTGTGATGGAGCCGCAGGCTCATGGTGTGCCCGTCGGGAAGGACACCGCCGAAACTGCGCGGCGGATTCTCGCAGGTGAACGTCGCGATCACTTCGATCTCCGTGTTCTTCGGGAAGGCGCCGGACCGGTCGAAGCTCACGGCGGAGCGCGGAAGGTCCTGCTTCCACTCGCCGAGCTTCGCCTGCTTCAAGAGGGGGAGCACTCCCGTGTCGGCCAGGAGAAACGCCGTCGCGTCGGCGAGCACGCGGTCTCCCTCCTCGGCCGCGACCGGCAGCGAGGCGAGCACCGCCGAAGGAAACGACTCCTCGGCGACGCGCGCCCCTTCCGCGTCCGCGGCATCGCTCCGGTGAGTCGTCTGCCTCTGGTGCAGGAGCACCCTCGGACCGGCGCGCTCGAACCGGCCGATGCCGAGCTCCCCGATCTGTCCGCGGTCGAGCGAGACGTCGAGGAGACCCGCGCCTCCCGAGATGCCCGCCCCGTACAGAAAGTCCTCGTTCCAGCGGGAGATCTCGAGCAGGAGCTGTCCCTTGCGCGCGTCCCAGTAGAACGGAAGAAAGCCGTCGTGCCGCGGGATCTCCTTGACGCGTTCGGCGATCCCCGGGATCCGGTCGGCGGCTTTCTCCGCGGGCTTCTCGGCGGAAGCGGCTTTCTCCGGCACGGGCGCCGGGGCGGCAACCAGAAGGAGGGCGATCGCAAACATTCGCATCGTGACCTCGATCGGCGGCCGCGCGATCGAATCAGGTCCGGAAGCTACTTCTTCTTGGGGGCGGCCTTTTCCGGGGCCGGCGGCGAGGCCGGAGGCTCGTAGTCCGGAACGTGGTTGGCGATCGGCGGGATCGACTTCAAGTAGGCGAAGATCGCCTTCAGGTCATCGTCGGTCGCCTTCCCGATCCACTGCCACGGCATCGGCGGCTGAATCTGGCGCGACGTCGCCATGTGCTTGCCCGTCTTCATGGCCTTGATGAACATGTCTTCCGTCCAGATGCCCATGCCGGTGTTCTGGTCGGGAGTCAGGTTCGCGGTATAGCTGATTCCCCAGGGGCCCGCCCAGGCCGTGTTCGTGCCGGCTCCGACCATCACCCAGGGGCCCGAGGTCTTCGGGGGCGGGGGAAGCTTCATGTTCTCGGGATGGCCCGAGAGCAGACGCGACATGTCGGGCTCCGGCCCATTCGGGCCCATCTTGAAGGGCGTGTGGCAGTCGTTGCAGTACATGATCGTGACGAGGTATTTCCCGCGCTCGATGCGCTTGGCCGCCACTTTGGACTGGCCGGCCGGCTTGGGCTGCGCCTGCGTCGTGCCTGCCGAGGCCAGAATTGCGAGGAACATCACGGCAAACAAAGCCGCGAGCGCCCTGGCTGTGTTGGTCATTCCCATCTGAAAATCCTCCTTGTTGTGCGAGGCGGTGGAGCAGGCCGAAGTGTATGAACGGGACACCTCGGAATCAAGGCCGGTCTGGATAGAATCCCTTCGGCCATGGCGACCGTCCGCCCCTTCCGAGCTCTGCGACCGAGGCCGGAGAAGGCGGCCTCCGTTTCCGCAGTTCCCTACGATGTCGTTTCGACCGCGGAGGCGCGCGCTCTCGCCGCGGGGAATCCTCTGAGCTTTCTCCACGTGTCCCGTTCCGAGATCGATCTGCCCGACGGAACGGACCCGTATTCGGACACGGTGTACTCGAAGGCCGTCGAGAACTTCCGGAAGCTGCAGCGGGAAGGCCCGCTCTTGCCCGAGGAGGAGCCGTCGCTCTACGCGTATCGCCTGCGCATGGACGGCCGCGAGCAGACGGGCGTCGCCGGCGTCTATTCGCTCGACGAATACGATTCCGACGTGATCCGCAAACACGAGCGGACGCGGCCGGACAAGGAGGACGACCGCACGCGCCACATGATGGCGCTCGGCGCGCAGACCGGTCCGGTCTTTCTAACCTATCGGGACCGCCCCGAGATCGACGCGATCGTCGAGGAGACGAAGAGGACGCCGCCGCTCTTCGATTTCACGGCGCCCGACGGTGTTGCGCACACAGTCTGGCGAATCGGCATGCCGGCCGCCGGGCGGCTCGCGGGAGAGTTCCGGCCGGCTCCCCTCCTCTACATCGCCGACGGCCACCACCGCGCCGCGAGCGCCGCCCGCGCCCGCAAGGAGCTCGCCGCGAAGAACCCGAAACACACCGGCGAGGAGGCGTACAACTTCTTTCTCGCGGTCGCGTTCCCGGCGGGCCAGGTCCGAATCCTTCCGTATAACCGGGTCGTCAAGGACTTGAACGGACGGACGCCCGGACAGTTCCTCACCACGCTGAAGGAGAAGTTCTCCGTTTCCGAGGACGCGCCCGCGCGTCCGGCGCGCAAGGGAGACCTCGGAGTCTACGTGGCGGGGCGCTGGTACGGACTCCGGATTCCACCGGGGGGCGTCGCGACCGGCGGCGCCATCGCTTCGCTCGACGCGGCCCTGCTGCAGGAGAAGATCCTGGAGCCGGTGCTCGGCATCAAGGACATCCGCACCGACAAGCGAATCGAGTTCGTCGGCGGCATCCGCGGCACGGCCGAGCTCGAGCGGCTGGTGGACTCCGGCCGTTTCGCCGCCGCGTTTTCCCTGTACCCCGTGTCCCTGGACGACCTCATGGCCGTCTCCGACGCCAACCAGATCATGCCTCCCAAGTCCACCTGGTTCGAGCCGAAGCTGCGGGACGGGCTCCTCATCCACGAGATCTAGCAGGCTGCTGGCGCCGGCTCGCCGAAGTTATTGAGGCTGAACTCTTGTTTTCAGGCGCAAATGAACCGATGATCCGCAGGCCGATGAACCGATCATCGCTCGATCCGGTGAACCGATCGGAGCTCTCATCATGAAAGTTCTCGTCGCGGACAAATTCGAGAAATCCGGGCTCGAAGGGCTGAAGGACCTCGGCTGCGAAGTTGATTACCAGCCGGATCTCAAGGATGAGGCTCTGGCCGAGGCCATCGGCTCCTCGGGCGCCGAGGTCCTGATCGTCCGCTCGACGAAGGTCACGAGACCCATGCTCGAAACGGGCCGCCTCTCCCTCGTGATCCGCGCCGGCGCGGGCTACAACACCATCGACGTCGAGGCGGCCTCCGAGCGCGGCATCTCCGTGGCCAACTGTCCCGGCAAGAACTCGATCGCCGTGGCGGAGCTGGCTTTCGGCCTCATCCTCGCGCTCGACCGGCGCCTCGTGGACAACGCCGCGGATCTGAAGCGCGGCGTCTGGAACAAGAAGGAGTACAGCAAGGCCCGGGGTCTTCACGGACGGACCCTCGGCGTGATCGGCGTCGGAGGAATCGGGAAGGAGATGATCCCTCGGGCCCGCGCCTTCGGCATGCCCGTGGTCGCGTGGAGCCGCGGCCTGACGGCGGAGCGCGCGCAGGTGCTCGGCGTCGAGCGCAAGTCCTCGCCCGCGGAAGTGGCCGCCGCGGCCGACGTCGTGAGCGTCCACCTGGCGCTGAAGCCGGAGACGAAGGGCCTCATCGACGAGAAGTTCTTCGCCGCCATGAAGCCCGGCGCGTTCTTCGTCAATACCTCGCGCGCCGAGGTCGTGGACCAGGCCGCTCTCGAACGGGCCGTCAAGGAGAAGGGGCTGCGCGCCGCGCTCGACGTCTTCGCGGAGGAACCTTCGGGAGGCGCCGGGGACGTCGCGGCCCCGATCTTCGCGCAACCCGGCGTCATCGGCACGCACCACATCGGCGCGTCCACCGAGCAGGCCCAGGAGGCGATCGCGGCGGAAACCGTGCGCATCGTCCGCGAGTACCAGGAGAACGGGCGCGCGCCCAACGTCGTCAACCTCGCCAAGAAGTCCCCGGCCTGCTGCCTGCTCGTCGTCCGCCACTACGACCGGGTCGGTGTCCTCGCCTCCATCTTCGACCGCTTGAAGGGAGCCGGCATCAACGTCCAGGAGACCGAGAACATCGTCTTCGACGGCGCGAAGGCCGCGGTCGCCCGCATCCACCTCGAGCAGGCCCCCTCGGAGGAAACGCTCTCCGCCGTCCGCGGGAGCAGCCCGGACATCATCGAGCTCTCCCTGCTCGCCCTATGAGCTTGTCCGACTTACAACGAGGTCAACATGACTGATCGCATTTTCAATTTCGGCGCGGGACCCGCCGTCCTGCCGGAGCCCGTCCTGGAAGAGGCGCAGAGAGACCTGATGGCCCTGCCGGGCGTGGGCATGTCGATTCTCGAGATCAGCCACCGCTCGAAGGCCTTCGACGCGATCATCCAGGGGTGCGAGGCGGACATCCGCCGCCTCGCGAACATCCCGCCCGAATATCAGGTCCTCTTTCTGCAGGGCGGCGCGTCGATGCAGTTCTCGATGGTCCCGATGAACCTGATGCCCCCCGGCGGAAAAGCCGACTACGTCGTGACGGGCTCCTGGTCGAAGAAGGCGGTCAAGGAGGCCCAGAAGGTCGGGACAGTCCAGATCGCCTCCACGACGGAAGCGGACAACTTCACTCGCGTTCCGGCGCAGGCGGAGTTGAAGCTCGACCCCGCCGCCGCGTACCTGCACATCACGTCCAACGAGACCATTCACGGCGTCGAGTGGAAGCGGGAGCCCGAGGCGGGCCCGGTCCCCCTCGTCTGCGACGCGTCCTCGGACATCTTCAGCCGCCCGATCGACGTCTCCCGCTACGCGCTGATCTACGCGGGAGCGCAGAAGAACCTCGGACCCTCGGGCGTGACTCTCGTCATCCTGAGAAACGACCTTCTCGAGCGCGTTCCGAAGAACCTGCCCACGATGCTCGACTACAAGGTGCAGGCCGAAAACAAGTCCCTCTACAACACGCCGCCCGTCTTCGGCGTCTACATCATGCGGCTCGTCATGAAGTGGCTCCTCGACCAGGGCGGCCTCGAAGCCATCGGCCGCGCCAACGCGGAGAAGGCGAAGACTCCTCTACGACGCGCTCGATTCGTCCGGCGGCTTCTACCGGCCGCACGCGCGGCCCGACAGCCGCTCGAACATGAACGTGACCTTCCGCCTCCCCTCCGAGGACCTGGAGAAGCAATTCGTCTCCGAGGCGACCAAGGCGGCGCCTCGACGGCCTGAAGGGCCACCGCTCCGTCGGCGGCATCCGCGCCTCGCTCTACAACGCCTTCCCGAAGAAAGGCGTGGAGGCCCTCGTCTCCTTCATGAAGGAGTTCGCCCGCAAGAACGGCTGAGCCCGGACAATTCAAAACTCCGCGAACGATTCTCCGTAAGGAGCAGGAGCGCTCTTTTTGAATGGAGGTGTGTCGTGAAGCTCGCCCTGAATTCTCGCCGTTTCGTCCTCGCTCTAGCCCTCCTGGTTTCATGCCGGTTCGCCTCGGGCCAGGGGTTCGCTCCGCTGAATATCCCTCAGCCGAGCCCCGAGGCTTCCGTGGGCCAGACCGTCGGGATAACCGTGATCAAGATCAGCTACCACCGTCCCGCCGTGAACAAGCGAAAGGTCTGGGGCGATCTCGTTCCCTACAACGAGGTCTGGCGCGCTGGAGCCAACGAGAACACGACCATCTCCTTTTCGACCGACGTGACCGTCTCCGGCCAGAAGCTCGCGGCCGGGACCTACGGGCTCCACATGCTCCCGAGCGAGAAGGACTGGACGGTGATCTTCAGCAACCAGGCGGCCGCCTGGGGAAGCTTCAGCTACGACCAGAAGGAGGATGCCCTGCGGATCACGGCTACGCCGCAGCCGGCCGAGTTCCAGGAGCGCCTGGGCTACACCCTCGATGAGCCAACCGATACCTCCGTCCAGGCCACGATGCGCTGGGAGAAGGTGAAGATCGCCTTCCCGATCGCCGTGGACACGCCGCAGGCGGTGGTCGCCAGCCTCCGCCGCGAGCTGCGCGGCCTGCCGCGCTTCTCCTGGCAGGGGTGGAACCAGGCCGCGGCCTACTGCCTGCGCAACAACGTCAACCTGGACGAGGCGCTCGAGTGGTCCAACCAGTCGCTCGCCATCGCCGAGACCTTCACGAACCTTCGCGTGAAGGCGGCGCTTCTGGAAAAGAAGGGGGACACGAAAACCGCCGAGGCGCTTCGAGCGAAATCCCTCCCCCTGGCAAACGAGACCGAGTTGAACAATTACGGCTACCAGCTCCTCGGCCAGAAGAAGACCGACGAGGCGATCGAGATCTTCAAGAAGAACGTCAAGGACCACCCCGCGTCCTGGAACGTCTACGACAGCCTCGGCGAGGCCTACGCGACGAAAGGGGACAAGAAGCCCGCCGTCGAGAACTACACGAAGGCCCTTTCGATGGCGCCCGAGTCGCAGAAGAAGCGGATCAACGACGCCCTGGCGAAGCTGAAAGCCTGAAAGCAGGTGTCAGGGGACAGGGATCAGGTCAAATGCAGGTATTCCCCTGACACCTTCACCCTGACACCTTCTCTCACTCACGGAACGGCTTCGCGGGCGACCTGGGCGCCCGGGGAGTCTTCGTTGGAGACGGAGATGGGCTTGCCGAGGACGCCTTCCCAGCGGGCTACGACAACCGAGGCGACGCAGTTGCCCATGACGTTGATCGAGGTCCGCGCCATGTCGCACAGCTCATCCACGGCCAGGATCATGGCGACCCCGGCCTCGCCGGGGAGGTTGAAGGCCGCGCAGCCTGCCGCGATGACGACGAGCGCCGCGCGCGGCACTCCGGCCACTCCCTTGGACGTCATCATGAAGGTCAGCATCATCAGCAGCTCCGTCGGAAGCGAAAGATGCACTCCCGCGGCCTGCGCGATCGTCAGCGTGGCGAGCGAGATGTAGAGCGTCGAGCCGTCCAGGTTGAAGGAGTAACCGGCCGGGATGACGAAGCCCGCGACGGACTCCGGCACTCCGAACTCGACCATCTTCTCGAGCGCCCGGGGAAGCGCCGCCTCCGAGGATGCCGTCGAGAAGGCGAGCAGGAAGGGCTCGCGGATCTTCCGGAAGAAGAGGCGCAGGTTCACCCGCACGATCAGGAGGGCCGGGATCAGGACGAGGAGCGTGAAGAGGATGAGCGCGCCGTAGAGGGACGCCACGAGCTTCGCGTAGGAGCCGAGGACCTTCAGGCCGTGGTGGGAAACCGAGCCCGCCATCGCGCCGAAGACGCCGAGCGGCGTCAGCGCCATGACGTAGTCGGTCAGCTGGAACATGACGGCCACGACCGAGTCCATCACCCTCAGGAACGGCTCCGACTTCCCCTTGACGTGCGCCGCCGCGATCCCGAGAAGCGTGGCGAAGATGACGACCTGCAGGATGTCCTGCTTCGCCATCGCGTCCACGACGTTGGAAGGGAAGAGGTGCAGGAGCGTCTCGACGAGCGTCTTGGGCTTGGCGAGCGTCTCGCCGGAGGGCGGAAGCGAAAGGCCCTGTCCGGGACGGACGGCGTGCGCGATCGAGAGACCCAGGACGAGCGCCGCGGTCGTCGCGATCTCGAAATAGATGAGCGCCTTGATCCCCATCCGCCCGACCGCCTTGACGTCGCCCGTCTTCCCGATCCCGACGACGATCGTCGAGAAGATGAGCGGGACGATGAGCATCTTGATCAGGCTGATGAAGGCGCGGGAGAGGAAGCGGAACGTCTCGTAAGCGGCCGGGGAGTGCTCCGCCGGAAAGAGATAGCCGCAGAGAACGCCGAGACCGAGCCCGTAGAAGATGAGCGCCGTCGAAGAGAGCCAGCGCGGCCGGGAGGACCTCATCACCGGCTCTCCGGAGCGGCTCTCCGCGGAATCATTTTCGGCGCATTATAGAGATAGCCGACGTTAAGAGACCTCAGACCTCAGACTTTGTCCGAAGGTCGGGCACGTCTCCTGCATAATAATGGTGCAACCATGGCAAACAGAGAGGTCCTCGTCGTGGAGGACGACACCGATCTGAGGGAGAGCCTTAGCCAGGCCCTGCAGGATCATGGCTTCACCGTGACCCAGGCCGGCAACGGCCAGCAGGCCCTGGACCTCCTGCGCTCGGGCATCCGGCCCGGGGTCATCCTGCTTGACCTCATGCTGCCGGTGTTGAGCGGCTGGGAGCTGCGCGACGCCTTGCGAAAAGATCCGGCGCTCGCCGGGATCCCGCAACTCGTCGTCTCCGCCTACATGGATGAGGCCGAGCAGGTGGTCCTGAGGATGCCGCCCGACGACTGCATCCGAAAGCCATTTCACCTTCGGGTCCTGATCGACGCCATCGAGCGCCACTTCGGGCCCCCGGCATAGCGTCTTCCCGGCCGCACTCCTCCGCTGCGTCTGGTCGCGCGCCGTAGGGGCGGCCCTTGGGCCGCCCGCCTCTGCCCGATCAGCTGCGCGTACGAGACCACGATGCTCTCCGATCCAACATCATCCCAATCGTCGTGTCCCATGCGGGGAAGGCACTGTTCGTGTGATGCAGAATTGTCACGGAACGTTCGCTTTCTCGACGACGCGGCGCATCCTGTCGAGGCGGGCGGCGCAAGCGCCGCCCCTACGGCATGAGGGCACCGGTCACACGATGTGTATCCGGTAGCATTCCCTGCGTGAGAGCTTCGTTTCGCGCAGGTCGGAATGCCGCGCTGCTCATCCTCATCGTCGCGGCAAACGGCTGCGGGCGGTCATCCCGAGACAACGCCAATGCGGCTCTCGCGACCCTGCGCGCGGATGTCGCGCCGGACCTTTCCGCGCGTCTGGCGCGGTGGAAGCCCGTCCCCATGCCCTTTGCGATGGAGAAGCTCGGCTCGCGGGAGCGGCAGCTCGTCGAGAGGCTCATCGAGGCCTGCCGGGAAATCGAGAAGATCTTCTGGCAGCAGAGCGACCCGGAGGGGCTGACTCTCTTCCGGTCGCTCGCAGGCTCCTCCGAGCCCCGCGACAGATCTCTCCGGCGCTACCTGTGGATCAACGGAAGCCGCTGGGATCTCCTCGACGAGAACCGCCCCTTCGTCGGGAGGGAGCCGATGCCGCCCGGGCATACTCTCTATCCGCAGGGGATCACCCGCGCGGAGATCGAGGCCTATGCCGAGGCCCACCCCGAGGAGAGAACGGCGATCTACGGCGAGCGCACGATCGTCGTCCGTGACGGAAAGAAGCTCTCGACGATTCCGTACCACGTCGCCTACAAGCAGTTCCTCGATCCCGCCGCGCGCGCCCTCGAGGAGGCCTCGGAGCTGTCCGACGATCCCGCCTTCGCGCGGTTCCTGAAGTTGCGGGCCGGCGCTCTTCTGTCCGACGACTACTACCCGAGCGACGTGGCCTGGGTCGAGCTGGTGAACCCGAAATTCGACCTGATCCTCGCCCCTTACGAGACGTACCTGGACGAGCTCCTCGGAGTGAAGGGCTCCTACGGCGCCGCGGTCCTCGTCCGCAACGACGCGGAGAGCGAGAAGCTGGCGGTTTTCCAGAAATACGTTCCCGACATCCAGGACTCGCTGCCGCTGGCGCCCGAGGACCGTCCCTCCAAGCGCGGCAAGGTCGCTCCGATGGAGGTCATGGACGCGCCCTTCCGCTCGGGCGACCTGCGGCACGGCTACCAGGCCGTCGCCGACAACCTCCCCAACGACCCGCGTATCCACCAGGAGAAAGGGAGCAAGCGGATCTTCTTCAAGAACTACATGGACGCTCGGGTCGCCGAGATCATCGTTCCGCTCGCCCGGCGCCTCCTGCGCGAGGAGGATGCGGCGAAAGCCTCCGCCGACGGTTACTTCATCAGGGACCTCTGATGCACGAGATCGCCCACGGCCTCGGCCCCGCCTACGCGCGAACGGGCGGCAAGCAGGTCAGCATCCGCGAGGCGATCGGCCCGGCATTTTCGGCGCTCGAGGAAGCCAAGGCGGACGCGACGGGCATGTTTGCGCTCGCCTGGCTCGCAGCCCACGGCGGGCTGGCAAAAGAAAAGCTCCCCGAGATCTACGCCTCCTACGTCGCGGACCTCTTCCGCACGGTCCGCTTCGGCACCGGCGAAGCGCACAGCCGCGCGGAGATGATGGAATTCAACTTCCTCTTCGAACAGGGCGCCGTCACTCGCGATCCCTCCGGCAGGTACGCCATCCAGGCCGCGAAGATGCCCGATGCCCTCGCCCGCCTCACCCGGGAGCTCCTCGAGATCGAAGCCGGGGGCGACCGCTCCCGCGCGGAGGCCTGGTTCCGGAAATACGAGCAGATGCCGGCCGACCTCGCCGCGGCCTTGAAGACCGCATCGGACCTCCCCGTGGACATCGATCCGCAAGTCCCGTTTCCCGAGGATCCCAGGCGCGCTGAGTCCTCGGCCGCTCACTCGGGAGTGATCTTCGCGAGCAGCCAGCGCCGGGGATCGACGAGGACGCGCCGGGGCTCCGACGGGGAGAAGAACTGGAATTCGCGGAGCGGTTCGTCGAGCTGGACCCGTTCGAGCCGCAGTCCCTGATCCGTCTCGATCCCGATCTCGAGCGGGAGGTGATAGAGCGCTCCTGTCTGCCGGAGCGTCAGCGAAACCCGGAAGCCGCCCCGCTCCGGGGAGACCTCGGAGCGCCATGTCAGCTCCGGCACGCCTCCCCGGTCGAGCCACTCGGTCCGCCACCAGTCGAGAGGTTGCCCCGTCCCTTCGGCAAGGGTCGCAACAAACTCTTCGAGGGTGAAGCTGCGGAAGAGCCAGCGCTCGAACAGCAGGGCGAAGCGCGCGGTCGAATGCCGCGTCGCCGACGGAGAAGCGCAACAGGTGCATCAGCCAGGGCAGCCGGCCATGCACGTAGTTGCCCCAGCGCGGTCCGCGGTTCGGCTCCGAAATGGAAGGCTCCTCGTCCGTCCCGGCCATTCGCAGGTATCCAAAGCGGAAGGATTCGAAGATTGCCGGGATCGGCAGGCCGCGCGCCTCGTCGTAGAGGACCTCCGCGTAGTCTCCGAACCCTTCGATCCACTGGAAGCTTCCGGGTCCTCTCCCCGCCACGGTATAGAACCACCAGAGCAGGGCGGTCTCGTGCGCGTCGTGGCCGGTGGAGCGCATCTCGCGGTCGAGGTACGCGGGCGAGTAGATCACTCCCCCCGCCACGGCTCTTCGCGCGAAGATTCCTTCGACCGTCGCGAAGTTGAACTCGTCGAAGGCGTACGGGCCGAAACGCGACGCGTAGAAGTCGAGAACGTCGGCGCTCGACGCCAGGACGTGTTCCGCAAGAGGCTGCGCGTCGGGATAAAGAAAAGTGCGCAGGCGCCGGCCGCCATACGGTCCGCTCGGTCACGATCCAGCGGGTGTCGGCCAGGATCGTGGCCGCGCGGATCGGCTCGGACGTCTCGAAGACCTCCACCCGCCGGTTTCCCGGCTCCTTGAGCGTCGTCCGGCATCCCGGGGCGAGCACGCGGAAGGACTCCGGCAGCTCGACGCGCGCGCGCAGGATGGACCAGTCGTCGAAGTCCACCGGGTAGAAGCGATCGGACCAGAGAAGGAAGAGGCTGTCGTCGTCGATCACGGGCCTCGCCTCCCCGCCGCTCTTGCCCGGCATTCCGGAAAGACGGAACACCAGCCGCTCCTCGCGCGACGGCCGCCGGACCCGCACCTCCACGACGCCCTTGTCTCGCAGGACGCTGGCCGGGCCGGAGCGGCTCCGGACCGCGACGGAGGAGTACCAGTCGGCAAGGAGAAACGTGAACGAGTTCCGGCTTCCCGGATTCGCGATGTGGAGGGTCGCCTCTACGTAGAGCCGTCTCGCGGCGATATCCGGCCGGATCACGAGCTCGGTCAGCAGCACGTCGGGCTCCGGCGGCGTGACCGGTCCCGACGGGACCGCGGCGGCGGGAGCGGCGATCAACGCGGCCAGCGCGAAGGACCGGACGACCGCGATTCTGGACCCTCGATTCGAGTGCTTCACGCCTGCTTCCCCGCTCCGAGACGGCTTCCGTCGAAGATATCAGGAGCTCTCGGGCGGACGGTGTTTGTCGGGGCGGGCATCTAGAATCGCCGTGACCATGGCCGAACAGCGGTTGCTTCCTTTCGGGGAAGAGGAGGAGGAGAGGCCGCCTCGCCACGTCGAGGAGCTGGCGAAGGTGTGCCGTGAGAGGCCGCTCGAGGAGAAAGTCCTCGTCGCGCCCTCGCTGCAGGTCGGCTACCAGATCGTCGAGGCGCTCGCCCGCTCGGGGCAGCCGTGGGTGAACCTGCGGGTCGAGACCGTGCGGACCCTCGCGCACGCCGTGATCGGCCTGTCTCTCGCGCGCGAGAAGTGGAAGCTTCTCTCACGCGCGCAGTCGCTGGCGCTCGTCGAGCAGGCCTGTGGCGAGGCGCTCACCGAGAGCTCCTATTTCGGACAGCTCGCCGATCGCCCCGGCCTTCACCGCTCGTTCCAGAGGACCTTCGATGAGCTTCGCGCGGCGGGACTCTCCGCCGAGACGCTGCCCGAGGGCGCCTTCGCCGACCGGAGAAAGCACCGGGAGCTGCGCGAAGTCCTCCGGCGCTACACCTCGGCGCTGGAGGCGGGCCGTTACGTGGACGGGATCGAGGTGCTGCGCCGCGCGCTCGACGCGGTAGAGCGCGGCTCGACTTCAGCGGTCGAGGCGACGTACCTCGTGTCCGGCTCGACGGAGCTCTCCTCGCTCGAGCGCTCGTTCGTGGAGAAGCTCGCGGCCGGACGCCTCGTCCTCCTCGCGGCGGACCCGCACGGCGCCTGGAAGGCGATCGGCCGGGAAACGCGCCTGCTGCGCGCGCTCGGCGAAGAGAACGAGATCCGGGAAGTCTTCCGGATCCTCCTCGAGGAGGGAATCCCCTTCGATGACGTGGAGGTCCTTCACACGGACGCCGGCGTCTATCCGGCGCTCTTCTGGGAGCTTTCGCGCGAGCACGGGATCCCCTGCACGTTCGCGGGCGGGGTTCCCGTCTCCTACACACGGCCGGGCCAGGCGGCGCTCGCCTTCCTCGACTGGATCGGGCAGGGCTTCGCCGCGGAGGTTCTGCGCAAGGCGCTGGCTTCCGGCGCGCTCACGCTGTCGCGGCTCGGCGGCTCCGACGACGCGCCGGGCACGCGCGCCGCGGCTCGGGCGCTGCGCGAGGCAGGCATCGGCTGGGGGCGGGAGCGGCATCTCTCCTGCCTCGAGCGGCTCGTCGCGAAGCTCGAGCAACCCGAGGAGCGCGGGCACACCGATGCGGACTCGACCGACGAGCAGCGGGCGCGGCGGGCCGAATGGCGGGCGCGCGGGCTCGCGGGGGCGATCCGCGCCCGGGATTTCGCCCGGCGCGCACTCGCGCTCGCTCCCGAATCGGGGGAGGGTTCCGGCGATCTGCGGTCGCTCGCCCAGGCCGCGCGGACGTTCGTGTCGGAGTTCGCCCGCGCGGCCGACGAGCTGGACGGCACCGCGCGCACGGCGCTCGACGCTCTCTTCGCGGAGTTCGGAGAGCTGCTCCCCCTGCGCCTGACAGCCGCGGCCGCCGTCGAACGCCTGCGCGACGCGGTGGCGCGCCTTTCGATCGCGGCCGACCGTCCCCGCCCCGGGCGGGTCCACGTCGCCCACTACCGCGCGGGAGGGTTCTCGGGACGCCGGCACACGTTTCTCGTTGGCCTGGACGAAGCGCGGCTTCCCGGAAAAGACCTGGAGGATCCGGTCCTTCTCGACGACGAGAGAAAGCGGATCAACGACGAGGCGAAAGGGCCGCTGCTCGCCCTCGGGCGCGAACGACCGCGCGAGGCGGCGGCCGCGTTCTGGGCGTGCCTCGGGCGCTTGCGCGGGAAGCTCGCCGCGACCTACTCGAGCTTCGACCTGCGCAATCTCTCGCAGGCCGGAGAGCCCGCTCCCTCTCCCGTCTTCCTGGATCTCTTCCGCGAGCGGTCGGCGAATCCCGGCGCGGACTACGGCCACCTTGCCGCGGCCCTGCCTCGCGCCGCCGGCTTCGCACCGCGGGAGGACGCGGCGCTCGACGACACCGAGTGGTGGCTCTCCCGTCTTCGCCAGGGCTTCGGCGGGCTCGCGCCCATCGTGCTGTCGGTGTATCCGTGGCTCGAGGACGGCCGTCGCGCCGAGGAGGCGCGCGCGGGCGAAGAGTTCACGCCGTGGGACGGCTTCGTTCCTTCCGGCACGCCGGAGCTCGATCCTCGCGCGGGCGGCGAGCCCTTCTCCCCTTCCCGCGTCCAGGATCTCGCAAGCTGCCCCTTCAGGTATTTCGTCAAGCACGTGCTGCGTGTCGAGGCGCCGGAGGATGTCGAGACCGACCCGACACGCTGGCTCGCGCCGATGAACGAGGGCTCGCTCCTCCACGAAGTGTTCCGCGACTTCTTCGAGCGGATCACGGCGGCCGGCGAGAAGCCCGAGGCGGCGAGGCATCTCGACCTGATCCTGCAGATCGCCGAGAGCCGCATCGCCGCCTGGCGCGACCGCGTCCCTCCGAGAAGCGAGCTTGCCTTCACGCTCCAGCGTGAGAACATCCTGTTCGCCTGCAGGACGCTCCTCGCGCGGGAGGAGGAGCATTGCCGCGAGGTCACTCCGCGGCACTTCGAGGTGCCGTTCGGACTGCCCCGCCAGATCTCCCGGACCCGTTCCGCCGTCGCGAGCCCGGACCCCGTCGCGATCGAGATCGGGCCGGGCCGCTCCTTCCGGCTGCGCGGCTCGATCGACCGCGTGGACGAGGCCGCCGACGGGACCTACGAAGTCTGGGATTACAAGACCGGAAGCTCGATGAGCGTCCGGGAGGGGACGGGAGTCCGCGGCGGCCGCCAGGTCCAGCCGGTGCTCTATGCCATGGCCCTGGAAACTCTCCTCGATCGGGCGGGAACGCCGGGCAAGGTGTCGAAGTCCGGCTACTTCTTTCCGGGACGCAAGGGAGAGGGGCAGCGCATGGTCACGCCGCTCGACCGCGGGCAGGCGCGGCAAGTCCTCGGGCGCCTCTTCGACCTCCTGGCAGCCGGGATGTTTCCCGCACGCCGTGACGCCCGATGACTGCAAGTTCTGCGACTTCGAGGCGATCTGCGGCGGCGCGAAGGAAGCGAGCGCGCGGGCGAAGACGAAGCTCGCCGCGAGCACGAACGAAATCCTGACGTCTTTCCGAGATCTCCATGCCGAAGAGACCGACTGAAGCGCCGCACGTCGAGTCCCTTCCGGACGCCGCGGCGCGCGCCGCAATCCGCGAGGACCTTGGCACGACGATCCTGGTCGAGGCGGCCGCGGGAACCGGCAAGACGGCGAGCCTCGTGGACCGCATGGTCGCTCTCGTCGCGACCGGCAGGACGACTGTGGACCGGCTCTCCGCGGTCACGTTCACGATCCGCGCCGCCGCGCAGTTGAAGCAACGCTTCCAGAACGCCCTGGAGAAAGCGCTGCGCGGCGAGAAGGACGAGCGCGCCCGCGCCCGGCTCGCCGAGGCCCTCGGTCATCTGGACTCCTGTTTCGTCGGGACGATCCATGCGTTCGGCGCGCGCCTTCTGCGCGAGAGGCCGGTCGAGGCCGGAGTGGACCCCGGGTTCGCGGAGATGGATGATCCGGAGGACGGAGCCGCCCGCCGCGCGGCCTGGGACCGCTTCGCCGAGGAGCTGTTCCTGACCGCCGACCCGCTCCTGGCGCGCTTGATCGAGCTCCAGATCAAACTGAACGACCTGCCGGAGTCCTTCAGGACTGTCTGCGAGAACTCCGACGTCGCAATCCCGATCGGAGCCCGGCTGCCCGAGCCCGATTTCTCGGCCGAGCGCCGGGAGGTCGAGGCCTTCCTCGAGCGCGCCGCTGCGACGGTGCCCGACGAGGCGCCACCGGGCGGCTGGAACGAATTCGAGCACGCGGTCCGCCGGGCGGGACGGCTGCGAGAGCTTCTCAAAGCCGAGAGCGGCGCCGACTTCGTCCAGATCCTCCGTGTCCTGCGCTCCGGCGCGGTCCAGAAGGCCGCGCCGGCGCCTCTCCGTAAGACGTTCGAGCGTCTGCGCGAGGATGTCATCAAGCCGGCCCTTGCGGCCTGGGGCGAGTATGTCTATCCGGACGTCTGCGCGGTCCTCGCGGAAGCGCGCGAACGCTACCGGGAGTGGCGCCGGCGGGAAGGCCGGACCAATTTCCAGGACCTGCTGCTCTGCGCGCGCGACCTGTTGCGCGACCATCCCGACGTGCGGACCGCGCTCTTCAAGCGCTTCACGCCGGTGCTCGTGGACGAGTTCCAGGACACGGATCCGATCCAGGCCGAGATCCTCTTCTACCTGACCGGCTCGGACCCGGAGGAGAAGGACTGGAAGAAGCTCGTTCCCGTCCCGGGCTCGCTCTTCGTCGTGGGAGACCCCAAACAATCCATCTACCGCTTCCGCCGCGCGGACATCCAGATCTACGACGCCGTCCGCTCCCGGATCGAGGCTTGCGGGCGGCTGCTCCATCTCTCCGCGAACTTCCGCTCGACGCCCGCGGTCTGCGGCTGGGTCAACAGGGTCTTCGCGCGGTCCGCCTTCTTCCCGAAGGAAGGGACGGGCGAGCAGGCGGCGTACGTCCCGCTCTCGGCGACGCGCCGGGAGGACCCAGCCGCGCAAGCGATCTTCCGGATCGAGACTCCGGCCTCCCGGGCCGACCAGCCCGTCGCCGAAGCGGAAGCTTCGAGGATCGCCGATTTCATCGCGTCCGCGGTCACGAAGGGAGAGCGGCGGCCGGAGGACTTCCTGCTGCTCTTCCGGCGGCGCAAGTTCATGCCGGAGTACGCGCGGGCGCTCGAGCGCCGCGGGGTCCTCTGCGAGATCGGCGGCGGCAAGGCCTTCGGCGCCTCGGAAGAACTGGCGTCTCTCATGCCGCCGCTCCAGGCGATCGCCGATCCCGAGAACCCGGTGCCGCTTCTGGCCGCCCTGCGCGGCCCCCTCTTCGGCGTGGACGACGAAGCGCTCTACCGGTTCGCCCGCGCCGGGGGGCGCTTCTCCTTTCGGACAACGCTTCCCCGGGAGACCGACCCGCGCATCGCCCGGGCGATCTCGATCTTCCGGGAAGGCGAGACGCTCGCCGACACGCTGCCTCCCGCGGCCGCGATCGCGCGGTTCGTCGAGAAGCTTGGATGGGTGGCGGCCGCCGCCGCCCGCGACCTGGGCGACAGCCGCGCGGGGAACCTGCTCAAGGCTCTGGCCGCCGCCCGGAAGTTCTCGGCCGAGGGCTTCGACTTCGCCGGGGCCGTCGAGGAGCTCGAAAGGCTGCGCGCGGAGGACGCGATCGAGGAGATGGGGGTCGAGCCGGGCCGCCCCGGGGCGGTTCGCCTGATGACCATCCACAGCGCCAAGGGGCTCGAGGCGCCTGTCGTCTTTCTCGCCGATCCGACAGGGAACACGCCCGGGCCGAGGGACTACTGTGTCGATCGCGGGTCCGAGCCGCCCCGGGGCTACTTCCGCGTCGCAAGGAAGTTCGCAAACTTCGGAGAAGAAGAGATCGCGCAGCCTCCGGGCTGGGACGCGATGCAGGAAACCGAGAAGCGGTTCGACGATGCCGAGAAGGTCCGCCTTCTCTACGTCGGAGCGACGCGGGCCAGAGAGATGCTCGTCGTCGGCGTGAAGAAGACCGGGACCGGAAAACCGTCCGGGCCCTGGTGTTCGCTGCATCCGTACGTCGAACGGGAGCTGCCGCGGCCCTCCGCCGCGGCGCGGGAAGCCGGACCGGCCCCGGCGCGGCTGCCGGAGGAGCTCGAGCAAGCGCGCCGCCGCCGTTGCGACAGACGCTCCCAATGCGCCGCCGCCGGCTACGCCGTGGCATCCGTCACCACCGTCGCGCACGCGGAAAATGAACGGCCCTTCCGCGAACGCACCGCCAAAGGAATGTCCTGGGGTTCCGCAGTCCACCGGCTGCTCGAGGCGCTCATGAGGGACGCCTCCCTGGAACTGCGCGCGTACGCGGCTAACGTCCTCGCCGAAGAAGAGCGCCCGGCCGAAGACGTGGATGAGCTCGTCCGGCTCGTCGAAGCCGTTCGCGCGTCGCCTCTCTGGAAGCGCGCGCTCGCCGCCAGGACCCGGATGGTCGAAGTCCCCTTCGCGCTGATGGTCCCGAGCGCCGAGCTCGGTGCAAGCGGCGGGCCGGCGGAGACGCTCCTGACGGGAGCGCTCGATCTCGTCTTCGAGGAGGAGGACGGCTGGAGGATCGTGGACTACAAGTCCGACACCATCGCCGAAAACCTCGACGACCTCGTGGCCTTCTACAAGCCTCAGATCGCCCACTATCGCCGCTACTGGCAGCAGTTGACCGGGCGTCCCACGAAGGCCGGTCTCTTCTTCGTCTCGACCGGCCAGGAAGTCTGGCTCGAAGAGCCCTGAAAAAGACGGGTGCGATGACACGATTTTCAATGCGGGTATCCCTGGCACTCTCCATGGCGAGCGAGGACTATGCCAAGCCGCCCGCCTGAGGCTCTGGGGTCAGGTCTATGTTATACACTATGGTCGACCCGACTCGCAGCAAGGCCCGTTCGAATCAAGCGCGTTGGTGAACGTTCTAGGTGAGTCACGGTGATCTGCCGCAGGCGCCGCTGGACGGGAATCGTCCTGTGCGTATTGGGCATGTGGGCCTGCCGGGGGAAGGCGGATTTCAGCGACGTGATGCCGGAGCCCGTGACGCTGAGCGCGGAGGAGTACCGGCAGGAGATCACAGATATCGACCGGCTCGTCTTTGCGGAGGGGCCGTTCGATCAGGCTCGGCGGGACTCGCTCGCCGGGAAGCTCGAACAGCTCGCCCGTCGCTTGAAGGCTTCCTCCGACTCTCGCTTTATCGCGATCGAGGTGCTCGAGGTCCGGAGGCTCGCCATGGTGGCGAAGAGGGCGCCTGCAAAACCGCCGCCCTCGATGCTGAGCGACCAGTGGATGCGCATTCGCAGCAACGTCTTCGACGATCGGAGCTGGTTTGCGCGGCGCGCGTCGGACCTGGAGCCCGTTCCGACAAGCGGGCCGCCTCCGGCGGCGGTCTCTCTTGCGAAGCCCGCGACGGCGCCTGCGAACTCCCCCGCGGGCGTTTCGGCGGCGCACGAGCTGGAAGGCCGGTGGAGAGTGAAAGAGATCTACGGAAACGGGAAGCCGATCCATGACCCGGAGCAGTCGGGAGCCCTCTGGGTATTCGCCGGCAATCAGCTCTCCATCTCGAGCCCGGCCGGGAAGTCGAGCCGCTACACGGTCACGCCGATTCACGATGCTCGCGGAACAGCCCTCTGGCTGCAGTCGCACGACTCGGCCACCGGCGCCGCGGAAAACGGCTGGATGATCTACGCACTCGCCGACGGAACGCTGAAGGTTGCGTTTCAGGACGGCCTGGGCGATCGGCCGGAGAGCTTCGAGCCGCCCGGAGAGAGGAGCGAGCCGTTGTTCGTCACATTGCTTCTCAGACGTGAGAGTCGGTAGCGCCCGGCGTCTTGACTCACGACTCTCAACTTTCAACCCTCGACTTCTCCCCTGGCAGGACGCAGATGGCGGCGGTGCCGCCGCCGGGGCGATTCTGGAGGCGCAGCGAGCCGCCGTGGGCGGCGAGGATCTCGGTGCAGAGAGGGAGGCCCAGGCCGCTGCCGGACTGCTTGGAGGAATAGAAGGGCAAGAACGCCTTCTTCATCGTTTCCTCGTCCATTCCCTTGCCCCGGTCGAGGACCTGGAGGAGCCAGGGGCCCTCTTCGCCGCCGCGCTCGAGAGCGATCGCGATCTCTTCGGGCGGGCTTCCCGACTCGGCGGCGTTTTTCAAGAGATTGATCAGGGCCTGTTGCATCTGGGCGGGGTCGAAGTAGCCCCGATCGGGGCCGGGATCCACCGCCAGACGGAAGGGAAAGAAGCTGCGCGCCGTTTCGAGGAAGCGCCGCCACTCGACCGGCTCCTTGCGCGGGCGCGGGAGGCGCGCGAACCGCGCGTAGCCTTCGAGGAAATCGCAGAGGTGGCGGACCCGCTCTTCGACCGATCCGAGAATCGCGTCGAGCCGCCTCGGCGATTCGGGGCGCTCGGAGACGAGGCGCGCCGAGTGGACGAGCGAGCTGACCGGCGCGAGCGAGTTGTTGAGCTCGTGGCTCATGACGCGGATGACCTTCTTCCAGATTTCCACTTCCTGGCGCTTCAGCTCCGCCGTCATGCGCTCGACGACGATCAGGCGGTGTTCCTGCGTGTTCAGCTGGAAGCGGCGGTTGACGACTCGGAAGGTCTCTTCCTCGCCGTTGTCTTGCGCCCGCGCGCCGGCCACGAGCGCGTCCTCCTCCGCTTCGAGGGCGCGCCGCATCGGCTCGGAGCAGGATTCGAGCAGGTCTTCCAGAGCCCTTCCTGCGAGGCGCCTGGATTGCCCGAAGAGCTTGCGCGCGGCAGTGTTGGCATAGGAGACGCGCTCCCGCTCGTTGACGAGCAGGATCGCCATCGGCGCTCCCTGGAGCAGCGTGTCGAGAAGCAGCTCGCGCTGGTAGATCTCGTTTCGCTCCCGGCGCAGCGCGTCCCCGAGCCGGTTGTAGAGGCCGACGAGCTCTCCCAGCTCATCCTCGCGCGAGGCTCTGATGCGAACGCCGAAATCGTTCTCCTGGAAGCTCCGGACCCCGTCTGTCACCGCTCGCAGCGTTTCCCTGACGGGCCGGAACGCCCTCGCGAGCGACCACGCGGAAAGGGGAACCCCGACGGCGAGGCCCGCCAGGAATACGCTCGCGGGAGGCCACGCGAGGGACGCCGCTACCGCACAGGCTCCGGCTACAGCCGCCAGGTCGAGCCCGACGACCAGCGCGAACCGACCGCTCAGGCTGAAGCGCGCCTTCATGAAGGAGTCTCTGATGTCTTGAGCCCTGTCATTCCGAGCGGAGCGAGGAATCTGCTCCGGTCTCTGATCCGGAAGAGCAGATTCTTCGTCGCTGCGCTCCTCAGAATGACAACGTACTCTTAGTCCCTCGGCCGGCGCTCGAGCACGATGCCGAGGCGCTCCATCTTGCGGTAGAAGGCCTGGCGTGAAAGACCGAGATCCTCGGCGGCACGCGACACGCTCCCGCCGTGGCGCCTCAACATCTCCTCGAGCCGCGAGCGCTCCTCGGGTTCGGCCGCGGAAGCGCCGTCCTCCGATTTTTCGCGGGCGAGGCCCAGGTCCGCCGCTGTCAGGACTTCGCCGTCTGAAACCAGGGCCGCTCTCTGGATCCGGTTGAAGAGCTCCCGCACGTTGCCCGGCCAGGCGTGGGAGAGAAGCGCGCGTTCCGCTTCCGGCGCGAGACGCCGCTTTCCGTCCTCCTGTTGCGGCATGGATTCGAGCGCGGCGCGGGCGAGCGGGAGGATGTCGTCCGGCCGGTCTCTCAGGGCGGGCACCGCCAGCTCGATGACGTTGACTCGGAAGAAGAGGTCCTCTCGGAAGCGTCCCTCGGCGATCACTTTCTTCAAATCGGTGTTCGTCGCGGCGAGCACGCGGACGTCCGCGCGCCGCGTCACGCTCGATCCCAGCCGCTCGAACTCCCCCGTCTGGAGAACGCGCAGGAGACGCACCTGGCCGGCGGCGGAGAGGTTGCCGATCTCGTCCAGGAAGAGCGTTCCCCCATCGGCCGCCTCGAACCGCCCGATTCGCAGCCGAAGCGAACCGGTGAAGGCTCCCGGCTCCGCCCCGAAGAGCTCGCTCTCGAGGAGCTCGTCGGGCAGGGCCCCGGCGTTCACGCGGATGAAGGGCTTGCCGCGACGGCGGGAGTTGGCCTGCACGATCTCCGCGATCCTCTCCTTGCCCGCGCCGCTCTCCCCGGTGATGAGCACCGGCACATCCGAGGCCGCGACCTGGACCGCGAGCGACACGACGCGGTGCATCGCGTCGCTCTCGTAGACGATGCCGGCCAGCTCGTAGCGCGAGGCGAGCTCCCGCCGCGACCGGGAGCGCGTCTCCTTCAACTTCTCGTTTTCCCGCTGCAGGGCGCGCATCTGGAGGAGGTTTCGGACGGACGACAGGAGCTTCGCGTCGTCCCAGGGCTTGGCGAGATAGTCGTTGGCGCCCTCCCGGACGAGGGCGACCGCCGTCTCGAGGGAGGTCCAGGCCGTCATCAGCAGAACCGGCATCGCCGGATCAGCGCTGCGGATCGCGTGGAAGAGGTCGATCCCTTCCTGCCCGGAGGTCGCCGCCGGCGCGAAGTTCATGTCCTGGAGGACCACCCCGATCGCTCCCTCCCCGATCCGGGCGAGGGCCTCCCCGGGGCTGGCGGCGACTTCGCAGGGGATGTCGTGGATCTCGAAGAGGACGGTCAAGGCCTCCGCGATCGCCGGCTGGTCCTCGACGATCAGGAGCCGGGACATGCGCGCCGCCGCCCTGGCCGGAAACGACTTCCGGGCCGGACCGCTCCCGCCGTCGAGCGAACCGCCTCGACACGCATCTGTCCCAGATACGGCGGGGCTGGCTCAAGGTTCCTCCGCCAGGCAGACTGTCCGTGTTATTTAGACAGACTCACCGCCCCGCGTGGTCCTCCTCCTCGTCGCACGCGACGGCCCGGCCGCGACAGAGAGGATCTGCCCGTCGCTTGTCTTCGCTCGCACGAGCGGAGAGCCATGTTCCGCGGTGGCTCCGCTTTAGCTCCTCCGGGAGCGGCCCGCCACCGGGTGCACTCCGCTCAAGTCGGAAGAGGACCCCCACCCGATCCTTCGCGTTCCGGAGTCAGCGAGGGTGACAACAGGAGCTGCGATTTGGCCTCGAGCGACTGCAAGGAACCCCAGCGCAGGCCGGATTATCGAAACGGCAGGCCGGCGCTGCAGAGGGAAATGCACGGCTCAGCGTTTTTTCCCCGTTCCGCCAAGGCTACACGTTTCGGGTGGCGACGGCCGGGGCGACTCGCGCTCCACGGAGGGCAGGCAGGAACGTCGCGGCGAGCCCGGCCACCCAGAGCAGGAGCACTCCCAGCGCCACCAGACCGGGTTCCATCTTCGGCCCGGCGACCTTGGAGACCAGGGCGACGTTCAGGCCGAGCGCGAGCAGGATGCCGAGCGCGAGCCCGAGCGTCGTGGCGATCCAGTTCTCGAGCGAAGCAGCGGACGATGTCGCCGTGCTGGGCTCCGAAGGGCGCGGCGGGTGCCGATCTGGCGGGTACGCTCGTTGACCGAAAAGACCGTCAGGCCGACGATGCCGAGCGACGTGATGAAGAGAAGGAGGACGATCAGGATCGAGAGGATGTTGGCGAGAAGGGCCGACGGCGCCTGGAAGCGCTCCTTGATCTGGGTCAACTCCTGGACCTGGACGCTTCGGCCGCTGTTCGCGG
>CAVUIX010000037.1:0-34968 GCA_963741435.1 uncultured Acidobacteriota bacterium | reverse complement strand
AACGACGCCCGGGTCAAGAAGGTCTCGGTCTCGGGAGGAGCGCCGGTCACGATCTGCGACTGCGGCGTTTACGAGCGCCTGCTGGGCGGTTCCTGGGCGCCGGACGACACGATCGTTTTCACGCCGAAATGGGCGAGCGGACTCCTGCGGGTCCCGGCTTCCGGAGGAGAGCCGAAGCCCGTGACCAAAGTCGATACCAAAGGAGACAACCGCGGCCACATCTGGCCGGAGGTGCTGCCCGGAGGCAAGGCCGTCCTCTACACGATTTTCACCGGCGGAAGCCTGGACGACTACGCAGTCGCCGTGTCCCCGCTCTCGACCGGCGAGCGCAAGATCCTCGTCAAAGGCGCGACGTACGGCCGGTATGCCGCCTCGGGCCATCTTCTCTACGTGCGCGGCGGCTCCCTCTTCGGCGTGCCGTTCGATGTCGATCGGCTCGAACTCGCGGGAGTCCCCGCCGCGGTCGCGCAGGGAGTGTTCGAAAACACCAATGGCGGCGCGGGCTACGCCGTGTCGTCCAGCGGGACGCTCGTCTACGCGGCCGGAGGCATGGCGCTTCCCGAACGGTCGCTGCTGTGGGCGGACCGCAACGGAGCGACGACCCCGGTGACGAAGATACGAAAGTCTTTCAGCGACCCCCGCCTCTCCCCCGACGGCAAGCGATTGGCCGTCCAAGTCCAGGCAGAGACATACGACATCTGGGTCCTCGACATCGACCGCGACAGCCTGACGCGGTTCTCCTTCGGCAAGGACGACGCCCTCCCCGTCTGGTCGCCCGATGGAAAGCGCATCGTCTACAACTCCAGCCAGGCGGGGACATACAACCTCTACCTGCGCCGATCGGACGGAAGCGGCTCGGACGAGCGCCTGACGACGGACCAGGACAACTCGAACGCTTCGTCCTTCTCTCCCGACGGCAGACTCCTTGTTTTCAACAAGGTCCGCGCGGGGATGCCGGAGATCTGGGTCTATCCCTTCGACAAAGGGTCTTCGCCGCGCCCCATCCTCCAGGGCCCATTCCGGTACGGGGGCGCAATGCTCTCGCCCGATGGGAAATGGCTGGCCTACGAATCCAACGAATCGGGAAAGGTCGAGGTCTACGTCACGGAGTTTCCGGGGCCCGGCGGCAAGTGGCAGATCTCGACGGAGGGTGGTCGGGGCGCCCTGTGGGCGCCGGACGGCCGCGAGATCTTCTACCGGAAAGACAAGAAGGTCATGCGCGTCGCGGTCACGACGGCGCCGGCTTTTTCGGCCTCGCGTCCGGAGACGCTCTTCGAAGGGGAGTACGAGAGTGGCTGGGACATCGCCCCGGACGGAAAACGGTTCCTCATGATCAAGGACGAGACCGCTGAGTCGGCCCCCAAGCACTTGAACCTGGTGCTAAACTGGTTCGAGGAGCTGAAGTCGCGGAGCCGGAGCGCTTCGAAGTGATCCTGGCGGGATGATGGAACCCGGAACGCGGCTGGGCCCGTACGAAATCCTCGCGACTCTCGGCGCGGGTGGAATGGGAGAGGTCTACCGGGCGCGCGACAGCCGTTTGAAACGGGATGTCGCGATCAAGGTCCTCCCGCCGTCCTTCTCGAAGGACCCGGAGCGGCTGCGCCGTTTCGAGTTGGAGGCGCAGGCGGCGGGCAGCCTGAACCATCCCGGGATCACCGCGGTGTACGACTTCGGCACGCACGAGGGCGCGCCCTACATCGTCACGGAGCTTCTGGAAGGCGAGACGCTGCGGGCGCGGGTCGCGGGCGGGCCGCTGCCGTCCCGCAAAGCGCTCGACTACGCGGCGCAGCTCGCGAGAGGCCTGGCCGCCGCTCATGAAAAGGGGATCGTCCACCGGGATCTGAAGCCGGAGAACGTTTTCGTCACGCGTGACGGCCGCGTCAAGATCCTGGACTTCGGTCTGGCGAAGCTGAAGGAGAGCGATCTGCCCGCGGCCGGCCAGACCCATCTGCCAACCGAGGCCGGCGGAACGGAGCCGGGGGTCGTGCTCGGAACCATGGGATACATGTCCCCCGAGCAGGTGCGGGGCCAGCCCGCCGACCGCCGATCGGACATCTTCTCCTTCGGCGCGATTCTCTACGAGATGCTCTCCGGGCAGCGCGCCTTCCGCGCGGACACGGCCGCGGACACGATCACGGCGATCCTGACGAAGGAGCCTCCGGACCTCTCGCAGACCAACCGTGACGTCCCTCCGGGCCTGGAGCGGATCGTACGCCACTGCCTGGAGAAGAACCCCGAGGAGCGCTTCGAGTCGGCGCGCGACCTCGCGTTCGATCTCGAGGCCCTGTCGGGGATTTCGGGGAGCGCGCCCGCGGTCACGACCGCGCCCGCCGCCGCGCGCCTGCGGCGTCCGGTCGCGCTGCCGCTCGCCGCCCTCATTGCCGTGGCGGGGATGGCGGCGGCCTACTTTGCGGGCAAGAAGGCGGGATACGTCAATCCTCCCAACTTCCGCCAGATCACGTTCCGCCGGGGCCAGATCCAGTCGGCCCGGTTCGCGCCCGACGGTCAGACCATCCTCTACTCCGCGGCGTGGGAGGGAAGGCCCGTCGAGGTCTTCGTCAGCCGCCTGGACAGCCCGGAATCGCGGCCGTTCGGCCTGGCGGGCGCCGAGGTTCTGTCCATTTCTCCTTCCGGCGAGATGGCCGTCTCCCTGGGACGCCGTCCGCTGGGCGGCTTCGTGTCGACCGGGACCCTCGCCCGCATCGGGATGACCGGAGGCGGCTCGCCCAAGGAGGTCCTCGAGGACGTCCAATGGGCGGATTGGGCGCCGGACGGCCAGACCCTGGCCATCGTGCGGGATGTCGGCGAGAAGGCCCGCCTCGAATTCCCCGCGGGTCATGTCCTCTACGAGACGGCCGGTTGGATCAGCCACCCCCGCATCTCGCCGCGCGGCGGCGAGGTCGCGTTCCTGGATCACCCCTTGCGCGGGGATGACGGCGGCTCCGTCGCGGTCGTGGACCGATCGGGGAAGAAGCGAACGATCACGGGGGCCTTCGCGAGCGCCATGGGACTGGTCTGGTCGCCGCGCGGAGATGAGGTCTGGTTCACCGCGGCGCCCGTCGGCTTCAATCGCGGCCTCCACGCCGTCACGAAGGGAGGGAGCGTCCGGGTGCTCGCGCAGGCGACCGGAGGCCTCACGATCCAGGACGTCTCCCGGAGCGGCCGCGTGCTGATCGTCCAGGACAAGGCGCGGCAGGGCATCTCGGCGCTCCTGCCCGGGGCGGACAAGGAGCGGGACTTTTCGTGGCTCGACTGGTCCTTATTGGAGGACATTTCCTCCGACGGCCAGACGATCCTCTTCGACGAGACCGGCGAAGGAGGGGGCGCGGGCTATTCGGTCCTCGTTCGGCGGGCCGACGGCTCTCCGGCTGTGCGCCTGGGTGAGGGAGGGGCCTGGGGCCTTTCGCCGGACGGGCGAACGGCCCTGGCGATTGCGGGAGATGTTCCGAACCAGAAGATCGTTCTCTATCCGCTCGGCGCTGGGGAGCCCCGGTCGCTTCCCACGGCCGGGCTTCGGCTCGAAAACGGCTCCTTCCTCCCGGATGGACGCCGAGTCGTCTTTTCGGGCAGTGAGCCCGAGCGGGGAGTGCGCCTCTGGATCCAGGGAATCGACGAGCAGAAACCGCGAGCGTTCTCGCCCGAGGGATACCGGTTAATCGTGAGGTCCGTTTCGCCCGACGGAAAGTTCGTTGTCGCCCGCGGGTCCGACCGTCGCTTTTACCTCTACCCGGTTGACGGGGGAGAGCCGACGGCCATTGACGGGCTGGAAGCCAACGAGGTTCCGGCGGGGTGGTTCGGCGCGAACATCCTCGGGCTCCGGCGGAGGGGAGAGCTGCCCGCCAGGATCCGACTCCTGGACACCCGGACCGGGCGCAAGGAGGCCTGGAAGGAATTCATGCCTCAGGATGCGGCGGGCGTCTCGTCAATCGGCACGGTCGCCGTGACGCCCGACCGGCGGTGGTATGCGTACTCCTACGTCCGGAGCCTGGCGGACCTCTACGTCATGGAAGGCCTGAAGTAGAAGTCTTTTCCCGCCGCCGGTACACTCTCCCGCTCGCGGAGGACAACGAATGACGGCACGGACAACTCTGCTCGACGAAGCCCTGGAGGCCTGGAAGTTCGCGCGGGACGGCGTGGTGGACGAGCTGCGCAACCTCCCCGACAAGGACCTCTCCTTCCGCCCGGCGCCGGAGTCCCGCTCGGCGCTGGAGCTCGTCCAGCACATCGTCGAGTCCGGCCTCATGATGGCGGGGGAGCTGTCGCGGCCCGACGGGGACTTCCGGCGCAAATCTTACGAGGGGTTTCTCCACGAGTACGGGCGCGGCGTCTCCGGCTGGAGGTCGAAGGCCTCCCTCCTCGCGGCCCTGCGAAAGACCCACTCGGACGGGGAGAAGAAGATCCGGCTCGCGGGAGAGCTCCACATGCTCCAGCACATCCGCCGCTTCGACGGGGAGATGGGGACGCGCCTGGCCTGGATGCACCACGGCATCTCCCACGAGGAATACCACCGCGGCCAGCTCGCGATGTACGCGCGCCTTCTCGGGCGGGTTCCCGCGCTGACCAAGAAGATCCTCGGAGGCTGATCATGGCCGCGGGAAGCCATTTCTCTCCGGAGCTCTTCCGTTTTCTCCGCGAGCTCGCGGAGAACAACTCCCGCGACTGGTTCCAGGCCAATCGCGACCGGTACGAGACGACTCTGCGCGAGCCGTGCCTGCGGTTCATCTCGGATCTCGGCCCGCTCCTGCGCAAGGTCAGCCGCCGGGTCGTGGCCGACCCGCGCCCGGCCGGCGGCTCTCTCTTCCGCATCTACCGCGATACGCGCTTCTCGAAGGACAAGAGCCCGTACAAGACGCACGCGGGGATGTACTTTCCCGTCCGCGGCGGCAAGGACGTTCACACGCCCGGCTTCTATCTCCACCTCGAGCCGGGCGCCTGCTTCGCGGCGGCCGGCCTCTGGCATCCGGACTCGGCGGCGCTCGCGAAGGTGCGCGAGGCGATCGCCGCGCGTCCCGCGGAATGGAAGAAAGCGCGCGCCGGCCTTCCCGCCGAGGCGGAGAGGCTCCGCCGCCCGCCGCGGGGCTACGACGCGGATCACCCGTTCATCGAGGACCTGAAGCGCAAGGACTTCGTCTCTTCGGTCCGCCTCACCGACAGGGAGGTGGCGAGTCCGCGGTTCCTGTCCGGCTTCGTGGCGCAATGCGGGAAGATGAGCCCGCTCCCCAGGTTCCTGTCCGGGGCCCTGGAGCTTCCGTGGTGAGGGCATTCGAGAAGGAGGAGGCTGTGATCACGAATGTGGAGACGAAGGCTGTCGCTTGCGGCGTTCCTGGGCTTGCTTGCGGCGGGAGCTGCCGCCGCCCGGGCGGACGACCTGGGCCGCATCGACTTTCCGACGTCGGGCTCCGGGGAGGCGCAGAAGCATTTCCTGCGCGGCGCTCTCCTGCTCCACAGCTTCGAGTTCGACGACGCGGCCGAGGAATTCCGGGCCGCGGAAAAGGCCGAGCCCGGATTCGCCATGGCCTACTGGGGCGAAGCGATGACGTTCAATCATCCGCTCTGGATGGAGCAGGACGCCGCGGCCGCGCGCAAGGCCCTGGAGAAGCTCGCCCCGACTCCGGAAGGCCCGCCTCGCGAAGGCGCCGACCGAGCGGGAGAAGATGTACCTGTCCGCCGTCGAGGCCCTCTACGGCAAGGGGGACAAGGCGGCCAACGACAAGGATTACGCGGAAGCGATGCGCCGGCTCCGCGAGAAATTTCCCGAGGACGAGAACGCCGCGGCCTTCTACGCCCTCGCGCTCCTGGGGACCTGCGAGGGCAAGCGCGACTACCCGACCTACATGAAGGCCGCCGCGGTCGCCGAAGAGGTCTTCGCGAAGAACCCGCTGCACCCCGGCGCGGTTCACTACCTGATCCACTCCTACGACGATCCCGTCCACGCGCCGCTCGGCATGCGCGCGGCCCGCGTCTACGCGAAGATCGCGCCCGCGGCCGGCCACGCCCTGCACATGCCGTCGCACATCTTCTTCGCCTCCGGGATGTGGGAGGAGGCCGCGGCGTCCAACGAGGCCGCCTGGAAGGCCTCGCTCGACCGGGCCGACCGGAAGAAGCTCGGCCCCGACGACCACAACTATCACGCCCTCTTTTGGCTCGAATACTCGTATCTCCAGATGGGCCGCTACGGCGACGCCCGCAAGGCGCTCGCGACGATGGAAGAGGACGCGGGAAAGAGCGGCTCCAACCGCGCGAAGAGGCACCTCGCGATGATGCGCGCGGCCTACGTCGTCGAGACGCGGCGCTTCGACGGCGACGTGGCGCGCTCCCTGTCCGGATCCGAGCGGGGCGTCGCGATCTTCGCCGAAGGCTTCGCGGCCGCCGGGAGGAAGGACCGGGAGCTGGCCGGGAAGGCGGCAGCCTCGATCGGAAAAGAAACGGCGGAGCCGCATCACGGCGGCGGCTCGATGTACGCGATGGGGAGTGCGTCCGGGGCTTCGGCCGACGCCGTCATGAAGAAGGAGCTTGAGGCTCTCCTCGCCGTGTCCGGCGGCAAACTGGAGCAGGGGCTGGCTCTCGCGAAAGAGGCGGCCGCCGCCGAGGACGCGATGAGTTTCGATTTCGGCCCGCCGGACGTCGCCAAGCCGGCCCACGAGCTCTCGGGCGAGATGCTCCTCTCGGCCGGCAAGCCCGCCGAGGCTCGAGCCGAGTTCGAGCGTTCCCTCTCCGGCGCTCCCAACCGCGCGCTCTCGCTCCTCGGCCTCGCCCGCGCGGCCGCGAAATCCGGAGACCGCGCCGCTTCCGAGGACGCCTACCGCCGGCTCGCCGCCGTCTGGCGCCACGCCGATCCCGATCTCCCCGAGGTCGCCGAAGTCCGCCGCTCCGCGTCTCCCATCGCCGCTCGCTAGTATCCCGAGTCGTAAGTTCGCGGACAAAGTCCAACCTGTCATCCCTTCGCTCCTCCCATGTCTGTCATCCCTTCGCGCTCTTCCCCTGTCATCCTGAGCGCAGCGAAGGATCTGCTCCGGTTGCTCCGATGGATGCCCACCAGATCAGAGCAGGCTCTGAGCGAAGCGAAGGATCTGCGTCAAACCTGTCATCCTGAGCGAAGCGAAGGATCTGCTCTTGTGCCTTTCGATTTTCTCGGGGCAGATCCCTCGTCGCTGCGCTCCTCGGGATGACAGGGTGGGAGTGTTCGCCCGAGGCATCCTGAGGCGTCTGGACGCGGACGCCGAGGTCAAGGAGGCCGGCCGGTCGGCGGTCCTGAGGCGCGCTGCGGCTGCATGTCTTCGAAGGAAGCGCTCCGAGCGGATCGCCGAGGCGTACCGGCAGGGCTACGCCGACGAAGGCCTGGGTCGCGAGTTCGATGGATGGGAAAGCCAGGGATCCTGGCCACAGCCCGCGGGAGCGTAGCGCCTGCTATGGCTCCGTGGAGGGAGCCGCCGTGGGCACGGGGACGGCGGGCGTCTCTGCCGCGTGGGCCGGTTCCTCGAGCCGGGACATGAGCAGCGCCGCCCCGAGACCGAGCAGGAAGGACGCCGTCCAGAGCGTCTTTGCTCCGAAACGGTCGAGCACGAGCATCCCGGCCCAGGGCCCCAGCATGAACGCGAGACCCATGACCATCTGCGAGAGGCCCATGTACTCGCCGCGGCGGCGGGCCGGCGCGATATCGGTCAGGTAGGCCGCCATCCCGGGGAAGAAGAACATCTCGCCGAACGTCCAGATGACGACCGTCACGGCGGCGGACCAGAAGTTCCACGCGAACGCCAGCGCCCCGAACCCGACGCCGAAGAGGAGCGCCCCGAGGGCGAGCGTGCGCCGGTGCGGCCAGTGAGCGGTCGCGATGTTCAACGGCACCTCGAGAGCCACGATCAACAGGCAATTCAGCGTGAAGAGCAGCCCGTAGGCGGCCGCGGAGATGTGCAGATCGCGCACGAGAAAGACCGACATGCCCGCGATGTGCTGGAAGAGGACCATCGCGACCGGCAGGACGCCCGCCAGGAAGAGGATGAGCCGCGTGTCGCGGTAGCCCCGCGGCGGATGCGCGAGCGGCGACACGGCGGACTCGAGCTGCTCCATGTCGGCGCCATGGCGGTGGCGCGGAAAGGACGCCGCGGCCAGGATCGCGCCCGCCGCCAGGGACGTCACTCCGTTGACGAGAAAGAGCAGGCGGAACGAGAGAGTCGCGAGAAACCCGCCGGCCGCCGGGCCCACGCTCATGCCGAGGTTGATCGCGAGGCGGTTGACCGCGAACCCGGCCTTGCGCTGCTCCGGCCGGACGAGGTCTCCGAAAATGGTGAGGTTCGCGGGGCGGAAGGCCTCCGACAGGATCGAGAGAGCGAGCGTCAGGAGGACGACGAGCGGAAGGCTCTTCGCCAGCGGGAAGACGAGCAGGAGGATGCCGGAGAAGAGGAGCGATCCCCGCATGATGCGGATCGGCCCCCAGCGGTCGCAGAGAAACCCCGAGACGGGGGCCGCGACGAGGGCGCCGGCCCCGTAGAGGAAGAGCACGTTGGCCGCCGTGCGAACGGAGAACCCGAGGCTTCGCGTCAGGTAGAGAACGAGAAACGCGAGAACCATCGAGCCCGCCTTGTTGACGAGGGTCGCCGAGGAGAGGACCCACACCTCCCGCGGCAGCCCGGCCAACCCTCGCCACGGGTTCCACCGGAAGACCTCCCTCCACGACATGCTCTCGATGTTACGTGACGCGTTCTCCGGAGTTTCCGGCGTGCCGTGTAAGGGACTCGCTCGAGCCGTCCTCCAGATCCCCCAAACCCGTCTCCGGGTCTATACTTTTCGCATGGACGAGAAGGCGCTTCTGGAGAGGATCACAGTGAATCCGGCAATCTTCGGCGGGAAGCCGATCATTCGCGGCCGAAGGCTGGCCGTCGAGCACGTGCTCGGCTTGTTGGCCGCCGGCGACACGCCGGACACGATCCTTGCCGGCTATCCGTGGCTCGAACCCGAGGACATCCAGGCCTGCCTCGCCTACGCTCACAAGCTCGTGGCACGAGCGGGTCGAACCGCTGTTCCTCTGGCAGTTAAGTGAAGCTCTCGGGTCAGTTCGCCAGACGGCCGCGATGACGCCAGGACTCGTGGAGGGTCGGGTCACTTCGACGAGCGGAGGGCCGAAACGCCTGATCTCGCAAGGATGAAGCAGCTGGCCCGGGTCTCCCTGACTCCCGATACGGCGAGCTCCAGGCCTCGGAGCGCCGCTCCGTGACAAAGTTCCGGCTCGAGGAGGTCAACGGCTCCACCAAAAAAAACCCGGAGCGCCGCTGGCCCTATTGGCGGCGCTCCGGGTTCCCGATTAATTCGGGATCACGATTACTTGTGGATGACGATGCTTCCCCCTCCGAGAGCGGTCGGGTCGGCGAGGTCGAGGTCCTCGGACATGCCCATCCTGTTGTCGTAGATGACCGAGCCGTTCCTGAGTGATCTTGATCCGGAACCTGTCGATTCCGTCGCCGCCCGGCTGATTGCCGTCGTACGCGATCAGCAGGAACCGGTAGCCCGGCACCCCCGTTGACGGTGCCGGTGCCCCTGTACGACGCCTTCCGGCCGCCGGAGATGACCAGGCTCCCGGGGTCGTACGAGGAGCTGTGGAAGTTGATGTCTCCCGCCTTGAACTGGAATTCGGTCTCACCTTCCGGAATGTTGGAGCCCTTCTTGTACTTCGAGACGAAGCCGAAGTTCGCCTTGCCCGGCAGGGCGCGGGAAGCCATCGGAGAGGCGGGTTGATCCAGCCGCCGCCCGTGACGAACCCGGCGTTCGGATCATAGATGACGACGAACTGGAAGACTCCAGTGGCGTGGTCGCAGTAGTCCGATACATCGACCGAAACCGTGGAGACGCCTGCACTTGCGTAGGTGTGAGAGGCGGTACACGAGGTTGCGCCAGCGGATACCGTGACGATACTCGTTGGGTTACTGGGGTCATCCCATGTGATGGTGCACATGTGCGCTTGGCCGGGATCCGGGTCCGTGAAGTTCGCCGTAACAGTCGCCGTGCCGCCGACAGCCATCGGACCCGCCGGTCCTGTCACGCTGTCGACGACCGGAACCGTATTGATCACGTTGACAAGGCGCATTACCGATAACGCGGCGTTCCCCGAGGGATCAATGGCGTTGTAGGTAATCGTATACGTGCCGACTGTGTTCGTGTCGACGGTTCCCGAAGGAGTCACCGCGACGGCCCCGGCACATGCATCGGTGGCGCTGGCTCCCGGGTCCGTGAAGCTCGTGTGGCAATAGACAGTCATTGAGTTGGATCCGTTAAGGGTGATGATCGGGCCGAGAGTGTCCCTGACGTATACGGTGCGGGTGACCGCCGTCGCGGCGTTTCCGGAAGGATCACTGGCGTTGTAGGTGATCATGTAGGTACCCGGCACGTTGGCATTCACGCTGCCGGAGGGTGTCGCCGCGAAGGAGGCCGCGCACGTGTCGTTCGCGGTGGCGCCCGGATCCGTAAAGGTCGTGTGGCACTCGACGGTCATCGGACTCGAGCCGTTGAGCGTGATGACGGGTTTGGTCGTATCGACGACGTTTACGGTCCGGGTGACCGGGGTCGCCGCATTGCCCGACGGGTCACTTGCATTGTAGGTGATCGTGTAGGTGCCGACCGTGTTCGGATCAAAGGGACCGGATGGGGTGACTGAAACGCTGCCCGCGCACGTGTCCGTCGCCGTTGCGCCTGGATCGGTGAAAGCTCGTATGGCACTCGACAGTCATCGAAGTCGGACCGGTGAGCGTGATGACGGGTTTCGTCGTATCAACGACGTTGACGGTGCGTGTTGCGGTTCGCGTGTTGCCGGATGGGTCGGTCGCCGTGTATGTGATCGTGTAGGAGCCGACCGTGTTCGGGTCTACGGTGCCGGACGGCGTGACGAGGACCGATCCAGCGCAGGAGTCGTAGGCCGTGGCGCCGGCGTCGGAGTAGCTGGTATGGCACTCGACGGTGGCCGGGTTGGCGCCGAGAATCGTGATGTCGGGTTTGGTCGTGTCGACGACGTTGACGGTCCGAGTGACCTGGACCGCCGCATTGCCGGACGGGTCGCTCGCGTTGTAGTTGATCGTGTAGGTGCCCGGCACGTTGGCATTCACGCTGCCGGAGGGTGTCGCCGCGAAGGAGCCCGCGCACGTGTCGTTCGCGGTGGCGCCCGGATCCGTGAAGGTCGTATGGCACTCGACGGTCATCGGACTCGAGCCGGCGAGCGTGATGACGGGTTTGGTCGTGTCGGTGACGTTGACGGTGCGTGTCGCGGTCTGGGTATTGCCGGAGGGGTCGGTCGCCGTGTAGGTGATCGTGTAGGAGCCGACCGTGTTCGGGTCTACGGTGCCGGACGGGGTGGCGGTTAAGGAGCCCGCGCACGTGTCGTTCGCGGTGGCGCCCGGATCCGTGAAGCTCGTATGGCACTCGACGGTCATCGGACTGGCGCCGGCGAGCGTGATGACGGGTTTGGTCGTGTCGGTGACGTTGACGGTGCGTGTCGCGGTCTGGGTATTGCCGGAGGGGTCGGTCGCCGTGTAGGTGATCGTGTAGGAGCCGACCGTGTTGGGGTCTACGGAGCCGGACGGGGTGGCGGTTAAGGAGCCCGCGCACGTGTCGTTCGCGGTGGCGCCCGGATCCGTGAAGCTCGTATGGCACTCGACGGTGACCGGGTTGGCGCCGAGAATCGTGATGTCGGGTTTGGTCGTGTCGACGACGTTGACGGTCCGAGTGACCTGGACCGCCGCATTGCCGGACGGGTCGCTCGCGTTGTAGTTGATCGTGTAGGTGCCCGGCACGTTGGCATTCACGCTGCCGGAGGGTGTCGCCGCGAAGGAGCCCGCGCACGTGTCGTTCGCGGTGGCGCCTGGATCCGTGAAGGTCGTATGGCACTCGACGGTCATCGGACTCGAGCCGGCGAGCGTGATGACGGGTTTGGTCGTGTCGGTGACGTTGACGGTGCGTGTCGCGGTCTGGGTATTGCCGGAGGGGTCGGTCGCCGTGTAGGTGATCGTGTAGGAGCCGACCGTGTTGGGGTCTACGGTGCCGGACGGGGTGGCGGTTAAGGAGCCCGCGCACGTGTCGTTCGCGGTGGCGCCCGGATCCGTGAAGCTCGTATGGCACTCGACGGTCATCGGATTGGCGCCGGTGAGCGAGATGACGGGCTTGGTCGTGTCGGTGACGTTGACGGTGCGTGTCGCGGTCTGGGTATTGCCGGAGGGGTCGGTCGCCGTGTAGGTGATCGTGTAGGAGCCGACCGTGTTCGGGTCGACGGTGCCGGACGGGGTGGCGGTAAGGAGCCCGCGCACGTGTCGATCGCGGTGGCGCCCGGATCCGTGAAGCTCGTATGGCACTCGACGGTCATCGGGTTCGCGCCGTTGAGTGTGATGACGGGCTTGGTCGTGTCGGTGACGTTGACCGTGCGGGTGACCGGCGTCGCGGCGTTGCCGGACGGGTCGCTCGGCGTTGTAGGTGATCGTGTAGGCGCCCGGCGTGTTGGCGTTCACGGCTGCCGGAGGCGTGTCGCCGCGAAGGAGCCCGCGCACGTTGTCTCGCGGTGGCGCCCGGATCCGTGAAGCTCGTGTGGCACTCGACTGTCATGGGGTTCGAGCCTGCGAGGGTGATGGTCGGGGCGGTGGTGTCGTTGACCGTGAAAGTAACGGTGCAGGTCGCGGTATGGCTGGCGCTTCCGTGGCGGTGACTGTGACTGTGTGCGGGCCAAGACCGACCAATGTGCCCGCCGCGGGGCTCTGGGTCTTCGTGATTGGTGTGCAGGTGCCCGTTGTCGCCGCCCAGCTGTGTAGTCTGGCACCGCAGCCTGACAGCTAGCGTCGGCCGATGCGCTCGTGCCGCTCGGGCAGGTAACGGTGGGGCCGGTGCAAGCGGGGACGTCCACGATGACGGCCCGTTCTGGTTGTCGTTCCATTGTTCGCCCCTCCGCCCGTGCCGTTTGTTACCGTCACTGTAAGGTTGTAGTTCGCGTTAAGAGTACCAGACCGGGATGACGACCGCGATCGTGGCGGAGCCCGCTCCCGGGCGTGGAATCGATTGCGCGGATAGTTGTGGCGGTCGTCCCGAGAATCGTCGACTTTCGCCGTGGTCAGGCCCGTGGCGCTCGTCACGTAGTCAAAAGACAGCGTTGATTGTTGTTGGCAGAGCTGTCACGGTCACCGGGGAGCCGCCGGTTGGCGAGGTGATCGTAACCGACGTTACCGAATCCGTGAACGTCGTCTGCGCGGTGTAGCCGGAGGTCTGGCCGGTCGCGGTCAGCAGGAACGTGACTCCGAGGTCGGTCTCCTGGACGACGTACTCGGAGTTCGTGATGTTGCCGCTCGCGTCCGCGACGGCGGTCAGCACCGTGTCGGGCGGCGTCGTCGGTGTCCCGGTGGATGTTGAGAGTGACCGTCTCGCCCGGCTGCCAGCCGGTGCCGGTGATGACGACGGTCTCGCCGGGTGAGTAGTCGGTCTTGTCGGTCGTGACGGTGGCGGCGGAGCTGGCGAAGAGGGCGGCCGTCGTCTTGAGCTGGCCGGATGTTCTGGTTCCGCCCGCTCGCGAGCGCCTGGTTCAGCTCGGGGATCTCGGTCAGCGAGTAGCCGGTCCGGTCGAGCATTTCGTCCGCGGCGGCGGTAGACGTCGTCGCCGCGACCGCGAGGAGCTTCTTCGGCACGGGACGGCCGATGGCCGCCGCGCGGGTCTGGGTCTTGAGAGCCGCGGAGAGCAGGGCGGGGTTGGCGGCCGGGATGGGCGAGCGACGATGAAGTACCGCCCGTCCGGGTTGAACAGCTCCATCGTCGCCGTCCGGCATCGCCGCCGATCGCCTGGACCTTTGCCGTCGGGAAGCACGCGCAGCGTCGGCCGCGAGCGGGCGACGCGCATCGAAAGAGAGATCGGAAGGAAGGTAAGGTCCCCGGTGTCGAGCAGCTCGGCGGAATTCAGGACGGCGCCGCCCGAGGCGACTCCGCCGGCGATCAGGACATCGCCGCTCTTGAGCAGGACCGCCGCGTGGAACCTGCGCGCAACTGCCAGCCGGGCCTCGATGAGACGGAAGACGCCGATTGCGGGATCGAAGACCTCCACGCTGCCGTCCGCGTCGCCGCCGATGACCGCGATCCGGCCGTCGAGAAGAAGGGTCGCGGTGTGGCCGGCGCGCGCATGGTTCAGGGCCGGGGCCGGAAGAAGAACACGCCCGTCTCGGGATCGTAGAACTCGGTCGAATCGAGAAGCTGGCCGGAGGCGCGGCCGCCGATCGACGAACAGCCGGCCGTCCGGGAGCCTCGTCGCCGTGTGGTCCGCGCGCGCCGTGAGCAACCCGGTGGCGGAAGTGAATGTCCTCGAAGCCGGGTCGAAGACCTCGGAATCGCGCACCGGGCCGCTTCCGTTCTCGCCGCCGACGACCAGGATCTTTCCGCCTGGGAGGCGCGTCGCGGTGTGGCCGGCGCGTTCGATCCTCAGGCCTCCGATCGCCTGCTGCGCGCGCGGCGCTGCGGAGGCGCGGCGATCAGGAGAGACCGCCGCCAGTCCGAGCAGCCGCAGATGCACCAGGGAGAGTCTCCGGGCAATCGTTTTCACGGTTCTATCCTCCTGATTACGAGTTGGCCCTGTCAGGGGCGGAGTAATCCGCGTCATACGCATTTATGTTTTTTTTCTGTTCGAGTTCGGGTTTCCGATTCTGGATTGTTCTTGCTGGCCATTCAATTGGGCCTTGGTCTTGGTCTATTGGACTTTTGTCTAATACCGGCTCGGTCATCGCGTTGGTGACGCGATTCGCGCGAGACGCGGTCACGCGACCGTGCGGGAGCCCCGCCGAGGTGCGGGCCGGCAACGTGATCACGAAAGATGGCCTGGACGTGTTCCCATCCGGATCTCCTCCGAGTCTCAAGCGTCGAAAATGTGCGATAAGAGATGAGCAACCCTCGTGCCGATCCCCCGACGCCTCTGGAATCAGTCCCGCGGATGTGTTCGCAACCTGTCCAAACGGTCAGTGCCAAACGGTTTACCTGTCCGAGAGGGCAGGGATCCCGGCCGGCTCCCAGCTCCTGGATCCCCACAGGCCTGACAGATATTTGCTCTGTGTTCGAACGAACCCTGCAAAAAAACGGTGCCGGCGCTCGACTCTGTATCAGTCGGCCAGCCGCGTCCGGCTTGGCGCCGCATTAGACAAAAGTCGAACGATCCGCTCCAGGCGAACGCCTCGCCCGGCCTTCAGGCTTTGTCGGGCCTGCTCGAGCGCGCTACCTTGAGAGAAGGCGCAGCAACCAGACGAAGGCAGCCGCCAGAAGCGCCATCGCTCCCATGAAGCCGAAGGTGTAGAGAAGGATCTGCAGGAAGGGTGTCTTGCGCGGGTCGTCACGGGTCGGCTCGTCCATCCGCAAGCGTCTGCCGACTACCGTCTGCCGACTACCGTCCCACTCAGTGGATTCCCTTCGACGAGAGCCACCTCTCGGCGTCGATCGCGGCCTTGCAGCCTTCGCCCGCCGCTGAAACCGCCTGCCGGTAAGTCGGGTCCGCGACGTCGCCGGCGGCGAAGACTCCCTCGACCGAGGTGTACGTCGTGGGGCTCTTGACCTGGATGTATCCGACCTCGTTCATTTCGAGCTGGCCGCGGAAGATGGCGGTGTTGGGCGAGTGACCGATCGCGAGGAAGACACCCTGAGTCGGGAATTGCGAAAGCTGTCCCGTGCGAGTGTCCTTCAACGTCACGCCGGTGACTCCGTGGCCCTTGCTGCCGTGAATCTCTTCGACGGTCGCGTTGACCTTCCAGGCGATCTTGCGGTTCACGCGGGCCCGTTCGAGCATGATCTTCGAGGCGCGGAACTCTTCGCGGCGGTGGACGATCGTCACCTTCGTCGCGAACTTCGTCAGGAACGTCGCCTCTTCCATGGCCGTGTCGCCGCCGCCGACCACGACGACCTCCTTCCCTTTGAAGAAGAAGGCGTCGCAGGTCGCGCACGCCGACACGCCGTGACCCATCAGGAGCTTCTCCGACTCGATGCCCGAGGAGCTTCGCGGAGGCGCCGGAGGAAACGATCACGGCGTCGGCGGTCATGGCGCCCCCGGCATCGAGCGTCAGGCGGAAGGGCCGCATCGAAAAGTCCACCTCGGTGACCGTGTCGAGCTCGACATCGGTCCCGAAGCGCTTCGCCTGCTCCCGGAAGATCTCCATCATCTCGGGCCCCTGGATCCCGTCCTTGAAGCCGGGATAGTTCTCGACTTCCGTCGTGATCGTGAGTTGTCCCCCTGGCTGCGGGCCCTCGATGACGACCGGCTCGAGCTCGGCGCGGGAGGCGTAGAGCGCCGCCGTCCAGCCGGCCGGCCCGGACCCGATGATGGCGACACGGTAGTGAGTCTTTGTTGGCATGGTGAAAAGCTATCAGCTTTCAGCTTTCAGCTATTCCAGCTTCAAGACGCCTGTTCCGAGGGGCTCTGGCACATGGAAGAACTCGGCCCGAAGTACGCTGACCAGGGGAACCGAGCGATTCCGGCTGATAGCTGATAGCTGATAGCTGATAGCTGATAGCTTTCTCCCCGATGCGCCCCGTCATGGCCCGCCGCCTGGAAGGGTTCGGCACGACGATCTTCACGGAGATGACGCGCCTGGCCAACGAGCACGGGGCCGTCAACCTCGCGCAGGGGTTTCCGGACTTCGACGGTCCGGACTTCGTCAAGGAGGCCGCCGTCGAGGCGATCCGCCAGGGCCGCGGGCAGTACGCGCGGATGAGCGGCATCCCGGAGATCCACGCCGCGCTCGCCGCCAAGTACAAACGCGACTACGGGCTCGACTACGCCGCGGAAACGGAATTCACCGTGACATCCGGAGCGACCGAGGCGATCTTCGCGGCCATCCAGGGAACCTGCGAGCCCGGCGACGAGGTCGTTCTCTTCGAGCCGTACTACGACTCCTACCGCGCGAGCGTCGCGATGGCGGGCGCCGTCCCGCGCTTCGTGACGCTCTCCACGCCGGACTGGCGCTTCGACCCGGAGGAGCTCGCTCGCGCGTTCACGGGCAGGACGCGGGCGATCCTGCTCAACACTCCGCACAACCCTACCGGAAAGGTCTTCTCGCGCGAGGAGATGGAGCTCGTCGCGGGGCTCTGCCGCGAACGCGACGTCCTCTGCGTCACCGACGAGGTCTACGAGCACATCCTCTACGACGGCGAGCATGTCCCGATGGCGGCGCTGCCGGGGATGCGCGAACGCACGATCACGATCTCCAGTTTCGGCAAGACCTTCTCGCTGACCGGCTGGAAGATCGGCTGGGCCGCCGCGCCGCCGCCGCTGACGGCCGCGGTCCGGGCCGCGCACCAGTTCATCACCTTCGCGACCGCGACCCCGCTCCAGCACGCCGCCGCCGCCGCCCTCTCCATCGGGCCGGACTATTACCGGGGCCTCGCCGCCTCGTATCGCCGCAAACGCGACTACCTGGTCGCGGAATTGTCTCGCATCGGGTTCCGAGCCGATCCGCCCGCCGGAACCTACTACGTCTGCGCCGACTTCCGCCCGCTCGGGTTCGACGACGACGTCTCCTTCTGCCGCCGCCTGATCGAAGAAATCGGCGTGGCCGCGATACCTCCGAGCGTCTTCTACGAGAACACGCGATACGGCAAGACCTACGCCCGCTTCGCCTTCTGCAAGAAAGACGAGACTCTGAGAGAGGCCGTCCGCCGCCTGAGCGCGCTCCGGGCCGTAGGGGAGGGGCTCGCCCCTCCCGCCCCCCGGTCGGGATCCCGCGGGAGGCGGGCGGCCGCGAGGGCCGCCCCTACGGCACGGAAGGGACGACGAGGCTTGGAAAAACCGTGAAGATCGCCCTTCTCCAGACGGACATCGCCTGGGAAGACGTTGCCGAGAACCACCGGCGTGCGGCGAAGATGCTCGCCGAGGCTGCCGCGGGCGGCGCGCGCCTCGCGATCCTGCCGGAGATGTTCTCGACCGGCTTCTCGATGAACGCGCAACGCGTCGCGCAGCCGCCGGGAGGCCCTTCGGAATCCTTCCTGCTCGAACAGGCGAAGTCTCTGAACCTCTGGATCCTCGCGTCGATCCCCGAGTCGGGCGAGCCCTCGCCGCGCAACATGGCTCTCCTCGTCTCGCCGCGAGGCGCCGTGACCCGTTACGCGAAGATCCATCCCTTCTCTTTCGCGGGCGAGCACCGCGAGTACACCGCCGGCGACCGTGTCGTCACGGCCGACGTCGAGGGCGTCCGCGTGACCCCTCTCGTCTGTTACGACCTGCGCTTCCCCGAGCCCTTCCGGCTCGCCGCGGCCGATACGGATCTGTTCGTGGTCGTCGCCAACTGGCCGGAGGAGCGCCGCGAGCACTGGCGCCTTCTCCTGCGCGCCCGCGCCGTCGAGAACCAGGCCTACGTCGCGGGCGTCAATCGCGTCGGCGACGGGGGACGCCTCCACTACGCCGGCGACTCCGCCCTCATCTCACCTTCCGGAGAGACCCTCGCCGAAGGCGACGACCGGGAACGGCTCCTTCTCTGCGAGGTCGATGTGAAGAAAGTCGCGGAGACCCGCCAGCGGTTTCCCTTCCTGGACGATCGCCGGCCCGACGCCTATCGGCGCTAGCGGGTCGAGGCCGGCGCGGCCGCGAAGGTCCTCAACGCTTCGACTCCCCCCGCGATGGTGTCTTCGGCGACGGAGAAGGAGAAGCGCAGATGGCCTTCTCCTTCCGGGCCGAAGACGAGCCCGGGGACGGTGGCCACGCGGGCGAAGTCGAGCAGCGCGCGCGCGGCCGCGCGGGAATCCGAACCGAGCGAGTCCGGGACCTTCGGGAAGAGATAGAGAGCGGCCGGCGGAGTGTCGATCTCGAAGCCCGAGACGCGGAGTCCCGCGACGAGGGCGTCCCGGCGGCGGCGGTAGCCCTCCCTCGCCTCGGCGAGAAACGCGTCCGGCAGGCGCAGGGCCTCGAGCGCGGCCCACTGCGTCGGCGTCGAGACGCCGTTGATCGAGTAGAGGACGATCGTCTTCATCGCCACGCGCCATCGCTCGGGGACGAGGACGTAGCCCGCGCGCCAGCCGGTCATGGAGTACGTCTTCGACAGCGTGAAAACGGAGATCGTCCGCTCGAACATCCCGGGAAGAGAGGCGGGGGAGACGTGCTCCACTTTTTCGTAGATCAGGTCCTCGTAGGCCTCGTCGGAGATCATCGCCAGGCCGTTCTCGCGGACGAACGCGCAGACTTCCTCGACTTCGGGGCGCGAGAAGACCTCGCCCGTGGGGTTGACCGGCGAATTCCAGTAGAGGAGCTTCGTGCGCGGCGTCGTCGCCGCGGCGAGCGCGGCCGTCAGCCCCTCGCGGCGGGCGCGCGCGGCGGGAACGAGTCTGGCGGAAGCGCCATGATAGGTCACGACGTCCCTGATCGGCGTCCAGTAGGGGGAGAACATCACGACTTCGTCTCCCGGGTCGAGAAGCGTCGCGAAGGCCGAGAAGAGGCCGTGCATCCCGCCGTTGACGACGATCGCGCTGTCGTTGTCGGCGGGAATCCCGTTCCTGCCCCGCACCTTCTCGACGATCGCCTCCCGCAGCTCGGGCAGGCCCGAAGAGGGCGCGTAACGGGTCTCGTTGCGCGCGAGCGCAACCGCCATGGCGTCCTTGATCGGCTGCGGCGTGGGCATGTAGGGCTCGCCCCCCTCGAACCGCCAGACCCTGTGACCGGCGGCCAGCAGCTCGAGAACGCGGTTGCGTACCTTGACGATCTCCGAGAAGCCGACCGCCTCGAACCGGCGCGCCGCTGAAGGGAACGAGTCCCGAGTCCCGAGTCCCGAGTCCCGGCTCCCGGGACCGGTCATCTCAGACGATCCTCCGCCGGCCCGGGCCCATGAGGAAGTACAGGATCATCCCGAGGACAGGCAGGAAAATGATCAGCACCGCCCACAGGATCTTGGTCGCTGTGTCCGCGGAGCTCTGGAGCAGCGAGACGAGCGCGATGACGTCGAGGACCAGGACGGCCAGGCTCAAGAGCCGAAACATGCGTCCTCCTTTCCCGATGAGTCTTCCTAGCCAGTACCGAATCGTAAGTTCGCGGCAAAGTCCAACCGTCATCCCTTCGCCCGCCCGGCGCATAGGGTTGCTCTCGGACTTTCGTTCGGGCGTCTCGTCGCGGAGCCTGCCCCGACTGCGAATGGAACCCCGGAGCCGGCGGCGTTCCCGAGGAGGTGATCGGTGACGATAGCTCGCTGCCTCGGGATGCGACGAACCTCAGGGGCGCTCCTCGGGATGACGGGGGGAATGTCGCCCGGGCGATTGTCTCGCTATCTTCGGTACAGACACTAGGACACCTTCTCCGAGATCGCCTTGGCCTGCGTGAAGAGGTAGAGGTACTCGCGGCCGCCGGCCTTCGAGTCCGTCCCCGACATGTTGAAGCCGCCGAAGGGATGCACGCCCACGAGCGCTCCGGTGCACTTGCGGTTCAGATACAGGTTGCCGCAGAAGAGCTCCCGCTTGCCGCGCTCGAGGCGCTCCCGGTCGCGGGAGTAGAGCGAGCCGGTCAGGCCGTACTCGGTGTCGTTGGCGACCGCGATCCCTTCGTCGAAGTCCTTGACCTTGAGCACGGCCAGCACCGGGCCGAAGATCTCTTCCCGCGCGAGGCGGTTGCCGGGCTCGATCTCGTCCACGATCGTCGGCATCACGAAGAAGCCCTCCGCCGGGCCCGGCCCGCCTCCCGCGACGATCCGACCCTCGCGCCGGCCGATCTCGACGTACTCCAGGATCTTCCGCTGCGCGCTCTCGTTGATGACCGCCCCGACGGTGTTCTCGGGATTGCGGACGTCGCCGACCTTCAGGGCCTTCGTCTTCTCGACGACTTTCTCCAGCAACGGTCCGTGCACCTTCTCGTGCACGATCAGCCGCGAGCACGCCGAGCACTTCTGCCCCTGGAAGCCGAAGGCGGAGGCGACGACGCCCTTTGCGGCCTCCTCCAGATCCGCCGTCTCGTCCACCAGGATGAAATCCTTCCCGCCCATCTCGAGAACCGCGCGCTTGATCCAGATCTGGCCCGGGAGGACCCTGCCGGCTTTCTCCGAGATCTCGACGCCGACTTCGCGCGAGCCAGTGAAGGCGACCATCCGCGTCTTCGGGTGCTCGACGATGGCGTTCCCGACGGTCGATCCGCCGCCCGTCACGAAGTTCAGGACGCCCGGCGGCAGTCCGGCCTCCTCGGCGGCCTCGACGAACATCGTCGCGATGGCGGGCGCGTCGGAGGAAGGCTTCAGCACGACCGTGTTCCCGGTCACGAGCGCGGCCGTCGTCATCCCGGTCAGGATCGCGAGGGGAAAGTTCCAGGGCGGGATGACCGCGCAGACGCCGAGCGGCAGGAACTCCAGTTCGTTCTTCTCCCCGGGATACGGCGTCAGCGGCTGCGGCTGCGCCAGCCGCTCCATCTCCCGCGCGTAGAACTCGCAGAAATCGATCGCTTCGGCCGTGTCGCCGTCCGCCTCGGCCCAGGACTTGGACTCCTCGAGAACCATCATCGCGGAGAACTCGTGCTTTCTCTCGCGGAGAATCGCGGCGATGCGCAGGATCGTCTTCCAGCGTTCCTCCGGGCGCGTCCGGCTCCATGCGGGGAAGGCCGACGCGGCGGCCTCGACGGCGCGCTGCCCGTCCTCCCGGGATCCCTGCGGGAAATGGCCGATGACCTGCGAGCGCCGGGCCGGGTTGACGGAATCCAGTGTCTTCGCCGCGCCGGTCTTGATCCCGCCGATCCGGTTCTGTCCTTTGATCGGGAGCCGGGCTTCGACTCTGCGGAGCGCGTCGGCAAACGCGGCGCGGTTGGTTTCCTTCGAGAAGTCGGTCAGGGGCTCGTTCTTGAATTCGGGGAGCACTCTGGCAGTCCTCCTTGGCGGCGTGAATCTATCAGACGGTGCAGAACTCGTGTGTTTCTCGAGGCCGGGTTCCCTCTCTGTCATTCTGAGGAGCGCAGCGACGAAGAATCTGCTCCTTTCTGGTCAGTTTCCGCCGGAGCAGATCCTTCGCTGCGCTCAGGATGACAGGAAAAGAGCGCGAAGGGATGACAGAGAGGGGCGAAGGGCTCAGGATGACAGGATAGGGAGCCGTGGCGAATCTCAAAGATGCCGGGCCGGAGAAGTTCGGCGCGGTCCGGTCGTTCTTCTACCAGCTGTGGGCGGAACCGAGCATCGAGCCGCTCCACCGCCGCATCGCCGCCGAGATCCCGATCGAGCAGGGGAGACTCCTCGACGTCGGGTGCGGGCCCGGGAACCTGGACCGCCTGCTTGCCGGGCAGCGGCCGGGCCTCTCGGTCGTCGGCGTGGACGAGTCAGAGGCCATGATCCGGCGGGCGGCGCGCCGTCACCTGATGGGAGTTACGAACCTCGAGTTCCGGCGCGGCGCGGTGGAAAGTCTGGGCTTCCGGGAGGAATTCGACTTTGCGCTGTCGGTCCTCTCCTTTCACCACTGGGAGGAGCCGGAGGCAGGGCTCGAGGCGGTCCACAGGGCCTTGAAGCCCGGCGGACGGTTCTGGATCTACGAGGGGGACCCGGAGGCTCCCCGGGAGGAGCTTCGGCGGGACCAGCGCCCGCTCCTTGGCTGGCTGCGGCTCCCGGAGGGGCTCGTCCGCAAAGGCCTGCGCGGGCACGGCTTCACGGCGTCGGAAGCCGGCCGGGTCGTCCGTCCGGCCGTCGCGCGGACGTCCTTTCGGACCTGTGAAATCTCCCGCTCCGGATCGATGTTGAGGATTGCGATGGCCAGGGAGTCCTGAGTCTGTGTTAGAAATAGGGATGGTGATGCGAAAGGCGGCGGCGTGCTGTTGTACGGGGAGGGCCCGAGAGGGTCCGGCCGGCGCCGGTGTTTGCCCGCGATAATTCCTCGAACCCGAAACGACACTGAGCCCGCCGGACCGAACCGGCGGGCTTTTGATTTCTGGAGAGAAGACTGGAGAGCGGAATGCATGACAAGGCGGAAGCGGCGGCCCGGACGGTGAACGCTCCGGGCGTGAGCCTTCTCGAGGCGATCGGCAACACGCCGCTGCTCGATCTCTCGCGCATCGCGGCCGGCGTGCCCGGCCTGCGCCTCCTCGCCAAGGCCGAGCACCTGAACCCGGGAGGAAGCGTGAAAGACCGGCCCGCCCGCGCCATGCTCCTCGATGGGCTGCGGCGCGGTCTGCTCGCTCCGGGCAAGACGATCCTCGAAGCGACCTCCGGCAATACCGGGATCGCCGACGCGATGATCGGAAGGGCCCTGGGCTTTCCCGTCACCCTCTGCGTTCCGGCTAAAGGCTCTTCGGCCCAGAAGACGGCGATGCTGCGGGCGTTCGGCGCCGAGATCGTCTCGACCGATCCGCTGGAGGGTTCCGACGGCGCGATCCGGAAGGCCCGGGCGATGGCCGCCGCGGAGCCGGAAAAGTACTTCTATCCGGACCAGTACTCGAACCCCGAGAACTGGCGGGCGCACTTTGCGACGACGGGACCGGAGATCTGGGAAGAGACTCGCGGCGAGTTGACGCACTTCGTCGCGGGACTCGGGACGACGGGGACTTTCGGCGGCGTGACGCGGTACCTGAAGTCGAAGTCGCGGCGCGTCCGCTGCGTCTCGATGCAGCCGGACGGCCCGATGCACGGCCTGGACGGGATGAAGCACATGCCGTCGGCCATGGTGCCCCCGATTTACGACCCGACCCTCGCCGACGCGAGCCTCGAGGTCGCGACCGAGGAGGCCTTCGCGATGTGCCGGCGCCTGGCGCGGGAAGAGGGGATTCTCGTCGGTCCCTCCGCCGCGGCCAACGTCGTCGCGGCGGTCCGCGTGGCCCGCGAGATGACGGACCGGCCGGCGACGATCGTCACCGTCCTCTGCGACGGAGGCGGAAGGTATCTCTCGGAGCCCTTCTGGGAGGCGCCGTGATCACGCTCGACCCGAAGACTTTCGAGGAGATCCGCGAGCACGGCCGCGAGGCCTATCCGGAGGAGTGTTGCGGCGCGCTCCTCGGGACCGCCGGCAACGGCAACGGCTCGGCCCGCGTCGCGCGGATCGCGAGGATGGAGAACGCCCGCCGCGAGGAGAGACGGCGCCGGTACGTGATCGAGCCGCTCGAATACGCGCGAGTCGAGCGCCAAGCCGACGAGGAGAACCTTTCAGTGCTCGGCTTCTACCATTCGCATCCCGATCACCCGGCGGTTCCGTCCGAGTACGACCGGGAACACGGCTTTCCCTTTTTTCACTACATCGTCCTGTCGGTCGGCGCCGGGGTTCCCGGCGAGGCCGCTTCTTTCGTTCTTTCCGATGATCGCGGGGCCTTCGAGCGGGAAGAGATCCGCATCCGGGGCTCCAAGGAGTAAGACCATGCCGAAGATCCTCTTGCCCACGCCGCTGCGCCCCTACGCGGGCGGAGCCTCGAGCGTCGAAGTGGCGGGCGGGACCGTCGCCGACGCGCTCGAGAGCCTGATCAAGCGCCACGAGGCGCTGCGCAAGCACCTCTACGACGATCGAGGGAAGCTGCGTTCCTTCGTCAACGTCTACAAGAACGACGAGGATGTCCGCTACCTCGGGAACGGGGCGACGCCGGTCTCCGAGGCCGATGCGCTCTCGATCATCCCTTCGATCGCCGGCGGCTCGCCATCGGTCACGGAAGCAGCCGCGGAAGCCGCGCTCTCCAACGAGGAGATCCGCCGCTACTCGCGCCACCTGATCATGCCGGAGGTCGGCATGGAGGGGCAGAAGAAGCTGAAGGCCGCGCGCGTCCTCGCGATCGGCACCGGAGGCCTGGGCTCACCGCTCGCGCTCTACCTCGCGGCGGCCGGGGTCGGAACGATCGGCCTCGTGGACTTCGACGTCGTGGACGATTCGAACCTGCAGCGGCAGATCCTCTTCGGCGTCAAGGACGTCGGGCGCCCCAAGCTCGCCGCCGCGGCGGAGAGGCTCGCCGGCGTCAACCCGCACGTCCGGATCGTGCCGTACGAGGAGCGGCTCACGTCCGAGAACGCCTTCGAGATCTTCCGCGACTTCGACATCGTGGCCGACGGGACGGACAACTTCCCGACCCGCTACCTCGTCAACGACGCCTGCGTGTTGACCGGGAAGCCCAACGTCTACGCCTCGATCTTCCGCTTCGAGGGGCAGGCCTCCGTCTTCTGGGCAAAGAAGGGGCCCTGCTACCGCTGCCTTTACCCCGAGCCGCCGCCGCCGGGCCTCGTCCCCTCCTGCGCGGAGGGGGGCGTGCTCGGGATCCTGCCCGGGCTCCTCGGCGTCGTGCAGGCGACCGAGACGATCAAGCTCATCCTCGAATCCGGGGATCCGCTCATCGGCCGGCTCCTCCTCGTGGACGCGCTCTCGATGCGCTTCCGGGAGCTGAAGCTCCGAAAGAACCCGGAATGCGTGATCTGCGGGCCCCATCCGACGGTCACGAAGCTCGTGGACTACGAGGCCTTCTGCGGGATCGAGCCCGAGGCAGCGGCCGCCGCGGCCGGCGTCCCCGAGATCGGCGTCGAGGAGCTCCAGGCGATGTTCGAGCGCGGGGACGATCTCGTCTTGATCGACGTGCGAGAGCCTCACGAGGTCGCGATCTGCGCCTTTCCCGACTCGGTTCGGATCCCCCTCGGAAAGCTTCCGGAAAACCTGAACCGCCTCTCGACGGCCGACGAGATCGTCGTCCACTGCAAGTCCGGCGCGCGCAGCGCCAAGGCCGTCCAGCTCCTGCGCGGCGCCGGCTTCCGCAAAGTCCGCAACCTCTCCGGCGGCATCAACCGCTGGGCGGAGGTCGTGGACCCGACGATGCCGCGCTACTAACGTCGCTCCGCGCGCTCCGCGGGATCTGACGCCTGACGGCGTGATCCCGCTCCGGCGCTCCGCTCCCGCGGCGCGAGGCTCCTCCCCTCTGGGAGACTCCTCGCGCCGCGAGCGTAATTGCGAGCGTGCCTTCAAATGGAAAGACCTTCGCTCTGGTTTGTAGGGGAGGGGCTTGCCCCTCCCGCCTTTGGTCACGTCGCGCAGCGGAGGCGCAAGGGCACCATGAGAAAGCTGGGGTTGCGTGAGGGCGCGGCCGGCGCCAGTGGTATCTTTTCCGGCTATGTCGGCTCCCGCGATCACCGTGGAAGACCTCAAAGACAAACGCGACCGTGGCGAGACTCTTACCCTCCTGGACGTGCGCGAGCCGCACGAATGGGCGATCAGCGATCTGCCCGGTTCGGTGAAGATCCCGCTGGGAACTTTGCCGAACAGGTTCGCCGAGCTTCCGCAGGACGCCGAGATCGTCGTCTATTGCCGGACAGGAGGACGCAGCGCCAACGCCGTCCAGTTCCTGCGCCAGAGGGGCTACGACAGGGCCTTCAACCTCTCCGGCGGTATCAACCATTGGGCGGAACAGATCGATCCAACCATGGCAAGGTACTGAAAGGGGCGACCGTGATGCGAAGACTCGGAATCATCCTGATCGTCCTCGGCCTCGCGGGCTTCCTCGTGGCGTCGAGCCAGCGGACGGGCTACGACAGCCTGGAGGGACAGTTCAAGGCCGCCGTCTCCAAGGAAGAGCGCGGCAAGCGGGATCTCTGGGAGAACGCCCGCTGGCTCTTCGTCGGCGCCGGCGTCATCGGGATCGTACTGGTCGTCTTGCCCGGCAAGAAGCAGTGAGCCGGAGGACGGGCGTCTTCGCCGTCCTCTTCGCCGCAGCGCTCGGGGGTTGGCTCGCGGCTTCGCCGCCTCAGGAGAGTCCCAAACCCGTCCTCTACCCGCCCGACGACGCGGGTGTCGCGAGCCTGCCGGCCCGCAAGGCCGCGCAGGAGAAGGCCGCGCGGGAGTGGAAGGTCTTTCACGACTTCCATTTCTCCGACAGTGTCGCGGAAAGCGGGATCACGTTCGTCCACCACATCACGGAGGACTCCGGGAAGTACTACAAGCCGAACCACTACGACCACGGGACGGGAATCGCCGTCGCGGACGTGGATGGAGACGGGCTTCCCGACATCTACTTCGTCAGCCAGCTCGGCGGAAACGAGCTCTGGAAGAACCTCGGCGGCGGGAAGTTCAAGAACATCACCGATTCCGCCGGCGTCGGGCTGCGCGACCGGGTGAGCGTTTCGGCTTCGTTCGCGGACACCGACAACGACGGAGACCAGGACCTCTACGTCACGACCGTGCGGGGCGGCAACGTCCTCTTCGAGAACGACGGGAAGGGCCACTTCAAGGACATCTCGAGGGAATCCGGCTTGAACTACTACGGGCATTCCTCGGGCGCCGTCTTCTTCGACTATGACAACGATGGCCTGCTCGACCTCTTTCTCGTCAATGTCGGCAAGTACACGATCGACGACAAGGGCACCGGGGGATACTTCCTCGGCTACAAGGACGCGTTCTCCGGGCACTTGAAGGCGGTCCGCACGGAGCCGAGCCGGCTCTACCGCAACGCCGGCCACAACCGCTTCGTGGACGTCTCGAATGCCGTCGCCCTCCCGTACACGGGCTGGAGCGGGGACGCGACCTTCACCGACTTCAACGGCGACGGCTACCCCGATCTCTACGTCCTGAACATGCAGGGGGACAACCATTACCTGGAGAACCAGAGGGGAAAGAAGTTCGTCGACAAGACCGAGCAGCACTTCCCCAAGACGCCGTGGGGAGCGATGGGGGTCAAGTTCTTCGACTTCGACAACGACGGGAAGATGGACCTGCTCATCACCGACATGCATTCGGACATGAGCGAGCCCCAGTCACCCGAGCGCGAGAAGTCGAAATCGAACATCCAATGGGATGACGCCTTTCTCCAGGGGGGCGCCAACAACATCTTCGGCAATGCGTTCTGGCACAACCTCGGAAACGGCAGGTTCGAGGAGATCTCCGACAGGGTCGGCGTCGAGAACTACTGGCCCTGGGGGCCGAGCGTCGGAGACTTCAACGCGGACGGCTTCGACGACATCTTCATCACGGCCAGCATGTGTTTTCCGTTCCGCTACGGGATCAACTCGCTCCTGTTGAACGAAGACGGGAAGCGTTTCGTGGACAGCGAGTTCGTCCTCGGCGTCGAGCCGCGCAGGGACGGGCGCACGCACACACCCTGGTTCGAGCTCAATTGCGACACCGAAGGCGGGGGCAGGGCGGCCTGCGAGGGGCAGACGGGGAGGATCATGGTGATGGGGACGCTCGGATCGCGGTCGTCGGTTCTCTTCGATCTGGACGGCGACGGCGACCCGGACATCGTCACGAACGAGTTCAACGCGGCGCCCCAGATCCTGGTCAGCGACCTCGCGCAGAAGAAGGAGATCCACTTCCTCCAGGTCGTCTTGAACGGCACCGTCTCCAATCGCAACGGCCTCGGCGCCACGGTCAAGGTCAGGTCGGGCGGGCATGTCTACACGAAGTACAACGATGGCAAATCGGGATACCTCTCGCAGAGCGTCCTCCCGCTCTACTTCGGCCTGGGAGACGCGGCGAGCGTCGAGCGCGTCGAGGTGCTGTGGCCTTCGGGAAAGAAGAGCGAGCTCAAGCGCGGCATCGCGATCAACAAGACCCTGACGATCACCGAGCCGCGTTAACGTCCTTTCTGTCATCCTGAGGTCCGTGTCCTCCCTTGTCATCCCTTCGCGCTCTTTTCCTGTCATCCTGAGCGCAGCGAAGGATCTGCTCTGGCGCTTTCGACACTTCCGGAGCAGATCCCTCGTCGCTTCGCTCCTCGGGATGACAGCGTCGGTTCTCCTCGCGGCATCGCCGGCTCCTGAAAGAGAGGATGTCCTGAAGACGGCGAGCGCGCTCATGGCGGCGGGGCGGCCCGACGAGGCGGTGCCGGCGCTCGAGGCCGCCGTGGCGGCTCGCCCGAAGGATGGCGACGCGCTCCGGCTCCTCGCGGGCGCGTACGCGGCGGTCGGCGACGAGCGCTTCGAAGCGACGTACCGCCGCGCGATCGCGCTCTCGCCGGCGGACCTTTCAATCCGGGTCGAGCTCGCCGAGGCGCTCTGGCAGGCGGGCCGCGCCGATGCGGGCAACGCCGAGGTGAGCCGGTTGCTGCGGGAGGCGGGAGGACCGCGCCTCCATCTTCGCTTCGCGTTCGAGCTCATACGGCAGGAGCGGTTCGTCGACGCCGCGCGGGAGTTCGACAGGGCCTGCCGCGGCGTTCCCTGCGACGCCGAGGCGCTCGACGCGTGGGGGGGCGTTCTTCTCGAGACGGGGCGGTTCGCCGAGTCGGCGGATCGCTTCCGCCAGGCGGTAGCGCGGGCGCCCGGCCGTGTCTCGGCGCGCCAGGGTCTGGGCCGCGTGCTGCTGCTCTCCGGCGATCCGGCCGCCGCGCGGCGCGAGCTGTCGCGCGCCGTCGAACAGGGGGCGGCCTCGCCGGAGATTCTCCTGGATCTGGGCCGCGCGCTCGAGGCTCTCGGCCAGGCGGAGGCGGCCGAGGAGATGTACCGCAAAGTGATAGACGTGGCCCCGGGGCTGCCCCGGGCCCATTACTCGCTCGGCACGCTGCTTGCCCGGCGCGGCCGCGAGGAGGAGGCGCGGCGGGAGATCGCGCTCTACCAGGAGGCCTTCGAGCGCGAGCAGCGGGAGCGCTTCCGGAGGGGAGCGCGCCGCGCGGAGCTGGCCCTGGGGTGGACGAGTCTCGCCGGCGGACAGACGGAGGAGGCCCTGGCGCAGTTCGAGCGGCATCCGGACGATCCCGAGGCGCTGCGCGGCAAAGCCGCCGCTCTCTCGCGTCTGGATCGCCACGCCGAGGCAATCGAGGCGCTCGAGCGCGCGGTCCCCCTCTCTCCGAAGGACCCGCGCATTCGCTATGCGCTCCTGCGCGCCCGCGAACGGGAGAAGGCGAAGACGCCATGAGACCCGCGGCGGCGGCGGCCGCGCTCCTCCTTCTCCTCGCGGGCCCGCTCGCCATGGGCCCTGCCCGCCGGACGGCTCCGGCGAAGCCGCCCGACGCCGGCTGCCGCGCCGTCTTCACCGACGTCGCCGCGCGCTCCGGCCTGAAGTTCACCCACGACCGCGGAGCCACGCCGGCCCACCAGCTTCCCGAGACGATGGGCTCTGGCGTGGCATGGCTCGACTACGACAACGACGGCTGGATGGACCTCTACGTCGTGCAGTCCGGCCCGTTCCCTCCCGACGGGAGCCCGCGCGCGCAGGACCGCCTCTACCGCAACAACGGCGACGGGACCTTCACCGACGTGACCGTGAAGGCGGGGTTGAAGGACGCGGCCTACGGGATGGGGGCCGTGGCGGCCGACTACGACAACGACGGGTTCACCGACATCTTCGTCACGAACTTCGGAGGCAACATCCTCTACCGCAACAACGGCGACGGGACCTTCTCCGACGTGACGGCGAAGGCGGGCGTCGCCGGCTCCGGCTGGTCCACCTCCGCCGCGTTCGCGGATTTCGACGGCGACGGGTTGCTGGACCTCTTCGTCGCGCGATACCTCGACTATTCCGTCGAGAAGAACTACTTCTGCGGCGACGCCGGCACCCGGCGGCGCGACTACTGTCATCCGAGCCTCTACCCTCCGGTCGGCAACCTCCTCTACCGCAACAACGGCGACGGGACCTTCACGGACGTCACGGCCGCATCCGGTATCGGGGCGGCGCTCGGCAAGGGCCTCGGAGTCGTCGTGGCCGACTTCGACGACGACCGCCGGCCGGACATCTACGTCGCCAACGACACGACGATGAACTTCGTCTTCCACAACCTCGGCGGGATGAAGTTCGAAGACGTGTCGCTCTACTCCGGCGCCGGCGTCAACGCGGCCGGCCGCGCCTTCGGCGGGATGGGCGTGGATGCGGGAGACCTGGACGGCGACGGGCGCCTGGACGTCGCGGTCGCGAACTTCGAGGCGGAGCCCAACAGCTTCTTCCACAATCTCGGCTCGATGGTCTTCGAGGACGCCTCGGGCGTGAGCGGTTTCGGCCCTCCGGCGTTCAACTTCTCCGGCTTCGGCCTGAACTTCCTCGACGCGTCCAACGCCGGGCGCCTCGACGTCTTCATCGCCAACGGCCACGTCCTGGAAGTCCCAAGGATGCAGGGCGTCACGTACGCCGAGCGGCCGTTCCTGATGTGGAACGACGGGAAGGGAAAGTTCGTCGAGCGCGGATGCGGCGAGCCTTTCCGGCGGCCTCTGGTGGGCCGCGGTTCGGCGGTCGCCGACTACGACAACGACGGCGCCATGGACATCGCGGTGTCCAACTCCGGCGGCCCGCTCGAGCTCCTGAGAAACGACGGGAAGCACGGCGGCTGGATCGGATTCATCCTGCGCGGGAAGACCTCCAACCGCCAGGGAATCGGCGCGCGCGTCACGCTGGAGACCGCGGCGGGGCGGCAGGTCCGCGAGGCGAAGGCCGGCGGCAGCTACCTCTCCTCGAGCGATCCGCGGATTCACTTCGGGATCGGGACGGCGACTTCCGTCGAGCGCGTCACGATCGCCTGGCCGTCGGGCATCTCCCAGGAAGTCCGGGACGTGAAGCCCGGCCGGTACCAGACGATCGAGGAACCGGCTCGCCCCTGATCTGGCAAGATGATCCAGTGGTGTCCGTCCTGCTCTTCGCCTCGCTCGTTCTCACGGCAGTTCCGCGGCCCGCTGTGTCGCCGCAACCGCGCGCGGACGATCTGCCCGCCCGCGCCGGCGAGGCCCGCCGGAAGGGGGACCTCGTTGCGGCGCGCAGGCTCTACGAGGAGGCGCTCCGCCAGGATCCCCAGAACGGTCCGGTCGCGCTCGCGCTCGCCGAGACCCTGCTGGATATGGGAGAGTCGCAGGCCGCGGAGGACCTGCTCGTGCGGCTCGTGCGATCCCTTCCGGACAGGCCGGAGCCGCGGCGGGCTCTCGCCCGGGCCTATCTTCAGAACAAGAAGACGTCCGAGGCGCTCGGCGAGGCGCGGCGCGCGCAGGAGCTCGACCCGGAGAATCCGGAGAGTCACCTCGTCCTCGCGTCCGCGCTGAGGGCGGCCGGCCGGCCCGCGGAAGGGGTCACGGAAATCGAGGAGGCGGCGAAAGTATCTCCGCGCGACGCGCGTGTGCTCCACGAGCTGGCCATGGCCTACGCCTCGCTGGAGGACCCGAGGACCGAGGGCGCCTTTGAACGGGCCATCGCGGCGGCCCCCGGCCACCTCGACGTCCGCTTCGACTTCGTGAAGTACCTGTGGCAGGTCGGCAACTTCGACCGCGGCAACCAGGAGATGGAACGCCTCCTCTCGGCCGCGCCGGCCGGCTTCAAGTTGAAGCTGCGGACCCAGTACGCGGGGAGCCTGATGGAGCAGCAGCGTTTCACGCAGGCTGCCCGTGAGCTCGAGCGAATCTGGAAGGACGGGACGCGCGACTACGAGGTTGTGCTCTTCCTCGGCGCGTCTCTGGGACAGATCGGCCGCTTCGACGAGGCGGTCATGCGCCTTCGCGAGGCGATCGCGATCGCTCCCGAGAAGCTGCCCGCGCACGTCATCCTCGGACGCATCCTCCTTCTCCAGCAGAAGCCGGAAGGGGCCGTCGTGGAGCTCGAGCGCGCCGCGGCCCTGCAGCCCGATTCGGCGGGGATCCAGCTCGATCTCGGCAGCGCCTACGAAGCGGCCAAGCAGCTGGACAAGGCGGAGGCGGCCTACCGGGAAGCATTGCGGCTCGACGGGGCGCTGACCAAGGCTCAATACAACCTCGGAACGCTTCTCGCGCGAACGGGACGGCGGGAAGAGGCCGCGCAGCACATCGCCGTGTACCAGGCCGCCTTCCAGAAGGAACAGGAGGCGGCGTTTCTTCGAGGATCCCGCCGGGCGGAGCTGAATCTGGGCTGGGTGGCGCTGCGCAGCGGCCAGCCCGAACGGGCGCTGGCGCAGTTCGAGCGCCATCCCGACGACCCCGACGCGCTGAAGGGCGCGGCTCGTGCGCTCGTCCAGCTCGGCCGCGACGCCGAAGCGTTTCAGAAATACGAGCGGGCCGTGGCGCTCGCGCCGGACGACGCCGCCCTGCGGTACGAGCTCGGCAGGGAATACGACCGCGCGAGGAAGAAATGAGGACGGCATTGGGGTTGGCGCTCGCGGCGCTGCTGGCGGCCGCGACACCGAAGGCGCCCGCGCCGGCGAGCAGCAAGAGCAACAAGGACGCGGGCTGCCCGGTCGTCTTCACCGATGTCGCGGCCGCGGCCGGCTTGAAGTTCACGCACGAGCGCGGGGCGACGCCGGAGCACCAGCTTCCCGAGACGATGGGATCGGGTGTGGCGTGGCTCGACTACGACAACGACGGCTGGATGGACCTGTACGTCGTGCAGTCGGGGCTCTTCCCTCCGCGCGGCGAACCGGGCTCCAACGACCGGCTCTACAGGAACCGCGGGAACGGGACATTCGAGGACGTCTCGCAGAAGGCGGGCATCAGCGACCGGGCGTACGGCATGGGCGCGATCGCCGCCGATTACGACAACGACGGATTCACCGACGTCTTCGTGACCAACTTCGGAAAGAACATCCTGTACCGCAACCGCAGCGACGGAACTTTCGAGGACGTGACCGCGAAGGCGGGAGTCGCCGGCTCGGGCTGGTCCACGAGCGCGGCCTTCGCCGACTTCGACGGCGACGGGTTCCTCGATCTCTTCGTCGTGAGATACGTGGACTACTCCGTCGAGAAGAACTATTTCTGCGGCGACGCGCGCGCGGGAAAGCGCCAGTACTGCAATCCCAGGGTCTACCCGCCGGTCTCGAACCTGCTCTACCGAAACAACGGCGACGGCACGTTCACCGACGTCACGGAGTCCTCCGGGATCGGCCAGGCCCTCGGCAAGGGCCTCGGTGTCGTCGTTGCGGATCTCGACGACGACGGGAAGCCGGACATCTACGTCGCCAACGACACGACGATGAACTTCGTCTTCCGCAACCTCGGCGGAATGAAGTTCGAGGACGTGTCGCTGATCTCCGGCGCGGGCTTGAACAAGGCCGGCCAGCCGTCGGGAGGCATGGGGACGAACGCCGGCGACCTCGACGGGGACGGAAAGCTCGACCTCGTCGTCGCCAACTTCGAGGCGGAGTGGAACGGGTTCTACAGGAACGTCGGCTCCGCCGTCTTCGAGGACGTCTCCGGACCGAGCGGCTTCGGCCCTCCCGCGTTCAACTACTCCGGGTTCGGGCTGAATCTTTTCGACGCCGCCAACGCGGGGCGCCTGGACGCCTTCATCGCCAACGGCCACGTCTCGGAGGCGCCCACCATGCAGGGCGTCACCTACGCCGAGCGCCCGTTCCTGATGTGGAACGACGGCAAGGGAAAGTTCACCGAGCGGGCGTGCGGCGAGCCGTTCCGCAAGGAGATGGTCGGCCGAGGCTCGGCGGTCGCCGACTACGACAACGACGGCGACATCGACATCGCCGTCTCCAACTCCGGCCAACCGCTGCAACTCCTCCGCAACGACGGAAAGCACGGCGGCTGGATCGGCTTCGTCCTCCGCGGAAAGAAATCGAACCGCCAGGGAGTCGGCGCGCGCCTCACTCTCGAAACCGACAGCGGCAAGCAGGTGCGCGAGAGCAAAGCCGGAGACAGCTACCTCTCCTCGAGCGACCCGCGGATCCACTTCGGCCTCGGCACCTCCGTCCCCCGCCTTCTCACGATCCGCTGGCCCTCCGGCCTGATCCAGGAAGTCCGCGACCTGAAGCCCGGCCACTACCAGACGATCGAGGAGCCCGCCCGTCCGCCCGTGATCGCGACTATCATCCGGCGGCCTCGCGCGGGCCTTCTTCGAGGAGCCGGTTGACCTTCGCCGCGAGGATGAAATCGTTCTCGTGAAGCCCGCCGATCTTGTGCGTCCAGAGCACGAGATCCACCTTGTTCCAGTGGATCGCGATGTCGGGATGATGCCCTTCCTCTTCCGCGATGTCGGCGACCCGGTTGACGAACTCGATGGCCTTCCTGAAGTCCCCGAACTCGAACCGGCGCGCGAGGCGAGTCCCGTTCTCCTCGAGCCTCCAGCCGGGAGCGCCCGCCAGAAGCCGCCGCGCCTCTTCCTCCGGCAGCGGCGGGATGCCGCCGCGGCACGGCACGCAGTGCTTCGCGGCCAGGTTTTCCGGGCTCATGCCGGAATCCTATCCTCGGCCAGAGCCTTCGTGGGTGCCTTGGGAAC
>CAVUIX010000036.1:0-221638 GCA_963741435.1 uncultured Acidobacteriota bacterium | reverse complement strand
GTCTTCGAGAACGAGAGGATCCTGGCGTTCGAGGACATCAACCCGAAGGCGCCGACGCACATCCTCCTCATCCCGAAGAAACACGTGGAGAACCTGAACGACGGTGCCTCCGATCCGGCGCTCCTGGGTGAGATCGTCGCCCGTTCCGCGGCTCTCGCGAAAGACCTCGGCGTGCCGGATTTTCGCCTCGTGACCAACACCGGGCGCGAGGCCGGCCAGGTCGTCTTCCACCTGCACTTCCACCTGCTCGCGGGACGAAGGATGGGCTGGCCGCCCGGTTAAGAGAGGGCGCAGGTTTCAGGGAACAGGGGTCAGGGAAAACGCAGGTGCCAGGTTCCAGGTGTCAGGTTTCAGCGACCGGAGCCGGGCCCTTCCCACCTGACCCCTGACACCTGATACCTGACACCTGCATCTTCCCTGATACCTTCACCCTGATCACTTCGGAACTGGTGTCAGCAGTGGAAGCGGCGTCGAAACAAAGACCGGAGTGCGAGCAGCGGGCGCCGGCGTCGTAACCTGATACACCGCGATCCGCGCCTTTTCGCGCAGCTCCTTGATCCACTTTTCGACTTCTTCGCCGAAGATCCGCCGCTCGGAGCGGGCGCGCATCTCGTCGGACACCGCCTCGAAGGCCGGCACAGCCAGGCCCGCGGCCTTGCGCTCCGGCACGTAGCGCGTCTCGTACTCCTCGCGCGCCCGGTCCTCGTCGGCGAAGGCGATGGGGCGGAAGCGCTCCTGAAGGTAGCGCTGAATGACGAGCTGGCGCTCGACGGTGGCACGGACCTCCTCGGGCGTGAGGCCGGCCGCGGCAAACTCGGCGGAAGGATTCTTTCCTTCCTTTGCGATCCTGTCCCGGAGCTTCTTCAACGCGCCCTCGACTTCCGCCGCGTCCGGCACGGCCGGGCCGAACCGGAGGGCATCCTCGTATTGCAGCCGCTCGTCGATCAGTGCGTCGAGCACGCGGGCGCGAAACGCGTCGGGCGCCTCTCCCGCCTCCGGGCGCAGCGCCGAGACCGCCATGGCCCTCCGGACCTCGCTCTCCGGGATCGCGACGTCGTTGACGGTCGCCGCGATCCGGTCCACCGTGACCGGCGGGCCGGCCGCGAACAGGAGCAGAAGCGCGACGAAGACCACAGGGCGATCATAGGGAGTCGACCGAAGCATGGGAAGAGGCGCATGCTATTTTCAGAGCTCATGCGCGCCTCGAAAAAAATCGGACAGCTCCTCGTCGTCGGAACGCCAATCGGAAACCTCGAGGACCTCTCTCCGCGCGCACTCAAGGCGCTGTCCGGCGCGGACGCCATCCTCTGCGAGGACACGCGCGTCACGGCCAAGCTCTCCGCGCGCTTCGGCATCCGCGGGACGCGCCTCTCCTGCCCCGCGCCCCGCGAGAAGGCGCGGATCGGCGAGCTCCTGCAGCGGCTCGAGGCGGGAGAAACGGTCGCTCTCGTCACCGATGCCGGCATGCCGGGGCTCTCCGACCCCGGAGAGCATCTCGTCGAGGCGGCCGCCAGGGCCGGTTTCCCCGTGCGCGTCGTCCCCGGGCCCTCGGCTCCCGCGGCCGCACTCGCGATCTCGGGACTCCCGGCGGTGCCCCATCTGTTCCTCGGTTTCCTCCCGGCGCGCTCGGGCGAGCGCCGGCGATTCCTGGAAGAGATCAAGCCGCGGGCGGAGACCCTCGTCTGGTTCGAAGCGCCCCATCGCCTTCTCGATTCCCTGGAAGACGCGGCGCGGATTCTCGGCTCCCGGCGAGCCTGCGTGGCCCGCGAGCTTACGAAGATGCACGAGGAAGCGGCTCGCGGCTCGCTCCCGGAGCTGGCCGCCGAGTTCCGCTCGCGAGGGGTGGGCCGCGGGGAGGTCACGGTCGTCGTCGAGGGTAACCGCGAGGCTCCGCAGGAGATGTCGGAGGACGAAGCCGATCGCCGGATCCGGGAAGGGCTCGCGGCGGGGAAGGAGAAGCGGGCGATCGCGCGAGAGGTGGCGGCGCAGACCGCCAGGCCGGCAAGGGAGATCTACGCGCGCGCGGTCGCGATCGCCCGGGAAGCCGGAATCGCGAAACGGGACCCGAAACAATCATGACGGAGCCGGCGGTCTCCGTTTCCGGCCTGACGAAGGTGTTCCGGACGTACCGGCGCGAGGAGGGGCTGGCGGCCGCGCTGAAGTCTCTTGTCCGGCGCCACGCTGTCCAGACCGCCGCCGTCTCGGACGTCACCTTCTCCATCGCGCCGGGCGAGATGGTCGGCTACATCGGCGCCAACGGCGCCGGCAAGTCCACAACGATCAAGATGCTGACGGGCATCCTGACGCCGACGTCCGGAGAGATCCATTGCAACGGGTTCGTGCCCTCGACGGAGCGCACGCGCTACGTGGCGACGATCGGCGTCGTCTTCGGCCAACGCACGCAGCTCTGGTGGGACATCGCGGTCGTCGAGTCCTTCAGACTGTTGAAGGAGATCTACGGGATCTCCAACGCCGACTACGCCCGGCGGATGGAGCTCTTCGACAAGGTGCTCGGCATTGCGGCCTACCTGCATCAGCCCGTGCGGAAGCTCTCGTTGGGCGAGCGGATGCGCTGCGACCTCGCGGCCTCGCTGCTGCACCGGCCCCCGCTTCTCTTCCTGGACGAGCCCACGATCGGCCTGGACATCGTGGCCAAGGCGAGCGTCCGCGAGTTCCTCCAGGCGATCAACCGCGAGGAAGGAACGACGGTGCTCCTGACGACTCACGACCTTTCCGACATCGAGACGCTTTGCCGGCGCGTCATCGTGATCGACCACGGCCGGCTGCTCTTCGACGGCGCGCTCTCGGAGCTGCGCGACCGCATCCTGCCGGTCACCTCGGTGATCTTCGACGTCAAGACCGTGCCGGACCCGTCGCTCCTCGCCTGGAACGGGCCGAAGATCCTCGAGGTCGGCTCGCACCGCTACCGCATGGACATCGACCGCCGGCAGCTCTCCCCCGCGACGGCGGTCAAGGAGATCGTGAACCGCTTCGACGTCGCCGACCTCTCCATCGAGGAACCCCAAATCGAAGAAGTGGTGAAGCGGATTTACCGGGAGGGCATTGCGTGACACAGATGTCCAAAGTCCAAAGTCCAAAGTCCAAAGTAGCGCCGGCGCCGGGCTCCTTGGACCTTGGACCTTGGACCTTGGACCCGTCGCGACGTGGCGGGCCGCGGTGCCGTTCGCGCGGATCGGGTTCCTGAACATGCTGGCCTACCGGGCCCGGTATTACGTCGGCGTGCTGACGTATCTCTTCAACGTCGCCGTGTACTACTTCATCTGGAGGGCCGTCTTCAGCCACTCGCCGACGGTCGTGGGCCTGTCACTTCCCGAGATGATCACCTACGTCGCCGTGGGGTGGACGATCCGCTCCTTCTACTTCAACGAGATCGACCGCGACCTCGCGGCGCAGGTGCAGGAAGGGCGGCTGGCGATGAACCTGATCCGGCCGGTGGACTTCCAGACCGTCATGATCGCCGACTCGGCAGGACAGTCCGCCTTCCGCGCCTTGCTCTTCACCCTGCCGATCGGGATCGTGATCGGCCTCGTGTTCCCGGTCCGCCCTCCCGCCTCGCCGGCGGCGGCGGCTCTCTTCCTCGTTTCGGCCGGGCTCTCCTTCTTCCTCGTCGCGGCGATCAACTTCCTCGTCGGCCTGATCGCCATTCGAACCAAGTCTATCCTGGGAATCCTCCGGGCCAAGTACATGATCCTGGAGCTCCTCTCCGGTTTGCTTATCCCGACCACGCTCTTTCCCGAGCCGTTCCGGACGGCCCTCTTCGCTTCACCCTTCCCGCACATCAACTACACGCCGGCGGCCCTCTACCTGGGGAAGGTGAGCGGGGCGGCGGCGGCCGGGATGCTCGCCCTTCAGGCCGCTTGGACGGTGGCGCTCCTCGCCGCGGGACAATTCGCGTGGAGACGCTCCCGTGCGCGGATCACGATCCAGGGAGGCTAAAAGACATGTCCAAGGTCCAAAGTCCAAAGTCCAAAGTAGCCAGAAACGGGAACGGTGTCCCGCTACCTTGGACCTTGGACCTTGGACTTTGGACTCGTGCGCGGCGGCACTTCCGGCTCTTCGTCCTTTATTTCGGGCAGTACGCGAAGGCTCGGCTGGAATACCGGGCGGATTTCTTCTCCTCGGTGCTGGCCTCGTTTCTGGGGACGGCGGCGGCGTTCGGGTTCCTGCTGATCGTCTTCTCGAGGGTGCCGGCGGTGAAGGGGTGGACATTCGAGGAGATGGTCTTCCTCTACGGCTTCTCGCTCATCCCGCTCGGCGTCTTCAACGTCTTCTCCTGGAACCTGTATCTCTTCGCCGACCGGTATCTGATCGAGGGACGGTTCGACCGGGTCCTGCTCCGTCCGGTCTCCTCCGTCTTCCAGGTCCTGTTCGAGTCGTTCCGCCTGGAGTCGGTGCAGGAGACCGCGACCGGCCTCTTCGCGATCGTCTGGGCTTCGCGGCGGATGGGGCTCGCTTTCGGTCCGCTCGATGTTGTCCTGTTCGTCGCCTGGGCGATCTGCGGCGCGGTGATCTACCTTGCGATCTTCCTGGGCCTGACGGCGACGTCTTTCTGGATCGAGGACCGGATCGGAATCTCGCCGCCGGTGTTCAACCTGATGCAGTTCGGCCGCTACCCGCTCACGATCTACGACGCCTGGGTGCGCTTCGCGCTGTCGTTCGTGATCCCGTTCGCCTTCGCGTCCTTCTACCCGACGGCCCGCTTCCTCCATCGCCCCGAGTTTCTCCGCGAGTTCTGGGCCGTCCCTCTCGTGGCAGCCGCCGCCGCGGCGATCGCCCTCTCTCTCTGGAAGAGCGGAGTCGCGCGGTACCACTCGACCGGAAGTTGAGAGGAAGGTGTCGGGGAAGAGGTATCAGGTTGAATGCAGGTATCAGGTGCCAGGTGTCCGGTGTCAGGGACGAGGGCCCGGGCAATCAACCTGAAACCTGACACCTGATACCTGAAACCTGCATTTCCCCTGACACCTTTACCCTGACACCTAACGCCAGAGGTAGCCCAGTCGGGCGAGCAGCGCGGCGCACGTCTCAATGCCGTCCCAGAGATTTCTTAGCCTCAAATTCTCGTTGGCGGCGTGCTGGTTGTTGTCGTGGTTGACGATCGGGATGCCCACCGCGGGGGTTCTCAGTTTGTCCAGGAAGAGATACATCGGGATGCTGCCGCCGAGCATCGGCAGCTGAACGATCGGCCCGCCCGAGGATTCCTCGATGACGCGCGCGACGGCGCGGGACACGGGAAGGTCCATCGAGGTCCGCGCGGCCGGATAACCGGAGTCCCACACGACGCGAAGGAGACGTGGCGTCCTGCGCCGCGTCTCGAGATCGGGCGCGTCGCGCACGATCGTGTAGCCCTGCCGCCGGAGGTGTTCCTCGACGCTCAGTCGGACCTTCTCGGGCGTCTGGTCGGGCACGAGGCGGAAGTCGATCGAGGCAGTCGCATCCGTCGGGATCGAGTTGGTGGCCCGCGAGCCGACGTCCCCTCCGCTGATACCCCGCACGTTCAGGGCCGGGCGCATCAGGGTTTCGAGCAGGCTCTCGGCGCCTCCTTCGGTGCGCGCGAGACCCAGCTCCGAACGGATCCCCGCGTCCACGTCGGGAGCGGCCGCGAGCGCGCGCCGCTCCGTCTCGGTCAGCGGGCGGACGTCGTCGGAGAAGTTGGGGATCAGGATGCGCCCCTCCGTGTCCCTCATGCCGGAGATCAGGTTCGCCAGCTCGACGACCGGGTTCGGGGCCCAGTTGCCGTAATGGCCGCTGTGCAAGCGCCGCCTGGCCCCGTACGCCGTGATCTCGACGCCGATGACCCCGCGCGCGCCGAAGTAGATCTGCATGCGCCGCGTCTGGTGCACGGGTCCGTCGAAGAGAAGCCAGACGTCCCCCTTCAGGCGGCCGGCGTTCGTCTCGAGCAGCAGCGGCAGGTGCGGCGAGCCGGCCTCCTCTTCCCCTTCGAGGAGAAACTTCAGGTTGACCGAGAGGGGGATTGCCGCCGCGCGCAGGGCGTCGAGAGCGGCGAGCAGGGCGACGATCGGCGCCTTGTCGTCGCTCGACGAGCGGGCGTAGATCCGCCACTCCGGATCGAACGGCGGCCGCAGGGACTCCGCCGGAATCTCCCGGCCTCCCTCCTCGAGCGCCTTGTTGCGCCAGACGGGTTTCCACGGATCGCCCGCCCACTGCGAGGGGACGACCGGCTGGCCGTCGTAGTGCGCGTAGAGAATCGCCGTGCGCGACGCGCCCGGCGAGGACAGCTCGCCGTACACGGCCGGCGGCGCGCCGGAGACGCGCAGCAACTCCGTCGCGACGCCGCGTTTCTGCAGGGCAGCGGCGATCCTCTCGGCGTTCTTTTCGATGTTCGGGGTATCCGACGCCATGTTCGGAAGCGAGAGAAGCGCGGTGAGCTCCTCGAGGATGGCCGCCTCGTGCGCCGTCCGGTACGTTCGGACCCGATCGCGCACGGCGGCGGTCCCCGGGTCGGCCGCCGGGAGGGCCGGGGCTGAAACGGCCAGGCCGCAGAGGCAGAGCGCGACGGCGATCGCCGCCCGGCTCATAGAGTCACCCCGGGCGTCGAGACCGGAAAGGACTCCACCGGCGCTTGAGGACGGCGGCCGGCGAGCAGCGCAACGGCGGCGAGCAGAACGAGCAGGAGGCCGATCCAGCCCGAGACCTGATCGACGCGCGCCGGCTGCACGAGGAGAGCCGCGGCTCCCCGGCCGCCGAAGGTCAGGGCACCGAAGAGCACCCAGGCCGCCACGTGGTCTTTCAGGAGCCAGAACCCGACGGCCGCCAGGTACGCCAATGTAAGCAGAGGCGGTCCGAGGGAAGCCAGCAGCTCCTGCGCCGAATGGAACGAGGAGGGAACGAGCGCGAGGAATACCGCCAGGATCGCGAGCGCACGCCCGAGCGGCTTTCGGAAGACGGGATGGGGCAGCGCCAACGCCACGACGGCCGCCGCGGCCGCGATCGCGACCGTGCTCCGCGCAGCGCCCCACAGGACCGCCACCGCCGGGATTGCGGTCTGGAGAGAGTCCGGAAGCGAAGGGTCGAAGGAGAAAACCAGGGGAAAACGGGCCGCCGCAAGGACCTCCCAGCGGGAGAGGCCCGCCAGACCGAGCGCCGCCACCGCGGCCCGAACGCCGGCGTCCGTGAGCGAGCCCGCAAGCCTCGCCCGCCGCCATCCGGGACGGGCGCCCGAGAAGAGCACGAAGGCGATCCCGAGTCCGCACAGCAGCACGATCAGGCCGATCAAGAGAACGATCACGGCGGTGAACTCGAAGGCCGCGAGGGGGATCTGGGTCGGGTAGGCCCGAAACACGTTGGGGAAATTGTTGCCGACACCGAAGGCCGCCACGGGCGCGGCAACCGCCAGCGGCGCGAGGAGCGTTCTCCAGCGAAACTCCGGGCTCCGTACGATCCGCAGGAAGAGAAGGAACGCGACGCCGACGACGCCGCCGACGGCGACGACCTTCGCCCCGACGAGCAGCCAGCCGAGCGCGACCCTCTTCCGATACGCGCGCTGGAAGTCTTCCGGCACGCGCAACGAGGGGAGCAACGACGCCAGCCGCGCGCCGTGGAAGACGGCCCGGACCCGCGGCCACGCATCGCCGACGCCCGGGGGGCGCGACTCGAGCACGACTGTCGTATCCACCCGCTTGGGCCGGTTCTGGGTGCCCAGGTCCACGACGGTGTAGGAGGCCGCGGGGTAGCCGAGCTTTCCCGCGGCCTCGAGAGCGCGCCGCTTCGCCTCTTCCGCGGAAGGAGCGGGCGCCGCGGGTGCCGCCTCTTCCTTCGGATTGACGAAGCCGATGACGCGGGACCGCCGCGAATCCACCAGGACCTTCCACTCCTCCTTCTTCTCCGCCTCGAAGAAGCGCACCGCCCAGAAGTCGAGCGGCAATCGGTCTTCGACGAGCTTGCGAAAACCCGCGGCTCCTCCCCGGGAGAGGACGTACCGAGCGGCCCCCTCCGAGAACGTCGGAATCGCGCCGCTCTCCGGCGGGTTCGCTTCCCGCATGTCTTCGTCATCGGCGAAGCCGGTGCCCGGGTAGGCGACCACGTGATCGCGCTCGGAGACGACGCCGTTGGCGTGCAGGAAGGCGCGCGCGATGGCCGCGGCCTTCGACCGCCCGGTCGCGTCTTCGACGAGCCGCCGGTTGGGATCGGCCGGCGCCAGGAACGACGCCGCGAGCAGCACGGCCACGGCCGTCAGGACGGTCAGAGCAAGGCGCGTGACCGGGCGCGGCGGCGGGACGCTCTCCCGAACGGATGCCGGAGCGGGGGGCGCCGGCGCGAAGCCGAGATCCGCGTTGGCCAGGCCCGCCGCCGGGGCGAAACCTCCTCTGCGCCAGTAGAAGAAGAGGGAAGCCGCCAGGGGAAGCAGGAGGATCAGCGCCGACACGCCGCCCGTCACCACGTAGTACGCGTTCTTGGAGCGCAGCAGCAGGAGCGCCGTGTAGAGCGCGTCCACCGTGAAGTGCCAGACGAGGAGAGGCAGCGCGCCGTAGCGCAGCATCAGGAAGCCGATCGCCACGCCGGCGAAACCCACCTCGAGCCCGCGGATGTAGAAGGGCTGGTTCGGGTACGCCGCGTGGTTGAAGCCCCAGATGAAGGCGGGCAGGACGACCGCCACGATCCGCCCGGCCTTGAGCCGATCGAGAAAGGAGATTGAGAAGAGACGGCTGGACCCCTCCTCGGACACGGCGGGAAGGAAACCGATGAAGAGGACCGTGGCCCACGGCAGCGCGGTGTTCAGGATGTCGTCGTACGGGATGTCCGCCGGCGCCCAGGCCCCCAGCCGCGCGGCCACGACGTAGAAGACCGCCTGGTACGCGAAGAAAAACGCGGTCATCGCGTAACCGAGGAGCAGGCCCCGGAAGAAGCCCTTCGAGCGCAGCCCGCGCCTGGAGAGGAGGCCCGGAAGCGAGATGTGCCCCGGAAAACGCTCCCTGTAGATCGGCTCGGACGAGGCCACGACGAGCGCGATCAAGGCCCCGATGCCCACCGCTCCGAGAATGCCCAGGATGATCTCCTTGGCCATGTGCGCCGATAGCGGGCTCGCCGTGTCGTAATGGAAGAGGCTCAACGGGATCCCGTTGAGGGTCGAGAGGAGAGACAGGAGGAACGCCACCGCCCCAAAGCCGGCCACGAGCTTCCAGGGAATGTCCTTGCGGACGAGCTTGGTGATCAACACGGCGATCATCGCGAGGAAGGTGACGAAGAGCGCGAAGTTCCCGACGAGGGTGGCCGTGTTGTTCTTCGAGCGCAGCTTCTCGTATGCCCGCGTCCACGCCTCCGGGACGTGCACGTACTCGTGGAACGCGGAGACTTCGTTTGACGAAACCGTCGTCGCGTAACGGACGGTGGCCTCCCCCATCTTGAAGCCCATCCTCTCGTCCACGAAAGTCCAGTCGGTCCGCGCGGGACGCGAGCGGGGCGTCGCCTCGATCGGCTCGAGGTTGCCGAGGCCGCGCGAAGCGAGGAAGCGCTGGGAGACAGCGCGCGCTTCCTCCCGGGAGGGACGCGGCCCGGGCGCGTCGTCCTTGCGGACCGATTCGAAGGACGCCAGGTCGCCCAGCGGAGTGATCGCGACGCGCTCTTCCTCCTTGACGCCCGACTGGAACCAGCGCATCTCCCACCGCCAGACCTTCGCGTCCCGGCCGTAATAACGGCCCGCGGCCTCGAGGCCGAGCTCCCGCTCGAGGTACACCTTCGGCTCGTCCTCGACGCCGAAGCGGCCGGCGAACCGGCGCGGGCCGACGTCGCGGCCGCGGCTTCGCAGGAACTTCTCCGCGACCGCCCGCGCCTCCTCCCGATTCACGCGGAACTCGATGGACGCCTCGGGAAAAGCGCGCCGGAACAACGACAGAGTGACCGCCGCGCCCGCCGCCATCACGATGACGCAGACCAGAATGAATCGAAGGTCTTTCCGGTCGAGTCTCTCCATCACTCCTCCGGGTGCGCGATCAGTCCAAAGTCCAAGGTCCAAAGTCCAAAGTAGCTGTGCGATCGGGGCTACCTTGGACCTTGGACATTGGACCTTGGACCTTCTTCATCCCATGAGCACGCTTCCGCCGTTGACGTTGAGCACCTCGCCCTGCACGTGGCGGGCGAGGTCGGAGACCAGAAACAGGACCGGCCCGGCGACGTCGGCGGGCTGCGCGACCCGGCCGAGCGGGATCGACCTTTCGATCTCGCGGCGCGCCGGCCCGTCGGCCAGGGCCTCGCGCGTCATGTCGGTCTCGACCCAGCCCGGAGCGACGCAGTTGACGCGGATTCCCCGCGGGCCGAGCTCCGCCGCGAGCGACTTCGTGTAGGAGATGAGGGCGCCTTTCGTGGCGGCGTAGGCGGAGTGCCCCGCCTCGCCGCGCTGGCCGGCGGTGGAGGATACGAAGACGATGCTCCCCTCCGTCTTCTCCAGGTGCGGCACCGCCGCGTCCGTCACGAGGAAGGCCCCGCGCAGGTTGATCGCCAGCGCACGGTCCCACACGGCGAGGTCTCCCCGTCCCGCACGGTCTTCCTCCCAGATCCCGGCGTTGTTGACGAGGATGTCGAGGCGTCCCCACTCCGCCACGGCGGACTCGACAAGCCCCCGCGCCGCCCCGGCATCGGAGACGTCGCCGGCGAGCGCCACCGCCGCTCCCCCGGAGGCGCGGATCTCCTCCACGCACGACCGCGCGGCCTGCGCGCCGGCGGCGTAATTCACGGCGACGCGCGCTCCCGACCGCGCCAGCAGCTCCGCCACCGCGCGCCCGATGCCGCGCGAGCCGCCGGTCACCAGCGCAACTCGACCGGACAGATCGATGACGACGCTCTTGGCCAATCGGGGAGAATACTAAATGGGTTCCAGATTCCAGATTCCACATTCCAGGCAGAAGGAAGGCCACGGCGCGGCAACCTGGAATCTGGAATTTGGAATCTGGAATCAGATTCCGGCGATCAGCTCGGCGACATAGACGGACAGCGCATCGAGCGGCGGCACCGATGACTTGAGCCTCACATCCACGTCCGCGGCACGGGCGAGCGCCCGGGAGAGCTCGGGCTTCGTGTAGCGCGCCGCTCGATTGGCCGCCTTGAACCAGAGAAACGGGCTGACCTGACCCGCCTTGTTCTGGAAGGGGGAGCGTCCGAAGGGCCCGACCGGCTCCAAGAGGCGCGGCAGGACGCGGGCCTCGAAGGTGTTTAAGCCCATCGAGGTATCCGGGCCGCTCCCCAGCTCTTCCATGCGTTCGCGGATCAAGAGCATGCGCCGGACTTCCTCCGACAACATCCCGAAGAAGCGGACCGGCCAGTACTCCTCCGTGTTCACATCCCGTTTGCCCGCTCGAACGGCCCGCCCCGAGAAGAGCCGCTCGAGGTGCGCTAGCGCTTCGCCGGCCTCGCGTTTGCCGATCGCGTCGTAGAGCGCGTACACATCTTCCGAGGAATCGTCGTCGACGTTCTCCAGGACGTCTGCAGAGCGCACGCGCCCGCCCGGACCAGCCCACTGGAGGAGCTTCTGCAGCTCGGCGGAGAAGAGCCGGGGATCCGAATTCGTCTGAATGAGCAGCCTGGCGATCGCATCGGGATCGAGCGAAACCTCGCGCTCCCGGGCGAGGGCGCGCGCCAGCCGCGCCAAGGCCGACTCGGCCTCCTTTCCGACGGAGGCCGCCAACACCAGGCCCTTGCTCGATATCTCTTCCAGGAGATCCACGCCGGCGGGCGGCGCCGTGGCCGTCAGGAGCGCCACGGTGCCGTCGTTGCCTCGCTCGAGCAGCAGGCGGATGGCGCCTTTCAGGATCGCCGGGCTGCCCCGCTCCTCGGGCAGCTCCGCGAGAATCGCCGCCAGGACCTCCTGCTGCGGCTTGCGCCGCGTCTTGCGCGCCGCGTCCTCCGCAAGCTCCTCCGCCGAAGCGCCCGCCGGAAGACCGAGAGCCGAAATCACCGCCCGCGCCCGCCGGAACGCCTCGCGCCGCCCGGCCGGAGTTCCCCTCTCCCACGCCTCGACGGCCATGTCGACGAGGTCTCCCGGAGTCTCGGAGCCCAGCAGGCCCGAGACATCGAACTGCACGAGCCGCCGCGCGGAAAAGAGGGAGCGGTTGAGCAGCGCGTCCGACACCGCCTCGACCGGAGCGTCCTCCTCGAAGCGCAGGACCTCCGCGTCCCCTTCCGCGAGCCTCGCGGCCGCTCTCGCCGCCGCCTCCTCCACGAAAAACTCCACGTCCCCGGCGATCAGAATCACGGATGGCGCCTCCCCGAAGGAAGGAATCACGGCCTCCGAAAAAGGCTTGCGCGGCACGCGCCCAGTCTACTTCGGCGGCACCGATCACCCGATTCGTCCTGACAACAAGAAGGCCCCGGTCTCCCGGGGCCTTCCTCGACCGGGACGCGTTCTCTCTAAGTTTCCAGGAGTCCCTTCTCCGCGAGCTCCTGGCAGTCAACGCAGTGGCGGGACCAGGGGATGGCGGTCAGGCGCTTCTCGCTCATCGGGTTGCCGCAATTCAAGCAGGTGCCGTAGGTGCTGTCCTCGATGCGGGCGAGGGCCTGGTCGATCTGCAGGATCGTGTTGCGCTCGCTGTCGTTCAAGGAGTACAGAAACTCCCGCGTGTACGAGGAAACGGCCTTGTCGGCGATGTCCTGCGTAGACTCCTCGGTCGTCTCTTCCTCGGCGTTCTTGGTCTTCGCGAGCTCGGCCAGAAGGGTGTTCTTCTTCTCCTGCAGGAGACGCCGGTATTTCTCCAGTTCCTTCTTCGGCATCTTCGCAGCGCGAGCGGTGGTCGAGGGCATGTCGCGTTTTCTCCTTCCGTGACGCCCCCTGGAACACGGCGGGGCGTCCAGACTTGAACGCGGGATCATAGCCGAGTTATTCCGCGGGCGCGACGCTTTTTAAGCGTTCTTGCGAAAGGACTTCCGTCTCAGATTCCCTTCCTTTTCCGCTCCCGTTCCCAGAGGGCCTTCCGGGAGATGCCGAGGCGTTTGGCCGCCAGCGTCCGGTTGCCGCAGGCGCGGCGCAGAGTCTCGTCGATATACGCATCCGTGAGCTGCCGCAGCGTCCAGGTCTTCTCCACCGCGGCGGCGAGAATCGCGCGGGGCGACCCGAGCGCTCCGGCCGGAAGTTCTTCGGCGGTCACGGCCGGCGCCGAGGACGCCAGGGCGGCCCTCTCGACGACGTGAAGCAGTTCGCGGATGTTCCCGGGCCAGGAATGCCTCAGGAGAGCCTGCTCCGCTTCGCGCGTGAACGTGCGCGCCGGCCGGAGGTATGCGCGAGCGGCCTTTCTCAGGAACTCCCGCGCCATGGGCAGGATGTCCTCGGGACGCTCGATCAGCCGCGGCAGCCGGACCGAGATCACGTCGATGCGGTAGAAGAGATCCGGGCGAAAGAGCCCGTCCTCGACGAGCGACGAGAGGTCCTTCCGCGAAGAAACGAGGAGCCGGGCTCGGAGGGTATGCGAGGAGGCGCCGCCCAGGCGCCGGAACGTCTTCTCCTGGAGAACTCGCAGCAGTTTGGCCTGAGCCGCCGGTGACAGCGACGAAGCGTCATCGAGGTAAGCGGTCCCATCCGCCGCGGCTTCCAGGAGCCCTCTCTTGGCGGAGACCGCGCCGGTGAACGCTCCGCGCTCGTGGCCGAACATCTCGCTCTCGAAGAGCTCGTCGGAGAGATTGGCCGCATCGATGCGGACGAACGGCCGCTCGGCGCGTGAAGAGGCCTCGTGCAGCGCGCGGGCCAGATGGTCCTTGCCCGTTCCGCTCTCCCCCGCGATCAGGATCGTGCTCGGAAGCTCGAGCGCCCTCTCCAGCGCCGTGATCTCCCGAGCCAGCGCCCGATTCCTCGTCTGAAAGAGAAGGGAGAGCGAGCGGGTGTTCGCCATGGGATGCTGACTGTACCGCCGCTTGCTCTCTTCCGGCCGCGTCGAGCGGCCGCCTAAGACAACCGGCCGCTAACTCCCAAACGCCCGTTTCATTCTCCGCGTCGCCCCAGAGACGCTCGAGCGCGTAGAACTTTCGCGCCTCCGCCTGGAAGACGTGAAACACGACGTCGCCGTAGTCCATCAGGATCCACTTCGCCGCCGAGAGACCCTCGACCGAGAAGGGTGGGCCGATGGCCTCGGTAATGGAGTCCGCGATGGCCCGGGCCTGCCGGTCGTTTCCGGCGGTGGAAAGGACGAAATAGTCCGCCATCGTCGTCAGCTCGGTCAGGTTGAAGACGAGAACCGCGGAGGCCTTCCGGTCGAGCGCGGCGGACAGCCCCTCCCGGACCTTGTCCCGGGACGAGAGCGTTTCCTTCAACGCGCCGCCGCCGGGGATCTGTAGAGGCCGTGCTTCGTAATGTACTCCGCGACCGGCCCCGGGACGCTGTCCGCCGCGCTCTCTCCGCGCCGGAGGCTCGCCCGCAGGCCGCTCGCGGATATCTTAACCGATCCGGCGTCGAAAACCTCCAACCTGTTGGAGAGGCCCGGGATCTCCGGCACGCGCAGGCCGTCCCCCACGAAGGGCTCGCGATGAAAGGCCGCGATGCGGGCCAGGCGGACGATCTCCTCCGGCTCCTTCCATCGCGCGAGATGCGCGAGCGTGTCGGTCCCCATCAGCAGCCACAATTCGGCCCCGCCGGACCGGGCCGTCAGCGCTCGCAGCGTGTCCACGGTGTAGGAGGGCGGCTCCCGGTCGAGCTCGTCGAAGGCGATCCGCCAGTCGGGATGCCCGTCCAGAGCCAGGGCCAGCATCGCCACGCGGTGGCGGGGGTCGGCGGGCGATTCATCCTTGAAGGGAGAGCGGCGGGCCGGCATGTAGATGATCGTTCCCAGCCCGAATCTCGCCGCCGTGGCCTCGACGGTCCGAAGATGCCCGAAATGCACCGGGTCGAAGGTGCCGCCGAGGACGCCGATGCGCATGGCGAAGACTATCGTGAGGCGTCAGGCGTGAGGCGTCAGGCGGAGCGCCCGATGGCATCGTCCGGCTTCGCCTTGCGCCTTTCGCCTTTCGTCTTACGGCCCGTCTCGGCGAAGAAGAAGCGAACGAGGTCCCCCAGGCCGGCTCCGGTGACCGCGGAGATCTCGAAATACGGCAGGTCCCGTCGCTGCGCGGCGCCGCGGATGGACTCCAGGCGCTCGGGCTCGCTGACCGCGTCGCATTTGGAAGCGACGAGCGCGCGGGGACGCGCGGCGACCTCCGGGGAGAAGGCCGCGAGTTCCCGCTCGAGCACGGCCACGTCGCTCTCCGCGTCGCCGGAGCCGGATGCGTCCACCAGGTGGCAGAGGAGGCGGCAGCGCTCCACGTGCTTCAGGAATCGGATGCCGAGGCCGGAGCCCCGGTGCGCGCCTTCGATCAGGCCGGGGATGTCGGCCACGACGAGCGTCTCGGTCGGATCGTCTCCGGAAACGACGCCCAGATGGGGAACGAGAGTCGTGAAGGGATAGTCGGCGATCTTCGGTTTCGCCGCGGAGATGACGGAAATCAGCGTGGACTTTCCCGCGTTCGGGAAGCCGACGATCGCCACGTCGGCCAGGAGTTTCAGCTCGATCGCGAGGCGGCGTTCCTCCCCGGGCTGCCCCGGCTTTGCGAAGCGCGGGACCTGCCGCGTGGGCGTCGCGAAGTGTTGATTGCCCCAACCGCCGTTTCCTCCCGCGGCGAGCCGCACGCGCTCGCCCGCCTGGAGCAGGTCCGCGATGCGCTCCCCCGTCTCGGCGTCCGTCACGACCGAGCCAAGGGGCAGGGAGATCGCGATGTCCTCGCCCGACGCGCCGTGCCGGTTGGAGCCCTGCCCGTGCTGTCCGCGCCCCGCGCGGTAGACGGTCTGGTGACGCAGGTGGTAAAGCGTGTTCAGCGACGGATCGGCGAGCGCCCAGACGGATCCGCCGTTGCCGCCGTCGCCTCCGGAAGGTCCGCCGCGCGGAACGGACTTTTCGCGCCGGAAGGCCACGCAGCCGTTGCCGCCGTCGCCCGCCTTGACGCGGATCTCCGCGGTGTCGATGAACATGACTGAAGCCGTGAGCCGTCAGCCGTCAGCCGTCGGCGCGGAAGACGGAGACGGCGGCGGCAGCTTGACGACCTTACCGCCTCATCGCCTTACAGCCTTACGCCTCGACGGGCTCGATCGAGATGGTCCGGCCCCGGCGGCCGAGGTCGCGATAGCGGACAATGCCGGGCACTTTCGCGAAGAGGGTGTCGTCCTTGCCGCGCCCGACGTTCAAGCCCGGGAAGAATTTCGTGCCGCGCTGCCGGACGAGGATGGAGCCGCCGCGTCACGAGCTGGCCGCCGAAGCTCTTGACGCCCAGGCGCTGCGAGTTGGAGTCGCGGCCGTTGCGGGAAGAGCCCTGTCCCTTCTTATGAGCCATTCTGGTTGTCCTCCGCGGGCCTGGATGTCCCCGCCTCTTCGATCCCGTCGATCCCCTCGATCCGCACCTGGAGCATCGTCTGACGGTGACCCTTCGTGCGCCGGTACTGCTTGCGGCGCTTCTTCTTGAAGACGAGGACCTTCTTCGTGCGGACGGGGCCGATCACGGTCGCCTTGACCGAGACTCCCTCTCCGGTCTTCGGGGCCTGGCCCTCATCGCCGCCGACCATGAGGACGCTCAGGAACGTCAGCGTGTCCCCCTTGGAGACCTTCTCCAGGGGCTTCTCGATCCGGACGACGTCGCCGGGCGCGACCTTCAGTTGTTTCCCGCCCGCGCGGAGGATGGCGTACATGGGGGCCTCCAGAGACAGAACCGCGAATGATAAGCGTTTACGCCGGAATGTCAAGCGCGGGATCGGGTGATCTGCGATCGGGTGATCGGATGATTGACCGGAGCTACAGATCACCCGATCACTCGATCACCCGATCACCCGATCACCGATCAATCAGTCCTCCGTTACTTCGTCGGGCAGCTCGTTGACGTCGCCGGTCTTCCGCGGAAAGTGGGTCGCCAGAACGTCGCCGGTCTTCTCGATGGCCTTGACGATGCCCTCTGTGAACTCGCCCCGGCGGAAGTGGGATCTCCAGCTCCGCCGCGGTCTCCTTCCAGAAATCGTCGCCGCATTTCTCGTGGATGCCGGTGTCGCCGAGGATCTGGAAGCGGCGCATCTTCGGGGCGATGTAGATCAGGACCCCGTTGCGGTGGGCGGTCTTCGTCATTCCGAGCAGCTCGAAGCGGCGCCGGGCGCGCTCCTCCAGGTTGTCGGGCTTGCGGCGGGTGACGTGGACGCGAATCTCGCCGGAGGACTTCTTTTCCGCCGCGGCGATCGCCTCGACGATGCGGTGCGAATCGAGCTTCGAGAGGAATTGGCGCATGCTCACCAGCTCCCCGAGGATCCGCCGCCGCCGAAGGAGCCGCCGCCGCCGGAGAATCCCCCTCCTCCTCCGCCGCCGAAACCTCCCCCACCGCCGCCGCCGAAACCTCCCCAGCCTCCGCCGCCGCTCCGCCAGCCGCGACTCCCGTAGGTCCGCCAGCGGGAGAGCCGCAGCAGCGGAATGAAGAGGAAGAAGAGGAGGAAGAGGATCGGCGAGATGCACCCGGCGCCCGAGCTTCCGCCCCGACGGCGAGAGCGCGAGGCGACGGTGGAGCCGGTGCCGCGGTACTCCCCCTTCGTGGCCGCGATCATGGCGGCCACTCCCGCTTCGATTCCGCCGGCGTAGTCGCCCGATCGGAAGCGCGGCAGGATCTCCTCCTCCTGAATCCGGTGCGCCAGGGCGTCGGGCAGCACGCCTTCGAGGCCGTAGCCCACCTCGATGCGCATCTTGCGGTCCTCGACGAAGACGAAGAGGACCGCCCCGTTGTTCTTGCCGGCCTGCCCCGCGCCCCACTTGCGGGCGGCCGCGACGGTGAACTCCTCGAGCGTGAAGTTCTCCGGAATCCGCCGGTCCACCCAGACGAGGATCTGGTTGGACGTTTCCTTCTCGAAGTCTTCCAGGCGGGCATTGAGCGCCTCCGCTCCCCCGCCGAGCACTCCGGAGCGGTCGGTGACGTACCGTGTCGGCTTCGGCGGAAGCGTGTCCTCCTTGGCCGCCCGGGCCGGCGCCGCCGCCAGAACGAGGGCCCAGAAGAAGCAGGCTCCTCCCGGCCGTCGAGAAGCGCCTGCGCATGCCCGTCTCTCGCTCTCCCGTCTCATCGTCTCCCGTCTACCGACCTCACTTCGCGGGCGCGGGAGCCGCCGGGGTACTGGAGAAGTTGAACTGCACCGCCGGGGCCCGCTCCGCGCCGGCCGTCGCCTTGAAGTACGCCTTCTCCTTGAAGCCGAGAATCCCCGCCATCAGGTTGGTCGGGAAGCGGAGCCGCGCCGTGTTGTAGTCCTGCGCCGACTTGTTGTAATCCATCCGCGCGACGGCGATCCGGTTTTCCGTTCCCTCCAGTTGCGCCTGGAGGTCCCGGAAATTGGCGTTGGCCTTCAGCTCCGGGTACCTTTCGACGACGACGAGGAGCCTCTGGAGCGCCGCTCCGAGGGAGGCCTGGGCCTGCTCGTACTGCGCCAGCTGAGCCGGATCCGTGGGCGCCGTGCCCGGATTGATCGTGGCTCTCCCCACGGACGCGCGCGCGTTGACGACCGCCTCGAGCGTGGACTTCTCGAAGTTCGCGGCCCCCTGCACCGTGGACACGAGGTTGGGGATCAGGTCCATCCGCCGCTGGTACTGGTTCTCGACCTGCGACCACTGCTTGTCCACTTCCTGGCCGAGCGTGACCAGACGGTTGTACGTGCCGGCGAACGAAAGCCCGACGACCAGGACGACGATGACGAGGATCACGACACACCCCAGGCCGATCTTTCCCATACGCTGCCTCCTCCTTCCGACCGAGGCGGGGATTCTACAGGACGCCCAGCCGCTCGAGCACTCGAGCCGGCAGGAACGCCCTCAATCGGCCGCGGCGCTCGAGCCCCTCCAAGGACACCCAGGCCGCGCCCGCCTTCGACATCGGGATGTCGCCGTCGGGCTCTCCGGTGACAAGGCGTCCGAGAAGCCGGCCCAGCTGCGGCGCGTGGCCGACGAGCAACAGGGATTCCTCGCCGGCCTCTTCGAGCTCCGACAGGATGGCCTCCGGGTCGCTCCCGGGCTCGAGCGCTCGCGAAGACCGGATGGCGGCGAGTCCGAGGGCCTCCGCCAGCGGCTCGGCCGTCTGCCGCGCCCGCAGATACGGGGACGTCAGGACGACCCGGATGGCGGGATCGAGCGCCGCAATCCCGCGGGCCACGGCCTTCGCCTGCGCAAGACCGCCGGCCGTGAGGCCCCGATCCTCATCCCTGCCCGAGGCCGCCCGGTCCTCCGCCTCGGCATGCCGCAACAGCCAGACTTCCATGCGAAGAGGTTAGCTTTCGGCTCGCCCAATCCAAAATCCAAAATCGAAAATCCAAAATCGTTCTATCCTTCTCCCGCGATGCCACTCTCCGCAGGGGATCGGCTCGGCCCTTACGAGATCGTGGGGCCGCTCGGGAGCGGAGGCATGGGCGACGTCTACCGCGCGCGGGACAACCGGCTCCGGCGCGAGGTCGCGCTCAAGATGCTGGCCGACGCGGCCGTCAACGACTCGGACAGTCTCGCGCGCTTCGATCGCGAGACGCATGCGGTCGCGGCGCTCAACCACCCCAACATCCTGGCGATCCACGATTCGGGGTCTCACAACGGCGTCCCCTACGCGGTCACGGAGCTGCTGGAAGGAGAGACGCTGGCGGACCGGCTGCGCTCGGGGCCGCTGGCTCCCCCGCGCGCGACCGAGATCGCCTGCCAGATCGCCGAGGGCCTCGCCGCCGCGCACGCCAAGGGGGTCATCCATCGCGACATCAAGCCCGAGAACATCTTCCTGACCAACGAGGGGCGCGCCAAGATCCTGGACTTCGGCATCGCGCGGATCGAGAAGCTCGCGACACTCTCTCCGGCGCGAGCGAACCAGCACTCGAGCTCCGCGATGCTCGTGGGCACGGCCGGCTACGTCTCCCCCGAACAGGTCCGCGGAAAGAAGGCCGACGCTCGCAGCGACCTCTTCGGCCTGGGCGCGGTCTACTACGAGATGTTGACGGGCCGCCGCGCCTTCGTGCGCGATACGCCCGTCGAGACGCTCGGCGCCGTCCTTCGGGACGATCCGCGCAAGTACCCGGAGACCGCGAAGATCCCGGAAGTGCTGCGGCCGTTCGTGTTCCGGTGCCTCGAGAAGGACCCCGCGGACCGGTACCAATCGGCCCGCGACGTCCTCCTCGACCTGCGCGCCTGGCAGGCGGAGATCACGCAGGAGTCCGCCAAGCGCGTCAAGTTCCGCAGCGTCCCGCCGTGGCAACAGCGCCGAAGCCGGATCTACCTGCGCGCGATCGGCGGCGCTCTCCTGTTCGTCCTCGGCCTCTTCGCCGGCTCCTGCTGGGAGCGCAACCGCTGGAAAATCGCCACCAAGCCCGCCGGACACACAAACGTCGCTCCGCGCTAGCGTGGAATCTGCGCCTGCTGGCGCACCGGCGGGCGGCTCGGCCGGATGCGGCCTCGACCGCCCGCCTGATCCCGCGCCAGCGCTACGCTCCCGCGGCGCGCGCCTCCTCCCTCCGATTACTCGGGAGACTTCGCGCGCCGCGACCAGGGCTGGGCACGACCGGGGCCGGGCCCGCGGGGGCAGGCCTGCCCTTGTCATCCTGAGCGAAGCGAAGGATCTGCTCTCGTCGCTGCGTGGCCAGCAGCTTGGACCAAGGCTGGAAGCAACCAGAGCATTCATGACACGATGGTTCGCTAAAGAATTTTGTGTGATAGGACGGTGATGCGAGACGGGAATGACGACCGTGAATATCGACGGGCGACTGCTCAATGAGGCCATGAAGCTGGGCGGGTGTCGCACGAAACGCGAGACCGTCAACGAAGCGCTGGCCGAATACATCCACCGGCGCCGGCGGCGCGAAATCGTCAAGTACTTCGGGAAGATCGACTTCGATCCCGGCTGGGTCTACAAGAAGGCCCGCAGGGCACAGTGATCCTTCGCTTACTTCTTCGAAGCCGTCCCGACAGGTTCAAGAATGAAACCGTCGCGCCAGTCTGTCGGATCATCGGTCAACAACTTCTCCCAGTAGTCGTCCCGACCTCTCACACTGAAGGAGAGGAGAGCCCTGCCTTCTCCGATTCCAAGACGGAAGACGGCGAAGAACCGGAACGAATCGGTCTCCCAGCCTAGCGCTTCGGGGAATTCATTGAACCGGCCCTTTTCGAACTTTATCGAACGAACGAGGGAGCCGTTCTCCATGTTGATAACTTCAAGACCCTCTCCCGTCCCTTTGACACGCCACCGGCCATCGGGCGAGATTGGTCCGTCGCGGATCATCTCGCGATTCCTGCTCTCCGTCTGCTGCCTTAGATGCCACTGCCTGTTCCTGACTGGCAGACCGAAGGGAAACGGATCACCAGGAGATCCTCTGACTCTTGCCGCTTTGACCGACATTCGAACAGGTACGGCTCTGTAACCGCCGGCGGACCACCGCTCGGTCCAACGAATCTCCGGGTTTTCATTTGACGAACTTCCATAGAAGGTCCGTTGCTCGTACTCGAACTCTCTCGAAGGCAGAGAACGGATGCTGCCCGATCCTCGATGAACAATCCCTCCCCACGCACCGCCATCTTCGAAGTCCATGAGACCAGACCAGAAGAGATCCACCGTGACGATTCCAAGCTCGCGAGCCGTGAGGTGGTAGGTCAAGCGTCTGAGGATATGGTTGCGGTGCTCAGGGACCCCGATCTCGATGTCGAACTGGATGAACGGACCCTCCACGCCTGCAAACCCGGAGAGGATCTTTAGATCACTGGCGTCGTGCCCCTCAGGTTGTGCCCGCCAATCGACCATCCTCCGCTCAGTATCAACAAGAACGATGGCGGTGAAGGAGCACTGAGTGCAGTCGCCGTACTGCCCGTTGATCAGAGCGACGAAGTACTTACGGTCGAAGAAGTGCTTAACGTTGAGAGTGTCTAACACGACGACCCGAGCGCCACAGATTTCACAGTGACCGCCCGCGGTAGCGCCTCGTTCCGTCCACTGCTTAGACTTGATGTCATAGTTATCAATGGCGAGTCGAAGGATCTCGATCTCGGAAAAGCCTGTCGGTAAGACGGGTCTCTTGGGTTCGGGAACCTCCTGAGCGCCGACAGACGCGCAGCAGATAAAGACTGCGCTCACTAATGCCGAGAGGATGCGGCCCCTCACCCCGGCCCTCTTCTACGCGGAGGCAACAGAAGAATCGACGTCGGTGCCGGCGACTGGCAGCATGCGGCTCGCTGCTTCGGGACCGGGATCGGGCTCGTGCAGCAGAATTCTTTGCAGGCGTCGTAGAGGGTGCGGCGCTGGACGGGGGCGTAGCCGGCGTCGGCGATGAGGCGGCGCATCTCTTCCTGGGTCATCCGGTTGCGGGCGCCGGCGGCGTAGACGACGTTTTCCTCGATCATGATGGAGCCGAGGTCATCGGCTCCGAAGGAGAGGGAGACCTGGCCGATCTTGGGGCCCTGCGTCACCCAGGAGCCCTGGACGTGACGGATGTTGTCGAGGAAGAGGCGGGAGACCGCGAGGGTCTTCAGGTACTCGAAGCCGCCGGCCTCCTCGACCTTGCCGTCGAGGACCGTGTTCTCCTTCTGGAACGTCCAGGGGATCCAGGACGTGAATCCTCCCGTGCGGTCTTGCAGGTCGCGCACGACCTGGAAGTGGGTCACGCGGTCGCGGTACGTCTCCCCCACCCCGAACATCATCGTCGCGGTCGTGCGCATGCCGAGCCCGTGGGCGCTCTCGTGGACTTCCACCCACTTTTCCGTCGGCGCCTTCGTCAGCGACCAGATGCGCCGCCGCACCGAGTCCTCGAGGATCTCCGCGCCGCCTCCCGGGATGGACTGCAGACCCGCGTCGCGCAGGCGCGCGATGACGTCGCGCATCGGCCATTTCGTGATCTTCTGGAGGAAGTAGACCTCGGGCGCCGAGAGCGCATGGAGGTGGATCGTCGGGAAGCTCTTCCGGATGAAGCGGAACATGTCTTCGTAGAAGGTGAACGGGAGCTCCGCGTCCACTCCTCCCTGGAGCAGAATCCCCGTTCCCCCCAGATCGATCGTCTCCTGGATCTTCTCGCCGATCTGATCGAACGTCAGGACGTAGGCGTCGGGATCAGCGCTCGAGGGGCGGTAGAACGCGCAGAACTGGCAGCGGTAGACGCACACGTTGGTGTAGTTGATGTTGCGGTCCACGATGTAGGTGGCGACGCCGGGGTCGTTCTGCCTCCGGCGGATCTCGTCGGCCGCCGCGCCCAGCTCGAGCAGGTTTCCCTCCTCGAGCAGCGTGACCGCGTCTTCGAAAGAAAGGCGTTCGCCGGAAAGCGTCTTCTGCAGGATTGCCGCGGTTGCCGGCGCGCTCACGGCGAGGATTATTGCAGAGTCGGATCAGGAGCCGGGCGTGAATTCGAGCGGCCGGGGGAGGCCGATCAGGCCCTCCTCCGCCGCGAGCCGGTAGAAGAGCGACAGGCCGGCGAGGTCCCCCTCATCGAGCTCGTGGTGGAGGCTGTGGCGCAGGTAGTCTTCCACCACGGCCTCGGAGAATCCGGTCTGGACGGACTCCTCGCGCACGAGCCGGTCGAACTGCGCCAGCGCGGCCCGGCGGGAGCCCTCGAGAATCGCGGCGACCTCGGCGGACGCGGATTCCTCCCGCACCGCCCAGAACGCGAACACGAAGGGGTGGCCCGAGAAGGCGCGCCACTCGGCCGCCAGGTCCAGCACGACCTGGCCGTTCAGCCTGGCCTTCAACGCCGGATCGCCGATGATGAGGCTCGCGTCCGCTTCGCCGGGCTCCCCGATACGCGGGGTTGAGGCCGTAGACGCGTTTCAGCAGGATCCGGGTGAGCACCGCGGAGGTGCGCGAGGCGGGATCGAGGGCGACGGAGCGGATCTTCTCGCGCGACACCTTCGAGACCAGAAGCACCGAGCGAACCTCTGTCGCCGCGGCGATGCCGAGACCGGGCACGATCCGGATGCCGGGGATGCGCTGGTACTCGATCGAAGGAATCAGCCCGACATCCGCCTCGCCCCGCGCGAGCTTGTCCGCGCAGACGGAAGGCAGATCGCGGGAGACGGAGACGCCGGGCGGCGGATCGTGGAGCAGCCCCCAGGTCAGGGGCCGCGCGTTCAGGAAATCGACCAGGGAAATCCGGAGCAAGCTGTCAGCCTTCAGCTTTCAGCTGTCAGCGATCGTACAGGCCTCGCCCGGCTGAGAGCTGATGGCTGACAACTGACAGCTCTCTACCCCTGCGTCATCAGGTTCAGGAACTCGCCGTTCGTCTTGGTCTTGTCGAGCTTCTCGGTCAGGAGCTCCATGGCCTCGACGACCGACAGCGGGTTCAGGACCTTCCGGAGGACCCAGACGCGGTTCAACTCCGCCTTGTCCATCAGCAGCTCTTCCTTGCGCGTGCCCGACTTGTTGATGTCGATCGCGGGGAAGACGCGCTTGTCCATGAGCTTCCGGTCGAGGTGGACTTCCATGTTGCCGGTCCCCTTGAACTCCTCGAAGATGACGTCGTCCATGCGCGAGCCCGTGTCGATGAGCGCCGTCGCAATGATCGTCAGCGACCCGCCCTCCTCGACGTTGCGCGCGGCGCCGAAGAAGCGCTTGGGGCGCTGCAATGCATTCGAATCCACGCCGCCCGAGAGCACCTTCCCCGACGGCGGCACGATCGCGTTGTAGGCGCGCGCCAGGCGCGTGACCGAGTCGAGAAGGATGACGACGTCCCGCTTGTGCTCGACCAGACGCTTGGCCTTCTCGATGACCATCTCCGCCACCTGGACATGGCGGGCGGCCGGCTCGTCGAAGGTCGAAGAGATCACCTCGCCCCGCACGGAGCGCTGCATGTCGGTGACTTCCTCGGGCCGCTCGTCGATCAGGAGCACGATGAGCGTGATCTCCGGGTGGTTGGTCGAGATGGAATTGGCCAGCGACTGCAGGATCATCGTCTTGCCGGTCCGCGGCGCGGCCACGATCAGCCCGCGCTGCCCCTTGCCGATCGGGGAGCAGAGATCGAGCACGCGCGAGGTCATGTTGGTCGGGACTTCCAGCCGGATGCGGTCCTGCGGATAGAGCGGCGTCAGGTTGTCGAAGAAGATCTTCTCGCGCGCCACGTCGGGGTGCTCGAAGTTGACCGCCTCGACCTTGATGAGCGCGAAGTACCGCTCCCCCTCCTTGGGCGGGCGGATCTGGCCGGACACGGTGTCGCCCGTGCGCAGGTCGAACTTCCGGATCTGCGACGGCGAGACGTAGATGTCGTCGGGGCCGGGCAGGTAGTTGTATTCGGGAGCGCGGAGGAAGCCGAACCCGTCGGGCAGGCATTCGAGCACGCCCTCGGAGAAGATCAAGCCCTTCTTCTCCGTCTGCGCCTGCAGGATCTTGAAGATCAGGTCCTGCTTGCGCATCCCGGTCGCGTTCTCGACCTCCAGGTCGCGCGCGATCTTCAGGAGCTGCGGGATCTTGATCTCGTGCAGGTCCCTGATGTCGAGCGTGTCGCCGTGCTCGTGCTCGTGCTCGATGGCCTGCTCTTCGATCTCCGTGTCCGGAAGGCCCTCCGGCGGGAGCTCCAACGTCTCGACGTCGGAATCGTTCGGACCCTTCTTTCTTGCCATGGGTTTTGTCCTCATCCGGCGGGCGCGCCCCGCCGGCTCTTGTTACCGCTGTTGTTTCCTATCCTATCAACTGGGCGTCCCTGCATTCCCGGGGAACCGGGGGGGTCTGGGGACCCCAAGGTCCCCGCCTGCAGGGGGTTCGGGGGACCGCAAGGTCCCCTGCCAAATTCAGTGCGCGACGGTCCCCCCTTCCACGGGTTTCACGTCGGGCGCGAGCGCCGGGGCGGGCGCCGCGACGCCTTCCATCGCCACCTTGATCACCTCGTCCATGTTCGAGACGAGGTGGAACTCCATCTGCGACCGGATCTCCTCGGGCAGGTCGTCCAGGTCCTTGTCGTTCTCGGCGGAGAGAATGATCGTGCGGATCCCGGCGCGGAAGGCGGCGAGAATCTTGTCCTTGATCCCGCCGACCGGAAGGACCTTGCCCCGGAGCGTGATCTCGCCGGTCATCGCGACGTCCTTCAGGACCGGGATCTTCGTGACCGCCGAGAAGAGGGAGACCGCCATCGTGATGCCCGCCGACGGGCCGTCCTTGGGGATCGCCCCTTCGGGGACGTGGATGTGGATATCGAACTTCTCGTGGAAGTTCGGGTCCGCGTCGTACATCTCGGCGCGGCTCCTCACGTAGGAGACGGCCGCGCGGGCCGACTCCTTCATCACGTCGCCGAGGGAGCCTGTCAGGGTCAGGTTCCCCTTCCCCTTCAAGAGGCTCGTCTCCGTCATCAGGATCTCGCCGCCCGACTCGGTCCAGGCCAGACCCGTCGCGATGCCGACTTCCGAGGTCTCTCCCTTGCGCCGGTTGCGGAACTTCGCCTTGCCCAGGAACTCCCGGACGTTCTCCGGCGTGATGAGGACCGGCGTCTCGGCCTTCTGCTGGACGATCCGGCGGGCCACCTTGCGGCAGATCGAGCCGATCTCGCGCTCGAGATTGCGCACGCCCGCCTCGCGCGTGTAGGCGGTGATCAGGGCGAGGATCGTCTCGTCGGAGAACTCGATCTGGCCGGCCTTCAGGCCGTTGGCCTCGCGCTGCTTGGGCACGAGGAACTGGCGGGCGATCGCGACCTTCTCGTTCGGCGTGTAGCCGGAGAGCGGGATGAGCTCCATCCGGTCTTTCAGCGCCGGCGGGATCGGGTCGGCGATGTTCGCCGTGGCGATGAACATGACCTTGGACAGGTCGAACTCGACGTCCAGGTAGTGATCCACGAACGCGTGGTTCTGCTCCGGGTCGAGGACCTCCAGGAGCGCCGAGGCCGGATCGCCGCGGAAGTCCGAGGAGAGCTTGTCCACCTCGTCCAGGAGGAAGACCGGGTTGACCGTCCCCGCCTTCTTCATCATCTGGATGATCTGGCCGGGGAAGGCCCCGATGTAGGTCCGCCGGTGGCCGCGGACCTCCGCCTCGTCGCGAACGCCTCCCAGGGAGAGGCGCACGAACTTGCGGTTCAAGGAGCGCGCGATGGACTTGGCGAGCGAGGTCTTCCCGACGCCCGGCGGCCCCACGAAGCAGATGATCGAGCCGCGGGTCTTCTGGACGAGCTGGCGGACGGCCAGGAACTCCAGGATGCGCTCCTTGACCTTCTCGAGCCCGTAGTGATCCTCGTTCAGGATCTTCTCGGCGCGGGAGATGTCCTTGGACTCGCGCGAGGATTTCTTCCAGGGAACGCCGACCAGCCATTCGATGTAGTTGCGCGACACGGTCGCCTCGGCCGAGACCGGCGGCATCGCCTCGAGACGCCGCAGCTCCGTGTCGGCTTTCTCGCGGGCTTCCTTCGGCATCCCCGAGGTCTCGATCTTCTTCTTCAGATCGTCCACCTCGTCGGTCCGGTCGTCCTTCCTCCCGAGTTCCTGATGGATGGCCTTGATCTTCTCGTTGAGGTAGTACTCCTTCTGGGCCTTCTCCATCTGCTTCTTGACCTTGTTGTTGATCCGGCGGTCGATGTTCACCTTTTCGATCTCGACCTCCAGCAGGTCCTGGAGCTTCTGGAGCCGTTCGGCCGCGGTCTCCGCCTCGAGAAGCGTCTGCTTCTCCGGGGTCGCGACCGCCAGGTGCGCCGAGAGCGTGTCGGCGAAACGCTCCGGGTCCTCGAGCTTCAGCGAGGCGGCGATGCCTTCGAACGCCAGGTGGTGGGAGAGCTTGGCGTACTGCTCGAAGAGCACGAGCACCTTGCCCATGTAGTCCTTCAACTGCTCCGGGTCGGCCGGCCGCTGCGGCATCGGCTCGACGACCACGCCGAGGTAGTCCTTCCTTTCCTCGAAGGTGCGGATCCTCGCGCGGCGCACCCCCTCGCACATGACCTTGATGTGCCCGTTGGGGAGTTTCAGGGACTGGGCCACCGTCGCCACGACGCCGATCTCGAAGATGTCCTTGGGCTCGGGCTCGTCGAGCTGCGGATTCTTCTGCGCGGCCAGGAACAGCCTCTTCGACGGCGTCGCCAGGGCCTCCTCGAGGGCGCGGATGGAGGAGTCCCGGCCCACGACGAACGGGGCCATCTGCTGCGGAAAGACCACCATGTCCCGCAGCGGGACGAGCGGGAGCCTTTCGAGCGGCCGAGCGGGACTGTCAGGTGAGTTCATGATTGAGGTCCTTCAAGCTCCGGTGCCGACGGAGTCTGTACCCGAGACGCGGGGTCCTGGCTTTCGCTACCCCGCCTTGCGCAGGATGGTAATCGGGTTGGTGTGGTGCTTGACCACGTCCTTCGTGATGACGCATTCCTCGATGTCGTCGTCCGAGGGGATCTGGTACATCACCTCGAGCATCAGGTCCTCGATGATGATCTTCAGGCCCCGCGCTCCGACGTTGCGCGCGAGAGCCTCCTCGGCGATGGCTTCGATGGCGTCATCGGTAAAACGAAGCTGGACATTTTCGAATTCCAGCATCGTCTGGTACTGCTTGACAAGCGAATTCTTGGGCTCCCTCAGGATCTCGACGAGCGCGGACTGATCGAGCTCCGACAGCGTCGCCACGACCGGCAGCCGCCCGACGAACTCCGGGATCATCCCGAACTTGATCAGGTCTTCCGGATGAACCTTTTCGAGCAAAGCGCTCGACCGCTTCTCCTTCTTCGTCGTGATCTTGGCGCCGAAGCCCATCGTCTTCTCGGTCATCCGGCGGCTGATGATCTCCTCGAGTCCCACGAACGCCCCTCCGCAGAGGAAGAGGATGTTGGTCGTGTCGATCTGGATGAACTCCTGGTGCGGGTGCTTGCGCCCCCCTTGCGGCGGCACGTTGGCGACGGTGCCCTCGAGGATCTTGAGCAGCGCCTGCTGGACCCCCTCGCCCGAGACGTCGCGGGTGATCGAGGGGTTCTCCCCCTTGCGTGCGATCTTGTCCACCTCGTCGATGTAGACGATGCCCCGCTCGGTCTTCTCCTTGTCGTTGCCGGCGGCCTGGTAGAGCTTCAGGATGATGTTCTCGACGTCCTCGCCGACGTAACCCGCTTCGGTCAGGGTCGTCGCGTCCACGATCGTGAACGGCACGGAAAGGAGCTTGGCCAGGGTCTGGGCCAGGAGCGTCTTGCCGGTCCCGGTCGGGCCGATGAGAAGGATGTTGGACTTCTGGAGCTCGACGTCCAGCTTGCGGTTCTTCTCCAGGTAGTCAATGCGCTTGTAGTGATTGTAGACGGCGACCGCGAGCTTCTTCTTGGCCTGGTCCTGGCCGATCACGTACCCGTCGAGGAATTCCTTGATTTCCTTCGGCTTGGGGAGCTTCGCTTCGGGAGTCTGTGTCTCAAGGACGCGGTCCTCCGCGATGATATCGAGGCAGATGTCCACGCACTCGTCGCAGATGTAGACGGTCGGGCCGGCGATCAGCTTCTTGACGTCCCTCTGGCTCTTGTTGCAGAAGGAGCAACGCAGCACATCACCGTTTCCGGTCTTTTTGGACATTCAGCCTCCGGGCTTGGAATGAAGGGATTCTAGGCTGGCCGGTCCGGGCCGTCAACCTCGCTCCTGGTACTGCCCTCGCACCCCTCGCCTATTCTACACATCCAGCAAGATTAACGCCCGGGTCATCCGGAAATTCCGGGCCGGAAGACGGGAGACGGAAGAAGGGAGACAAAAGTCGAGACGTCCGTCTCCCGTCTCCCGTTTCCCGGGTCGTTCCTATCCGGCAGCTTTGAGGGCGATGTCGTCTCTGTGGTGGTAGATGGCGTCCACGAGCCCGTACTTCCTCGCGTCCTCGGCCTCGAGAATGAAGTCCCGGTCGGTGTCCTTGGCGATCTTCTCGATCGCCTGGCCCGTGTGCTGCGCCATGATTTCGTTGATCCGCTCCTTCAGGCGCACGAGGTCCCGCGCGTGAATCTCGATGTCGGTCGCCTGTCCCTGCAGCCCGTAGCCGAGCGGCTGGTGGATCAGGAACCGGGCGTTGGGGAGCGAATAGCGCTTGCCGCGCGCCCCGGCGGCCATCAGGACGGCCGCCATCGAAGCGGCCTGGCCGATGCAGATCGTCGAGACGTCGGGCTTGACGTACTGCATCGTGTCGTAGATGGCCATGCCCGCCGTGATCACGCCCCCCGGCGAGTTGATGTAGAAGGAGATGTCCTTCTCGGGATTCTCGGACTCCAGGAACAGCATCTGGGCGATGATCAGGTTGGCGATCGCATCGTCGATGTGCTGCCCCAGGAAGATGACGTTGTCTTTCAGCAGGCGGGAATAGATGTCGTACGCGCGCTCCCCGCGACTCGTCTGCTCGATGACCATCGGAACCAGGACCATGCCGCCTCCCTCTTCCTCGTGTTCGTGCTCCATGTTAACCCCCGCCTCCGGGTGAGATTCCCCGGCTTCCGGCAGTCCTCAGGTCCGTGGTCCCTGGTCCTTGGCATCTGGACCGACCTGGACTATGGACTCGTCATTTGACTTCCATCGGCACGCTCGAGGGTAGCACCCTGGCGGAAGAGATCAAGATGTCCACGGCCTTCGAAAGCCGGATCTCGTCGCGAAGCGCCTCGAGCCCGTCGTTCTTCGCCATCTGCTCGCGCAGGGCCGCCGGGTCCACGCCGCGCCTCGAAGCGGCGCGCTTGAACTCGGCTTCCACCTCGGTGTCGGAGACCTCGATCCCCTCGCGGCGGGCGATCTCGTCCAGGAGCAGGTATTCCCTGACCCGCCGCTCGGCTCCCGGACGCGCGTCCTGGCCGAGCTTCTCCCAATCCGCCTCCTTCGGGTCCATCCCGCTGGCCGCGAGGTAGCGCGCGTAATCCTTGAGGGCGGCGACAGTCTCCGCTTCGACGAGCGTCTCCGGCGCGGGCAGGGTCACGCGCGAGAGCAGAGTGTCGACGATCGCGCGGCGGAGCTTCCTCCGGCGCTCCGCCTCCTTCTCGCGGCGCAATCCCTCGCGGACTTTTTCGCGAAGGCCGGCGGCGGTCTCGTTCTCCGCGACGAGCTTCGCGAACTCGTCGTCCAACTGCGGCAGCCGCTTCTCCTTCAGGGCCACGAGCGTCAGCTCGTAGTCCACGGTCTTGCCCCGGAACTCCTCGTTGGGGAAGTCGTCAGGGAAGTTCTTCCGGAACTTCCGGGTCTGCCCGGGCAGGGTCCCCCGCAGGGCCTCGTTGATCTCCGGCATCGAGTCGGGATGCCCGACCTCGAGCGTGATCTTCTCGTCCCGGAACGTGCGCGGGTTCTGGCCCGGCGCCAGGATCTCGACAAAGGACCCGCCGATGTCGGCGACGGCGAAGTCTCCCGGCGCCGCCGCGCGTCCCTCGATCGGGTGAAACTCGGCGTGCCCTTCGCGCAGGCGGTCGACGACCTGGGCGACCTCCTGCTCCGACGGCTCGACGCTCACGTCTTCGACCGGGACTCCGCGGTACTCGCCCGGCTCGACCGGCGGCTTCACGTCGAGCCGCGCCGTGAAGCGGATCGGGCCCGGCGGCTCCCAGGTCAACCCCTCGATGTGCGGCCGGCCGAGCGCGGAGATCTTGCGCTCCTCGATCGCCGAGGAGAGCGCATCGGGAATGGCGCGCTCGAGGACGTCGTCGCGGATCTCCTGCCCGAAGCGCTTCTGCACGACCGACTCGGGAGCGTGTCCCTTGCGGAACCCCGGGAGGGCGGCTTGCTTCGTGTAGGCGCGCGTGACCGCCCGCCGCGCCTCCTCCGCCTCCTCGGCCGGCACCTCGATCTCGAGGACGGTGCGGGTGGGAGATTCTTCTTCTGCCTTCAGTATGGCCACGGCCGAAGTCTATCCGACGCGTGTCATCCCTTCGCGCCCTTCTGTCATCCTGAGCGCAGCGAAGGATCTGCTCTCCAGGTTTGCGCGAGCAGATTCTTCGGCGCTCCGCGCCTCAGAATGACAGGGCACGGGTCATGGCCTCGGAGGGACCTGCCGCGTGCCGCGGCGCCGCGGCGAGAGGACGGCCGTGGGACGGGCCGGAGGGACCGCGGCGTCGACGGCCAGGCTCACGTCCAGGCGTCCGAATCCGAAGACAGGATTGGGGGCGATCGCGCCGGAGAAGCCGCCGCAGTCCTGCGTCGAGGTCAAGGGCAGGGCGGTGTGCTTCAACAGGTCGGTCGTCGCCGCGACATTTCCGATGAGCTGCGGCGCGGCCGACCAGAGGAGGGCGACGGCGCCTGTCACGAGCGGCGCCGAGCCGGAGGTCCCGCTGAATCCCGTGCGATAGCTCGCGGGGGGCGCCGCGACGCGGGCATTCACGCCGGGAGCGGAAATGTCGGGCTTCAGGCGGTTTGAACCGTCCGCCGTGATCGGACCGCGGCTGGAGAAGCTCGCGATCGTGTCGGCGTTCGACGCGGTCGCCGCCACCGAGAGGGACGCGTCGTAGAAGGCCGGGCGGGTCCGAGATTGTCGAGCACGCCGGCCCCGAGTTGCCGGCCGAGACGACGACGACGATCCCGGCCGCGCTGACGTTCTCGACGATCGCCTTGAGCACGTTCGGATCGGTGCACCCCTCGGTGACGGGACAGCCCCAGGAATTGTTGATGACGTGCGCCGCGAGGTCCGGCCTCGCATTGCCGCCGGTGTGGTCCGTCGGCGCCAGGAAGAACTGGAAACACTCCGTGTAGCGCGCCGGCGTGCCGTTGCCCTGGTCCATGTTGCGGCAGGCGATGAACCGCGCGCCGGGCGCCATGCCGATCTGGTTGCCCACACCGTCGTCGCCGACCGCGAGGCTGGCCGTGGCGGTGCCGTGGCTGTCGTCGTCGCAGGGCGCGGATGTGTCCGATCCGCACGGATTGGCAGGCAACGCGTTGTGGATCGCGTCGTGCCAGTTGTAGTCGTGAGACGCCGTCGTGCCGTTGAAACCCCGGTAATGGCTCTTCAAGGCCGGGTGCTCCCAGGCGACGCCCGTGTCGGCCATCCCGACGACGATCCCCTGGCCCGTGAAACCGCGGGCCCAGACACCCGGCGCTCCGACCCTCGCGATGTTCTCCTCGACCGTCGCCGCGGCCGGCCCGAGGCGGGAGGCGAGAGGCTGGCGCTCGATCACGGGTTCGGGCTCGCGGGCCGCCTCGTTGTTCGGAGCCACACTCGAGACGTCCTCGCGCGCCGCCAGCTCCCCGGCGAGCGCGCGGTCGCCCTCCACCTCGATCATGTTCACGAGATAGAAGGAGCGGAAGGCGACGCCGGCCGCTTCGAGGCGAGCCCGAACGGGCGCCTGCGACGCCTCCGCCTGCGCGCGCAACGCCTCGTAGACGAACCGCCCCTTCTCGGCCTTTCCGGCGAACGCCTCCGCGCCCGAAAGGTCCGCCTGCTCCCGCATCACGACGAGAAACGACGCCCGCTCCCCCGCCGCCTTCCCCGCAAAGATCCGCGGATCCACCCTCGCGTCCGCCGCAACGAGGGGGAGGGAGAAACACAGCCCGGCCAGGGCCAGGAGGAAGGATTATCGGTTCACCGGACGAGCATTCTAAAGGATGCCCCTTCGGGGTGAGGCTCGACCGGCGGGGCAGATCCTTCGTCGCTTCGCTCCTCAGGATGACAGGTTCTCAACGGCGTCGCTCCGTCGTCTGCCCCGGTCGCGGCGCGAGGAGTCTCCGAGCGAAGCGAGGAGGAGCCTCGCGCCGCGGGAGCGTAGCGCTTGCGCGGGGTCAGGCGGGCGGTCGAGGCCGCATCCGGCCGAGCCGCCCGCCGGTGCGCCCGCAGGGCGCAGATCCCGCGCAAGCGCGGAGCGACGGTATGCGAGAGGAGGGACTCGAACCCTCAAGGGTTTCCCCACGGGATCCTAAGTCCCGCGCGTCTGCCAGTTCCGCCACTCTCGCGTGGAAGGGTCATGCTAGCGGTAAGTTGTCGAAGGCTCAAGGAGAACGGATCCGACGGAAGCGACGTATCCCACGCTGGCCTGGCTCGCGACTTGCGGTCGCTGTGCCGTCTGGCGTGCCGTCCCGAACCTGAATCGGACGAGCTGGAAGCCTTCGGTCCCGTCGATCGAGAACGCGGCTCAGTTGATCGCACGCGGACGCCGTCGAGGATTCCTGACCGTTCCACACGCTCCAAGTCTGGCCCTTGAGTGATTCAGGCATCTTGGCTGCGATCATTTTCCGAAGGAACTCCGGCTAGCCGAGCGATCAGAGACAGACATTGGCCGAGCCGTGGCAGACCGTAGGCGGACTAGAATCTGCCCACCTTGACTCTGGCAACGGGGAGCCGCCTCGGCCCCTACGAGATCCTCTCGCCCCTCGGCCCGGGCGGGATGGGAGAGGTGTATCGGGCGCGGGACTCGAAGCTCGACCGCGAGGTGGCGATCAAGGTGCTGCCGGCCTCGTTTTCTGCCGACGCAGACAGGTTGCGGCGGTTCGAGCAGGAGGCGCAGGCGGCGGAGCTGCTCGTGCGGCGCGCATGAGAATCCTGATCGCTGATGACAACGAGATCAACCGGAAGCGCCTGCGCAAGGCGCTGGCCAGCAAGGGGCACGAGACGGAGGAGGTCTCCGACGGTGTCGAGGCGCTCGAGAAGCTCCGGAGCGGGAAGTTCGACGCCGTCATCTCGGACGTCCTCATGCCGAGAATGGACGGTTATCGCCTGAGCTATGAGGTTCGGCGAAGCGAAGAGCTGCGGGATACGCGGATCATCATCTACAGCTCCACGTACGCGTCGCTTGCCGATAAGCGTCTGGCCCTGAAGGTGGGCGTCGACCGATTCATCCCCTATTCGGTTTCCCCCACGGTGATCCTGCGCGCGCTGGAGGATGCAGCCCGCACCCCGAGAAAGCGAGCGGACGTTGCCGCGCCGGTGACGGAGCTCGAGTCGCTCAAGGAGTACAGCGCGATACTGGTCCGGCGGCTGAAGGAAGCGAACCTGAAGCTCGGGACCTGGAACAAGCGACTGGCCAGGGCCAACGAGGCGCTCCGAGCCGCGGAGCAGCGCAGCCGGGTCCTGATGGAGAAGGCAAAAGACGTGATCCTTGTCCTCGATTCGGGTGGAGTCATTCTGGAGGCCAACCAGGCCGCGGAGGAACTTTATGGTCGGCCGTGCGCCGAGATCGTCGGCCGCCACTTCATGGAAACACTCGCTCCCGAGGAGCGCGACGCCGGCGGGGAGCGTTTCCAGACCGTGCTCTCGCACGGGCACGTCCGGGCAAGGGGGATCCATGTGCACGCCGACGGGCGTGGAATCCCGATCGAAGTCTCCGCCTCGCGGATCGAGATCGGAGGAGACTACCTTGTGCTCGCCATCGTGCGGGACGTGTCGGAGCGCAAGAGTTTCGAGGACCAGCTCCAGCGCTCCTACCGAGAGCTGCGCTTGCTCAGGGCGAGGATGGAGACGGCGCGAGAAGCAGAAGCGTCTCGCATCGCTCGGGAGCTGCACGACGAGCTCGGCCAGGCCCTGACGGGGCTCAAGATGGACCTGACATGGCTTGGCCAGAAGCTTCCGGACGCCCGCACGGCGGCGGGGGGGCTCGGCGGAAAGGTGGCGGAGATGGCTCGCTCGATTGACGCGACCATCGAATCGGTCCGGCGGATCGCGACGGAGCTGCGCCCGCCGGTCCTGGACGACCTGGGTCTCGAGCCCGCGCTCGTTTGGCTGGTCCAAGAGTTCCAGGCGCGCTCGGGGATTCTTGCGCGGCTCGAGACGGGTGGCGAGGAGATCGGGCTCGATCCGGACCGCGCGACCGCGGTGTTCCGGATCGTGCAGGAGGCGCTGACCAACGTGGCCCGACACGCGCGCGCGAGCCGCGTGTGGGTGGAAGTCCGGAAAGAGACGGACGGCGTCACCGTTTGCGTGGCCGACGACGGGATCGGCATCGCTGCCGAGGCGGCCGCCGGGAGGGAGTCGCTCGGGCTCCTCGGGATGCGCGAGCGGGCGCAATCGTTCGAGGGTCACCTCGCGGTCGGGCCGAGAGAAGGGGGAGGCACGTCTGTAACGCTCTGGCTTCCGTTTCGCGCTCATGCCGCCGTTGCGTCGGGCCCGGCGCGCGGCCTGGACTCCTCATGACTCGCATCCTCATCGCCGACGACCACGCCGTCGTGCGCCGGGGCTTAAAGCAGATACTTGCGGAGAACTTCCCGCGCGCCGTGATCGGGGAGGGGGCCGACGCCCCGGAAGCCCTCCGGGAAGCTCGCCAGCACGAGTGGGACATCGTGATCCTGGACCTGAACCTCGGCGGACGTAGCGGGCTGGATGTCTTGAAGGAGCTAAAGGCCCGGCGGCCGAAGCTCCCCGTGCTGATCCTCTCGATCCACTCCGAGGACCAGTACGCTGCGCGGGCTCTGAAGGCGGGGGCCTCGGGTTACCTGGTGAAGGAGGCCGCTCCCGAGGAGCTCGTCCGGGCTGTCCGGAAGGCGCTGCGCGGAGGCCGCTACGTCAGCACGGCGTTTGCCGAGAAGATGGCCACAGATCTCGGCCGCGAGGTGGAGCGCCCCGCCCACGAGGCGCTCTCCGACCGCGAGGACCAGGTGCTGCGCTTGATCGCCTCCGGCAAGTCCTCGAGCGAGATCGCGGAGATGCTCGGCGTGAGCGTCAAGACCGTCACCACCTACCGCTCGCGCGTGGGGGCGAAGCTCGGCGTCAAGCGCACGGCCGAGCTGACTCGGTACGCGCTCGAACACGGCCTGATCGGCCCTCGCGTGTAGGAAAACCCCTACAAGAAAAAGAGCGATCGCCCGATTCCTCGGGATCCGGCCGGCGTCTATCGTGCGGGGCGTGAAGACGAACACTTTCGCCAGAGTGCTGATCGTGGACGATTCCACGCCTCTGGCGGAGCGCGTGGAGGGGCTCCTGGAGGGTACGGGCGCCGCGGAGATCGTGGCGCACGCGACGGACGCCGCTTCCGCGCAGTCCCTCTTTGCCGCGCTGCGGCCCGACGCCGTCGTCCTCGACATCCAGCTTCCCGACGGCAGCGGCATTGAACTCGCGAGGGAATTCAAACGCCAGGCCCCGGGCGTGCTCATCATCATGCTCACGAACCACGCCGGGGGCGCCTACCGCTACGCTTGCGCGCTTGCCGGTGCCGACCATTTCTTCGACAAGTCCACGGAGTTCGAGTCCGTCGCCGAGCTTTTCCGTTTGCGATACCGATCTTCCCTCGAAGGAGGGCCGTCATGACATGGGGCAGAGCCAGGCTGAATACCGTCCGCGGCGCCGAGACCGGGGATTGCCGGGAACGGCTGCCGTTCCTGATCGTTTCCGGGACCATCGACGAGAACGTCGCCGTCGAGGCGATGAAGGCTGGGGCGCACGACAACATCTCGAAGGAGATCCACCGTGAGATCGAGAACGCGGCTCATCGGAAGGCGCGGCGCGAAGCTGAGGCGGCGGCGAGGACGCTCTCGCACGCGGTCGAGCAGGCCGAGAACGTCATCTTCATGACCGATCCGGAGGGAACAATCACTTACGTCAACGCTGCATTCGAGAGAGTCTACGGCTACCCCAGGGAAGAGGCGCTCGGCAAGACCCCACGGATGCTGAAGAGCGGTACACGGGACAGGGCCTACTACGAGCGCTTCTGGCAGCGGCTGTGCGCCGGCGAATCCGTGCGTGAAGAGTTCGTCAACCGAAGGCGCGACGGGCAGCTCGTCACCGTGGAAGCCTCCGTCAGTCCGGTGCTGGACGCGCAGAAGAGACGGATCGGCTTCATCGCCGTGCAGCACGACGTGACCGAGCGCAAGGTCTCCGAGGAAGCCCTCCGGAAATCGGAACAGGGTTTTTCGCTCGTCTTTCACGCGAGCCCCATTCCGACGAGCATCAGCGAGATCGAGACAGGTCAACTGCTCGATGTCAACGAGCAGTTCCTGCGGATCCTCGGCTATTCGAGGGAAGAGGTCCTCGGGAAGACGGCGGCGTCCCTGACGCGCCAGCTCCTCGCCATCAGCCGGCAGCAGGTGCTCGAACGAAGGGTACTGGACCTGAATGACCTGATCCTCGACATGGAGAAGATGCTCCGCCGGCTCATCGGCGAAGACGTCGAGCTCGTCACGGTCCTCGATCCCGCGCTTCATCGAGTTCGGGCAGACGCCGGACAACTCGAGCAGGTGATCATGAATCTCGCGGTAAACGCCCGGTACGCGATGCCGCGGGGAGGCAAGCTCACGATCGAGACCGCGAACGTCGAGCTGGACGAGGCCTACGCACGCAACCACGTGACCGTGCGGCCCGGCAGCTACGTGATGATTGCCGTCAGCGACAGCGGCGTCGGGATGAACGCGCAGACTCTTTCGCACGTCTTCGAGCCGTTCTTCACCACGAAGGAGAGGGGCACGGGACTCGGGCTCGCGACGGTCTACGGGATCGTCCAGCAGAGCGGCGGCTACATCTGGGCCTATAGCGAGGTCGGGAAGGGGACAATGTTCAAGGTCTACCTCCCGCCGGCGGAATAGGCTGCCGCGGCGGAGCCGGTCGCGGAGGATGAGCCGTCGGCTCTGAATGGCTCAGAGACGGTCCTTCTGGTGGCAGACGAGGCGCTTTTCCAAGACTGGGGGTGTGCCGTCTGGCATGCCGTCTCTCGTCGATTCGGGGGCGAGTTTAGACGCCTCCAGACGACTTAAACGACACTCTGCAGGAGTGCGGAAAACCCCTGTCCCTATTGAGCTTTCTCGGGATTCAGCGAAAAATTGGCGGAGTCTCCTAAGTCCCGCGCGTCTGCCGGTTCCGCCACTCTCGCGTGGAGCGGCATGGTAGGCGCAAGAGCCTTTGGATTCAATGGCTCACCCGGGGATCAAGGGAGGACCAGCGGAACGATTTGCCCTTGCTCGCGGGCTGATATAACGTGGGGAGCGTGAGCGACCCTGAGGTCCCCGTTGAGACCTGGTATCAACGCCTCTGGGAAGATCTCGTCCCCTGCGTCGGGTGCGGCGCGCTCGTTCCCAACACCGACGGCCCAACGAACGCGAATATTGGCGGGTCGCCGGGATGCTGGGCTATCTATGAGAGCGTCCGTGCCCGAGGAATCGGAGATCATCGCTACGCAGAGCTCCAGCAGCTGACGGTGGACACCTATGCCGTGCAGCATCCCGCGGTATCCAGGCGCGGCTCGACTCAGTCCGTCGCCCCGCACCTCGTCGGTTTGTGCGCTCTCGTGGCGCGGGGCTTGCCGGCCTCGGTTGCAATCGCGGCCGTACACAACGCGGTCAAGTCGCGCGATTCGTTTGAGAGTCTCGCGCAGCCGGAGTCGTGCGGCGAGCTGACGATTCTTCACGTCCGAGACGCGACGACCCTTCAGGAACACGTCCGTCACCTGCGGGAATGGTCCTCCTCGGTGTGGAAGGCATGGTCGCCGCACCACCGGGTGATCGGCAAGTGGACGGAGGAGGCGCTTCCGAGGGCTCAGCCGCGCGAACGATCTCTAGCCCGGTTTTTCTCGACCCGAAGGCCTTAGCGCCGCAAGGGTCTGAGGACGACCAGGTTTACACAGACTCTAGCCGCTCCGGCGCGGTGTCCGAAGCGCAGCTGATGCCCTCTGAGAGCCCATTCCGAGTGGTCTGAGGGGTTTTCAGCGGACTCCGCAGCCTATCTCCCCGACGGTTGGGATATAGGCCGCCGTTGGAGCTTCGTTGGCCCTTTCCACTGGGCTCTCTATATGACGTTAGGCCGCGCTAGGGCGAGTTGGGCGCTGGATGATCTTCGCGAGCTCGCGTCTCGTGGCGCCGGTGGCGAGCAATGAGCGGAGGAGCAGATCGAGGGTTACGGTTGAATCGGCCGCCTCCATCTTCGCGACGCGGGACTGGCTGGAGCCGATGAGCTTGGCGAGCCGGCCCTGGGTCAGTCTTCGGGCCTGTCGTCTCAGACGCAGCCCGTGGGCCAGTGCGAGCTTGAGCTCAACGAGCTCGGCTTCCTGCTTGGAGAGCCCCAGAAGCTGGCCTGCCGTGCCAATCTGCCAGCCTGTGGCCTCGAGTTTCTTCCTTTTTTCGCTTCTCACGGTTCACCTCACGTGTTCGTCATAGTCCCTGAGCCGCCGTCGGCAATCCGTAATGACGCTCTTGGGCGTACTGGCCGTCTTCTTGCTGAAGATCTCCAGAATCAGGATGACGTCCGGGTCTATCCGATAGACGATTCGCCATGTCTGGTCACGATCCCGAATCCGAAGCTCATGGCAACGGAGCCCGATCGTGGGCATGGGTCGGGAATAGGGAAGCGCCAGCTTCTCGCCTCGCTGCAGTCTGCGCAGGAGAAATCCGGCCTCGACTCGAGCATCAGCGGAGAATGGGGGAGTCTTGATTTCACCTCTTAACCATGCGAGCGGTTTCTCCATTGCCCGGGCGACCATATGTCATATCTGACATACTGTCAAATGGCGCAGGAGGGGCGCCCCCCAATGCAATCGAGCCGTTGGAAAGTAGGTCGATGGTTAGGGATCCCGGCAGCCCCAGCGCGTTTGCGCTGTTCGGAGCGTTACCAAAAGTGACGGTTTTTCGAGACACTCGCATGTCCGGTTCAACCTGCCCTTGCGAAAACCTGCATTTTTGTTGAACATTGAGCCCACGCCCACATCGGCACGGAAATCGCTAACTAAGAGCATGAAGCCTTGGGAGGGTATTTGCTTGGGAAGGTCTAGATCGCGGCCGGAGTGCCCGGAGAGAATCCGGATTCAAGGGAGAAAGAGTGTCCGCGCTTCGCGCGGTTTTTCCATGATCGAGGTCCTCGTTGTCATCATTTTCATCGGCCTCCTCGTCGCGCTGGCCGGTCCCGTCGCGGGCAAATTGATTCGCCGCTCCGAGGACATGGCGGCTCTCTCCAGCGTTCGGCAGGTCCTGGCGATGGCCAGGCTCGAAGCGATCAAGAGGAGCACCAACGTCGTCGTCGAGGTCAGCCTGAATTCCGACGGGCGGATCCGCCTGTTCACGTTTCAGGATCGCGCCAACGACACGGCCTCGCCGCTGCCGGGGAGTTGTTTTCTTGTGCCTCCTCCGGTTCCCTGTCCACAAGATGAGGCGAAGGCCGCGGGCAACTGCGTTCAGGACACCGGCACGTTCGGCACGTCGCCGGCTACCGACGAGCCCACACTCGGTGACGTCATGCTCTCGCCCAGAATCCATTTCTGGAAGCAGGGCGGCAGCAAGGACAGCGTCGCGGACGGGGTCCGTTTTGACTCGTACGTGGACACCTCCGGAAGCGGAAACACCTCTTGCGGAACGAGCACCAACCGGATCATCTTCCTTCCAACCGGCGGGATTTCCGTTCCCCAGGATTCGGGTTCCGGTCAAGTCACAACGACCGGCGGAAGAGGAATCTACTTCGCCGACTGGCAGGGGAAGAATTACTTCCGGGTGACGGTCGAGAGCGATCTCTCGGGCAAGGCCCGGGTGGACAAGTACGTCCAGGGATCCGGCTATATCCCCCCCGGCCCCGTGACGAAGTGGAGCTGGCTATGAGAAGGTCTGCGCGGGCGGACGAGCGCGGCATGAGCCTCGTCGAGGTTCTGATTGCCCTGACGATCCTGGCTTTCGCGTTGCTCGGCCTCATGCCTCTGTTTGTGGGCGCGGTCAAGACAGCGGCCTCCGCCAATCAGCTCACCAGCGCCAACAATCTCGTCCGCGAGAAACTGGAGGAACTGACCGGTTATCCCAGGAACGACCCGCGGCTGGCCGTCCCTGTTGGACAGAACTCGGCGACCTTCAACAACGACCTGCCTTCCTGGTATAACCCCTCCACCGGCGCAATCTCTTTTGCCGTGACGTCTCCGGGAGCCGGCTGGTACGTCTATCCCTATGTCCGCACCTACACCGTGGAAGAATTTGCCGCGGACCTGACGACCCGGGTCACGGAGCCTCCGCCTCCGGCCCCCCCTCCAACCCCGACTCCACCCCCACCCCCCCCACCCCCGGCCTACATCGTCAAGCTCGTGACCGTGACCGTCCGCCCAACGCGGGGGCCTTTCCCCGGCCTGCGCCAGACGACGCAGTCGCTCTATCTGAGGTTCCCGAATGGCTAATAGATTCCGCGCGCAACGCGGCTTTACCCTGATCGAGGCGCTGGTGGCGATCTTTGTGGGTGTCGTCGCGCTGCTGGGGCTTTACGGGCTGGTGGACGCCTCCAACAAGCTCACGAAGCAACAGACGGAAGTGGCCGACGTGCAACAGTCCGCGCGGATCGGCGTCTCCGAGCTCTCCCGCGTCATCCGCCAATCCCGCATCGGAGGTCTCTACTACGCGAATGCCGTTCTCCCCATCGCGAACAACATCTCCGGCGGAACTTCGCTCCAGGACCGCGTTTCGGGACTTCAGCACTTCATCCGCCAGGGAACGGACGTCATCGAGGTGCGGGGAGTGATCCTCGGAGACAGGTACATCCTGGACGCAGGCGACGTGATCTGCAGCGGACCTTGCGCCACCGCCGCGCAGATCACAGTCACGATCAAGACGACAGCGGGGGTGGGCAACCCCCCCTTCGTGAACTTTCCGAGCGGCGTCAAGCCTTCGCTCGCCGATAAGACCCGACCCTTCTACTTCGTCGTGCAGATCGGCGACAACCAGGTAATAACGGTCGGCGGTCTGACCTACCTGGTGCCTGTCTATGTGGCAGGCCTCGTGCCCGCGGACACGAGTCCGAGCTGGTACACGTGGAACACGACAACCTTCACCTTCACGATGAACCCTCAGGACGCCGGCGCCAAGGAGCTGAACGCCACGACCACCCTCCCCACGTCGGTCGCGAAATCGATCGCCGGGGGAGCCATAGACGTGGTCCGCTTCTTCGTGGACGAAGGGCCAAGCAATGAGACGGGCAGCACGGCAGACACCCACCCCTCGCTCGCCGAGGCGACCCTGGACCCCTCGACCGGGCTCTACGACATCCAGCCGCTGATCGAGGAGGTCGAGGACTTCCAGATCGCCTACGGGGTCGATGGGATCGGCCCGACGCCCTCAGACAGCGGTGTTTCTCCCGTGGCGATCGACCTGAGCGGAGTCAACGCGGACGAGTGGGTCGGCAACGTTGCCACCGAGGTCGCGACGAGTCTTCCTATCGTCACGCCGGACGCCAACCACAGCGGTGTGGACGCTTTTATCGACACTTCGGTTCCGACCGTCCCTGAGAGTCCCCGGCCGGCAGTCCCCGCGCTCCGGTCGGTCTGGATCTCGCTCGTCGTCAAGTCCACCAGTCCCGACTTCGTCTATGACGGCCCGGGGGCGCGCGGGATCAATATCCTGGACTCCGCGGCTGTTTCTTTTTCGGCGGCGACGGGCCGGCCGTACCGGCGGCGGCCCCTCTCTCTGGCCGTCTCGTTGAGGAACAACGCCCTAACCAACAACTAAGGAGCACGACCGATGCATTGTCTTCGACCTCGTCAGCCCGATCGCGAGAGAGGCGCGGCCCTCTTTCTCGCCATCCTCACGCTCTTCATCCTCACGATCATGGGGATCGCCCTCATGTTCACGACGTCGATCGAGAATACTCTCGCCGGCGCGGAGACGAAGGCCTCGAAGATCTTCTACGCGGCGGACTCGGGAGTCGAATACGCGGGCGCGATGCTCAGCAGCCAGCCCGTCTACTCCGGCGGGACGATGCCGGTGGGCGTCTCCAGCCACTACCCGGGCCTGTCGAGCCCCGATATGCAGGTGACCCTGAGCTCGCCGGTCATCGTCAGCTATGCCCAACTCCCGGGCGATCCAGTGCCGCCGGGAGGGCAGGTCTATGGCAACAACGTGTTTTACGAGGTCGTCTACGCCGTGAGGTCCAGCGCCTCGTCCACCGCGACCCAGACGGCCAAGGCCATCGACGCCGAGGTCGGCATTTATCCGAAACAGCTCAGCATCCCAAGGTAATTGAGCCGGAGACACTATGCAAAAACATCTCCTCCTCCTCGCGGGTCTCGTGATCTGTATGGCGTCCGCCGTCGCGACCGCGGACGACAAGGACCTTCTGAGGAAGGGATCGGCCCCGCCCAACCTGATGATCATCTTCGGCAACTCGCAGACGACCGCGGCGACGATATCCAATGTCGATCCCAACGCCACGAGCACCTGGGACGGCGACGCGGATTCCCCCGCGGCCAAGCTGGGGGCCGCCAAGCTGGTCGTCAAACAGTTCGTCAACACCAGGCACACGACTTTCAACATCGGGTTGACGACGTTCGCCCACAACCCGAATGCGGGGAGCATCTCGATCTCCGGAAAGCACTGGCTCTATTCGCCGATCGGCACGGCGGCCGGCGGGCTGAACGCGGCGACTTTCCCCACGAGTCCGGAAAGAGCCGGTCGGAACGATCGAGAGATGGGGACTGCAAGGGCGAGGGACCGTGCACGAACATAGACCGTTCCTGCCTGCACGGACCGCTCTCCGAGCTTCATAAACCTGCCCTCGGACGCGACCGTCGTCGGGCCGCTCTCTTCGGGAGCACTGGGAACCGGCGACGGTCGTTCATCTATCTCGACGGAAACAACAGCAACGCCAAGAAGCGGATCATGGTGACTCTGACCGCGGGGCAAGTACGGTAGACGCCTTCACGGACGGCACCCTTTCGACTTACAGCATCTCCGGCCCGCCCGCTCACTCCATGGAGGTCACAAAGGTCTATCAAGTGAAGACCGGACGTTCCTTGGTGACCCCAGGCCAATTACACTCCGAACAACAATCCCGGCTCGGTGACCGTCTTCTACGCCCCCTTCCACCCTGACACTCCGTCCCGATCTCTTCTACACGAAAGGCGGAGCACGATCCGTGACGCAGGGGACCGAACTGTGGAAACGAATCGGGCTTCTTGAACGACCCGGAGACAGACTTTAACGTCAACGCGAACTGCTCGGGCTGGGAGTTCCAGACGGGTTCAGCCCCGCTGCCTCTCATCAAGGTTCCCCGCGACTACTGCACCGCCTCGATCACGAGCGCGGTCAAGTGCGATCCCACCTCGACGTGCGCGGCGCCTCAGGACTCCTTCCCCTGCGTGTCGAGGCTCCTGCGCCCTCAGGCCAAGCTCGTCGCCTACGACCAGACGTCGGGGGCCTTCACGACGACCGATCCCGACAATCCGGGTTACACGGGAGCGGGCAGCAAGTATGCGGATGGTTGCGACTCGAACCTCCTCGGCGCCGTGGACGCCGGACTGGACATCACCGAGAACCAGGCCGTCCTGACCACGCGGAACGGCTCACAGGCGCCCATCAAGAACCTGCTCACGAACATCTACGAGTACTTCACCAAGCCCGCCATGGACGGCTTCGCGAACGGAAAGCGCACCGACGACCCGAACAAGGCCTGCCGGAAGTCGGGGGTCATTCTGATCTACGACAATTTCAACGGCTGCACGAATGATAAATGCAGCTTCTTGACGAGCTTCATCCTGACGAAGTTCAAAGCGATCGACGTGCCGATCTACGTGATCGGCTTCGGGACGAGCGCCACGGCGACCTCCAACACGGGCATCTGCATCGCCCATAACAGCGGAGCCATTCTGCCCGACGGCACGGACGGCTACTTCCCGGTCAATGACACGGCCAGCCTCATGCAGGCCCTCATCGACATCTCCGACCTCCTCGACGAGTCCTCGCAGACCTTCGCGACCGCTGCCGTGTCCACGAGTCAGGCGCTGGGAGACCAGATGGCGTATTTCGCGAGCTTCAGCGCCTCCAAGCAGAAATCGATCTGGAACGGGCGCCTTGCCGGTTACAAGCTGGACGCGAGCGGCAGGCTTCAACTCGGCAGTTTTACAATCATTGACCCCAACGACCCCAACGTTGGCGCCACGATCCCGGTTCCCTCGAACGATCCCACCTCTTTGATCTGGAACGCCGGAGCGAACCTGATCCAGACGCCTGGAACCGGCGCGACGGTCTCCTCCGCGATCCTGGCCCCCGGAGCCGGGATCTCCACGGGCAGCTACTCCGATGACTCGAACGACACGGTCTCGACAATCGGGACGACGTTCTATCCCGGGCGCAAGATCGTCTTCTCCCTGCCGCAGACGATTCCCAGTCCCCTGACGACTCTTCCGATCCCCGCCGCCGCCGCGGTGCCGGAGACCCGGTACGACATGACCGTTAACACGGGCGCGAGCTGGTGGCCGACTCTCAAGGCCCTCCTGGGACCGCAGACGGCCCCGCCGGCTGTTCTCTCGCCGGCGCTGACGGACACGGACGCGGGCAACTCGCTGCGCTTCATCTGGGGGGACCGCGACGCGGTCACGGGCACGACGGACCTCGCTCGCAAGTACCTCGGGCAGAAGCTCGGGGATATCTTCCATTCCGGGCCGCTCGTCGTCGGAAATCCGAACGACTTCTTCTCCTTCCAGGCCAACGTGTGCGCGCGCCAGGTGGACGGGACCTGTCGGCCCGGGTCGGAGTATCAGACCTTCTTCAATAACTACAAGAACAGGCGCCGCGTTCTCTACGTCGGGGCCAACGACGGCCTCCTGCACGCTTTCGAGGCGGGAGTCTGGGACCGCACCCCGTCCGTCTGTCCCGGCGGGCACTGCTACGACCTGGGCACCGGGGCGGAGCTCTTCGCCTTCGCGCCGCGGGCGATCATGCAGATCTACAAGCCGCTCAAGGACGCCGTGGGGGCGCAGACCAAGCAGGACGAGTGGACGGTGGACCTCTCGCCGTCGGCCGCCGACGTATTCATTGACACCAGCCACTCCGGGACGCCCGTCCCGGCAAACCGCGCATGGCACACGGTCCTCGTGGGCGGAGCGCGGGAGGGCTCGCCGTTCGAAGGAACCGACGGGGCCTCGCCGAAGAATTCTCTGGGCAGCTACTTCGCGCTCGACGTCACGCAGCCGGACGAGCTTGCCAGTGTCGGCGGCCCCGAAAGTTCCGGCAGCTCCACGGCGCCCAGGTGCCTGAACGCCGCCGGCGATGCCACCTGCGCGCGCGACTGGCCGACGGTCCTCTGGGAAATCACGGACACAAACGACGCCGATTCCAACGGGGTTCCCGACATGGGCGAGACCTGGTCCAAGCCGGCGATGGGACGCGTGAAGGTCTGCACGGCCAACTGCGGTAACACGAGCGCGCCCCTGCCGACCCTGGAAGACCACTACGTGACGATCTTCGGCGGCGGATTCGACCGCGAGCGGCTGAATTCCGCATGTACCCCGACGTGTAACCGCCGAGGCAACTGGCTCTACATGGTGGATGTGGAAACGGGGTTCGGCCTGTACAAGGTCAATTCGGGCACCGCCGATTTCGGCTCGGGCAGCGTCAGCGTGAGCTTCGGCTCGATCCCGGCCGGGCCAGCGGCGCTGGACGTTGACGGAGACGGCACCCTCGACCTGATTTACGTCGGAGACCTGAAAGGGCAGCTCTGGCGCATCGATCTGACGGACTTGCGCAAGCTCTCGTCGCCGCCGTCCGGCCGCTTCGACACCAAGCTCGACCTCGGTCTCCGGCTCCGGGAAGCCGTTCCTCTTCTTCCAGGCGCCGCAGCCGGTGTCGCCGGCCACGACTCCTTCCTACCCCATCTATTTCCGGCCGGAGGCGCTTAACCTCGGTTACAACGTAGGGGGCAAGCCGGCCCTGGGAATCGCGTTTGGCACGGGAGACCGCGACGATGTCCTCGGGACGGTCGATCCCTCGAGCCTCACGCACGAAACAACGCTTCTACTACATCATTGACAAGGCCAACACCACGACGACGACGGAGAGCACCTCCGGCATGCAGGACATCGCCTCCCCGACCGATGTCACGCATCCCGCGCTGGCCAGAGGATGGTTCCTTGAGTTGATCGCCGGCGAGCGCGTGGTCGGAGACTCCCTTACGATCGGTGGGATCATTCGCTTTCCGACATACAACCCGCTCCCGGCAACGGGCGGGAGTGGCGCCTGCGGGAACATCGTCAAGTGCTCCAGTTCAGCGGGTGTGTCCCGGCAGTACTCGGTCTTCTACACCACTGGAGACCCATACCCCATCGGCGCGGCGGATCGGGGACAAACGCAGTCGGACGCCATGTTCATCACAGCGGAGACCGGCTACGTGGCGGGTGACGGAGGGGCAGCCGGTATCTTCTGGTCGGGCGGGGTTCAGAACCCACCCCTTGCAGTCGGGAGGAGGATCACGGTCAGGAGCTGGAAGGAGAAGACGACGAGTCGCCCCTAGTGTGCTGAGTTGAACACGAACTGAATACTTCCTGTCATCCCGAGCGAAACGAGGGATCTGCCGACTTCCCGGCCTTGCCGAGCAGATCCCTCGTCGCTTCGCTCGCGCCGTCGCCATAGCGGCTTTAGCGCGTCGGCGACCTTAGTTAGAATGACAAGAAGGGGCGACCGGCCGTGAGAGTATGAAGAGCCGGGAGGTTCGCCGATGAAACACATCGCTCGCTTGACCGCAGTCCTGGTTCTCGCGTCGCTCGCTCTGACATCCGCGGCCGTGGCGTCCTCAAACCTGAATTCGTCGAGGAGCAACACCTTCCGCATGACCCACACCACGACGCTAATGACTCCCAAGCAGGCCTCCGCGATCCTCGAAGAGCTCGACAAGATGCCGAGGATGGACGAGGCCGCGATCAAGCAGACCCTCCCGCAGCTCTTGAAGAAGAACGGCGTCGATCCGGCGAAGGTAAAGGAGATGGTCGTGCGGCGCGAAAAGGAGCGCAAGGGCTTCTCCATCATCCTCGTCGACAAGTCCGAGGACTTGCCCGCGGCGCTCGCGTTTCACGACGGGGACGCGCCTCCGCCCGACAAGCCCGCCAAGAAGGGCGGCACTACCAGAGTAGTTCGCGAAGGACCATCTCGGAGAGAGGCGGAAGTTCGCAGGTCGCGCTTCTTGGACCTGGAACCTGGAACTCAATAGGCGGGCATGCCGGTCCCCCAGTAATTCGCCTCGAAGAAGGGGCCGTAATCCTTCTTCGTGAGGAACTGGAGGAGGCCGGCGACGGTCTTCGTCGAGCCGAACTTCCATCGAAACGACTTCTGGTAGGACTTCAGGAACGTCAGGAACATGTCGTCCCCGAGCTCCTTGTGGAGAACGGCGAGCAGGTACGCCCCCTTGTCGTAGATCAGGCCGGTCCGGATCGCGAAGCGCATCACGTAATCGTTCGGCACCGATACGAGGTTCGCAAGCGGGATCGGGGCGGCGTCTCGCGCGAAGGCCGCGCGGGTCTTCCAGTGGTTGACGAGAAGGCTGTAGGTCGCCTTCCCCTTGAACTGCTTCAGGAACAGCGCGGCCGAATACTCCGCGAAGGATTCGGTCAGCCATTGTTCCTGCTCGCTCGGCATCTTCACCACGTGACCCCAGTACTGGTGCGCGATCTCGTGGGCGAAGCGCTCGTTGATTCCCTGGGAAAAGAGCTGGTTCATCTCGCTCCCGAGAGGATTGAAGGCCTCCTTCGTGATGAACATCACGCCGGGCGGGGCCTGGCCGAATCCCCAGTCGTTGATCTCGAGGATGTTGAACTCCGGAAAGGGAAAGGGGCCCAGGAACTCCTCGTAGTAGGCGATGATGGACGCGGCCAGGTCCGCGAGCTGCTTCATCGCCCGCGTGTTCTTCATCGCGTAGGTCGCGACACGGATCGTCACGCCGTTCTTCGTCTGCTCCTCGTAGTCGTATTTGCCCGCCAGCACGACGGCGAACTGGACGGGTTGCTCGAGCCGCGTCTCGAGCACGTTGAAGTTGCCCTCCGTCCGGCGGCTCACGGTTTTCCCCGAGGCGAACGGAACGAAGGGCTTCGGGACCTTCACGACGGAATGGACCGTGTAGTACTGCTCCCGCAGCTCCGGCTGCGGAAACCAGGGCTCGACGCCGAGCAGCCAGAAGTTGTCGCCTCCCGGGCGCACGAGGAAGTCGCCCTCGATCTCGAAGCGGACCTTGACGGGCCGGTCCGGCTCCGCAGGCGCCGCCGGCTCCACCAGGAGCTCGCCGTTGCGGTGGTCGAAGAGAAGAGCGCGGCCGGAGTCGTCCGTCACCCTGCGGACGTGAAAGGTCCGGGGCTCGAGCACACCCGCGCCCACGACGGAAAATGTCGTGTTGTGGAGATTGAATCGGAAGAGGCCCTGGCGTCTCCCCTGCGGAACGAGAGTTTCGACGACGGAGATCTTCGCCTCCCTCCCCTCCGACGCGGTGACTTCCCAGTCGACGTCGGTCAGGACGAAGCGAGGCGGCAGCGGGTCGCGCCGGTCGCGACCGATCGGCTGGTCCGAGAGGATGGTGCGGAAGAGGAGCTTCTTCACCTCCGTGTCGCGGCTCTCGCCCTTGCGCAGGGCGATGAGGCCCTCGGAAGGGTCCTGTCCCCCGTCGAAGAAATACTCAAGATCCTCCGCGCCGCCGTCCGCGTGGACGACGGCAAGCGGCGAGGACGGGGCATCGAGATTCTGCATCGCGAAGAGATGGCTGACGGGCGCCCCCAGCGCCTTTCGGAATTTCTCCTGCTGCTTATCGAAGGCCTCCCGCAGGGGCGGGCCGCTCCGAGCCTCCGGCAGCTTCGGCAGCGACTGCCCGGCAGCGAGCCAGAGGACCTGGTTGAAACTGTCCTTGATCGTCAGGGTTCTGTCGCCCCTCTGCGCCGAGAGGCTCGTGGCCTTGCGGACGTTGAAGGAGGTCAGGGGAAACTCGATCGGATCCACGGTCTGGTATTCGAGAGCGCCGCTTCCCTGGAAGAACAGGCCGACGACCTCGTCCCCCGCATGGACGAGGCTCGCGTTGCCTGACCGGCAGACGAGCGTCAGGTGGCTGGAGGTCAGACGCAGGTCCGAGACCGGCGCCGAAGACGGCTCCACCCGGAGGCCCTCAAATCGTTCAATTGTCTCGGCGAGGTTGTGCTCGGCCGGCGCCCCCGCCGCGGGCAGATTTCCCAGACTGGCCGCCGCCAGAAGGAGAGCCGAAGTCCGGGAGAGCATTACGAAGATCCTATCTTGCCTCCCTCGCAACCCTTGACCCTCGACTCTCGACTCTTGACCTCCATCTTGAAGGCATACAATCCGTTACGCATTTCATGGCCCTGCAGCCGGGCACTCGTCTGGGCAGCTTCGAAGTCCTCGGTCCGCTCGGGGCGGGCGGCATGGGAGAGGTTTACCGGGCCCGCGACACGCGCCTCGGCCGCGACGTCGCGATCAAGGTCCTTCCCGAGTCCTTCGCGCGCGACCCCGCCCGCGCGGCGCGGTTCGAGCGCGAGGCGCGCCTGCTCGCCGCGATCAACCACCCCGCGATCGGCGCGATCTACGGCGCGGAGGAGTTCGACTCCCTGCGGTGCATCATCATGGAGCTCGTCCCCGGTGAGACGCTGGCCGAGAAGATGTCCCGCGGTCCGATCCCTCTCGAGGAAACCTGCGATCTCGCCCGCCAGATCGCCGAGGCGCTCGAGGCGGCGCACGAGAGAGGCGTCATCCACCGTGACCTGAAGCCCTCCAACATCAAGGTCACGCCCGAAGGCAAGGTCAAGGTGCTCGATCTGGGCCTCGCCAAGGCGACGGAGATGCCCTCCTCCGACGCCGGGATGTCGGACACCCCGACCGTGAGCCTGGAGCAGACCCGGGAGGGCACGATCCTCGGCACCGTCGAGTTCATGAGCCCCGAGCAGGCGCGCGGCAAACAGGTGGACAAGCGCACCGACATCTGGGCCTTCGGCTGCATCCTCTACGAGATGCTGTCGCGACGGCGGGCGTTCACCGGCGAGACCATCACGGATGTCCTCGCGGCGATCGTTTCCAAGGAGCCGGACTGGAGCCGCCTCCCCGCCGCGACCCCCCCGCGCCTGCGCGAGCTGCTCGCGCGCTGCCTGCAGAAGGACGCGAACAAGCGCCTGCGCGACATCGGCGACGCTCGCAACGAGATCGAACTTGCCCTGGCGCCCAAGGGGGAGGACTCGGAGCCCATCCGCCCAGTCCGAGATTACCGGGTAATCGTGGCGGTAATTGCTTTTCTCCTGTTGGCCGGCGGGATCGCCTGGTTCCTCAAGCGGCCCGGAGAAGCGCCCCCGATCGCAGGGTTCTCGGGGAAGTCTCTCGTCGTTGTGCCGGCCCGCGTTGCGAGCGATTCCCCCGACGGCGGGCTCATCGGGGATGGACTCGTGGAGTTACTGAGTGTTCGCTTGAATGACGTCTCGGGGATCCAGGTCGTCACGCCCGCGGCCGCGGTCGCGGCGTCGGACAAGAACGCCGACCCCTTCGGCGCCGCCCGGAGCGTCGGAGCCAGCCTGGTCGTTCAGAGCTCCGTTGTCCGGAGCGGCGATCGTGTGCGCATGATCTACTCGGTCTGGAATGTCCGGACACGGGTCCAGGTGGCCGGCGGCACGCTCGACGGCCCCGCCTCTGACCTTTTCGGCATGCAGGACCGGCTCGCAGAGAACGTCGCCGAAAGACTGAGTTTGCGCAAGCCTGTCAGGAGGACGCCACCGCCGACGGGCCTGGAGACCGGCAGCGAGCAGGAACGCTACCTGCAAGCGCTCGGGTCCCTTCAACGATACGACCAACCCGCCTCGATCGACCGGGCCCTGGCGACCCTCGAGGCCCTCGCGAAGGAGCGTCCCGCCTCGCCTCTTGTCCAGGCCGCGCTCGGGCGAGCCGCCCTCGCGAAATTCAATGAGACGCGTGATTCCCACTGGATCGATCGCGCTTCGGGTGCCGTGACGAGGGCGCGGGAGCTCGCCGCCTCGACGCCGGAGGTCGAGGTCACCCTGGGAGAGCTGCGGCTCCGCACCGGCCAGTCCAAAGAGGCCGTCGCCGCGTTTGAGCGCGCGCTCGCCGCGCAGCCGAACAGCTTCGATGCCCTGCTGGGCCTCGCCCGCGCCTGCGAGGCGAACGGGGACATCGCCCGCGCCGAAGCGACCTACAGGCGAGCGGTGAAGCTCCAGCCGTCCTACTTCGGCGGCTACAGCAAGCTGGCCGGCTTCTACTACAACCACGGGCGCTTCAGCGAAGCCGCCGAGAACTTCCGCCGCGTCACCGAGCTGACGCCGGACAACGCCAAGGCCTTTGCGAACCTGGGTGGCGTCCTCATGCAGCTCGGCCGGCTCGACCAGGCGCTCGAAGTCTTCCGGAAGTCCGTCGCGCTCGCGCCCACCGACCTCGCCTGGTCCAACATCGGGACGCTGGAGTACTACGAGTGGCATTTCACGGCGGCCGCCGAGGCCTACGAGAAGGCCCTCGCCCTACAACCCGACCATTACGAGACATGGGCGAACCTCGGCGACGCGCGGCTGTTCCAGGGACAGGATCGCCGCGCCGCCGAAGCGTACGAGCGTTCGGCCACGCTCTCCCGCAAGGAGCTGGAAACAAACCCCGAGGAAGGCCACGTCCACTCGTACCTCGCTCTCGCCCTCGCCAAGCTCGGGAAGATCGCGGAGGCGCAGGAGCATGGGTCCCGCGCCCTGCAGATCGCGCCCGGCAACCCGGAGTTCCTCTACAATGCCGCCGTGGTGGCGAAGCGAGCGGGGCGGCGAGCGGAAGCGATCGAGGATCTCCGGACGGCCGTTCGGGCGGGCTACAGCGGAGAGTTGATCCGCAAAGATCCGGAGTTCGCGGAACTTCGTAGCGACAGAGATTTTCAGCGAGCCGTCCAGACGGCCCGCGCGGCGTCATAATCCAGCGTCAAGAGGGAGAGGAGGAGTCATGTCGAGCCACCGCCTATTCGGACCCAGACCCGTCGCCCTGTTCGGGATTGTCTTGCTCGCGCAAGCTGGCTGCCAGACGTACATGAAGGTCCCCAGCTTTCACATCGACGCCACGGTTCCCGGACTGTGCCAGAACCAGGTTGCCGGCAGCCACAGAATTCCGGTTGACGACATGGGAGGAGTGAGCGTTCAGGACACCTGTGTCGCCATAAGCCGGATGAAGAAAGATTACGTGACCTGGCTGCCGCAGACTCCCGGCAACCGTGTCTCGATCGTCTTCCTCTTGAAAAAGGGGCAGAAGCAGCCGTTTGAGCAGATGGCCTGCGGTCCGGAGGACCAAAGGATGGGCACGAAACTCTGCGTTCTGCTGGCCTGTCCGGAGGACTGCAAGACGACCTTCCGGTCCGATTACCAGATCACGGAGCCGGACTACTACTACTACTCACCCGGCGCGTCCAAAGCCGCCGCCGCACACGCGGAGAAGACCGGCTCCGACGCGGGCATCCGGATCGACCCGTAGGATCGCTACTTCTTCTTCGAAGAGGACTTTTTCTTCGAGGGAGATTTCTTTCGCGGCACCTTGCCGCCGGCGCGGCGGGCCTCGGAGAGGCCGATGGCGATCGCCTGCTTGCGGCTCGTCACCTTCTTGCCGGAGCGGCCCGATCTCAGTTTCCCTTCCTTGCGTTCGCGCATGGCCCTCTCGACTTTCTCCTGGGCCTTTTTGCCGTATTTGGCCATCGATCCTCCTCGCGCAGGGAAGACCCCTGCAAGAAAGCTCTGGTGGGCCGGATGACCCACCAGAGCGCTGACCGGGTTCACAGAACACGGTGGAGCGACCTACTCTTCGCTCTCCTGGCTCTCGTCCTGGGAGCCGAGTCCGCCCGAGCGCTTCTTCCGAATCTCCTCGCGTGACATTCCGCCGCCCGAGCCTGAATGCTCGGAGGAGCCGCCGCTGGAACTCGACTTGCCCTCGCCCTGAGAGCTGCCTCCGCCAGAAGGCTGCTGGCTGCGACCGGGGTTTTCTCTCCTCGACTCGCGTTCGCGGTTTTCATTCCTCATGATTTCTCTCCTTGAGAGGATGGTCTCGGGACGAAATTGTCCCGTCTCCTTCTCTTGCAGAGAACATGCCGGCTCGCACCCGGGCCGCATACAACCGTTCACGAAGGTTTGCCGGAGAAAAGGGCGCCTCCCGGAGCGCCGCTCTCGCGGCGCCCCGGAAGACCGGGACTCGTGACGACCTACGTCGTCAGCCGGTTCGCCGCGGAGAGACCCAGGACGAGGAACAGCAGAAACAGGACGCCGAAGATCAGGGCAAAGATCTTGGCGATGGCGAACGAGGCGCCGGCGACGCCCGTAAAGCCCAGCAGCGCAGCGACGAGTCCGATGATCAAAAAGGTCAGGGCCAGTCTCAGCATTTCTTCACCTCCGGAAACGGCGGACTGCGAAAGTCGTGCCCGGACGCCGAACGTGCCGGCAGGCAGGGCAGATTTGGCGCGAGATTGGCATTGAGGACCACTTCGGGCACAACACCCTTTCCCTGTCATCCCGAGGAGCAGAGCGACGAGGGATCTGCTCCGGAAATCTTGAAGGCGCGAGAGCAGATCCTTCGCTTCGCTCAGGATGACAGGAGAAAGAGCGAAGGGATGACAGAACGCATTTGTCTGCATGCATTTGTCTCGGACGCGCGATTCAGGACAGTGGCCCGGGAGTTCTGGCAAGAGCATTGCTGTAAGTCTCCTCGGGGGTACGCACGATGCGCGCGATCTGGAACGGACACATCACGTTCGGCCTCATTTCGATCCCCGTCGGTCTGCATGCCGCGGTGGACTCCTCCGAGCACGTCTCGTTCCGCCTGCTCCATAAGAAGGACATGGCCCCGATCGAGTACAAGAAGTTCTGCAGCAAGGAGGACGTCGAAGTTTCCAACGACGAGATCGTCAAGGGCTACGAGGTCGAGAAGAAGAAGTTCGCGGCCGTGGAGAAGGAGGAGCTCGAGGAGGTCCGCAAGAGCGTCGGCGAAGGCGAGCGGTCGATCGAGGTCCTGCAGTTCGTGAACTTCGGTTCCCTGAACCCCCTCTCCTTCGAGAAGCCGTACTACGTCACGCCCCAGAAGGGGGGCGAGAAGGCATATTCCGTGCTTCGCGACGCGCTGGCGGAGACGAAGCGGGTCGGCATCACGAGGTTCTTCCTGCGGACGCGGCCGCTCCTGGCGGCGCTCATTCCCGGACCGGAGGCGCTGTCGCTGGAGGTTCTGAGGCCCTTCGAGGAGTTGCGCGACCCCGCCGATCTCGGCGTCCCCGCCGCGGGCAAGAAGGCCGCGAGGCCGGGAGAGGTCAAGATGGCGCGGCTCCTGATCGATCGGATGTCGGAGGAATGGGATCCCACGCAGCACCCCGACGAATACCGCCGCGCCCTCGAGAAGCTGCTCGCGTCCAAGCGCAGGTTCGCGGTCCATACGGGCGGGAAGGAGCGGGGCGAGGAGGGCAAGGTCGTCAACCTGATGGACGCCCTTCGCAAGAGCCTCGAAGGGACCGGCGGCCGGGCAAAAGCGGCAAGGGCAAAGAGAAGCGGCGCCAGAAAAGCCGGAGCCGCCTGAGAGCAAAGCAACGGAGGCAAGCGACAATGAAGAAACCAGCGGAATTCCTTCAAGGCTTTGGAATCGGAGTCGGCCTGATCGCGGTTGTGGCGGCGATCTCGCTCCTGTCCCGGCCCGCGACAGCGATCCCCGGTCAGGCGGCGCGCCAGGCGCCCGCCGGAAAGCCCGCCTCGGAGCCCCGAGGCGCCGGCCATTCGGCGGCGATCCTTCCCCCGGATTACCTGGACCTCTGCCGCGAAGCAGGGCTGTAGCGTTTCCCTTCACGGACAGCGAGCGACAACGGGTTGGCTCGATTCTCGCAAATCCTGGTCAACTCGAACGCGGAACTTGCCGCGGCTTAAGGAGGCAACATGCTCTGGACGATCTTCGTCGTCCTCCTGGTCCTCTGGCTCCTGGGGTTCTTCGCATTCCACGTCACCAGCGGATTCATCCACCTGGTCCTCCTCGTGGCGGTCATCGTGCTGATCCTCGGTCTCGTCCGGCGCGGGCCCATAGAGCCGAGAGTCGGCCGTTGACTCGGCGGGGGTGTCATCCCGTATGCTTTTCGCCTCTGAAAGAAGGAGGTTGGCAATGCGAACGAAGTCCTTTTTCGCGGTCTTGCTTCTCCTCGCCGGGACCCTCGCCGCGCGGGCCGAGGAGAAGAAGGCTCCCTGGAAGGTCTCGGGCCAGCTGGAAGAGGCCTGCTCCTGCGACGCCGCCTGTCCCTGCTGGTTCGATTCGCACCCGACGAAGATGACGTGCGGCGGGGGCCAGGTCATTTTCATCGACAAGGGAACCTACGGCGACGTTCCCCTGGACGGGCTCGCCTTCGGCGTCATGGGCCAGAGCCCCGAAGGCAAGAGCATGATGGAGTCCCTGGGCACCTGGAACTTCGTGACCTTCTACATCGACGAGAAGGCGAACCCGGCGCAGCGCAAGGCGCTCGAGGCGATTGCCAGGGCCACGTTCCCTCCCGCGGCGCCGCCGGAGAGGACCATGCTCCGTTACGTGCCGATCTCCCGCAAGGTGGAAGGCTCCGAGCACATCGTCTCCCTCGGGAACTACGGCACCTTCTCGGGACACCTGGTCTCCGGGCGGGATGGGCTCCGGCCACCCGAAGATCGTCCTTCCGCCGGGCGCCGACCCGATCCACAAGGAATACATGCAGGGGCGCACGACGAAGCAGACTTACAACGACTCGGGACAGAAGTGGGACTGGTCCAACTCGAACTACATGTACACGACGTTCGACGTCACGAGCGAGGACTACGACAAGTTCGTCGCCGCCATGATGCAGGGAATGCAGAAGGCGAAGGCGGAGAAGAAGTAGCGCTGACGCCGATCACGGGATCGCGCTGGGCGCGGCTGTCGGGCCGCGCCTTTTTTTCGAGGCAGGAAACCCGGCCGCGGCTCGAACGTAGGAAGAGGATATGAAGACATTCCGTCGAACGACGGTCGGCGTGGGGCTTCTCTTCGCGGCGACGCTCGCGGCGGCGGGCGGTCCCTCCGTCGCGAGCAAGCCTCACGCTCCGGAAAAAGAGGACCTGGTCTCGCTCGAGCGGGTCGTGCCGCGCCTGATGAAGGACGGAGACGTGCCGGGTCTTTCCCTCGCCGTCGTGCGGGACGGACAGGTCGTTTACCGACCGAAACTTCGGAGTCCGGGACACGGGCACGAACACTCCCGTTGACGACGACACGATCTTCGAGGCGGCTTCGCTCTCGAAGCCGGTCTTCGCGTACGCCGTCCTGAAGCTCGTGGACGCCGGCCGGCTCGACCTCGACGCGCCGCTGCAGAAGTACCTCCCCGGAGACTACGTCGAGGACCCGAGGCTTCGCTCGATCACCGCGCGCCGCGTGCTGTCGCACACGACGGGCTTCCCGAACTGGCGGCCTCAGGGGCAGCCGCTCAAGATCCACTTCGAGCCGGGCGAAAGATTCAGCTACTCGGGCGAGGGCTTCGTCTATCTGCAGAAGGCCGTCGAGAACCTGACCGGGCAGACTCTCGAAGCCCTGGTGCGCCGCCTGGTCTTCGAGCCGCTGCGGATGACGAGCAGCAGCTACATCTGGCAGGATCGCTTCGAAGGGCGCAAGGCGATGGGACACGATGCCGTCGGCACGCCGCGCGGCCTGCGCCGCCCCGCGGAGGCCAGCGCGGCGGCGACCCTTCACACGACCGCTCGAGACTACGCGCGCTTCCTGGCCGCAGTCCTCGACGGCACGGGACTCCGGAAGGAAACGGCGGCGCAGATGATCCATCCTCAGATCCACGTGGACGAGGGCTGCCAGAACTGCATCAACACCAAGCCGACCGGGCGTCTCTCGCGAGAGATCGGCTGGGGCCTCGGCTGGGGCGTGCAGGAGACCGAGGACGGCACCTCGATCTGGCACTGGGGTGACAACGGCGGCAGCGGCTTCCACTGTTACGTCGTCGGATTCCCGCGGCAGCGCCTCGGCATCGTCGTCTTCACCAACAGCCTCGGCGGCCACGGCATCATCCCCGACGTCGTCGCGGCGGCCGTCGGCGGGCATCACCCGGCCTTCGCGTGGCTCGACTACGAGCGCTGGGACTCGCCGGCGAGGACCTGGTTCAAGGACATCCTGGCCCGCGGAGAGCCCGCCGTCGCCGACTATCCGCGCGCAAGCCCGGCGACTCCGCCTCGGCCCTGACCGAGCAACAGGTCAACCGCGTCGGTTACTGGCTCCTCGAAAAGAAGAAGACGAAGGAAGCAATCGCGGTCTTCGAGAAGAACGTCGCGGACTTCCCCGCCTCATGGAACGTCCACGACAGCCTCGGCGAGGCCTACGCCGCCGACGGCCAGCGCGACCGCGCCATCGCCAGCTACGAGAAGTCCCTCGCCTTGAACCCCGCCAACACCAACGGCGCCGACCAGCTCCGCAAACTCAAGACCCCACCTACCTCCAACTGACGTGAGCGACCCGCCTCCGGCGAAGGCCTCGGCAAGCCCATAGAGCGGATTCTACGCGGGGCCTCTCTCATCCCATTTCGTATCCCGGCGACCACTGGCTCGCGACGATGCGCTCGCGCAGCGCCTCGGGCGTCGTCCCTGGCGCGAGGCCGGCCCGCTGAGCCTCCAGGCCCACGGCCAGGGCGATCTCGACGACCTTCGAGCGGAGGTCTCTCAGGCTGGGAAGGAGCGGACCGTTCGGGTCTTGCAATGCGGGCGAAGTCTCCGCCAGCGCGCGGGCGGCTGCGAGCAGCATCTCGTCCGAAATCCGGCGGGCGCGCGACGCCACCACGCCCAGCCCGACCGCGGGAAAGATATACACGTTGTTGCACTGGGCGATCGGGAACGTTCGGCCATTCCACGAGACCGGCGCGGAGGGCGAGCCGGTGGCCACGAGCGCGCGGCCATCCGTCCATCGGATCAGGTCCTCCGCCTTCGCTTCGCACCGCTCGGTCGGATTCGAGAGCGGGAAGATGACAGGCCGCTCTGTCTTTCTCGCCATCTCCCGGACGATGTTCTCGGTGAAGGCGCCGCTGGCCGTGGAGAGGCCGATGAGAATCGTCGCGTTCGCGCTGCCGATCACGTCGGCGAGGCCGAGACCGCCGCCGGCGATGCGGCCGGCCGGCTGCGCGTAAACGCGCTGCTCGCGCGTGAGGTCGGTGCGCCCGGCGTGGAGGAGGCCGTCCTTGTCGACGACGAAGAACCGGCTGAGCGCTTCTGTCTCGGGTGAGCCCGTCGGCCTCCATGGCTTCGCGCAGGCAGTCGGCGACACCGATGGCGGCCGAGCCGCCGCCCAGGAACACGATCTGCTGGTCCTTGAGGCTGCGGCCGGTCACGCGGATGGCGCTCATGATCGCGCCGAGCGCCACGGCGGCCGTGCCCTGGATGTCGTCGTTGAACGTGAGCAGCTCGTCGCGATAGCGCTCCAGGATCGGGCGCGCGTGGGGGGTGGCGAAGTCCTCCCACTGCAGGCACGAGTCGGGAAGCTCCTCCTTGACGGCCTTTACGAACCGGTCGACGAAGTCGTCGTATTCGGCGCCGGTCACGCGCTCGTGGCGCCACCCGAGGTACTCGGGATCGCGCAGGAGCTCCGGGTTGTTGGTTCCCACGTCGAGCACGATCGGAAGCGTCCGCGCCGGAGGGATGCCGCCGATGAGCACGTAGAGCGAGAGCTTTCCGATCGGAATTCCGAGGCCGCCGACGCCCTGATCGCCGATGCCCAGGATGCGCTCGCCGTCCGTGACGACGATGACGTCCACCTCGCGATTCGGGCGGTTTCGCAGCAGCTCGGGGATCCGGTCGCGGAGCGGATACGAGACGAAGAGGCCGCGCGGCCGCCGGTAGATGTTGCTGAAACGCTGGCACGCCCGGGCGACCACCGGCGTGTAGACGATCGGGATCATCTCTTCGATGTGGTGGAGCAGCAGGCCGTAGAAGAGAACTTCGTTCGTGTCCTGCAGCGCCCGGAGGGAGATGTGCCGCCCCAGGTCGGTCCGCTTCTCGCGATAGGCCTGGTAGGCGCGGCCCACCTGCTCGTCCAGCGACTCGACGCGTGGCGGGAGCAGGCCGTGAAGGCCGAGTCGGGTCCGCTCCTCGTCCGAAAACGCCGTGCCCTTGTTCAGGGCCGGGGTCACGACGAGAGTGATGCCGCGGACGTGCGTCGGCGCCGCCCTCGGCTTCCTTTTCCGTTGCGCCTTCACGTGGGGACGATACCTCGTCCAGATTCATCCGTGCGAGTCGACCCGACACCTCGGCTAGACCTCAGCATGCACTGCTACCTCCGCGCGGCAACGAGGCGCGGCGAGTCGATCCGGAAGCTCGCCATGGTACTCGACCGAAGTACCGAAGCTCAGATACTCGAGCGATTCCGCCAGTAGCCGGGGCGCCTTCGCTGGTGAGCGAATGCAAGGATTACGATCTCGTCATTTTGACGCCTGAAGACAATGGAATATGGAAATCGACGCAGAAGTACGCGGCGTACGTTTCGAGCCCTGGTCGTTGAAGGAATGGTTGTTCCCGGGAACGCACCTCGTCGAACTTTTCCGATCGCTGTCGAGATCGCGCCGCGGAACTCCTCGCCGAGTCCCGTCCGTCTATCCTCGTACCAGTCGGCCGCGGCTTCCAGCTCGTCCGCTGCGGCCGGGTGCACCCGGACTCGGGCGATCAACGCTTTCGAGTCTTACGCTTCACTCGATTGCTGACCGTATCCCAGTCCAGTAACTTGACCTTACCGGAGTCGATCTCGGCGGCCCGGCGCTCGATCTCGACGGCCCAGGCCTCCTCAACTCCCTCCTCCTGAGGTCCGTCGAGGCTCGCGATCAATTCGCTCGCAAGGCGAGCACGGTCTCGGCTCGGAAGTGCGAGAGCGTCTCGAGCAGTGAGTCTGTCGTCGTGCTCATTCGGCGCGATGCTAGCACGGCTGCGATTGTCGGAATCGTCCTCGCCTCTGGCGGCGCAGCGACACTCTTGACTCAAGGCAGCGGAGACGTCTCCCGGGAGCGCCGCCGGGCGCGTCTGCGCCGCGATGAGGCGCGCTCGCGTATACGGCACGAGGCCGCCCGCGTCGATGATCGCCTGCCGCGCCTTCGGCAGCGGTTCGATTTCGAACGCGCGGTTCGAGGTGAGGTCGAGGATGCGGCTGTCCTCGAGGACGACTTCGTCGCCTTCGTTCGCCTCGAACGAGGGAGCCAGGATGACCTTGAGCCCGAGGTTGATCGCGTTCTGAAGGAAGATCCGCGCGAAGCTTCGCGCCACGATCGTGAGCTCGTGCCCCTTGAGGCACGAGGCCGCCTGCTCGCGCGAGGAGCCGCAGCCGAAGTTCATACCGGCCGCGACGACCGATCCGGGCGCAATCGCGCCGGCGGCGAGCGCCGCCTGGAAGGCCTTGTGGTCGGCGAAGGCGTGCGCGGGCGTCTCGCTCGGAAGGACCGTGGCCATGTAGCGCCCGGGGTAGATGACGTCCGTCGAGACGTCGTCGCCGACCTTCAGGATGACACGCGGCATCTCAGCGCTCCTTTCTCGGGTCGGTGATGACGCCGGTCAGGGCCGACGCGGCCGCCACCGCCGGCGAGGAGAGGTAGACCTCGGCGGACGGGTTCCCCATCCGCCCCTTGAAGTTCCGGTTCGTCGTCGAGATCGCCGTCTCGCCGTCTCCCAGCGCCCCTTCGTGGATGCCGAGGCACGGGCCGCACCCCGGGTTCATCACGACGGCGCCGGCGGCGATGAAATCGCCGAGGTACCCCAGCCGGAGCGCCTCCGCGTAGATGCGCGCCGAGGCCGGGAAGACGAGCATGCGCGTTCCGTCGGCCACGCGGCGCCCGCGCACGATGCGCGCCGCCTCCCCGAGGTCGTCCAGCCGCCCGTTCGTGCACGAGCCGATGACGACCTGCTGGACGGGCGTCCCCGCCACCGCCGTCACGGTCTTGACGTTGTCCACCGTGTGCGGGCAGGCGACGAGCGGCGGCAGCTTCGACACGTCGATCGCGATGACCTTCTCGTACTCCGCGCCGCGGTCGCTCGCGACGAGGTCGAGCGGCTCGCTCACTTGCGCCTCCTCGCGCAGGTAGCGGACCGTCTCCGCGTCGCCCGGCACCAGCCCCGAGGTCGCGCCGGCCTCGACCGACATGTTGCAGAGGACGAGGCGGCCCGAAGTCGAGAGGCGCTCGATCGTCCTGCCCGAGAACTCGAGGACGCGGAAGTTCGCTCCCTGCGCCGTGAGAAGGCCGACGAGATGGAGGATCAGATCCTTCGGCCCCACGAAATCGGAGAAGAAACCTTCGACCTCGACCCGGATCGTGGACGGCACCTCGACGTTGACGGCAGTCCCGAGGGCCCACACGCTCGCCATTTCCGTGGCGCCGATCCCGAACGCGAACGCGCCGAGCGCCCCGTGGCTCGTCGTGTGGGAATCGGTGCCCACGACGACCATGCCCGGCCTCACGTAGCCCCGCTCGGGGAGGATCTGGTGACAGATGCCGCCCACGTCGCCGCGGATGTCGTGGAACTTCGTGATGCCGTGCTCGGCGACGAAGGCGCGGACGCGCTTCTGGTTCGTGGCGGTCTTGGCGGACTCCGCCGGGACCCGGTGGTCGAAGATGATCGCGATCTTCGAGGGATCCCACGGCCGGGCCAGGAGGCCGGTGCCCTCGTAGATCTCGCGGAACTGGTTGATCACGAGGGCCGCGTTCTCGTGCGACATCGCGAGGTCGACCCGCGGCTCGACGACGTCGCCCGCTCGGACCGCGGCGCGGCCCGCGGCGCGCGCGAGGATCTTTTCGACGGCCGTGGCGCCCACGTCAGGCCCCGACGGCGGCGCCGACGATGGCGGCCGCCCCCTGGTACTTCGTCTCGACCCGCTCCTTCGGCAGGAATTCCTCCTCGAGAGCGCGGTACTCCGGGAGGCCGACGAAGTCGGTGAACTCCTTGAAGCTCGTCACGAATTCGGTCCGCCCTTCGAGGAGACCCGTCGGCGACGCCTTCAGCGCCCGGAAGAAATCGAGCAGAGCGCGGTGCACGACCATGATCGACGCCACCGGGATCGAGACGCGGCCGATGCCGAGCTTCTTCAGCTCCGGGATCGGCACGAGCTCGGTCTTCATGCCGGTGATCCCGTCCATCTGGTTGACGGAGAGCGGGCCCGTGAGCGCGGCGGCCGCCTTCTCGATGTCGCGCCGGGTTCGGATCCCGTCGATGAAGGCCAGGTCGGCCCCGGCCGCCAGATACAGGTTGCAGCGGCGGATCGCCTCGTCGAGGCCGTGAACCGCGTAAGAGTCCGTCCGGGCGTTGACGACGAAGTCGGGATCGAGCCTGTCACGGACGCGCGCGCAGGCGCGAATCTTTCCGGCCATCTCCTCGGCCGGGATGACCTCCTTGCCGGCCATGTGGCCGCAGCGCTTCGGGAAGACCTGGTCCTCGATGTTCATGCCCGCCACACCCATGGCGACGAGCCGCTCCGTGATCCACGCCGCGTTGACGGCGTTGCCGCCGCCGGTGTCCACGTCGGCCATGACGGGGATCGAGACCGCCTGAGCGATGTTCCAGGTCAGGTCGAGAACGTCCTTCATCGGCACGAGGCCGACGTCGGGCTTCCCCAGGAGCGAGGCGGCGAGGCCGAAGCCCGACACCTGGATCGCCTCGAAGCCCGCCGCTTCGATGACCTTGGCGCTGAACGCGTCGTGGCAGCCCGGCACGACGACCGCGCGCCGCGCGAGGATGGCGTTCTTCAAGACGAGACTCTTCTTCATGGCATTTCCTTTCAATCGCTGAGAACCACTCTTCAATCGCCTGGCAGCGCTTGCGCGACGGCTTCGCCCATCTCGAGGCACGTCGAGGCGCCACCCATGTCATACGTCCGGACCTTGCCTTCGCGGAGCACCTTCGCGACGGCGGCCTCGACGGCGCGGCCCTTGGCATCCTCGCCGAGCCAGTCGAGCATCATCTTCGCGGCGAGAATCGTCGCGATCGGGTTGACCTTGTTCTGGCCGGCGTATTTCGGCGCCGACCCGTGCGACGGCTCGAAGACCGCGAGCTTCTCGCCGATGTTCCCGGAGGCGGCGAAGCCCAGCCCTCCGACCATCTGGGCGCAGAGGTCGGAGATGATGTCGCCGTAGAGGTTCGGCGCGACGAGGACGTCGTAGCTCGCGGGATCCTTGAGCAGCCACATGCAGATGGCGTCCACGTTCGCCTCGTCCGTCCGGATTCCGGGGTAGTCCGCCGCGACCTTCCGTGCCTCCTCGAGGAAGAGCCCGTCGGTCGCGCGGACGACGTTCGCCTTGTGGACGATCGTCACCCTCTTGCGCCCGTTCGTCTTCGCGAACTCGAAGGCCGCGCGGGCGATCCGCGCCGATCCCTTGCGCGTGTTGATCTTGCACGAGACCGCGAAGGCGTCCGCGGGCAGCGATTGGAACGGAGAGAACGCGGGGGCGAGCTTCGCGAGGAGCGTGGAGAGCTCGGCCGGAACCGGCGAGAACTCGACGCCCGCGTAGAGATCCTCCGTGTTCTCCCGGAAGACGACGAGGTCCAGCCCTTCCCTGAAATTGAGCGGGTTTCCCGGATACGTCTTGCAGGGTCTCAGGCAGACGTACAGGTCGAAGAGCTGCCGCATGCGCACGACCGGCGAGCGGTAGGAGAGCCCCCGGCCCTTCAGCTCCGGGACGAGGTCCGCTTCCGCGGCCGCCTTCGGTTTCGACGTGACCGCGCCGAAGAGAGCCGCGTCCACGCGCTTCAACAGGTCGATCGTCCGGGCCGGAAACGCGTCCCCCTCGCGGCGCCAGAACTCCCAGCCGATGTCGCCCGGCTGGTAGTCGGCGTCGAGGTGGACGGCGTCGAGGACCAGGCGCGTCGCGTCCATGACCTCCCGCCCGACACCATCGCCGGGAAGCCATGCGATCCGGTATTGAGGCATGCGCTCCTCCCCGCGAGAGCATGGGGCCCCGGCCAGGCCCTCCCCAAGAGCAAGGTGCATCAGATCGGGAGCCGTGTGGGTCCGCGCCCTGCTTCGGCGAGTCCTCGGTCCTCCCGGCGGAGCTGAGTTGGCCCGGGCCTATCCGATTGCATTATGATTCCATCTTGGAATCATGAGGAGTCGCCATGTCTACCGTCACAGTGAAGGACTTGCCCGAGAAGCTGCACCGCCAGCTCAAGGCTCGCGCTCTCCAGCACCACCGCAGCTTGAACAGCGAGATCATCGCGTTGCTCGAGGCCGCGACGGCGCCGCAGAAGCTCGATCCGGACGCCCTCCTGGCCCGCGCGGCCTCCCTTCGGAAACAGGTTGACGGGCGCCTCACAGATTCCGACCTCGCCGCGTTCCGCAACGCCGGACGCCGATGATCGTCGTGGACACCAATGTCATCGCCTACCTGTGGCTCCCCGGCAGCCGGACGGCCGCTGCCGAGCGTCTCCTGAGGAACGATCCCGACTGGAACGCGCCCCTTCTCTGGCGCTCCGAGTTCCGCAACGTCCTCGCCGGCTGCCTGCGCCGCGGAGACCTCAAGCTGGAGACGGCGCTCCAGATCATGGGCGAGGCCGAGGGACAGATGCGCGGCCGGGAGTTCTCCGTTCCCTCCGCGCAGGTGCTCGCCCGAGTCGAAGAGTCAGCCTGCTCCGCCTACGACTGCGAGTTCGTCGTCCTCGCCCAGGAACTTGGCGTCCCCCTCGTCACATCGGACGAGAAACTCCTGAAGAGCTTTCCGTCAGTCGCCCAATCCCTCGGCTAATCCAAGACTCGGACGCGAGCTGGTCCGTGTAGGACTGGCAGCGGACTTCGCCGATCAAAGCTTCTATGGCGAAACTCACAGATTCACAGATCTGAACCCGGATCTGACCAAGGATCTGACCCTGCCGTGCCCATTCGCAGGCTATCGGCGTTCCGGCGCGGCCGGCCTCTCAGAAGGAGGCTCTTGCGGCGCCGGCGGCTCCGGCTTGACGCTGCAAGCCCGGGCCCCTCGTCGAAGACGTCCCATGGCGACTCGCGATATCCGCCTTCCAGGACGGCCGCTCCGAGACCACCACGTCGACCGACGAGGTCGCTTGCTGGCGGCGCAGCCTCAGGCGGACCGTCGATCCGACCTTCAGAAGCTGCAGCGCTCTGTTGAGCTCCTGCGGATTCGTGACGGGCGCGCCGTCCATCTCCGTGATGATGTCTCCGCCGAGCAGGATCGGCTGCCCGCCGATCGTGATGTCGAGATCGCCTCCCCGGATCCCGGCCTGCTCGGCGGGACTTGCCGGCTCGATGACCTCGACCATGAAGCCGTCCACGGGCGGCACCCGCAGGAGGTCCTTGAGCATCGCGGGGACGACCTGGCCCTGGACTCCCAGCCACGGCCGGGCGACCCGGCCCTTCTGCATCAGGTCGGGCATCACGCTCTTGACCAGGCTCACGGGGATCGCGAACCCGATGCTCTGGGCGTCCTCGAGGATCGCCGTCGTGATGCCGATCACGTCGCCGCAAGTGTTGACGAGAGGTCCCCCGGAGTTGCCGGGGTTGATCGCCGCGTCGGTCTGAAGGAGCGGCTCCCGCATGGACCACGTCGCTCCCGGAAGGACCCGGTTGACGGCAGAGACGATGCCTCGTGTCAGCGTCTGATCCAGGCCAAAGGGATTCCCGATGGCATAGATCTCCTCGCCGACCCGCAGGGTATCGGAATCTCCGAGGCGGGCAATCGGCAGAGCCCCCGAGGATGGCTGCGGGACGCGGACGATCGCGATGTCGAAGAGGGGATCCGCCCCCACGATCTGCCCCGGAAGATTCGTCCCGTTGTCGAGCGTGACCGAGATCACCTGGTGCCCGACGACAACGTGCGCGTTGGTCAGGAGAAGCCCGGAGGGGTCGAACAGGACTCCCGAGCCCCCGTGGCGCTCGACCGGGTTGCTCCGGTCGTAGGGGTTGAAGGCCGTAGCCGTGATGGACACGACCGCCGGCGAGACTCGCTCGTAGAGATCCGGGATCGAATCGCGGCAGGGCTCGGAAGGAGCCGCGCCGGGGCTCGCCGCGGCAGGGCCGCCGGTGGCGAGCGCCAGCACCATGGCAAAGGCAGCGACGATCCGGCCGGCGGCCCGCCGACCTCTCCGGACTCTTTCAATTCGAGGCATGGTTTCCATCCTTTCTCACAGGCTTGCGGGATGCGGCAGGACGCGGGCGATCAGCAGAGTCGCGTCGTCCTGCTGCGGAGCGTCGCCCCGGAAGCCATCCACCGCCTCGAGAACAACGCGGCACAGCGCCGCGGCCCCGAGGTGGGCGTTGTGCCGGAGGATGTTCTCGAGCCTGGCCTCTCCGAACTCCGATCCCGCCGCATCGAAAGCCTCAGTGACCCCGTCGGTGAAGATCGCAATGAGATCTCCGGGCCGAAGCGACACCAGTCCGCTCCGGAATTTCGCCTTCTCCAGGGCGCCCAGCGGCAAGCCGGTCGAATACCCCCAGGGCGACGACCAGCAGCACTCCGGCCGCCGTCAGAATGATCGGCGGCTGCCGGCGGACGAACGCCTCGAAAACGGACGACCAGCGCCGCAATGCCGGTTCGCTCCATGGATTCGCCTGAGCGCCCACCGCCTCCGCCATGCTATGAACTCCCGTCGCCCGGCTTGTCCGAGGCAAGGCCCGATCGCCGCGACGGGTTCGGGCAACACCTTCCCGCATCGTGCCGACAGTAGAAGAACGACTCGGCGCGAGGGGGGATTACAGGCCCTGCACAGCGAACCCTTCAGTCCCGGCCCTGCGCCTTGATGCTGTTCTCCTTCATCCGTCAACAGAAACGGCCAGAGCTGCATCGGGATTCCGCCGCAACAAGAAGCGGAGTCATCACGCTCACTGGAAATACCCGAACACGTCGAAGAAGAAGTTGGTGCTGCCGGGGCTGCCGGGCGGCATGTCGCACTGGACGGAGATCTGGCCGCCGAGGCCGAGCGGGACGACGGCGTTGTTGGCCCGGACGATGAACGGTCGGAAGTTGATCGTGCTGGCCAGGGGAGCGGGCGATCCCTTCGGATAGACGCGCAGATCTCCGTCGTCGGTCGGCACGAAGACGGCGAGGTTGATCGCGACCGCGGCGGCGGAGGCCGGAATCCCGCAGAGGCCCGTGACCGGGAAGCTGCGGATCGTGTTGGCGGACAAGCGCCGGCCCTCCCGAGGGGCCGGGGGGATTGCGTGTATCCGCCACCCGGCAGGGAGCCACCGTGTAGAAGGAGGCGGGTATCGTCACCGTGTAGTCAAACTCCCCGCTGCCATCGCTGCCCCGCATGCAGATTCCTTCCAGTGCCGTCGATTGCCACAACGCGCATATTGAGAGCTCGTAAGCCCATTGTTAAGCGTGGTCCAGTTTCCCCCCCGTCGATGCTCTTGAAGACGCCGTTCGCTTGCCCGCGGCGTACACCGTCGCCGGCGTGATGGGATCGATCGCCAGGCCAGAATGATCGAGTATGCCGGAGGCGGTGGTGACCGCAGTCCAGCTCCCCCCGCCGTCGATGCTCTTGAAGACTCCGCCGGAAGACTCCGCCCACGTCAATCCCGGCGTACACCGTCGCCGTCGTGACCGGATCGATCGCCAGCGCAGACATATAATCAGCTTGTCGTCGTCCCCAGACCGGTGTTGGCCGCGGTCCAGTTTCCGCCGCCGTTGACGGTCTTGAAGACTCCGCTGTCGTCCGTCCCGGCGTACACCGTCGCCGGCGTGGCAGGATCGATCGCCAGGGCATTGATGTACGCGGAGAGACCCGTCAGGCCGGCGTTGACCGCGGCCCAATTTCCGCCCCCGTTGATGCTCTTGAAGACTCCGCCGCCGAACAGTCCCGGCGTACACCGTCGCCGGCGTCGAGGATCGATCGCCAGGGCATAGGTATCTCGTTGTCGTCAAACCGGTGTTCATCGCCGTCCAGCTTGCCTCCGCCGTTGACGCTCTTGAAAACGCCCCCGCCCATCCCGGCGTACACCGTGGCCGTCGTGGCGGGATCGATCGCCAGCGCGTTAACATCCTGCCCCGCCGGCAGGCCGTTGTTGACCGCAATCCAGCTGGCTCCCCCATTCACGCTCTTGAAGACTCCGGCCCCGGGGAAGGTCCCGGCGTAGATCGTCGTCGTCGTGGCGGGATCGATCGCCAGCGAGAATATGTGCAGGTATGTCAGACCGACGTTGACCGCAGTCCAGGTTGTCCCTGCATTGATGGTCTTGAAGACTCCGCCCCCGTCGAAAGTCCCTGCGTACGCCGTGGCCGGGGTCCCGGGATCGACCGCCAGGGCGTAAACAATGTTGGTCAGGCCGCTGTTGACTGAAGTCCAGCTCCCTCCCCCGTTGAAAGTCTGGAAGACTCCGCCCCCGTTGGTCCCGGCGTACAGCTGTCGCCGGCGCCGTGTGATCGATCGCCAGGGCACGAATGTCCATCGTCGTCAGGCCGATGTTGGCCTCAGTCCAGTTTCCCGCGCCGTTGGTACTCTTGAAGACGCCGCCTCCGAGAGTCCCGGCGTACAGCGTGGCCGGCGTGACGGGATCGATCGCCAGGACGTTGATGGCCGTTGGAGTCAGTCCAGCCGTTGGCCGCAGTCCAGTTTCCCGCGCCGTTGGTGCTCTTGAAGACGCCACCCCCGTTAGTCCCGGCGTACAGCGTCGTGGGCGTGACGGGATCGATCGCCAGGGCGCGAACGTCCGTCGTCGTCAGACCTGTGGCGGCCCGAGTCCAGTTCGCCCCGCCGTTGACGCTCTTGAAGACGCCGTTCGTTTGAGTAGAGGCGTACACGGTCGCCGGCGTGACGGGATCGATCGCCAGGGCGTAGATGTACGTGCCAAAGAGACCAGTGCTGACCTTGGTCCAGCCCGTCGCTCCGCCGTCGACTGTCTTGTAGACTCCGTCATCAGCCCCGAGGTACACCGTCGTGGGCGTGACGGGATCGATCGCCAGGGACAGCAGGTAGAAGGCCCCCCCACCGCCGGTCTGAGTCCAGCTTCCTCCCCCGTTGACGCTCTTGAAGACTCCGTTGCGGTAAACCGCGGCGTACAGAGTTGCCGGCGTGGAGGGATCGATCGCCAGCGCCGAGATGTTGCCTCCCGCCGGACCGCCCGTCGTCCAGACGTTGGTCCCGGCCGAGGCGACACCCGCTCTCAGGCCGAGCAAGACCACAAAAACCAGCACGGCCAACTTTGCGTGACGAAACGCGCGCATTGGAATTCCTCTCATCTGCCAGCTCCTCTCGATCCGAGTGCGGCGGACGCTGTAGCTCCGCCCGGCTTCGGTACCGGACACAGAGACCTGGAGCGCGGGAACTGGCCAGACTGTCTCAGGAAGTCCCGGCTCGGTCACGTTAGCCTCGCTTGGTCCGCGGGAACCGCAATTAGCCTGAGTTGGCAGCAATGAAGCTATCGCATCCATTTTCTCTTGACAAGGATTTCGCTCCACCCTGGCAGGTACGGGTGGCCTGAACGCGGGAAGGGAAAACCCATGCCAGTCCGACGCCTTCCGCCCATCCAGATGGGGTAGTACGGGCCTCAGTGGGCTAAGGACACGGGCAAAAACACCGACAAAAAAGCCTCGGAGAATGATCTCCGTATCGGTTATGAGTATCCATGTCCTCGGAACCCATTTCCCCGTACCCCCACGGTCCACGGATCGCAAGAAAACGGGGTCGTGGATCGCCGGTCGGATGGGGATATCCGCCCCGCGCACCCGTCCCGCGCCCCCGCACGGCACCCCGCGCCGACATGTCCCCGCCTGAGCAGATCAGCGCCTACGAACCAGCAGCAGACGTCCAGCCGCCGCGATCAGGAGTCCGAAGATCAGCATTCCCGACTCGTTCAGCCGTCGGCACGACGGGCACTGGAGTCGGTGTACCGGTCGGCGTACTCGTCGGAGTATTCGTTGCCGTGCTCGTCGGAGTGTTAGTCGGGGTATTGGTTCGTTAAGCTTAAGATTTCCTCAATCAGATCGGGCTGGGCTAGTCGTCGATATGTGCCTGGCTTCAAAGGAGATCAGGCGATCTTTCCATCGGTGGCTGCACCCCTCTCGAACCGCTTCTATAAGACGGTGCGTATGGTCTCTTGAGTCGAACGATGCGATAGCGAACGTCCACACCGTCACTTTCCCCTGGGCGAATTCCGCGGGCAAATCAACGGCAACATTGCGCAGCAGTAATAGTTCGAACCGGGCGTACGACTCGCCCACTAACAAAGGAGAGGAATCATGAAGAGACACCGTACCGCGGCCGCGATGGCCATCATCCTTGGATTTGCGCTAGTTGAAGGAACGGGATCACCAGCATTGGCCGGAGGAAATGAGGCGTTCGGTTTTAACGCTCCTCTCGTTTCCGGGTTCCCCGGAGGCCGCTCGGCGGAAATCACCGGAGGCGGCGTCTACAACCTGCCGGACTTCGTTCACTCGGGGGGCGGCTTTCGTTGCCTCTCGGACATCACCGCGGGGCCATTCAACGGATGCCTGGCCGGACAGGGAGTGCGCTGGGACACAGCCATGCTGCTGACGGCCCCTCCGAGCGGCTTCAAGTGCACCGGCGCTGCGACCGAAGTCCTCAAGACAGTGCAGACCGGAGACAAGACCGTCGTGCTGCTCGCGGACTTTTACCGGCAGGGGGATGGGAACGACGAGTCGTTTACCGCCCAGATGATCGTCTCCGAAACCGATCTGGCGCCGGATATCGACGGTGTCCAGAACGTCTGGATACAAGGAGTCGGTTGCGGTCCGGCGATCGCGAACTTCAACTGAAACTCGAATCTACCCGTGTCGGCCCGCCGGCTGCATCATCCCAACGGTCAACGGGTGCAGCCGGCGGGCCGCAAGCTGCGCTCGCCGCTGAGCCGCAAACAATTAGGCCGCACGAAAAGGAACAGGATAGGGTCAGTCGGAACAGGATAGGGTCAGTCGTGCCTTATGGGACTATTCTAGATTCGAGCCTTTGCCCCTGCGATCTTCCAAGGCCGACCCACCCCAAGGCCGGGATACGGAGCGCGGGCGGTTGACTCCTGAGCCTTCAGCGGCGCTGCGCAGCCCTCAGGCCTCGCGCAGACGTCCTGACGCGTACTTGTGCAGCAGACTCGCGATCAGCGTCTGGTACGGGAGTCCCTCCTCGATCGCGCGCTTCTGGATCGCCTCGAGGTCCTTGCTAGAGATGCGGATGTTGAGGCGGCGATCCTTCCGAAACGTTGCCGTGGCGTAACGAGCGTATCGGCTTCGGTTCCGCTTCGCGCCCTTCACCGATCGCCATTCGCCGCGCTCGACGGAATCGAGAATCTGCTTTTCATTCTCATCAAGCTTCATGGTCTTCAGGCTCCTTTCCCAGGTACTCCTTCGTCGCCTTGCGGCTCGGGATGATCGTCTTCAGGAAAACCAGCTTTTCGTCCTCGACGAACGGCACCAGGTAGACGTAGTCGTCACGCTGGACAACAAGGATCCGCTGGCCACGGTACCGCTCCCGGTTCGGGTGTTCGAGGATGTCGAGCACTTCGCCACGCTCGATGTGGAAGACGATTTCCTCGAACCCGATGCCGCGCTCAGCCTTGAGTTTCTCATTCTTCGCCTCGTCCCAGACAAAGTACTTCACTCGCCTGGAGTGTAGCACAACGTGTGCCTTCTAGGCACACGTTGTGGCGAGACGGCGTCAAGCCCCGGTCGCGGCGCGAGGAGTCTCCGAGCGAAGGCGAGGAGGAGCCTCGCGCCGCGGGAGCGGAGCGCTTGCACGCGATCAGGCGGGCGGTCGAGGCCGCATCCGGCCGAGCCGCCCGCCGGTGCGCCGTCAGGCGCAGATCGCGGGCAAGCGCGGAGCGACGGTGGTGAGCCGTGTAGGACTCGAACCTACAACCTAGAGATTAAGAGTCTCTTGCTCTACCAATTGAGCTAACGGCCCACGGGAAGGCGGAGGATAGACGATCCGGCGCGGCACGGCAAGCGTTTGAAGTGCCGGGGAATCAGCGCCCTCACCCCGGCCCTCTCCCGGTGGGAGAGGGAGAAGCTAACCTCCACCGACCAATTCGACGACTTCGAAGGTGTCGCCCTCTTCGAGGAGGGTGGAAGGGTACGCCGACTTCGGAAGGATCTCGCGGTTGCGCTCGACGGCGCAGCGCGGGACAGAGACCTTCAGCCGCTCGAGCAGGTGCGAGACGGAGGCGCCCTCCGGCATCGCGAGCTCTTCGCCGTTGACGCGCAGGCGGATCTCTCCGCTCAAGTCTCGCTCCGGACGGGGAACTTGAACTCGGTCGAGCCGATCGGGGACGCGACGCGGATGACCGCGGCCGCGGAGCCCTGCCCGAGCGGCGGCACGGGAAAGGACACCGGGCAGGCGCCGTCGGCGCCGGTCGTGCCCTGGAACACGAGCGAGCCCCTGCCCCCTGTGGAGAGAATGCGGATCTGGATCGAGGCGCCGGCGACGGGTTGCCGCGACTGCGAGGACCGGGCCCGGATCCGCATCGCGGCCTCGCGTCCGGAGACGAAGTCGGGAACGGGAGTGAAGGAGCAATCGATCTGCTCCTGGCTCAACTGCGTGGCCAGGTACTCCAGGATGAGCTGGTCGAGCGTCCGGTCTCCCGCCGTCAACTGCTCCCCGGAACCGACGGCCGCGCCGCCGTTCTCTCCGCGAGCCGCCGTCATCCCTTCCGGGACGCGCACCGATCCGTCGGGGCCGTCGAACCGGCCCTTCTGGATCGCGGCGATCATCGTCCGGTGCTGCTGTTCGACGATCTCCTGGACGACGCGGTCGTCGCGGCCGTTGCGCACCGCCTCCGCGTAGGACGTCTTCTTCGTCGCGAGGATCTCGCCGCCCACATAGACCAGCGACTCGATCTCGGGAGCCGTCTCCCCCTTGTCCTCCGTCTGGATGTGAAAAACCCGCTTGTTGTGCGGGACGTCGGTGTTGTACCCGGTAATCACGGGAAGAGATTCTAAGCTGCATCCCGACTGCTCCAGCTTTCACTGCTTCGAAAGCCGTTCGGGAGGCGTCAGGCGTAAGGCGTGGCGTCCGGCTCAGCAGCTTCGCGCTGACGCCTTACGCCTCCCGGCGAAGCCGGCCTCAGAGGAGCTCGAACCGGGCGGTGAAGTGCCGGAGCACCGGCGCCTGGTGGACGATGCGGACGCCGCGGAGCTTCTCGGGATTCCGGTGCAGCTCGATGACGACACGGGAGACGTACTCGAGGTGCGTGTTCGTGTAGACGCGGCGTGGCACGGCCAGGCGCACGAGGTCGAGGTCGGGAAGCGTCTCGTGCCCCGGGCGTTGCGGGTCCGGTCGCCCGAACATGACGCCGCCGATCTCGACGGCGCGGATCCCCCCCTCCAGATACAGCGCGATCGTGAGCGATTCCGCGGGATAGAGCTCGGGCGGCAGGTGCGGCGCGAAGGCGCGCCCGTCGATGTACACGGCGTGCCCCCCGATCGGCTCGACGACCGGCACGCCCGCGGCGGCGAGGGTCTCCCCGAAGGCCGTCACCTGGCCGACGCGGAAGGCGAGATAGTCCTCCTCGAGCACCTCGCGCAACCCGATCGCCACCGCCTCGAGGTCGCGCCCCGCCAGTCCCCCGTACGTCGGGAAACCCTCGATCAGGATGAGCTTGTTCTTCAACCGCTCGACCCAGGTTTCATTGCGCAACGCCAGGAAGCCGCCGATGTTGGCGAGCCCGTCCTTCTTCGCGCTCATCGTGCAGCCCTCGGAGAGATCGAAGATCTCCCGCACGATCTCCGGGATCGAGCGTCCCTTCTGCCCCGGCTCCCGCTGCTTGATGAACCAGGCGTTCTCCGCGAAGCGGCAGGCGTCGATCAGGAGGGGAACTCCGTGGCGCTTGCACAGGTCGTGCGTGCCGCGCACGTTCTCGAGCGACACGGGCTGGCCGCCGCCGGAGTTGTTGGTCAGCGTCAACATCACGAGCGGGACCCGGCCGGAGTTCTTCGCGAGACAGTCCTCGAGCCGGCCGAGATCCATGTTCCCCTTGAAGGGGTGGCGTCCGCTCGCCTGCTTCCCCTCGGGGATGACGAGGTCCACCGCGACGCCGCCGTTGACCTCGATGTTGGCGCGCGTCGTGTCGAAGTGGGTGTTGTTGGGGACGATGTCCCCGGGCTTCAGGACGGTCGAGAAGAGGAGGTTCTCCGCGACGCGCCCCTGGTGGGTCGGAATGACGTACGGGAGGCCGAAGATCTCGCGGACGGTCCGGTCGAAATGGTAGAAGTTGCGGCCGCCCGCGTACGATTCGTCCCCGCGCATCAGGCCCGCCCACTGCGAGTCGGACATCGCGGCGGTTCCCGAATCGGTCAGCAGGTCGATGTAGATGTCCTCGGAGGCGATGCCGAAGACGTTGTAGCCGGCCTCCCGCAGCCGCGCTTCCCGCTCGGCGCGCGCGATGCGCCGGATCGGCTCGACGACCTTGACACGCCAGGGTTCGGGTTGCAGGTCTTTCATTTCTTTTCCGCTTCTTTCTTGCGAAACACGAGGCGGGCGCTCTTCGCGCTTCCCTTCGACAGGGATACGCTCTCACGGACCCAGACCTTCCGGTCCTCCGAGAGCTTCCAGACGCTCCTCTGAAGGACGGCCTGCGGATCCTCCGGCGTGCCCGCCTGCACCTGGATCCAGAGTGACTCTCCGTCTTTGGCCCAGTCCGCCGTGACGAGGCCCCTTCCGGCCGGGCCGAGGGCCTTCTCGTAGGCGCGGCCGTCAACGACGAGCTCTTCGGGCAGGATCGCCTGCCGCGCCTTGTCCGGCGCCTGCACGGGAGAGATCCAGATCCGATTCCCCTTCTGGGTGACGGAGAGCACGGCGCCCTGCATGGGGGAGGAGACGTTGACGCTCACCTTCGGGTCGAACTCCCAGACCCCGGAAAAGTCGAGGGGAGGAGGGGGGGAGGGTTTGCGGGTCGGCCTGGCGGTGGGAGCAGCCGAGAGAGGCAGAGCGACAAGGAGGAGTGCGGCGTGAAGCAGCGCCCTCAACCCGCCCTGCCGGCCGCTCGCTGCGCGAGACGCGACCTGCGGTCGCGGCCGGCGCTGAGTGAAGCGAGGGGAGACCCCTCGCGCTCCCCCGCGGGGGGAGAGGGAGTCGATGCTACCCATGGGCGCGCTTCTTTTCGGAGGAGAGGGCGCGGCGCAGGAACTGGCCGGTGTAGGAGGACCGCACGGCCGCCACGTCTTCCGGGCGTGCCTTCGGCCACGATCGAGCCCCCGGCGTCTCCGCCTTCGGGGCCCAGGTCGATGATCCAGTCGGCGGTGCGGATCACGTCCAGGTTGTGCTCGATGACGACGACCGTGTTCCCCTTCTCCGTCAGGGAGCGCAGGACGCCGAGCAGCTTCTTGATGTCGTCGAAGTGGAGGCCGGTCGTGGGCTCGTCCAGCAGGTAGAGCGTCCGCCCGGTGGAGCGGCGCGCCAGCTCGCGCGCGAGCTTGACCCGCTGCGCCTCGCCGCCCGACAGCGTCGTCGAGGACTGTCCGAGCTGGATGTAGCCAAGCCCGACCTGCACGAGGGTGCCGCAGATGTTGGCGACCGACGGGATGTTGGCGAAGAGCTCCAGCGCCTGCTCGGCCGTCAGCGCGAGGATGTCGGCGATGGACTTTCCCTTGTAATGGACCTGGAGCGTTTCCCGGTTGTAGCGCTTGCCGCCGCAGACGTCGCAGGTGACGTAGATGTCGGGAAGGAAGTGCATCTCGATCTTGATCTGCCCGTCTCCCGCGCAGGCCTCGCACCGCCCCCCCTTGACGTTGAAGGAGAAGCGCCCGGGCGCGTAACCGCGGGCGCGGGCCTCGGGCGTGCGCGACATCAGCTCGCGGATCGGATTGAAGACGTTGGTGTACGTCGCCGGATTGGACCGGGGCGTGCGCCCGATCGGCGATTGGTCGATGTTGATGACCTTGTCGATCTCGAAGAGGCCCTCGACGCGGTCGTGGCGGCCCGGCCGCTCCGAGGCGCCGTGCAGCGCCCGCGCGAGCGCGCGGTAGAGGATGTCGTTGACGAGCGTGGACTTGCCGGAGCCGGACACGCCCGTCACCGCCGTCGTCACGCCGAGGGGAAAACGGACGTCGATCGCCTTCAGGTTGTGCTCGCTCGCTCCCTTGACCGTGAGCGACTTGCCCGAGCCGGGGCGGCGCGTCGAGGGCGTCGGGATCTCCTCCTCCCCCGCCAGGTACCGGGCCGTGAGCGACTCCGGAAAGTCGGAGAGATCCTCGGGCTTCCCCTGTCCCACGATCCGCCCTCCGTGCACGCCGGCGCCAGGCCCCAGGTCCAGGACCCAGTCGGCGGAGCGGATCGTCTCCTCGTCGTGCTCGACGACGATGACCGTGTTGCCGAGGTCCCGCATCGAAAGAAGCGTGTCGATCAGCTTGCGGTTGTCGCGCTGGTGGAGGCCGATCGACGGCTCGTCCAGGACGTAGAGCACCCCCATCAGCTTCGAGCCGATCTGGGTCGCCAGGCGGATGCGCTGCGACTCGCCCCCCGAGAGAGACGCCGCGCCGCGCGAGAGGTTGAGATACCCGATCCCGACGTTGGCGAGGAAGCCCAGCCGGTCGCGGATCTCCTTGAGGATCTTCCCCGCGATCTCCCGCTCCCGGGGCGCGAGAGCGAGCTCCTCGAAGAACGCGATCGAGTCGGAGATCGTGTCGGAGGCGACCTCGTCGATCGAGCGGCCGCCCACCTTGACCGCGAGCGCCTCGGGCTTCAACCGGCGGCCGGCGCAGCCCGGGCACGGCTCGGCCGACATGTACGCCTCCAGCTCCGACCGGTGCTCCGGGTTTTCCGTCTCGCGGTAGCGGCGCTCGAGCATCGGGATGAGCCCTTCGAAGGAGGAGCGCCAGTGGTACTCCCCCTTCTCCGCCACGTAGGAGAACTTGATCTCGTCCTCCCCGGACCCGTACAGGATCACGTCGCGCGCCGGCTTCGGCAGCTTCGCGAAGGGCTGGTCCAGGCGGAACTTGTAGTGCCTGGCGAGCATCCCCATCTGGCGGGAGCGCCAGTTGGTGGACCCCGGCTTCATGATCGCGATCGCTCCGTCGGCGATCGACTTCTCCGGCGCGACGACGACGCGGTCCGGGTCGGCCTTCAGGATCGTCCCGAGGCCGGAGCACTTCTGGCAGGCGCCGTAGGGCGAGTTGAACGAGAAGAGGCGCGGCGTGATCTCGGTCAGCGAGGTGCCGCAGTCGGGGCACGCGTAGTTGGCGGAGAGGACTTCCTCGGGACCGTCCGCGACCGAGATCGTGACGAGACCGCCCGAGACGCGAGTGGCGGTCTCGATCGAGTCGGCCAGGCGCTTGCCGTATTCCTCGTCGGAAGCGGGCTTGGCCACGAGGCGGTCGACGACGAGCTCGATCGTGTGCTTCTTCTGCTTGTCCAGCTCCGGCGGGTCCTCCAGGTCGTGGAACTTCCCGTCGATCCGCGCGCGCAGGAAGCCTTCCTTGAGCATCTCCGCCATCTGCTTCTTGTACTCCCCCTTCTTGCCGGTCACGTAGGGGGCGAGCACGGCGAAGCGGCTGCCTTCGGGCAGGCGCAGGGCCCGGTCCACCATCTCCTGGATGGTCTGCGCCTGGATCGGCCGGCCGCAGCTCGGGCAGTGTGGCTGGCCGATCGAGGCGTACAAGAGGCGCAGGTAGTCGTAGATCTCGGTCACCGTGCCGACGGTCGAGCGGGGGTTCTTCGAGGTTGTGCGCTGTTCGATCGAAATGGCCGGCGAGAGCCCTTCGATCGAATCCACGTCCGGCTTCTCCATTTGCTCGAGGAACTGCCGTGCGTAGGCCGACAGGGACTCGACGTACCGCCTCTGCCCCTCCGCGAAGATGGTGTCGAAGGCGAGCGAGGACTTGCCCGATCCCGAGACCCCCGTGATGACGACCAGGCGGTTGCGCGGTATGTCGCAAGAGATGTTCCGGAGGTTGTGCTGCCGCGCCCCGCGGATCCGGAGGAATTCCACGGCCCGGGATTCTAACGGCAGCCGCCGAACCCCCTCCCGGCCGGGCAAAACCGCTGTTGACAGGGCCATTTCGACGCCGGTAAGATTCCAGCCATCCAAGAGGAAAATCCCGGCAGCTCTCAGACATAACGTGCCTGATTCCTAGTGACCGATAGAGTCTGCCTCCTTCGAGGGGCAGAAGAGGAGCGAAGCGTATGAATCCACGCAGGTTGACACGAGGCGGCACCTTGTTCCTTCTTCTGGCCATCGCGGCCGCATTGAGCCTGTCCGCGAGCCGGGTCTACGCGGCGGGTGCGCCTAACGACCACACGGTCCTGATTCTCGGCTCGACGGTCAGCGGCGGGGCGAGCAGCCTGGAGGCGACCCAGGCCACGGCCCAGGGCTTCACGGTGGAGGTCGTCAGCGACGCCGTTTGGGGCGCGAAGACCCAGGCCGAATTCGGGACGTACCGCGCGCTCATCCTCGGCGACCCGGACTGCACCGTCGGAACCGCTCCCATCGCGGCCGCGGAGGCGAACCGTTCGACCTGGAGTCCCGCTGTCAACGGCAACGTGATCGTCATCGGCACCGACGAGTTCTTTCACTCCGGCATCCCCGGAGCCACGAACCTCTCGGACAACGGGATCGCGTTTGCCGCGAACATCCTGGGGAAGACCGGGCTCTTCCTCTCGCTGAGCTGCTACTACACGTCCACCGATCCGTCGATACCGATTCCCGTCCTCGACCAGTTCGGCGCCCCCGCTTTCAGGGTGTTGCGGGCCCCGGGATGCTTCAATGACTCCCACATCGTCGCGGTCCACCCGGTGCTCGCCGGGCTCACGGACGCCGATCTCTCCAACTGGAGCTGCTCGGTGCACGAGGTGATCACGGCGTTCCCGTCCGCCTTCCTCCCGCTGGCCATCGCCAGGAACGTCACCGGCGAAGGGGAACTCACCTTCGCCGACGGTTCCCACGGAGTGCCCTACATCCTGGCGAGAGGGAACGCCCTCCAGGCTGTCGGCCTCAACATCCTGAAGACCGGCCCCGCGACGGCGGCCGTCGGCGACGACATCACGTACGAGATCACCTACGGCAACACCGGCTCGGCCGACGCGCTGAATACCGTGATCACGGATCCGGTTCCGGCCGGAACGACCTTCGTCTCGGCCGACAACGGCGGCACGAACGTCGCGGGCGTCGTGACCTGGAACATCGGGACGCTCGCGCATGGGACTTCGGGACTGAAGCTCCATTTCACGGTGCACGTCGTCGCGCCGGGGACGATCACGAACCACGGCTACCAGATCGCGGCGGACGGGGTCACGCCCGTCGTCGGTCCCGACGTCGTCACCAACCCGGGCGGCCCGGGGCCGACGCCGACCCCGATACCACCTGCGGCCGTTGTCCCGACGCTCTCTCCCTGGATGCTGGGCCTGCTGGCTCTGGCTCTCGTCGCGGCCGCTCTCGTCTTGATGCGCCGCTGATCGTCCCGGTCTTCAAAAGGAATCAGGGGAGCGGCTCCGGCCGCTCCCCTTTTCATTTCTCAACTCTCCCGCGGCTCCCGCGATCGCGGCCCTGGCAGGTAGCAGGTCGGTGGCAGGTGACAGGGAGAGCACGAAAGCCTCCGTCCCTACCACCTAACACCTACCACCTATCACCTACCTGCTAAACTGGAGCATGTCCACGCCGGTTCGCGCGCTCATACTTCACGATTCGCTCGAGACAGCCGGGTTGCTGGTCCGGGAGCTCGAGCGGGGCGGTTTTTCGCCTGTTTTCGAGCGTGTCCAGTCGAGCGAGACGTTCGAGCGCGCCCTTTCCGAGTCGGCCTGGGACGTCATCCTGTCCGACTTCCGGCTCGAGAACTTCGGCGCTCTGCCCGCCCTGGCGGTGCTGAAGGAGCGCGAGCTCGACACGCCGTTCGTCATCATCTCGGACAACGTCGGCGAAGAGACCGCCGTCAAAGCGATCAAGGCCGGAGCGCACAACTGCATCCCGACAGGAGCGCTCGGGCGGCTCGCCGCGACCGTGGAGCGCGAGATGCGCGAAGCGCAGATCCGGCGGGAACGGCGGCAGGCCCGGAAAGCCCTGCGCGAAAGCGAGAGCCGGTTCCGCACGCTCGTCGAAACGGCTTCCGACGCGATCCTGACCGTGAACGAGTCCGGGAGGATTCTCTTCGCCAACCGCGCCGCCGAGAGGATCTTCGGTCATCCCGTGCCGGCGATGATCGGAGAGAACCTGACGATGCTCGTGCCGAACTGCCCGCCCCTGGCGCAACTCGTCCCCTTCCCGCCCGTGGAAGGCTCGGAAACGGACGCGCCCTCGCCGCGGGCCGAATTGATCGGACAACACGAGCGGGGTCACCAGGTCCCGCTCGATGTGTCCATCGGCCTCTTCGCCCGGGACGGACGGACCCTGCTGACGATCATCGCCCGAGACGCCACGGAGCGAAAGAAGTCGGAGAGGGCCCTTCGCGACTCCGAGGAGCGTCTTCGCACTCTCGTCAACAACGCGCCGATCGTGCTCTTCGCGCTCGACCGGGACGGCGTGGTCACGCACCTGGAAGGGAGCGGCCTCGAGGCCGCCGGCCTGAGGCCCGGCGAAGCGGTCGGCCGCAGCGCCTTCGAGCTTTACGACGATTACCCGAAGGCGCTGGACTTCCTGCGCCGCGCGCTCTCCGGCGAAGCGGTGCGGAAGACCTTCGAGCTGAAGGGCCTGGTCTTCGAAGTCGAGCTGACGCCGCGCCGGGATCCGGACGGCGCGGTGACGGGAGTCATCGGCGTCGCGACCAACGTCACCGGGCAGCGGCGGGCCGAGCGCGCCGCGGACCAGTCCGAGATGCGCTACCGGTTGCTCTTCGAGGGAAACCTGGCCGGCGTCTACCGGACGACCCTGGAGGGCAAGATCCTGGACTGCAACGAGTCCTTCGCCCAGATCTTCGGTTACCGGTCGCGCGAGGAGGTCCTGGCCCTGTCGGCCTGGGACTTCTATCTCACGGCGGAGGACCGGAAGGCCACGCTCGCGCGGCTGAAGGAGCGCAAGAGCCTGACGAACCACGAGGAGTGCCTTCGCCGCAGGGACGGCAGCCACGTCTGGGTTCTCGAGAACGAGAACCTGATCGAGGGAGTGGACGGAAAGCCGGCGATGATCGAGGGCACGATCATCGACATCACCGAGAGGAAACGCGCCGAGGAGCAGGTCAAGCACCTCGCGTTTCACGATTCCCTGACCGGACTGCCCAACCGCCTCCTCTTTTCCGACCGGTTGCGCGTCGCCATGGTCCACGCGAACCGCTACCGGGAGAAGCTGGCGGTGCTCTTCCTCGACATCGACCGCTTCAAGGTCATCAACGACTCGCTCGGGCACTCCATCGGAGACGAGCTTCTCCGGCGCATCGCCGAGCGGGTGGGCGGGTGCGTCCGGCAGGAGGACACGATCGCGCGCCTCGGTGGCGACGAGTTCACGGTGCTGCTGCCGGGCATCGTCAAGGAAGACGACGCGGCCACGATCGCCAACAAGATCCTGGAAGCGGTCCGCCTTCCGTTCTTCATCGAGCACCGGGAGCTGTTCATCACGACCTCGATCGGAGTCACGCTCTATCCCGCGGACGGCGCCGATCCCGAGACGCTCGTGCGAAACGCGGACACCGCCATGTACCGGGCCAAGGAGCAGGGGCGCGACAACTACCAGCTCTACGCCCCGGCGATGAATACCCGTGCCCTGGAGCGCCTTTCGCTCGAGAGCCGGCTGCGCCAGGCGCTCCAGAACCGGGATCTCGTCGTTCACTACCAGCCCCTGCTCGACCTCTCGACCGGCCAGATCCGCGGCGCCGAAGCGCTCCTGCGATGGCAGCACCCGGAGCTGGGCCTGGTGATGCCCGGCGACTTCATCTCGCTCGCCGAGGTCTCCGGCCTGATCGTTCCGATCGGCCAGTGGGTGCTCCGCACCGCCTGCGCGCAGGCCAGCGCCTGGCGGAAGAGCGGTTATCCCCTCTCCGTCGCCGTCAACCTCTCCTCGCGGCAGTTCCAGCAGGCCGACCTGGTCTTCCAGGTCGCCGAGGCCCTGCAGGAGGCGAAACTCCCCGCGGCGTCACTCGACCTCGAGATCACGGAATCCAACGCCATGCAGAACGCCGAGCTCTCGATCTCCGCCCTCTGGGACCTGAAGAACCTGGGCGTGAGCCTCTCGATGGACGATTTCGGGACGGGATACTCGTCGCTGAACTACTTGAAACGCTTCCCGATCGACCGGATCAAGATCGACCAGTCCTTCGTGCACGACGTCACGCGGGATCCCGACGACGCCGCGATCGCGGCCGCCATCATCGCGATGGCGCACAGCCTGAAGCTGACGGCCGTCGCCGAGGGGGTCGAGACGGAGGCGCAGCTCGAATTCCTGCGGGCGCAGAAGTGCGACGAGATGCAGGGCTACCTCTTCAGCCCGCCCGTCCCGGCCGACCGGTTCGACGAGCTCCTCGAATCGAGCAAGACCCTGGCCCTGCCGCGCGAACGCGTCACGCGCTGATCAGGACCGGAATTTCAATTCCAGATTCCGGGTCAATCGGAACTCGGCTCCTCGTGGAATCTGGAATCTGGAATCTGGAATTTCAATTCCATTTCGAAGGCATCGCGTCTCCGGCCGTAATAGTCGGGAATCCGGCGCCGGCGGCGGAATCCCAGCTTCCGGTAGAAGGCGATCGCGACGGTATTCTCGGTGGAGACCTCCAGACGAGCCTCCCGCGCGCCGGCACGGGAGAAACGGTTCAGCAGCTCCTCGAGCAGGGCCGTTCCCAGGCTTCTCCGGCGAAAGGAGGGATGAACATCCAGCGTCACGACGTGAGCGACGCTTCCGCGTGTCAGGTATCCGATCGCGAAACCGGCGATCGTTCCGTCCACGTCCGCGACGAGCCCGTCCGCCGTGGCGATGCCGAGGAACCGTCGAATCTCCCGAAGGGAATAAGAGATGCCCGGCTCGAAGCAGATCTGGTCCAGCCGGTAGAGAGAATCCAAATCCGACCGGAGGATCTTCCTCAAGGACGGTGATCGGTGAGAGTGAGTCGGTGGTAGGGCTTCCGTCATGGGCTCTCGGTCCCTAGAACCTAAGACCGATCAAGTATCACCTGCTTCTCATGGCCCGGTCCGCCTCGCGTTTCAGGTCCCGGTTGCGGATCGCGTCGCGCTTGTCATGGAGCTTCTTGCCTTTCACCAGAGCGATCTCGGCTTTCGCGCTCGAGCCTTTGAAATACAGCGTCAGAGGCACGCACGTGAGGCCGCGCGTCGAAACGGCGGAGGCCCAGCGCTCGATCTCCCGGCGGTGGAGCAGCAGCTTTCGCTCCCTCTCGGGAAGGTGGTTCGTCCAGGACCCCGCGCCGTAGGGAGAAATGTGCGCCCCGACGAGGAACGCCTCCCCGGACCGGAACTGGACGTAGGAATCCTTCAGCTGGGCGCGTCCTTCCCGAAGCGATTTGACCTCCGTTCCGGTCAGGACGAGGCCCGCCTCTGCGCGATCCTCGATGAAGTAATCGTGGAACGCCTTCCGGTTCGTCGCCACTGTCTTGATCGCGGGGGCGCCCGAGGCCGCCTGGGGTTGTTTCTTCGGCATGAGCGCGGCAGTCTACCGTCGCTCCGCGTTTGCGCGGTATCTGCGCCTGACGGCGCACCGGCGGGCGGCTCGGCCGGATGCGGCCTCGACCGCCCGCCTGATACCGCGCAAACGCTACGCTCCCGCGGCGCGAGGCTCCTCCCTGCGGTTACTCGGGAGACTCCTCGCGCCGCGACCGGGGCTCTCGTACGTGGCTTGTTCGCCACACAGTCGTGGTGCCCGTGCCACGGTCAGGACCGTAGTTCTCGCCAGGGGATTTCGGCGTAATGCCCTGAAAAAAAACAAGATGGCGGTTTTGTGGGGCTCATGTCAGAGCTGGCACCGAAGATGCGATGAAGAGTGCGGTTTGAGATCTCAAACGACGCTGCGCACAACCGTCTCGATCGAGGGGATCGGTCTGCACTCCGGGCATCCCGTGCGCGCCCATTTCCGCCCGGCGCCTCCGGACCATGGTCTCGTCTTCGTCCGGCTCGATCATCCTGGATCCCGGATTCCCGCGCGGCTGACGTCCGCGACGACGTTCGACTATGCCACCACGATTTCCGCCGGCGGGGTCTCCATCGGGACCGTGGAGCACGCGCTCTCCGCCGCGGCCGGCGAGGGGCTGGACAACTGCCTGATCGAGATCGAAGGACCGGAGGTCCCGATCCTGGACGGCTCGGCGCTCCCCTTCGTGCGTCTCTTCCACGCCGCCGGCTTCGAGAGACAGCCGGCGCGCGTCCGTCCTCTGACGCTCGCGCGCGCCGTCGAGGTCGTTCGCGGAGATCGCAGCGTGTCCTTCGAGCCGGACGGGCCCGGACTGACCGTCACCTACGAGATCGACTTCCCGCATCCTGTCGTCGGCCGCCAGAGCCTGACCCTGCCGATCCGCCCCGAGGAATACTCGGCCCGTATCGCGCCGGCCCGGACGTTCGGCTTCGCCCGCGACGTCGAGGCGATGCGCGCTCGCGGGCTGGCCCGGGGAGGCAGCCTGCATAACGCGGTCGTCCTCGACGAGAATGGCATCGTGTCGGGCCCGCTGCGTTTCCGCGACGAGTTCGTGCGGCACAAGATCCTGGACCTCGTCGGAGACCTCGCGCTGCTGGGCCGCCCGCTCTCCGGCCACATCCGCGCCCGCAAGGCCGGACACGCGCTGCACATCGAGTTTGCCCGCGCCCTGGACGCGGCGCTGCGCGAGCCCGCCGGAAGTCCCGAACTTCCCGAGGCCCAGAACCTGGGCGTCGTTAGCTAAGCTCCCCGACACTCCCTCCGCGCGTCTTCGCGCCCTCACAGACCCATGGTGGTGCTTCCGCGCCTCGGCCGCGGGGGACACTCATGGGATGTCGAGGCGGGGGCGCCACGGATATCCCGTTCGGCAAGACACCGTAGAATCAGCCGAATGCCCTCATCGAAGCGCCTTGGCGCCCTCCTGGTCGTGGCGGCGATCAGCGTCCCGGTTCCGTTCGCCGGCGCGCAGCAGGGGACTCCGCGCATCGAGTCGCTTCACGCGGACGCGCGGGGCCCCGACGTCTTCACGCGGTTCCGGCTGGCGGGCGCGCTGAATCCCGAACTCGCGACCAAGATCGAGTCGGGCCTCGAGACGGCCATCCGCTACGAGATCCGGCTCTACCGGCACAACGCGCACTGGCTCTGGGACGATCGCATGGATACGCGCAATTACCGGGTCGCCGTGACCTACGATCCCGTCACCCGGGAATACGTCGTCGTCGAAACGATGGACGGCCGGGCGCTCCAGCGCTCGACGACCCACGACTTCCAGGAGGTTGCCCGCCGCCTCCTCTCGCGCGAGAATCTGCTCGTGTTCCGCGTCCGCCACGATGACTGGCGAACGAATCTTTACGTCCGGATGCGCGCGACCTTCGATTCCGGTTACCTCTTCGCGATCATCCCCGTGGACTCCCGCACCCCGTGGATGAGCTCGAACCGCTTCGAGATCAAGGTCGCGCCATGAGGCTCCTGACCGAGCTGCAGCGCCGGAGCAAGGACAACCGGCTCATCATCTGGCTCGTCCTCGCGGTGCTCGTCGTCTGGTCGGTGGTCTCGGTGCTCGAGCAGCGGGCCAACCAGATGGAGCCGGTCACGATCACCCGCGGGCTGCTCCTCTTCGTCCTCTCCTACATCAACATCACATTGATCGCCGCGGTGCTCTTCGTTCTCTGCCGCGTGCTGATCAAGACGTGGCTCGAACGCCGGCGCGACGTCCTCGGCTCGCGCTTCCAGACGAAGCTGCTCGTCACCTACATCGGGCTGACCGCGATCCCGATCGGGCTCCTCTTCTTCACCGCGACGGGGCTGCTCCAGCGCTCGATCGACAGGTGGTTCTCGACGCCCGTGAGGGAAGTCGTCGGCGGGGCCCGGGCGGTCCAGGACATGGCGGAGAAGCGGGTCGTGGACGAGACGCTGGAAAAGGCGAGGATGCTCGCCGGACTCGGCGCGGACGCCCGCGCGGCCGGGCACGTGGAGGACCTGCGCCGGCAGCAGAAGCTCGATTCGGTCGAGGCCTATCGCGACGGCCAGCGCGAGGCGCTCGCGGCGGAGACGCCCGCGTCCGTCCTGCCGCTCTCCTCCGAAAGCCTGCGCAAGGCCGCGACCCGAGGCCAGGAGGTCAAGATCGAGGTTCTTCCCGACGGGTCACACCTCTACAGGGCCCTCGTCCGGGGAGGAGATCTCGTGTGGGCGGCGGGGACCCGCGTCGGCCCCGCCGAGGCGCGCGCTCTCGACGCCATCGCGGCCGCCTGGAGCGAGTACAGGAAGCTCGAGGCGCAGAAACCGGCCATCAAGGCCGCCAACATCTCGACGTTTCTCCTCATCACGCTCGCGATCCTGTTCGCGTCCATCTGGACGGGCACGACGCTCGCTCGCCGGATCACCGGCCCGATCGCCGCGCTCGCCGAATCCACGCGCCGGCTCCACTCCGGGGATCTCTCCGCCAGGGTGGACGTCCCGGCTTCCGACGAGCTCGGAGTTTTCGTCAACTCCTTCAACCGCATGGCCGAGGGCCTGCAGGAGGCCCGCGACGCGCAACTGCGCTCCAACGAGGAGCTGCAGGCCTCCAACCGCCGCCTGGACCTGGAGCGCCGGCTGGTCGCGACGGTGCTCGAATCCGTCACGACCGGAGTGCTCGCCTTCGACCGCGAGGGCCTGGTCACCGTCTGCAATCCCGCCGCCCGCACGCTGCTCTCTCTGGAAGGGGACGTGACGGTCGAAACGCTCCGGACACGGACGGAGCTCGCCCCGCTCGTCGCGCTGCTCGACGAGGCGAGGAGCGGAGCGTCTTCCCCGGCGCCGCGCGAGCTGACGCTCCGTCCGGCGGACGGGGAGCGCCGGCTCGAGATCTCCCTGCGCCCGCTCTCCCCCGCCCCGGCCGGGGAACGCCGCCGCGGCTGGGTCCTGGCGATCGAGGACACGACGCACGTGGCGCGCGAGCAGAAGCTCGCGGCCTGGAGCGAGGTCGCCCGGCGCGTCGCCCACGAGATCAAGAACCCGCTCACCCCCATCCGGCTCTCGGCCGAACGGATCGCCCGGCGGCAGCGCGCCGGCGGACCGGACCTCGGAGAGGCGATCGAGCGCGGGACAAAGGTCATCGTGGAGGAGGTGGAATTCCTGAAATCCCTCGTGGACGAGTTCTCCCGGTTCGCGCGGCTGCCGGAAATGCGGCCCGAGCCGACGGACCTGCCGGCCCTGGCGCGCTCGGCCGTGCGCCTCTTCGAAGGAGCCCGCGAGGGGGTCGCGCTGCGCGTCGAGTCGTGCCTCGCGCGCGAACGCGTCGTGCTCGATCCCGAACAGATCAAACGGGCCCTGATCAACCTGCTCGACAACGCCCTCGAAGCGTGCGGCACATCCGGAGAGATCACGGTCCGCCTCGCGGATAGCGCGCACGGCGTCTCCATCGAGGTCGCCGACACCGGCCGCGGCGTTCCGGCGCGCGACCGGGACAAGCTCTTCCTCCCCGACTTCACCACGAAGGGGCGCGGCACCGGCCTCGGGCTCGCGATCGTGTCGCGCATCGTCGCCGACCACAACGGATCCATCCGCGTCGAGGAGAACCGTCCCCGCGGCGCTCGGTTCATCATCGACCTGCCGGCGGCATGAAGAAACGCCGCGTCCTCGTCATCGACGACGAGAAGGCCATCCGGGAGACGCTCTCGGAGATCCTGACCGACGAGGGGTACGCGGTCACCTCCATCGAGTCCGGCGAAGAGGGGCTGAAGCGCCTCCGGGAGGAGAACTTCGACCTGGCCTTCCTGGACGTCTGGCTGCGCGACCGCGACGGCCTCTCGGTGCTCGAGGCGGCGGACGGCCGGCTGCGCGAAGTCCCGGTCGTGATGATCTCGGGGCACGCCAGCGTCGAAACGGCGGTGCGCGCCGTTCGCCTGGGGGCCTACGACTTCCTGGAGAAGCCCCTGTCGCTCGAGAGGGTCATCCTGACCGCGCAGAAGGCGATCGAGCGTCGGGACCTGCTCGCCGAGATCGAATCGTTCCGCGGCAGGAGCGAGTCGGAGGCGACGCTGATCGGCGACTCGCCGGCGATGCGGCAGCTGCGGCAGGAGATCGCGCGCGTCGCGCCCACTGACGCCCGGGTCCTCATCACCGGCGAGAACGGAACGGGCAAGGAGCTGGTCGCCCGTTCGATTCACCGTCTCTCCTCGCGCGCCGATTCTCCCTTGGTCGAGGTCAACTGCGCCGCGATCCCGGAGGAGCTGATCGAATCCGAGCTCTTCGGCCACATGCGCGGCTCCTTCACGGGCGCCGCCGAGGACCGGCGTGGCAAGTTCGAGGAGGCGGACGGCGCGACGCTCTTCCTGGACGAGGTGGGCGATATGTCCGCCCGGACCCAGTCCAAGGTCCTGCGGGCGCTCCAGGAAGCGCGCTTCACCCGAGTGGGCGGAAGCAAGGCGATCTCCTCGGACGCCCGCGTCCTCTCCGCCACGAACAAGAACCTCGCCGAGGAGATCAAGCGCGGGACGTTCCGCGAGGACCTCTTCTTCCGCCTGGCGGTCGTGCCCGTCTCCGTCCCACCGCTGCGCGAGAGGAGGGAGGACATCGCGCTGCTCGCCCGCCATTTCCTTCAGCAGGCCACCGCCCGTTTTGGCCGCAAGCCCAAGACTCTCTCCGCCGCGGCGCTCGAAGCCCTCGAGAGCTACCGCTGGCCGGGCAACGTGCGAGAGCTGAAGAACCTGATCGAGAGGCTGATGATCCTCTCTCCCGCCCAGGAGATCCGCCGGGAAGATCTTCCCGCCGAGATCCGCGACGGCGAGCTCGCCGCGCCGCTCCCCGCCGACGCGCCCCTCCGGGACGCGCGCGACGACTTCGAGCGCCGCTACATCCTGTCCGCCCTGAAGCGCCACCGCGGCAACGTCACCCGGGCCGCCGAAGCGCTCCAGATCGAGCGGTCCAACCTGTATCGGAAGCTTCGCGGCTACGGCATCGAGGTGGAACGGGAGTAGGTATCAGGGTCATAGGTGCCAGGGAAAAGACAGGTGTCAGGTATCAGGTGCCAGGTGTCAGGTCAGGCAACCTTCGGTCTCTCTGAACCTGACACCTGATATCTGGCACCGGACACCTGCATTTCCCCTGATACCTGTTCCCTGACACCTTCGCTCTTAATCACTTTCCTCCAGGAGGCGCAACTCCAGCACTTGATCGGAAGAAAAGCCTTCCAGCCTCAAGTAGTGATCGGCGGCCATGAAGAGCGCTTCGGCGGGGGTCAAGCCGACGATCTCCGAGCCGACGATGGGAACGCCGTAGCGGTCGGCCTCGGACTTGACGCATTCGAAGACGCGGTGGAGAGGGGTCTTCTTGAAGTTGGTCATGTTGATGGAGACCTGGACCTGGCCGCGCTCGGCCAGCTCGACCCCCATCGCCTTGACGAAGCGGAAGCCGCCGCCGATGTGGCGGATGGCCTTCGCGATCGTTTCGGCGACTCGCAGGTCCTTGGTCCCGAGGTTGATGTTGTAGGCGATCAGAGGCGGCCTGGCTCCGACCGCGACGACGCCCGCGGTCGGATGGGGACGGGAGGGCCCGAAATCCGGACTCCAGCGCGGGTCCTTCATCTTCTCCGCGAAGCCCTCGAACTCCCCTTTCCGGATCTCCGCCAGGTTTCGCCGCGACTCCGACGTCGCCGAGTCCTCGTAGAGGTAGACGGGAATCTGATGGCGCGAGGCGATCTCGGCGGCGACCTCGCGCGAGAGAGCGACGCACTCCTCGACGTTTGCCCCCCGGATCGGGATGAAGGGCACGACATCCACGGCGCCCATGCGCGGGTGCTCGCCCCGGTGCCGCGTCAGGTCGATCCGGGGGATCGCCGCATCGAAGAGCGCGGCCACGGCGGCGCGGACGGCCGCGGCATCGCCGACGAACGTCAGCACGCTCCGGTTGTGCGAGGCGTCCGAGGAAACGTCGAGCAGACGCGCGCCCGGCGTCGCCCGCACCGCGTCGGCGATCTCGCCAATCCGGCTGCGGTCGCGCCCCTCGGAGATGTTGGGAACGCACTCGATGACCGTCCGCATCAGGGTGTCAGTCTATAATTGGGACCTCGTGAGACGGACTCCCTCTGTTCAAGAAGCGGCCAAAGGCGGGTCCCTTCGATGAACCCTCCCCTTTCGCCGGGCGCGTACCCCGGCAACCCTTCGCTGCCGGTGGAGGTTCGCGAGAAGATCCTCGCGACGTTCCGCCATGCCCTGAACCTCTTCTCCTCCGGCAACGTCAGCGACTGCGTGATCGGCTGCGAGTTCATTCTGAAGATGGACCCGCGCTTCACCCCTGCCCAGCGGCTGCGGGAAAAGGCGCGAAACCGCGATTCGGACGTGGACATCAGCGAGCTGCAGGCCGTGGTGAGCCCGCAGGCCCCCGGAAGCCCGGCCGGCGCGCCTCGCCCTGCCCCTGCCCCGGCCGCGGAGCCGCGCCCCGAAAAGCCGGACCCGCGGCGCCTGCTCGCCGAGGCGGAGCAGAAATGCGAAGCGCGCGATTTCGATGGAGCCGTGGCGGCGGCCACGCGCGCTCTGACGCTTGCGCCGGGCAACAAGGACGCGCTGGCGATGATCGAGAAGGCCGCCGGGAAGAAGGCGATGCAGCCGCTCATCGAAGCCAGTCGCGCCAATGCCGAGGAGGCCCTCGCGCAAAGGCGGCTCTCGGACGCGCGGCGGGAAGTCGAACGGCTGCGCGCGGCGGATCCGAAACATCCCGCGCTCCCCTCGCTCGAACGCCGATTGTCGGCCGCTTCCGCGCCGGCCGCCGCGGCGCCGCCGGATTCGGGCCCCGGCCCGGAAGGCTCGGGCGAATTCTCGCTCGGGGGGCCGCAGAGCGAAGGCTACGGAGCCACGCCCGCGTTCGGCGACCTTTCGGCCGAGCCGTCCGGCCTCGACCCTGTTCCGCCGCCGAGTTCCGATCTTTCCTCCGAAGCCCTGGAAGACTCCGCGCAGGACGCGGCGAGGTCCGGCCTCTCGGTGTACGACGACACCTCGCCGGACGCGGAGGCGCCCGTGCCGCCTTCCCATTCCCCGCGCGACCTGTTCCTCCCGATGGAGGAAGCGTCGGGCACGGCGATGCCTTCCTTGCCCGGGGCGGGAATTGACGAGGAGGAGGCCCGCGCCGCCGAGCGGGAGATCGGCGCCCTGATCAAGCAGGGGGACGAGGCCGCGAAGAAGGGAGACCGCGAGCAGGCGATCGAGATCTGGTCCCGCGTCTTCCTGATCGACATCAACAACTCCGAAGCGGTCACGAGAATCGAAAAGGCCCGGCAGGAGACCGCCGACGAGAGCCGGTTGGTGGCGGAATGCCTGAAAAAAGGGCGTGAGAGCTTCGAGGCCGGAGACCGCGAGGCGGCGCGCCGGTTCTTTCTCCAGGCGCAGTCGCTCGATCCCGGCGAGCCCACCGCCGGCCAATACCTCGAGCGGATCGAGAAAGGAGACGCCGAAAAAGCGGCGCCGGCCGCCGCTGGCGAGGCGGCCGCGAAACCGGCGGTTCCCGCCAGGGTGGACGACTTCCCGGCGGCCGCGGCCGCGCCCCCGCCGCCCGAGCGGCGGCCCGCCGGGATTGCGATCAATCCAAGAGTCCTCGCCGTCGTCGCCGCATTCCTCGCATTGACCCTCGCGGGGATCTACTTCGTTTTCAGGGGGACCAGGACGCAGGCGCCGCCGCAGAAGAACGTCTCCTCAGGCTCTGTCCCGCGTGCCCGGGAGTTTCTGCAAAAGGGACAGATCGCGGAGGCGCGTACCGAGCTGCGCCGCATCGGGCCGGCCGATCCGGACTCGGAAGAAGCCCGCAAGCTGCTCGCCAATCTGGACAGGGGCGGGGCCCCGGAAGCCGGGAGAGCCTTGCGGCCAGCTTCGCCGCCGGACGCCGCCTCGAGCGCTTCGCGGGGCGACACCGATCCCGCGCGCCTGCGCGCTGTAGCGGAGAAGGCGCTCGAGGAGAAGCGGTACATCGAAGCCCTGAAGAACTTCAACCTCGCCGCGCCGGCCTTCCGCGACGACCCGAGCTTCGCGCGGGAGCAGGGCGTCGCCTCCGAAAAGGTCACGGCCCTGACTCCGGCGGTCAAGTTCTACAACGAAGGCGAGTACGAGACGGCGATTCCGATCCTGTGGCGCATCGTGCAGGAGGACCGGGACAACCAGGACGCCCGCTCCTACCTGCTCCGGTCCTACTACAACCAGGGGATCACCCAGCTGCAGAACGGCCTCTACCAGAAGGCCATGCAGGCTTTCCGCGAAGCGCTGGCTCTCGATCCCAACGATTCGGAGGCAGCGCGCCACATGAAGTTCGCCGAGCGCTATCAGAAGGGGGACCTGGACCTGATGGGCCGGATCTACGTGCGCCACTTGAACCACCGGTGATAGGAATGGAAGATTGAGAGATTGAAAGATTGAAAGATTGGAGAGAAGATGGACGAAAGCCTCGGATGAGAAGCTCCTATCAATCGACAATCGACAATCGACAATCGTCAATGGAATGAGCCGGCTCGACGAAATCGACCTCTCCTCGGGCGCCGCCGAGCCCTTCGCGAGCCCGTCCGGTTCCGCGAAGAAGGATCTGGCAAGGACGGGGATCTTCGAGCCGGAGGAGCCTCTTGCCCGGGCCGAGGTCTTGCCGGACGGATCCGCCTCCGGGAGGCCCGCTTTCCTGGATCTCCCGCTGCGTCCCGCTGCGGCGGGGGCGCCTCGGCCTTCGGCGCGGGTCCCGGAATCCGCCGCTTCCGAGGTCCGGGCTCCCGCGGCGCCACTCGGGGCGCGGGGCGCCGCCCTGGCCGCGGACGGCGCTCTCGTGCTGCTTCTCGTCGCGGCCGCGCTGCTCGCTGCCACGGCCGGGCGCGGACGGACGCTCGAGATTTCGGGACTGCTGTGGACGGGCGTTTTTGCCGTTTATCTGTCCTTCTTCTCGACCGTCGTGCCGCTCGTCCTCTTCGGAAAGACCGTGGGCATGGCCCTGACCGGCCTGACCGCCCGCGGCCCGAGAGGATCCGCCCCTCTCACCGCCGCCCAGTCCGCCAGGCGCTGGCTCGGCACGGCGTTGACGCTCTTCACCCTCGGAACTCCCCTGCTCGTGACTCGCCGGGATCGCGGCGCCCCGAGCCCGGGCGACCGACTTTCCGGACGGCCGTTGCGGTGGGAGAGTCCAGAGTCGAGAATCGACAGTCGAGAGTCGAATGCTCAAGACTCTGGACTCTAGACTCTCGACTCTTGACTACATTGAAGATCGCCGTCGCGCAGATCGACACGACGGTCGGCGACTTTCCCGGGAACTCCAAGAAGATCCTGGATCTCGGGCGCCGCGCGGAGAACGAGGGCGCCGACATGGTGCTCTTTCCCGAGCTCGCCGTCTGCGGCTACCCGCCGAGGGACCTGGTGGAGCGGAGGGCCTTCATCGCCGAGTCCGAGCGCGCCGCGGCGCGAATCGCCGAGTCGAGCGGCCGCGCGCTGTGGCTCTACGGCTCGCTTCAGAAAAACCCGGCGCGCCTGGGCCGCCGCGTCTTCAACGCCGCGATCGCCGCGCGCGCCGGCCGGATCGCCGCCGTCTACCACAAGCGCCTGCTTCCGACCTACGACGTCTTCGACGAAGGGCGCTACACGGAGCCGGGCAGCCGCCCGCTCGTCCTGCGCCTGCGCGGCTCGAGGATCGGCGTGACGATCTGCGAGGACATCTGGAACGACAAGACGTTCTGGAAACACCCGCTCTATCCGACCGATCCGGTGCGCGACATGAGGCCTCTGCGGCTCGACCTCCACGCGAACATCTCGGCCTCTCCCTGGACCCGGGGGAAGGCGCGCCTGCGCGAGAGGATGATGAAGCAGATCGCCCGGCAGACAGGCGTGCCGCTCGTCAGCTGCAACCTGGTGGGCGGCAACGACAGCCTCGTCTTCGACGGGGGTTCTTCCGCTTTCGACGCGCGGGGGCGCCTCGTGGCGCGCGGCGAGTCTTTCCGGGAGGACTTCTGGACGATCGAGCTGCCGGACGGAGGAGGGCCGGTCCGGAAGTGGGACACGGACGTCGCGCGGCTCACGAAGGCCCTGGCCCTCGCGCTCTCCGACTACGCGCAGAAGTGCGGCTTCTCGACCGCCGTGCTCGGCCTGTCCGGAGGCATCGATTCCGCCGTCACGGCGACGCTCGCGGTCGAGGCGCTCGGCCCCGACCGCGTCACCGGCGTCGCGATGCCGGGCCCGTATTCCTCGGAGGGAAGCCTGCGCGACGCCCGCGACCTCGCGCGGCGGCTCGGCGTCCGGCTTCTCGAGATCCCGATCGTGTCCGTTTTCGAGGCCTACCGCCGGGCCCTGGCTCCGGCCTTCGGCCCCGGCGAGTGTTCCGCGACCGAGGAGAACATCCAGGCCCGGATTCGCGGCGCGATCCTGATGGCGCTCTCCAACCGATTCGGACACCTGGTTCTCTCCACCGGGAACAAGTCGGAGCTCGCCGCGGGCTACTGCACCCTGTACGGCGACATGGCGGGCGGCTACGCGCTCCTCTCCGACGTTCCGAAGACGCTCGTCTACGAGCTGGCGCGCGAGCTGAACCGCGGAGGAGAGCGGATCCCCGCCTCCTCCATCTCCAAGGAGCCGTCGGCGGAGCTTCGCCCGAACCAGAAGGACAGCGACACGATCCCCCCTTACCCCGTGCTCGATCCGTTGATCGAGGCCCTCGTGGACTACTCGCTGCCGGCCCAGGCCGCCGCGCGGCGCGCGCGCGTTCCGGTCGCGCTCGCCCGCGACATGGCCCGGCGGGTGGACCGCAACGAGTACAAACGGCGTCAGATGCCGCCGGGCCCGAAAGTCACCGCCCGGGCCTTCGGAGAAGGCCGGCGCTACCCCATCGCACAGAAGTTCCGGGTCTAGCTGATAGCTTCTCGCAAACATGCACGGCTCGTCAGAGAAGTACGTGTGGAAGGAGATCCCCGGCTCGTCGCACGACGTCCTGCGGCGGCGCATTCGAGCCCTGCCTTCCGGCCTCCGGCTTCTCGACCTCGGGGCGGCGGGCGGACACCTGGGCCGGGCCGTTCGTGACCGCTGCTCATTCCTCGCCGGCGTCGAGCCGCATCCGCCGGAGTCCGCTTCGGCGAAAGAGGGGTACGACGACTGGCGCGAGCAGGACGCGCTCCATGCCGGGCACTGGGACGAACCCTTCGACGCCATTGTCTGCGCGGATGTGCTCGAGCATCTCGCGCGACCCGAGATGCTCCTGGAACGCGTTCGGGCGTGGCTGAAGAGCGGCGGCGTCTTCTTCGCTTCCATTCCAAACGTGGCGAACATCTCGGTCCGGCTCGCTCTCCTCTTCGGGCGGTTCCGTTACGCGGACCGCGGCATCCTCGACCGCACCCACGTGACGTTCTACACGCGCGCGAGCGCGAAGGACCTCCTGGAAAGGAGCGGCTTCCGAATCCGCGCCGTGGAGGCGACGGCGATGCCTTACGAGCTGGCCCATCCCTCGCTGTCCGGCGCTCCCTGGAGCCGTCCGACGAGGGCCTTCGCGCGCAGAAGCGCCAGGACCTGGCCCACGCTCTTCGGCTACCAGTTCGTCTTCGAAGCGGCCAAAAAGGAATTCTAGATTTTCGATTTTGGATTTTAGATTGAAGAACGACACGCCAGGCTCCGAATCCAAAATCCAAAATCCAAAATCCAAAATGGATGGCGCGAGCCTGGTCATTCCCGCCTACAACGAGCGCAATCGCATCGAGTCCTGCCTGCGCTCGGTCGCCGAATGGGTGCGCGCGCGCCCCGGCGGTTGGGACTGGGAAGTGATCCTCGTGGACGATGGCTCCACCGACGGGACACAAGCCGCGGCGCGCCAGCTCGCGGGGCAACTCGGCCTGCGGCTCGATATTCTCCGCCACGAAAGGAACCGCGGGAAGGGGTGCGCCCTGCGCACCGGGGTCCTCGCCTCCTCGGGCGACCCCGTCCTCCTGACCGACGTGGACCTCTCCACACCGCTGTCGGAATGGGCCAAGCTCGCCGAACGTCTGCCCAAGCATCCGGTCGCGATCGGCTCCCGCGCTCTCCAGGAGGACCTCGTCCGCTTGAAGCAGCCGATCTACCGTCGCGCTCTCGGCAAGGCCGGCAACCTGCTGGTGAGGATGCTCGCCGTCCCCGGCATCCGTGACACGCAGTGCGGATTCAAGCTCTTCCGCGGCGACGTCGCGCGGGATCTCTTCCGCCGGGCGCGGATCGACGGATTCGCCTACGACATCGAGATCCTGTATCTGGCGCGGCTGCGCGGCCTCGCCATCGCGGAGGTCCCGGTGCTCTGGTTCAACTCCCCCGATTCGAGGGTCTCTCTCGTCCACGATGCCCTTCCGACTCTCTGGGACCTCCTGCGGCTCCGTTGGCTACACCGTTAACGTCGCTCCGCGTTTGCGCGGGATCTGCGCCCGTCGGGCGCACCGGCGAGCGACTCGGCCGGATGCGGCCTCGATCGCTCGCCTGACCCCACGCAAACGCTGCGCTCCGCGGCGCGAGCCTCTCCCTCCGGTTACTCGGCAGACTCCTTGCGACCGCTTGCCCGACGGGGACTGGGGGCTGGCTCGAACGGCGATGCCGGCGGCGGCCAGCGGGGCCAGGGCACAGACAATGCGGGCGAGAGACGTGCGGACGAGCCAGTCCGGGCCAAGGACGGCAAGAGAGGGAACGAGGAGATAGGCGACCGCGCAGATCGAGGCGAGGAGAAGGAGGCGGTCGCCCGCGGGCGCGCGGTGGCCGGCGGCGGCGAGCAGGAGCACGCAGAGCAAACCGGGCCAGGCCGGGAGGATCACTTCACGCAAACCCGCATGGATTGACTCGCCGACCCGGGGAAGAAGCTCCAGGATCAGGGTGGGCCCCAGGTAGGCGAGATCGAAATCGCGGAGGGGAAGGCTCCCCTTCCAGAGCCGTCCGGCCAGGAGCAGCACGATGGCCGGGGCGGCGATCGCGGCCGCGGCGCGGCGCGATGCCGGGCGCGACTTTCGCAACGCGAGAACGGCGAGAAAGACCCCGGCCGCGGCGAGAAGAAGCGCTTCGTTCTTCGTGGAGACCGCGAGGAAGGAGGCGAAGGCCAGGCGGCGCGTGGCGAAGAAGTCCGTCTGGTCCAGAGCGTCCGCGAGAGCCATGCCGAAGAGGAGCACGGCCAAGGAGTACGGCACGTCGGCCATTCCGGTCAGGAAAGCGGAGTAGAGAGGCTCGAAAAGGGCGAGGAGAGCCGCTGCGCCCAGCGCGAGAGCCCGCGACGCTCCCCGCCGGCGCAGCCAGCCGAAGAGAGCGAGGAGAGTAGCGGCCTGGAGGAACGGAAAGAGCAGCGCCATCGCGTGGTCATCCCAGCGGCCGAGGAGGAAGGAGATTGCGGCGTAGAGGAAAGGGAGGCCCAGAGGGTACTCGGGGTGCGAGAAGCCGAGCGAGAGGTCGTCGAAGAGGCGGCGAGGAACCGCCCCGGCCGCGAAGATGATTTTTCCCTTGAGACCCCAGATCGCGAGGAAGTCGTTGGACCACATCGGCTCGGTCAGCGCGCGCAACGCGTAACACGATCACGCCGAAGGCGGCGAGGAGGAGAGAGAAGGAGATGAGTTGGCTTCATCAGTCCCCTCACCCCTTCCCTCTCCCGCGGAGAGAGGGAGGAGGCGCCCTGACCGGCGTGGTGTAGAAACCCGCTGGCCGCGAGTGGCGAGAGCGGCGACGAGGAAAGGCGCCCAGCGCGGGCGGAATGCGAGTGAGGAAAGCGAGAGGGACGGAGGCGGCGAGGAGGGAGAGGCCGAGGGCGAAGCCCCAGGCGGCGCGCTCGGAGCGGCGGCTCGAGAGCAGGGAAGAGGAAAGCGGCGAGCGCGTAGCCGATGGCGCCGGCGGCGAGCAGGATGGCCGCGACTTGCGCCAGGGAGAGCCAGAGGCCGCTCATGAGACGGGCGCCATCAGCGCCCCCTTCCAGACCGGCGCGATGACTTTCCAGCCGGCGGGCCGCTCAGGGCCGTAGACGGCCAGGAGCCATCCGGGCGGGACCTGCTCGGGAGCGACGAGGACCGGAGATCGGCGCGAAGTGGTAGCCGCGAGATAGACGACCTGATTCGTCCGGGGCACACCGAGGACGGCGAGTCCGCGCGCGCCGGGCGGCAGGTCTGCGCCGCGCGGACTCGAGGAAGACGGAGAACTGCCGGTCGAAAGCGGTCGCCGTGCCGTTCAAGCGCCGCGTTTTGGAGTCGAGCGGCGCCGACCGGAAGAGGAGCCGCGGCGCGGCGGCCGAGCTCTGTCCGGATCGTCGAGGCGAAACAGGAGAAGAGAAGGAGCGCGGAGGCGACGCCGAGGACGGCCCGGCGAAGGCTCACGCGATGAGCGGGAAGCCGGCGCAGAGCTCGCCGACGGTCCGCCGCACGGACTCCTCCACGGCCGCGTCGCCGATCGCGTTGAGGGCGCGGGCGATGCAGTCGGCGATCGTGTCCATCTCCGCCGGGCCCATGCCGCGCGTCGTCACGGCCGGAGTCCCGATGCGAAGTCCCGAGGCGACCATCGGCGGACGCGTGTCGAAGGGGATCGTGTTCTTGTTGACCGTGATCCGCAGCCGGTCGAGCGCCTTCTCCGCATCCTTGCCGGAGATGCCGCGCGCGCCCACGTCCACCAGCATCATGTGGTTGTCCGTGCCTCCGGAGACCAGGCGGAAACCGCGATTGGTGAGTCCGCTCGCGAGCGCCTTCGCGTTCTCGACGATCCGCCGCTGGTAGTCCTTGAACTCGGGCGTCGCGGCCTCGGCGAAAGCCACCGCCTTGGCGGCGATGACGTGCTCGAGAGGGCCGCCCTGCACGCCGGGGAAGACGTTGCGGTCCAGATCCTTCGCGCGGTCCGCCCGGCAGAGGATGAGTCCGCCGCGAGGCCCGCGCAGCGTCTTGTGCGTCGTCGAGGTGACGAAGGGAGCGTAGGGGACGGGAGACATGTGCAGTCCCGCGATCACGAGGCCGGCGATGTGCGCGATGTCCACCACGAGCGACGCGCCGACTTCCTCGGCTACCGCGCCGAAGCGCCGGAAATCGAGCTCCCGCACGTAGGCCGAGGCTCCGGCGATGATGATCTTCGGGCGATGCTCCCGCGCCAGACGCGCGAGCTCCTCGTAGTCGATCCTCTCGTCTTCCTGGCTCACGCCGTAGGCGACGACCTTGTAATCCTTCCCCGAGAAGGAGAGCGGGTGCCCGTGCGTCAGGTGGCCGCCGTGGGAGAGGTTCATCCCGAGGATCGTCTCTCCGGGTTTCGCCGCCGTCAGGTAGGCGGCCATGTTGGCCTGCGAGCCCGAGTGCGGCTGGACGTTGGCGTGCTCGGTCCCGAAAAGCGATTTCGCCCTCTCGATCGCGAGCGCCTCGATCTTGTCGATGAACTCGCAGCCGCCGTAGTAGCGCCTGCCCGGATACCCCTCGGCGTACTTGTTGGTCAGCACCGAGCCCTGCGCCTCGCGCACCGCGCGGGAAACCCAGTTCTCCGATGCGATCAACTCCAGGTTGTGGTTCTGCCGCTCCTCCTCTTCGCGGATCCAGTGCGCGACGTCGGGATCGACGACGGACAGATCGCGGTCGAGAAAGGCCAGAGTCGCGGTCAAGCTTTCGGCTTTGCTCATGATTTCTCCTGAATGGTCCAAGGTCTAAAGTCCAAGGTCTCAGGTCGGGCCCCGGGACCTTGGACATTCGACCTTAGACATTAGACCTTCTCTCATCCGACCAGTTCCTTGTATTCGGCGTTGCAATAGCTGTCGGTCATGCCGGCGATGTGGTCCGCGATGGCGCGGTAGAACTCGGGGCGCGGGAAGTAGCTCTCGGCGAACTCGCGGTCGAGATCCCTCAGGGGCACCTCGCGAAGGAAGCGCACGCCGATGTCGTCGTGGAGGCCCAGGAGGACGTAGTCGGGAAGCAGGCGCGGGTTCTCGCGGTAGGCGTCGAAGATGCCGGTGATGACGCGGCGCGCGTGGCCGTCATTGCGCGAAACCGGGAAAGAATGGATGACGTGCCGGTAGACGAACTCCTTCAGCTCCCGGTAGTCGCGCCTCCCCCGCTCCGAGAAGGCGACGAGGTCTCCGGGGAGGCGGCCGCGCCTCTCGTAGAACTGTTCGGTCGTCGTCACGCCGCTCTGCTCGAGCCAGGCCTCGATCCGGGCGCGCGACGTCTCGACCAGGTCTCTCGTCAGCACGGCGATCATCCCGCGGATGAGCGAAGCTCGGCGCGCCGCGCGATCCTGTCCGGAGGTCCGCTCCCTCCGGACCGCCCGGGAGATCTCCAGGGCCTCGATCGCCTCTTCCTGCGCCAGGGGCAGCCCGTCCTCCAGGTCGTGCGTCTGCTGCGCGATCTCGTCGGACCAGTTGACGATCTGGGCTTCGAGAGTGCCGCCGGACTCGAAGGAGAGCCCCTCGGGAAAATCCAGCGGGAAGGGGAAGGAACGCTTCCAGGTCGTGTGCTTGAAGATCCCCTCGCGAACGTCGTGCGTCAGGTTGAGTCCCGGATCGTCGTACCGTTTCTCAAGCCGGTCCACGACGCGCACGGACTGGTAGTTGTGCTTGAACCCTCCCGCGTGCTGATGGCTCGCGCGCAGGAGGCGGTCGAGCACCCGCTCGCCGGAGTGCCCGAACGGCGTGTGCCCGAGATCGTGGCCGAGCGCGATGGCTTCGGTCAGGTCTTCGTTCAGCCCGAGCGCCCGCGCGGCGCTGCGGGCGATCTGCGACACCTCGATCGTGTGAGTCAGACGGGTGCGGAAATGGTCTCCCTCGTAAGGGATGAAGACCTGCGTCTTGTGTTTTAGCCGGCGGAACGCGCGCGAGTGGATGATCCGGTCGCGATCCCGAGCGTACTCCGTCCGCACGTCGCCTTCCATCGCCCGGGCGGGACCGTACGGCCGGACCGCCCGCGCGCTCTTGGACGCGAAGACGGCAAGCCGCTCTTCTTCGAGCCGCTCGAAGTGCTCCCGGGTGAAATGCGCGGTCGCGGTCGTCACGTGCGTCCTTCCGGCGGTTGCCCGGCGAGCAGCCACGCGCGGGCCTCGCCGACGAGATAAAGAGAGCCGGCCACGATTATAGGGGCGCCGTCGCTCCCCGCCAGAAGAGTCTCGAGCGCCTCTTTCACGTCTCCTCCCGCCCGGACCCCTCCCGGAGCGGGCGGGACGCGCCGGGCAAGCTCTTGCGCCGAAGCCGCGCGGGGCGAGGACGCGGCCACGAGCGTGACGCTCCGAACGGCCGGGAAGAGGATTCCCGCGATCCCTTCGATGTCCTTGTCCGCCATCGCGCCGAAGACGAGCCGGCAACGTCCGTCGAGCCCGGCATCCGCGAGGAACCCGGCCAGGGCGGCCGCGCCTTCGGCATTGTGGCATCCATCGAGCAGCACGGGGCGGCCGCCGACGTCGAAGCGCTCGAGGCGTCCAGGCCATCGGACGGCCGCGATCCCAGCGCCGATCGTCTCCGGGGTCAGGGGCAGCGCGGGCTCCGGCAGAAGCTCCGCCGCCCGGATGGCGAGAGCGGCGTTCCAGGCCTGGTGGGCGCCGGGGAGAGGCGTCGCCAGGCTCAACTCACGACGCGGCGTCGTCACATCGAAACGGGTTCCCTCGATCCCGACCTGGAGCACGCGCACCGAAAGCTCGGTCCCGGCATCGTGCCAGGCCGATCCTCGTTGCAGGGCTTCGGCGCGCAGGACCTCCAGGGCCTCCCCCGCCGCCCGGGCGATCGCGGGCCGTCCGGCGCGAAAGACGCCCGCCTTCTCACGGGCAATCGAGGAGAGCGTCGGGCCGAGCTCCTCGGTGTGGTCGAGCCCGATGGACGTGACGGCGGAAAGAACCGCCGGAGCGACGTTCGTCGCGTCGAAACGCCCGCCCAGGCCGACCTCCAGGATCGCCAGATCGAGCCGGCGCTCGAAGAAGACGAGGAATGCCGCCGCGGTCATAGCTTCGAAATAGGTCGCGGCAACGGGCGGGACCGCGTCCGCGGCCACGAACACGCGCTCGAGAGCTCGATCGAGCTCGGGGCCGGTCACGTCCTCCTCCTCCACGCGAATCCGCTCCGTGACGTGGATCAAATGCGGGGACGTATAGAGGCCTGCCCGCAGTCCACCGGCCTTCGCGATCGCCGAGAGCGTCGCGGCCGTCGAGCCCTTACCGTTCGTCCCACCCACCAGAACGGATGGAACGCTCCTCTCGGGCCGCCCGATCCTCTCGCAGAGAGCATCGATCGCCGCCAGGCCGAGCTTCATGCCCCGAAGCTCCAGGGACTCCAGCCGCCGAAGAGCCGGAAGACGGGAGACGGAAGACGGAAGACGGGTAGGGCACGGACCTATCGTCTCCCGCCTACCGTCTCCCGTCTACCGTTTACCGGCCCCCGTCCCAGAGGAGGCGCAGGCAGCGCACGAGCGTCTCCTTCATCTGCTGGCGCTCGATCACGAAATCGAGCATCCCGTGCTCGAGCAGGAACTCGGAGCGCTGGAATCCTTCCGGCAGGGTCTGCCGGATCGTCTGTTCGATGACGCGCGGGCCGGCGAAACCGATCAAGGCGTTGGGCTCGGCGATGTTCAAGTCCCCCAGCATCGCGAAGGAGGCGGTCACGCCTCCCGTGGTCGGATCCGCCATGACGGAGACGTAAGGGATGGCCGCGTCGGAAAGGCGCCCAAGAGCGGCCGAGATCTTCCCCATCTGCATGAGCGACAGGATCCCTTCCTGCATGCGGGCGCCCCCCGAGGTCGACACGATCAGGAACGGCCGGCGCTCCCGCAGGGCCCGCTCGGCTCCGCGCGTGACCTTCTCCCCGACGACCGAGCCCATCGAGCCTCCGAGGAAGAAGAACTCCATCGCCCCGATGATGACCGGGATCCCCCCCATCGTGCCCGAGCCGACGACGATGGCGTCGGAAGTGCCGGCCGTCTCCTGGTACTGCTTCAAGCGGTCGCGGTACCTCTTCGAGTCGCGGAACTTCAACGGGTCCGCGGAGCGCAGATCGCCGTCGAGCTCCACGTACTCCTCGTCGTCGAAGAGCATCCGCAGGCGCTCGGGCGCCGAGAGACGGAAGTGGTAGCCGCACTTGGGGCAGATCTTGAAGTTGCGGGCCAGCTCCTTGTTGTAGAGGATCTGCCGGCAGCTCTCGCACTTGACCCAGAGCCCTTCCGGGACCTTGCTCGGACGCCGTTCCCTCGGCTCCTTCGGGGCCTTGTCTTTCTTGAACCACATAGCCGGAACCGGCAATGCTAACAGGCCACCGGGGAGAGGTTCCAGATTCCAGGTTCCAGATTCCAGGTGGGACCCCTTGGAATCTGGAATCTGGAATCGCTCAGCGGGTGGGCGCGACCGGCACCAATCTGCGCCGGCCCGTGGAGTCCACCTCGACGCGCGACTCGACGGAAAAGGCGCGGCGCAGGTTCTCCTGCGTGAGCACCTCGGCGGCGGATCCCTGCGCGAGCGTTCGGCCCGCACGCAGCAAGAGGACCCTGTCCGCGAGCTCTCCCGCCAGGTCGATTTCGTGCGTCACGAGGAGAACGGTCGTTCCCCGCTCGCGGTGTGTCCGCATCAGGATCTCCAGGAACTCGAGGCGGTGCCGCGGGTCGAGCCCGGAGGCCGGTTCGTCCAGAAGCCAGATCCCGGCCTCCTGAGCGAGCGCCCGCGCGAGAAAGACGCGCCGCTGCTCCCCTCCCGACAGGGCCGAGGCGTCGCGCTCGGCCAGGGCCCCGACGTCGCACGCCCGCATCGCCTCCATTGCGAGATCCCTGTCCGGCGCCGAGTCCGCCGAGAAGCCCCTGGCGTAAGGCGCCCGTCCCTGGAGGACCAGGTCCAGACAACGGATCGGGAAGACCAGGTCCAGGCTCTGCGGGACGTAGGCGATCCGGCGCGCGGTCTCTCGCCGCGGCATCAGGGCGAGCGGGCGTCCCTCGAACAGGATCTCTCCCCCGGTCGCCGGAACGATCCGGGCGATGACTTTGAGCAGCGTGGACTTGCCCGAGCCGTTCTCACCCAGCACGGCCACGATCTGGCCGGGCGGGACCGACGCGTCCAGACCGGCCAGAGCGGGGGTGGGCCCGTACGCCGCCTTGAGATTGCGCGCCTCCAGAGACGTCACGGGTTCCTCAGCAGCAGCCACGCGAACACCGGGGCGCCCAACGCGGCCGTCACGGCGCCGATCGGCAGCTCGGCCGGAGCGAACGCAGTCCGCGCGAACGCGTCCGCCGCCACGAGCAGCGCCGCTCCGGAAAGCGCGGAGACCGGCAGCAGGACGCGCTGGTCGTTGCCGGCCGCAACTCGCGCCGCATGGGGAACGAGCAGGCCGACGAAGCCGATGACCCCGGCGAAGGCCACGGCCGCTCCCGTCAGGAGGGAAGCGGCGAGGAAGACCAGGCGCTTGGACCTCTCCGTATCCACGCCGAGCGCCGCGGCGTTCTCCTCCCCCACGGCGAAGAGATTCAGCCGCGCCGCGGAGAGGATGAGCACGGCGCCCGCGGCGACCGCGTAGGGAAGCAGGGCGAGGGCCTTTCCGGCCGTCGCGTCGGCGAGGCTTCCCATCATCCAGAAGAGCATCGTCCGCGCCGCCTCGCCGGACGCTGCCGAGAAGACGAGCAGGATCAACGCCGAAAAGAAGGCATTGGCGATGAGACCAGCCAGGAGCAGCCGCTGAAGGTCGAGACGGCCGCCCCGCCGCGCCAGGGCGGCCACGCCGAAGGAGGAAACGATGGCCCCCGTGAAGGCGGCAGCCGGCGAGAGAAGAGGCGAGAGACCGGCCAGAGCGGCGATGGCCGCTCCCGTCGCGGCTCCGCCCGAAGTGCCGAGGAGAAAGGGATCCGCGAGAGGATTCTTGAGCAGCGCCTGCAGCGCGGCGCCAGCCAGCGCCAGGCAGCCTCCCACGATCGCCGCCAGCGCCACGCGCGGGAAGCGAAGCGAGGCGAGGAGCCGGGCGGTCCGGCCCGCCGGTCCCTGTCCCGAAACGAGATCGGCGAAGGAGAGATGAACGCCTCCGATCGTGATGCCGAGAAAGACCGCGAGCGCCAGCAGAAGCGCCGCGAGGAGCAGGCCGCCGGTTCGCGCGCGCATCATCGAGCCAGGGGGTCCGGGGGACCGCAAGGTCCCCCGCCATCATTCGGACACATCAGTTCTCCGGCGAGCCTCTCCAGGGCGTCGAAGATCCGCGGGCCGGGCCGCGTCAGGACCGGCTCGTCGATGCGCACGACTCGCGCGGCGGCGGCCGCGCCCCGGGAGAGAGGCCCCGTCGCGAAGGCGCGCTGGTAGGCGGGGCGCGTTTCTCCCGAGTCGGGCACGACAAGAACCTCGATCGGAGCCGTGACGAGCCACTCCGGCGAGACGAGCGGCCAGCCCTCGCGGCCGGCCAGCAGGTTTTCCGCCCCCGCTTCCGTCAGCAGGTCATTGAGAAACGTGCCTCCGCCGGCAGCCTGGGGAGGATCCGGCCAGACGATCAGCACGGCGCGGGGGCGGCGCTTCGATCCGGCCACTCTCTCCCGGACCGCCCTCTGCCGGCGCTCCAGATCCGCGGCGAGGCGGTCGGCGTCGTCGGACCGGCCCAGACGCTCCCCGACCGCGCGAATCCCCGCGATCACCGCCGCGAGCGAGCCGCCGGTTACGGCGAGCACCGGGACCCCGGCCGCCTCCAGGGCGGCCACGGGACCCTTCGCATTCCCCTCGGGAGTCGCGAGCACGAGGTCCGGGTGCAGGGAAACGACCCTTTCGGCGCTGACTTCGAGGCCGCCCACGCGCGGGAGGGACCGAGCCTCGGGCGGGAAGTCAGAATACTCGGAGACGCCGACGAGCGTGTCCCCGGCGCCGACGGCGAAGACGATCTCGGTCAGGTTGGGGGCGAGCGTCACGACGCGGGCCGGCCTTGCGCGCGCGGAATTCGGAGAAGGCGCCGGGGCCTCCGAACGGGAACAGCTCGCCGCGAGCGCGCACAGCAAGGGAAGCAGCCAGCGAAAACAAGTCCCTCGCGGCGTCTCCCTCCCGTCTCTTACTCCCTTTGCCGCCGTTCGCGATGCGAAGGCCTGCGGCCGAAAGTCGAAAGCTCGACTCCGCATCCTCCCATCCGCCCGCGGCGGCCGCTACCTCTGAGTCTCGGTGTCTTCGAGATCGTTGGGGATGCCCAGGCGCATGCAGGCGGCGTCATACATCTGGCGCGCCGCCTTCTGCGCGTTCTGGAGCTCCGCGAGGCGGTCCTTCACCTTCGCCAGCTCCTCCTGGATCTGGCCTTCCAGCTCGGAGATCTCGTTCTTGGTCACGGACAACGTGTTTTCGTAGAACTTCCTCTGTTCCCCCGAAAGGCTCATCGGACCTCCTGTTTGAAGTCAAGGGTCGAGAGTCGATGGTCGAGAGTGAAAGAAGGTGGCCTCAACTCTTGACTCTCGACTCTAGACTCTCGACTCAGTTTACGGCTTGACGTCCACGACGACTGTGCGCCACATCTTGACGGGAATCCCGTTCTTGGTCGCGGGGCGGAACTTCGCATGGCGGACCGAGTCGAGGACCGCCTCGTTCACGCCGGATCTCGGCGCGAGCCCCTGTTGCAGCTTCACTTCCAATACCGCGCCTTCCTCGTTTACGAGCACGAGCACGACGACCTTGCCGTTGACTCCCTGCTGGCGAGCGGCGGCAGGATACGCGATGCGGGGAGAGGACACGAAAACCGGCTCCACGACGCCCGGTCCGGGGCCGACGAGGTCTCCCCGCGAAACCTCCGCGGCGCTCTCGGTCGCCGGGGCGGGAGCGCGCGGAGGCGCGGTGGGTGGCGGCTCAACGACAGGCGCTGCCGTGGGCTCGACGGAGGAGGGCTGCGCCTCGGCAACCTTCACCTCAGGCGAGGGCCGGGCCGGCACCGGCGCCGGCGCCGGCGAGGGGAGGACAGGGGCCGGCGACGGTGCCTTTTCGGCCACGGCCCGCGGGGTCCTGGCGACGGCTTCGGCCGCTTTCTGCATCTCCTTGCGCTTGGCGGCAAGCTGACGCTGCGCCTCCTCCTGGATCGCCTTCGGTTCGAGCACGGCGACGGCCGGCGGCGTGGGGACAGGCGTGACCGCGCTCTCGACCACGGCGGGTGTCGCGGGAAGAGCGGTAACGGCCGCGGCCGACGATGACGAGGGCGTAGGCTTTCGGACGACCAGCCAGCCGACAACCGCCAGGACGACAATGGCCGCGGCGATCAGGACGTAGAGCCGGGTGCGCCTCTTTCTTTCCGAGTCCGCCGAGCTCTCTGGAAAGCTGGCGGCAAAGACCCCGGCAGGGACGGGTATCCGCGGGCGGCTCTGAGCAGGCTTGGCCGGCGGGGCGGGTTGCGGAGCGGGTGGAGCGAGCTGAGCGGGCGCCGCGGGCGGAGCGGGCGCCGCGGGCGGAGCGGGCGGCGGGGGCGGAGCCGGCGGCGGGGCGGAGGGGCTCGCGGCCGCCGTCGTTTGTTGAGACGGGGAGATCAGGAACTCCGGCTTGGCCGGCTTCTTCATCGGCGGGGAAACCGCCGGCGGCGCCTGCGTCTCGCGCCCCCGCGCCGCCCGCCGGCCCAACTCCGCCGCTTCGAGACGCTTCACGTAGGTCGCGAGGTCCGCGCTCGAGGGGGGCGGCTCGTATGTCCGCAGGATGGCATCGAGATCGCGCAACATGTCCGAGGCGCTGAAGTAGCGCTCGTCGGGCTCGCGGGCGAGCGCCTTGAGCACCGCCGCGTCGAGCGCCGGCGGCACGTCCGGATTCAGGCTCGAGGGCAGGACGACGTCGCCTGCCCGGACCTTCTCGAGCACGTTCAAGTCCGAGTCCCCCTGGAAGAGCCTGCGGCCGGTCGCCATCTCGAAGAGGACCGTGCCCAGCGAGTAGATGTCGCTTCTCTGGTCCACAGGGTTTCCCCAGGCCTGCTCGGGGGACATGTAGGGGACCTTCCCCTTGAGGGCCCCGGACTCGGTCCGCGAGACCTTGGAGGCGGCCTTGGCGATCCCGAAGTCGCACAGCTTGATGTCTCCGTCGGTCGAGACGAGGATGTTCGGCGGAGAAACGTCGCGGTGGACGATGTGGAGGTCCTGTCCATCGTCGCCGCGGCGGCGGTGAGCGTAATCGAGAGCGGCGGCGACCTTCGCGGCGACCGCGACCGCCAGCGGCACCGGCATGTTCAGGCCCGTTTCCCGTGCCAGGTTCAGGAGGAATCGCAGGTCGCGCCCCTCCACGTGCTCCATCGCGATGAAATAGCCGCCCCCCTCGATCTTGCCGAGATCGAAGATGTGAACGATGTTGGGATGGTTTAACTGCGCCGCGAGCTTCGCTTCGTCGTGGAACATCGTGATGAACTCTTCGTCGCCCGCGATGTGCGGGAGGATCTTCTTGATCGCGACGATCTTCTGGAAGCCCTCGACTCCGCTGCGGCGCGCCCGGAAGAGCTCGGCCATTCCGCCGCTGGCGATCCGCTCCAGGATCTCGTACTGCCCGAACCGGTCGGGTCCCGAGACCTCCTCGACCGGAGCAAGCTCCAGCGGCTTGTCGGCCGGCCCGGCGGCCTCCGGGACGCCCGGCTGCGGGGCCGGAGCGGCTTCGGGCTGGGCCGGAGTCTTGAGGCCTGGAAGCGTCATGGAGAGCAAGCGCTCGACTTCGGTGTCCGTCGCGGACTTCGACAGCGATTTCGCGGACGCCGGAGAAGACTTCGGAAGAACACCCGAGAGCGTATCCCGAAGCCGCTTCTCGACTTCCAGATGCGTTGCCGGATCGATTCGCGAAGCCGGCGAGGGGACGGGCGCCTCTCGATCCACCTCCACGAGGATGTCGGAGAAGATGTCCGAAGAAGTCAAAGCCGAAACTCCGCGAGCGCTCGTCTCGCCGCGCGGGACCCTGGCCGCCAACTCCGGACGCGGCGATCGCTTCCGTCGCGGCCTGTCGCAGCGCTTCGTCGGAAAAGGGCCGGAGAAGCAGATCGAAGGCGCCGACGCGTTGCGCATCGGCCTTCGTGTTGGATCCCTTGTAGCCGGACACCATCAGCAGGATCGGAGGCGCCGCGGGCCCCCCCCTGCGCCGGATCTCCCGGATGACCTCGGCGCTGGGGAGGCGGGGCAGCATCCCCGACAGCAGCACCAGGTCGAAACGGGACGAGGCGAAGGTGTTCAGGGCCTCTTCTCCATCGTGCGCCGCCACGATCTCGTAGTCGGGCTCGCACAGGACCCCTCGCGCGCGCTCAACCGAGTGCGATTCGTAATCGATGAGGAGAATTCTCTTTGACATCAGCGAGTCGCTGTTGGGCACGGAAAGTCGTGGAAATGATAAGGCATCCGCGCGTCCGCGCCGCACATATAATCAGGGGCGCATGTCCGGGCACAGCAAATGGGCAACGATCAAGCACAAGAAGGGCGCCGCCGACGCCAAGCGGGGCCGTCTCTTTACCAAGCTGATCAAGGAGATCACGATGGCGGCGCGCATGGGGGGCGGCGCGCCGGAAGGCAACCCCCGGCTCCGCAAGGCCGTCGACGACGCCAAGGCGGTCAACATGCCCGCCGAGAACATCAAACGGGGAATCCAGCGCGGCACCGGCGAGCTGCCGGGCGTCTCCTACGAGGAGGTCAGCTACGAGGGATACGGCCCCGGCGGAGTGGCGGTCTACATCGAGGCGATGACCGACAACAAGAACCGGACTCTCCCGGAGATCCGCACGATCTTCTCCAAGCACGGCGGGAACCTCGGAGCGGAGGGCTCGGTGCGGTTCCTCTTCCAGAAGAAGGGCTACCTGGCGATCGAGAAGGACAAGGCGTCCGAGGACGCCGTGATGGAAGCGGCCATCGAGGCGGGGGCCGAGGACGTCCGCTCGACGGATCAGTACCATGAAGTCGTGACGGAGCCGGAAGCGTTCGGGTCGGTCAAGGCGCAGCTCGATGCGAAGAAACTCCCGATCGCCGTCGCCGAAATCTCGATGATCCCGACGACGGAGGTCATCCTCGATCAACGCAAGGCCGAACAGATGATGAAGCTGATGGAGGCGCTCGAAGACCACGACGACGTGCAGCACGTCTGGGCAAACTTCGACTTCGAAGAAGGGGCTCAGGTGTCCGGGTAGAGGTGTCGGGGTAAAGGTGCCAGGTGAAATGCAGGTGCCAGGTATCAGGTGTCAGGTTTCAGGGACCGGAGCTTGGCACCTTGTCTTCCCCTGGCACCTGACACCTGAAACCTGTCTTTCCCCTGACACCTTCAACCTGATACCTGTCCCCTCGTGAGGGTCGTGGGCTTTGATCCGGGCACCTCGGCGACAGGTTACGGGCTCGTCTGCTTCGAGGAGGGGCGGCTGCGCCTGGATGGCTGCGGCGTCTGGCGCCCTCCCGCGGCGATGACGCTCGCCGAGAAGCTCGACTTCCTCTTCCGCGGCGCGGCGCGCCTCCTGGAAGAAAACCGGCCAGCCGCGGTCTCGGTCGAGACGGTGTTCTCGGCCAGGAACGTCTCCTCGGCGATCAAGCTCTCCCACGCTCGCGGCGTCCTGCTGGCGGCCGCGGCCCGTTTCGGGATCCCGGTGTTCGAGTACGAGCCGCGGCTGGTCAAGAAGGCGCTCGTCGGCTACGGCAACGCCGAGAAGCCGCAGGTCCGAGCGATGGTGCTTTCCCTGGTCGCCCGGCAGCGCGCCCGCGTGCCGCTCGACGCCGCCGACGCCCTGGCGGTCGCCATCTGCCACATCCACGCCAACCCGCCGGTGGGCCGTCAGGCGTCAGGCGTCAGGCGTTAGGCGGGCAGCCGGGGGGTCTCCGAGGGCAGTCACGGCCTCACGCCTCACGCCTTACGCCTTACGGCTCTAGAAGTTGTTTGGCAATCGCTCTTTTTTGGCTTATTCTATTCGGCATCCTGGTCCCGGTCCCGTCCGAAAGGAGATTGCATGAAGGTTAAGCGTGCCGCGCTCGTCGGCTTGCTTGCGTGCCTGGTCGGAGCGTCCGCTTCCGCGCAACTCGCCCCGAACGCTCAAGGGGACATTGGGCTCTTCACAATGCCGAGCGCGGACAGCCCCCTGGCGGGCCACTGGACCTTCGGACTCTACGGCTGGAAGGAACAGCTCACCGCCGGTAACCTGGCCTTTCAAGACACGGAGATGCGCAGCCGGCTCTACAGCCACTGGGCGGGAGAAGGCTCGCTCGGGATCGGCCTGACCGATCACTGGTCGCTCTTCGTCAGCGCCGGGGGGGAACGTTTCGAGAACCGCGGCGGCTGGACCGGAGGTTCGATCAACAGCATCCAGATCACCGGGCCTTTCTCAGGAGGACGAGGCGCGGAAGATCCGGGTCGGAACCAAGTACAACTTCATCTCCGAGGCGGACCCATCCCTCCGCGTGGCGCTCTTTGGCTCGGCGTACATCCCCGTCAACCAGTCCACTCCCCACGCGGACCAGACGACCGCGGACCTCGACCACATCAACTCCCGGCGGACCGACTGGGAATGGGGGATCGCGGCGTCGAAGGGAATCCTGACCGGGATCCTCTCCTATCAGCTCTCCGGCCACCACGACGACGACCTGCGCGTGGCGAACCGTCTGCGGTTCGGCGCGGGCGTGGACTGGCCGGTCATTCCGATCCTGCACATCATCACGGAGCTCGACCGCACGATCATGGACGGCGGGGACTTCCCCGCGGAGAACTACTCGATGCTGGTCTCCGGCGCCCGCTTCTACTTCGGCCATTCCGGCTGGGCGGTCTCCGCGGCCTTTAGCGCAAACATGGACCTGCTCGTCAAGCACGGGTCCTCGCCGTCGCCGTTCGGAGGGATCGTCGGGGTCACCTATGCGGCCTGGCCTCCTCCTCCGCCTGAGCCCGTCGTCGTTCCCGCGCCCGCTCCCCCCGTCGTGGAACAGAAGACGGAGGTCGTCCAGCCGGCGCCGCCGCCTCCGGCCCCGCCCGTCCGGGCGCCGAAATCCACGCGCGACGAGATCTTCTTCGACAACGCGAGCGCCCGGCTGACCAACATCGCCAAGGCGATCCTGGACGGAATCGCGCTGCGGATGAAGAACGACCTGAACTCGACTGCCGTCATCACGGGCTATTCCGATCCCGGCGGCTCCGAGCAGTCCAACCTGGCCATCTCCGCCAAGCGGGCCGCGGCGGCCAAGGAATACCTCGTCACCCGCCACGGCATCGACCCCGGCCGCATCACGACGGCCGCCAGGGGAACGCGCCGAGCCGGCCTACGACAACGCGACGCCCGAAGGAAGGGCCAAGAACCGCCGGGCGCTGATCGTCGTCACGTTCGTCTCGGGCTCGTGAGCGCTGATCCTCCGGAGACAGAACGCAAGCCCCCTCCGCGAGAGGGGGCTTTTTTCGCTCCGAGTCCGCGGCCGGCCGCCGCCCCGGCTCCCTCCCCCGCGCCCGTCGGCATCACGATCGTGTCTCTGGCGGCGGGAGTCGCCCTGCTCTACTACGGCCGCCTCTTCTTCATCACGGTCATCTTCGCCCTCTTCCTGGCCTTCGCGATGCGCCCGTTTGTCTCGCTCCTGGAGCGCGCCCGCGTGCCGCGCGTGCTCTCGATTCTCCTGCTGCTGTTCGTCCTGATCGGCGCGCTGGTGCTCCTCCTGATCAACGTCACGGCGCAGATCAACGAGTTCTACGGCGACTTCCCCCGATACCAGACGCGCATCCGGGAGGTGACGTCCCAGCTGACGGACTTCGTCAACACGCTGCGGGAGAGAATGGGAAACATCCTCCCCGAGGAATCGCGCGGCGTGCGCGAGGTCAAGATCGCGGAGTCGCCGCTGGGAATGACCCGGGCCCTCGTCACGCAGCTCGGCGGCGTGCTGCACCTGGTCCTCTACGCGGCGGCCGTGCCTTTCCTGACGTTCTTCATGCTCAAGGACCGCGAGAAGTTCGGGCGGGTCATCGACGGCATCCTGTCGCGAAGCGCGCGGACGGCCGGGACCGACGTCACCGGGGCCATTTCGAAAACGATGACCTCCTACGCTCTCGGCCTGTCGTTCGTCGCGCTCATCATGGCCGGCGCCACGACGCTCTCCCTGATGTTCCTCGGCGTGCGTTACTACTACGTGCTCGGCCCGATCGCGGGCCTGGCCATCGCGCTTCCGTACGTCGGGGTGATCCTCTCGACAGTCCCCGCGGTCGCGGTGGCCTACTTCCAGTACGACGGCCGCAAGGCGTTGCTCGTGCTCATCGTCTATTCCATCCTCCAGTTCATGGAAGGAAATGTCCTGACGCCGTTCATCGTCGGCGGAAGGGTGAGGCTCTTCCCGCTGACGGTGATGATCGCCTTCATCCTGTGGGGGCTGCTCTGGGGCGTGCCCGGTGCGGTCCTGGCCGTGCCCCTGACCTCCGCGATCAAGGTCGTCTGCGAGCACATCAAGGGCTGGGAGGGTTTCGCGCGCCTCCTCGGCGATCCGGATCCCCCGCCGCGCCCGGCGTAGGACGTGCTCAGGGGCCAAGGACCAGGAACTCTTCGCTAAACCTTCGCCTTTCTGCCGAGCGACAGGACGCTTCCGAAAAAACCGGCGGCCGTTCCGATGATGGGAAGCGCGGCCGCGGACCTCCAGTCCAGAAAGTTCGTCCAGAAGATGGACAGCACCGGATTGGGGTGGCGCATGAGAAAGCGCGTCGCCGCGAAATACGTCACGGCCAGCAGCCCGAGCGCCGCCGCACCGCCCGCGAATCCCTCGGAGGCGCCGTAGAGCCAGAAAGGGGCCCGGACCGCGCCTTCGGTGGCGCCCATCAGCCTCATGATCTCGATCTCGTCGCGGTGAAGATCGAGGGCGAGCCGGATGGCGGAGGCGACCGAAAGAATCGCGGCCACGGTCAGGAGGCCTCCCAGAAAAAGGCCCGCGCCGCGCAGAAGCCGGATCGCTTCGCGAAAGCGGCTGTCGAATCCTTCTTCCGACTCGGCGGTCTCGACACCCGGCAGCCGCGCTGCGGCCTGAGCAATCTGGCCGGCTGCCGCGGGAGAAGTCCTTGGCTTGAGATACACCTCGATCGTCGGCGGGAAGGGAGCTTCCTTCAGCTCCGCCAGCGCGGAGCCCAGGGCCGGGTAGGCGAGGCGGAACCGATCGAGCGCGTCCGAGCTGGAGATGATCCGCACGCGCTCGACGCGCGGATCCGACTCGATCTTCGCGGCCGTACCGCGAGCGTCGGCGGACGCCTCGAGCGTGACGACGGCCGCGGGCGGCTCGCCCCCCGCGGCCGCGAGACGGCCGAGATTGCGGGAGAGGAGCGCCAGCAGCCCCGGCACATAGAGCCCGAGCGCGATCAGCGCCACCGCCATCACTGTCTGCCGCGAGCCGCTCCGCGCGATGGACCACGCCTCGCCGAAGACGTAACGAGCGTTGATGCCCATCAGACTACCGGAGCCGGGAGGCGGGAGACGGGAGGCGGAAGGCGGTAACGGGAAATTCGATGAGAGCCCACGCCTCCCGCCTTCCGTCTACCGTCTTCCGGCCCTCATCCTCGCGGGAGGAAGGGCGCTTCGCGGATCAGGGGCGCCGGCGGCGCTCCCTCCCGCAGGCGGCCGCGCTCCAGGGTGAGGACGCGCTTGCCCATCCGCCGGATGAGATCGAGATCGTGCGTGGCGACGACCACGGTCGTGCCGCGGATGTTGATGTCGGCGAAGAGCCGCATGATCTCCTCCGACAACACCGGGTCGAGGTTCCCTGTCGGCTCGTCGGCGAGCAGGAGAGCCGGTTCGTTGACGAGCGCGCGGGCGATCGCCACGCGCTGCTGCTCTCCCCCCGACAGGTCATGCGGGCGGGCGTTCATCTGGTGGTGAAGCCCGACTCTCTTCAAGACCTGGTACGTGCGGCGCCGCTGTTCCGCCCGGGGAAGCCCGAGCACGTTCTGCACGAAGGCGATGTTCTCGAAGACCGTCTTGCGCGCGATGAGCCGGAAGTCCTGGAAGACGACGCCGATCGTTCGCCGGAAGTACGGGACCTGCGAGGTGGGCAGCACCCAGATGTTGCGCCCGTTGACGACGATCTGCCCGGCGGACGGAGCCTCCTCCCGGAAGAGGAGCTTCAAAAACGTCGTCTTGCCGGCGCCGGAAGGACCCGTCAGGAAGACGAACTCCCCGCGCTCGATGTTGCACGTGACCTCGGTCAGGGCGTGGCGGAAGCGCCCGTATTCCTTGGAGACGTGGTAGAGCTGGATCACGCGGTCAGGGCCCTCGTCAGAGCGTCGCGGACCGCGTCGGGATCCGCCCGGCCGCCGGTCTTCTTCATGACCTGCCCCACGAACCAGCCGAACGTCTGGGTCTTGCCCGAGCGGTAGAGCGCCGCCTGCGACGGGTTTTCCGAGACGATCGCCGCGACGAGCGCCTCGAGCGCCCCCGCGTCGCTCAACTTGCCGAGCCCCTTCTCCTCGACGAGCGTCCGGGCCTCCTCGGGCGAATCCAGCATCGCCGCGAAGACTTCCTTGGCCGACGCGGCCGAGATCTCCTTGCTCTCCAGCAATCCCAGGAGCCCCGCGAGGCGCCTGGCGGAAATGGGAAAGGAGAGCGCGGCCTCCGGGGAGATCCTCCGCTCTTTCATCCAGCGGAGCACCTCTCCGGTGACCCAGTTGCCGGCAAGCTTGCCGGGAGCGAGGCTCGCGAGCTCCTCGAAGTAGTCCGCGAGCTCCCGGGCCGAGGTGAGCGTCTCCGCGTCGGCGCGGGACAGCCCGTACCGGGAGACGAAGCGGAACTGGCGCGCGCGGGGCAGCTCGGGCAGCTCCGACGCCGCCTGGGCGACCATGGCCTCGTCCACGACGAGCGCGCCCAGGTCCGGCTCCGGGAAGTACCGGTAGTCGTGGGCTTCCTCCTTGCCGCGCATGGAGACCGTCCGCCCGGCCGCCGCGTCCCAGAGCCGCGTTTCCATGACGATCCGCTCGCCGCGCTCGATGGCCTGCGCCTGCCGCTCGATCTCGTGCTCGATCGCCTTCGCGACGAAGCGGATCGAGTTCAGGTTCTTGATCTCGACCCGCGTGCCGAACGTGGCGTCCTCGGCCGAGCGGATCGAGACGTTCGCGTCGCAGCGCATGTTTCCTTTTTCCATGTCGGCGTCGGAGACTCCTGTGTAACGCAGCAGCCGGCGCAGCTCCGTCAGATAGGCCGCGGCCTCTTCCGGCGAGCGGATGTCGGGCTCGCTGACGATCTCGACGAGAGGAACGCCGCAGCGGTTCCAGTCCACGAGCGACACGGTCGCGGGGACGTCGTCGTAGGGCGTGTCGTGCAGGAGCTTGCCGGCGTCTTCCTCGAGGTGGATGCGCACGAGGCGGATGGCCTTCGTTCCCGCGGGCGTGTCGATCTCGATCGAGCCGCCGGTCGCGATCGGGCGGTCGTACTGGCTGATCTGGTAGCCCTTGGGCAAGTCCGGGTAGAAGTAGTTCTTGCGGGCGAACCGCGAGTCGCGGTGGATCTGGCCGCCCACCGCGTGCGCGAGCTTCATGGCGAGCGTCACCGCGCGGCGGTTCATGACGGGCAGCGTTCCCGGAAAGCCCAGGCAGACCGGGCATGTCGCGGAATTGGCCGGCGCGCCGACCGTGACGGGACAGGAACAGAAGAGCTTCGACCGGGTCTGGAGCTGGGCGTGGACCTCCAGTCCGATGACGGGGAAAACCCGCGTCTTTACAGGCGTTTCCACCGAGGACATCGCAAAATTCTAACACTTCCCCCTCTCTCTCCGGGAGAGGGACAGGGTGAGGGCGCCGCTGGCGGCCGACGCCGCCGTTGATCGCTCCTACAATGCTTGCGTGACTGGTCAATGGCTCGAGGAGGAAGCCGCCGGCGGGTGGATCTTCCGGCCGCCCGATCCGCCGCCCGGCCTCCTCATCGGCTTCTCCGGCCGCGGCGCGGCGCCGAAGGAAGAGACTTCCCCGACGGCGTTCCTCGCGAGGCGCTTCGCGCGCTCCCTCGCGACCGACGGGCTCCCGATCGTGCGAGCGACTCAGGTTCACGGCACCCGTGCCGTGATCGTCCGCGACGCGCCCGGCCGGAACGAGGTGCTCGACGCAGGAGAGTGCGACATCCTGGCGACGAATCTCTCCGGCGTCGCCCTCGTGGTCCAGACAGCCGATTGCGTCTCGATCCTCCTCGCCGGCGTTCGGTCCGTCGCCGCCGTCCATGCCGGCTGGCGAGGCTCGGCCAGGCGCGCCGCCGCAGCGGGAGTCACCGCGCTCGCGCAGCTCGGCGAGTCGGCTTCTTCGCTGCGTGCGTTCCTCGGGCCGGCGATCGGCGCCTGTTGTTACGAGGTCGGCGGCGAGGTCGCGGCGCAGTTCGCCGGGGAGTTCCTGCGCCGCTCCTGCGAAGGCCGCTTCCGCCTGGACCTCGCCGCCGTCAACCGGGCCCAGCTCGAATCCGCCGGAGTCCCGCGCGCAAACATCGCTGCCCATCCGGCCTGTACGCGCTGCGAAGGCGAGCGCTTCGCGAGTTACCGCCGCGACGGAGCCGCCGCCGGCCGGATGATCGCCCTCGCGCGGCTCGCAGCCGCTCGCTCCGCGTCGAGCCTCCTCCTTCGCTTCGCTCAGAACTACCACGCCGCGAGCTCAGGAGCTGGTGGCTGACAACTCCTCGGTGTTCGTTCGCAGCACTTGAGTTTCCGAGGAGTCAGCTTACGCTCGCGGCGCGCGAAGTCTCCCGCAGTAACCAAGGGAGGAGGCGCGCGCCGCGCTCGCGTAGCGCGCAGCGAGGGACCAGGCGAGCGGTCGAAGGCCGCATCCGGCCGAGCCGCTCGCCGGTGCGCCGAAGGCGCAGGTCCCTCGCGGAGCGCTACGCGAGGGTCAGGTCCGCGTAGCGGGCGACGAACTTCTTCTTTCCGGCGCGGTCGAAGTAGACGGTCAGGCGGGTCTCGTCGCCGCTCCCCTCCTGCGCCAGGATGACGCCATAGCCGTATCGCGGGTGCCGGACGCGGCGGCCGCGGACAAGCGGATGCTGCGGCAGGTCCTCGGGTTCCTGCGCGAAGATCGTGGGGCGAGCCGCGCGCGGCGTCGAGAGCTCCTCGAGCGCAGCGGCCGGGATCTCCTCGACGAAACGGGAGGCCGTGCGGTACTGGACCTTGCCGTAGACCAGGCGCCGGCCGGCCAGCGTCAGCGTCAGCTCGTCCCGGGCGCGCGTCATGCCGACGTAGAGCAGGCGGCGTTCCTCCTCGATCTCTTCCGCGTCCTCCCGCGATTCGCCGTGCGGGAGGTAACCCTCTTCGAGCCCTACGATGAAGACGGCCGGGAACTCCAGCCCCTTGGCGGCATGGAGCGTCGAGAGCGTCACGGCGCCCCCGCCGGAGGCCACGACGTCGGCGTCCGTCGCAAGCGAGACCGTGTCGAGGTACTCGGCGACCGTCGCGCCTTCCGCGTTTCGCCTCTCGAACTCCCGTGCCGAGCTCAAGAGCTCCTGGAGGTTCTCGCGCCGGGCCTCGTCCTCCCGGTCCTCCGAGCCCTCGTAGAGCGCGGCGTAGCCCGTCGCCTCGAAGAGATGCTCGATCAGGGCGGACGGCGAATAATTCTGCGCCTTCTCGCGCAGGTCCTCCACGAGCGCGCGAAAGCGCGCGAGGGCGAGCCGCGCGCGGTCGGAGAGGCCGGCCGGCGGATCGCCCGAGACCTCCCACCAGGAGCGCTGCGCCTGCCGGGCGGCCGCGGCGATATGGTCGAGCGTGGCCGCGCCGATGCCGCGCGCCGGAACGTTGACGACGCGCCGGAAGGCGAGATCGTCCTCCGGCCGCACGGCAAGACGCAGATAGGCGATCGCGTCCTTGACCTCCGCGCGCTCGTAGAATTTCATCCCGCCGACGACGACGTAGGGAATCCTGCGCCGCACCAGCTCCTCTTCGAACGGCCGCGACTGGGCGTTGGTGCGATAGAGGATCGCCACGTCCCCCGCCCGCCGTCCCCCCTCGGCGATCGAGCGCGCGACCGATTCGGTCTCCTGCCGGTCCTCCTCGAAATGAGCCAGGCGCACGCGGGCTCCCTGCCCGCGGTCGGCGCGCAGCTTCTTTTCGCGGCGGCGCCGGTTGTTCGCGACGACGGCGGAGGCGGCCTGGAGAATCCCGTCGGTCGAACGGTAGTTCGTCTCGAGCGGGACGATGCGCGCCCCCGGAAAATCCTCGTCGAACCGGAGGATGTGCTCGACCTCCGCGCCCCGCCAGCGGTAGATCGCCTGGTCCTCGTCCCCGACGGCGCAGAGCGAGTCGGCGCCCTCACCGAGGAGCTTGACGAGGGCGTCCTGAGCGGCGTTGGTGTCCTGGTATTCGTCGATCAGGAGGTGGCGGATCCGCCGCCTCTCGGCCGCCAGGATGTCCGGGCGCTCGCGCAGCAGGCGCACCGAGCGGGCGATCAGGTCGTCGAAGTCGAGCGCGCCGGCCGCGGCGAGCTTCTTTTCATAGAGGAGATAGACGCGCGCGATCCTCTCCCCCGCGAAATCGGTCTGGGTCTCTTCGAATCTCTGCGCCGTCACGAGCGCGTTCTTGGCGTGCGAGATGCGCGCGCGCACGGCGCCGGGCGGCAGGACCTGGTCGGAGATCTGGAGCTCCGCCATGGCCTCCTTCACGAGGGCCAGCTGGTCCGCGGAGTCGGCGATCGAGAACCGCGCGGGCACCTGCGCCGCGGCCGCGTAGCGCCGCAGCAGGCGCAGCGCCCACGCGTGGAACGTTCCGATGAAGGAGAGGACCGCGGCTCCTCCGAGCAGCTTGCGCGCGCGCTCACGCATCTCCTCCGCGGCCTTGTTCGTGAACGTGACCGCCAGGATCGAGCGCGGATCCACCCCCGTCTCCACCAGCCGCGCCAAACGGTGTGTGATGACGCGCGTCTTGCCGGAGCCCGCGCCAGCCAGGACGAGAAGGGGCCCCTTCTCGTGCAGCACCGCCTCGCGTTGCTCGGCGTTCAGCCCGGCGAGGGAAGGTGTTTCGGCCATCATCGGGTGATCGGGGATTCAGAGTCCAGATTTCGGAGTGAACGGAGCCCGGCGCTCAATCTTCGATTCGACCCGAATCTCAGAATCTGGACTTCTTCTATTCCACCGTGACCGACTTGGCAAGGTTTCGTGGCTGGTCGACGTCGCAGCCTCGTCGGACCGCGACGTGGTAGGCGAAGAGCTGGAGTGGAATGACCGAGAGGATCGGCTGCAGCTCCGGAATCGTCTCGGGGATCACGAGCACGTCGTTGGCCGCGGCGGAGACCTCCCGGTCCTCGCGCGTCGCCACGACGATGGCGATGCCGTCGCGGGACCGGACCTCCCTCAGGTTCGAGATGGTCTTTTCGCGCCAGCCGTCGTGGGGCGCGAGCACCACGACCGGCATGTTCTCGTCCACGAGCGCGATCGGGCCGTGCTTCATCTCGCCGGCCGGGTATCCCTCGGCGTGGATGTAGGAGATCTCCTTCAGCTTCAGCGCTCCTTCCAGAGCGATCGGGTAATGCAGGCCGCGCCCGAGAAAAAGGAAGTCGCGGGCGCCGTGGTATCGCCGCGCGAGATCATCCAGCCGGGCCTCCAGCGCCACGGCCTGCGAGGCGGCCTTCGGCAGGTGGGCCAGCGCCGCTCTCTCTTCGGGCGAGAGGCCCTTGCCGAGGCCGCGGGATTCACGCAGCCGCGCCGCCAGCAGGTAGAGGACGACCAGCTGCGTCGTGAACGCCTTGGTCGAGGCCACCCCGATCTCCGGGCCGGCATGCGTCGCAAGGACGGCGTCCGCCATGCGGGCGATCTGGCTCCCCTGCACGTTGACGATCGCGACCACCGGCGCTCCGGCCCGGCGGGCCTCCGAGAGCGCGGCGACCGTGTCGGCCGTTTCTCCCGACTGCGAGATCCCGACCGTCAGCGTCCGATCGTCCACGACGGGCCGGCGGTAACGGAACTCGCTTCCGTAATCCACTTCGACCGGCAGCCGCGCCATCCCCTCGATCAGGAACTTGCCGACGAGGGCCGCGTGCCAGGATGTCCCGCAGGCCAGCAACAGGACCCGGTCGAACGCCGCGACCCGCTCGGGGCCGAGCAGCGGCGAGTCGAACGATAGCTCGCCGGACTCGAGCGAGACCTTCCCGCCCATCGTCTCCGCGAGAGCCGTCGGCTGCTCGTGGATCTCCTTCAACATGAAGTGGCGGTAGCCCCCCTTCTCGGCGGCCACCGCGTCCCAGCGGATCCGTTGCGGAACGCGCTCGCGGGGCCGGCCCTCCGAATCCCAGATCCGGATCCCGGACGCGTCCACGCGCGCGATGTCCCCGTCCTCGAGAAACAGCACGTCGCGCGTCCAGGGCGCCAGGGCCACCGGGTCGGACGCGACGTAGTTCTCTCCCTCACCGATCCCGAGCACGATCGGCGGACCGGAGCGCGCCGCGACCAGGACGCCCGGCTCGGCGCTCGTGGACACGAGGACCGCGTAGGCGCCCGACAGGTTGGCGACGGCCCGGCGCACGGCGCCCGCGAGGTCCCCCTCGAAGGCGGCTTCGACCTCGTGGGCGAAGACCTCGGTGTCGGTGTCGCTGGAGAAGCGGTGCCCCGCGGCGTGGAGCGCCTCCTTGCGCTCGGCGAAGTTCTCGAAGATCCCGTTGTGAACGACGACGATCCGGCCCGTGCAGTCGGTGTGGGGATGGGCATTGACCTCGGTCGGGCGTCCGTGCGTCGCCCAGCGCGTGTGCCCGATGCCCGTCGAGCCCGGCGAAGACGATCCCTCGAGCCGCGCGAGCAGGTTGGAGAGCTTGCCGGGGCTGCGCTGGATCTTGAAGGCGCCGTTGGACAGCGTCGCGATGCCCGCCGAATCGTAGCCGCGGTATTCGAGCCGCTTGAGGCCCTGCACCAGCAGCGGCGCCGCTTCCTTCGTCCCGACGTAACCGACGATGCCGCACATGATCTGGATTATGCAGGTGTCAGGGAAAAGTCGAACCTGACACCTACTTCTTCCTCGCTTTTCCGGCGCGCGACCCAGCCTTCGATGTTCTTCTGGGGAGCGCGGCTCAACGCCAGGGCTCCGGCGGGCACGTCCTCCGTGACCGTCGAGCCGGCGCCGACGTAGGCGCCGTCGCCCACGGTCACGGGCGCGACGAGCTGGGTGTCGCTGCCGATGAAGGCATTGCGCCCGATCCTGGTCTGATGCTTCTTCTCGCCGTCGTAGTTGCACGTGATCGTTCCGGCCCCGATGTTCGCGTCCGCGCCGATCTCCGCGTCGCCCAGGTAGGAGAGGTGCAGCGCCTTCACGCCGCGCCGGAGCACGGCCTTCTTCGTTTCGACGAAGTTCCCCACGCGCACGTCCTCCTCGAGCACCGTGCCCGGGCGCAGGCGGGCGAACGGGCCGACCCGGCAGCGGGCGCCGATCCTCGCTCCCTCGACGTCGCAGTGCGGGCCGACGGCGGCTCGCGGCTCGAGCACCGAGTCGGCCACCCTCGTGAAGGAGAAGACCTCGCACCCCTCGCGGATCACAGAGCGCCCCTCCAGAGCGACGAAGGGGTGGATGACGACGTCCGGCTCCACCTCGACCCATGGCCCGATCCGGGTCGAACTGGGATCCACGACCGTCGCGCCCGCGTCGAGCGCGCGCTCGACCGCGCGCCGGCGGGCGATCTCCTCGGCCGCCGCGAGATCGCGACGCGTCCGGATGCCCCAGGCCTCGCGCCAGTCCTCGACCTCAACCGCCGCGACTTCCCCCGGGCGCTCCGCCAGGATCGCCGCGAGTTGCGCCAGATCGGCCTCCCGGGAGAACGTCTCCGCCAGACGCGCCAGCCCCGACCTCAGGGCGCGGGACTCGAAACAGTAGACGCCGGCGCTCGCCTCGGCGGCTTCCTTTCCCGGGTCGACAGCCTCCTTCGCCGCGACGATCCTCGCCACGTTCCCGGAGGGGTCGCGGACGACGCGGTCGAAATCCGCCGCGTCGGGCGGACGAAAGGAAAGGAAGGCGAGACCGAGCGGGCCGCGCCGCTGCCTGGCCAGCAGGGAGCGAAGAGTCTCCAGCCGCAGCAGCGGCACATCGACGGACAGAACGAGAACGGGGCCGGCCGAGCGCGGCAGGACGGCGAGCCCCCGGCGTACCGCGTCGCCGGTTCCCGCCGGCGGGTCCTGGACCACGGGCGTCACCGCGCGGTCGGCCAGCATTTCCTCGATCTCCCGCCGCGCCGGTCCGAGCACCACCGCGGTCTTTGCCGGAGAGAGACCCTCGACGGTCTCGAGCACCGTTTCGAGGAGCGTCCGCCCCCCGACGCGGTGCAGGGCCGCCGCCCTCGAGGACCGCAGGCGGGTGGCAGGGACCGCCGCGAGGATGATGACAGAAGGACGCCGCCGATTGCGGCGGCCTGGCTGCCTGGTTCTCTTCACCGGCGCAGTATAGAGCGCGGCGCCGGAGTCGAGGGTCCCGTCGAAACCCGCTCTCAGCTGGCGAGCAGTTCCTGAAACTCGGGGCTGTCGCGCACCGGATCGAAATCGCGGTCGTGGCGGGCCAGGATGCGGTGGCGCTGGTCCTCCTCGATCGCCTTTCGCAGGTGCTCCAGGGCGGTCACCGAGTCGCCGTTCTGCGCGTAACAGCAGGCGAGCAGGAAGTCCACCCGCCCGCCGCCGTTCTTCCTGGCGGCGCGTTTCAGGTGATCGATGGCTTCGGAGACGTTGCCGCGGTTCTTCTCGAGAACGGCGGCGTAGTAGAAGTCCTCGGGCTCGACGAGCGCCTGGTTGCCCGCGTTTTTCTGGCGCTCGCAGACCGCCCGGTACACCCGGGCCCGGTCGACAAGCTCCTTCTCGTCCGGGTACTTCTGGATGAGGTCCACGAAATTGCGCTCCGCCTCCTCGAATTTCCTCTTCTGGAGAGCGGCGACCCCGCGGTCGAAGTCCTTCCTGGCGTTCTCGGTGTGGCGGGAAAGCTCCTTCATCGTCAGAGCTTTCTTCGCGGCGGGTGTCTCGGCCGCGCCACTCAGGCCGAGCTTCTCCATCCGTTTCTCGAGCTCGTCGATGCGCACGGACAGCGAGTCGGCGAGACTCTGCACGCTCATCTTCTCCGCGTTGTCCCTGATGAAACGAAGCTCCGATTCCGTCCAGCGTCTTGGCATGTCGCGACCTCCGGAGACTCGAATGAAAAACGGCGTATTCTAGGGATGCTGCTCCCTCCTGTCAAATCGCGAGCGCCGTTTCCGGCCGCCGACGCCTGAAATGCGGGGGCCATATTCCTTGTTTCGGGCAAGGAGGAGCGAAGCCATGCGAAAGACCGTTCGAGCGTCCGCGCTGCTCTTGACACTGATACTCTCGCTCGCTCCGCTGGCGGGCGCCGGAAACGACAAGACGTCCACGGCCACCGGCAACGTGGCGAAGGTGAATGCCGCGGAACGGACCGTGACGGTGACTCTCGCGGACGGCTCCGAGATGCATTTCCTCTGGACCGCCGACACCAAGATCAACGGCACGCTGGCGCCCGGAGCGAAGGTGACGATCCGCTACACCACGCTCTCCGACGGTCAGAACCTGGCCCACCAGATCAGCGTTTCGCGGAACTAGGTTACCCTGAACCCGATCCCCCCTGCTAGAATCCCCGCTTTCTGGAGGCTAGAACCCGATGGGAATGTACATCATCGCCGAGCCATGCATCGGCACGAAGGACACTGCCTGCGTCGATGTGTGCCCCGTGGACTGCATTCACCCGCGCAAGGACGAGCCGGACTTCGCGGCCGCCGAGATGCTCTACATCGACCCGGACGTCTGCATCCAGTGCGGCAACTGCGAGCCCGCCTGTCCCGTGACGGCGATCTTCACGGAAGAGACGATCCCGGATAAATGGAAGCACTACCTCCAGGTCAACGCGGACTGGTACAAGGCCCGAAAGACCTGAGACGGCACGTAGGCGGTAGGCGAAGAACGAGACTCGTCTCGCCTCCGCCTCACGCCTCCCGCCTCCCGGCCTTACGACTTCCCCTTGAGGACCCGCGCGAGGAAGGCGTCGGCGCGCGCGTTGGCATCCTTGGCGTCATCGGCGCGAAAGACCTTCGGGTCGCTCGACGAGGCGAACCCGTGGCCCGCCTCCGGATAGATCTTGAAGTCCACACTCTTCGACGCCGCCTTCGCCTTGCGCTCGAACTCGCGGACGTTCTCGGGCGGGATGCCCTGATCTTTGCCGCCGAAATTTCCGAGGAGCGGCACGTTCAGTCCCGCGATCTTCGCGTCGTCGGTGACGAGCCTCCCGTAATTGACCACCGAGCCCGCCAGAGTCGGCTCCGCCAGCGCGAGCGCCAGCGAGTAACCGCCCCCCATGCACCAGCCGATCGAGCCGATCCGCTTGCCGTCCACGTCGGGGCGGGAGCGCAGGTAGGCGACGGCGGCCTGGAGGTCGCGAATCGCCCGGTCTTCCGGCATTCCGCGCATGAGCTGGTGCGCGACGTCCGGGTCGGCCGTCACCTTGCCTCGATAGAGGTCCACGGCCAGAGCGACGTAACCCTGCCGCGAGAACCCGTCCGCTTTCCCCTTGATGAAGTCGTTCAACCCCCACCACTCCTGAATGACGACGAGGGCGGGCTTCCGGGCACTCCCCGCGGGCGCCGCGAGATAGCCCGAAACGGTCTCCGAACCGCTCGGATAGGAGACCATCTTTCCCTTCTCCTGCGCACCGGCCGCCGCCCAGACCAGAAGAAAAGCGACCCAGAGACCCGTGACTCTGCTGACCATCGTTCCTCCTCTCATCGGTTCCATTAATCTTATCCGGTGGGTTCCTCAAGTCCGTCGCCGACTCTCTTCGCGTTCGAGGAGCCCGACGACCGGGCGCGGCTGCAGCGGCTCTACGATCGCCTGGCCGCGCGGTTCGGACTCGATCCGGCAGAAGTCCGGCTGTCCCGCCGCAAGCTCACGGGCGGCGAGATCATCTACGGCCCGCCGCACCGGATCACCATCTCCGCGCACCTGCCGCCGGCCGAGCAGGAAGAGACCCTGAGACACGAGGCGGCGCACGCCTGGGCGTTTCGCCGCAAGGGCGCGCGCGCCGGACATGGCCCGCTTTTCCGCAGGCTCGCCCGCCAGATCGGAGCAAGCAGGAGGCCGGCGCCCATGACGCCCGCCCTCGCGGATTTCCGAAACCGGCGCGCGATCGAATACCGATGCGAAGGGTGCGGCGAGATCTTCCGGAGGATGCGTCCGTTCCGGGGCCCGCGCGACTGTCTGGCCTGCTGGCGAGCGTCGAAGCCCTCCCGCTTGAGAAAAGTCCGTAGGCCTTAGTCCGTAGTCCCTGGTCGCCCGACCAAGGACCAAGGACTAAGGACTCGTCACACGCAATACGATAGCGCGCATGACGCGCTTCCCTGACGGTTACCGCATCGGCCACTGGACCGACGCCGTCCGCCGGACCGGATGCACCGTCCTGCTGCCTCCCGACGGCACGATCGCGGCCGCGGACGTTCGCGGAGGGGCTCCGGGGACGCGGGAGACGGGAGTCTTCACGCCGGGCAATCTCGTCTCGGAGATCAACGGGCTCGTCTTCGCCGGCGGCAGCGCGTTCGGGCTCGCCGCGTCGAGCGGAGTCGCCTCCTGGCTTCGCCGGCGCGGCGTCGGGTTTCCCGTCGGGCCCGTGCGGGTGCCGATTGTCGCCGCGGCCATCCTCTTCGACCTCGCCGTGGGAGACCCCGATGCCTACCCGGACGAAGCCGCCGGGGAAGCGGCCTGCGATGCGGCGGGAGACGGAGAGATCGAGACCGGGGCCGTCGGAGCGGGAACCGGGGCCACCGTCGGAAAGCTCCTCGGAGTCGCGCGCGCGAGCCGCGGAGGAATCGGCGCCGCGGCCGTGATCCTCCCGGGCGGGGAGAGGGTCGCGGCGCTCGCCGCCGTCAACGCTTTCGGGGACGTCGTGGATCCCGACGACGGCCGGCGTCTGGCCGGGCCGCGCACGGCAGACACCTTCAACTCGGCCCGGGCGCTGCAACAGGAGGATCTCCGGGAAAGCCCGCTGGCCGGCGCCCACACCACGCTCGTTTGCGTGGCGACCGACATCACGCTCGACCAGGGCTGCTTGAAGCGTGTCGCGATCGAAGCGCACGACGGCCTGGCGCGCGCCGTCCGGCCGGCGCACACGGTGGTGGACGGGGACGTCGTTTTCGCGCTCGCTCCAGGCGGCGCGCCGCCACCGCTGCTGACGCGCCTGCGAGCGGGGGCCGCGGCGGCGGAAGCGGTGGCGCGGGCGATCGTCGATGCGGTAACGGCGGCGTGAGGGAAACGGCAGGAGTGACGGAAACGGCGCCCTCACCCCCGCCCTCTGCCGGAGGGAAAGGGAGAAGGCACGAAGGAGTCCTGCTCGTGCTGGGGGCGGCGCTGCTCTGGTCCACCGGCGGGCTCGGCATCAAGGCGCTCTCCGAGCCGCCGCTCAAGGTCGCCTTCTACCGCTCCGCCTTCGCCGCGGCCACCCTGTTCCTGATGTTGCGCCCCCGTGTGCGGCGATGGAGCCCCGCCTTCCTGGCAGCGCTCGCGACCTACGCGGCCTGCCTGGTTTCCTTCGTGGTGGCAACGAAGTGGACGACAGCGGCGAACGCGATCTTCCTTCAGTACGCGGGCGTTGTCTGGGTGTTGCTCCTGTCGCCCCTCGTCGTCGGCGAGCCCCTGCGTCTGCGAGACGCCGGCGCGGTCGCGGTCGCACTCGCCGGGATGGCGCTCTTCTTCGTCGGCCGTTTCGGGCCGGGAGGGCGGGGAGACTGGATGGCGCTCGCCTCGAGTTTCTTCTTCGCCGGGCTCGTCCTTTCCCTGAAACGAGAAGGAGAAGGAGGCGCGGAAGCCGCTGTCACCTGGGGAAATGTCGTCGCCGTCGTTGCGCTTCTCCCGTTCGTCGCAGGGAATCTCTCCCTGTCGCCGCGGTCGGCGGTGATTCTCGCCGCCCTCGGCGTCTTTCAGCTCGCCTGCGCCTACGTCCTCTTCGTGCGCGGCCTGAAGCACGTCACGGCGACGCAGGCCGCGCTCATCGGAATGGCCGAGCCCGTCGCCAACCCCGTCTGGGTCTTTCTCTTCCTCGGAGAACGCCCGAGCTCCTACGCGCTCCTGGGCGGCGTGATCGTGCTCGGCGCCATCGCCTGGCGCACCCTCGCGGCGGCTCCCGTTGTGGAACCTGTTCCCCCTCCCGACTGAGGCCAAGGGACTACGGACTCTGCCCCTCTTCGAAGAGGGGCTGCTGCACCGGACCGAGCAGCGGAAGGATCGCTTCGAGCGAGTCGCCCGCCCAGGCGGGCCGGCGGTCCCGATCCAGACGAAAGACGGGAAAGCTCCACTCCGCCAGAACCCTGTCGATTGTCTCGTCCACGGTCCTCTGGAAGGCGCCATCCACGTCGCGCAGGCCGTCGAACTGGAGAGAACCCACGATCGGAACCTTGATCAGGAGCTGGTAGGACGTCGTCCACCACTTCACGAGCGGTTCGAGCATCGGGTGCTTGCCGGTCTGTAGCAGGTAGCAGTAGTTGTCCAGAACGCTGCGGTCGCAGATGACGATCTCGGCCTTGCCTTCGGCCGCCAGCTCTTCGGCGATCTCGGTATGCAGGATCCAGGATTGCGCCGCGACCGTCGTGTCCCGGTTGATCGGCAGGGGGCAGAACCGCGCGACCTCGCGCACCATCTCGACGACCTTGTCCCTCTTCTTCAGGAGCGCGGCGAGCTCGAAGCAGAGGGTCGTCTTGCCGACCCCGTGCGTCCCGATGAAGGCGATCTTCATGAGTCGGAAAACGGTAGACGGTAGACGGTAGACGAAGCAAGCGAATTCCTGAAAGTCTCGAGCCTCACGTCTTCCGTCTCCCGTCTTCCGTCTCCCGCGGCGCGCGGCGCGCCCGGGCAGCCCGAACTCCCGGCGCAGCTTCTCTCCGTCCGCATCGAGAGCGGGCGGGAAATCGAGCCGCGGGGTATGTCCCTCGACGCGGATCGGCGAGGACACGAACGGGACGCCGCGCGAAACGAGGACGGCGGCGAGGGCTTGCGCCGTCTCCGAGCGCAGCGCTTCGAGCGGCCCGCGCACGGGACCGGCCGGAACCCCCGCGTCCCGCAGCCGCGACAGCCACGCGTCGCGCGGCTCGCGGCGGAAGATCTCCTCGAGGGAGGATTCGAGCTCCGCGCGGCTGCCCAGGCGGGCCGGGTTGGTTCGGTATCGGGGGCTCTCCGCCCACTCCGGCCGGCCGAGCATCCCGGCCAGTCGCGCGAACTGCCTGTCCGTGCCGGCAGCCACGACGAAATCGCCATCGGAAGCGGAGAAGGTCCGGTACGGAACGATCTGCGGATGCGCGTTGCCGTGGGGCTTCGCCTCCTCGCCGGTGACGAGCGCCGACTGCGCGACGTTGATCAGGGAAGCGAGCGTCGATGTGAAGAGGTCCGTCTCGACGTGGCCGCCCTCGCCCATGCGCTCCCTCCGGCAGAGGGCGGCCGCGATGCCGACGGCCGTGAAGCATCCCGCGAAGAGATCCGAAACGGCCACGCCGACCTTCGTCGGGCTCGCCCCGGGCGCCCCGGTGATCGCCATGATCCCCGCGCCCGCCTGCGCGAGCAGATCGAAGCCGGGAGAAGACGCGTCGGGCCCCGTCCGTCCGAAGCCGGTGATCGAGGCAGTGACGAGGCGGGGGTTTTCCCGCCGAAGCCCGGCAAGCGACAGGCCGAATTTCTCGAGGCCGCCCGGCGGAAAGTTCTCCACGAGCACGTCTGCCCGCGCGGAGAGAATGCGCACCGATTCGGCGCCTTCCGCCGTGGAAAGGTCCAGAGCCAGAGATTCCTTGTTGCGATTGATCGAGAGGTAATACGCGGAGAGACCGCTCACGGGGTCGTGCGGAGGCGCCCATCCGCGCGTGACGTCCCCCTCCTCGGGATGCTCGACCTTGATCACCCGCGCGCCGAGGTCCGCGAGCAGCATCGTGCAGAACGGGCCCGCCAGGACCCGCGACAGGTCGACGACCAGGATCCCGTCGAGAGGCGCCGCCATGATCCGGGAGTCTTATTTCGGCGCGGCGGCCGGCCGCCAGCCGAGCGGGCCCGGGAGGAAGTGGAAGAGGCCGAGCGGCGAGATCTCGACGCCGTCGAGCTGCCGGGAGATCCCAAAGTACTGGTCCGCGCCCCAAAGAAAATCCGCGGGAGGGTCGGCCACGAGCAGGCGGTGCAGCCTGCCGGTAGAGCTCGATCCTCTTGCTCTCGTCCATCTCATGCCGCAGCGCGTCCATCACGCGGTCGGCTTCCCGGTTCTTGTAGAACCCGCTGTTCTGGCCGTTGGGAGGGACCTGGTCCGAGGCGTACCGGAGGTAGGGGTCGATGTTGGGCGGGAGAAACTCGTCGAACAACGGCGCCGCGTCGTACTCTCCTTCCGCGATACGCTGTGAGAATGTCGCCCAATCGAACTGCCGGTGAACGAGCTCCACTCCGACCTTCCCGTACGATTCGGTCAGGATCGCTGCCAGCGCGGGATAGATCGGCCACCCCGTCGGGTAGAGAAACACGAGAGAGACACGCTTGCCTCCGCGCCGCCGGAAGCCGTCCGGCCCCATCTTCAGCCCCGCTTCGTCGAGCAGGCGCATGCTCGCCGCGGAATCGTAGGGCGGGATCTTGATCTCGGGAGCGTTCTCGGGCGCGCCGGCCGGGTAGGGACCCGTCAGCAATGATCGCTCCGTCCGGCGGGTAAAGCCGTTTGGCCGTCTCGGCTCGCGGCCAGGACATGGCGAGCGCCCGCCGCACACGGGGATCGGCGAGGACGGGGTTGCGGCAGTTCCAATTGATCAGAACGACACCGAAGCGGGGCGCCTTGATCACGCGGTTCTTCGATTGGAACTCCGGCGAGTGCTGGGCCGGGAGGACCTGGTCCCGGGTGATGTAGAACTCGTCGAGCTCGCCCCGAGTTCCCGCCTGGAAGCGTACGGAGTTGTCGGGGATGATCCGGAAGACGACCCTTCGGAACGGATAAGTGGAGGCGGGGACGTCGTCGCGGCGCAGAAGCGTCAGGGATTGGTTCGGAGTCCAGGCCTCCAGCCTGTACGGCCCGCTGCCCGACCGGCTTGCGGTCAATTTCGGAGGGACGGGCGTACGCGGCGGCGGAGACGACCGGCAGGGTGAAGGCGTAGAGCCGTCCCGCGTAGGGCCCTCGATACCGGACGATCGCCGTCAGCGCGTCCGGAGTCTCGATGGAGACCACGTCCTCGAACCCCCAGCGCCAGGTCGTCGAAGGGACCTTCGGGTCTCGGACCCGCTCGATCGTGTACACGACGTCCTTCGACGTCACCGGTGATCCGTCCTCCCACCTCGCCTTCGGGTCCAGGCGCAGGTCGTAGACGAGCCCGTCGGAAGAGACCGCCCAGGAGAGGGCGAGAGACGGAACGAAACGCCGCTGACTGTCGAGCCCGATCAGGGGCCGGAAGATCAGCTCCTCGACCCTCATGCCGAGCTCTTCCGTCGTCACGATCGGATCGAGCGTCTTGCGGATCGCCGCTCAGGTGACGGGAGAGCGTGTCCCTGGCGGGCGCCTTCTTCGTTTCTGGCCTCGCGCAGGACAGCGCGAAGCACGCCGTGAGCGCAGAGAGAGCCAGGCACAGACGCTTCATGGAGGCGATGGGAAGAGGATAGCATCAGTCCGAGGAGACGAGAGGGCCGATGGCGAGCGTGGTTTTCGACATCGAAACCGTGGGCGTGGAATGGGAGTCGCTCGACGACGCCCAGCGAACCTACCTTCAGAAAAACGTGCGGACGGAGGAGGAGCGGCTCCGGCTTCCCGAGCTCCTCTCGCTCTGGCCGCTCACCGGCCGCATCGTCGTGCTGGCCATGGTCAATCCCGACACGCGCCGGGGCCGCGTCTGGTACGAGAAGACCGACGGGCGCCACGAGGAAACGTCGTCGGACGGACTGTTCCAGTTCATCGGCGACACCGAGCCCGTCTTCCTCGCGGAGTTCTGGAAGGCGATCGCCCGGTTTCACCGCTTCGTCACGTTCAACGGCCGGTGTTTCGACGGGCCCTTCGTGATGCTCCGCAGCGCCCTGCTCGGGATCGCCGCCACGAAGAACCTCGTCGGTTACCGCTACGCCTTGAAGCCCCATACGGACCTGCTGGACGTGATCAGCTTCTTCGGCGCCTCCCGCAAGTGGAATCTCGATTTCGCGTGCAAGGCCTTCGGCGTCGAGAGCCCGAAAGAGCACGGCATGGACGGCTTCTCGGTCGGTCCGTACTACAGGTCCGGGCGCCTGCGGGAGATCGCGCTCTACTGCCGCCGGGACGTCGAGGCGACGGCGCGGCTGTTCCAGAAGCTCGAAAAGACGCTGCTGCCCGCTTTCAGGGACGCGCGGCTCTAACCGTCGCTCCGCGGTTGCGCGGGAGCTGCGCCCGCTGGGCGCACCGGCGAGCGGCTCGGCCGGTTGCGGCCTCGACCGCTCGCCTGCTCCCTCGCAACCGCTACGCTCCCGCGGCGCGAGGCTCCTCCTTCGATTACCTCAGGAGACTCCTCGCGCCGCGACCTGGCAGGGGGTTCTGGACAAGCTCCTCGCAGCGCGGCTGTGGCGAAGGATCATTGGAGTCTGCTAGGATCGGGCGAACGCTTCGACGATAAGACAGCACGAGAGTATGCCTCGAAAACTGGCGGAACAGCGCATCTCTCCGCGGGTCCCCGTGGGAGCGCCGGCGTCACTGAAGTGGGGAGAACAGCAGAGCTCCGGTTTTGTCGAGTCCATCAACCTGGCCGGCATGTACGTCACGGCTCCCAGGCTTCCCGACCTCGGAGAATACGTGGACCTGGTTTTTTCCCTGCCGCGTACCCGGCGAAGCTTCCGCGTCCGCGCGAGCGTCGTGGACCTCCGTCCCTTGAACAATCACAGGACAGGTTTCGGCGCTCGCTTCGAGCGTCCGCCGCTCGGGTTCCTGGAAGCGATCCGGGGCCTCTCCGGCCACTACTAATCCAGTCCAAGGTCCAAGGTTTCAGGAGCTCCAGGGTCCCGTCTACTTTGAACTTTGGACTTTGGAGACTCTCTCCTCTACTTGCCGCTCGCCTGAACCAGGCGGAGTCGGTCGAAGATGAACTCCAGGGTCGAGTCCACTTCGCTGAGGGTGCCCGCGCCGGCCGAGGAGAAGGTGCTCGGAGTGACCCCGGTCAGCTCCCACTTCGCGAGAAGGCTGCCCTCGTTGTCGTCGGCCTCGATCTGGACCGTCTTCGTCACAGTGGTCTGCGTGTCCGTGCAGCTGTTCAACCAGTCCTGAAGGCGGTTCAACCCTTTCTGGGTCACGGTCACGGAAAGCAGGCGCTGGTCCGGCGAATAGGAGAGGTCCAGGCGCCGGGAATCCTCGCGGGTGGCCGGGTTGCGGGCGAAGGAGATCTTGTAGCCCACGACGCCGTCGATCTGGACGCCGTCCACGAAGAACTTGAAGTTGCGCTCCCGCGGGTCAACCCCGGCGGCCCGCAGCGGGACAGCCGTCACGCACGCCAGGAGAAAAGCGAGACCGATCCCCTTTTTCATGGTCCTTCCTCCCGGGAACACCCCGGAGCGTAGCACTTCCGGCCCCGCGGGCGGCCTTGATTTTCACTGCCTGCCAGGAGTAGAAGGGAGCCGATTTGGGTTCGGAAACAGAAGGAGGAACCATGCTGAAAAGGGGACTTCCGATTCTTGCCCTGACGGCTGTCGCCGTCCTGCTGATCGCGGCGGAGCCGGCGGACCGTTCCAAGACCTACAGCGTCACGGCCGATACGATCGAAGGCTGCTCCTGCCCTCTCTTCTGCACCTGCTACTTCGGCCCGTCGTCCAACGAGCACATGTGCATGTTCAACAACGTGTACAAATTCCGCAAGGGCAGCCACTACGGAAACGTGGACCTGTCCGACCAGGTCGTTTGGATGTCGGGTGACCTGGGCGGCGAGTGGCACAAGAAGCCCGGGCCCGGCATGCCGCTCGATTGGGCCGTCGTGACCTATGACAAGAAGACTCCCGAAGCGCAGAGGAAGGCGATCGGCGAAGTGCTGAACGTGGTCTGGGCAGTCAAGTGGGGCAAGTTCTCGACGCGGGAGGACTCGATCGAATGGCACGACGACGCCAAGATGTCGCACGCCAAGATGGGCAGCGGCATGGCGGAGATCACGCTGGACAAGACGGCGGGACCCGACAAGACCTCGCCGACGGTCGTCAAGAACCTGCAGTACTGGTTCACCAATTCCAACGACGGTTTCGTGCTGGCCTACTCGAAGCACCACTTCGACGGTGAGAACAAGTTCTCGCAGGACCACAAGAACGGCTTCAACATCACCTGGACTGCCAAGGGGGACATCAAGCCGGCCAAGATGGCGAGCAGATAAGAAGCCGCGACCAGCGACAGTTTGGACGGGCGGGAAACCGCCCGTTTTTTTTTGCTCTCGACTCTCGACTAGAATCGTCCCGTGACCCCCGAAGACATCGTCGGCGAGTTCCGCGCGCAGCCGAAGAGCTACGAGAGCAAGAACCCGATCGAGGGAGTGCGGATCCTCCCCCTCTCCCGCTTCACCGACGACCGCGGATTCTTCCTCGAGGTCTTCCGCGACCGCGGGAATCATCCGGCCGGCCGCGGCCTCGCCGAGTTCCTGGAAGGCGCGCCGGCGGCCCAGGTCAATTACTCGGTCGTGGACGCCGACGGGCACATCAAGGGACTCCACTATCACCTGAAACAGGAAGACATCTGGTTCTTCCCGCCTCCGTCGAAGGCCAAGGTCGTGTTGTACGACGTCCGCAAGGACTCGCCCACGCGCGGGCGCACACAGGTCGTCGTGGCGGGAGGCGGCCAGGATCTGCTCCTGCGGATTCCGCCGGGCGTGGCCCACGGCTACCGGCCGCTGACCAACCCCTGCGCCCTTCTCTACGTCGTGACCGCTGGCCTTCGATCCGGAGCATCCCGACGAGTACCGGATCGCCTGGGATCATCCCGCCGTAAAGGATCTCTGGGACATCCCCAACGGCTAGCGCGGCGGGCGTCGATCCTAGCGCCGCGGAGGAGATCCTGCTCCCGAGGATTCGTTCGCTCGGACTGACGTTCTGGACTTCCCTTTCGGCGGGCGTAGACTTCGCGTCGATGAGTGCCATCGTCGGGCGGCGGCTGTCCCGGGCCGGCCTCGGCACGGGGCCGGAGTAGGGATGGCGGCAGCCGGACGCGTGGTCCTGGCCGCCGACCACGGCGGCTTCGCTCTCAAGGAAGCGATCAAACGGCACCTGGCGTCGAAAGGGACGGACGTCCTCGATGTCGGGACGACGTCGGCCGACCCGTGCGACTATCCCGTTTTCGCGCGCGCCGCCGCCGAGGCCGTCGCCTCGGGACAGGCCTGGCGCGGCATCGTGATCGACGGCGCCGGCATCGGCTCCTCCATGGTCGCCAACAAGGTTCCCGGGGTCCGCGCCGGCATGGCCTTCGACGTGACCACCGCGAAGAACGCCCGGGAGCACAACGACGCCAATGTGCTGACGCTCGGCGCCGGCTACCTGGCCGAGGACCTCGCGCTCCAGATCGTGGACGTCTTCCTGTCCACGGACTGCAGCGTGGAGCGGCACCGGCGCCGAGTCGCTATGATTGACGCACTTGATACGGAACGAAACGCATCGAAGAGCACGAGGAGCTCGCCGCCCATGACCTCACCCGACTTCGACTCGCTGGTCGACCGGATCACGCGGATCCTGGCCGCGAACCCTTCGCTGCTGGTCCCGCCGACGTGCGCGGGATGCGCGGCCGCGGGGGCCTCCGACTGCCCCGCGGGAGGGCACTGCGTGACCCGCTGTCCGGAGACGGTCCGCTCGATGATCGCGTGCGTCGGGCCGGGCTGCCGCGTGTCGGCCGCCCCGGGCGTCGGCGAGGTGCCGAAGGACCTGGCCCGGTTCATCGATCACACGCTGCTGCGCGCCGACGCCACGTACTCGGACATCGACAAGCTCTGCGACGAAGCCGCGCAGTTTAACTTCGCGTCCGTCTGCGTCAACCCGATCTTCGTCCGGCGCTGCGCCGCCCGCCTCGCCCGCAGCTCCTCGGTCGTCTGCACGGTGGTGGGCTTTCCGCTCGGCGCCACGCCCGCCGAGAACAAGGCGCTGGAGGCGCGGCGCGCCATCCGCGACGGGGCGAGCGAGATCGACATGGTCATCTCGATCGGGGCGCTCAAGTCGGGGGACCTCGCGGTACGTCGAGAAGGACATCCGCACGGTGGCCGAGGCCGCGCACGACGGCGGAGCGATCCTGAAGGTGATCCTGGAGACGGCGCTCCTGACGGACGACGAGAAAGTGGCCGGCTGCGTGGCCGCCCGGAAGGCCCGGGCGGACTTCGTGAAGACCTCCACGGGCTTCTCGACCGCCGGCGCCACCGCGCACGACGTGGAGCTGATGGCGCAGGCCGTGGAGAGGAAGCTCGGGGTCAAGGCGGCGGGGGGGATCCGGTCGGCCGAGGACGCGCAGAGGCTCATCGCCGCGGGCGCCACCCGGATCGGAGCCTCGGTGGGCGTGAAGATCGTCAAGGAAGCGCGCGGCGCCGCGGCTTCCGGCGGCGGGGATGCGGGCGAAGCCGGCAGGAGTAAGGGCAAGGCCGCGTACTGATGGCGGACCTGAGGAGCTTCGTCTACCTCGACGCGATGCAGCCGCAGGTCGCGGCCTACATCGGCACGGTCGCCCGGGGGTTCCTCCCGCTCGCCTACGAGGCGTCCCTCATCGTGGAGATCTCCCCGGGCATCGAGATCAACCGCATCACCGACGTGGCCGTGAAAGCGACCGACGTCCGCCCCGGCATGCAGGTCGTGGAGCGGCTCTACGGGATGCTCGAGGTGCACAGCCGCTCCCAGGCCGAGGTCCGGCAGGCCGGCGCCGCCATCCTCGCGGCGCTTTCGCTCGACGAGTCGGACCGGATCAAGCCGCGGGTCCTCTCCTCGCAGGTCATCCGCCACGTGGACTCTCTCCAGGCGCAGCTCATCAACCGCGACCGGCAGGGGATGATGCTGGTGGCCGGCGAGTCGCTCTACATCCTGGAGGTCGAGCCCGCGGCCTACGCGGCCTTCGCGGCGAACGAGGCCGAGAAGGCGGCGGAGATCAACGTCGTGGAAGTCCGGATGACCGGGGCCTTCGGGCGCGTTTACCTGGGTGGCGAGCAGCGCGACATCGACGTGGCGTCGGTCGCGGCAATCGAGGCGATCGAGTCGCTCACCGGGCGGGAAGCTCCGAAGGGTCGGAGGGACTGATCCGTGATCGACCTGAGAAGCTACGTCTTCCTCGACTCGCTCCAGAAGCAGCATGCGGCCTTTCTCGGGACGGTGGCCCGGGGCTTCCTCCCCGTCGGCGGCCAGGCTTCGCTCTTCATCGAGGTCTCTCCCGGGATAGCAATCAATCGGCTGACCGACATCGCGGTCAAGGCCACTTCCGTGACCCCCGGGATGCAGATCGTCGAGCGGCTCTACGGACTCCTGGAAGTCCATCACGATCAGCAGGCGGAGGTGCGCCGCGCGGGCGAGGCCATCCTCCAGGACATCGGCAAGAGCGAGAACGACCGGATCAAGCCCCAGATCCTCTCCTCGACCGTGATCCGCGGCCTCGACGACCGGCAGACGCAGCTCATCAACCGGACGCGCCACGGCCACATGATCGTGGCGGGGCAGTCGCTCTACATCCTGGAATGCCAGCCCGCGGCGAACGCGGCGCTCGCGGCCAACGAGGCGGAGAAGGCCGCGCACATCAAGGTCCTGGAGATCGTCTCCTTCGGCTCGTTCGGAAGGGTGTATCTCGCCGGGCTGGACCGCGACATCGACGTGGCGCTTCCCGCGGCCGAGCGGGCGATCCAGGGCCTGAAAGGACGCGAGCAAAAGGCTTAAAGTACGCCAGGGCAAAACGGAAAACGCCCCCCGGACGGGTAGTAGAACAGAAAAAGGGAGGATCGAGATGGCCGAAGCACTGGGAATGATCGAATGCCGCTCTTTCGCGGCGATGGTGGAGGCGGCCGACGCGATGGTGAAGGCCGCGAAGGTGGAGCTCGTCAGCTACGAGAAGACGGGGGGCGGCTACGTGACCGCGGTCATCCGCGGAGACGTGGCGGCGGTCAAGGCGGCCATCGACGCGGGGCAGAACGGGGCGTCTCGCGTCAGCGAGATCGTCGCCACCCACATCATCGCCCGCCCCCACGTCAACGTGGACCTCGTCCTTCCGCTCGGCCGCAAGTCGGAGGTCGAGAAGGAGATCGGGTCGCACGGCGGCAAGACGGTAAGGTAGGCGGAGCCATGCTCCTGGCGAAAGTCGTCGGGACCGTGGTGGCGACGCGGAAAGACGCCCGTATCGAGGGTCTCAAGTTCCTCCTGCTCCGGCAGGTGAACCCCGAGAACCTCAAGGAGGGAGGCTTCGTCGTCGCCAACGACGCGGTCGGCGCCGGCGTCGGCGAGTTCGTCCTCTACGCGTCCGGCTCCTCCGCGCGCCAGACCGAGGTCACGAAGGACCGCCCCTGCGACGCGGTCATCATGGCGATCGTGGACACGTGGGAGATCGGCGGCCAGAAGCTCTACGAGAAGCACTCGTCCGAGCACGGGTACGCGGATGAGCGCCCATAGCCCCGACCAGATCCGGCGCCTGGCCGAGATCATCGCCCGCGAGATGGTGGCGGAGCGCGCTGCCGGCTCGCCGGGAACGGGCACGAGTCCCGGCGGTGGCGTCTTCGCGAGCCTCGACGACGCGGTCGCGGCGTCCTCGGCGGCGTGGAGGGCCCTCGACGCCCTCGGCCTCGACAAGCGGCACGAGCTCATCGAGTCCATGCGCGAGGCCATGCGGCAGAACGCTCGCGCCCTCGCGGCCCTGGCCGTCGAGGAGACGGGCCTCGGGCGGGTGGAGGACAAGGTCCAGAAGAACCTGCTCGTCACCAACAAGACGCCGGGCCCGGAGGAGCTGACGCCCGCGGCCACCTCGGGGGACCACGGCCTCGCACTCATTGAGCCGGCTCCGTTCGGCGTCATCGGGGCGATCACGCCGGTCACCAACCCCTCCTCCACGATCATCTGCAACTCCATCGGCATGGTGGCCGCGGGAAACACCGTCGTCTTCAACCCGCACCCTTCCGCCAAACGCGTCTCCGCCGAGACGGTCCGCCTCCTCGGCGCGGCGGTCGTGAAAGCGGGCGGCCCCCCCAACGCGATCGCCTGCACGGCCGAGCCGACGATCGAGTCCGCGGGCGCCCTGATGAAGCACCCGCGGGTCCGGCTGCTGGTCGTGACGGGAGGCGGCGCCGTCGTGGCCGCCGCCATGAACTCCGGCAAGAGGGCCATCTGCGCCGGACCCGGCAACCCGCCCGCCATCGTGGACCAGACCGCCGACATCGAAAAGGCCGGCCGCGACGTCGTCTTCGGGCACTCCTTCGACAACAACGTCATCTGCACGGACGAGAAGGAGGTCATCGCGGTCGACTCGATCGCCGACGCGCTGAAGGGCGCGATGAAGAGAGCCGGGGCCTTCGAGCTTCCCGCCGCCGACCTCCCTCGCCTGGAGAAGGTGATCTTCGAGAAGGGGGCCGGGCCGCGCGGCCACGCGGTGGTCAACAAGAAATACATCGGGAAGGACGCCTCCGTGATCCTGCGCGAGCTGGGCATCACGGCGGGGCCCGAGGTGCGGACCGTCCTCGTGGAGGTGCCCAACGAGCACCCTCTCATCTGGACCGAGCAGATGATGCCGGTCCTGCCGCTCACGCGCGTCAAGAACGTGGACGAGGCAATCGACCTCGCGGTCGCGGCCGAGGGAGCGTACTTCCACACCGCCACCATGCACTCGCACGACATCGCGGCCCTCTCGGCGATGGCGCGCCGGTGCAATTGCTCGATCTTCGTGAAGAACGGGCCCAACCTGGCCGGCCTCGGTTTCGGGGGCGAGGGGTACACCTCGTTCACCATCTCCTCCCCGACGGGCGAGGGGATGACGAGTCCGCGCTCCTTCTCCCGCTGGCGCCGCTGCACGCTCGTCGACCACTTCCGGATCGTGTGACGTGCCGGTGAAGGAGCAGCGGACCCCCGATCCCGGCCCCGCGCTCGCGATGCTCCTGCTCGGGGACATCCCGCCGGGCCTCTTCGTCCTCGACGCGCTGGCGAAGGAGGCGGACGTGGAAGTTCTCCAGACGGGCACGATTCACTGCGGCCGCTACCTGATCCTCTTCGGCGGCGAGGTCGGACCCGTGGAGCGGGCGTGGCGCCGGGCCCTCGACACCGCGGGCCCGCAGGTCGTGGACGAGGTGCTCCTCCCCCACGCCGAGGCTCGCCTCCTTCCGGCCATCCGGGCGGGAGCGATCCGCTGGCCCGCCCCCGGCGACACGCTCGGCGTCCTCCAGGCTGCCACGCCTCCGGCTCTGGTCCGCGCCGTGGACGCCGCGCTCAAGGGCACGCTCGTGGACCTCGTGGAGCTGCGCGTCGGGGACGGCATCGGCGGGAAGGCCATCGCAAGCCTCTGGGGCGAGACGCACGACATGGTGGCGGCGGTGGATCTGGCGCGAGCCTCCTTCGAGAAGGCCGGCGCGCAGGGCGCCTCGACCGCGGTGATCCCGCGGGCCGACCCGGCCATCCGGGAGGCCCTCGGCTCGGCGAGCCGTTTCTTCAGGGAGTTCCGGGGATGAAGCTGGGGAGGGTCATCGGCACGCTCGTGGCGACGGTGAAGCCCGAGGGAATGAAGGGGCTCAAGCTCCTGATCGTCCGGCCGCTCACCGCCGGCCTTCAGGACGACGGCGACCCGTTCGTCGCCACCGATGCCTCGGCGCAGGCCTCCTCGGGCGACCTCGTGACGTGGGAAGCGGCCCGCGAGGCCGCGCTCCTGCACGAGCCGTGGTTCATCCCGGTGGACCACGCCGTGGTGGGCATCGTGGACCAGCATCATCTCGAGCCGGGAGAACAAAGGTGATGCGGTGATCCTCGGACGCGTCCTCGGAACGGTCGTCAGCACCGTCCAGCACCCCTTCTATGCCGGACGGAAACAGCTCCTCGTGGGGGCCGTCCTGCCGGACGGAACGCTCGACGGCACGCGCTACATCCTCGCGCTCGACATGGTCGGGGCCGGCGTGGGCCAGACCGTCCTCGTGGAGGACGAGGGGAACTCCGCGCGCCAGATCCTCGAAGACCCGAAAGCGCCGGTCCGGTCACTCATCGTCGCGATCGTGGACGAAGTGGACGTCCCCGCGCCGGGCGGGGTCTAGAGAAAGATGAGTTTGGCCAGAGTGGGCGAAATACCACAATACACGACTGACCCCACTTTCCTTCCTCCGCCGAAGACAAGTGGCGCGAGACCTCCCGCCTGACGATGCTCCTCCCGCACGGGTACGAAGGCCAGGGCCCCGAGCACTCCAGCGCCAGAATCGAGCGCTATCTGCAGTTCTGCGCCGACGAAAACCTCCAGGTCTCGCAAACGTAACCACCCCCGCCAATACTTCCACCTCCTCCGCCGCCAGATGCGCCAGCCCCGCCCCAAACCCCTGATCCTCTTCACCCCCAAAAGCCTCCTCCGCTTCCCGGCCTCCTTCTCCACCCTCGACGCGCTGGAGGGAGCAGGCTTCCAGCCCCTGCTAAACGACCTGGAAGCTCCAAAGTCCGGCGTAAAGCGCCTCCTCTTCTGCAGCGGCAAGATCTACTACGATCTCCAAGCCATCCGCGCTGAACACAAAGCCACCGACACCGCCGTCATCCGAGTCGAACAGCTCTACCTCTTCCCCGCAGAGATCCTCAGGTCCCTTGCCGCCTCATACCCCTCCATCATGGATGCCGCATGGGTCCAGGAGGAACCCCACAACATGGGCCCGTGGACCTTCATCGAGCCTCGCCTCCGCCCGCTCCTCGCCTCGTCCGCGACGCTCCGTTATTTAGGCCGCCTTCCGAGCGCCAGCCCCGCCACTGGCAACGCCAGCGTCCACAAACACGAGCTGTCCGAGGTATGCTCAATGGATGCGCTCGAATAGCGGGGAAGCGAGATTCGAGTGAGACTCGAGAGGCGACCCATGAATTACTACCCCTTTATCGCCCACACCAAACATTTCGGGAAATGCGGGGGTGCCGAAGGAGTGTGAAGAAATCACGGTCGACTAGGCAGCGGCTACACGTAAGGCGCAGGCAGCTAGCTCAATACAAAGCTTCACTCCGGAAGAAACGCAAGAGGCGAGCCAGCCGACCCGGCTTGCCAACGAGGCGTCGGCATGGAAGACGCCTCGCAAGCATATCGTTACCGTCAGACTTCAGGTTTCGCAGAAACCCGGAGGAGATAATCGAGTTTCTCAACGAGATTGAGCCTGGTCTGCGCGTAAGAAACAGGTCCATCAAGCTGGTGCTGCGGGATGTCAAGGAGCTGGGCGCGGATGCCGTGCTGGTGCTCCTCTCGCGGATGAAGGATTTTGGATTCCTGAGGGGTGTCGGCATCCAGGGAGACGAACCTGCGGATCCAGCCCTCAGAGCAGTCTTGGAGAGTTGCGGGTTCTTCGAGCACGTACTTAGGACGGGGTCTCGCTCTCGTTCGACGACGCGAGGCGCAATAAGACACAAGGCGAGTGTGGCCGTTGTGCCCTCGGTGGCCAGAGAGTTGAAGGACTTCGCGACTACGCAGCTGCTGGGCGACAAGTTACGATGGCCTGCTGTCTATCGCACGCTGATTGAGTGCATGAGCAACACTAAGGGACACGCCGGGCGAAACGAAAAGTGGTCCGCCTCGGTCTGGGTAGACGCCGATCGCCGTGTCGCGCAGTTCGCCGTTGCGGACAACGGGCGGGGTATCCTCAGGACTCTCAAGATTCGCGGGGTACAGAAACTGCTCCTTCACATTGGAATCACGGAAAACACGGACATCTTTAAGGCATTGCTGGAAGGAAAGATAGAGTCGCAGACGGGCCTTCACTACCGTGGGAAGGGGCTTCCCGAGATGTATCATGACATGCAAAGAGGCGGGATCGAGAATCTCATGATCGCTGTCAAACGATGTTGTTGCCGACGTAAGCACGAAGTCGTTCCGGAAAATGCGAGTGTCGTTTTCCGGGACCTTTGTTTCGTGGGAGAAAGGATGCTCAGATGGGCAAAGAGCGATCTAGACTCAGTGTCGCGCTGGACTTCAGCGAGACTCCCGGCCCTCGATATATCGAAGAGGGTGCCTTCTCGGGTGAACTATTCCGTGACACCATCCTCAAGCCTCGCTTTCTCGAGGCGCAAGCGGCGAAGGAAGTACTCGTTGTTGATCTCGACGGGGTCGAGGGTTACGCGACATCATTTCTTGAGGAGTCGTTCGCAGGGACTTGCCAGAGAATTCGGCCCTGAGGTGGTTCTCGCAACGATCTCGGTCATATCAACCGAGGAGCCGTACCTTAGGGAGCAGGTGCATCAGTACATTCGCGAGGGTGCAAGCCTGCCGTCCAAGAAGCAACGCCTAGGTGACGAGGCGTGAACCGGCGTCTGCTCGCGATGTTAGGCGGGGCGGCTGGCTGCCGCGGTTATCTGCCTCGGCGGAGTCGCCATCGGAATAGGAATGATGGCAAAGGGTCCTTGGTCCACCAAGACTGAGGTGGGCATCCAGTCGAGATCCTCAAGATTGTTGTGGGGGGGCTCGTAGCACTATTCATAACGGAACGTGTCCGCGGCCACTATTCTGATCTCATGGTTCGTGAAAGACCTTATTCTGTCTCGCTACGCGGAGCTACTGAAGGGGTTTGACGCTATTCAGGACCAGGTATACGACTGGACGAAGCGAGGTAGTGTCGACGCTGACGAATGGCAGCTCGCAAAGCGTTCGTTTAAGCGTCTTGGGATGTCGCAGAACACGGCCTCAGCTATGGTGGAAGAGTGCCGTGGTGCGTCGGCTTCTCGCGAACTCCATGCGATAGATGCCGCCCGGACCAAGTATTGGACCGCCGTGACTGCTCTCGCGCCAACACAGGAGATGACATGGAAGCAGGCCTCGCGAATCGAAAAAGCCTTTCAGAGCTTGCATGCAGCAATAAGCGTTGCCATGATTCGGATCAACCGGTGGTAAAGAGGCCCCAGCGCAAGAAATGGGGTCAGGTTAGATGAATGATTCCATGGGGTCAGGCTTCACGCGCGTGTCCAGGATAAGGCAGTTGATGACTATAGGGTGAGAGTCCCGACGCGGTAGGAGCTGGTGGCCGCGTAGCTTGGATGGCGGGGTTAAGGGAGACCGAGACCTCGGAGCCCATCGGCAAAGCCCCGTGGAAGCGGGGGGAAGAATTGGGGTCGCTCTTTTGAAATGGTATTCTCCGGCCTGGCGGTGGCCAGGCCGGTGCAAGGGAACTCCTTGGGGTCAGGCCTTCTTGCCGGTTTTTGGGTGTTTCGGAATGACTAGAGTTCCCAGGTGATTTGCCACGTCGAAGGTCTCGCCAGAGAGGCCCCAAGGGGGCAACTGGAGAACGGCTACGGAAAACTCTGCGCCAAGGGTCCGGTCGGCCCATTCTTGCGGACTGCTGGCAAACGGGAAGAAGTGGGGTCAGTCTTGAATCGATGTATTATTTTGGGAAGATATGGGTGCCTTCCCTCCATTCACGGCCTGACCCCGCCCCTACGGCTGGAAGCCGACCATCTTCCAGAGCCTGGCGGGATCGTAGACCCGGCCCGCCTTGACGACAGTCGTCACCCGGCGCAGGTTGCGGATGTCGGCGAGTGGATCGCCCTCGACGACGATCAAGTCCGCGCGCTTCCCGGCCTCGACCGTGCCGGACTCCTTGTCCTGTTTCATCACGCGGGCCGGAACGATCGTCGCCGCCTGGATCGCTTCCATCGGCGTAAACCCGGCCGAAGCGTAGATTTCGATCTCCCGGTGAAGGCTGTGCCCCGGCACGGCCTGGTCGGTCCCCGCGACGATCGTGACGCCCGCCCGGTGAAGCGCCCGCAGCACCGCGAGCTGGGTCTCCCACAGGGCGTGCGCGTCGGAGACGCCCTCCGACGAGACGCCGAAGCTTCCGAGGGTTGCCTGGAGGGGCTCGGCGACCTTCGCCAGGCCCGGCTCCAGCCTCGCGATCTCTTCGGCGGTGTGCGTCCCGAGCTCTCCCAGCGCCATCGTCGGATCCAGGACGACGTTTTTCCTTCGCAGGAACTCCAGCGTCTCCCGCGCGGCCGGGGAAGAGGGGTCTACCTCCCGCATCGTCTTGAAGAACACGGGGGACGGGAGCCTCGCGTCCGGATCGAAGGGAGGAGGAAACATCGCCCGGAGGACGAAGTGCAGGTGGTTGATCTGGTCCATTCCCGCTTCGACGGCGTGAACCGCTCCGATCCCCGCCGGGATGTGCCCGGTCACGGACATCCCCGCCTCGTGCGCCGCGCGGGCGAGCGGCGCGATCAGCCGCGGTGAGAGGCTCGAGTAGATCTTGACCTGCGAGCAGCGGGCGTCCTTGAGTGTCTCGATCAGCTTTGGGATCTCGGACTCCTCGCGGAGCCGGCTCGTCCCGATGCTGGCGGGGCCGTCGCCGTCGACGACGCACGCCAGCAGGATCGAGGGGCCCAGGCCCTTGCCGGATTCGATCGCGTCGCGGACCGACCGGATGAAGTCGAGCTCGTTGCCGCAGTCGCGCACCGTCGTGACGCCGGCAGCGAGGTAGACCGGGCCCCACTCGACCTGCTCGAAGTGGGCGTGCATGTCCCACAACCCGGGCAGGATCGTTTTGCCCGAGACGTCGATCCGCCGCGCCCGCGCGGGAATCGCCACCGAGCCCTTCGCGCCGGCCGCCGCGATGCGACCGTTCTCGACGACGACGACCGCGTCTGCGACCGCGGGAGCGCCCGTGGCGTCGATGAGGGTCCCGCCGACGAAGGCCACCGGCCCCGCCTCCTCGGGCGCGGCGAGGGCCGGCCGGGAGATCTCCGCGAGCGCGGTGGCCCCGTCCGCCGCGGCGCTGGCGACGAGCGCGCCGAGCGCCTGGGAATAGCCGGCCCGGGTCGCCTCGAAGTGATCGAACTCGGCGTCCACCGCCTTGAGCGCGGCGAGCCGGCCTTCCGAATCCATCCACACCGTTTCGCGACCCCACGCCAGGCCGGAGAGCGCATACCGTTCCAGGCTCACGGACTTGCCGGCGTCGTCGGTGACCTCGTCTTTGCCCCGCCGCTCGAAGGAGACCTTGCCCGCCGGAAAAACCATCAGCTCCGCCGGCCGGCCGTGGCCCGCCCAGTATCGCCAGAGCTGCTCCGTCGCGACGATCGGAGCGTACGAGTCCGCGACGAAGAAGACAGCCGGCGCTTTCACGGTCTTCACCGAGCCGCTCCTCTCGATGGAGACCGTCCCGCCTTCGATCGAGACCCGATCGTCGAGCTGCGTGAAACGGGAGGTCGAGCCCCACACCTGGTACCGCACGGCGGATCCGTCCCGGGCGAGGCTCAACGCCGCCGCGAGAGGGACCGTGGTATTCCGATCCGTGAAGCTGAAGGCCGCCCGGATGTCCTCGCTCCCGTCGGGATGGCGCGCCCGGATCGACCTCTCGATTCCGATCGCCTGCTGGAACTTGTACAGCCGAAATATCTCGGTCTCCCGACCCGCGTCCGCCCCCGGAGCCAGGAGCCGCAGAACCGCCAACAGCCAGATCGCCATGCCGGGAGTCTAACCACTCCGGCGGCGATTCCGCCGGGTCGTTTGCGAAGCACGGTCCGCCAGAGTGGGAAGTGGGGTCAGGGAGGTGGGGTCAGGCTTGAAAATCGGGCATTAGGATGAGTTTGGAAAAGTCTTTGACTTCATCGAAGCTTCACCGAGATCAAGGCGACCTGGCATCCGATCGGTGTGAGGATCCCTCAACCGCCTGGATCGGTGAGCGAAGGCGCGGCCCGCTGTCGCCCCTGCCGTCCGCCGCTCAGAGATTGCGCGGCGCCGTGGGGATCGGGCGCAGCGGCTTGAGCTTGACGAAGACGGGCGAGGGCTGAAGCCGGACCTGCGCCGCGCTCGAGGAACAGCCAGCGAGGATGGCGAGGAGGCGAGCTCCCAGCGTGTAGACCCCGCTGTCGCTGACGAAGGGAGGGTTCGGCGCAGGGTTGTTCGGGTCGCTCGCGGTCGCGAAGCAGTCGCGGAAGCTCTGCGAGTCCGGGGTCAGGATCACCGTTGCGGTCTCGTAGCCGTCCTTCGAGATACGGATCTCCAGGTACCGGGCGCCCTTCGGCACGAGGATCGACCCGGGCGTCGTGATCTCCTGACCGTCCGCCAGGGCGGTCGCGGCCGTTGGCTCGCTGATGATCGGGATGGACTGCTGCGGGGAACTGCCCGACCCCGACGAGGCGCAGCCCGCTCCCGAAAGGACGACCGCCACGGCCGCGACCCAGGCCCGCTTCATCCGGACACTCATGCTAAGCGCTCGGAAACCTCGCGAGCGTGGTGCGTTCGAATCACCCACTCGGAGACGTCGTGGACGCAGGATCGGCCTGCAGGAAGGCGGTCCCCGTCGGCCCGCCTCTTGCAGAACCGATACCCGATGAGTATGAGTGGGTCAATTGGGGTCAACGCTGAATTCATGTATTAAGGTTGTCAGGTCAGCTTGCTCACAATCGAGCTGAGCTGTCTTCGCGGCGCGGCGGACTCGGCCAGCTCGGCTTCGAGAAGAGAAACATATGGCGTCGGTCTTGTACGTTGGTACAACTTGGAGGTGGTCCCGAACGGCCCCAGCGATCCAGGAATCGAGCCGGGTTCTGTAGCTTCATTGGAGCCGAATGTGCTACGCTTGCTTGCATGAAGTACGTGAGCATTCGGGAGCTGCGGAACCGGCCGGGTCGGGTGTGGTCGGTGCTTTCGAAGGAGGACGTCGTGCTGACGGCGAATGGGAAGCCGATGGGGGTTCTGCTCGGCGTTGACGAGACTCGCCTGGACGACACCGTGGCGGCGATCAGACGGGCGAGAGCGATTCTAGCGGTCTCGCGGATGCGGCGGAGAGCGGCGGAGACTGGCAAGGACCGCATGTCCATGGCCGAGATCAACCGCGAGATCGCGGCGGTCCGCCGGCGGCGGCGTCCGGCTTGAGGGTCGTCCTCGACACTAACATCCTGGTCGCGGGCCTCCTCAACCCGAGCGGGAATCCCGGGCGAGTCGTGGATCTCTTCCTGGCGGGAGAGATAACGCTCCTCGTGGACGATCGGATTCTGGCGGAGTATCGGGCCGTCCTCCCGCGCCCGAAGTTCGCGTTGGAGGCGGAGGAGATCTCGAGCCTCCTCGACGCAGTCGAATCGGAAGCCTTTCGAGTGTCGGCCCATCCGCTCGACGTCGAGCTACCCGACCCGGCAGACGTTCCGTTTCTCGAAGTCGCCGTCACGGGCGAAGCGGACTCAGTCGTCACGGGAAACGCCCGTCATTTCAAGCCGGCAGGGCTGCGGATTCGTGTCGAGTCTCCGACCGAATTCATCGGGCGATGGAAGACCGAGAAAGGATGACCCACGACCCCCGACGAGACGGTCAGGGAAGAGAGATGGGGTCAGTCTTGCTAGATGGCAAGATGAGAGGTCACCTGCGCCGATGATGCTGGGGCGTCTGCAGACCAACATGCCATGTGGCAAGACTGACCCCCGTCCCCTCCCAAGGCTTTTCTGAACGGCAGGAAAACCTCGATCGCCTGATTGCTCCCCCGGGCTGGCTGCTTTAGAATTCTTTCCTCTCGAGGCCACGCGGGGAGCGGAGCTCAAGCGTTGCAGATTCTCCTGAGCCGTTTCCGACAGTTCGCTGTCGTCGAGCTTGCTCTGGCCGCGCCATTTGGCATTCCGGCGACGGCATTCTGGGCTTATGTCTGTGCGTCGCTGCTTTTCATCGTTGGATTCATCAAGATTCTCAAGGAATTGCCGCAGGAACATGGCATCGACAAGATCATGCCGTTCGGCCGACTGTTCTTTGCGATTCCCCTGGCCGTTTTTGGCTCCGAGCACTTTACCGCCACGGCGAATATTGCAGCCCTCGTCCCAGGCTGGATTCCCGCTCATACGTTTTGGGTCTATCTGGTGGGCCTCGGATTTCTTTGCGCCGCGGTCAGTATTGCCGTCCTCGTTCAGGCACGGCTGGCAGCGGCGCTGGTCGGAATGACGCTGCTGATCTTCGTATTCGTAATGGACATACCAGCCGTCGTTGCGGACCCAGGCAACAGATTCTTCTGGGCCCTGGCTCTGAGACAACTTGCATTCAGCGGCGGCGCTTTCGCTTTCGCGATGTCGCAGTGGAGCACTCGGCCAAGACAGCAGTCGCCCGCACCGCCAGTCTCGGCACAGGCCGCCGTTCCGCGATTCTTCGTGGGCGTTCCTGCACTATTCTACGGAATAGAGCATCTGCTGCATCCGGCATACGTGCCGGGCATTCCGCTGAAGAAACTCACGCCCGAGTGGGTTCCCGGGCGTATTGGCGTGGGTTATGTTGTCGGCGTGATTCTAATTGGCGCAGGCCTCTGCTTGCTGTTGAATATGAAAGACGCGCACAGCAGCGACGGCTTTAGGGCTCGCGATTCTACTGACGGTGTTGTGGGTCTACCTGCCGATGCTCCTCCGAGCGCCCACAGACATCGTTGCGCTGAACTATTTCTTCGACACGCTGCTGTTCGGCGGTGCCATCCTGCTGTTAGCGAACGCGATGGACGAAAAGACAGCTATGGCGCGGCCTTAACGTGGATGAGCGGCAACGGATTAAACGGATGGGGTCAGTCTTGGTGCGCCGGGAAGACCGGCATGGCGTAGAGGGGTGAGAGTCCCCGACGCGGAAGAAATAGGAAAGAAATAGAAGAAATAGGGTCAGTCTTGAAACGATGTATTATTCTGCCTGATGGCCAGGCCGCCGAGGTTGGAGGCTCCCGGGGCGGTGTACCACGTCGTGGTGCGCGGGAATGAGCAGAAGGCGGTCTTCCGGGATGACGTGGATCGTGAGAAGTATCTCGAGCGGCTTGCTCACTACCGGGAGAAGTTCGACTTCCGCCTGATCGCGTTCTGCCTGATGACGAATCACGTCCACTTGGCCGTGCGCGCGGGACGGTTCCCGCTGTCGCGGCTCATGGCGGGCCTGCAATCGTCGTACACGCAATGGTTCAACCGGCGGCACAAACGCGTCGGCCATCTCTTCCAGGGCCGCTACAAGGCGTTTCTCGTCCAGGAGGACCCCTATCTGCTGTCCCTGGTGCGGTATATCCACGAGAACCCGAAAAGCGCGCGGATAGTGGAACGAGCTCAGGACTACGTCTGGTGCAGCGATCGGTACTACCGGCGCGGCCGGGGACCCGAGTGGCTGGACCTGGACGAGGTTCTGCCGATTCTCGGCGTCCGGCGGCAGATGGCGGTAAAGGCCTACATCGAGTTGATGGCCCGCGACGAGGGACCGAGCTATGAGGATCTCAGAAGCATCGGTCAAGTCGTCAAAGGCGAGGAGGAGTTTGCGTTTCAGCGTTTCGAGGAGGCTCGGGTGGTCGAGCCGCGGCTGCGAGGCCTCTCCGAGGCACGCGTGGTCGGCGCCGTTGCGGGCGCGATGAACATCGGCGTTGCGGATCTGCGCGGACCGGGGCGGCGACGTGACTGGTCCGAGGCGCGGGCCTTGGCGGGCTACATCGGGAAACGCCTCGGGGGGATCTCCTGGAACCGGATGGCCCGCTATGTCCATCGTGATGGCTCGACCCTGGCGCGAGACATCGGGCGAATGGAGCAACGGCTTAAGAAGGACGCTGCCAAGCGCCGCCGCGCTACGGCAATCGCGCGTGCCCTGGGAGCCGTTTCAAAATAATACATCGATTCATGACTGACCCCCGTCCACGTTCTCTGGGATCCTGACCCTCTAGGATCTTGCCCTTCCGCGGGACACCCTTCGAAGATGCAACCTCAACCGCGGCGCGCCGCCTCGATTGCAGCGATGTCGATCTTTTTCATCTGCATCATCGCATCGAACGCGCGCTTGGCGGCAGCGGTATCGGGATCGGTGATCGCTTTCGTCAGGGCGATCGGCGTAATCTGCCAGGACAATCCCCATTTGTCCTTGCACCAGCCGCACGCGCTCTCCTGGCCGCCGTTGCCGACGATCGCGTTCCAGTAGCGATCCGTTTCGGCCTGGTCAGCGGTTGCGACCTGAAACGAGAACGCTTCGTTGTGCTTGAACGCAGGTCCGCCGTTGAGCCCGAGGCACGGAATGCCCATCACGGTAAACTCGACGGTCAACACCTCCCCTTTCTTCCCCGACGGAAAGTCTCCCGGTGCGCGGTGCACCGCGCCGACGGACGAATCGGGAAAGGTCTTGGCGTAAAACCGCGCCGCGTCCTCGGCGTCGCCATCGTACCAAAGGCAAATCGTGTTCTTTGCTGGTTTCACCATGTCACTTCTCCATCGTAATGAGCCGCCCTACGCCGCGGTAAACGATGCGCTCGCAGTCGAAGGGCATTGGCTCGGCCGACTTTCCACGGCCAATCTGCGGCAAAATCCGTACCATTCCGGCCCTGCTTCACTGTGCTTCGCATAGGGGGATAACGGTTGCGGGATGTTGCGAACGGCGGACGGGGAAAGAACCGCATCGCGCGCCCGGCACATCGCGGCATATCTGGGCCGGGCGGTTGGCGGAATCCCCGTCGCCCGAATGGCGAGATACTTCGGCCGGGACGAATCGACGTTCGTCCGAGGCGTTCTCCGACTCGAGGAGAACCTGAAGAACGCCCCGGCCCTCCGCCGAAACCTGAGTCGGCTGGGCAGGACCCTCCAATCGCAATAATGCACGAAGCGCGCGGTTGGCCCCATCTTTTGTTCCCCCGATGCGATCCGCCGTCGCCGCCATCGCGCCTCGTCCCCTCCAGCTACGCGGTGACGACGACCTTGGCCCGAGCCTCACCGGTGCCGACGTAGCGCACCGCCTCGCGAGCCTCGCGGAGCGGATAGGTCCGATCGACCACCGGGCGCAGCTTGCCGGCCTTGATGAGATCTCTCAAATACACGAGGTCCTCGAGGTTCTTCTGCGCGACGAAGAACTTCACGCGCTGGCGCAGCACCCGTGCGCGCACCATCACATTAATGATCCGCGTGAAGATTCCGATCCAACCGGCGTTCTTCGCCGCGCCGACCTGCACGAGCATGCCGTTCGGCGTCAGGACCCGCCGCAGATCGGACAGTGAACGCGTCGCGGAGATGTCGAGCACCGCGTCATAGCGCTCAGGGCGACGCGCGAAGTCCTCCTTCGTGTAGTCGATAACTTCGTCGGCGCCGAGCGACCGTGTGATGTCGACACTCCGCGGACCGGTCACCGCGGTGACGTGCGCGCCGAGCGCCTTTGCGATCTGCACCGCGAACGTTCCGACACCGCCGCCCGCACCGTGGATGAGCACCCGGTGCCCCGACTTGACCCGCGCGTGGTCGCGAAGACCCTGGAGCGCGGTGCGTCCTGCAACGTTGATTGACGCGGCCTGTTCGAAGGGCAGGTCGCTCGGCTTCAGAAGCAGTCCATCCTCATCGGCTCGTACGTACTCCGCGAAGCAGGCAGGCGCGCCGCCGAAGACCTCGTCGCCCGGCTTGAAGCGCGTGACATTCGGGCCCACGGCCTCGACGGTGCCGGCGAGGTCCACGCCTCGGACCGAATCATCCTGCTGCCGCATGATCTTCGCGATGATCTCAAGCAGCAGACCACCGTGCGTGGTGTGCCAGTCGAGGGCGTTCACCGATGCCGCGCGCATGCGCACCAGCACGCGGCCCTCCATAAGCTCCGGCCTCGGGACGTCCCGCAAATGCAGGACGTCCGCCGAGCCGTAACCTTCCTGCACGAGCGCCATCATCGTCTCGCCACGGTCCCCGGCCGTGTTGGCCATCTCCCTCAATCCTGACTGGGGGAACGGATGGGGTCAATCGTGCATCGGTATACTTCGGGTGGAAGATATGGGGTCAGGCTTGATCGTATCCAGCGCGTAGATTCCCGGAGTTCAGGGCGCAGAAGAGGCCGAGAGCAAAGGAGCCGCCGGGCATGGCCCGGTCGCCTCCCAGCAGAACGCCTCCAAGTCGTCGGGTGATAATCTCCGCCGACAGCCGCCCAAGCCTTCACGGACACGAGCCCTTCAGCGCAGGGAGAGACGATCATGACGCCAGACTCTTCGCCAGCCACCCCGTCGCGAGCCACCAGAGGCATCTCTCTTGGCAAGGACCTCGTCGCCCTGCTGCGCGACGCGGCCCTCTTCCTCCTGACCGCCCTCCTGATCCTCTTTCCGGCCCAGTTCAACACCATCCTGGTCAACGCCGGCTTCGAGGAAGGGAGCCTGGTCGGCTTCAAGTGGAAGAACAAGCTCGTCGAAACCAACAGCGCGCTGGAGGATGCGCAGAAGACGATCACCAGCCTCCAGGGGAAGAACGACGAGCTGGTCAAGGCTCTCGCAGAGGCCAACTCCAAGCTTCAGGATCCAGCCCTCATGCAACGCCTGACGCAGCTGGGGAGCGAGAACAAGACGTTGAAGGAGGCGACGAGGCAGGTCCAGACAAATGTCTCGCAGACGATCGCGTCCAATATCCCGCTCGTGGAAAAGGCGATGTCGTCAACGGACCGGCGGACTTCGCAGCCACGGAGCAAGTCGGAATACAACGTCGGCCTGCAGACACTCGGGGTTCCCGACGCGGAGAGGCTCGCGATCAACGAGAAGCTGAGCAAAGACGGGTACGGGCTCGACCCCACGACCTGGTCCTACACGGCCGGAGACAAGCCGTCGTGGTTCGCCCCGCGTTCCACGGTTTTCTACTACGCGAGCTCGGCCCAGCCGGCCGCGCAAGAGCTCACGCACTTCATGCAGTCGGTCACGGGCCAGGAGTTTGCGGTCCAACGCGGAGCGGGGCTGGGCGTCGATCCGTCCCGCAAGGACGTCACGCTTTACGTTCACTACATCAAGCGTTGACTTGGACGAACGGCCGAGTCGCTCGCCGGTGCGCCGTCAGGCGCAGATCCCGCGCGAGCGCTAGCGACGTGCGAGGTCTTCGAGCTCCCGGCCGTCGAGCGTGAACTTGACCCACTCCCGGGGCTGCTTCGCGCCGAAGCGCTCGTAGAAGCGGATGGCCCGTTCGTTCCAGTCGAGGACCACCCACTCCAGCCGCAGGGCGCCGCGCGCGAGGGTCTCGCGCGCGAGGGCCACCATCAGCGCCTCGCCGATGCCGCGGCCCCGGGTCTCTTCGGAGATGATCAGGTCCTCGAGGTACAGGAAGGGCCGGGCGCGGAAGCTGCCGAGCCCCTCGTAAAAGAGGGCGACGCCTTCGACCCTGCCGTCGAGCTCCGCGACGAGGGCCTCGAGCCTCTTCGAGTCGAAGATCCAGGAGAGCAGCCGCTCCGCTTCGGTGTCGTCGGGCGGAGGCAGCTTCTCGAACCGCGCCAGCTCCCTGTCGAGTTCGACGATGCGAGGGCCATCCTCACGCCGCGCGCTTCGAATGGCCGGCTGTCGAGCCTTCAACTCTCGCCTCCCACCCCGGAATCCCGCTTACTTCTTGACGGCGGCAACCTTCGCGAAATCGACGGACTTGATCAGCTCCATCGCTTCCTCCGCCGTGACGTTGGCGCCCTGCCCCAGGACGAGCCGCGACGGCAGGACGATCACGGTGACGAGAGTTGTCGGCCGGCCCGTCGAGCGGTCCGTCACGACGAAGGTCTTGTAGCCGGAGACCTCCGTCTCGCGCGTCTCGACGCCGCCCGCCTTCTTCGCTTCCGCGACAGCGCCGCGAAGAGACGCGACCAGGTCCTTGCCACTTCCATAGTCCTGAACCGCGATGCGAAACTGCTTCGTCGAGCTCTGACTCTCGATGCGCTGGAAGAAGCGGGAGACCTCGACGTACGGACCCATCTCGTTCTCGGCCTCCTCCGGCAGTCTCTCGGTCGGTGCGGCCGCGTAGCCCGGCAGGCTGGCCGGCAATCCCTCGCGCAGGGTCAGTGGCCAGGACGGCTTGTCCGGCGAGGCGAACAAAACGAGAGCGCACGAGAACGACAACAGCACGGCGGCCGGGAACCTCGCCAATCGAAACATCGAAAACAGGATAACCCGGATCGGCACGATTCTTGAACCTTCAAGTAACGGCGGCCCATCGTGGTGCCGCCAGAGGGGAGAGCCATGAAACGCTGGATCGGTGCCATCGCCGTCCTCGCGTTTCTCGCCACGGGAATCGCGCTCGGACAGGCCTCTTCGGTGGAAAGCACGACGAAGCAGAAGACCTCCGAGGGCACCATCAAGACGAAGACATTGACCGTGACGGGGATCGTCAAGGATTACGAAGCGGGGAAGAAGATCACGGTGACCGGACCCAAAGACAAGGACTACACCTTCGATATCGATGAGAACGTCGCCATGAAGGGATCGATCCAGGTCGGGGAGCGGGTCAAGGTCAGCTATACGAAGTCCGACGGGGGCGACAAGCTCACGACGGTGGTCGCGTACCCGTCCGCTTCGGCCGGAAAGAAGTCGAAGACCGCCACCTGAACTCTTCCGGCGGCGGCGCGATCCCCCGCATGGTGCGGGGAATCGTTCTTGAGCGCGGTGCCGCCGCCGTTGCGACGAAAAAACTCCGCGCGGCAAAAGGAGGACCCCATGAAATGGCGCAATCTTTCCCTGGCGTTGGCGATGGGCGCCGCCGCCACTCTCCTGGGCGCCCAGGAGGTGACCACGAAACAGACGACGACCTTGAGCTCCGACAGCTCCCGGATCGTCACCATCACCGGTGAGGTGGTGAAGTACGAGCCGGGTCAGACCATCGTTCTCCGGCAGCCGGACAAGAAGGTCGTGACCTACACGCTCGGCCCGGGCGCCGTCCTTCCGGACGACATCCAGATCGGGCGCACGGTAACCGTGTCCACGGAGCCGTCGGGAGACGGTTCAGGCCCCGCGGTCGTCACGAAGGTCACGACCACGAGCATGACGCCCGAAGGCCAGATGAAGACGACGACCGAAAGGACGGAGACGAGCCCGTCGGGTGACATGTCGAAGACGACGACGACCACGATCTCCGGAACGGTCTCGGCGTTCGAGCCGGGTCAGTTCATCACGATCGAAAGCCCCGACCATCAGACCGTCCGTTACACGATCGCGCAGGATTCGCAGCTCCCGCAGGACCTGGCGGTCGGCAAGACGGTCACGGTCCGCACGACCACGGTCAACGGCGCCCCGGTGGCCAGGCAGGTGACCATCACGAAGACCACCACGCGCAGCCGGTAGGTAGGAGCGCGCCCGTGGCAGGGCTCAACAAAAAAGGCGGTCCCGCGCGGGACCGCCTTTTTCTTCGGAGAGAGTTCCGACTACTTCTTGGGCCCCAGGATGGCGTCCTTCGCCTTCTTCGAGACACGGAACTTCACCACGCGCTTGGCGGGGATCTTGATCTCCTCGCCCGTCGCCGGGTTGCGGCCCATCCGCGCCTTCCGATTCACGAGGACCAGCTTGCCGACCCCGGGGATCGTGAAGCTGTTCTTCGCTTCCTTGTAGGAGAGGGCCGTCAGGTCGTCGAGAAACTGCGTCGCCACGCGCTTGGTCTGACCGGTGGACTTGGCCAGGTGATCCGCGATCTGAGACTTCGAAAGCGCCTTCCCGGAATCTTTTGCCATATGCGTTACCCCTTCTTCTTTTGGAATCGCCGTTTCCGGCGTCATTCAAACTGGGTCGCTATTCTATCCACCGCGCGGAGCGTCAAGCAAAAAAAAAGCGATCCGGCGAATTTTTTTTCGCATCGCAGGACGGCATCGCTGCAGGCCCGCGGCGGCGCCCGGCGGCCCTTCGCGAGGATAAGATCCTCCGCGATCGAGGAGGCAGAGTCGAGATGCGGGCGTTATCGCTGCGGGGCCGGTTTGCGCCCGCGACCCCCGGGCTCGTGGCCCCTCGGGAGCCGCCGGCGCAGATGAGAGGCCTAAACCGCTATCGGAACATCCGTTTAGCTGCCCTCCTCGCGCTCGCCGCGCTTTCAGCGGCGGCGTGCGGCGAGCGTTCGGACCTCCGGATCGCCCGGCGAATCCTCCAGAACCACCGTCGCCGCGCCGGTGTGAAGCCGCTCCCCGGGGCGCAGGTCGTGAGGCTCAGGCTCTCGGCCCCGCCTGGAAGAGAAGCGGCCGAGGGAACCGAACGGATCGAATGGGACGGAGCGACCTACCGGGAGACGGTCTTGTCGGCAGGCTGCACCACCGTCCGTGGCATCCAGGCGGGCAAGGCCTACCTGACCGATGAAGACGGAGTGACGCGGGTCACCTCAGAGCCAACGCTTTCCGAGCTCCTGACCCGCTCGTATTTCTGGAGGCGGGCTTACCTGTTCGACGACCTGGAGAACGCCAGGATCGCTCTCGGGCCGGCCGACGGGCAGACCGTCTCCGTCCGGCTGACCCCGCGGGGCGGTCACCCTCTCCTTCTGATCTTCTCCAACCGGGGAGAGCTCGTCGGGGCGCGGTCGCCGCGGTTTCACCTCGAGTTCGCGAGCCCGCGTCGGATGACCGACGCCTCGCGCCCGGGCGCGCCGGTCGAGGCGGAGATTTCCTCGATCACCCTCCCCTCGGATCAGATGACGGACACGCAAGCCGGCGGATGGTCCGCGCGCTGGCCGGGCGCTTCCTCGGAAGCCGTCCTTGTCCGGATCGGCAGCGGCCCGGGAGTGGACGCCCGCCTCGGCGGAGCGCCGGTCCGAATCGCCCTGGACGCCGGCGCCGACGGACCCCTCCGCGTTCGCGCCGGCCTTGCTCAAAGGCTCGGACTCTCGCCGCGCCACGACGTGCTCGGACGGTGGCTGGCTCGCGCCGGGCCGCTCGAGGTCGGAGCGCTTTCCTTCCCGGCGCTGTGGGTCCAGATTTCCAACGAGATCCCGGAGAGCGCCGACGCCGAGGCGGGCGGCGTCTTCTTCCGGGAGGCCGTCGTCGAGATCGACCCGGCGAAGGCGCACGTCCGGTTTCACGATCCCGCGCGCTGGACGGCGCCGGCCGGCTATTTCCGCGGGCTCCTCGACGATGATGGAAATCGTCCGGTGGCGATCGTGCGTCAGGGCTCGGACACGCTGCGGCTGCGCGCCGGCACCAGTGCCGCCTCGGGACTGCTCCTGGCTCCCGACTCCGCGCGCCGGATGGGGCTCTCCGCTCCCGGCTCCGTGGCCGCGGAGCTGCGCTGGGGCTCGGCTCCTTTTCCTCCGGCGCCCGTCGCCGTCCTGCCGGCGGCCTTCGATTCCGATTGGGGCGACGACGGCAGTCTCGGCTTCGACGCACTGCTCCACTTTCACGTCTTCTGGGACATGCCGCACCGGTGGGCGTACCTGCGCCCGCTCGACGGGCCCGCAGGTGTCAGGTGATCGGTGTCAGATGTTAACCACCTACCGCCTCTTTGCGACCGGGATCGTCGTGTCGCAGCCGGCGCAAAGGACTTCCGGCCGCAACGCCAGAACCCCGGCCTCCAGACAGAGCACGGCGGCGCAGAAAGGACACTCCACTTCAACGGTTTCGGACCGCGGCGAGTGGGTCTTGTCCGGCGCCCCGCGGCGAGCCATCCCGGCCCGGGGAGAAGGATGAAAACGCGCGACATTCTCTTCGCTCACCGCTGTTCCTCCTCTTGTAACGAGGACAAAGGATGCGGATCGGACGGTGAAGGCGGAGCCAGCGAGAGGCGGGCGCCCGACCGGCGTCCCCTCTGGAACACCAGGCCCGCGCCGCCCACGATGAACAGGAGCGCTCCGGTCAGGAGCAGGCTCGCGGCCGCCGCGCGCACGGGTCTCGGGCCATCGGCGATTCCGGGGCGGTCGGAGACGACGCCTCCCAGGAAAATACAGATCACCGCCAGGAGCAGGAGACTTCGGGGGCGTCCTTGCGGAGCGGAGGGCTGCGACCAGACGAGTCTCATCGGGACGACTCTCGGGACTGTCGGGCCCGGCAACCGAAGGGCCGGGCCAGCCTGGCGTTCGGAGTCAAGTCGCGCACAACGACCTCCGAAGCGTTCGGCGGAGCGCGAAATTCTCGCGTCCGCTCTCCTGTCAACGCGGGAATTGTATTCGACCAGGCCAGCCGAGGCAATCGAGAATTGATGATTGACGATTGAACGATTGACGATCGACCGGGGCTCGCCCGGTCTTCTTCAATCGGACAATCGACAATCGAACAATCGACAATCGGCGACTGGTATCCTCGAAGAATGACTCCTGCGACGAAACTCGCGGCCGCTCTGCTCCTGGTGCCGGCGCTCGCCGGGGGATTCGAGGGACTACAAGGTCCTCCGCCGACTTCCAGCCCCCGCGGATTCCAGGGTAACAGCGCCGATGCGGAACTGAAATGGGAAGAGCGCTACCGCTCGCTGCCGCAGGCCTCCGTCATCCGCGAGTCGAACCGGATCCTCTCGGCCGAGCCCCACCACGTCGGCTCCCCCGCCGGCGAGAAGAACGCCCGGTGGATCCTCTCGAAGTTCCGAGAATTCGGGCTCGACGCCTCGATCGAGACGTTTTATCCCCTCTTCTCCACCCCGAAGGAGCGCGTCCTCGAGATGGTCGAGCCGGCCTTCTTCCGAGCCACGCTCGCGGAGACGCCGGTGGCGGGCGACCCCACCTCCTCCCAGACAGCGGCGCAGTTGCCCACCTACAACGTCTATTCGATCGACGGCGACGTGACCGCTCCCCTCGTCTACGTCAACTACGGAGTCCCCGCCGACTACGAGAAGCTTGCCCGCCTCGGGGTGGACGCGCGCGGCAAGATCGTCATCGCGCGGTACGGGCATAGCTGGCGCGGCATCAAGCCAAAGGTGGCGGCCGAGCACGGGGCCGTCGGGTGCCTGATCTATTCCGACCCGCGCGACGACGGCTACTTCGAAGGGGACGTCTATCCGGCGGGGCCGTACCGGCCGACGCAGGGCGTGCAGCGCGGGAGCGTCTCGGATGGGCCGCTCTACGCGGGAGATCCGCTGACTCCGGGCGTCGGCGCCACGGATCCGAACGCGCGTTTCGACCTGAAAGACGCGAAGACCCTGACGAAGATTCCGGTCCTGCCGATTTCCTACGGCGACGCGCAGCCGCTGCTCGCGGCGCTCGCGGGACCCGTCGCGCCGCGGGAATGGCGCGGCGCCTTGCCCATCACCTACCATGTCGGTCCCGGTCCGGCCAGGGCCCATCTCAAGGTCTCCTTCGACTGGAAGATCACTGCGGTGCGCGACGTCATCGCGCGGATCCCGGGATCGGTGTCCCCGGACGAATGGGTGATCCGGGGCAATCACCACGATGCCTGGGTCAACGGATCGAGCGACCCGGTCAGCGGCCTGTCCGCGCTGCTCGAAGAGGCGCGCGCCCTCGGGACCCTGGTCAAGGAAGGGTGGAGACCGCGCCGGACGATCCTGCTCTGCGCCTGGGACGGGGAAGAACCGGGGTTGCTGGGCTCGACCGAGTGGGCCGAGACGCATGCCGAGGAACTCAAGAACAAGGCGGTCGCCTACATCAACAGCGACTCGTGCGGACGGGGCTTCTTCAACGCCAGCGGGTCGCATTCTCTCGAGACGCTCGTCAACGACGCCGCCTCGCAGGTCGAAGACCCTGAAAAGAAGATCCCGATCCTCCGCCGGCTGCGGCTCCGGCGGATCGAGGAGGCCCGCAACGCCGAGGACCGGCGCGATGCCCGAGAGCGGGCGAATCTGCGCATCGGCGCGCTGGGATCGGGTTCGGACTACACGACGTTCGTGGATCACCTGGGGATCGCCTCTTTGAACCTCGGCTTCGGCGGCGAGAGCGGCGGCGGCGTCTACCACTCGATCTACGACGATTTCGCCTGGTACACGCGTTTCTCCGATACGGACTTCTCCTACGGACGCGCTCTTGCCCAGACGGCCGGGACGATCCTGATGCGGCTGGCAGACGCGGATGTTCTCCCGTTCGATTTCACCGGGTCCTCCGAAGCCGTCGCCCGCTATGTCAAGGAGATCCAGGAGCTGGCGAAGGATCGGAAGGAATCCGTCGAGGAGCAGAACCGCCGGATCGACGAGGGAGTCCCCGAGGCCGTCGCCGACCCGAGTCAGCCCTTCGCGCCACCCGGAAAGGAGCCGCCAGTTCCCGACTTCGACTTATCGCCGCTCGAAAAGGCGTCTGCGTCTCTCGCGGCGGCCGCGAAGGAATACGAGTCGGCGTTCGCCTCGGCTCGCGCGTCCGACGCCGCGCGGATGACCCGGGTCAACGCGCTCCTGCGCGCGGCCGAGCGGTCGCTGACGCGGGAGGAAGGCCTTCCCCGGCGCCCCTGGTTCAAGCACTTCGTCTATGCGCCCGGCTTCTACACCGGCTACGAGGTCAAGACGCTTCCCGCCGTGCGCGAGGCCATCGAAGAGAAGCAGTACGCCGATGTCGAGGGGAACGTCCGGAAGACGGCCGAGGCCATCGAAACGCTCGCCGCCAGGGTCCGCGAGGCGGCCGCGCTGCTCTGCGCCCGTGATGGCTGTCAGGCCTGAGGCGTTAGAGCGAGAAGAATCAGCTCTCTGATACTGAAGGGCTTCGTCCTCACGCCTCACGCCTCAGGCTCACATCGGATCACGTTCCCCTCATCGCGGCGTAGAAGTCGTTCGACTCGAACTTTCCGCGGGCGACGGCGACGCTGCCGTCGCAGCGGGCCGTGACCTCGCCGCGTTCGTCGAAGACCTCGGCGGCCGCGAAGGTCAGGTTCGTGCCCGCGCGCAGGAGCCGGGCCTCGACGACGACGCGGTTGCCGCGCGTGGGACGCAGAAACGTCATCGCCAGAGTGACGGTGGCCGAGCGCGAGGCGGGGCGCGTCAGCCAGCCGACGGTCCCGATCGCCAGGTCGAAGAGTCCCGCCAGGACCGGACCGTTCACCGCGTCGGTTCCCATGCCGCCGCGGTGGTAGGGCTTGACGGGATCGATGACCGCCCGCACGCGGTCGACGCGGTCGAATTCGAGCCGCGCGCCGAGGTGCCGCATCGGCGGCGAAGAGTTCCACACGTCCGCGAGCGCCTGGAGCGATTCGAGCGTCGCGTAGGCGTCCGAAAAGGGCTTCTGCTCCTCGCTCACGCGAGCGAGCCTACCAAAGCGGGCGCGAAGGCTACTTCTTCAGAGTGCCCTTGAATGTGTAGACGGTGTCGGTCTGGCCCCTCTTCGTCCAGACCGCCGTGCCCTCGACCGTGTCCCCCTTGACCGCCCCCTTCCACTTCATGGTGCCTTCGCTGGGACTCGTGGCCTCCGCCTCGAAGGTCGTGGAGACGTCGCTCACGGCGGCGGTGTAAGGCGTCTCGGTGAATCCGTAGGCGTCACACATCGTCGAGCGGAACTTTCCGTCCTTGAAGACGAACGTGTCCCTGTCCCCCTTCGCCTTCCCCCTGGCCGTCGTGACTCCGACAAAGCTCTTGCCGTCGAGAGGTCCGCCCGCCGCGGCCGCGTTCGGGACCAACCAGCAGAGCAGGAGCGCCACCGACCAGACACGGCCCGACGGAATTCACAGTCTTTCGCATCTCACCCTTCCTTGTTGATGCCGGATAGTATCTCCCGCCTCACCCGACTTCATTTCAGCCCCTCCACCAGGTACAGGTTCGATAGGACGCGCGCGTAGGTGTAGGCCCAGGAACGGCCGTCCGGCGTTACGCAGACGGGGTGGATTCGGACAACGCCCGCCAGATCCTCGGGTCTCAGCTCCTTCCAGGGCTCCGTCGTTCCCGATTCGATATCGAGCCGAATGACCCGTCCCGGCACGTCGCCGATTCGGTAGAAGAAGAGGTGTCCGCCGTCTTGCGTCCATCCGATGAGCGTCAGTCCACGGAATTCTCCGGGGATTCTCCTGGCCTCTGCGCCGTCCACGGCCATCAGCCAGATCCTGCCCGCCGAATCGACGGCGGCGATGCGACGGCCGTCCCGGGAGACTGCCTGGTCTTTGATGTTTCCTTCGAACCCGGCGGGCAGGGGGACCGGCCGTGCCGCTGCCGCGGCGATGTCGTAGACCGCCAGGCCTGCCCTGGCGTTTGGCTGGCGAAGCCTCAACAGAAGCCTTCGTCCGTCCGGAAACCAGTTTGCGCTGGTCCGCTGGCGACTCGATCTTTCGAACCTCGCCAGCTCCGGTCGGCAAGAGAACGAGCGCGGCCTGTTCGGCGACGGGAGCCGCGACGACCCACTTGCCGTCGGGTGAGAGCTTGCTCCCCTCGAAGGCAAACCCTTCTCCCAGCCGCAGCGCGGACGAGCCGTCGCTCTTGCGGAGGAAGAGCGAGTCGCCGCGGTCCGAGAAGAGCACGGCGGCGCCATCGGGTGACAGGTCGTTGAGAAAGCTGTGATCGAACCAGCCGAGCTCGCGTTCGGAGGCGACGGTTGTCACGCCGGCTCGCAGGCCGACCTGCCAATCCCAGCGCGCGACGAGCGTCCGTCCGTCCCGGCCGATGTCGAGCAGCCGCAGGTCTCCCGGAACACGGGTCACCTCTCGCTGCCGGCCGGAGAGCGTGACGGCCAGGAGGCGGCTGGGGCTGTCGATCTTTTCCCTCGCCGTGAACCAGACCTCGCGCCCATCGGCGGACCAGGCCAGGCCGCCGGATGGGAGGCTCCATCCCCTCGAGAGCACGCGGCGCCGGCCATCGGCGGCACGGATCGCCACGACGAAAGCCTCCAGGGCGACGTATTCGAAGAACGCGATCCACTCGCCGTCGGGTGAGACGCCGAGGCTGCCGAGGACTCCTTCTGTCTCGTAGAGAACCTTTCCGATCGGATACTCGAGCCGGCCCTTCCCCTTGACGCCGCGCGCCACGGCGAGCTGTCTCCCGTCGGGCGACCAGTCGGCGCCGTGAACATCTTCGAGCAGGTCGCGCGCGCTGCCGCTGCCATCCAGCGCCACGCGGGCGAGCGTGCCGGGCTGAAAGTAGAAGAAGACGAACCGAGGATCGCGCAGGAAGGCCAGCTCCCCTGTTCTGGAGACCCCGAGAATCTTGCCGGGTGGCAGATCAAGCGCCCGGGTCTCGGCCGTCCCGGCCCGCGTGGCGTAGAGACGGACCGGTTCCCCTTCCCAGGCGGCGCTGTATACGGCCGTCTGCCCGTCGGGAGCGAAACGGCCCGACCAGATCATGCCGCGGCGGAAGGAGATCTGCGTCCAGGAAGGCAGCGCCGCTCCGGCACCGGGCCTGACCAGAGGCGCGAGCAGGATCCCCGCGGCGAGGGCGGCCGCGGCCGCAACCCCGGCGAAGAGAGCGGTTCGCGCGCCGGAAGAGGAGCGCCCGACTCTCGCGACCTCCGTGTCGGTCGCGACAGCAGCCTCCGAGATCCGGTCGCGCAGCGTGGTCAGATCCCGCGCGAGATCGCGCGTCGAGACATATCGCTCGGACGGGTCCTTGGCGAGGCAGCGCTCGACGATCCAGCGCGCCGCCGTCGGCATCTTCGGCGCGACCGACGCCAGTGGCTCGGGCTCCTGCCGGATGATGGCCGCCATCACCTCCGGTCTCGTTTCCCCGGCGAAGGGCTTCTTGCCGGCCGCCATTTCGTAGAGGATGGAGCCGAGCGAGAACTGGTCCGACCGAAAGTCGACCATCCCGCCGGCCGCCTGCTCCGGCGACATGTAGGCGACCGTCCCCATCACGACACCGGGCTCGGTGCCGGCCGAGATCGTCGGCGCCCGGGTCGCTTCGCCCGACCCTTCCGGAGGCCCGGTCAGCTTCGCCAGACCGAAGTCGAGGATCTTGACGAAGCCGTCCTTCGTGATCATCAGGTTCTCGGGCTTCAAGTCCCTGTGCACGATGCCCGCCTCGTGCGCACTGGCGAGTCCCTCCGCCGTCTGCGCGGCGACGGCGAGGAGTCTCCTGGTCGGCAGGGGCCCCCCGGCCAGCAGATCGCGTACCGTCGATCCTTCAACGAACTCCATCGCGATGTAGGAGACGCTCCCCTCACGCCCGATGTCGTGAATCGTCACGATGTTCGGATGATTGAGCGCCGAGGCCGCCCGCGCCTCCTTCTCGAAACGATGAAGCCGCTCCGAGTCCGAGGCCACCTCCGCCGGCAGAACCTTGATCGCCACTTCGCGACCCAACCGCGGATCCCGCGCCCGGTAGACCTCTCCCATCCCGCCCGCCCCGAGAGGGGCGAGGATTTCGTACGGCCCGAGGCGGCTTCCGGGCGAGAGGGCCATTCTGGGTCTTAGAATCTTACGTCGTGAAACCGGCTGGAGCGGTCTTCCCCATCGCTCTCGGGTTCGTTTCAGCGGCAGTGCTCGGCCAGACGGCTCCGCCCGGACGGCCGGGGAGCTATCGCGAGGAGGCCCGCGTTGAGCGAGTCGTCGTGGACGCGTACGTCACGGACCAGTACGGCGATCCGATCCCGGGGCTCGGTCCCGCCGACTTCCGGGTGCGCGTGGATGGAAAGCCCGTCGAGCTCGAGTCGGCCGATTGGATCCCGGCCGATCTCCCGGAACTGCCGGTCGGGGAGGCTCTCTCCGCCGCGCCGGAAGGCAAACCGATCTCGCTCCCGGCGCCGGGCCGCCTGATCGTCTTCTTCTTCCAGACGGATTTCGAAACGTCTCGGCTCCTCGGCCTGGTGCGCATGGGTCTCCAGGCGCGCCGATTCCTGGAGAGTCTCCTTCCCACCGACCGCGTCGCGGTCGTCTCGTACGACTCTCACCTGAAGCTGCGCCAGGACTTCACCAACGACCACCGGAAGATCCGGGAGGCCCTCTTCCACGCCATCCGGACGGGAGAGCGGGCGCCGATCGAGACGCCGGATTCTCCCTCGATCGCCGAGCACTTCGACTTCACCGCCGCCAGGGAAGCGGCGACGCCGGAGCGCGGGCTGTTCGTGCTCGCGCGGGCGCTGGCTCCGATTCCCGGCGGGAAGACGATGCTCTTTTTCGGATGGGGTCTGGTGACGGTCGGCGGCCTCGGCGGACCGAACCTGGCGGAGAGCCGCGACTTCGGCAACGCCTTGAGGGCGCTCGCCGCGGCGCGCACCAACATCTTCACCCTGGACGTGACCAACGCCGACTATCACTCTCTCGAGGGTTACCTCCAGAACCTGTCCGATCTGACCGGCGGCACCTATCAGAAGACGCACATCTTCCCCAATCTCGCCATGGACCGCGTGCGCCGCGCGATCTCCGGCCGTTACGTCCTCGTCTTCAAGAAGCCCGAAGGCCCCCGCGGCCTGCACACGATCGAAGTCAAGCTTGATGCCCTCAAAGGCGAGGTCAACGCGCGGCAGTACTACGAAGACTGACTTGATTTTGGATTTTAGATTTTGGATTTGGATTGGGCCGGAGCATGCATGGACGAGGTGACCTTCAAGAAACGCACGAAGCAATTTGCGCTTTCGACGTGCGACTCGTTGAGGCCTTGCCGCAAGGCCCTCCCTCAAGCGATGGGCAGCAACTCTTCCGCTCGCAAGCTCTGTGGGAGCGAACTATCGCGCAGCCTGTCGAGGGAAGTCGACCGCCGACGTCATCGCCAAGTTGGCGATCGTCGAAGAGGAAACGGACGAGTCCCTCTACTGGATGGAACTTCTGGTGGAAGGCGGCGTTGTGCGCGAAGACAGTCTCAGGCCTCTCAGAGGCCAATGAAATCCTCGCAATGACGGTGGCATCCATAAAAACCCTCAAGTCGAACCAAGACTCTTCGATCCGTAATCCAAAATCCAAAATCTAAAATCCAAAATCACTTCACGGTCGGTAGATCAGTCCGCCGTAGCCGCGGACCGAGTCGAAGCGCGGTTCCTGGCTGCGCACGCGCGCGAGACCGAGATAGAACGAGAGCGAGCCGAAGAGGTCGGCGGGCAAGAGGCGCTCCAACCGTCCCTCGATCCCTTCCAGTCGGATCCAGTCGGGTTTCTCGGCGCCGGAGCTCCAGGCGCGCATCCGCTCGGCGTAGAGAACGAGAGGAGAACCGGAGGGAGACAGCTCGGCGCGATAGGCCTCGAAGCGCTCGCCCAGCTGAACCGCGGCGGGCAGCGCGGGGCTCTCGACGCGGTTTCGGTCGAGGCCCGGAGGCAGGATCGCCGAAGACGCGCCGCCGAGCGCGAAGAGATCGAAGCGCGTGGGCGAACCGCCCGTGTCGCCCAAGCGCGCGCCAAGAGCGAGCGTCACGACGGAGGTGATTCCGGAGAGCCGGGCTCCGGCGACTCCCTGGCTCCACGACGCGCCGGCTGTTCTTCCGAAGGAGCCCGCCACGTCGAAATCGAGGGCGACGCCCGATTCTCCGCGCGTTCGCCGGAAATTCGCGCGAGCCAGGAACGATCCGAGCGCGCGGTCGAAATCCGGCTGTTTGTCCTGGGCGTCAACGCGCGTCCACCCTCCGCCCGCTTCCACCCGCACGCCGCCCCAGAAAAACGGCCTTCCCCAGGAGGCCGAGGCGAAGCCTCCGGCCCTCTCCTCGTCCAGCTCGGGACGCGGCACGAGATGCTGGCTGCCCGGTTTTTCCAGCGCGGAGAAGATCTGCAGCCGCAGCTCCGCGGGAAGCCCGAGCCACGCGCCCGCGATCGAGCCTCCGCGGGGTCCCGCGGCGTTTCCGGCCGCCCCGAGCGCCGACCACCGGAATCTCCCGACCACGTCGGAGCCCCCGACTCCAAGCTGGAAGGAGTTTCCATCCGGCCCGGCCGTGAATCCCGAGGCGAGGCGCAGAACCTGAGACTGGAGTGCGCTGTAAGGCCGGGGTGAGCCGACCGGCGACAGGCGAAGTGGCCTGCTCTCTTTCGCCGGAGCCGGCGGCAGGATCGGAAACCCCGCTCCCGCCAGATCGGACTCGGATGTCGCGGGAGATTTCGCCGGCAGCGGCAGGCGGCGCAGGTCGATCCCTTTCGCCGTCAACTCCAGGAAGAAGAGCGACTTGCCGTCCGGCGACGGGGCCGGCGAAAAGGCACCTCCGGTGACCCGCGTCAGCGTCGCGCCGGCGCCCGCCGTGTTCGCGTCGAGAGAGACGATGTTCCAGATCCCCGAGGCGTCGGTCGCGACGAAGATCCGCGATCCATCGGCGCTCCAGGCCGGCGGACTCACCGGAAATCCCGGCGTGGCGATCTCGCGGATCTCTCCGCTCTCCGAAACCAGGACCACGCGCCACCGGCCCTCCCGGTGCAGCAGGGCCGCCACGCTCCGCCCGTCGGGGGAAACGCGGGGATGGCTCCAGACGAGCCAGGGATCCAGACCCGGCGGCGATCTCGGACAGCGGCTTCGCCGTTCCCGCCGCGAGATCCACTCGCACGAGATCCGTGATGCCGTACCGGCTGCGCACGCCCGCGGCCCATCTCCCGTCCGGCGCGGGGTCGGCGCTGACGATGTCCGCCTCGCGGGTCACGCGAGACACGCCGCCCGTCTCCGGTTCCCACAGGTAGAGATCCCAGCGGAGCACGCCCTGCGCGTCGGGCGCGCGCCGACGAGAAGAGGATGCGCTTGCCGTCCGGCATCCAGCGCGGGTTCTGCGCCGAGAATCCGTTGGCGCGCGGCAGCCGCCACTTCGGCTCGCGCGGACGCGGCACGACGACCTTCTCGGGGACCTCGTTCGCGTCTTCGAGAAGCTTTTGCTCCCGCTCCTTGCGCCGTTGCCCGGCCCCGCGCTCTTCCTCGGTCTCCTCCGTCGTCCAGACCGCGAGGTAGCTCTCCGCGCGCGTGGGGTCGCGCCGCGCGAGGATCTTCGAGCCGTCCGGGCTCACTTGCGGCGAAACGGTGCCCCCCTCGAGACGCTGCCACAGCTCACCCTCGGAGAGACCGGCCGCCTCGAGGCGCTTCTCCTCTTCGATGGCGCTCGCCGTGACCTCCGCGCGGAACCGGTTGTAGAGGTCCGCCGGCGACTGCCCGAAGATTCCTCGAAAGGCTGTCCCGAAGCTCCCGCCGCGCCGCGAAGCCATCCGCTTCCAGAGCTTCTGAAGAGAGCCCTCCCCTTCGCGCGCCTCGAGCCATTCCAGGTACGCCGAGCCCACGAGATAGGCCATCGAGCCGCCGAGCCAGCCGGACGTCGAAGAGAGAGCGCCGTAGGACGGGAGCTTCCCCTCGACCGCGAACCGGCGCAGCACCATCGCCCGGTAGCTCGAGCGCGGCCGCCCCGAGCCGGTGAGCGCGCCCTCGACGAGGGTCGCGTACCCTTCCACGAGCCAGCGCGGAGAGTGGAAGAGCACCGGACCGATCGGGAGCGGGAGGATCCTCTCGAGGAATCCCGGCCGGTTGCGCGGGCGCGTCAGATGGACGATGTGAGCCATCTCGTGCGTCACGACGAGCTCCATCCAGTCCCCGTACTCGCCGATGTCCGACTCCGCCTCGGGCGGCGACGTCCACAGAACGATCACGGGCCGGTCGAGGAAGGGATACGCGATTCCGTTCGCGACCGCGGACGGGTCTTCGATCATCACGTCGATCGGCTTCGCCGGCCGGTAGCCCACGAAGTCCGTCACGCGCTCGTGAATGCCCTCGATGGCCGAAGCCGCGTGAGTGGCCCACGCCTGAAACGGCGCCGGGAAGTGGACCCGGAAGTGCGGCGTGTCGATCGTCATCCAGGGCGCGGAGGCGGGCTGCGCGGACAGGGCGCTCACGCAGAGCAGGACGCCTCCAACCACGACGCCAAGCCGCCTCATCGGCGCGGAGGCTAGCATCCTTCGGCCGTAGTAAACTGATCTCAACCAATTCGAACCGGAGGACCCGTGCGACGCTTTCGACTTGCCGCCCTCGGGCTTCTTCTGGTCTCTGGCCCCCTGCTCGGCGGCAAAGGCAAGGATTGTCTCGGCCTCTCTGCCGTGCAGGACAACGACGTCAGCAGCCCCTCCGGGATCAGGTCACCATCACCGGCCAGAACCACTGTTCCGAGGATGTGGACGGCAGCAAATGGCGCTTCAAGGTGGCGGCCCTGGGCTCGGGTGGCGCCGAGATCGCATCCCGCTCGGGCCGCTTCGGCGGAACGGTCGCCTCGCGCGGCCAGGTCGAGACGAAGGTCTTTCTGACATGCGACCCGGAGCGGGTTCGGTCCGTGAAGGTCAGTCCCGTCGACTGAGTCCGCGGGGTCTCGTCGGGACGGCGGTCCGGGTCAGGCAGGGCTCACACCCAGCCCCGGGGCGTCGGTCGTCCGCATCACTCCGTCCTCGAGGACGAATCCCCCTTCCACGACGTCGCGGGCGAGGTCGAGCGAGCCGTCGAGGTCGAGGTAGCGCGTGGCGGGAGAGGAGAACGCCGCGTGGAGGGCGGCGGCGATCGAGATGCGGCTCTCGTCCATGCATCCCCACATCAGGCGGATCCCGGCGGACTCCGCGACCGCGGCGATGCGCCGGGCGGGCGCGATGCCGCCGCACTTCATCAGCTTGATGTTGAAGATGCCGCAGGCGCGGGGCGGGGCCGCGAGCCTCCGCGCGTCGTCCTCGGTCAGGAGCGACTCGTCGGCGGCGATCCTCTCGCGGATCTCCTCCGGCAGCGCCCGCATGGCCTCGACTTCGGCCGCCGGCAGCGGCTGCTCCAGGAACTCGAGGTCGAGAGGAGCTGTCTCGCGGAAGAAGCGAAGAGTCTCTTCAGTCGTGTAACCCTGATTGCCGTCGGCGCGGATCGCGATCCGGGGCCCCACGCTTTCGCGCAGGCGGGCGAGCCGCTCGAGGTCCTGCTCCAGGTCGAGCCCGATCTTGACCTTCAGGATGCGAGAAACCGCGCGAGACATATTCCGCGGCCTCGGCGAGCGTTTCGTCGAGCGGCTTGATCCCGATGGTGATCGAGGTGGGCAGCGCGTCGTGCGCGCGCCCCAGCATCTCGACCAGCGGCACTCCCCTCTCCCGCGCCGCGAGGTCGTAGAGCGCCATGTCCACGGCCGCCCGCGCGGCCGGCGCCGGGGGCATCCGGCTTTCGACCTCTCGAAGGACCGGCTCCGGATCGGAAACCTCGCGGCCGATCAGCCACTCGATGCGCTCCCGCGCCAGGGCCGAGCGGCAGTCCTCCATCGTTTCTCCGGTCACCTTCGGCTCGGGGGACGCGGCGCCGAGACCGACGAGGCCCGAGTCGGTCTCGAGGCGCACGATCGCGTTCTCGACCGACTCGATCCGGCGAAAGGCGATCGTGTACGGGCGAGTCAGGCCGAGCGCTTCGACGCGGCTCGCGGCCGAGACGATCCTCACGCGGATTGCTCGCGCAGGTAGTCCCGGACGACCGGAACGAGCGAGTCCACGCCTTCCTCGAGCGGAAGAGCGGCCGGGATCCCGAGCCTTCGCTCGAGGTCGCGCCGCTTCTCCCGCAGCTCCTCCGCCGTCAGGGACTCGCCGTTCAAGGCCAGGGCCAGCGTGCGCGCGCCGAGCAGGCGGACGAGCTCGATCTCCTCCTCGACCGGCGGGATCCGGCACCCCTGTTCTTCGTGTCCCTCGAAGAAGACGCGGCCCGGCGCGTGCTGGAGTATGACGCCGCGCGCGGCGCCCGAGAGGATCAGCTCCGAGCCGCAGGGGCCCGACGGGTTGCGAAGCGCGGACTGCCCTTCGAGGAAGATGACCTCGGGGGCGAGCTCGCGCGCGCAGGAGAGGATCGCGTGCTCGAGCTCCCCCGTCACGAAATCGTTCGGCAGCGCGTCGAGGACGATGCCGAAGGGCGCCCCCTGGAGCCACCCCGTCTGGCCGGTGGCGATCCACTCGGCGGCGAGGCCGCCCCGCCGGCAGGCTTCGACGAGGAGCTTCGTCGTCGTGCGCTTGCCGAGCGCGCAATCGGTTCCGATGACCGCGATGCGGGGCGTCGCCAGCTTCAGGATCTCTCCCGTCCAGAAGTGCAGGTCGCGGCGCGGCTTGACCTTCCGGACGTCGGTGATCGTCGCGCCGTTGCTCTGCGCGAGGAGCGCGAGCTCCTCGTCGTCGGATGCGAACTCGTGCAGCCCGTTGACGATCGAGAGCCCCTTCTCGAGGGCCTCCGCAAGCGACTCGCGGACCGCGGGCGATCATCCGCCCTCCGTGAGTCGCGATGCCGACGATCGCGTAATCGGGCTTCTCCGCGCAGGCGCGCCAGCGCTTCGTCGAGTGAGGCGAAGATCGGAATTCCGCGGCGGATCCCGTCGAGCACCTCTCCCGCGTCCCGCCCCGCCGTCGGCGGGTCCACGACCGCGAGGATCCGGTACCGATCCGTCCCGCGCACGAGCCCGTGCGCGGTCTTCCCGTTGACCGTCGCGAACATGCCGTTGCAGAGAACGATGGCCGTGCCGTCCACGGCGCGCATTATCCGCGAGTCCGTTCTCGCCGTCCGGGAAACGCGGCCGAGCGCCGACCCTGTCCGGTTTAGTGATCGGGCTCCGGGACCGGGAGGCTCCGCGCTCGGACCTCTTCTTCCGTCAGGCCGTAGAGGGGCGGGGTGGAGACTCCCAGCATCGCGAGGTACATGTAGATCTGTCCGCGGTGGTGGATCTCGTGCTCGACCATCGCGCGAAGCCACTTCCAGGTCGCGATCGGCGCCCCGCCCGGCGTGACGCACTTGCGCTCGAGGTCCTCGGGCGTCAGCGCGCCGAAGATCGCGACCGACTCCGCGTGCAGCCTCTCGAAGTAGGCGCGCACGGCCTCGGGACCGTCGGCGAGCTCCCGGCCGTGGCCGGGATAGCGGCTCGGAAGGCCCCGGACGTTCTCGGCGTACATGTAGCGCTCGATTCCCGCGAGGTGGCGGACCAGGTCGCCGAGCGTGTACTTCCCCGCCTGGTAGGTCCATTCGAGCTTCTCCGCCGGAATGAGAGGAACCAGGCGCGCCGTCCTTTCCCGCACGCGCTCCCAATACGAGAGAAATGTCCGCACATCGTGGATCTCCATCTTCACGTCCTCCCGGGCATCGGTCGTTCGACCGCCGTTTCACGATCAACTCTAATCCTCAACCACCGAACCCACCCACGGTCGCTGCCTGCGCCGAGAGCAGATCCTTCGCTTCGCTCAGGATGACAGGGGTAAGGTTCGCTTAACCCTCACCAACACACTCAATGACCACGGCGATGCCGCGCTCTCTTAGGTCCACTCGAGCTCTCCGCCGAATGAGAGGCACCAGGCGCGCTGTCCTCTCCCGCACGCGCTCCCAATAGGAGAGGAATGTCTGAACACCGTGGATTTCCATCGCTACCTCCGCCCCACCTGCCCGGAGCCCGATCAGGTGCCTGTGCAATCTTAGCGGCCTCGGTCAGCAAGAGCGTCATCAGCCGGACAGGCTCAACGCTCGAGAATGCTTAGAAAGGTCCGCGGCGTCACGATGCGAATGCCCCCGTATTCGGCGAGGTCCAGGAGATGGCGGTCGCCGCTGACGATGTAATCGGCGAGGCCATCTGCGGCGGCGGCGATGTAGATGTCATCGGCCGGATCGGCTTTGACGACATGGTCGGAGACCTCGCCTTCGACAACCGTCGCAATGGCGGCCGAGCGCGTCGACCCACAGATCGAGCTCCTCCTCCGGCAGACGAAGGTACTTTCGAACTTTCGGGTAATGGAGGCTGCGCCGTGTTTCGTCGAGAGTGGCGGACGAGGCGACCAGCTCAAAAGCTCCATCACGAAGGAGTCGAACCAGGAGCCGGCCCGGCGGCCCCTCGGGCCGGATCAGGCCGCTGACCACGACGTTCGCGTCGAGGACGGCGCGCACGGGGTGACGCGGTAGGAAGGCCGCGCTTTCGCCTTCGCGTCCGATGCTTGGCCTCGTCGGCGAGACGGTCCGCTTCTGCCTGGCCCGGGGAAGGCCTCCGCGACCGCAGGGTCTCGAGAAGCCGCTCCCGGGCGGCCTTCTCGAGCTGGACCAGCTTCTCGACCGGGACCATCGCCGCGAGGGCCTTCCCCTTCCTCTCGATGATGAACTGGTCGTGCCGCAGGGCCACGCGGTTCAGATAGTCGCCGAGCCGCTCCCGAACCTCCATCGTCGAGATCCTCTCCCTCATCGAACGAAGTATATCAACTCTCAGAGTTGCAGAAGATCACCCAATGCGGCCGCCAACAGGTCAAGCCGCGCATCCCGAGCCTCGCCCCGACTACTCGATCCCAGGTTTTCGGGTGCCCAGCCCCGGTCGCGGCGCGAGGAGTCTCCCAAGTAACCGCAGGGAGGAGCCTCGCGCCGCGGGAGCGGAGCGCTTGCGCGGGGTCAGGCGGACGGTCGAGGCCCTTTGGCCGAGCCGCCCGCCGGTGCGCCCGCAGGGCGCAGATCCCACGCTAGCGCGGAGCGACGTCACAGTCCGGGCAGCCGAGGAAGGGGATGGGGTCGGCGGGTTGGGGGTGGGAGTCGCTTTCGAGGCTGGACCAGGAGCCGCCCTGGGCGTGCCAGAGGTAGCACTCGAGGCGGTAGGCCTCGTTGGCGTCGGCGGCGAGCATCCAGCCGAAGAGAACGTTGGCGTTCCCCTCGCGGGCGTGCTGGAGGAGGCGCTGGCGCAGGTCCACGTCGTCGCGCCCCACGCGCTCGGCGACGGAGCCTCCCGGGCCGACGCTCTTGAGGAAGTAGACGCCCGCGGTGCGCGGAGGCACCGTGCGGGCGACGTTCGCCTCCGTCAGGCGGATGGCGGGCTGGACGCGCGGCGCCGGGGGGAGACCGGGAAAAAGGGAAGGCTGCGCCGGATCGGGTTCGCGAGATTCGTACCGCGGCCTTCGCGCCGGCCTCATCGCAGAGCAGCAGTTTAGCGCGAAACGAGCGATAACCGACAATTGAACTGATAACTTCTTCCGATGACTTCTTCGCGCCGAGCCCGAGTCCTCGTGGCCGTTCTGGCGACCGTTCTGTTTTCCGCGACCTGCCGGGGAGAGGAGCGCGCTCCCGGCCGGCTGATCGTCCGCGCTCCGAGCGAGATCGAATTCACGGCCGTGGTCAACGCGAAGGCGTTCGACTCGGGCCGCGCCATGCCGGGCTATCACGCGATCGTCTGGAGCGGGGGCCGAATGGCGCACGCGGGTCTCCTGCAGGCCGACGTCTCCGACGCCCAGATCCTGGATGCGTTCAAGAGCCTCGAAGCGAGGCCGGGAGACAACCTGCCGATGGAGGTCTGGGAGGAGCGGAAGAACCCGAAGGATCCCGCGGCGGACACGGTCATCGCGGGCCCCGCCGTTCAAGTCCTTCTTCGTCTTCCCGCCCGCGCCGATCTCGTCCCGCTCGCCTCGGTCCTCGAAGACAGCGGCGGGCGGGGCCTCGAGATGCGTTTCGGCGGCAACGCCGTCAACATCCCGAAATGGAAGTCCGGCTGCATCGTGTGCCTCTACTCCTGTCCCGGCAGCAAGATCGGCAACGCGCGCTACACGGTCCGCGACTACACGAAGGACGTGACCCGATTCCGCGCGAAGCCGGAGGCCCTGCCGCCGGACGGAACGCGCATCGGCGTGGTCCTGCGGCTGGTCCCGCAGAAGACCTGAACCACGGTGGCATCCGTCTTTTCACACCCGGCCATCGTGCTGGGACTGGCCCCGGTCTTCGCGCAGAAAGGCGTCGACAAGCGCCTGTGGGTCGTCGGCGCGGCGTGCGCCGTCGTTCCCGACATCGACGTGATCGGATTTCGCTATGGCATCCCGTATGGAGACCTGTTCGGCCACCGAGGCGTGACGCACTCACTGGTGTTTGCGGCCGTGGTGGCGTCGGTCCTGGCCGCGGCCCTCTCGCGGTCGCCGGCCTGGCGCGAGAAGAGGCTCGCGATCGGCGTCTTCCTCTTTCTCTCCACGGCGTCTCACGGCTTCTTCGACGCGATGACCAACGGCGGACTCGGTGTCGCGTTCTTCGCGCCCTTCGACGGCCGCCGCTATTTCCTGGCGTTCCGGCCGCTCGAAGTCTCCCCGATCGGAACCTATGGCTTCTTCGGCCCCCGCGGCGTAGCCATCCTCGAGACGGAGCTGGCCTGGGTCTGGCTCCCCTGCCTGGTCCTCGGCGCCGTTGGCGCGCTCGCGCGGCGCTTGCGCCGGCGCTGACGGCGAAATATCCTAGAAAACGGAGGACGAGTCGCAGGGCCCCTACCACCTACCACCTACGACCCACCACCCACCTATGGCCAAGGCCGGTTTCGCAGCGGGATGTTTCTGGGGCGTGGAGGCGGCGTTCCGGCAGGTCGAAGGCGTGCTGGACACGGCCGTGGGCTACTCGGGAGGGCGGCTCGAGAATCCCAGCTACGAGGACGTCTGCACGGGAAGAACCGGTCACGCCGAGACCGTCGAGGTCGAATACGACCCGTCGCGGGTGTCGTACGAGCGGCTCCTCGATGTCTTCTGGGAGAACCACGACCCGACGACCCTGAACCGCCAGGGGCCGGACGTCGGCGAGCAGTATCGCTCCGCGATCTTCTTTCACACGCCGGACCAGCAGGCCGCGGCGGCCGCGTCGAAGGAGAAGCTCGAGACGAGCGGCAAGTACAAGCGCCCGATCGTCACGCAGATCCAGCCGGCCTCGAGGTTCTGGCGGGCCGAGGAGTACCACCAGCGTTACCTGGAAAAGCACGGCCTCGCGCACTGCCGGATCTGAGACCCGCCACTCTCGGCGTGCTAATCTGTGCGGCACACTCTCAGGGAGATGACCATGAAAGCAAAAGTGTTCCGAGGAGTCCTGTCGCTCTTGCTGCTCGCCGCCTGCGCAGTCCCCGCGAGCGCGGCCCAGAAGCGCCCGAAGGCGAGAGCCGCGGCGCCGGACAGCGCCCCCGCCCTCCCGCCGGCTGACGCGGCCTGCCCCGCGGACGACGCGGTCGCGCGGGCCGGCCTGCGCGCCTTCATCGATCCGCAGACCGGGCAGCTTCGCGCGCCCACGCCCGAGGAGGCCGCGCGGCTCGCCGCCGCGGTCCACGCCGCGAGGCTCCAGACCCTTTCGGAGCTGGAGATCGTCGTGCATCCCGACGGCATGAAGTCCGTAGATCTGAAGGACGCTTTTCTGATCGACCTCGTCGCGCGCCGCAATCCGGACGGGTCGCTTTCGATCGGTTGTCTGCCACCGGGCACCACCCCGGGCACGCCTCCCCCCGCGCCGCGTCCCGCCGCGCCCGTTCTCGAGGAGAGGTGAGCCAAATGAGCTCGACTCTCCTCCGCCGCGCCGCCCTCCTCCTCGCGGGATCTCTGGCCGCCGCGGCTTCTCCCCTGTCGGCCACCGCGCAAATCACCGTCGTCAACACGAACCAGCCCGGCGTCGGATTCAACGACCCGACCGCCGCCACGCCGGTCGGCGGCAACGCCGGCACGACTGTCGGACAGCAGAGGTTGAACGCGTTCCAGTACGCCGCAGACCTCTGGGCCTCCCTGCTCACGAGCGACGTCGAGATCCGGATCGCGGCGAGCTTCACGTCGCTCACCTGCTCGGCGACGTCGGGAGTGCTCGGCTCCGCCGGCCCCACCCAGATCGTTTCGGATTTCGACTCCCGGCGCGCAATTTCCCGGGACCTGGTATCCGATCGCCCTCGCGAACAAGCGCGCGGGCCGGGATCTCCTGCCGGGAAGCGACGACATCCGGGCCAGCTTCAACTCGGAGTTGGGGAAGACCGGCTGCCTCGAAGGAACGTCCTGGTACTACGGGCTCGATGACAAGGCCGCGGCCGCCCAGATCGACCTCGTCAACACGCTTCTCCACGAGTTCGGCCACGGCCTGGGGTTCCTGACCCTCGTCGATCCGACCAGCGGACAGCAGCTCATGGGCGATCCCGACGTCTTCGAGCGGCGGATCTTCGACACGACGGGCGGCGGACCCTGGGTCGGCATGTCGGACGCGCAGCGCGCCGCTTCCGCGAAGAACGCGCTCCGCCTCGCGTGGAACGGCCCGAACGTGACGGCGGCGGCCCCGGGAACCCTGACGCCGGGAACGCCGATCCTCGTGGTCAATTCGCCCGCCGTCATCGCCGGCGAGCTCAACATCGGGACCGCCTCGTTCGGCCCGGCGATCGGCGCGGCCGCGATCTCGGGACCGCTCGTCCAGGCCCTCGACCCGGCGGACACGGCCGGGCCGACGACGTTCGACGCCTGCTCGCCGCTGACCAACGCGGCGGCCATCGCGGGGAAGATCGCGTTCGTGGATCGCGGCACCTGCACGTTCGTCGTGAAGACGAAGAACGCGCAGAGCGCGGGCGCGCTCGCCCTGGTCGTCACCGACAACGTCAACGGCAACCCGCCTCCGGGACTCGGAGGAACAGACCCCACAATCACGATCCCGGCGGTTCGGATCACGAAGGCCGACGGCGACCGGATCAAGGCGAACATCGGCGCGGGCGTCTCCGTGACGCTCCGGCTCGATCCGACGCGCCTGGCGGGCGCGGATCCGAACGGGCGAGTCCTCCTCTACGCCACGGACCCCATCATCCCGGGATCCTCGATCAGCCATTTTGATCCGAGCGCCACTCCCGATCTCCTGATGGAGCCCAACGACACGCCGGGCCTGAAGCAGGGTGTCGACCTGACGCTCCCGGCGCTGCTCGACATCGGCTGGGGGCCCGTCGACGACAGCGACGACGACGGCGTCGTGGATTCCCTCGACAATTGCCGGGACCTTTTCAACCCGGGCCAGGAAGACTCCAACCACAACGGCATCGGGAACGCCTGCGAGCGGTCCATCCAGAAGTCCTCACCCCGCGGCGGCACGCGCGTCGTCAAGAACAGGTAACCGTCCGCTCTCACCCCGCTGCCGTCTGCCCGACGGAAACGGTTGACCGGGCGGGCAGCGGCGCGTAGCCTGCGCGGGAAGGAGACATGGCTGGCAGGCGCGGATCCCGACCCTCGACTCTCAACCCTCGACTCTCGACTTCTTCCCAATGACCGAACAGACTCTCTCGCACTACAGGATCCTCGAGAAGCTCGGCGAGGGGGGAATGGGCGTCGTGTACCGCGCGCTGGACACGCGCCTGGACCGCCAGGTCGCCTTGAAGCTGCTCCCCGCCGAAGCGGTCGGCGACCCGGAGCGCAAGTGGCGGTTCGTGCGGGAGGCGAAGGCGGCCTCTGCCCTGAATCATCCCAACATCGTCACGATCTACGACATCGACAGCGCTCCGTTCGAAGGGGGCGAGGTCGTGGACTTCATCGCGATGGAGTGCGTCGAGGGAACGACGCTCGACCGCGTCGTCGCGCAGCGCCGCCTCCCGATCGAGGAGGCCCTCGGCTACGCCGTCCAGATCGCCGGCGCGCTCGCCGCGGCGCACACGGCCGGGATCGTCCATCGCGACATCAAGCCGGGGAACATCATCGTCGCCTCCTCGGGACAGGTGAAGGTCCTGGACTTCGGGCTGGCGAAATTGATGGACGCTCGCGCATCCGAGACGGTGTCATCCACCGACTCGCTCGCGGGGACGATCACGGCAGCCACGGCCGCCCCGGGAACCCGCGAGGGAGCCGTCCTCGGAACGCTCTCCTACATGTCGCCGGAGCAGGCGCAGGGCAAGGCCGTGGACGCGCGCTCCGACGTGTTCTCCCTGGGCTCGGTTCTTTACGAGTTGCTCTCGGGAAAGCGCCCCTTCCAGGGAGACTCGAACCTGATGACGCTCGCGACGATCCTGCGCGATCCCGCTCCGCCGCTCACGAGCGTCCGGCCGGACGTGCCGGCGGACCTCGAGCGCGTCGTCGCGCGCGCGCTCGAGAAGAACCCCGAGGACCGGTATCCCTCGGCCGCGGAAATGCGCGACGACCTCGTGGCCTGCCAGGCGCGCCGTGCCGGACGCAGCGCAGGCATGCCCTCCGCCCGGCGCCCGGGAGTCGTCGCGGGGCTCGCTCTCGTCGCTCGCCGCCGCTCTCGGCGCCGCGGCGTGGTACTTCGTCCGCGAGTCCCGGGTTCGCCGCGCCCGCGAGGTCTCTCTGCCGGCGATTGCGCGCCTGATCGAAGAGAGAAAGCTCGTCGCGGCCGTCCGGCTCGCGCGCCAGACCGAGCGATACGCGCCCGGAAGAGATCCAGCGCCTGCGCCGAAGCTGGATTCCGGTCTCGGTCACGACGGAGCCCGCGGGCGCCGAGGTGTCCTTCAAGGACTACCTGGGCGCGGATTCGGATTGGCAATCCCTCGGCCCGTCTCCCGCCGCGGCCAACGCTTCCCTTCGGGTACTACCGGTGGCGGATCTCCAAGGACGGATTCCAGACGGTCGAGAGCGTTTCGTATAACCGGCCTCTGGCCTTTCGCCTGACCCGCCGGCGGCGATCCCGTCGGGCATGGTCCGCGTCGAAGGCGGGAATTTCCAGTACCGCAGCGCCGGCACGGTCGCGCTCGCCGACTACTGGCTCGACAAGTACGAGGTCACGAACAAACAGTTCAAGGAGTTCGTGGACCGCGGCGGGTACCAGAGAAGAGACTCCTGGCGAGAACCGTTCGTCAAGGACGGCCGGACTCTCTCGTTCGAAGAGGCGATGGCTGATTTCAAGGACTCGACGGGACGTCCCGGCCCTTCCACATGGGAGCTGGGAACATATCCCGAGGGACGCGCCGACTACCCCGTCAACGGTGTGAGCTGGTACGAGGCGGCGGCCTACGCGGAGTTCGCCGGCAAGAGCCTGCCCACGATCTATCACTGGTACAACGCGGCCGGCATCGGGATCTTCTCGGACATCCTGCGGCTCTCCAACTTCGGCGGGAAAGGTCCCGCGCCCGTCGGGAGTCACCAGGGACTGACCTCTTCGGGCGCCTACGACATGGCGGGAAACGTCAAGGAGTGGTGCTGGAACGCGATCGGCGACCGCCGCTACATCCTCGGGGGAGCCTGGAGCGAGCCGGGCTACATGTTCAGCTCGGCCGATGCGCAGTTCCCCTTCGACCGCTCCGCGACCAACGGATTCCGTTGCGCCAAGTACGCCGCTCCCGTCACGGGCGAGCAGGCGGCTCCGGTCGAACGGCTCACGCGCGACTACTCGCGCGAGACGCCCGTGTCCGACGACGTCTTCCGGATCTACCGCGGCTTCTACGCCTACGACAAGACGCCTCTGAACGCCACGATCGAATCCGTGGACGAGAGCTCACCGTACTGGAGGAAGCAGAAGGTCCTCTTCGACGCCGCCTACGCCCACGAGCGGATTCCCGCCTACCTCTTCCTGCCGCGCAACGCGGCGCCCCCCTACCAGACGGTCGTCTATTTCCCGAGCTCCTTGGCGTTGCAGTATGCCGTCGAGCGAGGACCTGGAGCCGCTGGTCATTGACTTCGTCATCCGGAGCGGCCGCGCTCTGCTCCATCCCGTCTACAAGGGAACTTACGAGAGGCGAGGCGCGCCGGCGCAGGGCGGGCCCAACGAACAGCGGGATCTCGTGATCCAGTGGTCAAAGGACCTCGGCCGCTCGCTCGACTACCTGGAAACTCGGCCGGACATCGACCGGACGAAATTCGCCTACTACGGTCTCTCCATGGGGTCCATCACCGCCCTGCCCGTCGTCGCCGTCGAGGACCGCTTCAAGACGGCAATCCTGCTCGCAGGCGGGCTTCCCTTCACCCGCACGCCGCCGGAGGTCGACCCGGTCAACTTCGCTCCACGCATCCGCATCCCGGTCCTGCTGCTCGGAGGCCGCCAGGATTTCATCCACCCGGTGGATTCCGCCCAGGTTCCTCTCGTCCGCCTTCTCGGAACGCCAGAGAAGGACAAGAAGCACATCATTTTCGAAGGGGGGCATTCACCGCTGAGGGTCCAGGTCCTGATCAAGGACATCCTCGACTGGCTCGATCGCTACCTCGGCCCGGTCCAGACGCAAAGCTGAAGGAGACGACATGAAGTACTTCGCCTCGGTCCTGGCCGTCCTGTTTCTCGCTTCCGCCGCTGCGGCCGCTCCGGAGGAGCCCAACGTGGGGCCGGGCGGATACGAGATGACGACCTATTACGTCGGATTCCTCTACAGGGGCGCCAATTGGACCCCGGAGGAGACTCCGGAGACCCGCAAGCTCCAGGAGGGGCACATGGCCAACATCCAGAAGATGGGCGCTGCGGGAAAGCTCGTGATCGCGGGTCCGTTCACGGACAACGGAGATCTGCGCGGGCTCTACGTCTTCCGCGTCGCGTCCGCCGAGGAGGCGAAGGCCCTCGTCGAGAGCGACCCGGCGGTCAAGGCCGGACGCCTTCGCTTCGAGCTCCATCCCTGGTATGCCGCGAAGAACATCACCGTCACCCCGCGCAAACAGGCGGAGAAGTAGGCCGGACCGGGCTACCAATGCCGATCGAGCACGAGGTCGACCACAAGCGCCGGCTGGTCATCGCAAAAGGACGCGGAGTCCTGACGAAGAGCGATGTCCTCGAGTACCAGCGCGGCGTCTGGTCCCGGCCCGAAGTGGCAGGCTACGACGAGCTCATCGACATGAGCGACGTCGAAGAGATCGACCTGCCCTCGCTCGAGAGCGTCCGCGAGTTGGCGCAACTGTCGGCGGCGATGGACGCGGACTCCCCTCCGTCCCGGTTCGCGATCGTGGCCCCCAAGGACTTCGCGTTCGCGCTCGGCAGGCTGTACGAGGCGCACCGGAGCCTGGACGCCCGGAGCAAAAAGACGGTGAACGTGTTCCGTACGGTCGGAGAGGCCCTCGCGTGGCTCGGCTCGCCGCGAGCCGCTACTTGAGCTGGTCTCGCAGGAACGCGGCCGTCCGGGGCCAGGCCTGCCTGGTCGCCTTCAGGTTCGCGCCCTCGCGGTCGTCCTGGGCGCGCAGGAATCCGTGGCCCGCGCCTTCGTAGAGGTGAGGCTCGTAGGTCTTTCCGAGCTTCTTCATCTCCGCCTCGGCCGGAGGGATGGTTGCGTCCACGCGCGCGTCGTCGCCGCCGTAGAGCCCGAGCACCGGCGCCTTGATCTTCGCGAGATCCGAAGCCTCGGGCGAAGTGCCGTAGTACACGACGGCCGCGTTCAGCCCCGGCTGTGAGGCGGCGTAAGAGAAGCTCTTTCCCCCGCCCCAGCAGAATCCGATCGTGGCGCTCTTCCCGTTGGCGGCGGGGAGCTTGATCGCGTAATCGCGGACAGCGTTCAGCCGGGCGGTCACTTCTTCCGGCGTCAGTTCCCGGATCAACTTGACGACGTCGTCGCGGCTCCCCGCGGAATCCGTGCCCCCGCCGCCGGGGCCGTGGCCGGAAATGAGATCCGGCGCGACAGCGATGAACCCCTCCCGCGCGAGCTGGTCGGCGACGCCGCGGATCCAGTCGGAGAGCCCGAAGATCTCGTGGATGACGATGACGACGCCCGCCTTGTCCTTGCGCTCGGGATAGACGATCCAGGTCTTGACCGGAGCCCCGGACGGCATCTTGACGTCCACGAACTCCCCGTGCCGCGGCGATTTCTCCAGGGCCGCCTTCGCCTGCGACTCCGACGGAGGAAGGCTTTCGTCCCGTGCCGCCGCGGGAGCGGGCGCCGCCGTGGCCGCCGGAGCGGAAGCCGGATGCCCCGCGTGGTCCTGCGCGGTCAACAGACCGGGTGAAATCGCCAGAACAACCCCCGCGATCACCGCAAGACGCATCCGAGCCTCCTTCAAGAAGTTCCTGTGACAGTGGTCGCTTCAATCATATCGACTTGCCGGCGACCCATCCCGACGACGTGGCCGCTCGTATCGGGCCGAGTATGTCTCGAGATGCCCGTGATACTCTGGCCCCAAGAAAAGGAGGGGTCCGAAATGAAGAAGTGTGCCATCCCTGTGCTCGTCCTCTGCCTCGCCGGCTTCGCCGCGCAAGCCCTCGCTCAGGAGCATTACACCGAAGGCCCCGTCTGGCGGGTCACCTACCTCAACACCAAGCCGGGAAAGTTCAACGATTCCCTGAAGGACATCCGTGAGCACTTCAGCAAGATCTGGGCGGATGCCAAGGCTCAGGGCGTGGTCCTCGACTACAAGGTGTTCTTGAACGCGACCTCGACGGGCCCGACCGACTGGAACATCGCCACGGCGGTCCTGTACAAGAGCTACGGCGCGCTGGACGGCCTGGCGGGGAAGATGGACGCGATCACGCTCAAGCACTACGGCTCGGCGGAGGCGCGGACTCAAGCCGGGGCGAAGCGTGCGGATCTCTGGACCCTGGTCTCCAGCGTGCTCGGCCGCGAAATCATGATGAAGCCATAGAGCGGAGGATCTGCTCGAGCAGCACGACCGCCGCGCCGCAAGAGGCTCTCCGAAACGAGAGGCATTCCGCCTCGAGTCCTAGGTCCCGTCCTCCGCCAGCTTTTCGATCCCCGCCCATTCCTTGTCCGAAACGGGCATGACGGAGAGCCGGGAGATCCGGACGAGCGGGAAGTCCTTGAAGGAAGCCTTCGCCTTGATCTCGGCGAGAGTCACGGGGCGCGGGAGCTTCCGGACGGGAGCGACGTCCACGGCGGCGAGCTTGCCGGATTTGTCCTTCGGATCGGCGTAGGCGTCGGTCACGGCCTTCGCGACCGCGACGACGGACTTCTCGTCGCCCGTGTGGTAGTAGAAGATCCGGTCCCCCTTCTTCACCGACCGAAGATGCTTCTGCGCGAGCGCGTTCTTCACGCCCGTCCAGGAGGTCTTCCCGTCCTTGACGAGATCGTCGTACGAGTAGTGGGTCGGTTCCTCTTTGAACAGCCAGTTCATGACCGCCTCATTCTGTCATCCCTTTACACTCTTCGCCTGTCATCCCTTCGCCCTATCTCCCGTCATCCTTTCGCTCTGCCTCCGTGTCATCCTGAGCGAAGCGAAGGATCTGCCCTCGTCCTCTTCCAGGAAGGAGCAGATTCTTCGTCGCTTCGCTCCTCAGAATGACAGGGGCTGAAAGGACTCCAACTCTATCGGCTGGTCGGCTTCGGGCGATTCCTGTAGCGCTCATACAGGCGTTTCTGCTTGTCCGTCAGATCGAAGGCGCGGCCGTCGAGGCAGGCGGCGAGGACGTTCGTGCGCAGGTCCAGGATGTCGCCGTCGGTCACGATGAGCGTGGCGTCCTTGCCCGGCTCGAGGGAACCGACGCGGGCGGCGACGCCGAGGATGCGGGCCGGCTCGAGGGTCATCGCCTCGACCGCCTTCTCGCGCGGGAAGCCGAAGGCAACGGCGGCGGCGGCCTGGTGCGGCAGGTTACGGGCGCTGTAGGCGGTGGAGCCGTCGCTGAACGCGACGCGCACGCCCAGCCTTCGCCATCACGCCCGCCGAGGCGAAGTTGGCGTCGTAGGGCTCGTCCTGCCGCGTCGGGAGCTCGAGCGGCTGCTCGACGATGACGGGCACGTTCGCCTTTGCGATCTCGTCGGCCACTCGCCAGCCGTCCCGCGCTCCCGCCAGGACGAGCTTCAGATTCTCCTCCCTGGCCCAGGCGAGCGCCGCGCGGATCTGGGCCACGCGCTGCGCCACGACGATGACGGGCAGCGATCCATCGAGCGCGGGCAGGAGGGCCTCGAGCCTGGGATCGTCGTCGTGGCGCGGGATGCCGGCCTTGCCTTCGGCCGCCTTCGCCTTCGCGTACGCTCGGGCTTCCGCGAAGACGTCCCTCAGCTTCTCGAGCGCCTCGTCGCGGCGTTTCTCCTGCAGGCGAACGGAGAGGCGCGCGGCCGGCGAGCGATCGATCGCGAGATCCGGCCAGCGGACGACGATCGCCGCCGGCGCCTTGAGCGTCGCGTCCTCCCGCGTCCAGCCGTCGAGCTTCATGGCGGCAAGGGAGCCGGAGACGATCCCGCCGACGGGCGTGACGCCGGCGATCAGGATCCCGGCCGAGCGCGCGACCGGCAGGAGCTCCGAATCGAAGTTCATCGCGAAGTCGGCGCGCGCCTGCGGGTTGATTTCGCCGAGTTCCGTCGTGTCGACCGTCGCTCGAACGGAGGAGATCTCGACCAGGCCAAGTTCCGTCAGGGCCGGGAAGAGCGACGGATAGACGTGCCGGCCTTTGACGTCCACCACTTTCGCTCCGGCCGGGACCTCGATCCCCGCTCCCATCGCGGCGATCTTTCCGTCGCGGAGGACGACCGTGCCGCTGGCCACGTCCGGGCCGCTGACGGGATGCAGCGTGCCTCCGACGAGCGCAACGGTCTGCCCCGAGGCGGACGCGGCCGCCAGAACCGCTCCGGCCAGCAGCGAGACGAATTTCATCGCGCCGTCCTCCGAAACGCTGGAGTAGGCGTCGGAGCCGGCGGCGTGGGAGGAACGGCCGGCGTCTTCTCCGGCGCTTCCGGCGCGCGAGCCGGGACCTTTTCCGCGGGGGCAGGTCTTTCGCCTTCCGCCGCCGGCGCCCGGCCGCGTCCCGAAGCCCGCTCGGACTCGAGCATCTTCTTGGCCTTCGCCACGAGCTCCGCGCGCTCTTTCTCGAGCGCGGGACGCCGCGAGAGATCGGCCGCGCGGTCGAAGTATTTCTTCCCTTCGATCCAGGTCTCCAGGGCGATCGTCGAGGCGGACAACGGATCGCCGCTCCAGATCACGAAGTCGGCGTCCTTGCCGGCCTCGAGCGAGCCGACGCGCTTCTCGATGCCGAGCTGCCTCGCCGGGTTGATCGTCACGAAGGCCAGGGCGTCAGCCGGCGGAACACCGCCGTAACGGACCGCCTTGGCGGCCTCCCAGTTCAAGCGGCGCGCGAGCTCGTCCGAATCGGAGTTGAAGGAGACGAGCACGCCGCGCTCGCGCATGAGCGCGCCGTTGTAGGGAATCGCGTCGTAGGCCTCGGGCTTGTACGCCCACCAGTCGGAGAAGGTCGAGCCGCCGGCGCCGTGCTTACCCATCTCATCGGCAACCTTGTACCCCTCGAGCACGTGCTGGAACGTCGCGACCTTGATCCCGAACTCCTCCGCCACACGGATGACCTCCAGGATCTCGTCCTTGCGGTAGGAGTGGCAGTGAATGACGCGCTTGCCCTCGAGGATCTCGGCGATCGCCTCGAGCTGAAGATCCACGGCGGGCGGAACCGGCGACGCGCCCTTGACCGCGGCGGCCTTCCTGTACTCATCCTGGCGCCTGCGGTAGTCGCGCGCGGCGAGGAAGCGCTCGCGGATCAGGTTCGCGACGCCCATGCGCGTCGCGGGATACCGCGGCCGCGGGTTGTTGAAGTTCGACTGCTTCGGGTTCTCGCCCAGCGCGAACTTGATCCCCTCCGGCGCACCGGTGAAGAAGAAGTCGTCCGGACCGCCTCCCCACTTGAACTTCACGATCGCGTTCTGGCCGCCGATCGCGTTGGCCGAGCCGTGCAGGACGTTGGCCGCCGTCGTTCCGCCCGCGAGCTCCCGGTAGACCGCCACATCCAGCGGATCAATGACGTCCTTGATCCGCACCTCGGCCGAGACGGCATGCCCGAACTCGTTGACATTGCCGTCAATGGCGGTGTGCGAGTGGCAGTCGATGACGCCGGGCGAGACCTGCTTGCCGCGGCCGTCGATCTCGATCGCGCCGGCGGGAGCGGCGAGTCCCCTCCCGACGGCCGTGATCTTCCCGTCGACGGCGACGACGTCCGCGTTCTCGAGAATTCCCGCCGGCCCCTCGGTCCAGACCGTCGTCCCTCTCACGATCACCGCCTTCGGTGCCGCCGGCGGAGTCACCTCCGGCCCCGGAAACGGACGCACGTCCGGCTTGAGTGGCGGCGCCGCGCGATCCTCCTCCCTCTCCCCCCGGGAGAGGGACGGGGTGAGGGCGCTTCCGGCGCCACCCGTTTTCTTCTTCTCCGGCAGCTCGATCCGCTTCCCGTCGATCCAGATCTCCAAGACGCGGCTCCCCTCGGCGAAAGGCTCGCCCGTCTCGACCGCGAGGTCGGCGATCTTCCCCGCTTCGACGGTTCCCAGCCGGTCGGCGAACCCGAGCTGACGCGCCGGCACGGTCGTCACGGCCGCCAGCGCGTCGTCCTTCGACAGGCCCCGCGCCATCGCCTCCCGAACGCGCCGGTTGAAGTCTTCGGCGTCGTCGAGGCCTGCCGTCGTAAAGGAAAATGTGAGACCCGCATCCTTCATCCACTTCGGGTTCGAAGGCGCACGGTCAATTCGGCGCAGGCGCTCGAGGGGCACGTCCAGCCACTCGGAGTCGTCGTCCAACCGGTAAGGCTTCGGAAAGTCCACCTTGAGGATCAGATCGGGATGCATCGCGGCGACCTGCTCGCGCAGGCGGTACTCGTCTCCGGCGCCGACGTACTGCGCCTTGAGCTTGAATTCCCGCGCGATCCTTCCCGCGCGCAGGAGCGACAGCACGTCGGTCGCCTCGAAGACGACCGGCTCCTTCCCCTCCGCCGCCGCGACGAGAGACGCAGCGGCCGCATCGCGGCGCGGCCTCGCCTGGCCGGCCGGATGCCGCGCATAGGCCGCCTCCGCGCCGCGCCACCAGGCCGCGTCGAGGAACCCCTGGCGGACCATGGCGACGGCGCCCATCTTGGAGGAGGGATAGCGCGCGCGAAAGAAGGTTGCGAAATCGAACCGCTCGGGCTCGAGCGAGACGTACTGGCCGGCCACGCTCGCGAGGACACGGGCCTCCATCGGTTCCTCGGCGAGGCTGACGACGGCGCCGCTCCCACGCAGGATCCCCGACGCCGGGACCGCGGCGACGACAGCGAAACCGAGGCGCCGGTACGTGTCGGCGACACGGTCCTGGATCCGGAGAGTGTCGATCACGTGATCCTCCGGATGAGCCGGATTCGGGGCGGCGGCCGGTGTCGTGGAGGCCGCCGCGGCGGTCCGGCCCCCACCCGGGGCCTGCTCCGCCGACTCCTCGTCGTCCGACGGGCCGCGGGGACGCCTGCCCGCCAGCCGATCCGCGGAAACGTAAGGATCGATGAAGGCCGCGTGGACGACCTTCCCTTTCAGGTCGAAGATCCGTGCGTCGGCCGGGATCGCCGTCTGGCCCTGCGGCCCGGCCGCCTCGATGACGCCGCCGCGCACGACAACCGCGCCATTCTCGATCACGCGGCCCGGCGCGACGATCACGCGCGCTCCCGTCAAGGCGTAGGCGAGGCGGTCTCCGCTGCGGACTTCCGAAGGGCCTCCGCGCAGAGGTAGAGATGAGGCCGCTACGAGGACCAGGACCGCGATCCGGATTCTTCTCATTTCGGAGCGCGCGGATTCTATACGAGGGGAGAGGTGTCAGGTTTGAAGGTGCCAGGGGAAAGGCAGGTGTCAGGTGCCAGGTGCCAGGTTTCAGGGACCGTGGCTCCAACCTGACACCTGATACCTGACACCTGACACCTGCATTTCCCTGACACCTTTTCCCTGATACCTTTCTCCCGATTTCGCCCTGAAGGAGGAGAACCAAATGCTTCGTCGCCAGCTCATGACCGGAACCTGATCTTCCTCGCGGCCTCGGCCTTCTCGCTCGCTCAGACCACCGCCCCGCGCAAGCCGGCCAGCCCGCCCGGCACGGCCGAGACGCAGATCGGCAGCATGTGGAGCGCGCCCGACAAGGACGGGGAACAGACGCGTCAGCGGGGGGAAGTGGATCGAGATCACCTACAGCCGGCCCATCCTGCGGGGCAGGAAGGACATCTTCGGCAAGGGCGCCGATTACGGAAAGAAGGTCAACGCCGGCGCTCCGGTCTGGCGCGCCGGCGCGAACCAGACGACCCGGCTGAAGACGGAGGTGCCGCTCGAGATCGGCGGGAGTAAGGTGGCCGCCGGCGAGTACAGCCTCTTCGTGGATCTGAAGGAGGGCGCCTGGACGCTCATCGTCTCGTCGCAGCCTTACCAGGAGAAGTACGACTCCAACGAAAAGACCAAGACCTGGGGCGCCTACAATTACGACCCGAAGTTCGACGTCGCCCGCGCTCGCATGAAGATGGTGACACCCGCCGTCTCGATCGATCAGTTCACGATCGGCTTCGTGGACATGACCGACAAGGGGGGCGAGATCGCGATGGGCTGGGAGAAAACCGGCGCCGTCGCCTTCTTCACGGTCGCACAATAGTTCGAGGGCGGCGCGGCCCTGCCGGACCGCGCCGCCCGGTTCGCCGAAAGTCAGCGGGATCTCCAGCAGGCCTCCGCCGCCGTTGCATGCTTTGTTAGTGTTATCGCAGGAAACGGCGAATCGTGACGAAATCCTTCCTTTGTCATTCTGAGGCCCGCGGGCCCGAAGAAACTGCGCTCACGAAGCAACGGAGCAGATCCTTCGCTTCGCTCAGGATGACAGCGGCAGTCGGAGTTCTCCTTTTCGAGTGCGGCTTCGCTCTCGCGCAGGAGCGGGTGATTCCGTTCTGGCCGGACGAAGTACGCCGGCGGCGATCCACGCGGCGGTGGACGGCAACGCGGCGCTCGAGACGGTTCGGGAGCTGGGACGGTTTCATCGCGTGCATGGCTCGCCCGGGTTCGCGGCGGCGGCGGAGCACGTGAAGAAGAAGCTCCTCGCGGCCGGGCTCGCAGATGCCGCGATCGAGCGCTTTCCCGCCGACGGGAAGACCCGCTACGCGCACTTTCGGAGTTACTACGGCTGGAATCCCGTGTCGGCGGCTCTCGAGGAGGTCTCGCCGAGGCCGCGCCTTGATCGAATCGTTCCCGGATCTCCCGGTCGCGCTCGCCGACTACAGCCAGGACGCCGACGTGACGGCGGAACTGGTGGACGTCGGGCGCGGCGCCGATGCGAAGGACTACGAAGGGAAGACGATCAAGGGGAAGATCGTCCTGGCCGACGGGCCCCTGCCGCTCGTGCATCGCCTGGCCTGCGAGGAGCGCGGCGCGGCGGGGTTTCTCTCCGACTTCCCCAACCAGACGACCGCCTGGTCGGGCGACGACCGCGACCTCGTGCGGTGGGGACACCTGTCTCCGTACCAGACCGCCAACCGTTTCGCCTTCATGCTCTCGAAGCGGCAGGCCGAGGAGCTCCGGGCGCGCCTGGCGCGAGGAGAGAAGATCACCCTCCGCTCCCGCGTCGCCGCGAAGATGGTCCCGGCCACCTTCGACGTCGTCGTTGCCACGATCCCCGGCAGCGACCCCTCCGCCGGCGAAGTCGTCCTGACAGCGCACCTCTGCCACGAGTCGGCCGGCGCCAACGACAACGCCTCCGGAAGCGCGGCGATCCTGGAAATCGCGCGGGCGCTCCAATCCGGCATCGATAAGCGGAAGCTGTCGCCGCCGCGCCGGACGATCCGTTTCCTGTGGCTCCCCGAGATCGCGGGCTCGCAGGCGTATCTCGTCCGGCATCCCGAGATCGTCCGGCGGCTCGTCGCCGGGATCCACATGGACATGGTCGGCGGGCTGCTCGCGACGACGAAGGGAACCTTCCATCTCTCGACGACGGCGGAGACGCTTCCCCACGCCGTCAACGACATCGCCCGCGCCTGGTTCGACGAGGTCGTCCGCGCCTCCGTCGCGCTACGCCGAGCGCGGCGGCGACCCGCACGCGGGCCTCGTCTGGCTTCCGGGCTCGCGCGAGGTGTTCCTGGGCGACGTCCGGCCGCTCGAGATGGGGAGCGACCACGAGGTCTTCGAGGAGGCGAGCTTCCGCGTCCCGATGGTCTATTTCCACGACTGGCCCGACGTGACGATCCACACCAACAAGGACCAGCCCGAGAACCTCGACGCCACGAAGCTCGGCCGCGTGGCGTACCTCGGCGCCGGGATCGCCTGGACTCTCGCCGCGCTACCCGACGCCGAGGCCCCGCGGCTCCTCGCGCTCGTCGCGGCGAACGCGGAGATGCGCGTCGCCGCCGCGAAGGCCCGAGCGGTCGGGGCCCCCGCCGACGGGCCGCTCTTCGAGCGCGAGGCGGTCGAGGAGGGAATCGAGACGCTGCGCTCGGTAGCGGCCCTCTTCCCCTCCGTCGCCGCCGGCGCCCGCGACGCGGAGGCGCGCCTGGCGATGATGCGCTCCGGCCGGCGTTCCCGCGGGCGCCCGCGACGCCCGCGTCCCCGTCCGGAGCCCGGAAGTCCGCGGACCCCTCGACGTCTACTACTACGACCATCTCGCGGAAGTCCTCGGTCCCGGCGCAAACGTCACCACCGGCCCTCTCCGAGAGAGAGCACGGCGACGTCCTGGCCTACGAGGCGTTGAACCTCGTGGACGGCAAGCGCACCGTCTCGGAAATCCGCGACATCCTGACGGGCCGCTACGAGCCGGTCAGTGTGCGGGAAATTGCGGAGTACCTCGAATTTCTCGGCCGAGCCAAGGTGATCACTTGGCGGTAATGAAAGTCAGGTCTAAGGCCTAATGTCGGGCCCCGGATCTTGGAGCCTCGACATTAGACCTTAGACCGCTCCCGTCTACTTGGCAGCCGGAGGCGTCTTCCCGCCCTGGCAGCACGGGCAGTTCTCCATCATCCCGTGCCCCATCATGCCGCCCATCCCCTGTCCCATGCCGGGGCCGCCCATCGTGTGACCCGCCATGCCGCCCATTTCGTGGCCCATGGGACAGTCCATCGGGTGGCCGGCCATGCCGCCCATCATTCCCGGCATCCCTTCGCCCATCGATTTCTGCATCTCGCCGTGGAAGGCGACGAGCTTCTCGACGGCCGACTCGAGCGCGGCGACCTTCTTGTCGCCCGTGGCCTTCTTCGCGGCGTCGAGCTGGGCCTCGATCTCCTTCCAGGCGGCCTCGTGCTTCTCCTTCATGGCCTTCTGCGAGTCCATCATCTTCTGATGCGCCGCCGCCATTTCCTGGCAGTGCTTCATGCAGGCATCGGAATCGAATGCCGGCTTGGGCGCGGAACCTGGAGTCTGGGCGGCCACGACCGCGGCCGCGAGCAGAGCGAGCAATACGATGGAGAACCGGGACTTCGTCATCTTGACCTCCGTGCGGGATGCGTCCCGCATGCGGAGGTTAATGGTCCGAGGTGCGCCTCTTCTGATTCAAACACATCACGGCTTCGGCTTATGCTCCCCGGGTGAGCCAGGGCTTCGACCTCTCGCCGCAGAACCTCGACCGCGAGTTTCCCGTGCGGAAGAACCTCCTCTATTTCAATCACGCCGCGGTGGCTCCGCTGCCGCGCCGGGTCGCCGACGCGATCGCCGCCCATAACGAGAACGCGCGAGACCGCGGGGCAGCGGACTGGCGACGGTGGTACGCGGCGATCGAGGAGACGCGGGAGAAGGTCGCGCGGTTCATCGGCTCCTCGCAGAAGGAAGTCGCCTTCCTGCCGAACACGAGCTGGGGATTGAACCTCGTCGCTCAGGCCTTTCCATGGAAGGAAGGGGACAACGTCGTCACCGACGACATGGAGTTTCCTTCCAACGCCTATCCGTGGCTGGCTCTGGAAAAGCGCGGCGTCGAGTGCCGCCTCGCCCGCAACCACGAAGGCCGCGTGACTCTGGACGACATCGCCGCGAAGGTGGACTCCTCGACGCGCATCGTCGCCGTGTCCTGGGTCGCCTTCCACAACGGCTGGGTCTTCCCCATCCAGGAGATCTCGAGCTTCTGCCGCGAGCGCGGCATCCTCTTCGTGCTCGACGCGATCCAGGGGCTCGGCGCGCTTCCCCTCGACGTCGAGGAGGCCGGAGTGGACGTCCTCGCCGCCGACGGCCACAAGTGGCTGCTCGGCACGGAAGGTTGCGCCGTCTTCTACGTCTCGGAGCGGGCCCGCGACCGTGTTCCGCCCCTCTTCGCGGGTTGGTGGAACATCAAGCACGAGCGCGGCTACCTCGCCTACGACCTGGACCTCTACGAGAGCGCCCGCCGCTACGAGCCGGGCACCCTTCCCACCGCCAACATCGCCGGCCTCTCGGCGGCCGTGGATCTCCTCTCGGAGGCCGGCCTCGAGACGATCCGGACGAGGATCCTCGAAACCTGCCAGGCCTTGAAGCGCGGCCTGCAAGAGCGCGGCTGGACGATCACCTCGCCCGAGCCTCTCCGATCCGGCATCCTCGCCGCCGCTCGCGCCGGCTCCGACTCCCGCGTCCTCGCGAAGAAGCTCGAAGAGCGCGGCGTCATCGTCGCCCCCCGCGAAGGCTCCCTCCGCTTCTCCCCCCACTTCTACAACGACGCGGGCGAGGTATCTCGGATCCTCCAGATCCTGGACGAGATCGGCTGAGCTTCAAGGAGTGAGCCACGCCAGTGCCGTGGCGGGATCGATCGGAGTCACCCCAGAACCGCGAAAGCCGGCGGGATCCCGGGTAACGATCGCCTCGCAATTCGTCGTGGCGGCGCAAGCGGCGCAAACCGCGTCCTCGAAGTCCGCAAGGGGCAGCGACAACGCCTGCCGGATGATCTTGTCGTCCACGGCAGCGATCTTGAAAACCGAAAGAAGATCCTCGACAGTTTGACGGGCGAAACGTTTCCCGCGCGCCCTCTGCGCGAGGTAATTCACCGTCGTGATCGCGTGCGCGGCGAGATAACCCGTGACGTCGCCCCGCTCGACATGGGTCCAGAGGGCCGCGGCGCTCGTCACATGGGGCCTCCGGTCCAGAAGGACGTCGAGGACGACGTTCAAGTCGAGGAGGAATCGCCGGCTCATCTGTACTTCTCTTTCAGGTGACGGCGGTACGCGGCAGGGTCGCTCCCCTTCAAAGAGCCTCGAAGACGACGCAGGACAGGCGGAGTCTCAGTCTGCTCGGGGGTGCGGGAGACCTGATCGAGGAAGCGCTCCACCAGCCGCGAAACGGAGGTGCCGTGCCGGCCGGCGTAGCGCTTCGCTCTCTTGACCACGTCGTCCTTCACGCTCAGAGTCAGCTTCGGCATTGTACGTATCCTCCACAACTGACAATACGTATTCTACCTGTCCCAGTCTCCGCGTCAAACGGCCGGAGGCCTATGGCCGCGGCGTCAGAATGCGGGGCGGAGGGTGCTGGCCCGAGCCCTGGACAGGCTCGCGGGCGGGCGAGGCCGGGACGAGGCGGAAGACGCCGCCGCCGCCCGTGCCGGCGTAGAGGGTTCCGGCGGAGTCGAAGACGAGGGCGCTCATCGAGAGAGTCGGGAGGCCGGAGTTGACGACCGACCAGGTCGCGCCCCGGTCGGGGCTGACGAAGACGCCCGCGCTCGACGCGGCGTAGATCGCTCCGGACTTTGGGTCGCGCGCGAAAGCGATGACCGTCGCCGGCGGATGGCCGGCGTTGGCGGCGACCCAGGTCGAGCCGCCATTCGAGGTCCGGTAAGGGCCGGAAGAAGTGCCGGCCCAAATCGCGCCCGGCGCCGAGGGATCGATGGCGAGCGTGTAAACCGTTCCGGACGGGAGCCCGGACTTCGCGGAGGCCCAGCTCGTTCCGCCGTTGACGCTCTTGAAGACGCCGCCGTTTGTCCCGGCATAGATCGTCGAAGTTGACGCGGGGTCGATGGCGAGGGCGCGGACCGCCGACGACGTCAGGCCGGTGCTCGCCGCGGCCCAGCTCGCGGCCCCGTCGGTGGACTTGAAGACGCCGCCTGCCGTCCCGGCGTAGACCGTGGAGGGGGAAGAGGGATTGATGGCCAGCGAATAGACCAACAACTCTTGGAACGAATCCTGGAGACCGGAGTTCACCGGCGGCCACGTCACGCCGCCGTCGGTCGTCTTGTTCACGCCGAAGCCGGCGCTCCCCGTGTAGATCGTGGCCGGGTTCGAAGGATCGATCGCGAACACGGTGAACGCGCCGGTTGAATGGAGAGAAGTCCATGTCGCGCCGCCGTCGGTCGTCCGGAGGATTCCACGGAAGAGACCTACATAGAGTGCGCCCGTCGGGGAGGCAACCATCGAGGCGATGGAGATGTTGCGAATGCCGGTGTCGCAGCGCGCCCAGCTTCCCCGGACTCCGCGGTTGTTCGATCTCCAGAGCCCGCCGACTGAGACCGACGAGCCCTCGCCGGCGTAGAGCGTGGCGGGATCATCGGGAGGCATGACCAGCGCGTTGATGCTCAACCCCCCCTCGTAGTCGGTCCAGCTCGCAGCCCCATCGTCCGAGATGGCGATGCCGATGTCGGTCGCCGCGTAGATCCTCGAGGTCGCCGTCGGATCGATCACGATCGCGGAGACGAGGTTGCTTCCGATGACTCCCAGCCCGTCGTTCCTGACCTCCCAGCGGGCGCCGCCGTTGACGGTCTTGAAGAGTCCGCCGTTGGCGGTCCCGGCGTAGATCGTGCCCTGCGCCGACGGGTCGAACGCGAGCGCCATGACGTGGAGGTTGTCGAGACCGTTGTTCATGGCCGTCCAGGTCAGTCCGCCGTTGAAGGATCTGTAGACTCCCTTCTGAATCGTTCCAAGGTAGATCGTCGAAGGAGAAAACGGGTCGAAGGCGAGCGTGCGCGGGGCGGCCCCGGAAAGCCCCGCGTTGACGGGAGCCCAGCTCGCTCCGCGGTCCGCCGACCGGAAGACGCCCGCGTCCGTGCTGACCGCATAGACGGTCGCGAATTCGTCGGATCGAACACGACGGCGTCGAAGATCGTGGCAGGCAATCCGGGAACGCGTGTCCAGCTCGCCGCCGCGTCGAGGCTGACGAAGAGGCCGGCAGGCGTCCCGGCATACACGATTTCAGGATCGGCGGGGTCCACGGTGAGAACGCGGACCGATGCGTCCGTCAGGCCTGCCGACGAGGACGACCACGTCGCCGTCCTGTCCGTGGACTTGAAGACCCCCGCCCCGTCTGTCCCGGCATATAGCGTCGATGTCGTCGTCGGATCGACCGCAACCGACAGGATCGCGTTGATCCCCTCCGGCCCGACGGAAGCCCAGAACGGCCCGACCTGGGAGGCAAGCTCCGACACCTCCCCGAAGATCCCCAACGGAGCGAGCAGGAGCGCGCGAAGGAGGAACGCCGCTCTCATGACTGGAGCGATCAGGGGCGGGGCGGCACCAGGCGCGGCGGAGGGTGCTGGCCGGTGCCCTGGATCGGCGGGCGCGCGGGCGATGCCGGGACGAGACGATAGACGGCGGAGCCGTTGGTGGCGGCGTAGAGAGTTCCGTTGGCATCGAGGACGAGGGCGTTGATCGCGAGATTGGCGAGGCCCGCGTTCAGGGGAGTCCAGCTCGCGCCGCCGTTGGCCGAGAAGAAGACGCCCGCTGGCGTCGCGGCATACAGGACGGAATTGGACCGGTCGATGGCGAAGGACACGACCGTCAACGCGGAGAGCCCGGAGTTCGCCGCCGACCAGGTGCCGCCGCCGTCGTTGCTCCGCCAGGGACCGCTCGCCGTTCCCGCGTACAGCGTGCGCGGCGACGAAGGATCGATCAGCAGCGTGAAGACCGCTCCCGCCGGGAGGCCGGAGCTCATGACCGACCAGCTCGAGCCGCCGTCGGAGGACTTGTAGACCCCGACCGCCGTCGCGGCGTAGAGCGTCGCGGGCGCCGACGGATCGATCGCCACGGCCCGGACGTTCGGAGTGGGCAGTCCCGAGGAGGAGGCGTTCCACGTCGCCGCGCCGTCGGTCGTCTTGAAAACGCCCAACGCGGTGCCGGCATAAACCGTCGCGGTCGCGGTGGGATCGATCGCCAGGCCCTCGACGATCCGGTTCAAGAGTCCGTTGTTCATGGGAGGCCAGGTGGCGCCGCCGTCGGTCGTCTTGTTCACGCCGAAACCGAAGCTTCCGGCGTAGACCGTCGCGGGCTGCGAGGGATCGATCGCGATTGAGGTGATGGCGCCGCTCGAAAGCAGTCGCTGCCACGTTCCGCCGCCATCGGTCGTGCGGACGATGCCGGGTTGGAGCCCCGCATAGACCGTGCCGGACACCGGAGACGCCGCGAGCGATGTGGCGGTGACGTTGCGGATGCCGCTTCCCGACGCTGCCCAGCTGTCCGAGGCGCCGCCGTCCGTCGACTTGAAGAGCCCGCCGGCGGAGGTCGGCACATGGCCGGCGCCGAAGTAAAGCGTGGCCGGGGCAGCGGGATCCCTCACCAGACAGTTCGTGAAGGCGACCTTGGAAATCCCCCAGACCGTGCCGCCCGTGGTCGAGCCGAATATGCCGGCCTCGGTGGCTGCCAGGACGTTCGAAGGATCCGTGGGATCGATCGAGAAGGCCGACACCGACAAGGCGGCGAGACCCGTGTTGATGGGGTCCCAGCGGGAACCGCCGTTGGTGGTCTTGTAGGCGCCGCCGTTGGTCGTTCCGGCGTAGATCGTGGAGGGGGCCGCCGGGCTGATGGCGAGGGAGATGACGTGGAGGTTGGCGAGCCCGGTGTTGACCGTCGCCCACGACGCGCCTCCGTTGGAGGACTTATAGACGCCGCTCTGAATCGTTCCGACATAGAGCATCGAGGAGGACGACGGGTCGATCGCGAGAGTGCTCGGGTTGGTGCCGGCGAGGCCCGCGTTGATTGACGTCCAGCTCGTTCCCGCGTCCGAAGACTTGAAGACGCCGGCGTCCGTGCTGACGGCGTAGATCGTCGAGGAGCCGGCCGGATCGATGACCACGAAGCCGAAGACAGTGCGCGGCAATCCCGCGACAGGCGCCCATCGGCCGCCACCATCGAGACTGACGAAGAGCCCGGAGGACGTTCCGGCATAGACGACGGCGGGAACGGCGGGATCGACCGCCAGGGTAAACACCGTGAAATCCGTCAGGCCGGACGCGGAAGTGACCCACGTCGCGGCCCCGTCCGTCGACTTGTAGACCCCTGCGCCGTCGGTTCCGGCGTAGATCGTCGAGGATGCCGTCGGATCGATGGCAAGAGACAGGATTGCCCCGATTCCATCCGGGCCGACCGAGACCCACGAGCCGGTCCCCGTCTGTGCGCCGGCCGCGGCCGCAAAGCCATGGGCAACGAGGAGGGCGCCGAAGAAACGGGAGAGGCGTGGTTGCATCATCGAAGATCGAAAAGCGCGTGTTGGTCCCGGGGACCACTCACGGCGAGAGCAATCGGCATGCCGCGCATCGGATGACCAGTATGTCGCGTTTGTCTGACGCGGACGAGACCGGGCAGCGGGTAGACTGACGAAGTGAAGAGAGCGATCCGGGGCCTCGCCTTTTTCCTTCTTTCCGCGGCGGCGCTCGCGGTGGGAGGCTGCGCTTCCAAGAAGGGCGGGACGGCCGTGCTCGTCGTCACCGACCCTGAGGCGGTGCGCAGCTGCGCGTTCCTTGCCCGCGTGAACCAGACAGCGACGGAGAGCGAGTCGGCGGGACTGGGAATGCTGCGGCAGCGCACGGCCGAGCTGGGCGGGAACACGCTTCTTCTCCGCGCGGGCGGCACCGGAGAAGCCTGGAGCTGCTCCGGCGCTCTGAGCGCGTTCGCGCCCCCCGTAGAGCCCTCGCCGACGCGCTCCATCCCGGGCTATATCCCGACCGCGCCCGCGACGCCGCAATACTGACGCCTGTGGCTCCGGGCGTCGCCGCGAGGTGACACTGCGTCACCCGCGGGGATCGCATCCGCGGCCTGTTTGACGTAATCCGCTGCAGCCGAAGGCGGCTCCCGCGGCGGCTGAGTTGTTTTGATCAGGCGGGCCATTCGCAGACCAAGAAGAATTCACTTCGAGGAAGAGGAAGCCATGCGCCTCCGACCGGAAGCTTCCGTCCTTTCGCTTCTGCTCGTCTGCGCTCCTGCACTCGCCCAGGAGAAGCCGCGCCAGGACACGTTCACCGAGCGCGTCGAGGTGAAGGTCCGGACTGTGGTCGCGGTCGTCACGGACGCGCAGGGAAAGCGTCTCGCCTCTGCCCCATCGGCCGCCGATCTCCAGGTCCTGGAAGACGGAGCGCCCGCCGAAATCGTGGGTGTCGAGCCGCTGACGCGGCCGAAGACGTCGGCGCCCGAGGCATCGAGTCTTCCGCAGGTTGCCGGCTCGCCGAAGATCGTGGACTCAATGGCTCAGGTCCTGTACGTGGATCCCCAGTTCATCTATCGGGGCTCGGCCAACCTCTACGTTCGGACTCTGTCGCCGATGGTCGAGGCGCTCGTCGCGCGCGGGCCGCTGCAGATCGTCGTCGCGGGGCCGAACCCGAAGAACCTGCTCGAAGCCACGAACGACCCAGCCGTGCTGCAGGCCGCGTTGAAGACGCTGCCGCGCGAAGCAAACGGCGTGGACAGCCTCTTCGAGTCGCGAAGGCGCCTGCTGGATTCGCCGTCCGCCGGGGACTGGCAGATGGTCGCGCGTGTCTTCATTGCGCGAGACATCGAGAGGATCGAAACCTTCCTGGAGAAGCTGGAGCTCTGGGCGGCGACGAATCGTCCGGCGTCGCCGACGATCCTCTACCTGGTCAACGATGGATTCGAGCTCGACCCCACCGAGTTCTACCTGGGCTGCAGGAGGTTCTGCCCCCAGTCGGCGCTTCAGGAACGGGAGAAATTTCGGAAGACATTCGCCAACCGCGTGCCCCGGGCCGCGGATCGCGTCTCGGCGGAGCTGGTCAGCCTCGGTTTCACGGTCGTGCCGGTCACGATCGGCACGGCGCCCATCTTCAGTTTCAGCAGTTCGCCCCAGCCACGGAACCTCTCGATGTCCAAGAGCTTCGGATCGGCTGCTCGCCCGGTCCCGAACGCGCCCGTGAGCCTCGCCTGGCAGCCGACGGACCCGCTCTACAAGGTTGCCGAGGCGACCGGAGGAGAGGTCGTCATCGGGGCGGGGCGCCTGCGCCAGGTCCTCGAACATTTCAACGACGCCTACGCGGTCTCGTACAAGTCCGGCGCGGCCGGACAAAGCGGCGTTCGGAGCCTGGAGGTCCGATCGAGCCGGCCGGGCTTGATCGTTCGCGCCGCGCACGCGACCGCCGGCGGGGAGGCCGCGGCCGAGATCCTGGCTCATGGCCGCGCCGTCGCCGCGTTCCAGGGCGGCTCCGGAGGCCCGCTCTCCGTCGCGGTCCGGGTCGAACGGCGTCAGGAGACGAGCAAGGGTCTCACGGCAGGCACGCTCCTCGTCACGACGGACCTCGCGTCCGAGGTCGAAGCGCTCGCGAAAGTCGGCCCGGCCCGGGCGCGCGTGACGCTGGCCGTGGAGACCGACGACCCGACGCCGTTTGTGACCTCCGAAGAGCTCGACCTGGACAAGTCGGGCGCGGGCACCGTCTGGACCTACGAGGTCCCGATGACGTGGCCGCGGCAGGCCCGCCGCGTCTCGGTCCTCGTCGAAGAGCTCAGGATCGGCCTCTTCGGTTCCGCCTCAGCCGAACTTCCTCACTGAGGCGGGCAAAGCCCGAAGCGCGCGGCGAGCGTCTCCACGAGGTGACATTCCGTCACAGCCAAGCGTCGCAGCGCTGTGGAGAGCTTCGCGTAACGTACTGCGGTTACGAAGAATCCTCGGGGCAACTGAATTGCTTTAATCAGGCGGGCTCTCCCCGGTCGCGAAACAATCCTCTCGCAAAGGAGGAAGCAGATGCGATACCGACCCGGAGCTTCCCGCCCACGGCCCCTCGCAGTCCATGTTTCTCTCGGCGCGTTTGCTCTGGTCGCTCTCCTCGCGCCATTCGCGTCGCCGGCGCAGATCGTGCGCGAGAAGGTCAACGTCGAGCGTCATCGGTTACTCGTGACCGCCCGGACATTGCCGGGCGCCCGGTCCGCGATCTCCTTGCTGAAAACCTCGCCCTGCCCGTGGACGGTCAAGCCGGTTCGCATCGACTCCCTGACGCCTCGCTCCGGCGGCGAGCCGGCAGGAGCCGTCGCCGGCAGCCCGGGCGCGGACCGCCGACCGCCGGAGAAAACCGCGGAGCCGGCGGTCGACGCCCGTGCCCGGAGCCGGTCCAGCTCGCCGTCCTGATCGACGAAGGGGGAACGAATTCGCTTCGATCGGCGCGACGTGTACCGGCAGCTCGCGCGATACCTCGGCGACAACGTTCCGGATCGAACGATCATGGCCGCCCGCTCCGACGGAGCGAAGCTGGACGTGCTCTTCGCCCTGGACGAGCGATCCCAGAACCGTCGACGCCGCGCTGAAGGAGCTCGCCGCGCGTCCCGCCTCGCCGCGGATCGTCGAGCCCGCATGAGATCCCGGCGCTCAAAGGCGCGGACAGGAAGGAGCTCGCAAAGCTGGTCCTGTTTGCGCGGGAGCGCCTCTTCCGCGCGATGCTCCTGATGATCGCCGCGTTTCCGCCCGCGCCGGCGCGCCGCACGCTCGTGCTCGTGACGAGCGGGACCGCGCTGCTCACTCCGGAGGACTTCGCGGCCATCGCGGCGAGCGGCGAGCCCATGGAGCCGGAAAGCAAGGAGGCCCGTACACGGTTCCAGGACCACGGCATCGACCTCGAGCGGGCGCGGACCGCCTTCGAGCTCTGGAGCAACGCGTCGCGCCGCAACTGGTACAGCCAGATCACGGACGTGATGGCCAAGGCGCAGGAGAAGAACGTCGCGCTGGTCTCGGTGAACGCCGAGGCGCATGGATCGCGGCACCGAATCCGGGAACCGACAGCAAGTGGCCCTTCTCCGAGCAATGACCGGCGTGTATCCCGCAGGCCTCTCGGCCCGGTTGCCCGTGGGCCAGACCATGACCACGATGGCGATCCGAGACGGGAGGCGAAGCGATCCTCCTGCCGCTCCAGGCGGCCTATCGGCTTTCGAGTATCGAGGACGATCGACCGTATCGCGCTGACCTTCCTCGATCCGTTCCCCGACGACCACGGCACCACCGCGATCGAGATCGGTGCACGCCGTCCGGGCGTCTCAGCTCCACTACCGGCGCGGCTACCGGATCGCGACCGAGGAGGAGCAGCACTCTCGATCGCGTCTGTCGCGCGCCTGGCCGGACCGGCGCGACGGCGACCCGCTCGCCGCGCTCGTCGTCTCTCGCGCGAGCGCGTCCTCGGCAGAATGGCAGCAGCGTCACGCGAGTCTTGCTCCGGTATCCGCCCCCGCGCGAGAGCGCGCAGACCGAGGAGCGCGCCGTCGAGCTTCTCGCCGCCGGCGAAGACGCGCAGGGAAACCGGGCAGAGCCGATCCGCTGGTCCGCCACGGCCAGCCGCCTCGACTCCGCGGGAACCTTCGAAGCGAAGCTTCGACCTGGGAGCTGCCGGCGGGCTCCTTCACGTGGAGTCTCGGCGTCCGCGACCAGCCGACCGGCCTCGTGTCCTATATCCTCTCCCCTTCCCGCCCATGACCCATCTCGGGCCTGCGCCTTCGCGCCCCGGTCCTTTTCGCCCTCGTAGCAGCGGCCGCCGCCGCGCAGACGCAGCAGCCGCCGCCTCCCGGCTTCACCGAGAAGGTCGAGGTCAACGTCCGGACGATCGTCGCCATCGTCACCGACGCGAAGGGGAAGCCGATCGAGAAGCCGCTCTCCGTCGAAGAGGTCGAGGTGCTGGAGGATGGGATTCCGGCGAAGGTGCTCGGGGTGGACGTCGTCAGGCCGGTGAAGACGGCCGGTTCCGAGGCCGGCAAGGAAATCCCGAAGACGGAGGTTTCTCCCGCGGCGCCGCCGCCGGAGGTCCTGGCGCGGATGCCGCAGATCCTGTATCTGGACGCGAGCCTCCTCCAGAAAAAGTCCGTCAAGAAAGTGTGCGAAATGACGGCGAAGAACCTCGACGCCGTTCTCGCGCGAGGGCCGCTCGAGATCGTGCTGGCCGACCCGGAGCCGAAGACCGTCCTGCCGGGCACGGCGGATTCCGCGCCGGTCCGCGCGGCGCTCGCCTCGCTGGCGAAGACGGGCCAGGGGCGCGACCGGCTCCTGGACGTGCGCGCGGACTTCCTCCCGGGCGCCAGTCCCATCAAAGGCAAGGGCAAGGACCTCGATGCGTTGGAAAAGCGCATGCACGCTCGCGCGGCAATGCAGGGAGAGGTCCACCTCGTCCGGCAATCTCTCGAGCGCCTCGGGAAGTGGGCGGGCCTGCGAACGGATCGCCGCCCGGCGGTCCTCTATCTGGCGAGCGACGGGTTCGACCTCGTCCTCTCCGACTTCTATCGCAATTACCTGGAAGGGCCCGAGGGAGATCAGCTCCGGATGGAGCTCGTGCCGCAGATCCCCGAGATGGTCGCGAAGACCGAGAGCTCGCTCGCCAACCAGGGGCTCATGACGGTCCCGCTCGCCATCGGCGGCCCCGAAGCCTTCCAGGCGAACAGCCCGTCCACCGTCGGGAAACGGGAGTTCAGCGACCTGCGCAATCCCGTGAGCGACGCACCGACGTTCCTCTTCGTGCGCCCGCTCGCTCCCCTGCGCGAGATCGCCGACGCGACCGGGGGCGAGGTCGTCACGACACAGGAGAATTTCGTCCTGGCGCTCGACCGCCTCTCCAGCGCGGTCGCGATTACCTACCGGATGAACCGCCCGCCCGACGGCCGCGCCCACAAGCTGGAGGTCAGGACGAGCCGGCGCGGAGTGACGCTTCGGGCAGCGCAATCGGTCCTCGACGCTCCGGAGCTCGCGGCTTCCGCGCAGTCGGCGGTCCAGGCGCTCGAGAGCGCTCCCGCGCAGGGCACGCTCCCGGTGAACATCTTCGTCGACCTGCTGGAGGTCAAACCGGACAAGCGCCGCGTCGGCGACGTGCAGGTCTCCGTGGACCTAGGCACGATCGTCGAGGCGCTCGAGAAGGTCGGGCCGGGCCGGATGCGCGTGACGCTCGCCGTCCGCGCCCCGGGCATGCAGCCCTTCGTCCACCACGAGGAGGTTGACCTCTCGCGGACAGGCGCGGGGGCTGAGTGGACCTATGTGTTTCCCCTGGAGTGGCCGCCCGATGCGACGCGTGTCGCCCTCACCGTCGAAGAGTTGAAGACCGGCACGCGCGGCAGCGCCGCCGCCGATCTGCCGAAGCCAGAGTGAGAACGTGGACATCCTCTCCTACCCTGTCGGACTCCTGATCGGGCTCTTCCCGGTCATCGTGGATCTGGGCGGGCGGCCCGAGCCAGCGGAGCTGCTCCTGGACGGCCGGCCGGCGTGCACGATCTCGGCGCGCGCTCCCGCATGCACGGTGGACCTGGGGCCCGATCCCGTCATCCACTCGCTCGAGCTCATTCGCAAGGACAAAGCGGGTCGCGTGACGGAGAGCGTGCGTCGCTGGGTCAACAAGCCGGGTGTCGAGGCGGAGGTGCGCGTGTCGGGGCATTGCGAGAAGAAGACGCGAGCCTGCGACTTCACGGTGACCTGGGCCCACCCGGCCAAGCTCGACCCGGCTTCCCTGACCGTCGCTCTCGACGGCGTGACCGTCGCCCGCTCCGTCGTGTCGAAGCTCAATGTCCCTTTTCCACCCGGCTCGACGCCGCAGGTCGTCACGGCCGATGCCACGTTCCCCGACGGGCGGCGCGCCGCGTTCACGCAACTTCTGCAAGGCTCGTATCCGGAGAAGGCGGAGGCCTCCCTGCAGGCCATTCCGATCGTCGTCCAGCCGGGGGTCCGCGACGAGGAGCTCGCGGCCTCGCTCCGGGAGGCCGGCTGGCCCGTGCGCGCGGTCGAGCAGGGAGATTTCGAGTTGGTCTTCGTCGTCGAGCCAGGAGCGTTCGGGTCCTCGACGAACGTCGGGAGCACGGCACTGAAGGCGCGATCCGCATTACCGCTCCAGGACGCCGAACAGATCCGGGTGATCGTCGCCAACGACTCGCTGACCGCCTTCGACGCCCTGCATGCGGAAATCCACAAGCCAAGCGAGCGGCCGCCCAATGCCAGGCAGGAATCCTGGCTGCGCCGCCTCTTTCTGGCCCCTCTCAACGCGCCCTCTCTCCAGAGGCTGAGAACGTCGGACGCCATGGCCCTCGCCGGATACGACCTCGGCGGGTCGTCCCGGCGGCGTGCGGTTGTCCTCATCGCCGGCTCCGAACGAACGGACGAGAGCACGTTCTCCGCCGAACAGGCGCGGACCTACCTGGGGCAGACTTTTGTTCCGCTCTTCGTGTGGCGCGCGAGCGCCGGGAGCGCCGCGGACTGGCCCGGGGGATCGCCCCTGCAGCTTCTGGGCACGGACATGGCCGAGCTGCGCCGGGACCTGGACCATCAGCGCATCGTGTGGCTCGAAGGTCACGTGGATCCGCGCCAGTTCAATCCGAAGCTGCCGCCGGGCATCACGATCGCGGGCAGAGGCGAGACGGCCCTCGCGCGGGAGTCCCCCCCGCCGCAGGGAAGAGGCACGGAGGCGCGCGCCGTCTTCGCCGTGGCCGTCGATCCCGGATCGCCGCAGACCGTCTACGCCGGGACTCGAAACGGCCTGCAGGTTTCCCGCGATGGAGGAGATCACTGGAGCCCGCTGCGCACCGGCGCCGAGCCCGACGAGGTCTACTCGATCGCCTTCCACCCCGGCGGGCGCGAGATCTTCTTCGGTTCGAGCGGAGCCATCGGGCACAGCTTCGCCGGCGGCGAGAGCTGGGCGCTCGCCCCCACGCTCGCCGTCTTCTCCATCCTGTTTCAATCGAAGGATCCGAAGATCGCTCTCGCCGCGACGCGCGGCGGCATGTTCCGAACGACGGACGGCGGCACGCGCTGGCTCCCGTCGGAGGCGGGGATGGAGAAGACGTTCGCTCTCTCGCTCGCCGCCGACCCGCGGGATCCGAACGTCTTCTACGCCGCGACCGCCGGGAGCGGCGTCTTCAAGTCCACCGACGGGGGCCTGTCCTGGAAACCCGCCGGGCGCGAGCTCGACAAGACGGTCGTCCGCTGCGTCGCGACCAGCGCCACAGGAGAGTCGGTGTACGCGGGAACGGACGGCGGCATCTTCGTCAGCTCGGATCGCGGAAAGACCTGGCACCGCCAGAGCTCGGGACTGCCGCGCGCCGTCGTCTACGCGCTCGCGCTCGACCCGGCGGACCTCTCGCGGATCTTCGCCGGAACCGCTGCCGGCCTCTTCGAGACCCGCGACGCCGCGAAGACCTGGACGCGGCTCAACGGATCCGATCCCGGCATCCAGGTCACGTCCCTCGCCCTCGACGCGCCGGGCGGAAGGCTCTACGCCGGCACGCTCGACCACGGCGTCCTGGTCCTGGCGGCGCCCTCACATCCGTCGGACGCGCCCCGGAACAGATAATAAGACCCTGCATGACGGCTCTGATCCTTGCGCTGGCGCTCGCGTTATCGCAGGAGAAGTCCGGCGCCGCGGAAAGGCCGAACGTCCGGGAGCGGGTCACGGTGGACCGGGTGATCATCACGGGACGCGTGATCGACCGGTTGCAACGAGACGTACGACTTCCCCGATCTCGCGAGGCGGAGAGTCGAGCGCTCCGTCGAGGGCTACTACGAAGTCGTCTTTCGAGACCCCGCGAGCCGGCGCGGGATGCATGAGGTTGAGATCGAGCTCGTCGGCCGCGCCGGGACTCCCCTCTTCCACCACTGGTACAGCAACTGAGGGTGGCGAAAAACTCGCCCCGGTGGCGGGCCGCCTCCCGGAGGAGGCGATAAGCGAAGGAGCACGCTACAGAACAAACTTCGCCACGCTCCTCATGCGACTGAGCGACCAGCGACGGCCCAGTGCCTGGCATTCGCCCGGAATCAATGTCGCCTCAGTCCAAGCTCAGGTTTGAACTCTTTCGGCCGCCTGGTCGCGAAGCGACCGCCGCGGCCGAAAGCCGGAGGCGGCCCGACTCCGGGGCGGATTGCTAGAGAAAAATCATCCGGGCAGCTTGCATCAGCGTCGTCACGTAATCTCGGAGTTACTTCAGGTACCTGGCGAGCCAGGCGAGGAACTCGCCGTACCAGTGCTTGGAGTTCTGGCCCTTCAGGATCCAGTGGTGCTCGTCGGGGTAGTAGACGAGGCGGGCGGGGACGCCCTTCGCGGTCAGGACTCCGTAGATCTCCAGCCCCTGCGTGACCGGCACGCGGATGTCGCGCTCGCCGTGCATCACGAGCATCGGCGTCTTGAAGTTCGCCGCATAGCGGTTCGGGCTCCACTTCTCGACATTCTCGAGGTTCGTCCATGGATAGCCGCCGTAGGAGTGGTGGCGGCCGTATGTCGCGTCGGAGGCGGACTGTCCGAGAAGATCGTAGACGCCGGCGTGCGAGATGAGGGCCTTGAAGCGGTCCGTGTGCCCCTCGATCCAGTCCACGAGGAAGCCGCCGTAGGAGCCGCCGGCGGCGGCCATCCGGCTTTCGTCCACGTAACCCTTCGCGATCAGGAAGTCGGTCCCCTTCATCACGTCGGTGAAGGGCTTGTCCGGATGCGCGCCCAGGATCGATTCGATCCACGCGTGGCCGAAGCTCGAGGAGCCGTGGAAGTTGACCATCGCGACGACGTAGCCGGGCGCGGCGAAGACGTGCGGGTTCCAGCGGTAGCCGAAGGCGTCGCCGAAGGTGCCGACCGGGCCGCCGTGGATCAACTGCAGGAGCGGGTATTTCTTCTTCGCGTCGAAGCCCGGCGGGAAGACGACGAACATCTGGACCGTCTCGCCGCCGGCGCCCGGGAACGTCATCTCCTCGACGGACCCGAGGTCGAGCGTCGCCATCGCGGCGTCGTTGAAGCTCGTCAGGTAACGAAATCCCTTGCCGTCCAGGCCGGTGACCGCGATCTCGGCCGGGCGGGAGAGCGAGTTCGCCGCGAAGACGACATGGCCGTCGCGCGTCACGCGCGCGCCCGCGGACGAGCCGCCGTGGTAGATCTCCCGGGGCGCGCCGCCGCGCGCGGAGACGGCGTAGAGATTTCCCCGCCCGCGCGACTCCGCGTGGAAAACGAGAGTCGAGCCGTCCGCCGTCCAGCTCCAGCCGCCGGCCGAGCGGTCGAGTTCCTCCGTCAGGACGCGCGTCTTGCCGGACGCGAGGTCGAGCACGGCCAGCCGGGTCTGGTCCGGCCAGCCGTCGGCCTTCCTCTCGAGCCCGTAGGCGAGGCTCTTCCCGTCGGGCGAGAAGACCGGGTTCTTGTCTTCCGCGGGATTGTCGGCCGTCAGGTTCTTCGGCTCTCCGCCGGAAACCGGCACGAGGAAGATGTCCGTGTTCCATTCGTGGTACGGCTCGGGAGTGCTGTTGGCCTCGAAGGCGATCGACGCGCCGTCGGGCGAGATGTCGAAGGAGCCGGCGCCGTCCTCCAGGCCGAAGATCCGCTTCGAGCCCGGCAGCAGGTCCGTCACCTTCTTCGTCGCGACGTCCACGACGAAGATGCGCGGGTATTCGCCGTCGGTCAGCCAGTGGTCCCAGAAGCGGTAGAGGCGGTTCTCCGTCGCGCGCGCCTTGACCTTGCTCTTCTCCCGGGCCTCGAGCGCCTTCTTCGTCGCCTCGGGAGTCTCCGATCCCGCGATCACCGAGGAGACGAACGCGATGCGCGAGCCGTCGGGAAACCACTTCGGGTTGGACACGGAGAGCGGCATGTCGGTCAGCCGCTCCGGCTCTCCGCCGTCCACCGGGATGACGTAGACCTGCGAGGCCTTGTCGTCCTCGCGCTTGGAGACGAAGGCGATGCGCTTCCCGTCCGGGCTCCACGCGGGCGACCCGTCGGAGGCCTTGTTGGTGGTCAAGTGGCGGGCCGGCCCGCCGGCCACGGGCGAGATCCAGATGTCGGCGTTGCCGCGGTCCGCCTCCATGTCGTAGACGTTGACCGTGTAGGCGGCGGTCTTCCCGTCCGGCGAGACGACCGGGGGGCCCACGCGCTGGAGCATCCAGAGTGTCTCCGCGGTCAGCGGTTTCTTCTCCGCCGCGGCGACGGGCATCGCGAGCACGAATACCAGGAGTCCCGGAACGAACCGGCGCATAGAATCCTCCTCGATCGGCAGTGGATTTGGCGTTCCTAGCGAATCTCAACCGGCACGCGATGTCAAACGTCGAGACAAACAGGTCGAAAAGAGGAGTCTGGAAGAAGCTCGCGACCGAATCCGCGAATCCGAAGTCCGCGAGGCTCGACCGGCTTGGGATCGCGCGCGTGGTCGCGCTCATGCAGGCGGAGGACCGGCAGGTGCTCGCGGCGCTGCGCGGAGCGCGGCGCGAGATCGTGCGGGCGGCAGAGGCATTCGCGGCGACGTTCCAGGCCGGAGGCACATGCTTCCTCTTCGGGGCCGGCACGAGCGGCCGGCTCGCTGTCATCGAGGCGGCGGAGCTGCCGCCGACGTTCGGGACCGATCCGAAGCGGGTGCAAGCCATCATTGCCGGCGGCCGCGGCGCGGTGTTCCGCGCGCGGGAGGGAGCGGAAGACGACTATGAAGACGGCGTCCGACGGGCGGGCCGCATGCGGCGCGGAGATCTCGTCATCGGAGTCTCCGCGAGCTCGGTGACGAGGTTCGTCCGGGGAGCGCTCGACCGCGCAACGGAGCGCGGCGCTCGCACTGTTCTTGTGACGGCAAGCCTCTCTCCCGGCATCGAAGAGGTGGCGGAGATCGTGGTGCGGCTGGACACAGGTCCCGAAGTCGTCGCCGGTTCCACGCGCCTGAAAGCCGGCACGGCGACGAAGCTCGCTCTGAACCAGATCACCACCGCGGCGTTCGCGTCCTCGGGCAAGGTCTTCGGCCCGTGGATGGTGGACCTGCGAGCCGGCTCGGCGAAGCTGAAGGACCGCGCTCTGCGGATCGTCGCCGCGGCCACGAGCGGAACGCCGCGTAAAGCCCGTGCCCTTCTCGCCCGCGCCAATGGCGAGGTCAAGACCGCGATCGTGATGGGTCGCGCGGGCCTCTCCGCCGCAGCAGCCCGTCAGCGCCTCGAAAAGGCACAGGGAGACCTGCGAACAGCCCTCGGCATGTCATCCTGAGCGAACCGAAGGATCTGCTCCTCCCGTGCCGATCCCTCGTCGCGCTGCTCCTCGGGATGAACGACAACTTACTTGGACACACTCCTGGACGACGGGAGCGTGAGGAGCTTCGCGGCGGCGCGGTCGAGGATCACCGTCAGTGAGGAGTGGAGCGTCAGGAAGGAGGCGGGACAGGAGGGCGTGACGCGGCCCTCCAACGCGCGCGCGATCGCGGCGGCCTTGCCCGGCCCGGTCGCGGCGAGCATGATCCGGCGCGCGGAGAGAATCGTCTCGATCCCCATCGTGAGCGCCTCGCGCGGCGGAGGCCTCAGGCCCTTCGCAGCCAGGCCGCGGCGCGTCGAAGGGGAGAGGCGCACCCGCGCGGTCACCGGCGCCAGGGACCTGCCCGGCTCGAGATACGCCACGTGCCCGTTGTCGCCGATTCCGACCAGAGTGATGTCCGGTCTCGCCCGGGCAAGCTCCCGCTCGTAGCGCCGGCACTCGGCCTCGAGGTCCGCCGCGTCGCCGCGGAGAAAGTGGATGCGCCCCGCCGGCAGGCCGACCCGGGAGAAGAGATGCCGTTCCATGAAGACCCGGAAGCTGCGCGGATCTTCCGGAGGGAGAAGGAGCTCGTCCAGGTTGAAGGTCTCGGCACGGCGGAAAGGGGCGCGGCCCAGACGATGGAGCCGCACGAGCTCCGCGTAGACGGCGACCATCGTCTTGCCGGACGCCAGGACGATCCGGCGCCGCCCCTTTCGGCGCAGGACTCCGGCGATCTCCTCCGCCGCGCGCCTCGCGACGGCACGCGGGCCCGCGAGGACCTCGAGCCTCAAGCCGCCAGCTCGCGGAAGGTGATGAGCTCGATCTGGTCCGCCGCCAACATCTCGCGGATTGTCGGGTCGCAGAGGGCGGCGATTTCCCGCTCCCGTTCCTGTGCGTAAGAGCTGCCGGCGAGGAGGGCCTCATCGGGATGGCCCGGATGGCACATCAGCTCGCTGACGCCCTCGCGCAGGTGCGCGAGGACGAACTTCAGGTTCTCCGCCGTCGCTCCCGATCCGTAGAAGGACTCGATAAAATGGTCGGGGAGTTGAAGTCCCGCCTCCTGCAACTGCTCGCGCGCCCGGGCGTTCGAGGCGCGGACGGGGAGCCTGTGCTTCTTGGCCACGGCCGCGAAGACCGGCTGGACGGAAACGTGTATGGCCGCGTGGTGGTGGGAGTCCAGATGCGTCGGGGGTCTCTTCGCCATCTGTTCGAAGAGAGCGATCTGCGCTTCGAGCTCGCAGCGGACCTCCTCAGCGGGAATCCTGTCGGGAAGTTCCTCGAAGGATCGAACGAAACGTCCTCCCGGCGCGAGCCTGCCAACGGCGGCGGGAGGACTGGCGCACGCGCCTCCGCCGGTGACGGCGAAATGGAGACCGAGAGCCAGGTCGGGAGCGACCGCGCGAGCGAGCTGGATCCCTTCCTCTGCCGCCGGCTCGAGGACCATGACCGTCGCGGAGGTGACGATCCCCATGACATACGCTTCGAGCGTCCCCTCGTTGACGCCCGGAGTCCTGCCGAAATCGTCCGCGTTGACGATCAGCCGTTTCATACTGGATTCAAGGACAGCGACGCCATTATCGCAGAGGATTGAAGATTGGAAGATTGAAGATTGGAGGATTGGGCTCCGGAACCCAGCAATCCATCAATCCTCAGTCCTTCAATCCTTCAAACCTTCAATCCTGGCAGCTCCTCCAGGGCCAGCTTCACGGCTCCCATGGCGGGCTCTTCCTCGAGCAGGATCACCCGCGCGTTGGAGGTCGCGAGCCTCCCCCGCACCGATTCCTGCAGGGACGGCAGGGCGGCGAACGTGCCCCCCGAGAGCACGACGTCGTACGGCGCGGCCTCGAGGTTCAGCCGGCCGATCACGCTCCGCGCGGCCAGGACGAGCTCCTCCAACGCCGCTGCGAGGATCAGGCCGGCGACGGCATCCCCGCGGGTTGCGGCCTCCTGGACGCGCACGGCGAACATCGCCACCTGGTGTCTCGGATAGTCCCGATCGTAGAGCGCGCGAACGATCTGCTCCGGGCGCTCGATCCCGAAGTGCTCGAAGAGAGGTTTCTCGAGAAGCGTCGCGGGACCGCGTCCATCCGCCCCGCGCAAGACGTCGCGGATCGCATGTTCCCCGATCCAGAACCCGGAGCCCTCGTCTCCCAGGTGCCAGCCCCAGCCGCCGGCCCGCGCGACCTCGCCGCGGGAGTTGCGCCCCCACGCGATCGAGCCGGTGCCGCAGATGAGCGCCAGCCCCACGCGCCGGGCCGAGCCCGCCACGAACGCGATGCGAGCGTCGTTGGCCAGCACGACGCGGCTCTTAAAACCGATCCGGCGCAGGATCTCGCGCAGGACCGCGTGGTCCTCGGGGCGGTCCGCGCCCGCGATGCCGAGAGCCAGGGCGTCCGCGCGGACGCCGGCTTCCCCCTCCGCCCGTTCGATGACGGAGTGAAGGACCTTCTCGACCTCCAGCTCCCCGTGGGTGCGCAGGTTGGCTCCCCCGCCGCGGGCTCCCGCGACGACCCGGCCTGTCTCGTCGGCCAGGATCGCGCGGGTCTTCGTGCCCCCCGCGTCGATCCCCAGGACGTGTCTCGGCTTCACGAGGGTCTTCTCTATCATTACCCGGAAGTCCCCTTTTCTCCTCCCGGGCGATAATCCGAACTCCGATGAGCCCATCGCTGGGTACGGGCGGACAGCCGTGATGCGCGGCGTGAGGGGCGCGACGACCGTCGCCCGCAACGACGCGAGCGAGATCGCCGAGCGCACGAGGGAGCTGCATCCGGCTCCTGGTGGAGCCAAACGGCATGCGCCCCGACGACATCGCGAGCGCTGTCTTCACCGTGACGGAAGACCTGGACGCGGCATTCCCCGCCGTCGCGGCGCGGGGCTTCGCAGAATGGAAGGACATCCCTCTCCTCTGCGTCCGCGAGATTCCGGTTCCCGGGTCGCTCGGGCACTGCATCCGAGTCCTCATCCACTGGAACACCGACCTTCCGCAGGCGCAGGTGCGCCATGTGTTTCTGCGCGGCGCTCGACACCTCCGCCCCGAATGGGCCGTGCGCGTGCCCGGCGACGAAGAGGAGAGCGGTCCGCCTTCCCGGAGAAGAATCTCCGCCGATGACGCGCGCCGCCGTCGTGGGTCTCGGACTGATCGGAGGGTCGGCCGCGCTGGCGCTCGAGGCCCGCGGCTATGACCGCGATGCCGGAGCGCGCTCGCGGGCGCGCGAGCGCGGCATCGACGCGGCCGAGTCCCTTGCCGAGGCTGTCCGTGGGAGCGACGTCGTTCTGCTCGCTGTTTCGACAAGCGAGACGCCTGGGCTCCTGCGCGAGGCGGCGGCCGCGGCGCCGGAAGCCCTGATCACCGACGCGGCCTCGCTCAAGCTCCCCGTCGCCGCCGCCGCCGCGGCTCTGCCCGCCGCGACGCGTTTCGTGGGAGGCCATCCGATGGCGGGATCGCGGACTCCCGGCCTCGCGGGCGCGCGGGCCGACCTCTTCCAGAACCGCCCCTGGCTGATCGTGCCGACAGAGCGCAGCGATTTCCACTCGATCGCGGCGGTCCAGGACCTCGTCCGCGCAATGGGCGCGCGTCCCGCCGTGATGGACGCGGAGCGGCACGACGCTCTCGTGACGTGGGTCAGCCACCTTCCCTACGCCGTCGCCTCGGGGCTCGCCCGCGCCGTCTCCTCGGGAGCGGGCGAGGGGCTCGACCGGATGGCCGGCCCGGGACTCCTCGACACGACCCGCGTCGCCGACACTCCCGCGCCCCTCGCCCTGGAGCTTTCCCTCGCCGACCCGGAAGCCCTGGCCGCCGCGATCGAAGCCGTCCGCGCGGAACTGGAAGACCTCTCCCGACACCTGCGCGGCCGAAACATGGAAGAGCTCCGATCCTACTTCGAGGAAGCGGCTCGACTCCGCCGCGTTCTGGAGCCTCCCCCCTCTCCCCCGGGAAAGGGACGGGGTGAGGGCGCACCCGGCGCGACGGCATTGAATTCAAGACCCATGGCAAGAGCCGTGCCCTCACCCTGACCCTATCCCGGGGGAGAGGGGATCGGTTCGAGGCGCTTGCGCAGGAACGGGATGAGGGCCAGTCCGGGGATCGCCAGGAGGAACGTGCAGGCGAAGAACGTCGCGTACCCGAATCGCGCCGCAGCGAATCCGCTCACCGCGCCCGAGATGTGCCGGGTCAGGGAAAAGAGAGCGGAGATCAGCGCGTATTCGGTCGCGGCGTGCTCCTTGTCGCAGAGGCGCATCATCATCGTCAGCATGGCGGCCGTCCCGAGTCCCTGGCCGAACGATTCCAGAATCGACGCGGCATAGATCGCCGGGCGCCCCGCGTCCAGGGCCGCGCAGGCGGCGTAGCCCAGGTTGGGCAGGACCTGGGCGATGCCGAGAAAGAAGAGGGCCTTCGGCAGGCCCCACTTCGTCGTCAGGAACCCTCCGAGCAGCGCGCCCAGGATCGTGAAGACGATGCCGAGCGTCGTCGAGATCAACCCGATCTCCTTCAACGTCAGGTGCCGGTCCACCCAGAACGGCTTGATCATCGGCGTGATCGCCTGGTCCCCCAGCTTGTAGAGCAGGACGAAGAGGAGCGCGGGGATCGAGCCGGGCCGGGCGATCCACTTCAGCAGCGGGGCGAGGAACCGCTTCTTCTCCTCGACCCGCAGGTCCGCGGCCGGAGCGCGCAGGACGATCGCCGCGAGCGCGCCGAGGACGAGGCCCGCCGCGACCCACATCGCCGGCCACCCGAAGAACTCCGCCGCGAGCACGATGCCGCCGCCGCTCGCGATCATGGCGACGCGGTAGGCCGAGACGCGGATCCCGTTGGCCGCGCCGACCTCCTCCTTCGGCAGGAAGGCGATCGTGTGGGCGTCGATCGCGATGTCCTGCGTCGCGGAGGCGAGGGTGAAGAGGAGCAGCACGAGCCAGAAGCCGATAGAGAGTCTCGACGCGTCGAAGAGCGGGTGGATCGCGAGGAGGACGGCCATGACGAGGAGGCAGGAAGCGATCCAGCGGCGCCGGTCCCCATAGCGGTCCACCAGAGGCGCCCACAGCGGCTTGATCGCCCAGGGCAGGCCGAGGAGATCCATCAGCCCGATCTCTTTCAGCGACACGCCGGCGGTGCGGAAATAGACCGACCAGACCTCGCGAAAGACCCCGTAAGGAAACCCCTCCGCGAAGTAGAGGACCGTGACCCACCGCATACGCCGGGCAAAGCCGGGCTCGCGTGTCGCGGAGGTCGTCTTCTGGCCGGTCAACCCGCGACAGTTTCGCCGAGATGCCTGGCGGCTGTCATCAAGAATCGGGTGATCTGCGATCGGGTGATCGGGTGACTGACGGAGCTAGAATACGCGCGGCCCAGATCAGATCACCCGATGCACCCGATCACCCGATGCGCGGGAGGCGCGGCATGAGAAAGAATCTGTTGGCGGCGATCCTGGCGATCTTCGCGGCGGCGAGACTCAACGGGCAGACGCCGCGCCTCCCGCGCTGGCTCCCCTCGATTCGATCTATCCCGACCTCGAGAGGTTCTACATCGACCTGCACCAGACGCCGGAGCTGTCGCGCCACGAAGAGAAGACGGCCGCCAAGATCGCGATGCGTTTGAAGGCGCTCGGCTACGAGGTCACGACCGGCGTCGGCGGCACCGGCGTCGTCGCGATCCTCAAGAACGGGAACGGGCCGACGGTCCTCCTGCGCACCGACATGGACGCGCTGCCGGTCGAAGAGAGAACGGGGCTCCCCTACGCGAGCAAGGTGACGGCCAGGGACGACTCGGGCGCGACGGTGCCGGTCATGCACGCCTGCGGGCACGACGTGCACATGACCTCCTTCGTCGGGGCCGCGACCCTCCTCGCAAAAGCGAAGGACCGGTGGCGCGGAACGCTGTTTCTCATAGGGCAGCCGGCGGAGGAGCGGGGCAGCGGCGCCCTGGCGATGCTGAAGGACGGCCTCTTCACGCGATTTCCCAAGCCGGACTTCGCGATCGCGCTTCACGACAAGTCCTCGATGCCGGCGGGAAAGATCGTCTATACGCCGGGTTACGCCTGGGCCAACGTGGACTCCGTGGACCTGACCATCTACGGCCGGGGCGGCCACGGCGCCGCCCCGCATACGACGGTCGATCCGATCGTCATCGCGGCGCGCACGATCCTCGCCCTCCAGACGATCGTCTCGCGCGAGGAGAACCCGCTGGATCCCGCCGTCGTGACCGTCGGCTCGATCCACGGCGGCACCAAGCACAACATCATCCCCGACGAGGTGAAGCTCCTGATCACCGTGCGCTCCTACAAGGACGAAGTGCGGAAGCGGATCCTCGCATCGATCGACCGGATCGCGAAGGCGGAGGCGGCCGCGGCGGGAGCCCCGAAGCCTCCGAAGATGGAGACTCAGCGAAGGAACGCCGGCCCTGTACAACGACCCTGCCCTGACGAAGAGGATTGCCGGAGCGTTCGTGAAGGCCTTCGGCGAGTCCAACGTCGTCGAGGGCCAGCCCATGATGGTGAGCGAAGACTTCTCCGAGTACGTCCTGGCAGGCGTCCCCGCGCTCGAGTTCGAAGTCGGAGCGGTCGAGCCGGCCAGGTACGAATCCTCGGTCAAGAACGGCACGCCGCTGCCGTCGCTTCACTCCTCCGAGTTCGCTCCCGACCGGGAGCCGACGATCCGCATGGGTGTCGCGTCTCTCACTGTCGCCGCGCTCGAATTGCTGGGCAAGCCTTGACCAAGCGGCCAAGGTCTAAGGTCCCGGGGCCCTGACATCAGACTTTAGACCTTAGACCTTGAACCTCTCTTCCTGTACCGTTGCCGGTATGGAGGAGTTGCTCGACCACCGGCTGTTCCGGATCGGCCAGACGGAGGTGACGCTGTCGAGCCTGCTCGCCACCCTGACCATCCTGATCGTCACGTGGCTCGCGGCGCGGCTGTTTCGCAGGCTCACGGCGAAGAAGCTCTTCAAGCGCTCGCCGCTGGATCCGGGCGTGCGCTACGCCATCGGGCGCGTCGTCTCCTACCTCATCTGGACCTTCGGCCTGATCCTCGCCCTGGAGTCGCTCGGCATCAACGCGACGACGCTGACCGTCTTCGGGGGAGCGATCGGAGTCGGCATCGGCTTCGGCCTGCAGGACATCGCCAAGAACTTCATCGCGGGGTTGATCCTCTTAGTCGAGCGGCCGATCAAGGTCGGGGACCGCATCGAGGTCGGGAAAGTCGTGGGAGACGTCGTGGAGATCCACGCGCGGGCGACCCTGGTGCGGACCAACGACGACATCTACCTGATCGTCCCCAACTCGGAGTTCATCACGACCCCGGTGACCAACTGGAGCTACCTCACGCCGCGCGTGTGCTTCCACTTCCCCGTCGGCGTCGCCTACGGCAGCGACCCTCGCGCCGTGGAGAGGGCGCTGCTCGACGCCGCCGCGAAGAACGAGAACGTGCTCCGGGAGCCTCCACCCTATGTCCTGTTCCTGGCCTTCGGCGAGTCCTCGCTCAACTTCGAGCTCGCCTGCTGGACGGCCGTCATGCTCCACAGGCGCGGCGGCCTTCGCAGCCAGATCAACTTCGCCATCCACGAGATCCTCAAGGAGCGCGGCATCGAGCTCCCCTTCCCGCAGCGCGACATCCACATCCGCTCGGCGGAAGGGCTCGAGCGCCTCCTGGGACCACGCCGGCCGGCGAGTGAGGAGCGGCCCACCTCGAGCGGTCCTCTTTTCTGTTGGCAGTCCGCGGCGCTTCGGGGAATAATCGGGTCCGACTGATGGCCAGCGCACGACCGATCCGAAGAGTCTCTCCCGCCCCGGCGCCGCGCCCCCGTCCCCGATACGAAGACGCCGCGGCCCTCTACGGGATCCCGTACTGGGGAAAGGGCTTTTTCCACGTCTCCGAGGAAGGAGACCTCGTCGTGCGCCCCACCCAGGAGTCGGCGCGCGGAGTGGCCTTGAAACAGATCGTGGACGAGGTGGCGCTGCGGGGCATCACGACGCCGATGATCATCCGGTTCCCGCAGATCCTCGCCACGGCCGTCGCCAACTTGAACGACGCGTTCGCGCGGGCGATCGACGAGTACGAGTACGCCAACGTCTTCCGCGGCGTCTTCCCGATCAAGGTAAACCAGAAGCGGGTCGTCGTCGAGAAGATCATCGAGGCCGGCCGCCAGTACGGCTACGGCCTGGAGGCGGGATCGAAGCCGGAGCTCCTCGCCGCGATCGCCGCCGACCTCGCCCCGGAATGCCTCATCACGTGCAACGGCTACAAGGACGAGACGTTCATCCGCATGGCGCTGAACGGCGTGCGCATGAAGAAGAAGGTCGTCCTGATCCTGGAGAAGGTCTCGGAGCTCGACCGGATCCTCGCGGTCGCCCGGGACCGCGGCGTGCGGCCCCTGCTCGGGATGCGCGCGAAGCTCTACGCGCGCGGCTCGGGCAAGTGGGCCAAGTCCGGCGGCGAGGCCGCCAAGTTCGGGCTGACGACGCCCGAGATGCTCGAAGCGGTCAAGATCCTGAAGTCGCGCCGCATGCTCGACGCGATGGTCATGCTCCACTTCCACATCGGCTCGCAGATCACGGACATCCGCAAGATCAAGCTCGCGATCCGCGAGGCCGGGCGCGTGTACGCGAAGCTGCGGGCGCTCGGGGTCCCGATCCAGTACCTGAATCTGGGCGGCGGCCTCGGCGTGGACTACGACGGGTCGAAGACCGCGTTCGACTCCTCGATGAACTACTCGGTGCAGGAGTACGCCAACGACGTCGTCTACACGATCAAGACCATCTGCGACGAGGAGAACGTGCCCCCGCCCACCCTCGTGACCGAATCCGGGCGCGCCGTCACGGCCTACCACTCGGTCCTCGTGACCAATGTGCTCGACGTCGCCGACCGCATCGAGCAGGAGCGCCGGGTGCGCGTGACCTCGAACGACGCCCCCGGTGATCCAGGAGCTCGCGGCCATCCTCGCGTCCACCAACGCGAAGAACCTCCGCGAGAGCTACCACGACGCCGTCCAGTACAAGGAGGAGCTCTTCACGCTCTTCAACCTCGGGCACCTCTCGCTCGAGGACCGCTCCAAGGGCGAGATCCTCTTCTGGCACGTCTGCGAGCGCATCCACAGGGACCTGAAGACCCTGAAGGAGATCCCCGAGGAGTTCGAGGACATGGAGAAGATGCTGGCGGACACCTACGTGATGAACTTCTCCGTCTTCCAGTCGCTCCCCGATTCCTGGGCGATCGACCAGCTCTTCCCGATCCTCCCCATCCACCGCTTGAACGAGCGGCCGGGCGAGGTCGGCACGCTCGCCGACATCACGTGCGACTCCGACGGGAAGATCGACAAGTTCATCGACCTGCGCGACATCAAGGAGACCCTGCCGCTCCACACCTTCAAGAGCGACGAGCCGTACTACGTCGCGTTCTGCCTGATGGGCGCCTACCAGGACGTGCTCGGCGACCTGCACAACCTCTTCGGCGAGGCGCACGAGGTTCTCGTCACGGTGGACGACGAGGGCAAGTCCCATATCGAGGACGTGCTGCCGGGAGAGAGCTGCGAGCGCGTTCTCGAGTACATGAACTACGACAAGACGGAGATCCTCGACTCGATCGGAAAGCAGCTGCGCCGCGTCGCCAACCGCCCGATCAAGAAGGACGAGATCCAGACGATCTACCGCGAGTTCGAAGCCGTCTTCCCCCGCTACACCTACCTGGAGCGGTAGTCGCGAGCTCCCTGTGCGAGGCGGAAAGGAAGAAACGGCCGTGACGCGCCAGAACATCTCGTCCCGGACTCCGTGGGAGCCGATCGTCGGCTATTCGCGCGCTGTCCGCGTGGGCAACGTCGTCCACGTGTCGGGCACCACGGCGACGGGACCCGACGGGAAGATCGCCGGCCCGGGGGACGCCTACGCGCAGGCGGTGCAGGCCCTCCGAAACATCGAAGCGGCCCTGGAGCGGGCCGGGGCCGGCCTCGCCGACGTCGTCCGCACGCGCATGTACGTGACGAACATCGCCGACTGGGAGAAGGTCGGCAAGGCGCACGGGGAGTTCTTCGGAGACATCCGCCCCGCCACGACGATGGTCGAGGTCAGCCGCCTCATCTCGCCGGACATGCTCGTCGAGATCGAGGCCGAGGCGATCATCGAGGCGTAAGACGCGGGCCCGCGGTCGTGCTCTCGGTGCCGTAGGGGCGGCCGTTTGCGGGTCCGCCTCGGTTTTCAATAGAGCAGGTATTTCGCGCGGCGCTTCTCGAAGGCCTCGAGGTCTTTCTGCCAGGAGGCGATGATGGACGCCGCCGTCTCGCCCCGCTCCAGCCGGCGGAAGGCATCGCCATTGGCGAGGAGCTTGACGAATCTCCCTCGGTCCCAGTCGGCGGGATAGAGATCGCGCAGAGCGACCGCGATCTCGATTCCGAGCGAGACGGAGCGCAGGACCCCGCGGTCCACGACGTTCATGCGCACTCCGCCGCAGCGCTCTCCGGCGAAGACCGACGCGGACGGCGTGAAGTGCACCGGCGAGAAACGCACGCCGGCAATCGCGCGGGCGTTCAGGACCTCCGCGAGCCGCCGCCCGTCGAGCCACGGCGCTCCGACCACTTCGAACGGCGTGTCGGTGCCGCGCCCGACGGACAGGTTCGTCGTCTCGAGCAGCCCGATGCCCGGGTAGAGAACCGCGGCGCCAAGGGATCGCATGTTCGGAGAGGGGTTGACCCATTCGAGCCCCGTCTCGTCGTACCAGAGGTCGCGCGACCATCCGCGCATCTTCACGACGCGCACGTCGGC
>CAVUIX010000035.1:0-137712 GCA_963741435.1 uncultured Acidobacteriota bacterium | reverse complement strand
CGACGGCTACTTCGTCGAGCCGGGCCTGCACCACAACGGCAAGCTCGTCCTGGGCGAGTCGATCGGGGACCTCGCGGGCGCGAAGATCGCCTATCGCGCGTTTCAGATCTCGCGGCGCGGCAAGCAGCCGATCCCGCCTACGGACGGATTCACGCCCGACCAGGAGTTCTTCATCGCGTGGGGCCAGTTCCGCGGCGACGCCATCCGCCCCGAGGCCGCCCGCACGATGATCCAGGGGGACCCGCACCCCATCGCCAAGTACCGCGTCATCGGGCCGTTGTCGAACCTCCCCGAGTTCCAGAAGGCCTTCTCCTGCAAGGCCGACGCTCCCATGGTCCGCCCCTCGAATCTCCGTTGCGAAGTTTGGTGATAGCCGGGAGACAACCGAACTGCTCCGGGAGTTGCACGCCACGAGCGACGTGCCGAAACAAGAGCCTCGCGCCTGGCTCGTTACCGGTGCCAACCGGGGGATCGGGCTCGTTTTCGCGCGGCTCCTCTGTGAGCGGGGGGATCGGGTCATCGCCACGGCCCGGCATCCCGAAAGGGCCCGCGAGCTCGCGAAGCTTCCCGTGCGGCTGGAGCAGCTCGACGTTGCAGACGAGAAGAGCATCATCGCTCTGGCTGGCCGCATCGAGGGAGAGCCGCTCGACGTCCTGATCAATAACGCCGGCATCGGCGAAGCAGGTCCGCAATTCGGGCGTCTCTCGATGAAGGAGCTCGAGGAGGCCTTCCGCGTCAACGCCGCCGGACCGGTTGCCCTCGCGCAGGCGCTCCTCTCCAACCTGCGCGCCGGAAAGCGCCGCGCCATCGTCAATCTCTCGAGCGACCTCGGCTCGATCTCGAGAACGAGAGCGGAGGCTGGATCGCCTACCGCGCTTCGAAGGCGGCGTTGAACCAGCTCACCCGCACCGTCGCCGCCGAGCTCAAGAGGGAGGGCTTCGTCTGCATCGTGATCTCTCCCGGCTGGGTCAGGACCGACATGGGCGGCCCCGGCGCCTCCCTCTCCCCCGACGAAAGCGTCGCCGCCATGCTCGAGGTCATCGACCGCTTGAAGCCTTCCGACACCGGCCGCTTCCTCGACCACCGCGGCAGGGAAATGCCCTGGTGACGTGACGTTCAGTATGGAGCCCTGAGCGCGGATCAGGCCAGTTGCATGGCCGCGAACCCGGAGCGCCACAGCTTCGCCTCGTCGTGCCGGCGCTGAACGAGACCGGCCTGCCTGGCGGGGTCCCAGAGTCGCGACATCTTGTCCAGCTCCCCCCGACGTCGTCGAAGCGCTGCTCCGCCAGCAGGTCGCGGATCGCCCGCATCTCCACGCGGTCAGGGTGAGCCGGGTCCTTGTCCCGGAGCCGGGTTCCGCGGTTGTAGACGAGGCTCACGAGCGCGCTTCGCCGCGCCGGCGGGAGCGTATCCACTTGCGGGTAGATCGAGCGCGTCCGCTGGAGATAGTCCGGCAGCGAGCGACGCAGGAAGACGGAAACGGCAGCGAGGAGCGGCACTTCGACGTCGCGAACCCGTGCCAGGAGGCCGGGAGAGCCCCGCACCCTGAGAACGTCCGCGAGCCGGGAGATCGCGTCGGGCGGCAGACGATCGCCCCAGTCCGCGTTCAGCCGGTCGCGATCGACGAAGGAGAGGTCGTAACCGATCCCGATCGTGATGCCGCTCTCGGCGCTCGGCCAGGCCGGGTTCCTGTATCTCGTCCGGTACTGCCCGGGGCTCGAGACCTCGGCGCGCGCGATGAACGTCACGCCGGCCGCCGTGAGAGGCGGAAAAGGGTCGGGGAGCGCCGCGACAGCCTGCTGGAACGCATCGTCCGCCTCCGGAGGCCCCGGCTGCTTGAGCGCGGCCCGGCCGTCGATCACCGCGTCGCGCGTGCCCGGCCCGAAATCGCCGTCGATGAGCAGGATCGCTCCCAGCTTGTTGAGTCCCCGCTGCAGTGACCGAACGTCTTCTCCGGAGTCTCCCAGCCTCAGCAGCATCGCGAATCCTCCAATGCGATCATCATCACGCCGCCGGTCAAAAGAGGTTCTGGAAGACGAGGCGTACGAAGGCGTTGCCCCGGCTGCCGAACGTGGGGCCGGAGAGAGTCCACATGTAGCCCGCTTCGAATTTCGCCGTGACGACCGTCACCTGCAATCCGCCTCCGGCCGCCACCCACGTTTGCGCCGGACTGCCGTCGCTGACGGTCATCCCCGCCGCGTCGAAGAGCAGCAGCGGCTTGACCGCGTAGAGGTTCGCGTCGTCGATGAAGAAGTGGGTGGCCGGCTGGATCTCCCTGAAGACCTCCTCGGCCTTCCTTGCCGCCTCCTCGTCGCTCGCCCCCTCCTGCTTCAGAGTCGCCGCCAGCATGCTCGGGCCGGTGATGTCGACTTGATTCCTCAGCACTTTCTTGAGGGGCGTGCCGTTGCCGTCGGCGTCCGGGATGTCCGTGATCTCATCGGGAATCAACGGCCGCGACCACGGACGGACCGGAATGGCAACATTGGAGTTCACGTGCCAGAAGGCGCTCGACCCGCGCACTCCCCCGCCTGGAGCGGGCAAGCCGGCCGCTCCTTCTCCGAAGCTCCGCAGGAGCGGCCCGGCCGGCATCGCGGTCAGCAACGTCGAGGACGGAGCTTCATAAAGAAACTGACCCGGAGACGTGCCGCCGAAAAAACGGGCGTAGGCGGGAGGGTCTCCCCACACCTTGCCGGCCCCGGCCACGAGTTCCAGCCCGATCGTCTGGCCGGCCGCGACCGCGATCTCCTTTCCATAGCCGACGCGCGCCACGAGCCGCTGATAGGAGCCCTGTCCGCCGCTCAACCAGCCGTTGTCCTCCCATACGGCCGCGCGCAGGAAGCCTCCGATCGGCCGCGGAAGGAGGTCCACGAGCAAGCGGTTCCTCTGCTCGCCGGCGGACGTTTGAGTTCCCGGACCCGGCTCGTCGGAGGTCGTCTCGTCATCCGTCCGCGCGTAGCCGGCATCGAGGAAGAGCCGCGCGTTCGTCCCCAGCTTGAGAGCGGCGCCGGCAACGCCCCATCCGCCGTGACGCGTGTGCCGGCCGCCGCCGAGGGGCTCTTCGACCGCGGAATAGCCGGCGCCAACCGTGAATTCCTGCAGCTCCGAGCCGAGTCTTCGATAGTTGTACCGAACGCTGGTGTCGGCGCGGAAGAATGATGATTCCAGGGACTTCGCGCCGTCGGCGTGGAGATAAAGGTGACGATCCCCTCCCGGCTTCGCGCTGATGCGCGCCGGATCGGAAGCGTTCAGCAGGTCCACATCGAGCGCGGCCCCCAGCGCCGAGCCGAAGGCCCTGTCGTAGGAGGCGCCGAAGATCGGCTTGAGCGCGAGGAGCGGCCTCGGAACGTTCTCGTAGAAGGTGGGCCACGGCGAGCGGGGGATCGGCAGCACGTTGTTTCCGACGCGCTCCAGCGAGAAATGGACGTAGTAGGGACGGAAGATGAGACCGACGGTCTTGCCGGCCGGCGCCAGGTCCGCGCCGCTCGCGGGAGCTTCGCTGGTGTCGAAGTTCACGTCGATGTAGAGGACTCCGACCTCCCCCTTGGACCGCAGGCCATAGCCCCCGATCGAATCCGCGGTGATGATCTTCTCCAACGCTTCCATCGCGTCGAAGAGCTTCTCCGGGCTGAGCACGTCGCCGGCCTTGATCGGCAATGTAACTCGATCCGCCCACCGGCCCTCCACCCGGACGTAGCGCACGCGCAGCGAATAGACGCGCGTCTTCCTGGCGAGATCGTGCGCGGCCTTGTTTCGGGGGTCTACCTTCTCCTGGTCGGGTCCGAGCTCCACGCTGACAGGCGGAGGCACTTGACCGGCGCACAACCTCGGAACCAGCAGGGCAAGGAAAACGAGAGCCGCGAATCGCGTACGAGTCCCTCTCGGAGCCTACGAAACGTCCACGTTGACCACCTTGCTCATGGCGTCATGGAGCCTCTGCTTCTGTTGCGGGGTCGGGTCCGCGACGCCCTCGAGGACCTTGGCCGCCGGATGCACTTCGTCGACGAGAATGTCCGCCTGCTCCGGCTTGACTCCCTCGGAAGCCATGAGCTGGACAGCCTTCTGCTCGACGGCAGTTCCGGTGGTGAAGGACACGTGAACGATCTGGTTCTCCTGGCCCCCGCTCACCCGGAAGAGGTCGAACACCAGCTTCCAGATCGGGTCCGCCTCGGGCGTGCAGGATCGCTCGACCATGACCTTGAACTTGAAGCCGCTCTCGGGACTGAACACCATGACCTCGAGCAGAAAGGGTTTGCACACCTTGGTCCCGATGGGAACGACACTGATCTTGGACTTTGGCATCCTTCTCTCCTTTTCTGTTCGCAAGCGATTGCGGTCGCGGCGTAAGCCCATGGCGAAAGGCTCCGGCCTGTTAGTTCGTTTTTGCCGGGAGCGGCGACTTCTCGCCGATCAGGAGCCCTGCCAGCTTGAGCAGCGAGGGAAGAACGCCTGTTGCCCCCAGGATGAGCGCCATCGTGGCGTCGAAACGCTCTTTCTGGGTGGCCACGAAGAGAACCAGGACGAGCGCCAGCATCGACGCGAAGGGGCGCTTGAAGTGGTCCCACGCGCTCGCCTGCGTTTCCTGCTCCAACTCAGCGATCTCTTTGCGGTGTGCCGTGGACACGACGAAACGCCGAAACGTCTCGTTCATGACGCGCAGATGGGGATCTCTCCGCACCAGGCCGCGGGCAATCAATCGCCGGACGACTTTGCCGTCTCTGTAGTTGGCGAAGCCGTGCTCGGCCAGATGCTCGAGCGTGAGTTTCTCGACCAGCGAACAGCAGGCCCAGAGGCTTTCATAGTAGCTGGAGGCCCGTTCTTCGATCTCCGCCAGGACCTCCTCTTTGTCGAGCCCCTCCTCTCCGCGCCGCCGGATCATGCGGTCGAGGTCTTCGTGGATTGATGCAGATACGGATTCCCGGCGCACTCCCTTTCGAGAACGCGCCGGACCTCTTCGATACTGGCTGACTCTGGCCCGGCCCGAGAGATTCGCCATCAAGTCTTCCAGTCGGCCGCCAGGAGATTCTTGAACAATGTCCGCCAGGACGCCACCGGTCCGTCCCGAGAGCGATTCCCAGGCGCGTTATCCGCCCCGGCTTCTTCCGGAGCTTCCGCTTCCGTCTCGAACCGCGGGCCGAGGTCTATGACCGCGAAAGACGAGGTCAGCAGAGCCATCCATTTCTGTTCGACGCCGGAGCCCTCGTCGGCTTTCGAGCCCGGCTCGGCGGGGGGCCCTCCATGCCACAGCGGGTACGGGCCGATGGAGGAGAGGATGACCAGGCTGCGGCGACGGGCGACGAGTTGTTCGACGAGCCAGAGCTTTTTGGCGGCTAGCCGGCTGTCGCCCGCGCCCTTCTCGAAGTGATCCAGGAGAACGGGCTCGCCCGAAAGCGTCTCCTCCAGCCGGGACAGCTCCGCATCCCAGTCTTCCGGCTTCGCGTCCGGGAGAGTGAGCTCCGCAAGGTCCAGTTTCTCGAATTCGGGCCTGGCGACATAGGCCTTCCTCAAAGCCTCCCTCCGGCACACGACGAAGAGGCTCTGGCCGGGCGCCGCGAAGCCCCCCGAGCCCGAAGACCAGAAGGGCACGTCCAAAAGAAAGACGCGCCGGGCCACGAAGACCATGATCGCCAGCGCCATCCAGAAGCACGGCGCCGAAGAGGACAGGAAGGCCCAGGACTCCTGCCTTTGAAGAGAGCCGGAAGAGTCCCGAACGTCGGAACGACGGAGCTGATCTCCAGCGCGCCGTCGGCGTAGCTCGCGCTCGTCAAGACCATTCGATTGTCCGGCGCGCGTTTCCAGGACCGGCTCCTGTCGGCCGCCTCGTCGTGCAGCAGCTCGCGACTTTCGACCGAGAAACTGCGAGTAGTAAGGCAGATACGGCTCCAGGAATGCCGGCAGGGATTCGGCCGGAGGAGACGGCCGGAGCTTCTCGCCTCTCGCGAGGGCCGACGAGCGCGCGCGGTCTCCTGCTGTATTTCGGTTTCGAAGGGCTGGTCGTAGATGTCCACCGGCGGAATCAGGCGCTTGTTTCCCTTCCCGTCGTCGAATTGGAGCTGGGCGCCGCCGATCGCGGTCCGCCGCGAAGAGATCGTCGCCGGCGTTTCTCCCGGCGACGACAGATCGATGGATTTGCTCCTCCGACGAGAAGGAAGCCTTCCTTCTCCGCGCGCTGCTGGCGTTCCGCGAGCCCCGCCGCGAGCTTCACCTGGTTGTACTTGATGAACGGCACGATCTGAATGGAGTGGGCCAGTTTGAAGAACGCCGCGGTCGGCATGGCGGCCGTGATGATGAGCAGGAGCGCCGCCGCAAACATGTAGGACCGGGAGAGCAGCTGGTGGCCTCCGCGTCTTCTCCGCGGCATACTCCTTCGGATCGGTGATCTCGTCCCCGGCGATCGGCGAAGCCCGCCGCACCTCTCTCAGGCGCAGATACGTCACGAGCCACGCCAGCGCCGGAAAGGCGAACGCAAACAAGAGGAAGGAGCGAGTCGGGATCCAGCCCCCATTCTCACGCCCGGCGGCTAGACGGCCGTGCCGAAAACGAAGATGATGACAATGTAAAGAACGATGAGCTGGAGATAGGCGGACAGGCCCCTCGGATGCGGCCAGAGCCAGGTCGCGCGCCTCTGGGGCCAGATCAGGATCAGGAAGCAGACGACGAGCATCCCAGCATGTAGGGAATCAGGAAGAGAAGAGTGGTGACGATCGAATCCACGTTCACGCTTCGAACGAGGTCCTTCTCGAAAAAGGTGACCAGAGACCACGGAAGGCCCGAGAGGAGCGGCGTAGGCGCGATAGTCCTGACCCCAGTACCGAAGATCCATGTGCTCGGCGCGGCGGGCGGCGACGACCGACTGCAGGCGCTTGTTCTTGTCCGTTTCGAGGAAGAACTGCTCGATCAAGTTCCGGCGCTTCGTCGGAGTGGAACAAGACCCGCCCGTCGTCCTCGTCCTCGATCACCGCGAATCCGAACCCGGGGGCGACGACCGGCTTGATGAGGGAGATCATCGGAAAGGAGAGCGCGGCAACCGGAACATCCTCGCGGAGGATCGGTCTGTATCGCCAGGACGGCCTGGGTGTTCCTTCTCGTGATGGAGCGGATCGACTCCAGCGCGAAGCGATCGATCCCGGGCAGCCACGTCTCGCAGCCTCCCTCGCGCGAGACGTCGTCGCACTCGCGCGGCAGCGACCAGGTCCGGTTCTCTTTGACACGGACGAAGTACTCGCGATCCTTCACAGGAATCGGCGGAGGGGACTGGGATCGTTTCGCGAATGCTCCACTTCGTCCCCTGAAAACCCTCGGAGTCGATCAGGGAAAAGCCGTCGAAGAAGGGATAGAAGGAGAAGTCCGGGTCGGGATGTTTCTGGAGAACATCGGAGAGGAACCGGGAATCGGCCCGGCCTTCTCGCCTGCGGGAGATCGGGCGAGCGCCGCCGATTGCAGAGCGCGAAGCTGGCTGTAGGCCGCCGCGATTTCCCGTCCTCATGTTCAGCTGGATCGCCTCGGAGAACGCTCGAGCCCCCCGTCAATGTGGGTCTTGAGCCTGGTGTAGGCGTAGAAATCGAGGAGATAGAGCGTGCCGATCGAGAGGACGAGCAGGCCGGAAATGCCCAGGAGCAGGACATCGAGCAGGCGGACGCGCTGGCGGTTGCCGATCAAGCGCAGCTTCATGAACGGCCAGCTCACGACGATCATCAGCAGAACGCCGGCGATGATGAGCATCGTGCGTGAAGGAGACCGCGAACCGCCGCCCGGTGAGGGTCGCGGTCGGAACCAGGCCGCACACGACCAGCCCGGCGCGGGTCCGCCGGCGGCGAGGCGCGCGCCGTCGCTGCCCGCTGTCTTTGGAGCCGGTCTTTGCGGTCCTGGCCGTCTCCGGCGCCGCCATCGGCTTGCGCTCGGCGTCCGAAACGGGCTCCGTCTTCCCCGCGGCCCTCTGGCCCGCATCCTCATGCGAACGCGGAGCCGGCCGCAGCACGGCTGCAGGAACAGCCTGTAATCCTTCCCGGCGAGGTCCTTGATGTCCGGGTGTGGCCCGCCTTCGTCGCGGAATCGCCCGGCGGACGAGCGAGCCGAGGTCCGCCAGGTACAGATCCACCTGGCCGGACTGCTTCAGGATCCTGCCGTCGGGCGTGGCCAGGAGAACGATGTCGAAGACGTCTCTCTGAAGCGACTCGAGAGATCGGCAGCGTCGAACGGGACGTTTCGCTGATCGAATCGCTGGTCGCCCATCGTGGAAGTTCAGCTCCAGCGACAACTTGCCGCTCGCGTCCACGACCAGCGTGGGCGGCTCGACTTCCAGCTCGGGGCATCCTTCGGCAGCGGCCGTTCCCCGAATCCCACGTGCGGACGACTTCCACTCCTTCGTCTTCGCGGCCGGGTCTTTCGACCCGATCACGATCCGGAAGATCTCGCTCCTGGCGCCGTACCCAGTCGTCGAATTGATGGCCGATCGTCGTCAGGAGCCGGATGTTGCTGGCGGTCGAGATAAGTGCTTCGCTGGATCGCGAGAAGGAGATAGTAGCCCGCAAGCCGCGATGAGCAGACGCCAGCGCGAGGAGCGCCGGCAGCTTCAGCTTGCGGAGCGAGCTTGCGTCAAACATCGGCTTCCTTCCCGGGGAGTGAGCGCCGGTATTCGGACTCCGACTGCCACCACTGCTGTCCCGGCTCGACGTTCTCCGGGGAAAGCCAGGTCTCCACATCCGTGAACACGTCCCGCACCCTCGTGGCCACAGAGGCAGCGACCGCCCTGCGGATGTCCCCCGACCCACTGATGAAGGCCTTCATGCGAACCCCCGATCCGCCCCCGACGATCGAGGTACCCGAGATCATATATTTCCCGAGGAGGCCGTCCGAGCAAGCGTCCGTCGAGAGGTGAGGCCGACCGGCGGCAGACCAGCGCGACGCGCCCGGCTCTACTGCGCCGACGGCTTCTTGATCAGGGACACGAGCTTCTCTTCGTCGGATTGCGCAAACCCGGCGCCCGCGCAACAAGCCAGCAGGACCCAGATGACCAGAACCCGTCTCCCCATGGCCACCCTTTTCACCGCCTCAGACTACCCTGTCGCCGTTGAGGAGGGCAGATTCTTCGTCGCTTCGCTCCTCAGAATGACAGGAGAGGTATTGCCTAGACTCTGATGAGCACTTTTCCGGTGGTGGAGCGGCCGGCGAGGGCTTCGTGGGCCTGCGGGAGATGGGCGAAGTCGAAGCGGGGGCCGAGGATGGGGCGGATCCGGCCGGACTTCCAGAGGTCGAAGAGCCCATCGGCGGCGCGGCGCAGTTCGCCGGTCTTCGTAGGAAGCAGAGACAGGTTGAAACCGATCAGGGTGCGGCAGCTCTGGACGAAGCGGTAGGGGGCGAGAAGGCCCATGGCGAGCAGCTCCTGGGCGGCCTTTACTCGCGCGACGCCGCCGGGGCCGGCGGCCGCGGCGAAGCCGTAGAGGACGTAGCGGCCGCCGCGGTCGAGGCGGCGCCAGAGAGAGCGGAAGAGTCTTCCGCCGATCGCGTCCAGGACGACATCGGCGTGGCCGTCGAAGTGGCGGGCGAGGAGCTCGCGTGCGGAGGCGTAGAGGCCGGCGTCCACGGCGCCAAGCTCGCGACAGAGGGCGAACTTGGATTCGGAGCCGACGAGGGCGAGAGCCCTCGCGCCTCGCAGCGAAATCAGCTGCAGGAGCGCGGTCCCGACGCCGCCGGCCGCCGCCGTGACGACGACGCGGTCGCCGGAGCCGACTTCCGCGCGGGCGAGCGCGTACCACGCCGTCAGGAAGACAACCGGCATCGCGGCGGCCTCGACGAGATCCACGCCGTCGGGAAGCGGGAAGACCCACTGCGCCGGCACGGCGACTCTCTCGGCATGGCCGCCGAAGAGAGGGACGGCGACGACTCGCTGGCCGGGGCGGAGATCGGAGACGCCCTCGCCGACGCTCTCGATCGTGCCCGAGATCTCCATGCCCGGAACGAACGGCGGCTTCGGTGTCCGCGGATACACGCCGGCGCGCACGAAGAGATCGGCGAAATTCAGGCCAATCGCCGCCGTCTTGACGAGGACCTCGCCGCCGCCGGGGACGGGATCGGGCCGCTCCCGCAGGACGAGGCGTTCGGGCCCGCCATACCGGTCCACGAACCAGGCGCGGGAAATGCCGGCCATCGCGGCGATTATCAACGACTTCTCGCGACGCGAGAGGAGGCGCTGAGCGGCTCCGCCCGGACTGATGGCCTTGCAGTGGACCCGAGAGAACGCCGGCCGCGGGCGCCGGGGGGAGTTGACGCCGTGCGTGGCATAGGACATCGTTCCGGTATTCCACGCGCGGCCGGACGAGGTCGCCCGCCGTCGCGGCGGTTAAGGAGGAGAACCATGGCGAAGGCGAAGAAATCTCAGGGTCCGAAACTCCGGCGGTCCTGCGGCGCGATGGCCGCCCACATGATGCTGCTCGAACGGTTCCCTTCCTTCCGTTTGAGTCAGATGCGCCTGGAAGGCGCGACCGGGAGACGGCGCGATACGGGGCTCGATCTGAAGAAATCCAAGCTGGTCACGATCCGGACAGTCGTCAACGTCGTATACAAGACCGACCAGCAGAACATCTCGGACGCGCAGATCGCCAGTCAGATCGCGGCGCTGAACAAGGACTATCGGGCGACGAACCCGGACCGGAACCAGACTCCGGCGCCCTGGAAGGGCCTGATCACCGACGTGCGCATCGAGTTCAAGCTCGTCAAGGTGACCCGGACCAAGACGACGAAGAACGGCTTCACGTTCGATGACGCCGTCAAGAAGGCGTCCACGGGCGGCATCGCGCCGTTCAGTCCGAAGACGCATCTGAACCTCTGGTCCTGCGCGCTGACCGGAGGACTCCTCGGGTACGCGCAGTTTCCCGGCGGCCCGGTTTCCACCGACGGAGTCGTGATCAACGTCCAGGCCTTCGGGACGAGCGGCACCGCGCAGGCGCCCTTCAACAAGGGACGCACGGCGACGCACGAGGTCGGCCACTACTTCAACCTGCGTCACATCTGGGGGGACACGCCGGATTGCAGCGGCTCCGACATGGCCGCCGACACGCCCAACTGCGCCGGCCCCAATTTCGGCACGCCCACCTGGCCGGTCATCACCTGCAACAACGGCCCCAACGGCGACATGTTCATGAACTACATGGACTACACCGACGACGCGGCGATGTTCATGTTCACGGCGCAGCAGGTGCTTCGCATGCGGACCGCGCTCGAGACGGTGCGCAGCGGCCTGATGTAGCGCGGCGAAAGCCATCGAGTGCCAGCGAAACGCGCGGGCGGCGGCGGGCCGTTCAAGACGACCTGGGTCCACGTCTTCGAGGAAGACACCGACGCGGGAGCGGTCTACAGGCCCGAAGACGGCCCATCCCGCTCTCGCGCCGGCCGCGGGAACGGATCGAGCTCGACCCGGACGGCACCGCGCGCCTCTTCCGGCCCGGGCCGGACGACCGCTTCGTCGAGGAGCCGGCCGCATGGAAGGACGAGGCGGGCGTGCTCGTGATCCGCGCGCTCAAGGGGGGCGCTGAGCTGCGGATCACCGACCGTTCGCCCGAGCGCCTCGTGGTACAAAGGCGCTGACCTCACGTTCGAGCATGGCAAAGAAGACGCCCTCTCCCGTCAGCGCCTACGAGGTGAGCGAGCGCGTCCCGAGGCAGGCGCTGATCCAGCCGTACCGGCGCGAACCTCGCGCGCCGCTGACCCGCCCGCTTCGCATCTACACTCTCGACCCCTCGGTCTCGGATCGCCTGGGCGGCGTCGCCACCGTGCAAGTGCCCTACGAGAAGCTCGAGCCCGGTCCCGTCGGGTCGGTCTTCAAGGTGAACTGGGAAGGCGCCCCCGCCCCGCTCGAGGCGGAGGCGCTGAATCTCGACGACCCCTATCTGCTGCTCTCGAGCGGCGTCTCGCCCTCGCCCGCCAACGGGCGCTTCCACCTGCAGATGGTCTACGCCATCTGCAGCCTGACCTATGCCGCGTTCAGCCGGGCCCTCGGGCGCGACATCGCCTGGGCGACGGAGCCGGGGCCCGGCGAGCCGCTCCGCCTCGTCGTGCGGCCCTTCGGCTTCCGCGGCGCGAACGCCGGCTACAGCCGCGAGGCCGGCGACCTGTCGTTCGGCTACTTCACGGCGCGGGGCAGGAGCGCGGGCTTCACCCTCCGGGACGGCATCGTCTGCACCGCGCTCTCCCACGACGTGGTCGCGCACGAGACGACCCATGCGCTGCTCGACGGGCTGCGGTCGGCGTTCCTGAATCCGACCAACGTGGACGTCCCGGCGTTCCATGAAGGGTTCTCGGACCTCGTCGCGCTGTTTCTCCACTTCACGTACGGCGACGTCGTCGAGCGGGGGATCCGCGACTCGCGCGGCGCCTTCACGCGCGGGTCGATTCTCACCGACCTCGCGCGCGAGTTCGGGTATGCCCGCTCCCGGTCGGGCAAGGCCAACGCGCTGCGCTCCGGCGTGGACATCGAGGGCGTGGCCGCGTTCGATTCGGACGTCCTGCCGTCGAAGGAGAACGCGCCGCAATGCTACGACCCCGACGCTGGATCCGCACGCGCTCGGCTCCGTGCTCGTGTCGGCCGTGTTCGAGGCGTTCACCACGATCGTCAAGCGAAAGACGGAGCGCTTCTACCAGATCGCTGGCCTGGACCCCCAGGCGGCCGGCCGGGCGTTGCTCGGGGACGCGCTCGTCAAGGCGATCGCGCAGGAGGCGAGCGACGTCGCAGGGCAGTTCCTGAGTATCTGCATCCGGGCGATCGACTACTGCCCGCCGGCCGACATGGAGCTCGGGGAGTACCTGCGGGCGATCATCACCGCCGACGGCGACCTGGAGAGATCCGACAAGTGGGGATTCCGCGAAGCGCTGATGCGTTCGTTCCGCCGCCGCCAGATCTTTCCGGATCACGTGCGGTTCATGACGGAGGACGCGGTGCGGTGGCAGCCGCCCGCCGATGAGCTCATCATTCCCGAGCTTGCCTTCAAGAAACTGCGGTTCGACGGAGAGCCTGGCAAGCCGACGAACGCGAAGGAGCTCCACCGCCAGGCCAACGCGCTCGGCCGATTCGTCACGGACCCCAGGAACGCCAAGGTGTTTCACCTCGTGCCGCCCGGCGGGAAGCCTGCCGAAGGGGATCGTGCAGGCCCCTCCCGCGATGGTCGAGTCCGTCCGCGTGACGCGGCGCGCGGCGCCCGACGGCCGGATCCTGTTCGACCTCGTCGCGGAAGTGACGCAGACCTGCACGGCGGAGTTCAAGGGCGAACTGTTCGAAATGAACGGCGGCTGCACGGTCGTCATCGACCCGCAGGGCCAGGTCCGATACGCGATCTACAAGAAGTTCGACAGCGAACGCCGCCGCGCCCGCCAGCACGCCGCGATCCACGGCCCCCTCAACATGTTCTGGAAGAAGACAGGCCGCCGGTACGATCTCCTGCCCAACGTCCTGCGCCGGGTGCACGCGTTGTAGCACGGGGGTGAGATCGGGTAAGTTTCCTCCATGACGCTACCCACCGAACCGATCGGCAGCATTCCCCGCCCCGCGGCGCTCATCGAAGGGATGCAGGCGGCCGCCGCCGGAAAGATCGCGGCGGAGAAACTCGAGGCTCTCTTCGACGACGCCGTCCTCGACACGATCCGGCGTTTCGAGGAGACCGGCTCTCCCGTCATCACCGACGGCGAACAGCGAAAGCCGAGCTTCGCGACCTACCCGATCCACGGCCTCGCGAGCCTGGCGCCCGGCGGCGTGACGATCCCCTTCAAGGACGGGCACACGCGGCAGCTCCCGGTCCTGACCGCCGGTCCCTTCCGATACGCGACGCACGCCGCGGCCTATCTGGACGCCGCGAAGAAGCACGCGCATGTCCCCCTGAAACAGGCCGTGATCTCCGCCTCGGCATTGAGCCTTCTCTACCCGCAGGCCGGCATCCCGGGTTACGCGAGAGAGGCCTTCCTGGCGGATCTCATTCGCGAGGCCGAGACCGACATTCGCCAGTGCCTGGACCGCGGCGCGACCGTCCAGATCGACTTCACGGAAGGCCGCCTGTCCGTCAAGCTCGACCCGTCCAAAGTCGCTCCTGAACTCCTTCGTGGACCTGAACAACCGGGTTCTCGACCGGTTCACGCCTGCGCAGCGCGAGCGCATCGGCGTCCACACCTGCCCCGGCGGCGACCGGGACTCGACCCACAGCGCCGACGTGGACTACGCCGAGCTGCTCCCGGCGCTCTTCCGGATGAACGTCGGGAACTTCTTCATCCAGCTCGCGAGCGAGAGCGACCGCCTGCGCGTCCTCGCGATCCTCGGAAAGCACGCGACCGGCGACCGCCGGATCTTCGTCGGCGTCACCGACCCGATCAATCCCCGCGTCGAGACCGCCGCAGTAGTCCGCGACCGCGTGTTCGAAGCCGCGAAGTTCATCGACCCCGCTCATCTCGGGACGACCGACGACTGCGGCTTCTCCCCCTTCGGCGACGACACCTCCACCTCCCGCGACACCGCCTTCGCCAAGATCCGCGCCCGCGTCACCGGAACCGAAATGGCCTCGAAGATCCTCGGAGTCTGACGCCGGGGCGGTGGCCGTCTCCTCCGGCCATGCTTCAGCCGGCGCGTGCGCGCAGCGAGACCCGACGCGCGCGCCAGCATGCCGCGATCCACGGCCCGCTCAACATCTTCTGGAAGAAGACGGGCCGCCGGTATACTTTCCTGCCCAACGTCCTGCGCCGCGTGCACGCGCTGTAGCATCCGGAAGCCGGGACAAGACCTGAAGGAGGATGACGGTCATGACATGCGACGAGTTCCTCGAGGCTCTGGATGACCTGGTCGCCCGTAAGCATCTGCTCAAGCACCCGTTCTACAGGATGTGGAGCGAGGGGAAGCTGACTCGGGACAACCTGCGCGAGTACGCGGTCTCCTACTACCCGCAGGTCGCCGCCTTTCCGCGCTACGTCTCGGGCGTCCACGCGGGCTGCGAGGATGCCGCGCTCCGAGGCGAGCTCCTCGAGAACCTGATCGAGGAGGAGCGAGGCCCCCAGAACCACCCCTTCCTCTGGCGCCGCTTCGCGGCGGCCCTGGGTGCGGAGGATCGCGACCTCAACGCGCAGCCGCGGACGCCCGAAGTGGCCCAGGCGATCGCCGAATTCTCCCGCGCGACCCGCTCGGGCTCGACAGCCGAAGGCCTGGCCGCGCTCTACGCCTACGAATCGCAGATCCCGGAAATCGCCAGAACGAAGCGTGAAGGCCTGAAGGCCTTCTACGGCATCGAGGAGGAAGACGCCACGCGCTTCTTCACGGTTCACGAAGAAGCCGACGTGTGGCACCGCCAGGTCGAGCGCGACGCCCTGGGCCGCCTCGCAACGACGGAGCCGAGCGCCAGGCCGCCCTCGACGCGGCATCCCGCTGCCTGGACGCCCTGAACGGCGCCCTGGATGGCATCATGCGGGAAAACGGGCTCGCCTGCTGAGACCGCATTTGCCCTGATTTGCGCAGCTCACGGTGAAGTCGTGGAAGGCGGCGGCCGTGGGGAGTTGGTAGAGGAGGCGTTCAGGAAGCCGGCGGGAGGCTTGGCCAGTTTTGCCAGCCTCTGGTTGATCAGGGCGATCAGGCCGGCCCAGAGGGGGGAAACGGCGCTGGTTCCGCCGATCACCGCCTTCTTGCCGCTGACGAGTCTGACCTGGTAGCCGGTGCCGGGGTCGGCGTCGCCGGCGATGTCGCGGACGCCTCGGCCGACTTTGCCGGTGGGGGACTTGGGGACTGTCCGAACCTCAAGCGGATGCGGAAGTGTCGGGTTACTTCTGTTTTTCGTCGGGAGCCTTGCCGGCGGATCGGATGTTCATGAATTTGTTCAGGAGATCGAACCAGAAGGGGGCGCCGAGGGAGACGGCGAAGGTCGTGAGCGCCAGGCCGGCGAGCTTGTTCAACCATCCCAGGGGAAAGTCGAGCGACTTCCAGGGAGGCGCTGTCCAGCCCAGGGGAACTCCGACCTTCTGAAGGTTCTTTACCTGGGCTTCGATGTCCTCCGGCTTCATGGCCGTTTGCGCCTTGTTGTTCTCGGCGAAAACCTTGGCCTGGGCGACGATGGATTCGCGCACGGCGGTATTGTTGGCGAGAGCAGTGGCGATCGTGATCGTGTCGGCATTGGCGAGGATGCAGATGAGGGCCGCGATGATCAGCACGGTCGACTGCGTCCGCTTCTTGTACCAGCCGGCGACCCGGTCCATCGCGCCGTTGAACCATGCGTCCATGCTCCGCTCGAGTGTGGTCAGGCTGTCGCCGGCATCGTCGAGAAGGATCGACATGGTCTTTCGGCTCGATGAATCAGCGGGGAGTTTGGCGACGGCCTCGCGGACGGAAGCCATCGTCCTCGGGGCGCCCGGATCGGAAGGAACCAGCAGATCGAGAATGACGAGGCTGAAAGTGCGAGGCTCGATGTAGGAGGGTTTCTTGTCGGCGACGTGCAGGTCCTGAACGAGGGGGTGCGCGTAGAAGCTGGCCAGCAGGTTGGGCTCTTTTGGGTCCCACAGGAGCGTCTGGAGGCCTTCGTAGAGCGTCTTCGAGCGGCGGCTGAGCATTCCCGCGAACCATTCGTTGAGCGCTGTGCAGGTCAGGCTCAGGACCAGGTAGACGAAGACGAGGCCGATCGCGGTATCGAGAATGCTGGAGCCGAACATCTTCGCCTCCTGAGCGTTTGGTTGCAAATCCTACCTGAGGAGAGGTCGGGTTGGTGGTGGGAAAAGGTCGGGCGCGTCGAGGGACGCGTGGCATGGAAGCGGTGTCGTGGTCTCGACGTGTCGGCGGGATCGGAGGAGGCGGGAGGGGACTACCGAGCGTCGTCGGCCGCGAAGCGGCCGAGGGGCGCGACATGCGGTGGGTCCGCCGCCGCAAACCCCCTCCCCTACGGCACGGGGGACACGAGGGCGCGTGGACACGGGAGCACCAGAGTGATTGGTGGTTTGGGAATCCTGTAGGCTTGGGCGCTAGCTGGGCGACCAGGGAGAGTGCGTGGAGACTTTGAAGCCGTTTCCGCCTAAGCGGGATTTCAGCTCGCTGTCCGTTCAGGACTTGCTCGAGGCGCGGGACGCTTACCACGTTCATCTGGCTCACCTGGCTAATGTGACGGCTACGGCGATCGGGCGGTACCGGATTCGGTGCGGGGACTGGTCGGAGGAACATCCTCCCAACGTCAGGGCGCCCGAGGGCTACAAGCCGCCGGCCTTCGCGCGCACGCTGGAAAACTCCAGGGTGCTTCCCTGGTCCTGGCCTTGCGTGCTTGTCTTCGTGGACGGCTGGGTCGACCGCGAGCGGTTCGCCGGCTCGAAAGAGGGGAAGAAGAGAAGCGAGAAGGGCCACTTCCTCGAGCCCGACCAGATGGTGCCCCGGGCGCTCTACCTGTCCGACGGCCGGGTCATTCCAACCTGCGTCATCCAGGTGACCCAGCAGGACGCGCCCCTCTCCAGCGCGCAGAAGCTGTCGTTTCCCAGCAGCTTCATCGGGGGCGGAAACCTCCTGGCGAGCGACGTCCAGGGGCGCGAGCACCTGGGCTCGGTCGGCGCTCTCGTTTCCGACGGAAACCAGATCTACGCCCTGACCAATCGCCACGTGACGGGGGAAGAGGGACGAGAGATCTACTCCGTATTCGGCGAGACGAAGGTCCGGGTCGGCGTCAGCGACAAGAAGCAGATCGCCAAGAGACCCTTCTCGCAGGCGTACGACGGCTGGCCCGGGACCCACGTCCTCTCGAACCTCGACGCCGGGCTCGTTCGCGTGGACGACCTCTCGCAATGGACCACGCAGATCGTCGGCCTGGGGAGCGTGGACCGGCCCGCGGACCTGACGACCGACACGATCACGCTGGATCTCATCGGGTGTCACGTGTGCGCCTTCGGCGGGGCCTCCGGTCCGCTTCTGGGCCAGATCGACGCGTCTCTTCTATCGGTACAAGTCGGTCGGCGGCATGGATTACGTGGCCGATCTCCTGATCGGACCCAGACTCGAATGCCCCCACGCGAAGCGCTCCGAACAGGCGAACGAGAGAACGGCGCCGGTCTTTCCGGGCGGGGGGAGCCCCGGCACGCTGCCGGGAGACTCGGGCACCCTGTGGTGCCTCGAGCAGCCCGCGGCCGAAGAGACGCCGCCCGGCGCGAGCCGGCGACAGAAGCCCCGGAAACCGACGCTGAGGCCGATCGCCCTGCAGTGGGGCGGGCACGTCGTCGTCGAGGAGGGGACGCGCAAGACGACCGCTCACAGCTACGCGCTCGCCACGTGCCTCTCCACCGTCTGCCGGGAGCTGGACGTGGACCTCGTCCGGGACTGGAACTCCGGGCTTCCGGAGTACTGGGGAGACGTCGGGCACTACACCATCGCGGCTCTCGCGTGCCTCCACGTGGCCGCGCCGGGCGTCAGGACCCTCATGACGAACAATCTCGACCGGGTCTCCTACGAAGAAGCGAACATTCGCCCCGCGAACTTCAAGGGCTTGAGCAAGCAGCCTTTCGTTCCGCTCGCGGATGTCCCCGACAAGGTCTGGAAGATGTTCGGCGACGGGAGGAGGGGCGCTCCCGAGCACCCCAACCACTTCGCCGACATGGACAAGAAGGACTCGAAAGGGAAGACGCTCCTTCAGATCTGCGGCGGTGGCGGCGCCGCCGCCGGAAAGATAGACCCGGCCAAGGTCAAGGTGGACGTCTGGCGAAAGTACTACGACGACGTCAAGGACGACAGCCGCGGGTGTCTCCCCTTTCGCGTCTGGCAGATCTATGGCGCCATGGTCGACGCGCTCGAGGCCGGCGACGTCGTGAGATTCGTCTGCGCCGCCGGCCTCCTCGCGCACTACGTCGCCGACGCCTGCCAGCCGCTGCACATCTCCTACATGTTCGACGGAGATCCCGCCGACACCGTCACCGTCACGGACAAGAACGGGAAGGAGAGACAGGTCCCCCGCGCCAAGGGAGTCCACACGGCATACGAGACGAAGATGCTCAACAGTCACGTCGTCGAGCTGATCGAGAAGCTCAACAAGAGGCTCGAATCGGCCGCGCTCAAGAAGCCCAAGGCGGTCGCGAGCGGACACACCGCGGCCGTGGCCGTCGTGGATCTCATGGACCGGACCTTCCGCGACCTGGACCCGCCCGCGATCATCAAGGCCTTCAACGACGAGACCGACCTCTGGACGCAGTTCGGCGACAAGACGTGGACCTGATGCTCGGGGCGCGCTGACCCTCGCGATGCTCTGGGAGAGCGCCTGGAAACAGGGCACGGCAAGACGAAATCTCCGACGCCGACTCGGCCCCGTGGATGTCCGGGGGCCTTGCCGGCGGATCGGATGTTCATGAATTTGTTCAGGAGGTCGAACCAGAAGGGGGCGCCGAGGGAGACGGCGAAGGTCGTGAGCGCCAGGCCGGCGAGCTTGTTCAACCATCCCAGGGGAAAGTCGAGCGATTTCCAGGGAGGCGATGTCCAGCCCAGGGGAACTCCGACCTTCTGAAGGTTCTTTACCTGGGCTTCGATGTCCTCCGGCTTCATGGCCGTTTGCGCCTTGTTGTTCTCGGCGAAAACCTTGGCCTGGGCGACGATGGATTCGCGCACGGCGGTATTGTTGGCGAGAGCAGTGGCGATCGTGATCGTGTCGGCGTTGGCGAGGATGCAGATGAGGGCCGCGATGATCAGCACGATCGACTGCGTCCGCTTCTTGTACCAGCCGGCGACCCGGTCCATCGCGCCGTTGAACCACGCGTCCATGCTCCGCTCGAGTGTGGTCAGGCTGTCGCCGGCATCGTCGAGAAGGATCGACATGGTCTTTCGGCTCGATGAATCAGCGGGGAGTTTGGCGACGGCCTCGCGGACGGAAGCCATCGTCCTCGGGGCGCCCGGATCGGAAGGAACCAGCAGATCGAGAATGACGAGGCTGAAAGTGCGAGGCTCGATGTAGGAGGGTTTCTTGTCGGCAACGTGCAGGTCCTGAACGAGGGGGTGCGCGTAGAAGCTGGCCAGCAGGTTGGGCTCTTTTGGGTCCCACAGGAGCGTCTGGAGGCCTTCGTAGAGCGTCTTCGAGCGGCGGCTGAGCATTCCCGCGAACCATTCGTTGAGCGCTGTGCAGGTCAGGCTCAGGACCAGGTAGACGAAGACGAGGCCGATCGCGGTATCGAGAATGCTGGAGCCGAACATGCTTCGCCTCCTGGAGAGCGTTTGGTTCGAATCCTACCTGAGGTAGAGGTCGGGTTGTTGCGCGGGAAAAGGCGCGGGGCGCGGTCGGAGGGACGTTGTGGCGCGTGGGATGGCGAGTGTCGTGTCTCGACGTGTCGGCGGGATCGGAGGAGGCGGGAGGGGACTACCGAGCGTCGTCGGCCGCGAAGCGACCGAGGGGCGCGACATGCGGTGGGTCGTCGCCGCAAACCCCCTCCCTACGGCACGGGGGGCACGAGGGCGCGGGGACACGGGAGCACCAGAGTGATTGGTGGTTCGAGGAATCCTGTAGGCTTTGGCGCTAGCTGGGCGACCAGGGAGAGTGCGTGGAGACTTTGAAGCCGTTTCCGCCTAAGCGGGATTTCAGCTCGCTTTCCGTTCAGGATTTGCTCGAGGCTCGGGACGCTTACCACGTCCATCTGGCTCACCTGGCTAACGTGACGGCCACGGCGATCGGGCGGTACCGGATTCGGTGCGGGGACTGGTCCGAGGAACATCCTCCCAACGTCAGGGCGCCCGAGGGCTACAAGCCGCCGGCCTTCGCGCGCACGCTGGAAAACTCCAGGGTCCTTCCCTGGTCCTGGCCCTGCGTGCTCGTCTTCGTGAACGACTGGGTCGGCCGCGAGCGGTTTGGCTCGAAAAAGCACCAGAAGACCGGCGGGAAGTCCCACTTCCTCGAGCCCGACCAGATGGTGCCCCGGGCGCTCTACCTGTCCGACGGCCGGGTCATTCCAACCTGCGTCATCCAGGTGACCCAGCAGGACGCGCCCCTCTCCAGCGCGCAGAAGCTGTCGTTTCCCAGCAGCTTCATCGGGGGCGGAAACCTCCTGGCGAGCGACGTCCAGGGGCGCGAGCACCTGGGCTCGGTCGGCGCTCTCGTTTCCGACGGAAACCAGATCTACGCCCTGACCAATCGCCACGTGACGGGGGAAGAGGGACGAGAGATCTACTCCGTATTCGGCGAGACGAAGGTCCGGGTCGGCGTCAGCGACAAGAAGCAGATCGCCAAGAAACCGTTCTCGCAGGCGTACGACGGCTGGCCCGGGACCCATGTCCTCTCGAACCTCGACGCCGGGCTCGTTCGCGTGGACGACCTCTCGCAATGGACCACGCAGATCGTGGGCCTGGGGAGCGTGGACCGGCCCGCGGACCTGACGACCGACACGATCACGCTGGATCTCATCGGGTGTCACGTGTGCGCCTTCGGCGGGGCCTCCGGTCCGCTTCTGGGCCAGATCGACGGTCTCTTCTATCGGTACAAGTCGGTCGGCGGCATGGATTACGTGGCCGATCTCCTGATCGGACCCAGACTCGAATGCCCCCACGCGAAGCGCTCCGAACAGGCGAACGAGAGAACGGCGCCGGTCTTTCCGGGCGGGGGGAGCCCCGGCACGCTGCCGGGAGACTCGGGCACCCTGTGGTGCCTCGAGCAGCCCGCGGCCGAAGAGACGCCGCCCGGCGCGAGCCGGCGACAGAAGCCCCGGAAACCGACGCTGAGGCCGATCGCCCTGCAGTGGGGCGGGCACGTCGTCGTCGAGGAGGGGACGCGCAAGACGACCGCTCACAGCTACGCGCTCGCCACGTGCCTCTCCACCGTCTGCCGGGAGCTGGACGTGGACCTCGTCCGGGACTGGAACTCCGGGCTTCCGGAGTACTGGGGAGACGTCGGGCACTACACCATCGCGGCTCTCGCGTGCCTCCACGTGGCCGCGCCGGGCGTCAGGACGCTCATGACGAACAATCTCGACCGGGTCTCCTACGAAGAAGCGAACATTCGCCCCGCGAACTTCAAGGGCTTGAGCAAGCAGCCTTTCGTTCCGCTCGCGGATGTCCCCGACAAGGTCTGGAAGATGTTCGGCGACGGGAGGAGGGGCGCTCCCGAGCACCCCAACCACTTCGCCGACATGGACAAGAAGGACTCTAAAGGGAAGACGCTCCTTCAGATCTGCGGCGGCGGCGGCGCCGCCGCCGGAAAGATAGACCCGGCCAAGGTCAAGGTGGACGTCTGGCGAAAGTACTACGACGACGTCAAGGACGACAGCCGCGGTTGTCTCCCCTTTCGGGTCTGGCAGATCTACGGCGCCATGGTCGACGCGCTCGAGGCCGGCGACGTCGTGAGATTCGTCTGCGCCGCCGGCCTCCTCGCGCACTACGTCGGCGACGCCTGCCAGCCGCTGCACATCTCCTACATGTTCGACGGAGATCCCGCCGACACCGTCACCGTCACGGACAAGAACGGGAGGGAGAGACAGGTCCCCCGCGCCAGGGGAGTCCACACGGCCTACGAGACGAAGATGCTCAACAGTCACGTCGTCGAGCTGATCGAGAAGCTCAACAAGAGGCTCGAATCGGCCGCGCTCAAGAAGCCGAAGGCGGTCGCGAGCGGACACACCGCGGCCGTGGCCGTCGTGGATCTCATGGACCGGACCTTCCGGGACCTGGACCCGCCCGCGATCATCAAGGCCTTCAACGACGAGACCGACCTCTGGACGCAGTTCGGCGACAAGACGGTGGACCTGATGGCTCGGGGCGCGCTGACCCTCGCGATGCTCTGGGAGAGCGCCTGGAAACAGGGGCACGGCAAGACGAAGATCTCCGACGCCGACCTCGGCCCCGTGGATGAGAAGGAACTGGCGAAGCTCTACCTCGACACCGGCTTCCTGCCGTCGAAGACGATCGACCAGATCGGCGACCTCCTCAAGTAGCCGCCCCCGAGTGGCATTCCCTCCTTGTAGCGCTCGGCTCATCGGCCGCAGCGGATTGACCACGAGAATTGATTAGGCGAGAATCACGTCAATTCTTGCCCAGGTTCCGGTTTTCCGTTCCCGTGCGAGGCTCGCCGGAGCCTGCCGAAGGGAGGACCCGTGATTCGAAAGAAAGACGTCGAATCCCCCTCGATCCTTTTCACCCGCACATCTCCGCCGCCAGCGCCCGAGGAACGCAAACTGGTGGCAGAGCGTCTTCCGTCGAGGCCGAAGAGTCGCAATCCTCACGGTTCACGGAATGGGCCAACAGGTCGCTTTCCAAACGCTCGATGCCATCGCCGAGGGACTGAACAATGAGGACAAGATCCGGCGGGCTCTCTGCGCTCGGCAGCCGCGCCTCCGGCAACCGCGCCTCCGGCCACCGAGCCTCGGGCAACCGCGCGAAATGTGATGCTGGGGAAACAGCTTCTCCAGCGCGTGGAACTCGAGTTGATGGGTGAGAAGGGCCCCGTGGACGTCCACCTCTACGAAGCCTACTGGGCGCCCTTTACGGAGGGAGAGGTCAATTTGCGCGACGTCAGTGGCTTCCTGTGGCGGGGCGCCTTCCATGGCATCGTCAATTCCTTCATCCGCTTTCTATCAGGTGGATGTTCGATACGCCGTGAGAAATTCCTTCCCTCGGATCCAGGCGACCCTGGGCCTCCTTTCGGCCGCTTCGCTCCTGGCGGTGTTGACTCTGCTGAACGTCCTGATCCCGGCCGTCGCCGCCGCGCGGCTGACCTTTGCGGAGCGAAAGGGATGGCCCTCCGACGCGCTCCTTTCCGATCTGACACTTTTGACCGGGACGTTCGCCTCGGTGCTCCTGGCCATCGGGCTTCTTATCATCGCGGCCCTCTGGCTGAAGAGGCACTCGGCTTCCGGCGCCGCGCGTCTGGTTCGTCCGGTCATCCATGGTCTTCTCGCGGTCCTCGTCGCCTTGACGGCCATCCTTGCGACCCCGTTCGCTCTCTTTCTCGCCTACGTCGTCGTGCGAGACAGTCTTGGCGCCTCGCCGCTCCTGCCGGAGTTCCTCGGGCTCCAGACGAGGGAGACGCTCGCCGTCTGGGCCTTGCTCGTTCTGGCGAGCCTCGCCGCTCGCCGCGTCTTCGTGCAGTACGTGGGGGACGTGGCGGCGTACGTTTCACCACACGTTCTGGATCGCTTCGCGGAGCTGCGCAAGAAGATCAAGGACTTCGTCTGCGATATCGGAAAGGCGATCTACGAGCAACCAGGCACCGAAGGCGAGCACCTTTACGACGCCGTCGCGATCGTCGGCCACTCGCTCGGGAGCGTCATCGCCTACGACCTCTTGAACCGCCTCATCGTGGAGGACACGGTCGGCGCATTGCCCTTGCCGCCCATGGAGCCGAACGCCCCGCAAAGTGCTTGCGCGAACGAGAATCCTCCTGACGTTCGGATCGCCGCTCGACAAGACCGCATTCATCTTCGGAATGCACGGCACCCAGACGGGTACGATTCGAGAGATCCTGGCCGCCAGGGTTCAGCCTCTGATAGACAGCTATGGCTATCGGACTTTCCCCTGGGTCAATATCCACTCGATTCGCGACATCATTTCAGGAAGCCTGTTCCTGTATGACCTGAGGTGCCCGCCGGCGGATGCGAATATCGTGACGAACGTGGAGGACCCCGACGCTCGGATTCCGCTGGCCGCCCATATCGAGTACTGGCACAACCGCAAGCTGTTTACCGAGCTGCACCGAGCGGTAGCCCCCTAACACGCTGATTCCAGGGGCCTTGGCGATCCGGTGCCGCGGCGTTCCTGCGTTTCCACCGACGGGCTGACTCAAGCCCCGGCACCCTCGACTTTGGTATTGACCGTGCCGGGGGACTGAGGAAGAATCGGCCCAGCACCTTCCTGGTTCAGGCAGTGGTGAGGAGGACGTCGGTGGGCGATCCTCGTCGTCAAGGCAGTGGCCGCGCCGGGTGCGAGCCGGAGACTCGGATCTCCGAGTCGTATACGCGGATCCTGACGTGTTGCATCTACGCGGGGCTGCCAGCGTCCGAAGCGGACGACGTCGCGCAGGACATCTGGCTGTGGCTCCTGAGACAAGGGACGCCGGCTCTGATCGTCTCCATGCCGTGGCTCTCCGCGGTCGCCCGGAATTTCATCCTTCGGTACCGGCGAAGGAGCTTTCGCCAGAAGACTCGGGAAGGGCGCCGGCTCGACGCGGCGCCCGAGCCTCGAACATCGGAGACGCTGCCGGATCTCGAGGCGAGCGAGCTGCTGGACCATGTCGCCGCCGCCGTCCCGGAGATCGAGCGCAGGCTCCTGGCGTTGATCCGGAGGGGGTACAGTCTCGCGGAGGCCTCGCGGCTTCTGGGAATCCCTCGCGGCAGCCGCGCCTACTACCACCAGAGACTGATCACCTGCGGGCGGCGCGAGTTGCGCGCAAGGCGGCCGGCTAGCCACGGCTAGAGGACGAAGGTCCTCGGCTCGTCGACGGAGCAGATTCTTCGTCGCTTCGCTCCTCAGAATGACAGGTGCCCTGCCCTGGTCGCGGCGCGAGGAGTCTCCCAAAGTAACCGAAGGGAGGAGCCTCGCGCCGCGGGAGCGCAGCGCGGAGCGGGCGACCAGGCGAGCGGTCGAGGCCGCATCCGGCCGAGCCGCCCGCCGGTGCGCGAAGGCGCAGGTCGCACGCTCCGCGCGGAGCGACGTTAGATCGTCACTGTCGTGCCGTCGAACCGGGTCAGCGTGAAGGAGAAGGTCTCGTTGTAGGTGCTCTTCTGCTCTTCGAGAATGTCGAGCGCGAGCTCTTCGCCGAGACGGACCGATTCGCTGTAGTCGGAGCGGTAGTGGACGCCGGCGCCGTTGCGGCCGATCGCGACGTTGGCGGCGAGCTTGTTGAGCTCGTTGCCGACCGTCAGGCTCGGGCCGGAATACGGGACGAGCGAGAGGCCGAGTCCGTCCGCAACGACGGGTCTCGGAAGAACGAACGACTCGTCGAACCAGGCCTTCAGGATCGTGACGCAGGCGCCCGCGACCGTGGCGTGGCCCGCGCCGTAGGACGGGTGTGTCGGGCATCCTTCCGAGAACGCCATCGGCAGCAGATACGTCCCGTGGGCGGAATGGATCCGGTCGAGGACCTGCGCATTCAGGATCTCCCGGTTGAGCGGATAACTGGCGAGCCCGCTTCGGGTGAGATGGACGAGGCCGGCCATCGCCTCGGGCCGGAGCCGCCGGTGAACGGACCATTTCTGGTACCACACGGCTTTCAGAGCGCGCGTGGCCACTTCGGTCACGAGACTCAGGATGTGAGGGCCCCCGAACGTGCCGAAGCCGTCCTGGCAGACGGACCTCATGTAGGGATTCCCGCGGTCGAACGGAGCGACGGCGAGCAGGATCAGGCAGGCCTGGTGGTACGCCTGGTAGAGCGCGTCCACGTGAACCCACTGGGCGAGGTCCCGCAGGTTGCGGATGTAGCGAGGAGTCGCGTCGAAGCGGTTCGGCCCGGGCAGGAAGCCGTTCTGGACGGCGAGCCAGTCCTCGTATCCGGTCATGTAATCGTCGCCGAAGACCGTGGTCTGCATCTTCTGCGGGACGAGCAGCGCCCCCATCGGGATATCCATCCAGAGAAACTGCGACAGCCAGGGGCCGGCCAGGTCTCCCGGCGTGTCTCCCCGAAAGAGAGTGCCGGGAGTGACGGCTCCGCCGGACTTGGGTCCCCGGAAATCCGAGAACCGCGAAAGCTCCGCCGCGGCAGCCAGGGTCGTCGCGTCCGACGCGTAGTCGGAGAAATGGACGTCGCGCGCCAGGGCCATCCAGTACAGCTCCGCCAGCTCGCCCGCCGCGCGCGGGCCGGCGATCGTCGGCGCCGGAGCGATCGCCATGTGGTGCGAATCGGCCCCCTCGAGGTCGAAGGCCAGCGCGGCCTGAGGATTCGTCAGGCGCCGGCCGAGGCCGAGCGGAATGCTCTCGAAGTCGGATTCCTTCTCCGACTCCATCGCCGCCAGAAGCGCGTTGTAGGCGTTAGGGTCAACTTCCCCCAACCGGTCGTGCGGAAGCGCCTTCGAATAGGAGGCGATCCGGTTCGGGTAGAGATTCTCCTCTCCGTTGTTCGGGTGGTCCTGCTGCGGCCTCTTCGAAGCGAGCCTGGCGGCATCCACCCGGATCTTCTCGGCCTCCTTGCTGCGCTGATTGTCCGACGACGACGGGTTGCCATTCGGCAGCGCCGGCTCGCCGCCGCGGGCCGCCGCGGGCCATCCGAGGCCCAACGCCACGGCGCCGGAAGTGCCCGCCGCGACACCGCGCAGGAACCGGCGCCGGTCAGTCTGTCCCGCCGGCGCTCCCGCGCGCGAAGCCTCAGCCGGCATCGGTTTCTCCGCAGACTGGTTGCTCATTTCCTGACCTCCACCCGCCCGCACCCCGAACACCCGGCGCACTCCGACAGTGCTGGGATCCTACATCCAGGGAAGCGAAAAATCCTCGATCAGCACACTTGCATCTGGTCGAGAAAATGCATCGCGAGATAATTGGTCGGTTCGATCTGTTTGGTATAGAACTGGGTCGCGAGAAGGAGGTCCGGGTGGTCACACGAGTGGGGCTGGTGGGGCTGGGGAGAATCGGGAAGAACATCTTCCGGATTCTCTACAAGAGAGAGGACATCCAGGTCGCGGCGATCTCGGAGATCTCGGACCACAAGGGACTGGAGTACCTGCTCAAGTTCGACACGGTGCTCGGGAGGTTCCCCGACGAGGTGTCGATCAAGGAAGGGAATCTCTACGTGGTCGGCAGACAGGTCCCGATGATCTCGGAGAAGGACGTGCAGCAGCCGCCCTGGGGAGACCTCGGCGTCGATACGGTCATCGAGGCGACATCGAAGAGCCGCGCCCGGGCGGACCTGGAGAAGCACCTCGCCGCGGGAGCGAAGCGGGTGATCTCGCTCGCTCCCCCGCTCGACGCGTTCGACATCATGGCCGTCATGGGCGTCAACGACGAGAAGCTCGAGAGCCGGCATCGGATCGTGTCGAACGCTTCCTCGACCGTCCACGCCGTGACGCCGGTGGTCAAGATCCTGAACGACGCGTTCGGCATCCGGCGGGCGATCTTCACGACGATCCACTCCTACACGAGCCAGCACAGGCTGGCGGACGTGCCGGCGGAAGACATGCGGAGGGGCCGGGCGGCGGCGGAGAACATCATCCCGCAGGAGTCCCGCTCGCCGTGGATGGTGACGGAGCTGCTGCCGGAGCTCGCGGGCAGGGTCACGGGCTACGCGATGAACGTGCCGGTGCGCAACGGGTCGGTCGTGGACCTCGTCTGCTGGTACGAGAAGAAGGTCACTCAGGTCGCGATCAACGAGGTCGTCCGCACGGCGGCCGCGACGGACCGCTGGCGCAACGTCGTGAAGTACGAAGACCAGCCGATCGTCTCGAGCGACGTGAGCTGCAGCACGTATTCGAGCGCGTTCGATTCGCTCGCGACGATGGTCCAGGGCGACCGGGTCTCGAAGACCCTCTCCTGGTACGACGCCGGTTACGGGTACGCGCACCGCGCGGTGGAGTTGATCTCGCGGTTCGCGGAGCTCGATCGAACGGCAAAGGCGGTCGCATGACGATCCGCGTCGGCATCAATGGCTTCGGGCGGATCGGGCGGACGGTGTTCCGCATCCTGTCCGATCGCGGCGACGTCGAGATCGCCGCGATCAACGACCTCTACGACAACGCGCACCTGGCGTATCTCTTGAAGTACGACACGGTCATGCGCGTTTTCCGAAAGGAGGTCTCGACGGACCGGGACACCATGACGGTGGACGGCAGGAAGGTCCTCATGACGGAGGAGAGGGACCCGGCGAAGATCCCGTGGGGCCGGCTCGGCGTGGACGTCGTCGTCGAGGCCACCGGGGTTCTCCTGACGCGCGAGAAACTCCAGGGCCACATCACCGCCGGGGCGAAGAAGGTCATCCTGACCGTCCCGCCGAAGGACGAGATCGACGCGATGGTCGTGATGGGCGTCAACGACGGGGCCCTCAAGCCCGAACACAGGATCGTCTCGAACGCGTCGTGCACGACGAATTGCCTGGCGCCGATCGCCAAGATCCTCGACGACGGCTTCGGAATCGAGGAGGGCGTGATGACCACCGTGCACGCCTACACGAACGACCAGCGCCTGGCGGATGTCCCGCACAAGGACCTGCGGAGGAGCCGCGCCGCGGCGGAGAACATCATCCCGACGACCACCGGAGCGGCGCGCGCTGTCGGGAAAGTGCTGCCGCAGCTCAAGGGGAAGCTCGACGGAATGGCGATCCGGGTGCCGGTGCCCGACGGCTCGATCGTGGACCTGACGTGCCGGATGAAGAGGCCGGTCACGGCGGAGGAAGTCAACGGCGCGGTCAGCAAGGCGGCGGACGGGCCGATGAAGAGGATCGTCGAGTACAGCGAGGTGCCGCTGGTGTCGTCGGACATCATCGGGAACCCGCACTCGTCCATCTTCGACGCGCTCTCGACGCGGGCGTCCAACGACGGCTACCTGAAAGTCGTCGCCTGGTACGACAACGAGTGGGGCTACTCGAACCGCGTCGTGGACCTGATCGACCGCCTCGCCGCCCTGGGGTAGAGGAGCGCGCCAGGAGCAGATTCTTCGTCGCTGCGCTCCTCAGACAGCTGCCTGAGCCTCCATCAGTTGGCAGCCTGTCATCCTGAGCGAAGCGAAGGATCTGCTCCTGTTCGGTCCCTACTTGTTCAGCAGGTCCCTGATCGCCTTGCGGGCGTCCTCCATGTTGACGTCGTGGTCGGGCTGTTTCCAGAGGGTCTTGCCGTCGGACGAGCGGATGACGAGGCCGTGGGACTTGAAGCCCAGCTCCTTGACGATGGTCTTGTTCTCGGGGGTCGTCGCGTCGAGATTCTGCGCCTTGACCTTGCCGGGGAAGTCCTGCTCCAACCCGCTCACGGCGGGCTTGACTCTGGCGCAGATGGGTCAACCGGGGAGGTAGTAGTAGGTCACGTCGAGCCGGGCGGCGGAGGCGGATTTCTCCGGCGACGCGGCGGCGGTGGACGGAAGAGACGCGGCGAGGGTGAGAGCGGCGAGAGTGGCGAGGAGAGCGGTTCGCCTTGTCATGGAGCGGTCCTCCTATGAAGCCAGACTACCAGAGGCGGCGGAAAACGAACGGCCTCCCCGCGCCGTAGGGGCGGCCCTTGCGGCCGCCCGCCTCCGCTGACTACGCCCTGTCGTCGAGAAGGCCAACCAATCTTGTCAAGACGCGCTCTAGCACGACCGTTCTCAATCGCTGCAGGACAGTACCAAAGCCACCGGAGTCGGGCGGGCGCAAGGCCCGCCCCTACGGCACCAAGCCCGGAGGCTACGGCAGGGGGCGCGGCGCGAGGGCGGCGGCGGCTTCCTCGTCCAGGGCGGCGACGGTCTTCCGGTAGAAGGCGTCGGCTTCGGCGTGGGAGTCGCCGACGGCCGTCAAGCCGACGCTGCCGCATTCGGCGAGCGCGCTCATCATGTGGAAGATGACGCCGGTCTGGCGCGTCTGGTCGAAGTGGAGGCCGCGGCGGACGACCAGGTCGAAGAGATCGTCGGTCGCGAAGGCGCGGTAGAGCGGCGACCTGAGGTGGTCGCTCGCGACGAAGAACTTCCGCCGGCCGGAGGGCGCCGTGAACGTCGCGGTCTCGGGGTCGTAGCGCCCGTCGGTCAGGAACTGGAGCGTCAGGAACGGGTGCGTCGTGCCTCCCTTGCGCAGGTTCAGCTCGATCGCGTTGACGTCCCATCCCCCGCCTTGCTCCGCCCGCGCGACGACGAAATCCAGCGCGAAGCGGCCGAGGACTCCCTCCTTCGCGAGCCGGCGGCCGATCTTCGCGGCCTCGCGCGTGATCGCGGGCGCGTACTCCGTGTCCGCGGGAAAACGGCAGCCGAGGAAGCTCTGCCCGGAGGGCCCTCCCAGGACCTGGTCGTGCGTCGAGAGGAGCTCCACGTCTCTCAGGGGCGTGACGCGCAGCTGGACGCTCGGGCTGCGCAGGTCCCGCCCGGCGATCAGCTCCTCGACGATGCCGCCCCGCTCGCGAAACCGCGCGACGTACGTCTCGTAGTTCAAGCTCGGAAGCTCGAACCTCATCGCGCGCAGGCGCTCGCGGATCCCCTCCCGCTCCCCCGCCTGGCCGGGCGCCGGGAGCCCCCGCAGGTCCACCTGGGCGTTCCCCTCGCCGGAGACCCCTTCGTTCTGCTTGACGATGACGGCCCGCATCGAGGGCTTGCGCGAGCGCAGCAGCGCGATCGCTCCGGCGACCTCCTCGAACCCGGAAAGGCCCTCGATCCCGGCGGGATGGGGCACGTCCTCCTCCGCGAAGAGCCTGCGGCAGCCGCTCTTGCTGCCGAGCGGAAAGAACTTCGGGTCGGCGCCGTACATCGGGATGCCGAGCCGCAGCGCGAGATGCAGCTCCAGGGAGGTCGTGTTGTAGGGCACCAGGTGCGCGCGGTCCCGGTCCTTGATCAGCGAGCCGATCTGTTCCAGGAGGCGCGGCCGTTCGAGCAGCTTGACCGAGAGAGGGCGCGGCGAGGAGTCCTCCGGGGACACGAGAAAGAGCCGCCGCCTCGCGTGAGACGAGATGACTCCCGGCAGCAGGTCGAGGTAATAGTCGATGACGCTCGGGTGGATGGGCTGCGACGTCACGTAGATGAGCTCCGCGCGCGGCTGCCGCAGGAGGAGCAGCAGGAAAAGGAAGCGCTCCTCGTAGGCCAGCATCTCCGCGCCCGAGAGCGCCGCCGCGTCGAGCGACATCGAGGGCACGACGACGATCGTCTGCGGGTCCTGGCTCATCGCCTGGATGGACTTCCAGAGAGGGACGAGCTTGCCCTGGAGCCTGTCGAAGCGCGCCTGCAGCTCCCCGGCGGAGATGCCGAGGTCGGCGGGGTCGACGTGGTAGAGGCCCGTCAGGCTCATGCTTTCGCCGCCGCCTGCGCGCGCTGGAAGAGGCGCGCGACGGTCTGGCGCGCGGCCACGAGGCGCTCCTGCGCGTAAGCGGAGGACTCGACGAGCTTCTCGAGGTTCGAGAGGAAGGTCGGGGAAACGACCTTTCCCCTGATCTCCGGCAGATGGCTCTCGAGCTTCGCCCAGACGAGGAGCATCTCCCCGGCCGAATCGATCAGGAGGTCCACGTTCAGGACCCCGCGCGCGACGAAGGAAGCGACCATGTCCCAGTACGACGTGACCATGCGGAAATACGTGTTCTCGATCCCGGGCAGGGCGTAGAGGGTCTCCAGATCCGCGGCCGAGCGCGGAAAGAACTTGCCGATGAACCACTCGCGCGCCGCGCGCAGCTTCTCCTCGCGGCGCAGCTCGTAGAGCTTCAGGACGAGATGGGCATCTTCGTAGGTCGGGACGTTCTGAGCCGTCATATTCTCCTCCTCGGGTTCAGAATTGCTTTTCTATCATCAGACCCCTTGGCTGCGCACGGGCTTTCGACCGCGGCGTTCGCTGCGCGAACGGCGGTCGAGAGAGTTCAAAACCGGGGCCTTCATCTCGGCTCCACATGAGATCTTCGTCCAACAATGTCCAGTCGGCCATTGCCCGGTTCTCTGCCGGGCCGCCTCTTGCTTGGGCTCCTGCTGGGAGCGGGGGCGCTCATCCTGATGCTCCGCGGTCTCGAGGCGGGCTTCATCTACTTCCCGCAGAGGGCGTACGACGCGAGACCCGAGGACTTCGGCCTGGCGGCGGAAACGCTCTCGCTCGAGTCGGCCGGAGGCGTGAAGCTCGAGGGGTGGTGGATCCGGGGCGGCGGGAGGACGGCCCTCCTCTTCTTCCACGGCAACGCCGGGAACATCAGCCATCGGTTGGAGCGAGCGAAGCTTCTCGTCGAATCGCTCGGCCTCGACGTCTTTCTCGTGGACTACCGCGGCTACGGAGCGAGCAGCGGAAAGCCTGATGAAGAGGGCCTCTACGCGGACGGCGAGGCGATCATCCGGGCCGCGGCCGAGCGAGGATTCCCGCCCGACCGGATCGTGCTCTTCGGAGAGTCCCTCGGCTGCGCGGTCGCGATCGAGACGGCGCTGCGGCATCCCTGCCTCGCGCTGATCCTGGAGACCCCGTTTCGCTCGATCGCGGCCGTGGCCCGGGCGATCTATCCGTTCCTGCCGGCGTTTCTGATCCGCACACGCTTCGACAACGAGGCGAAGATCGCGCGGATCACCGTCCCGAAACTGATCGTTGCCGCCGAGAGAGACGACGTCATCCCGCCCGGCCATGCCCGCCGGCTCTTCGAGCTCGCGGCGCCCCCCAAGGACTTCTACGTGATCCCCGGCGCCACGCACAACGATACGTACCTCGCCGGCGGGAAGGAGTACGTGGAAAAGTTGAGGCAGTTCCTCGAGAAGGCCGGGGCTGCCGCCAGGCTGGCCGACTGACCACTGCTCCAACCGGACCTCGAGAATGCTCGCCTGCCGCGGCTCGGCTTGCCCACCACGATTGTCCGCGGCGCCGCCGGCCGCGTGGCGTTGACCGAGTTGCGCGCCGCCTCGCTCGGACAGATCGTATGTATCGCTACCGTCCTGCGAAGGGGACTCTCACGCCTCCCTGCAACAGTCGAGAATGCTCGGCATATAGAAAAGGCAGGGCGGAAGATCCGCCCTGCCGAAGGTCCTGGAGCGATTCGCGATCGTCAGTGCAGCGGGCACCCCCCGGGACCGGCGTTAAAGCCTTTCAGCCGCGTGGCCTCGTTGTTGAGGCGGCGAGAAGCCGCGCTGGCGCCGCGCGCGGAGCTGGAGCAGAAGAGCCCACAGCACTTCTCTGGAGCGATCGAGGGCCGGCCAAACCGCAAGTACAGTGACTCGAACCCGGTATCCCGATTTGATGGTCAGGAAAAGCGCGGGGCCTGATCTGTCGCCCGCGCCGCGCGGGCGTTGTAAGGACCGCGGTCAGTTGCTCACGAAGGGAACCGTCAATGTGCAGCCTCGGGGGCTCAACGGGCACTGGGTGCTGTTGAAGGCGTCGAGCTGGTCCGCCAGAGTGCGGATCGCCTGCGGATCGCAGGTCGCCAGCGCCGCATTGACGTCGGCGATGATCTGAGAGGCGGTCCGCGGGAAGGCGACTGACGGACTCTGCGCATTGAGCAGCGCCGCCACCCCCTCCTTCAGCAGGTAGCCCGCCGTGGCGCAGAGATCGGCCTTGGCCCCGTTCGCGCTCTTCAGACCGAGCGCCTGGATGAACGTCAGATCCATTATGTTCACCGCATTCTTCCCGCCGCCGTATGTGCAACCGGTCAGGCAGCCCGGAATCCCGAAGACCGTCGAGGCCACTGTATCCCGGGTGTACGGGGCGGGCCAGCAACTGAGGTGGTTCGACTGCTTCCAGAAGATAGGGGTGCAACCCTGCGCCACCACCACCGGCGTGTTGGTCGGCGTGATCGTCGGGGTGTTCGTCGGCGTATTCGTCGGCGTCGTGAGTCACGGTCGGCGTGCTGGTCGGTGTGTTCGTCGGCGTGTTGGTCGGGGTGTTCGTCGGGGCGCCGGTCGGCGTGTTCGTCGGCGTGTCAGTCGGGGTGTTCGTCGGGGTATTGGTCGGCGTGTTCGTCACCGTCGGCGTGTTGGTCGGCGTCTGAGTCGGCGTACGTCGTCGGCGTGTTCGTCGGCGTGCTCGTCGGCGTGTTGGTCGGGGTGTTCGTCGGCGTATTCGTCGGCGTGTTGGTCGGCGTGTTCGTCGGCGTATTCGTCGGCGTGTGTCGGTCGGCGTGTCGGTCGGCGTGTTCGTCGGCGTGCTCGTCGGCGTGCTCGTCGGCGTGTTCGTCGGAGTGTTGCGTCGGCGTAGTCGTCGGCGTGTTCGTCGGCGTGTTGCGTCGGAGTGCTCGTCGGCGTGTTGGTCGGCGTGTTCGTCGGCGTGTTCGTCGGCGTGTTCGTCGGCGTGTTCGTCGGCGTGCTGCGTCGGCGTGTTGGTCGGCGTGTTCGTCGGCGTGTTCGTCGGCGTGTTCGTCGGGGTGTTGGTCGGCGTGTTCGTCGGCGTGTTGGTCGGCGTGTTGGTCGGCGTCGTGGTCGGCGTGTTCGTCGGCGTGTTCGTCGGCGTGTTCGTCGGCGTGTTCGTCGGCGTGTTGGTCGGCGTGTTCGTCGGTGTGCGTCGGTCGGCGTGTTCGTCGGCGTATTCGTCGGGGTGTTGGTCGGCGTGTTCGTCGGCGTCGTCGGTCGGCGTGTTCGTCGGCGTGTTGGTCGGCGTGTTCGTCGGCGTGTTCGTCGGCGTGTCGGGGTGTTCGTCGGCGTCTGAGTCGGCGTGTTCGTCGGCGTGTTCGTCGGCGTGTTCGTCGGAGTGTTGGTCGGCGTGTTCGTCGGCGTGTTCGTCGGCGTGTTCGTCGGCGTGTTCGTCGGCGTGTTGGTCGGCGTGTTCGTCGGCGTCGAGTCGGCGTGTTCGTCGGCGTGTTCGTCGGCGTGTTGCGTCGGCGTGTTCGTCGGCGTGTTCGTCGGCGTGTTGCGTCGGCGTGTTGGTCGGCGTCTGCGTCGGCGTGTTCGTCGGCGTGTTGGTCGGCGTGTTCGTCGGCGTGTTGGTCGGCGTATTCGTCGGCGTGTTGGTCGGCGTGTTGGTCGGCGTGCTCGTCGGGGTGTTGGTCGGGGTGTTCGTCGGCGTGTTCGTCGGCGTGCTGGTCGGCGTACTGGTCGGCGTGTTCGTCGGCGTGTTCGTCGGAGTGTTCGTCGGCGTCCGGGTCGGCGTGTTGGTCGGCGTGTTCGTCGGCGTATTCGTCGGTGTCGGCGTCGCCGCCGCCCCCGCAACAGACGTAAGTGGAGTTGCCGATCGAGACGTCGTCGATCCGCACGCCCGTCGCGGCGACGCTCTCGTCGCTCCCCATGCGCCACTTCAACTGGACGTTCTGTCCGCTGGCCGCCGGCCGGCAGGTTCGCCTTCGTGGTGATGTAACCGCCGGAGTTGCCCGTCCAGGCCATTCGTCCGGCGAGCGGATTCCCGAAAGAGTGTCGGAGATGGTGCTGTTGTAACCGCCGGACACGAAGCTTCCGCCCCCGGTGAGGATGTCCTGGAACGCGCCCCCGTTGATGGAGATCTCCAGCACCATGCCGTCGAACGGGCTCTCGTGTTGTAGTTGTTCTTGAAGGTCACCTGCTGCGAGCCGGGCGGCACCGCGATGGTCGGACTGGTCAGCTCCGTGAGGCCAATGTTGCCGGGGTCCGGCGCGAAGGCGTCGTTGGGCGCACTGAAGGGAGTGGTCGTGGACGTCACCCACGGCGACTCGACGCCGCTGGCCGTTGTCGCCCATCCGGCTGGCAGCGCCGGCCCGATAACGCCGTCGAAGTTCTCGGAGAACGCGGTGGTCGTGACCAGCTGGCCGAGCGTCAACGTGTAGATGGCGTTGCCCAGGTCGGTCGCGCCGTCCTGGAGGTGGATCGTCGCGGTGAGAGTGCCGGCGCAGGTCGCCGGTCGCGGTGAAGGTGAACGGCATGCAAACGGTGGCTCCCGGCGCGATCGCGCCGTAGGTCTGCGGCCCGCTCGCCCCCGTGACGCCGCCGGTATTCTGCAAGCGTGCCGACGAGACTCGTCGTCGGACCGGTTCCGCGACGTTCTGCAAGCAGAAGCTCACCGTGACCGTCTCACCCGGATCGATTACGTTGTTGGGAGGGGCGCAGCTCTCGGCCGTGACCGTCGCGCCGTTGCCAATGATCACCGGCGTGGGAGTCGCCCGTGCAGTTAGCGAACTTGAAGTTCCCGATGCGCGTGAGCCAGTTGAAGCTCGCCGTCGTGGAGTAGTACTCCTGCGTGTACCAGAAGGTGCAGTCGTCCACCGGGTCGATTGTCATGGCGCTGTAGTCGCCCCAGCGGTTGTGGTGTCCGTCTGGCTGCCCGTGCCGGCGAACAGAAGGGCTTCGCCCTGTGCCAGCGTGCCGAGCGGGATCGCTCACGAGGCGCCCCGCGTAGCGGATCTGCGGGTAGATCGTGGGGCTGGAGGCGCTGAAGCCGAGGGCCAGATTGCCGGCTGGTCCTGCGCGACGCTGCCCATCCAGCGCCAGTCCGTGTCGGGCTGGTAGGTGCTCTCCTGGAAGACCGTCACCGGGCCGGCGGTCACGTTGCGCAGCTCGAACCAGCGGATGCCGGCCACGCCTCCGGAGCTGACGGTGAAGTTGCCGACGACCGCTTCGAAGTCGCCGAGGTTGCGGTAGGCCAGCCGGTGCATCAGCCGGTCGCCGATGCCGTCCAGGCCGGCGGCGGTGCCGAGCTGGGGCACGCAGGATCGCGTCGCGGGACAAAGCATCGTAAAGGGCGCGGCGGCCGGGCTGGCGAAGAGAGTGAACGTCGTGTTGGCCGGGACGGCGAAGTCGGCGTGGAAGTGGTAGACCCTGTAGGTGCCGGTGGCCGGAAATTCGACGAACGTCGCCGGGGCGCCGGCCGGCGGCAGGGTCGAGCCGTCCAGGTCGGCGGGGAGATAGGATCCTCGAGGGGCCCGCCGGTGATGCCGGTGCTCACGAACGTGGCCGGGAGCGCCGACGAGCATCTGCGCCGGTCGAAGGCGAACGGCTGCGGGCCGAGGAAGGCCGTGCCCGAAGAGTTGAATACGTTCATGCTCATGTAATAGGCGTCGGGCCAGACGGAGATCTTGGGATAGTCGAAGAAGTTCGCGCCCGAGGTGAAAGCCGTAGCGATTGTAGGAGCCGGTGGCGTCGGTCGTCGTGGAGACGGCGATGCACTCGTCCGTCAGGACGCGAGTTGCCGGCGAACTGGCTGACGATCCAGCGGTTGGCGATCTGGTCGTAGAGCACGATCGGATCGCCGTGGCCGGTGAACTCGCAGAGCCCGCCGAAGCCGGTCCAGATCGTGGAGATGGCGACGGGCCCGAGCACCGAGGCGCCCGTGGTCTTGTTGAAGACCTGGTAGCCCTCGTTGACGATCTGGACGTACTGCGTCAGGCCCACCTCGCCGTCGGTGTCGGGCGGCGCGCAGTTGCAGACCACGCCCGGGAACGGAATGCCGTCGAAGTTCAGGATGGGAGCCGGCATGTTCCCCAAGGGGGCATGCTCGTTCTGGACGACTCCATCCGGGGCGTCCTTGTGATGGATCGGTAGTCTTCGGATTCGGGTTTGCCTCGTGCTCGGCGCCCGGGCTGATCGCGACGGGCTTCATGTCGCGCAACGGAATCGAGGTGTCGTTGTGATACGAGGCGCCGACGATGACGCCGTTGCCTGGCGGTTCTTGCGGCAGCCGTGAGAGGCGAGCGCACCATGGCGCTGCCAATGACCCTTGGAGGCAAGGACAAGAGCGCCCTCGGGAGGAGCAGCGCGCCTTTCGAAATCCGGACGACCTGCGCCCTGCTCGAAGGGACGAAGACAACGATGAGCAGGACGGAGACGGCGAGGGCGGCGAGAATCCAGCCGGCTTGCCTTTTCATTTGTGCCCTCCCGAACTTGCGCGGCAACATATTCTCAGGCCACATCCGTGTCAAGAAAAGCGACTCCTCCCGCGAAACCTGTGGACGGCCCGATCTGCGGTGGGACGCGGGGCTCTGAGCGGGGGCTAGACAAAGGTCTGGCCCGCATAATGCACGACGACTCCAGCCGCCCCGCAGATCGCGCGAACAAGGTATGCCTCGACGCCGCGCGGTCTCGGTGCAACCGCCCGCTTCTCTCTCAACGAGATGCACGTGTTTCGGCCGGGTGTCCGTGAGTTAGCCGGGCTGGCGTTGCGCGATCTTCCAGTCGCTCCCGGATGAGACTCGCGAACTTCCACGTCAGCGCTCCGGAGGCCTCAGTTGGTCGCCTTGCGCGCGGCTCCAGGAACCTCCAGTAGTCGTCCGCCGCCTGCTGAAGGACCGCGGAGCGAGGCGCGGGATTGGCGGCCGCCGCGAAGACGCATGCGCAAAGGACCTCAACCGTCGCAACAGACTTCCTCACTGCCCCCGTGCTCCTCAATCCCAATTCACCAATCACAAATCACAAATCACTCTTCTAATTCACCGTCTCCTCCTCGTCGCCGGAGTCGGTGGAAGAGGCGGAGGAATGGTGATGCACCAGGCCCCACCGGCCGTTCGAGCGGACGAAGATGTTGGTCGCCTGCATCCGCGCCGCGCCTTCCTCCGGATCCGATCCGAACGCGGTGAGGAGCTCGACGCAGGTGACCCAGGCCACGTCCCCCCGGACCCGGATCCGCACTTCCTCGCACGCCACGGACCACGGGCGGGCGTTGGCGAAGATGTTCTCCCAGGATCGGCGCACCTCGGACCAGCCCTCCAGCCGATGCCAGCCGGGGTGGATGCAACTGGCCGACTCCTCGTGCAGCCACACCAGGTCCATCGCGGAGAGATCGCGCGCTTCCAGGGCGCGGTAGAAGGCGAGGTTTGCGGCCTCGACGGCCGTTTCATCCGGGGTCCTCATGGCTGTCGCGGAAGGATGGCGCCTGCGACGCGCTCGAGATCCACGTTGCCTCCGGAAACGATCGCGACGACCCGCGCGCCGGGAGAGAAACTGGCCTTGCCGAAGAGGAGGGCCGCCGTCGCGGCGGCGCCCGAGCCCTCGACGTAGAGCTTCGCGCGCGTCATCAGGAGTTTCATCGCTTCGATGATCTCGTTCTCCGTGACCGACACGATCTCATCCACGGCCTCGCGCGCGATCTCGAGCGGCAGCGCTCCGACGAAAGGAGGGGTCATCCCGTCGGCGAGAGTATCGGAGGGGCGCGGCGCGGGAACGGGTTTTCCGGCGGCGAGCGCGGGGGCGAGCCCCGGCCCCTCGGCCAGCTCGACCGCCACGACGCGGGCCGACGGCCGGACCTGCTTGACGGCCGAGGCGACGCCGCCTAAGAGCCCGCCGCCGCCGACCGGAACGACGACGGCGTCGGCCTCCGGCAGGTCCTCCAGGATCTCGAGCCCCGCCGTGCCCGCGCCCGCCAGAACGACCGGGTCGTCGAACGGATGGACGAATGTCAAACCGCGGGCTTCCCGGACCTCGTTCAACTTGTCGAAGAGGGTCGCCCGGTCGCCGTGCTCGATGACCTCCGCGCCGTATCCCCGCACCGCGTCCATCTTCGAGCGCGGCGCGCTCGACGGCATGACGACGGCGCAGGAGGCCCCGGCCATCCGCGCCGCCCAGGCCACGGCCTGCGCGTGGTTGCCCGCCGACACCGTGACGAGGCCGCGCGCCTTCTCCTCGCCGGAAAGCGACAGCACCTTGTTCAAGGCGCCCCGCGGCTTGAACGACCCGGTCTTCTGGAAGCTCTCGCACTTCAAGTACAGACGTACTCCCGCCCTCTCGCCCAGCTGCTGCGCCGAGAGAAGCGGCGTGCGGTGGACTTTGCCCGAGATGCGGTGCGCCGCGGCGCGGATGTCCTGGATCGGAATCACGAAAGCGAGTCTATCCGCGCCCGCCTTTTCCCGGTCATACCCCTCGGGGCGACGACGGGGCTTGCTCCTCCCGCCTCCCGGCTCAGCTGGCCCGGATCCGCAGGGTTCCCTTGTAGGTCGTCATTCGCAGGCCCGGGCCGCCGCCGTTGACGGCGCCCTGGGCTCGCGCGCCGTGTGAATGGCTCGCGTGCGTCATCATCGCGAAGTCCGACTCGATGTCTCCGTGGCGGCCGGCGTCGGCGTCGAGCTCGAATCGGCTGTCCTTTGGAAGCCGAATGTCGATCTCCCCCTTGTGCGTTTCGAACCGGCTGGCGCGAGAGAACCGCGCGAACTCGACGCGCACGTCCCCCTTGTAGGTCTCTACTCGCGCCGCGCCGTCCAGGTTCGCGACCCTGGCGGTCCCCTTGTACGTATGGAGCTTCAGGTCGGCTTTCAGGTCCGAAACATTGATGCTGGACTTGTGATCCTCGATCAGGAGGCGCGCCGAGGCGGGCATCTGGATCGTGTAGCGCACGAACGGGAGCGAGCCGGATTCGTAGTCGAAGAGACCGAGGAAGCCGTGGTGCTCGTGATGCCTGACCTCGTCATAATCGGACTTGATCTCGACAGATCCCCCTCCTCCCGAGATTCGCACCTCCGTCCACCGGACCTTCTCGCGGCTCTCCCGGTCGTCGCCGTCGGGCTCGATGCGCGCGTCCACGCGCACCTCCGGCTTGTCCCAGGTCGTGACCGTCACGGTTCCCTTGTACGTGTCGACGGAGACCCGCCCGTCCCGATCCAGGGGAAGCGTCTGGTGAACCTCTTTGACGTCAGCGGCTTGCGCGGTCGGCGCCGCCGCGAGAAGACGGCGGCGAGACCGGCACCTGTCGAGCCCGTTCTCATGGAGACCTCCACTTCCTTCTAGTTACGCAGGCCGCTGAAGGGAAGTTCCGCCGTGGAGGGACGACTCAGTCGCGCTGGATCGCGCAGCCGAAGGCTTTCGTCTCGGCCGGCCGGATCGGGACGTCCGGCCAGCAGGGAGTCCAGAGCGTTCTTCAAGTCGGGTGAGGAGATCTTCGAAGCGATGCGACCGTGGTAACGGAGTTTGCCTTCGTGATCGAGCAGGAAGACCTCGGGCGTGCGGCGCGCGCCGAGCAAACCCGCGACGTGAGCCTGAGGATCTTTCGCGATCGGGAACGTGTGCCCGTGCTCGCGAGCGTGCGCCCTGACCTCCTCGGCGGTCTCGATCCGGCCGGAATTGACTCCCAGGAAGAGGACTCCCTTCTTGTCGAACTCGGCGGCGATGTCCCGGAGCAGATCGTTGTAGTAGTTGGAATACGGGCAGATCGTCGAGAGAAACAGAACGACGACGGCTCGATGATCTTTCTCGGCATCAACGAGCGAGATTTCCTTCCCGTCGAGCGTTCGAACGCGAAAGTCGGGAGCGACACCGCCGATATCGAGCGCGACAGCCGGCGCGGCGAGAGTGAAGAACGCAGGAGCGCGGAGCGCTGCGGCGGGACCGACTTCACGGCTGGACCGGCGGCTCCCCGCCCGGACTCCTCGGTCCGAACAGACGCCGCACCACCTGCTGCGGCGAGAAGCCCCAGCTCACACCAAAGGCAATCCCGTGGTCGATCTTGTGCCCGCCGTGCCCCAGGACCGTACGCAGATAGCTCGCGTACACATCCACCGAGCCCGTCAGCGGCGTAAGACAGGCCGCCGCCCAGGCTCAATGGCGGAATCGTGGCCGAGCTGGTCGTGGTGCAGGAAAACCGGATCTTGCGGCGTCCATAGGGAGTCCCGTAGTCGGCCGGCTGATTGAAGACGAGCCCGCCGTGTGTGTAGAAGCCGCCGGCCAGGAATCGCACGCCCAGGGACGGCGTCACGAAGTATCCCAGCTCCAGGGCGCCATTGCTGCGGTCGTGATGGACGTCGCCCACCGTCTCCACGAAGACATCCTCGACGAAGGCGTAGGAGTACCTCGCCTGAATGTAGCTGCCTGGAAGCATTCGGTCGAGGCGGCCCCCGAAGTTCAAGCCCGAGAAGGTACTCGCGCAGATCGCGACCGGCTGCCGAGTGCGCGAAGTACTGATAGTGGTGGCTCGGAATGACCGCGCCGACGAAAGGCGTCAGGACAAACGGTTCCCGTAAGACCTGATACAGAGCCTCGATGCGGTAGTCCTGGAAGGTGCCGTGGTATTCGCCCGTCGTCGATCGTCGTCCCGTCGAGCGCCACGTGAGGCCTACCGAGACCCTCGAACGAGTACCACTTGGAGTCCACGAAGGGAAGGCCGACTGGAAACCTCAAACCGGTCGGTGATGGCGTAGCCCAGCTCCGCGATGACGCTCTGGGAACGGATGTGTCCCCGGTTTGTTTGGACGTTGTCGCCCGGGTTCGTTGGCGTCCCGAGGTAGTGGCTCGTGACGAAAACGTTTCCGTATCCGAGAGACAGGAATGCTTCCCCGGCCGGAGGCAACCACGCCTGCGCTCGAAGCAGGTCTGCCCATGTCAGCAGCACGAGAACGCCCCCTGTCGCGGCGAGGGAGGCGGCTTGCCGTCTCATGGCCCTCATCTGCTCGATTGAGGTCTCCTAGGTCCCCGTCTGGCAGCGAGCGCGAGCCCCTGGCCCGGCTCTGCATCGCCTGGTCGAGGACCGGCAGCAGATCCGGGCTCCGGCTCGACGCGGGCGCGATCAAGCAGCCGTACTTCTTCTCGACGTCCGCCAGTTCCGCCGGCGTCGGCTTGTAAAGAACCGGGACGACCGTGGGTTTCGAGGCCGACGACGCCGCGTCCTTTTGGAGTCTCGGGCTGTCGGCAATATCCGCCAGGACGAGGTCGTACTTGCCGGAAACGAGGGCCTGCTCGAGGTCTCCAGCGCTTTCGACGACTCGGGTCTTGTGCCCCGCCGCCTTGAGCGTCGCCTCGAGCCGGAACTCCTTCATCGCGGCCGGCATGTGAGATGCGGGGTTCGCGTAAAGCAGGACCGACGCCGGGTATTTCGCCGCGAACGCGCGTCCGTATCGCACCCCGCGGCCGAGGACCACGAATTTGTCGCCGCACCCCAGAATGGCGGCAGGTCCGGCCAGAAGCACGACGACGGCGAGCGCCAGGAGGAGCGGCGTCTTGCGCATGATTCGTTCTCCTTCTTCCTGATCCACTCGTACGCCTTCAGGGCAGGCCTGTCAAATCACTCTTTTCTAAGAATCTCCTAGGGGAGCCTGGCCGCCGGCCTTACTTCAAGCCCTCGGCGAGATAGAGGTCCGTGATTCTCGTCCAGTATGTGTAGGCGTAGGACCGTCCGTCCGGAGTCACTCGGACTCCTCTCGGGCCCGCTCCGTACTCGAGAAAACCGGCGCTCTCGGCGGGAGAGAGCTCCTTCCAACGATCCCGGCGGCCGGTCTTCAAGTCGACCCGATAGAGCGTCAGAGGCTGCTCTTCGGATCCCCGGACGAACAGGGTATTTCCGTCGCCGCTCCACTGAACCAGAAAGTCGCCCGGCTCCATCCCGGGGATTGGCCGGCAGGACGACGCGGTCCCGCCGCCGTCGACTGGACACAAAGAGTGCTGCCCTTCAGCGCCCAGGAGCGCGATCTGCTTACCATCCGGCGATACCAGCGTCGCCCGCATGCCCACGTCGCCGAAGGGACGGGGCAGGCCGCCTGCCAGGTCCTGAACGTAGGAGCGCGGAGGGCCGCCCTTCTCTGCCGCCGCGAAAACGATCCGGCTGCTGTCAGGAAACCAGGAGGCCCAGTGATAGATGAATTTGCCCCCCGCGGGGAGATCCCTCGGCTCGCCCGCGCCGACCGGCAGGAGAACGAGGTGAGACTCCGGCGCCGGCTGCGATACAAGACCCCATTTCCCGTCCGGTGAAAGGGCCAGCGCTTTCCCCTCCCCCAAACGCACCGGATCCGAACCGTCGGAGCGGGCGCAGATAGGTATTGAAGACTCCCTGAGGTTCCTTCTCCGTACTCGTAAAAGAGGAGCTTCTTCCCATCGTTTGACAGGTCACCAACCACGGACCAGTCGAACCAGGAGAGCGGCCTTTCCTTCTCGAGCGTCGGAGTCAGTACCGCGATGTGTCCACGGGCCTGCCCCTGGTCGATCAGAATCCGCCCGTCGCCAGAGACGTCCCAGATACGACCTCCACCCGGCCACCGGTACACGGCCCGCAATCTTCCGGAGAGATCGGTCGCATAGAGCACATGTCGCCTGGCCGTCGGATTACCGGTGAACAGGATCTCATCCCCGGCGGAGCTCCAGCTGAGGCCCACGATTCCATGCCACAGATTCGTGAGCCTTCTCTTCTGACCGGTCCTGTCGATGACCCAGATGGTCTCCAGCAAAGCTTTCGGGAGCCGGATGTTCAATAAAGGCGATCCAATCGCCGCGAGGCGAGACGCGGACGGACGCGAGGAAGCCCTCGGTTTCGTAGAGGACCTTCCCGATAGGAACTCCAGCCGTTCGTTCCCTGGACCTCGTGGATGACAGCCAGCGCCTTGCCGTCCGGGGTCCAGTCCGCGGACCCGACGCCTTCGAGGATCTCCCGCGGCGCGCCGCCGCCAAGCGGCACTCGGGCGAGCGTTCCGAAGCAGAAATCCCGCGGTCTTCGCAGCCGAGCGAGATTGCCATCTCCCCCGTCGGCGGAGACCGAAAAGACTCCGGCCGGAAAGATCCCGATGGGCCGCGACTCGGGACTGTCCACCCTGGTCGTGAAGATCTCGCTCGGCTTTCCGTCCCAGCGCTGCCGAGTAGACGACTGTGTGCGGTCCGGCGCGAACCTCGCTCCCGGTGATGTGGCCACGACGAAACGTCAACGCGCGAAATCGTGGCTCCCGGCGCCCGCGAAGCCCTGGCGCCGCTGATCCTCCCTCCCGAGACGAAACGCGGCGATCACGAGGGCGGCCGCCGCGAACGCCGCCAGGGCCAGATTTCGAGCCCGCGAGCGGCGGCGAACTGGCCGCTTCGACTTGCGGCGAAGCGAAGATCTCCGAGACGTGGTCCCGGAGGGCTTCCAGATCGCGTGCCAGGTCCCTTGTCGAACCGTATCGCTGCTCCGGCTCCTTGGCCAGACAGCGCTCGACGATCCAGCAGAAGTTCGCCGGCAGTTTCGGTGTCGCCGAGCGAGCGGCGCCGGCTCGTCCTGGATGATCGCCGACATGGTCTGAACGGCGGTCGGCCGCTCGAAGGCGCGCGTTCCGGTTGCCATCTCGTAGAGAATCGAGCCGACCGAGAATTGATCCGAGTGAAAATCCAACCGGCCGCCCGCTCGCCTGCTCCGGCGACATGTACCCCGCCGTACCCATGACCACGCCCGGCTCCGTTCCACCCGACATCGTCGCCAGGCGCGATTCGACTTCCCTCTCGGATTCCGAGCCCGGCTGCGTCAGCTTCGCCAGCCCGAAATCCAGAATCTTCAGCAAGCCGTCGCGGGTCACCATCAGGTTCTCGGGCTTCAAGTCCCGGTGCACGATCCCCGCCTCGTGCGCCTTGGCCAGGCCGTCGGTGAGCTGCGTCCCGATCGAAAAAAGCCTGCGCAAGGGGACGGCCCGTGTTGAGCAGTTCCCAACTCTTGCCTTCCACGAGCTCCATCGCGATGTAGGACCGCGAGTTGGAGGTTCCAATGTCGTAGATCGTGACAATGTTGGGGTGATTCAGCGAAGAGGCGGCGCGCGCCTCCTTCTCGAACCGATGCAGCCGCTCCGGCTGCGAAGACAGATTCTCCGGTAGGATTTTGACCGCGACGGAGCGCCCGAGCCGCGTGTCCACGGCCCGGTAACACTTCCCCCATCCCTCCAGCCCCGATCGGAGAGACGACCTCGTAGGGCCAAGCTCGCGAGCCAGTCGGCAGAGGCATCGAAACCGGCGCCTAGCTTATCCCTGACCCGCTGTCAGATGTGCTGGCGCGTCTTCAACGCTGGTTGAGGCGGTGGATTCCGTGTGCTCCTGAAAATCCGAAAGACAAGAGAGGCCGGCCCGATCTCGATGGATCTTTGTCCGAAAGCTGCTTGCGCGGGTGATCCGCTTTCCACGGAGCAATGTCCCATTCTTGCTCCCCAGATCCTCGAGGACTGCGCCCGCCCGAATTGACCAGGATCCGAGCGTGCCGGCGAGAAACGGAAGAGTGATCGATGAAGAGGACGGAGTCGGCCGCGCGCCCGATCAGTCTCGCCCGCCGCCAGCGCGATTTCGCGATCTACCCAGACCAGCCTGTAAATGGTCCCTCGCCGGGGAGAGCGCGGCGAGTGGCCGCCTGAGCGAGCGCTGAACGCGTAACCAAAACCGCGCACAGTTCGGATCATTCGTGGCGGCGCCGCGGTCTCCTAATGCGGCTCGCAGTTCCGTGATGAGGTTGGGAGGTTCGCCTCAGTCACGAACACTCCGGCCACAGTTCCGCGCGAAGCTGGCGCTTCGTGACCGCTTTCGGCCGCTCCCGGATCAGGATCTCCAGCATCTGGAAGGCCTTGGCCCGAGGAAAGGGCTGTCCTCCCCGCGACACCTCGCGCGTGTCCGAGTCGAAGACGCAGTCCTCGAAGCGAATCCGCATTGTCAGAATCTTATTCCTCCGCGCGCTCGAGGGACTCACGCAGCTTAGATAAAGCCTAGAAACTCCCGAACAGCCCCTTAGGACTTTGTCTCCATGCTGATCGCGATCGTCAACGGCGGATTCCCCGCCAGAGACAACAGCCCAACGGGGCGAAAAGGCAGGGTCTCACATGGTCAGAAAGGTGGTCGCGGGATTTGCGTTCGTTGCCATGTGTTGTGGACCGGAAACGCGTTGGGACGCCCGGCAGCGGAGTAACGCCAGCAACAGAGTCGTCAGCTCGAACGCCAACATCAACGTCCAATCAATGGCGGGCAAGCTCCTCCTGCTGGAGTTCGGAGCGACAAAGCTCCGATCAACATCTTCAATGTCCACCAGACGTTTGCTCCCGGCGGCTACAGCGGCTGGCACACTCATTCCGACCCGGGGATCGTCATCGTGGAGCAGGAACGATAACGATCGAGGAGACGGCGGATGTTACGTGGATCCCCAGGCTCGGTCCTCTTCGAAGGGCCCCGGCCACATCCACAACGCTTCCAATCGTACTGGTACACCGGTCATCCTCGACGCGTATTTCTTTCTCCCGGAATTCGATCCACCCGGAGCCAATTCGCGAATCGACGAACCAGTGCAGTACGTGATTGCAGATAGATTCGCGATCGCGACGGCCTCTGATTCAACCTGGACCCTCGGTGACGAGGGTCCTTTTTCTTGTGTAATGAGACGGGCTAGACGTGGCCGCGGATGGCATGGGGGCGGTAGGGCTCTTCGAGCAAGCGGCATTCCTCGTCGGAGAGGGAGAGGTCCAGCGCGGCGACGGCGTCGTCCAGGTGCTGGAGGCGGCTGGCGCCGACGATCGGGGCGGTGACGCCGGGCCGCGAGAGGAGCCACGCGAGCGCGACGCGCGCCGGCGCGACTCCGCGGCGGCGGGCCGCTTCGACGACGCGGTCCGCGACCTGGAGGTCGGAGTCCTCGTAGAGCGTGCGGGCGTAGTCGTCGCTCTTCGCGCGGGACGTGTCGCCTTCGAGGCCGGCGCGGCGGGACCCGGCGAGCAGCCCGCGCGCGAGCGGGCTCCAGGGAAGAACGCCGATCCCCTCCGCGCGGCAGAGCGGGAGCATCTCCCGCTCCTCCTCGCGGTAGATCAGGTTGTAGTGGTTCTGCATCGAGACGAAACGCGCGAAGCCGCGCCGGTCGGAGACCGCGAGCGCCTGCGCGAACTGCCAGGCGAACATGCTGGAGGCCCCGATGTAGCGCGCCTTGCCCGACGCGGACGACGTCGTTCAAGCGCCTCGAGCGTCTCCTCGATCGGCGTCTCGGGGTCGTAGCGGTGGATCTGGTAGAGGTCCACGTGATCCATGCCGAGGCGCTTCAAGGACGCGTCGATCGCGTCGAGGATGTGTTTGCGCGAGAGGCCGCGGTCGTTTGGACCCGGCCCCATCGGGTTGAAGACCTTTGTGGCGATGACGACGTCTTTCCTCGGCGCGAAGTCTCTGATCGCGCGGCCGAGGACCTCTTCGCTCGCGCCGTCGGAGTACATGTCGGCCGTGTCGAAGAAGTTGATGCCGAGCTCGAGAGCCCGCCGGATGAAGGGCCGGCTCGCCTCCTCGTCGAGAACCCAGGGACGCCACTTCGGCGTGCCGTAGGTCATCATCCCGAGGCAGATCCTCGAGACTTTCAAGCCGGTACGCGCCGAGGTTGGTGTATTGCACAGTGGCGCCGGTTAGGCCCTCACCCCTTCCTCTCCCGGGGGGAGAGGGAGAGCCGTTCTTCGCCTTGATCAGGACGGCGATCTCGTCGGGACGCGGGTTGACGAAGTCGAGGCGGATTCGGCCGTCGGGCATCTGCGAGACGGTGGCCGGGATGGCGCTGGCGGTCAGATACCAGCCCGCGGGGAGCACGACGGCGTTGCGCGCCCGGCCGAAGGTCCGGTCGAAGACGAGATCCTCGCCCTCAAGCCGGTAGCTCTTCTCGTCCGTGTACGTCTCGGAGATGCGCAGGCGGACGGAACGGCCCGTTCTGCACGGCGGGAAAACGGATGACGACCACCTCCGAGTCCGCCTGCACCGGCTCGCCGATGTCGAGCTTCGCGCGCGTGATCTCTTCGCCGCGCAGCGTCTCGGCTTTCAGCGTTTCGCCGGTGTCGAGGATTTTCGCCGAGGGCTTCGATGCCCGGCTCCCCTTCCGGACGACGTTGACGTACTTGTCCACGCCCGGCCGCGACTCCGTGTAGTCGTGGTACAGGTCGAAGGAATGGGTCTGCGGCTGCTGCAGGAAGTAGACGATGTCGCGGTCCTGGTGCGCGCGCTCGGTCAGGCGATCGTCGCGGCGCTCCTGCGCGGCCGTGGAGCCCGCGAGAAGAACGCGACGACGGCCAGGCAGGCTTCTCATGGCGCGAGCTTCTTCGCGATGATCTTCAGCGGCGCGGGGTCCGGCCCCGCGTTCCAGAAGGCGATCTTGATGCGCCCGTCCGCCTCCGAGAGGACCTGCGAAGGGACGTTGCAGCCCGTCAGCTCGTAACCCGCGGGCAGGACGACGCTGTTGCGCTTGATGCCGAGCGATCGCGCAAAGACGATCGCCTCGCCTTCCCGGAAGTAGCTCTTGCCGTCCTTGTAGGTCTTCTCGATCAGGAGACGCACCTGGCCGCCGTCCGAGGGCACGGGTCGCGGCAGATGGATGCGGATGTAGTCGGAGCCGGGATCGGCGTCCGGGAGCCCGCTCCTGCGCGCCTCTTCTCCCGAGACGACTTCGAAACGCAGCGCCTCCCCCGTCATCCGGTCGGTGACGCGCTCGCCGCTCGCCTCGCTCCCCTTGCGGATCGGATTGAAGAAGACCGTCGCGCCCGGCGCGATCGCCGTTACCTCGTAGAGGATGTGGAACTGCGCCGTCTCGGGCGCGAGGAGCTCGTACCGGGTGTACTCGTCCGATTCGACAGGCTCGGCGGGAGCGGAAGTCCGCGCAGAAGCGGGAGTCACGGTCGTGGCCGGAGGCGGCGCCGCCGATTGAGACGCACAGCCGAGCGCGAGCAGGGCGACGATCAGGACGGGGCGCATCGTGAGCCGCGGAGTATATCGGCCGGCTCGGTCCGTCCTCCGCGTAGAATCGGCGTTCCCTTCCGAGACAGGAGGATCGGTCATGACGCCGACGACCCCTTCCCTCGCGCTGTTGGTCCTCCTCGCCGCGCCGGTCGGTCTTGCCCAGCAGGCGCAGCGCCGGCGCCGAAACCCGTCGAGACGGTGCGGCCGGAGATCACCGCGGCGCGCGGGATCGTCGCCGGCGGGCGCAACTTCTCCGTCGCGGCGGGGCTCCGGATGCTCGAGCGCGGCGGCAACGCCGTGGACGCGGGGGTCGCGGCGGTCTTCGCGGCGTCGGTCGTCGAGATCTCGCACTTCGGTTTCGGCGGCGAATGCCCGCTGATGATCTACGACGCGAAGACGAAGAAGGTCGTCGTCGTCAACGGGCAGGGTCCGGCGCCGAAAGCGGCGTCGCCGGATCTCTTCAAGGCGAAGGGGAAGGTGGACGCCAACGGCCCGCTCGCCGCGACCGTCCCCGCCGTGATGGACTCGCTCGCGATCGCGCTCGCCGAATACGGAACGATGCGCCTGGAAGAGGTCATGGCGCCGGCGATCGCGTACGCGGACGGCTTCCCGATGTACGCGTTCCTGCGCGGCTACCTCGTCCGCGAGCGCAAGGCCACGGAAAAGTGGGAGTGGTCGGGGAAGACCTACTACCCCGACGGGCGGATCCCGGAGGTCGGCGAGATCTTCCGTCAGCCGAACCTCGCGAAGACGCTGCGCGAGATCGTCGCGGCCGAGCGCGCGGCGTTCGAGAAGACGCGCGACAGGAAGGCCGCCATCCAGGCCGGCCGCGACGCCTTCTACAAGGGGCCGATCGCGCGGCGCATCGCCGAGGCCGACCGCGCCGCGGGCGGCGTCCTCGCCTACGACGACCTCGCGGGCTTTCACGGCCGGGTCGAGGAGCCGGTGAAGACGACGTTCCACGGCTACGACATCTTCAAGGCGGGACCGTGGGACCAGGGCCCGGTGCTCCTGCAGACGTTCAACATCCTCGCGGGGATCGACCTCGCGGCCATGGGCCCCGGATCGGCGGACGCCATCCACGCGATGCACGAGGCGATCAAGCTGGCCTACGACGACCGCAACGCGTACTACGGCGATCCCGACTTCGTGAAGGTGCCCTTGAAGGGTCTCCTCTCGGCCGACTACGCCGCCGCGCGGCGCAGGCTCATCGGTCCCGAGGCCTTCCTCGAGCACCGCCCCGGCGATCCGTTCGCGTTCGATCCGGACGTGAAGGCGCCAGCGGTGCGCTACGCGCCGCACTCGCAGGGAGAGGCTCCGCGCGCGGAGAAGGGCGACACCACCTGCGTGGACGCGGTGGACGCGGACGGGAACCTCTTCTCCGCGACGCCGACGAGCGGCTGGCTCCTGGGCGGCGCCTTCATCGCGGGGGACACGGGCGTGCCGCTCTCCAACCGCATGCAGATCTTCGATCTCGACCCCGCGAGCCCCAACGTGCTCGCCGGAGGCAAGCGCCCGCGCACGACGCTGACGCCGACGATCCTCGTCAAAGACGGCAAGCCGTATCTCGCGATCTCGACGCCCGGCGGCGACAGCCAGGACCAGCAGATCGCCAACGTCCTGCTCAACCTGATCGTCTTCAAGATGGGACTCCAGGAGGCGATCGAGTTCCCGCGGATCAACTCTCTCCATCCGTTCAGCTCCTTCGACGATCACAAGAGCGAGCCCGGCGTCCTCGAGATCGAGAGCCGGATCCCCGCCGCCACGCTCGAGGAGTTGAAACGCCGCGGCCACAAGCTCAAGGTGCTCGCGCCCTACGGCATGCCGACCGGCGTCGTGGCGGTCGGCGTGGACCCGCAGACCGGCACGCTCCGAGGCGGCGCGGACGTGCGCCGCGAGCGTACGATCTTCGGCTGGTGAGAAGGCTCCGATCTCTCGCCGCATTCCTTCTCCTTCTCGCTACCCTGCCGGCCGTCGGCGCGGGCCCGGCCATCCCGAAGCTCTCGAAGAAGGAGCGCGCCGAGCGCCTGAGGCTCCTGCCCGACGAGGAGCGCCGGTGGCTCGAGGATTTCGTTCGCGCCGATCATCCTTCCCGACGAAGAGGACTTCTTCCTCCTCCTCTCGCAGCCGCACGAGCGCGAGATCTTCAAGGAGGAGTTCTGGAAGCGCCGCGAGAGGGACGGCCTCGCTCCCCCGCTCGGTCCCGGTACCGCCACCGCTACGAGGCGTTGCTCCGCATCGCCGACGAGACGCTACGACGGCCGCCGCGAGGATGCGGGGATGATGGTCATCGCGCACGGCGAGCCGGGCTCGATCGAGACCCTGGAGGAGTGCCGCGACATGTTCCGGGAGCTCGAGATCTGGACTTACACGGAACCCGCGCCGGGAATCAGCGGCGCGAAGCGTTATTTCTTCTACCGGCGCTCGGCAGGCGAAGCGCGCAAGCTCTGGACCGTCGCCGATCCCGAAAGCGACGTCTTCCAGCCGGGCTCCTGCCGCAAGAACTTCTCCGACCTCAGTTGGGACTGCAGACGGTCGAAGGACGATCCCTGTCAGCTCGGACACTTCCACCTCCTGAGCTGCTCTGCGGCCTGCCGCGTTTTCGGGATCTATAACGAGATCCGCGCGCGGCAGGGGTCGAATCTGGGAGGGAGGACGGAGTCCGCGACGACGCTCGCCCCGCCCGCACTTCCGCTTGAAGACCTCGAGACTCTCGCCGGCCGCTCCCCGTCCATCCGGGATCGCAGGCCCGCGCGTTCGCCGTCGACAGATCCGCAACGACTCCCGTGTCGTCGCCGGAAACGGCGGCCGCTGCGCCGAACCGCCGCCTTTCCTTCGAAGAGGTGCGGGAGAGGATCCTGCGGCTCGACCCCAAATACAGGGAGTGGCTCGACCTGGCGGTCCCGCTCCTGAGCGAGGACGAGCTGATGGCGTTTCTCCAGATGACCGACAAGCAGAAGGACGAGTTCATCCGGGGATTCTGGAGACGGCGGTCGCGGTGAGGAACGGCCTCCATTGTCGCCGCGAGAGGGAGAAGCGTGATATCTCTTGAACAACTTTCAGCGGAGGGGACGATGAGGCGACGCGCAGGAGCACGAAGACCGCGGCCCTGGACCGGAGAACGCTCTTTCGCTACGCCGGAGCGGGAGGCGTCATGGCGCTGCTCCCGGCGGGCGCCGGCCGGTCCGCGGCGGCTCCCGCGGCGCAGGCGGCCAAGGCCGAGCCGTTCGAGCTCGAGGAGGCGACGATCCTGGACCTGCAGAAGCGCATGGTCTCCGGCGGAGAGACGGCCGTGTCGCTCACGGAGAAGTACCTCGCCCGCATCGAGGCGCTGGACAGGCGCGGGCCGGAGCTGCGTTCGGTGATCGAGATCAACCCGGACGCGCCGGCGATCGCGGAGAAGCTCGACGAGGAACGCAAGGCCGGACGGGTGCGGGGGCCGCTCCACGGCATCCCGATCCTGATCAAGGACAACATCGGGACGGCGGACCGGATGACGACGACGGCGGGATCGCTCGCCCTGGAGGGATCCATTCCCTCCTCCGATTCCTTCGTCGCGAAGATGCTGCGCGAATCGGGAGCGGTGATCCTGGGCAAGACGAACCTCTCGGAGTGGGCGAACTTCCGCTCCACGCATTCCACCTCCGGATGGAGCGGGCGCGGCGGACAGTGCCGCAACCCCTATGCCCTCGACCGCAACCCCTCGGGCTCGAGCTCCGGGTCGGGAGCCGCCACGGCGGCGAACCTCTGCGCGGCCTCGATCGGCACCGAGACGGACGGCTCGATCGTCTCGCCGTCGAACAACTGCTCGCTCGTCGGCATCAAGCCGACACTCGGCCTCGCCAGCCGCGCGGGCATCATCCCGATCGCGCACAGCCAGGACACGCCGGGCCCCATGTGCCGCACCGTCACCGACGCCGCGATCCTCCTCGGCGCGATTGCGGGAACAGACCCCGCCGATCCGGCGACGAAGGAGAGCACCGCAAAGGCCTTCCGGAATTTCGCGAAGCTCCTCGACCCGAAGGGGCTCGAGGGAGCGCGCATCGGCGTTCCCCGCAAGGTCTTCTTCGGGCAGAGCGCGCCCGCGGACCGCGTCGTCGAGAGGGCCATCGAGGACATGAAGCGCCTCGGAGCGGTCGTCGTCGATCCCGCCGACGTCGAGAACGCCAACGCGTTCGAGAAGACCGAGCTCGAGGTCCTGCTCTACGAGTTCAAGGCCGATCTGAACGCCTACCTCGCCGCCCTGCCCGGGGCGCGCGCGCGCACGCTCGCGGCCTTGATCGAGTTCAACGAGAAGAACCGGGATCGGGAGATGCCCTACTTCGGCCAGGAGATCTTCGTGATGGCCGAGAAGAAGGGCCCGCTCACGGAGAAGGCCTACCGGGAGGCGCTGGAGAAGGACCTCAAGCTCTCGCAGAAGGAGGGGATCGACAAGACGATGGACAAGCACAGGCTCGATGCCCTCGTGGCGCCCACGAGCGGCCCCCCGTCGCTGATCGACCTCGTCAACGGCGACTACGGCGTCAACGGCTCCTCGACCGTGCCCGCCATCGCCGGATATCCGCACATCACCGTTCCCGCCGGCTACGACTTCGGTCTGCCCGTCGGCATCTCCTTCTTCGGACGCCCCTGGACCGAGCCGACGCTGATCAGGATCGCCTACGCCTACGAACAGGCCACCAAGCACCGCCGCCCGCCCAGGTTCCTCCCCACCGCGGACCTCTCGTCGCGTTAACTCGGCTCAACGACGTGGGCTGGAGCCGTACGCCGCACTAGCTTCGTCGGACAATCCGCCCGGAGTCGCCGGCGTTGCCCTTGGCGGCACGCGGCGGCCAGGCCGTCGAGGAGTGCCGGGCCGCCGCTACGGTCCGAGGGCACAGTGACAGCATCTCCTGGTCGAGAGCCTGGTGTGTGCCCTCGGACAGTGCCGCCGCCGGGCAACGCCGTCGCCTCCGGGCTGCATCCCGGCTGAGCCGGATGTAGCCCCGATGGCGGGCCGCCTCCCGGAGGAGGCCGTGAGCGAAGGCGCGCACCACCCACTCTCTGTCGCCTCGGCTCGATCTGCGCCGTTCGCGACAGAGCGACGGCCGGTTACTCGACTCGCGGCCCGTCCGTCGCGTGCCGACGGAGGGAGGCGGACCGACGCCGGGGCGGGTTGTCGCGGAATCCGCCGAAGCAGTCTCTGCGCCGACCTACGGTTTGTCGGCGCCCAGCTCCTTCAGCTTCGCGGTCGCGCTGGCGCGGACGCCTTCCTTGACGCCTTCCGGGGACTTGTCGCGAGAGAGCGTCTCGAGGGCCTTGCGGTAGAGCGCGATTGCCTGCTTGCGGTCTCCGGCCTTCATGTGGGCCTCCGCGAGGCTGTCGTAGGTGTTCGCGGAATCCGGATAGAGCTTCGTGTTCATCTGGAAGATCGCGATGGCTCCCTTGAACTCGTTGCGGGAGAGGAGCGCGTAGCCGAGCGCGTTCAACCTCCCCTCGGCCACCGAAGGATCCGAGGGATTCGCGTCGCGGAGCCTCTGGTAGCCCGCGGCCGCGGCATCGAACTTGCCCGCTTCCAGTTCTTCGGCCGGCACCCGGACGGTCTCCGCGATGCGCTTGCCGGTCCGCGTCTTGCCCTGCTGCGGCGCGATGACGATCTCGTCGCGTCCCGAAGCGTCTTTCGCGAACCGATACTCGACCTCCGCGTCGGCGCGGAGGAACGTGTCGGCCGAGATCGGGATGAGCTCGAAGCCTTGCTGAAGGGAGACGCGCGCGTCCATCCGCTCCTTGTTGGGCGTGAGCGTGAGGACCTCGTCGGAGGAGAGCTGGTAGCGCCCGGCCCGCGACGCGAGCGCCGCCGCGTCGAGCTTGCGCCGGCTCGACCGGCTCGTTGCGGTAACCCTCCCACTGGTAGGCGGCGGCGATCGAGCGCAGGATCTCCGGCAGAATCTCGTTGCCGCTCTCCGCGTTGGTCATGACGGCGGCGCCGTAACCTTTCTCCTTGTTCGCGAGCATCTGGCAGCGGAAGCCCTCGTTCGAGCCGCCGTGAGAAAAGTAGGAAGCCGCGCCGCGCTTCTCGATCCCGAGACCCAGGCCGTAATCGCCGAGGACCGGCGTGACCATCTTCGCCGCCAGATCCTTCGGCAGCACGCTTCCGGGTTTTCCTTCGAGAGCGCGCTCGAGCCCGAGCGCGAACCGCGCGAGATCCGACGGCGTCGTCCAGAGTCCCGCGGCCGCCATTTCGGGATACGTGTGCCGCTTGCTCGGGATCGTCCGGCCCTGCCCGTCGTGGCCGGCAGCGGCGGCCCTGAGCCGTTCGGGAGACAGAGGCTGATCGTAAGTGCTCTCGGTCATGCCGAGCGGGCCGAGAACCGTCTCGGCCAGGATCTGCGGGTAGGGCTTTCCCTCGACATCGATCAGGGCCTGCTGAACGATCGTGTAGCCGCCTCCGGAGTAGCGATACTCCGTTCCCGGCGGGATATCCACGCGGATCGGCGCCGTGTTGGCGGGGGCGACGCCGTCGAGGACCTGCGCCAGCTGCGGGACCGGGCGGCCCGCGGGGTAGCCGGGAAACCCGTGAACCGTGATCCCGGCGCTGTGGGAGAGCAGCATCGCGAGTGTCACGGGCTTCTTGCGAGTCCAGTCGTTTTCCGGGAGCTTCCAGGACTTGAGGTAATCGTTGATGTTCCGGTCGAGCGCGATCTTGCCCCGGGCAACCTCGGCGAGCGCCGCCATCGCCGAGACGGACTTGCTGATCGAAGCCGCCTGGAAGAGCGTCGCGTCTGTGGCCGCGGACAGCGCGTCGGCGTCGGCCATGCCGTAGGCCTTCGCCCAGAGGATCTTGCCGGAGCCGAAGACCGCGATCGAGACGGCGGGCACCTTGTAGAGCCGCATCCGCTCCTCGATCGTCCACGTCTTCTCCCCCTTGAGAAGGACCGCCGGCCTCAGTCCGCGCTCGACCTGCTGGATCTCCGGCGGCGGCGCCGCCGGCCCCGCGCCCAGAGCTCCCACCGCTATCAGCAAGACGAGGGCCGGAAGACGGAAGACGGGAGACGGAAGACGGTCGGTCATGAAGGACGGTACGCTCAGGCTCTCCGCAGGTTTCGTGTCAGCGTCCCACCGGTCGCGTCACGACGGGCTCGAAGCGGTCGTTGTCCGGCCCGAAATTCGCGACGAGGTAGGCGATGAGGGCGTCTCTCCCGGATTCCGGCACTTCCGCACCCCAGCCGACCATCTTGGTGACGCTGGCCGCCCACTGTTTCTCGTTCAGGCGCTGCTGCCGGATCATGTCGGTCGAATGGCAGTTCACGCACGCCTGATCGGCCAGGGCCTTCCCTTCGCCCGGAGGGAACGGCGTCAGACGCGTGCTCAAGACGGGCAGGTTCTTGTCGAAGTTGACGGGCGTCTCCTTTGCCTTCGCGGGTTTCTTCTTTTTCTTCGAAGCCGCTTCCGTGCCGTCCGGCAGGCACACCAGGAGGGCGAGCAGCAATGGGAGGAGGATTCCGGCCCGCCCGCGTCTCACGCGGTCACCTCGATCTCCGCGGAGTGCCATCCGTTGTAGAGATACCCGCTCTGGTTCCACACGGCTTCCCTGGGCTGTTCGCCGCCCCGGCTGTCGGTCGCGCGCGCGAGGAGCGTGACCCGCCCGGCGGCCGCCGGCGTGTAACGGAAGGACCAGAGCCGCCAGGCATAGGGATCGTGCTGCGGGTCGAGAGACGCCGGCCGCCACGACGCTCCGCCGTCGTCGGAGAGCTCCACCTTCGCGATGTCCGGCGCGCCGGAGAAGGCGAAGCCTCGAATCGTGATCGCCTCTCCCGCCTTCGCCCGCGCCGGCGCCTCCGTGATGTTCGACTTGACGAAGAGCTCGGTCACCGGCCGCATCTCGTCGGGCTTGAAGGCCACGCCGGGCGCACCGGGCTCCTTCGGATACTTGTAGGCGGTCTCCATGTAGAAGCCTTTTTGCGGCTCCGGCTGCGCCGAGAGACTGCGTGATCCACTTCATCCAGTGGTCCCCGGCCCAGCCGGGAACGACCAGCCGCGCCGGCGCGCCGTGAAGCGCCGCGAGGGGCTCGCCGTTCATCTCGTAGGCGACGATGCCGTCTTCGAGCGCCTTCTCGATCTCGATACTCCGGTTAAACGGCGGGACCTTGCCGGGAGGCTTGTCCGCGCCGGAGGTGTGCAGGTGTCGCGCGGAGGCCTTGAGGCCGGCGCGGTCGAGCAGCTCCTTGACGCGGACGCCCGTCCAGCGCGCGTTCCCGACGGCGCCGTATTTCCATTGCACGCCCGGCACGACCGGCTTGTAGAGACCGCGGCCGTTGCCCGCGCACTGGAGCACGCAGGTCGCGCTCGCGCGCGGCATCTTCTTCAAGTCGGCGAGCGTCAGGCGCATCGGACGCTCGACCTCGCCGTCCACCGTCAGGGCCCAGCGCCGGGCATCCTGATACGTCGGGTTCCAGTGATGGCGCACGAAGAAGAGGTCGTTGGGCGTGATGTAGGTCGTCAGCGCGTCGAGCGGCGTCTCCGCGTCCGTCGCGTAGCCGTTGACCTGGAGCATCCGCCGCTTCGAATTCGGGACCGAGGCGGCTGGCAGAGCCAGCGCCGCCGCCGGCAGGAGCGCCGCCGTCCCGGCAAGCGCGAGAAATCTCCGGCGGTCGAGTCCCAACAGCGATTCCAGCGGCGCCCCCACCCTATTCATTGCTTGGACAAAATCCTACCGCGATCGAGGCGTTCGGCGCCGTGTCATCGCGAGAAAGAATCTGCATTGTCGTTTCTGGAAAGGACGGAGCAGATCCTTCGCTTCGCTCAGGATGACAGGGGAAAATCCTGGCTTCCCCCTGACACCTGGCACCTGGCACCTGACACCTGCATTTTCCCTGACACCTCAAACCTGACACCTTCCCTCAATTGAATTCGGCGACAACCGGCGCATGGTCACTCGTCCCGACGTCGGCGAGGACGGCGCAACGGGTGGCCTTCCCGGCCAGGGGCTCGCTCGCGAGGATGTAGTCGATGCGCCAGCCGATGTTGCGCTGGCGGAGGTTGCGCCACGGCGCCCACCACGTGAAGAGCTGGTCGTTGTCGGGATCGAGGGCGCGGGCGAGGTCCACGACTCCCGCCGACAGGATCCGCTCGAAGACCTCGCGCTCGTCGGGCCGCTGCCCGATCGCTCCGGGCTTGCGCTCCTTGGGATGAACGTCTTTGTCTGATCGCGCGACGTTCAGGTCGCCGCAGAGGACGAGCTGCCCGCCCGACGCGCGGATCTCCGCGACGTAGCCGGCCATCGCCTCGAGGAACCGCATCTTCGCGGGAAAGTCCTTGCCGCCGTTGGGGACGTAGATGGACGCGACAGTCAGGTCGGCGATCCTCGCCACGACGATCCGATTCTCGTGATCGAAGGCGGGATGGGAGAACTCCGGCCTCTCCGGGAACGCCTCCTTGCGGACGTGCAATCCCACGCCGGAGTAGGCCTTCTCTCCGTGCCAGTAGCACCAGTACCCATCCATCTCGCAGAGCGCCGCCGGGACCTGCGCGGAGGGCGCCTTGATCTCCTGAAGGCAGACGACATCCGGGCGGTCCCGCTCGACCCATTCCCGAAACTGAGCCTCCCGCGCGCGGATGCCGTTGACGTTCCAGGTGGCGATCTTCATCCGGGGGACAATCGGGCGAGGATCTCCGACCTCGCCGTTTCCAGGGCCTGCCGGCGCACGGGGCTCGGGTCCCTGGCGAGTTGCTCGTCGATGCGCGCCAGCGTCATCTCCAGTCTCCGGCGCGCGGCGGTCGCCTCGGCGTCGGGCCGGCGGACGCTCGACCCGGCGCCCTTCTCTTCAACAGCCTGCTCTTTCTCGGCTCCCAGGTCCTCCTCGTTTCGGCCCCAACCCCTGGCCATGAGGAGATGAGCTTACCTCCTCTTGCGCGGACTGCTTCGCTCTTGCAAGATCTCTATCCGGAGGTAAGGACGTGCCCACACTCAACCTGAGCTCCGAGCAGGCGGATACCCTCGCGCAAGTGCTGGAGGATTACATCTCGGATCTGCGGATGGAGGTCGCCAATACCGACAGCCAGGAGTTCCGCGACGACCTCAAGAAGAAGGAACTCTTCCTGAAGGATCTCCTGCCGCTCGGAAGGACCGCGACTTCGGTACCGTAGGGGCGGGTCTTGCGGCAGCGATTCCGCCGCATGTCCCGTCCCTCGGCCGCTATCGCGGCCAACGACGCTGCAGTCCCCCGCCCGTCGCGCCGCATTGAGACGGACGCGCTTCACCGTCACGCCTCGCCTCCACGATCGTTCGACGAGGCGTTTACGACGATGGGGGCGCGGTCGAGGAAAGGAATTCCTGGACGTGGGCGATGGCCTCCGCGAGGGTCTGCGCCTCCGTGCGGCCGGAGCTGGCTCGCGGCTTGAAGGAATGGTCTCCGTCTTCGATCCAGGCGATCTGAATCGACGGAGAGAGGCGATAGCCTGCCACGTCCTCGCGCGAGCCGAGGGCGTCACGGGTTCCCTGCACGATGAGTGTCGGCGTGCGAAGGGTCTCGAGGTGTTCCGTCCGGAGGCGCTCGGGCTTGCCCGGAGGGTGGAAGGGGTAGCCCAGGCACACGAGGCCGGCAACACCCGCTTCGTCCGCCGCCATGCTGGCGATGCGCCCGCCAAGCGACTTGCCGCCGATCACCAGGCGCGCCGCTCCGCCCAGATGCGCAATCGCCGCGAGCCAGCTCTCCTTGAGGACCGGCCCGGGATCAGGCGCGCGCCGGCGGCCACCCTCCCGCCGCGCCCGCATGTAGGGGAATTCGAAGCGCGCCACCCGGAACCCGCCCTGCGCGACGCCTCGCGCGACGACGTTCATGAACGTGGAATTCATCGGAGCGCCCGCCCCGTGGGCGAGGACGAGAGTGACCGGCGCTCCGTCGGGGCCGTCGAAGAGGAACTCGGGACGTTCCATCGTCGCTTGAAAACCCTTGCCGCCGGCCCCGCCGGCGCTATTTCAGCCTTCTCCTTCGTCCTGGCCACCCCGATCAGACAGGTAGTCGAGAATGCTGTTCCGGGACCGCTCCGCGCGCCGATCTCCACGCCGCCGGTCGCTCGAGCGCCGGTCGTCGGAAAGAAGCTCCGAGGCGGAAGACGGCGCCCGGTCTCCCGCCGGCCACGAGCGCGCCCGGCGTCTCGCCGATCACGTTGACGAACCACGACTCCAGCGCGTCGGTTGGTATCCCCTGAACGGCGTTGATCGCGGCGACGATGCGCCGCGCGTCGGCCGGGAAGCGCGCGCTCCCGAGCGTCCAACCGGTCGCGTCGAGAATTTCATGGCCGTGCTGCGCCCACGGCTCCGGTTGATGATCCTGCCTCGCCTGTCTTCCCATGTCCCCCTCCGCCCCCCAGGAACTCCCCCTCGAAATTATTCAGAAGCTCTTCCTGACATTCTGCCTGATCCGCTCGCCTTTGTCTCTAGGACGTTGGTCTTGATGCAGACGGTTCATCGGCGACCCCGCGGTCGCGCCGCCGCGCGTTGAATTCTTCCGACTTGCCCCGCGGGATGGAGAGCGACTCCCACCGGCTCCCCGCGAAGTGCTTCGCCAGGAACACGAGCTGCCCGACATGGTAGGCATAGTGCGCGATCTGGCGGTTGATCGCCCGGAGCACCGAATGGGGCTCGCCCCGGATCGTCACGGTCCGGCGCAGGTCCTCTGCCGCGAGAGGCTCGATCGCCGAGTACAGAAGACCCCACGCCTCGTTCCAGCGGCGCTCGAGGTCCTCCCGCGTGTCGCCGGGCTCGATCACAAACTCGGAGTCCCGGTGCCGGTCCTTCTTCTCTCCGTCGCTCGTCAGGAAGTCGGACCAGCGGGAACGCATGTTGCCCGCGAGGTGCTTCACGATGAGCGCGATGCTGTTGGACTCCTCGTCGAGCCTGGCGAAGAAGTCCTTCTCCGAAGTCCGGGCCAGGGCCCTGTCCGCCAGTTTCTTCAAGCCACGGAACTGGTGGACGGCTTCTCCGAGATACCCGACTTCTTCCATGTCAGCCGCCTCCTCTTGCATCGGTCATAATGCGTCGAGCGCGCCTTAATAGGAAGGCCCGATTTGCGTGAAAGGAAACCGTACCGATGAAGAGGACAGCATCGTTTCTCCTGGCGGCCATCGCGGCGATCGCCCTCGTGGCGCTTCCCGCGTCCGGCGACGAAAAGGAAAAGAAAGGCGAATCGAAGATGCAGAAGACGCCGAGCGGCCTCCAGTACGAGGACATCAAGGTGGGCACGGGAGCCGAGCCCAAGAAAGGCCAGACCTGCGTGATGCACTACACCGGCTGGCTCTGGGAGAACGGCGCGAAGGGCGCCAAGTTCGACAGCTCCGTGGACCGGGGGCAGCCCTTCGAGTTCGCAATCGGCCAGGGGATGGTCATCAAGGGGTGGGACGAGGGCGTTGCGACGATGAAGGTCGGCGGGAAGCGCACCCTGCTCATTCCGCCCGCGCTCGGCTACGGCGCGCGTGGAGCCGGCAAGGTCATTCCGCCCAATGCGACGCTCCTGTTCGACGTCGAGCTGCTCGGCATCAAGTAAACGCAGAGGCGGGGCGGTCCGCCGCCCCGCCTGTCCATCCGAAATGAAATCTCCGGTCCCGCCCATTCGTATGAGAGTCTGATGACGCGGTTCCCGACGGCCGTCCTGGCCCTGCCTCTGGCGGCGCTCTTCCAGACGCGGGATTGCGCGGGAACGAAGGCGACTCCGGCCGCGCCAACACCCGTCGCCGCCGCTCCGACGGCGATCCCCGCCCCCTCGCCTCCGCCGGTCCCCACGGAGGCGCCCGACTTATGGGTCAGCGCCGTCCGGCCGGTTCTCAAGGCGCACTGCGCTCCCTGCCACGAGCCCGGCGGAAAGATGTATGCACGGCTCCCATTCGACGATCCGAAAGTCCCCTCGTCCCACTCCGCGGGGGTACTCCGCCGCCTGAAAGGAGAGGACAAGGAAGCGTTCGAGCGCTGGCTCGCCACCCTCAAGCCGGAAGAGGCCAAACCGAAGAGTTGAGAGCTGGCAGCTAGGCCAGCGCCTTGGCGGGGCCGATCTTTCCCTTGAGCTTCTTGAGCACTCGGCCCAGCCGGACGTTGACGGCGTTTTCGCGAGGCAGAAACGGGACGGGACGACTCTGGCGGACACCGAGACCCGACCGGAGCGCCTTCAAGCCCCGATGGTTTGCCCGAACGCGCAATCCCTGCGCGATGACATCGACGGCGCTCCTCTTCGAGCCGGCGAGGACATAGAGCCGGGCCAGGCACAAATAGATCGTCGGATCACGCCGGTCGGCCGAAAGCGCCTCGAGGCAAATCCTCAGGCCTTCACGCACGTTCTGGGAGTGACCGAGAGCGAGGCCGTAATAAGCAAGAACCCTCGGAGGAATCTTCTTCTGATGGTGACTCAATCGGTCGCAGTATTCGCTAAACGCCTCACAGGCGACCTGATAATGCTCGAGCCAGAGGGCATTGCGTCCCAGGCGAAGCAGGTGCTCGTCGGAGAGATTCCCGGCCTTCGGCTCATCCATGGCATGCTCCTTCCCAAGGATACTCGCTTCCCCTTCCCGATGACCCCGGAACTTGAAAGCCCGGTCGCCCAGCCCCGGTCGCGGCGCGCGAAGTCTCCCGAAGTAACCAAGGGAGGAGGCGCGCGCCGCGGGAGCGCAGCGCTTGCGCGGGAAAAGGCGAGCGGTCGAGGCCGCATCCGGCCGAGCCGCGCGCCGGTGCGCCCAACGGGCGCTTTTCCCGCGCAAGCGCGGAGCGACGGTCCCAGGCCCCGGTCGCGGCGCGAGGAGTCTCCCGAGTAACCGCAGGGAGGAGCCTCGCGCCGCGGGAGCGCAGCGCTTGCGCGGGAAAAGGCGAGCGGTCGAGGCCGCATCCGGCCGAGCCGCTCGCCGGTGCGCCCCACGGGCGCATTTCCCGCGCAAGCGCGGAGCGACGTTACGGCATCGCCTCGAGCTTCTTCTTGAGCGACGCCACCGTCTTCTCCGAGCGTTGTCCCGGCGGAAGTCCCTCGGCATAGCGGAGGGTTTCTTCCATCGTCCTGCGCGCGGCTTGCGCGATCTCCCATTGCCTGCGTAGATATCGGCCCGCGTCTGGAGGATCCCGATCTTCCTGGGGCCGTAGGCCCTGGCCAGAGCGCGGTCGGAGGCCGCCAGGGCCTCGTCGTATTTCTTCATGGCCTTGTAAGCAACCGCCAGGCGCGCGGGAGGGTTGTAGTCCTCGGGAAGGTCCCGCTCGGAGGCTTCGAGCATCGGGATCGCGCGCTCGGGCTGCCCGAGCGCCAGATACGTCGAGAGCCGGTGCGAGTCGAAGACGGCGCGCGCCTCGGGGCTCTTCGCGCGCGCCGCTTCCCCTTCGAGAAAGGCGGCCCGCTCCGACAGCACCTTCTTCCTTCCTTCCTCGTCTTTCGCCTCCTCCCGCTCGGACGCGAGCTCGTCGAAGACGGAGGAGATGTCGTCCGCGGCGATGTCCGGCCGCCGCTCCGAGAGAACCTCCCGGCAGTCCGCCGCGAGCGTCGTGACGAGCTCCACGCGCGAAGGGTCCTCGGGCTTCAAAGACAGGGCGCAGTTGAGCCCGGTCGCGGCGACGTTGGCGGCCGAGGAGGTGCGGCGCAATTTCGCGAAGGCCCCTCGCGCCGTCTCGGCGCATCCCTTCTCGTCATGGGTCCTCTGCAGGGCGAAGAGGAGCGATTCGACCGCGCGCCCGTATCGCGGCCAGTCCTTCGGGGCGGCGGAGAGCGCCTCGCGATACTCCCGGACCGCGTCGGCGCTCTTCCCCTCGCCGTACGAACGGTCGGCGCGGGCGAGGATCTCTTCAACCCCCTTCTCGCGTCCCCGGACCGCCTGCCGCCCGTCTTCCAGGATCTTCACGACCTGGCCCACGGTGGCGCCGCCGACCCATCGCAACGCGACCTTCTCCGAGGACGCGTCCACAACGAAGTAGGAGGGCCACGCCTCGACGGGGAACTTCGTCAGGAACGAAGCGTTGCCGGGCTTTTCCGTGTCAATCGAGAGCCAGACGAACTGTCCGGCGTGCCGCGCGAGCGCCTTGTCCGTGAAGACGAAGGCCCTCATCGACCGGCACGTGTGTCACCAGGGCGCCCAGGCCTCGACGAAGATCGGCAGCTTCTTCGAGCGGGCCTCCGCCAGCGCCCGCGGATAGTCATCGGCGATGAACGGGACGGCCGGAGGCGGCTCCGCTGCGCGCGCGCCCAGGAACGCCGAAGCGGCAACCACCGCCAGCAGGAGCGGCTTGACAGGGAAAACTCTCATGACTCAATGGTAGCAGGCTACTGAGGAATCGGAAATCCGCGGAACGAATCCTTCGGGGTCAGCGCTCTACGCTGTCATCCCGAGGCGGAGCAACGAGGGATCTGCTCCGGATTTGTCGAAAACGTGAGAGCAGATCCTTCGCTTCGCTCAGGATGACAGAGACGGATCAATTCGGGACATCAACGACCGGATAACACTGAAGGGCGCTGCTGCGTCCTTGCGAACATGAGAGGAACTCTGAATGCCCTTCTGATTTGTATCCTCGCCGTTGCCGCGTCGGGATCGCAGCGGCCGAGCCCGTTCCGGGAGCCCCGGATCATTCCACTGGGAGAGAGCCGGCGGCCGGGAGCGCTTGCGGCCGGCGATTTCAACCGCGATGGAAAGATCGACTTTGTCGTGGGGAGCGACGGCGCCGATGACATCCTCGTCTTTCTCGGGGACGGGCGCGGGGGATTCCGGCAGGCCGGGTCCTTCCCGGCAGGACCCGCTCCGACGGAGATCGCGGTCGCCGACTTCAATCGAGACGGAAAACTCGACCTTGCGATCGCGAACCACGGCGTTCCGAGCGTCACGCTGCTGCTTGGCGACGGAAACGGCGGGTTCCGGCCGGCTCCCGGATCTCCGTTCTCCGTGAGAAGCCGCCCCCATCCGCACACGATCGATTCCGGCGACGTCGACGGCGACGGGTTCCTCGACCTCGTCATTGACAGCTGGGAAGAGAACCGCCTGACGCTGCTCGCCGGCGACGGGAAGGGCGGCTTCGCGCTCCCCGGAGTCCCGATCGAGGCGGGCCGAAAGCCCTACCGCAACCTGCGGGTGGCCGACCTCGACGGGGACGGCAAGCCCGACATCGTCGTGCCCAACATGGTCGAGCGCGGAATCACCATTCTCTTCGGCGACGGCCGCGGGAATTTCCGGGGCTTCGAGCACGCGCCGATCCCTGCGGGACCCTCACCTTTCACCGTCGCTGTGGCGGACATCAACGGAGACCGAAAGCCGGACATCGTCGTCGGGAACTACTCGGGCCAGATTGTGGATCCGAGTGGCGACGCTCTGACTTTTCTCCTCGGAGACGGCCGCGGAAACTTCCGCCTCGGTCCCCGGATCGCCTCCGGGCATGCGCCCGGAGACGTGAAGGCGGGCGACGTGGACGGCGATGGAATCGCCGACGCGGTCGTCGTCAACGCCGGGAGCCGCGACCTGACAGTCTCCTTCGGCGGAGCCGACGGGCTATCCCCTTCCCGCACCGTCACGGTGCCGGGAGCCGGAAGGTCCTGGCGTCTCCTGCTCGCCGACTTCGACGGAAACGGCCGCGCGGACGCCGTCACCGCGAGCCCGGAGGACCACACGGTGACCGTGTTCATGGCCCGCTGAGCAGGATTCCAGATTCCAGGTCAGGTGAAGTAGAGAGTCGCACATGGAATCTTGGAATCTGGAATCTGGAATCTGGAATCTGACGCGCGAAAGCGCGTCAGGCCTGGATGGCTGGCAGGCGGACAACGAATCGCGCGCCGCCGTCGTGCGCGTTGCCGGCGTGGACGCTGCCGCCGTAGTTCTTGACCAGGCCGTAAACGACCGAAAGACCGAGCCCGGTTCCGTGCTCTCTCTTGGTCGTGAAGAAGGGCTCGAAGATGCGGGAACGGACCGTGTCCGGGATGCCCGGGCCGCTGTCGCGCACCTCGAGCAGGACCGAACCGTTCTCCCGCGCCGTTCGAATTCGCAGTCTCCCCCGCCCTTCCATCGCATCGCGCGCGTTGACGCAGAAATTCATGAGGATCTGCTGCAGGCCGCCGCTGTCGGCGAGAATCGGCGGCACATCCGGATCGAGCGAGACCTCGAGGATCACTTCCGCTCCGAGCGAGCCGGAGAGCATCCGGAGCGTCTCCGTCACGGTCTCATTGATCTGCACGGGCCCGCGCTCCGGACATCCTCCCCGCGCGAACGTCAGCAGCTTGCTCGTCAGCGTGCGGGCGCGGGCGATCGTCGCGTCGATCTGGTCGAGCTCCTCGAGCGCCTCCGACGTCATCTCGTTGCGCGCCCGCAGCAGGTACGCGTGGCCGCCGATGGCGAACAGCATGTTGTTGACGTCGTGCGCGAGGCCTCCCGCGAGAGTCCCCACGCTCTCCATGCGCTGAATGTGCTCCTGCCTCTCGCGGGCCACCACCTGCTGCGTGACTTCCAGAATGGAGACCATGAGGTACATCACAAAATCGTCCACCGCCATCGGCTGCACCGTGACCGCGACGAAGCGCTCGCCGCCGCCGGGGGCGGGAAGGCGGAGCTCGTCGGCGCAGCAGGCTTCCTGGGTCTCGACGGCGCGGCGCAGCAGAGGCTTGAGCGTCTCCGCGAAATCCGGAAAGAGCCCGCTCGCGTCATGTCCGACGAGGCTGCGCGAGGGACGGGACGACGCCGGGACCTCGCCGAAGAATCTGGAGGCGGCGGCGTTGTGCTCGACGATCTTGAGAGTGCGAGCGTCGCAAACGAGCAACGCGAAGGGGAGACTTTCGATCATCTGCTTGTGAAGGAGCAGTCGATCCTCGACGCGCGGCAATCGCGCCGTGATACTCGTCACGCTCACGGGGTGCGGAACAGCAACGAACGCGCCATCCCGGCGAAGATCGCAACCCATTGACTCCGCAGGGGCTTTTCTCTGGCAACCAGGATTCTGACAACGAACGGCGACCATCCTGGCGCCGCCTGCCATTAAGTGACAGGCCTCTCCGATCGCTTTCATCCCTCGCGGGTACATCGGGGCGCCGGGCCTTGGCCTGTCATCCCGAGGAGCGGAGCGACGAGCGATCTGCTCCGGGTCAGAAGCGCGAGAGCAGATCCTTCGCTTCGCTCAGGATGACACTTGTCTCCCCCGCGCCTGATGGACGCGGGCGCGGCGGATGATGGATTCGAGATTGTCGAGGGACTTCGCATCCCTCGATCCGCTCCCGATGTAAGCCTGAAACCCGAGGATGAGATGGTTCAGGAACACGAGCTCCTCCTGCTTCGGCCGGAGGCAGGGAGGCTCGATGGCGGTCGATTCCAGTTTTTCGCGGGCGAGCCTCGCCTCTGCCAGGACTCGTTGCGCCGCGGACGCCTCCCGTTTCGCCGCGGCCCCGCCCGATTCGAAAACGTCGAGCGCCTTGTTGACCGGACGCGTGACGGCTTCCAGCCCTTCGAGACAGGACCCGAGCGCGTCCTCGGCCCGCCGGCGGATGGCCTCCAGCCACATCCGCCGGATGAGAGCGCTCCCGGGGTAGATCACGCGCCAGTAGGCCGCGAACGTCCTCACGGCGGACGAGCCGGCCGCGAAAACGCGCGTCTCCGTCGAGAGGCGGATCCAGCCGCCCGGCTCCTCACGCAAAAGGAAATTCATCGCGACCTTGGAGATTCCCGGACGGTCGAGGCGAGCGAATTCCCGCGGACCGCCTTCACCGACCGCCGGCAACCCGCCGCTGAAGATCGTCCCGAAGACGAGCTCCCTGTCCGGGTCCTCCGCCAGCGGCAGAAACCCCGAGTGAAGCGCCACCTCGAGCAGAGGTTTGTCCGCAGGCGCGGCCAGGATGTTCTCGCGGCCCCGGCTGGAAAGCCGCGGCGCTCGAATCCAGGTCAGGAGGCGAAAGAACCGGATCTCGCCCGCGGTGACCGACTTGACCGCACGGAAAACAGCATGCGCCGGCGCGTGGACGCGGATCTCGTGGAACTCGCGGAACTGGCAGACGGGAACGAGGTCATCCAGCCGGGAGCGAGCCCCGCCCGGGGCGACGAGCGAAGCCGGCCAGAGCGCCCCCGCGGCGGCCACGACGAGCCCGACCGCGACAACACCCGCGGCCGCCCTCCGAGTCCGGATGCCGAGCGGACGCAGCGGCCGCGCGAGGGAGACGATCCCGGCCAGGCCGATGAGCAGGCCCGCGTAAACCGCGACGACTTCCAATGCGATCCTTCCCTCACTTGATGGCGACGGCCAGCGTGTCGTGATGGCTGCCGATGAGCGCGCGCAGGTACGGGCCGATGTGCCGGGCGCTCTCGAACCCCGCCGCCCTGGCCGCCGCCTCCTGGCTCGCCTCGGGGATATCGGCGCTCTCGGCGTAGTGCTTCAAGTCGCGGTAGAACCCGATCGTGAAGAGGTCCCAGGCGCTCCCCTGGTCGCGGACGAAGATCAGGTTCTGCGGGCGGCCGAGCGCCTTCAAGTACGCGTTCTCCATCTCGCGCTCGCGGGCGAGGTCGGACCGCCTGCCCGGGAGCGCGTGGAACATCTCGACGTGGAAGAAGCCGGCGCCCGCGAACCGGCTCCGGACCTCGTCCAACGCGGGGCCGGAAACGAAGACGTCTTCCTGCCAGGCAGTCGCGTCCCGGATCTTCTCCAGAACGCTCTGCGACGAGCGGTCCGCCTTCTCCCGGCGCGCGACCCGCTGCGCGGAGTAGTAGTCGGAGTAGCTTCCGACCGGAAAAAGCAGGAGCAGGTCCCAGCGGTCCCCCTGGCTGTGGCGCATCCAGAACGGCGCCTCGTCTCCACCGTTGGAAACCGCGGCGCGGAGAGACTTGTGCAGCTCGATCAACTCGAGAAGCTTGCCGGGAGCGGCCTGAACGAGGCTCGCCTTGTAGAGGTACCCAGGTGCCGGCGCCGCCGGCGGAGCGGCAAGACCAAGCGTAAGGGCGAGACACAGCGCACGCACGGGGTTTCCTCGCGCGAGTGTATTACGGCGGGGACACTTTCTCCCTCTCCTGGCAGGTGTGGGTTCAGGTGTCAGGAGAAATAGGTTTCAGGGGAAATGCAGGTGTCAGGTGCCAGGGACCGGAGCTATCTTCCCTGATACCTGACACCTGATACCTGGCACCTGTCTTTAACCTGACACCTCCAACCTGACACCTCATAGATTGAGATGACGGGAAACCTCTCGGGCACAGCGGCGTCTCCCTCATCGAAAGGAGTGTCTGCAATGAGCTCAACCGCGATGAAGGCAATACCACTTGCTTTTCTTCTGATCGCTTCCGGCGCCGCCGCGGTTCCCTCCGGCGACGAGCCGGGGGAGAAGTCCGAAAAGAAGGAAACGAAAGTCGTGATCACCGACGACGGCGTCTTCGCTTCCGACGGCGACGAGCCGCTCGTCTGGCACATGCAGCGGCACGGCCGGCAGGGGTACCTCGGGATCCGTCTCCTCGAGATGACGCCCGAGCTGAGGGCGCACTACGGGGCTCCGAAGGACGCCGGCGTGCTCGTCGCCGGAGTCGAGAGCGAAAGCCCCGCGTCGAAAGCGGGAATCCTGGTCGGCGACATCGTCACCCGCGCCGGCGGCGAGCGCATCGAGTCCGGCCGCGACCTGACCCATGCCGTGCGCCGGATGAAATCGGGCGAGACGCTGAAGCTCGAGGTCTCGCGCGACCGCGCGGTGAAACAACTCACAGTGAAGATCGAAGAGCGGCGCAGCGCCGAGATCGACCTCGGCGATCTGGGCCGCGAGATCGGACGCGACATCGGCCGGGACTTCGGGCACCGTTCCTGGGTCTTCCGGAGCAGCCCCGAGAGTCTCGACCGCATGCAGGAAAAACTCGACGAGATGGACAAGCGCCTGAAGGACATCGAGAAGAAGCTCCCGACGCGCTAGCGGACGCGCCGCCGCCTACATTTTCCAGCGAGACACGACCTCGGTGTCGATGAAGTCGCTGCGCCTTTCCGGCCGGCGGGGGCGCCGGCGTCTTCGCGCGGGTCGCGAAAAAGACCGCCGCCGTCCAGGTCGGAACGAGGTCGAGACCCGGCACGAGCTCCACGAAGAAGGACGGCAGAAACGCCCAGTGCCATCCGATGAGCAAGACCATCGCGACGGCCACCAGGAGATCGAGCGCGTTGTTCCAGGGGGACGCCAGGCCCGGCGCGAAGAGCGGAAACACGACGATCTGAACGATGTCCGCGGCGACCGCGATGAGGCGTGCCGCTCGAACGCGTCCCGGCGTGGAGTTCATTTCCCGGCCCAAAAACGTCCTGGAACCGGAAGGCATTCCGTAACGGGCGACCCGCAGGGTAGTGGCCTACCTTGAAGATGAAGCGAATTCTCCGCCCCGGCGTCGGGCCGCCTCCCTCGTCGGCACGCGACGGCCCGGCCGAGGACAGACGAAGCCTGGCCGTCGCTGGTCGTTCAGCTCGCATGGACAAGCGAGGCGACAGTTTCTCGCGTGGCGTGCTCCTTCGCTCATCGCCTCCTCCGGGAGGCGTCCCGCCGCCGGGGCTCGCAGTCCGGCTCAAGCCGAGGATGCGAGGGCCGACGGGTGGCGCCGGACGGAGACCTCGTGCGCGGGATCGTAGAGCCTCACCCGTCGAGCCCTCGAGAACTCTCCGTACCGGCGATCCGGCATGCGAACGCGCAGCGGCGAGAGCCGCCAGGCGACAGGACGCCGGCGGTCCGAGCTTTTTCGCCACCACGCATCGAACGTCTAAGCCTCGGGATTCTCGCAGACCGTTCGAGCGGATCGGACGGGCGCGGTATATGTTTCGGCTCCGGAGGAAAGCCATGGCCTTCCCTCGCCGCTTGCCTGTTGCTCTCGGGATTTGCCTCGGCCTGGCCGGGATGCTCTCGTCCGCCTCGCCCGCGGCCGGCCAGCCGCTCGACGTCGGGCCCTTCACGGAGATGCGCTGGCGGATGATCGGGCCGTTCCGCGGCGGGCGCACCGTGGCCGTCAGCGGGGTTCCCGGACAGCCGAACGTCTTCTACATGGCTCCCAACAACGGCGGCGTCTGGAAGAGCACGGACTACGGGCGGGTCTGGACACCGATCTTCGACGACCAGCCGACCGGCTCGATCGGCGCGCTCGCGGTCGCCCCATCGGACCCGAACGTCCTCTACGTGGGGAGCGGCGAAGGCCTGCAGCGTCCCGACCTCTCCGTGGGCGACGGCGTCTACAAGTCCACGGACGCGGGAAAGACCTGGCGCCACCTGGGTCTCGCCGACGGCCGGCAGATCGCCGCGATCCTGGTGGACCCGAAGGACTCGAAGCGTCTCTTCGTCGCGGTCCTCGGACATCCTTACGGACCCAACACCGAACGCGGCGTCTTCCGCTCGACGGACGGAGGAGAGACCTGGCACCGGGTCCTCTTCAAGGACGAAGACACGGGCGCGGTGGACCTCGCCTTCGATCCCCGCGACCCGCAGAAGATCTACGCCGTCCTCTGGTCGTCGCGGCAGGGGCCGTGGGAGTACGGCAACGAATACGAGGGCCCAGGCAGCGGGCTCTTCGTGTCTGCAGACGGCGGGACGACCTGGCGGCAGCTCACGAAGGGACTGCCGTCGTCCGCGGAAGGTCTCGGGCGCATCGGCATCGCCGTCGCTCCGAGCGATCCCAAACGCATGTACGCGGTCGTCTCGGCGAGGGAGCGGGCGGGCGGCCTCTTCCGCTCCGACGACGCCGGCGAGAGCTGGCGGCGCGTCAACTCCGAGAATCGCGTCACCGGCCGCGGCGGCGATTTCGCGGAGGTCCGGGTGGACCCGAAGAACCCGGACATCGTCTACTGCGCCAACACCTCGACATACCGCTCGACCGACGGCGGCACGACCTTCACGGCAATCAAGGGCGCGCCGGGCGGAGACGACTACCACCGGATCTGGATCAACCCCGAGAACCCGCAGGTCATGATCCTCGGGGCCGACCAGGGCGCGACGATCACCGTCAACGGCGGAGAGACGTGGAGCTCCTGGTACAACCAGCCGACCGCGCAGTTCTTTCACGTCTCGACCGACAACCGCTTCCCTTACCGCGTCTACGGCGGCCAGCAGGAGAGCGGATCGGCCGCCGTCTGGAGCCGCGGCAACGACGGGGCGATTACGTTCCGGGAGTTTCATCCCGGTCGGAGTCGAGGAATACGGCTACGTCGCGCCCGATCCCCTCCACCCCGGCGTCATCTACGGAGGCAAGCTCACTCGCTACGACGAGGCGACCGGCCAGATTCAGAACGTGGGGCCGGTGCCCCTGCGCGGCGCGAAGGACCGGTTCGACCGCACGGCGCCGGTCATCTTCTCTCCCGCCGATCCTCACGTTCTCTTCTTCGCCTCGCAGGTCCTGTGGAAGACCTCCAACGGAGGAGAGACCTGGGAGGCCGTGAGCCCGGACCTGACGCGCGAAGACCCGGGAACGCCGCCGAGCCTCGGGCACCTCGCGGACAAGGACACGACGAAGCACCGGGGCGTCATCTATTCGATCGCTCCTTCTCCCAGGGACATCGCCACGATCTGGGTGGGGACCGACGACGGCCTGATCCACGTCACCCGTGACGGAGGCAAGACCTGGCACAACGTCACGCCGCCGGAGATGACGCCGTGGAGCAAGGTGACGCAGATGGACGCCTCCCGTTTCGACACGGAGACCGCCTACGCGTCGGTGTCGCGTTTCCGGCTCGACGACCTGAAGCCGTACATCTACCGGACACACGACGGCGGCAAGACCTGGCAGAAGATCGTGGCCGGACTGCCGGAGAACGCCCCCGTCAACACGGTGCGGGAAGACCCGGAGCGGAAGGGCCTCCTCTTCGCGGGAACGGAGAGCCAGGTCTGGGTCTCGTTGGACGACGGAGACCACTGGCAGTCGCTGCGCCTGAACATGCCGGCCACGTCGATCCGCGATCTCGTCATCCACGAGGACGACGTCGTCGTCGGGACGCACGGCCGCTCGTTCTGGATCCTGGACGACATCACGCCGCTGCGGCAGCTCGACCCGCGCGCCGCGGAGGAGCCCGCGCATCTCTTCCGCCCGCAGCTCGCCCGCCGCGTCCGCTGGAACATGAACGACGACACGCCGCTCCCCCCGGAGGAGCCGGCCGGGAAGAACCCGCCGGACGGCGCGATCCTCGACTACCAGCTCAAGACCGCGGCGGCGGGGCCGGTGACGCTCGAGATCCTGGACGGCTCGGGCAGGCTCGTGCGCCGCTTCTCCAGCGCCGATAAGCCCGAGCCCGTGGACGAGAAGGAGCTGAACGTCCCGACGTACTGGGTGCGGCCGCCGCGAACCCTCTCCGCCGGCGCGGGCTTTCACAGATTCGTCTGGGACCTGCACTACCCGCCGCCCGCCGCTCTCAGCCGCGGCCGCGACTATCCAATGACTGCCATCCTCCAGGACACGCCGCGCCATCCGCTGGGGCCGTGGGTCCTGCCGGGGCAGTACACGGTCAGGCTCACCGCCGGCACGACGACCTCGACGCAGCCCCTGACAGTCGCGATGGACCCGCGCGTCAAGACCTCCGCCGAAGATCTCGCGCGGCAGTTCGATCTCGCGACCCGGATCTCCGCGGCGATGGGTGTCAACTTCACCGCGCTCCAGGAAGTCCGGTCACTCCGCGCGCAGTTGAAATCGCTCAAGGAGAAAGCGGCGAACGGTCCGGCCGCGAACGCGATCGCCGCTCTTGAGACGAAGGCCGCCGCCCTGGAAGGAAGCGTCGGCGGGTTCGGCTTTGGCCCCCGCGCCCCCTCGGAGGACCTCTCGAGGCTGAATGGATCGCTGGAAACCCTTCTCGAAGTCGTCGAGCACGCGGACGCGAAACCCACCGCCGCGATGAACGCCGCCGCCGGCGAGGTCCAACAGAGGCTGGCCGGCCAACTCGCGCGCTGGAACGACATCAAGATCCGGGAGCTTCCATCTCTGAACGAGGAGCTCCGAAAGGCGAAGCTCCCGCCCGTCGATCTGACTCCGAAATGAATGCGGTCCGTCATCCCGAACGACCCTGTCAACCTGAGCGAGTCTGTCATCCTGAGCGAAGCGAAGGATCTGCCCCCGTTGTTGAGCGCGAGAGATCACTCCCCTCGTTGCGGTACAAGCAGGGCAGATTCCTCGCTGCGCTCGGAATGACATAAGAGTGGAGTCCCTCTCGTAATGACAGACACAAGGAGGACACGATGAAGCTCCTGGAGCCCGGCGACAAGGCGCCGGATTTCAAGACGACCGACCAGGACGGAAAGCCCGTTTCCCTGAAGGACTTCGCGGGGAAGAAGGTCGTCCTCTACTTCTATCCGAAGGACGACACGCCCGGCTGCACGAAGGAGGCCTGCGCGTTCCGCGACGGATTCGCCGATTACCGAAAGCGGGGGATCGAGGTTCTCGGAGTGTCCGCGGACGACGAGAAGTCGCACAAGAAGTTCGCGAAGAAATTCGGTTTGCCCTTCCGGCTGCTCGCCGACACCGAGAGGAAGATCGTGAAGGACTACGGCGCGTTTGGGGAGAAGTCGCTCTACGGCCGGCTGTTCAAGGGGATCTACCGGATCACATACCTGATCGACGAGAAAGGGAAGATCGCCGCGGTCTGGCCGAAGGTGAAGCCCAACGAGCACGCGCGTCAGATCCTCGAGTTCGTGGACGGCGCCACGCCCGCCAAGGCGTGAGCGAGACCGCCGGTCACGCCGGGAACCCTGGTCGAAACCCGGCTCCGCGAGGGCGTCCTCGTCTTCACGCTCGGAGGCGAAAAGATCGCGACGAGCTACGGCTCCAACTGCACTGCCGTCATCGGCAAGACCGCCGTCCTCCTCGTCGATCCCTTCATCGCGCCGGCCCACGCGCGGCTCGTCGAGGAGAAGCTCCGCGAGAAGACCCCGCTGCCGGTCCGCCACGTCGTCCTGACCCACCACCACACCGACCACGCGCTCGGCGCCGGCTGGTTCGCCGCCCGGGGAGCGACGGTCCACGCACACCGCGCCTGCCGCGACCGGATGGCGGCCGAACACCCCGCTCTCATCGAGTCGCGGCGGCGCCAACCCGAAATCGCCGCCCTCTTCCGCGACGCCGAGCCCTACCTCCCGGAGAGCGTCTTCGACGAGAGCCTGACGCTCGACCTCGGCGGAAGGGAGGTCCAGGTCTTTCATCCCGGCCACAACCACACGCCGGGAGACGCGATCCTGCACGTGCCGGACACCGAGACCGTCATCTGCGGCGATCTGATTTCCTCGGGCTACCACGTCAACTATGAGGACGCCGATACCGGCAACCTCGAAAGCGGAATCCGCTTTCTCCGCTCCCTCGGAGCGCGCACCTACGTTCCCGGCCACGGACCCGCCGGCGGCCCGGAGCTTCTCGACAACCAGGCCCGATACCACTCCGAGATCAGAAGAGCCGCCTCCTCGCCGGACGCCGCGGCCGCGCTCGACCGAATCCGCTCCCTCTTTCCCGGCTACCTCCTCGAGGAAGTGCTCCCCGCCGCGCTCCGCACCGTTCCGCCCCGTAACGGTCGGGGAAACGTGCCATAGGGAAGGGGATTGCCCCTCCGGCCCCCGTTCCATCGTGTAACCGTGGCGCCGATAGGCCTCGCAGAGCCAGGAACCCTCGCTAGCCCTGCTGCGGCGCCTTCGTGGGCTCGGGGAGCGGGGGCGGCGTCGGCTGGACCGAGCGGAATGCGCGCCAGGTGACCTGGCCTGTCGCGCCTCCCCGCCCGCCGCCTCCGCCTCCGCCGTGGCCGCCGCCGTGATGGCCTCCGTAGCCGCCGCCCGGCGAACCGCCGGAGCCCTCGTTCCCCTCCGAGCCGCCCTGGCGTCCCTGGCCGGACTTGCGGCTCATCTTCAGGGTCCCCTCCATCGACGTCCCGGCCAGCTTCCCTTCGTAGGTTTCCTTCGCATAGTCGTTCTCGATCAGCCACGTGATCTTGTCGCCCTTGACGACGATCTTCGAGATCTCACGCGAGTTGTTGTCCGGGCCGGTCAGAGAACCGACCAGCTCGCCCGCGCTCAAGGAAAAATGGAGCCAGCCCTCGATCGACCTTCCGCCGCGTTCCATGGCGAACTGCCAATCTCCGGAGATCCGCGCCGCCGCGGCGGCCGGATCGGACACCGGCGCTTCCGACGGCCTGGGCGCGGGCGGCTGAGGCGGCGGCGAGGAGGAACAGGCTCCCCCGCACAGGACAGCGCAAGCAAGGAGCAGCGGGCCAGGACCTAGCCCGAATAATTCATGAACGACTCCGACCGTCCCGCGGATCTTCTTCTTCTCGCGGGAACAAGGTGTACTCAGTCTCGGATTGCCTCGTCCCTCGATGAAGGCCTTCGGCACAGTCAATTGCACGTGTTTCGGCCGGGTGTCCATGAATTATCCGGGCTAGCAACTTCATCAACCCTCCAGAGCCGACGAACGGCTCACCCGATTAACGGAAGACGCGCCCGGAGGATTTCACTCGTTCGGAGGGTGATTGCTCGATGGCCTTACTGCCAGCGCGCGCTGCGGCGTTCCATGAGGACGACGTCGTGCCAGACGCCCGCGAGCCGGCCGAGGCGCTCGCGGGTGCCGACCACGCGGAACCCGCACGCCGCATGAAGAGCGATGCTGGGCGCGTTGACGGCGAAGATTCCCGCCTGAAGTGTCCAGAGGCCCGACTCCTCGGAAGCACGCACCAGCTCGGACAGCAGGGCCTTTCCGATGCCCTGGCCCCGCGAGCGTTCCGTGACGTAGATGCTGACCTCGGCCACCCCGGAATAGGCCGCGCGCCGCGACACGGGACTCAACGCTGCCCACCCGGCGATCCCGGTTTCCCCGACGGCCTTCAAGCGCGGACGCGGAAGATGAGACTCATTCCAGTCCTGCCAGGACGGAGCCTCGGTTTCGAACGTAGCCTGACCCGAGGCGATGCCCTCGAGGTAAATCGACCGGACGAAGGGCCAGTCGGAAGGCTCCAGGGGATCGATCGAAACGCGCATCGTTCGCCGGGATTAGCCTAACTCGCTCACTCTCCATGTAGGCTCAGGGAGGAATAGGTGATTGGTGATTTGGCGATGACTCCATGACAGCACTCGACGCGGTGGCGCTCGGGCTGCGGGCCCACTCCGGCTGGGCGGCGCTCGTCGCGGTCGCCGGCACGCCGCGGTTGCCGGAGATTCTCCTGCGGCGGTCGATCGAGCTGGCGGACCCGAAGGTCCCGGGATCGAAGCAGCCGTACCACGCCGCCGAAGGGGAGAAGCTCCCGAAGGCGGAGAAGATCATTGGCCGCTGCGCGAGTGACGCCCGCCGCCTCGCCGGGAGGGCCTTCGACGAGATCCTTGCCGGGTTGGAGAAAGGCAAACGCCCCGTGATCGCCTGCGGCCTGCTCCTGGCTTCGGGGCGTCCGCTGCCCGGGCTCGAGGCCATCCTCGCCTCGCACGCCCTCATCCACACGGCCGACGGGGAGCTCTTCCGCGACGCGCTGGCGGCCGCGGCGGAAGAACGGCACCTTCCCGTGACCCGTGTCAGGGAAAAGGAGATCTTCTCCCGCGCGGCCGCAAGCCTTGAGCATCCCCGAGGAGGAGATCGCTCAGTGTCTCAAGGCAGCCGGGCGTCTGGTCGGATCCCCCTGGACGCAAGACCAGAAGCTCGCCGCCCTGGCAGCCTGGGTCGCGCTCGCGGGCTTCCCGCGCTCGCCTAGCAGGCTGCTGAAAAATGGATGCGGGCGTCGTGTCTGGCCTTTTGCAACCGCGACGCAGGAGAGTCTCCTCGCAGAGGAAGCTTCTCGCTCGAACGGCGCCGCGAGCAAAAGGCCAGCCACCGCAAGCGGTTGCGGCGGCGCGAGGCCGTCTGCGGCGTCGCCGCTCCTCTCCGATGCGCCCCGGCATCGCCCTCGTCGCGCCTCCTTTGCATCCGACCCCGCGGCGCTCGCAACGCCACCCACACCCTTTTTCAGCAGCCTGCTCGAACGCCTCGGTTCGCACGCAGAGCCGCTACACTCATCTGGGGAAAGGAGCGTGTTCATGGCGTTCATCAAGACGGTCCCTCCGGAGGAGGCCAAGGGGCTCCTGGCGGAGCTCTACGCGGCGGATATCCGGAAGCACGGGCTCGTTCCCAACTACAGCCGGGCCTGGAGCCTGCGGCCGGAGGCGCTGGCGGCGTGGCGAACGCTTCTTTCCGCGATCCGCAAGCACATGGACGCGCGGCGGTACGAGCTCGTCACGCTCATCGCCGCGGCGCGCCTGCGCTGCACCTATTGAACGCTCCACCACGGGGCGGCGCTCCGTTCGCAGCTCTTCACCGCGGAGCAGATCGAGGCGATCGTGCGCGATTACCGGACGGCCGGCCTCCCGCCGGCGGAGGTCGCGATGCTGGCTTTCGCGGAGAAGGTCACCCTCCGCGCGCACGAAGTGACTCGGGAAGACATCGAGGAGTTGCGCCGGGAAGGACTCTCCGACGCCGAGGTCCTCGACGTCGCGATGACCGTCGGGGCGCGCAGCTTCTTTTCCAAGGTGCTCGACGCCGTCGGCGCCGAGCCGGAGATGCGATACGAGGCTCTTCTCGAGGAGGGCCTTCGCGTGACGCTGTCCGTCGGCCGGCCTACACCCGCGGCGGATGGAACAGGACTTGCACCAGCAAGCCCGGTTCGGAAAACTAAGTCAGATTGATCGACCAACTTGCCAGACTAGCGCCCATGCGACCCCCCGCGAAGATCCGATGAAGCCATTCCCCGGGTTCGACGGGCCGGTGTGGCTCCGCCAACGGGCGCGGCTGGTCGAGGAAACACAGAGATCGCGCGCGGCCGCGGTGGCCGTCGCGGGCGAGCTCGAGCGGATCCTCGAGAGCATCACCGACGGCTTCTGCTCGCTCGATCGTGCCTACCGGTACAAGTACGTCAACCGCCTGGCGGAGGAGATTCTGGGACGCCGGCGCGACGAGCTCCTCGGAAGGAGCGCGCTCGAGGGCTCTCCGATGTCCGAGGCCGCAATCACCGCCGTCCGGAAAGCCATGGAGCAGGGGGAAACGTGTCACGCCCAGGCCTTCAACCCGGCTCTCCAACGATGGCTCGCGACGGACATCTATCCCTCGCCGGACGGGGTCGTCGTTCTCTTTCGCGACATCACCGACCGCAAGCGTGCCCAGGAGGAGCTCCGGCGACTGGCCGCCATCGTGGAGTCGTCGGAGGACGCGATCATTTCCAAGGACCTCGACGGAGTCATCACCTCCTGGAACGCGGGCGCTCAAAGACTCTTCGGTTATACGGCCGAGGAGATCGTCGGCCGGCCGATTTCCCGGTTGATGCCGCGGGACCGCGACGACATGGGAAGGATCCTCGAGAAAATCCGCCGGGGCGAGCGGGTCGAGCACTTCGAGACGGTGCGGCTCCGGAAGGACGGAGGCCTGGTTCCCGTCTGGCTCTCCGTGTCTCCCATCAGAGACGACGCCGGCAACATCGTCGGGGCGGCCAAGATCGCGCGGGATGTCACCGAGCAGAAGAGGCAGGAGGCGGAACGCGAGCGCCTCTACAGAGAGGCGCAGGAAGCGGCCAGGGTGCGTGAAGAATTCCTCTCCGTGGCGGGCCACGAGCTGCGCACGCCGCTGACGTCGCTGCAGCTCCAGCTCCATACGCTCCGCCGCCGGATTCAATCCGGGCAGCAGGACAAGGCCGCTGAGCTCCTCGGCAGGGCGTCGATGCAGCTGCAACGCCTGACACGGCTGACCGAAGAGCTCCTGGACGTGACCCGGATCACGACGGGACGGCTGGAGCTCGAGCTGGAGGAAACCGATCTCGGACAGGTCGTCCAGGATGTCGCGGAGCGCCACAAGGAGTCCACCGCCCGCGCCGGTTGCGAGCTCAAGGTGGTCGCGCCGGAGGGAATCACCGGCATCTGGGACCGGTCGCGTCTGGATCAGGTCGTCACGAATCTCCTCTCCAACGCCGTCAAGTTCGGCAACGGCAAGCCCATCGAGATTCGCGCCGAGCTCGACACGTCGTGGGCGCTGCTGACGGTCCGGGATCAGGGAATCGGAATCTCTCCGGAGGATCAGGCGAAGATCTTCGAGCGGTTCGAGCAGGCTGCGTCGAAACGCTCCTATGGCGGACTCGGCCTGGGCCTCTGGATCACGCGGCAGATCCTGGAGGCTCACCACGGGCGGATCGAAGTCACGAGCGAGCCCGGCCGGGGCTCGACGTTCCGGATCGAGCTGCCGCTCCGCCCGCAGGAAGGAGCGCTCGCGTGAAGGTCCTCGTCGTGGACGACGACTACGCGGTTCTGGACGCCTTCAAAGACGTCCTCGAAGACGAGGGGTATGAAGTCTCCGTGGCCGCCAACGGCCTGGAAGCCCTGAAGGAGCTCCGCCAGGGAGCCCGGCCCAACGTCATTCTGCTCGACCTGATGATGCCTGTGATGAACGGCTGGGAATTCCGGCAGGAGCAGTTGCGGGATCAGGCCCTGGCCGGGATCCCCACGGTCATCGTCACCGCCCATAACCGCCCGGAGGAGAACGCCAGGGAGCTCGGAGCGGTCAGCTGCATCCGCAAGCCCGTCAAACCCGAGTTGCTCCTCTCGACCGTCGGCAAGTTCCGCGGCTAGAACAAAGATTGGTGATTTGTGATTTGTGATTGAGGCGCCCGAGGCACGTTTCCGCCCTGATCACAAATCACAAATTGTTCTTGATCGCCGTCAACTCAGCACCGCGTTGGTGGCTCTGATCCAGGATGTCCCAGATTCGTCCCACCCATTCCCGGTGGTCGGGCTTCATCAACACGGAGCGGAGGCACGTGATGCGGTCGCGGTCCTCCGCCATGCCGGCGGCCGCGAGATCGAAGAACTTCGCCGGCAGGTCCGCGAGCGCGAGATGGAGGTCTCCGCGGGCCGCCTGTTCGAAGACACGGCGCGCGAGGTCGGAGGAGGCGCTCGCTGAGGAGGACCGGGGCGTCCAGACGAGGATGTCGAGCTCGGGAGGAAATGCCGTCAGGAACCGGCGGTCGGCCGCGAGTCGCCCGTGGAGCGCGAGCGCCGCTTCCCGGCAGGCCTCGAGGCCGCGCGCAAACTCTCCGCCTCGCGCGAGGGGCAGCAGTCTCTGCGTCGCCCAGAGCGCGACCGCGGCCGCGCCCGGCCGGGAGCACTCGAGGCTGATCTCCCCCAGGTGCAGCTCGGCGGAGGAGAAGTACGTGTACGGCGACTCGTGCTTGTAGAAGCGCCCGACGGAGGGATCGCGGAAGAGCACCGCCCCGCAGCCGTAGGGCTGGAGGCCGTGCTTGTGCGGATCCACGACGAGGGAGTCCGCCTCCGCGAGACGGTCGTACGCCGCTCTCGCCTCGGGAGCGAGGTTCCCCGCGAGGACGAAGTAGCCGCCGTAGGCCGCGTCGGCGTGCAGCCGGAACCCGAATCGCTCGCGCAGATCGAGCAAAGCGGGGAGCGGATCGACCGAACCGGTCGCGGTCGTTCCCATGGTCGCGACGACCGTCCCCACGCCGCCGCGGCGCAGCCGTTCTTCCAGGGCCTCCACGTCCATGCGGCCGCGCCGGTCGCAGGAGATCGTTTCGAAATCGAGCCCGAGCACGCCGCCGATCCGCTGGTGGGTGTAATGCGCCTGCTCCGAGGCGACGACCGCGGCGCCGGGGCGAAGGCGTCCCGCGATCCAGAGAGCCTCGAGGTTCGCCATCGTGCCGCCGCCGCAGAGATGGCCGAGGCACTTCTCCCAGCCGAACATGCTCGCGATCTCCAGGATCGCCTCCTTCTCCATCCGCGAGCTCGCGCGGCCGCCGTCGAGCGCGTGGTTGTTGGGATTGATCCACATCGCGAGGGCGTACGCGGCGCGGGCGACGGGGTGAGGCGGTTTCAGCATCTGGCCGGCGTAGAAGGGATGGAAGTACGGATAGTTGTCGCGAAGGCGCTCCGCCACTTCCGACAGGACCTGCTCCAGGCGCGCCGGATCGGCCGGGCCGGCGTCGAGGGCCGGCAGCGCCGCGAATCCCTCTTCGAGTCTCCCGAGGGCGTCGCGGAGGATCCGCAGAGAGTCCTTCTCCAGCGCGAAGGCGGCCGCGGTCTCCAGCTCTTTCACGGTCCTTCCGAGAGCTTACCCTTCTCAGGCGCGAACCGCCCGCTGCCGAAGACCGCGTAGAGCGCGAGTCCGGCCACGAGAGCGGCCGCTCCGGCAAGGGCCTGCTCCCGGCTGATGGCGAGGAGCAGCCACAGGGCGAGAGCCGCGGCCGCGAGCGGCACGAGAAGACCTCCGGGCACGCGAAACCTCGAAGGCGCCAGGTGCAAGACCCGCATTATTCCGCGCAACCGCCTTCGCCGGCGCGGAGTCTTCCGCCTTCCCGGGAGTTAGGAGGTCGTGTCGCGCGTCCGGTAATCCGTCAGGATCCAGATGACGAGGATGACCGCGCCAATCACCGTGTAGAAGCGCCGGGCGGGCGATCCGGGCGCGTAGCCCCCGATCGTGGGAAGGATCACGAGGAAGACGCCGACGAGGAGCTCGACGATCCCGTGCGCGACGAAGGGAATCACCTTCCGCAGTCCCATCGGATAGCGCGTCAGCAGCGTCAGGACCAGGTGGACGGCTGCCAGCGCGTAGGAGATCGCCGCCGGCGAGCCGCCCAGCCCGTAGACGAGCGGAGCGAGAAGGAAGATCAGCACGAAGGCGAGGTCGAGCAGGCCGTGGACGCGGGCGTCGAGGATGCGCATGGGACCTCCCTTGGAGTATGTCAATGCACGCGTTCTGCCAGCGTCCGCGGAAGGGGAAACTCGAACTTGCCCTATTTGATCCGGCGGAGATCCCGGCGAGCCTTCCGGGCGCGGGCGGATGCCTTCGGCGCGGCCGCCTCTTTCTCCGCCGCCTTCACGAGCGACGCGGCGATCCTGCCCTGGGCGCTCTCGGGGCCGCCGATGTCTTCCGAGGGCGGACGGGCATGCTTGCCCAGCGCCCACTCCAGGGAGTAGGCGGCCGACGCGAGCTCGCCGACCCAGAAACCGGAGAGGCCCCTGGCTCTCTCCCGGATCCGTCGGGTCTCCTCGCGGATCTCCTTTTCCGTCTTCATCGGTCCCCCGCCGAATCAAAACCGCCGGCCGACGGCATCCGATCGGAGATGTCAACAGCTTTTGCCGGACGCGCCTCAGTGGACTTCTGCGGGTGCCGTCTCCTCGTGAGCGCCCGCGTCAGATCGATGAGGGACTGACTGTCCAGGTGCTCTTCGAGCATGGACCGGGCCTGCTTCCAGACAGGATGCGCGGGACAGGGCATGGCTTCGGAACATTCTTCCAGCCCGAGAATGCAACGCCCCCACAAGCCCGTCCCGTCGATGGCCCGCACGACCTGGAGGAGGGAGATCCGCGAGGGGGGGCGCGCAAGGCGAATGCCCGCCGTCCGGCCGCCGGTGGTCTCCACGAGCCCCGCGAGCCGGAGGAAGTACACGACTTGCTCGAGTTCCGGCAGCGAGAGACCAGTCTCGAGGGCAAGAGCGGCCTCGTTGCGGACCGAGCCCGGACGCCGGAGGGAGGCGGCCGCGAGCCGCTCCATGATCCGAAACGCTTCCTTGCAGGTGCGCGAATAGAGAGGCGACTGCAACAGCTCGGCCGCGTATCGTGGTCCCCGCCGCCCGCGCTGGATGGGCACGCCTTTCACGTTAACACGCCTCCGGAGAGTGGCCGCAACCTCTGATGTTTTTGCATCATCCCGGCGGGGATACGGATATGGCAGTCTGTCGTCCGGAAAGGAGTCATCCCATGTCGATGGTCATCAACGAAACCTGTATCAACTGCGGAAATTGCGAGCCGGTCTGTCCGAACAAGGCGATCTCCGCGGGCGACAATATCTACCTGATCGCGCAGGAGCACTGCACCGAGTGCGTCGGCGCGTTCGACAAGCCCCAGTGCGTCGAATCCTGCCCGATCGGGGACTGCATCACGGTCGATCCGGCCCACACCGAGTCGCAGGAGGTCCTGCTCGCCCGGTACCAGCAGCTCCACCCGAACTAATACGTCGCTCCGCGCTTGGGCGGGATCTGCGCCCTGCGGGCGCACCGGCGCACGCGGCTCGGCCGGATGCGGCCTCGACCGCTCGCCTGATCCCGCCCAAACGCTCCGCTCCCGCGGCGCGAGGCTCCTCCCCTCTGGGAGACTCCTCGCGCCGCGACCGGAGCTGGCTCCCTGCTTGCGCTAATCCGGCGCCCTGTCGGTTTCCGAAGAAAGTCCAACCGTTCCGGCCTCGCCGGCGTCCAAGAAGACGGAGCACGAATGACGAGGGAAAGGATCGTGAAGCGCGCGGGAGCCGCTGTCCTGACGCTCTTCTGGGCCTTCGCTCCGGGCGCTTCGGCGCGGGAGCCGGGAGAGGACTGGCGGACCGCCAGTCCCGCGTCCGTCGGACTCTCGGCCGAGAGGCTCCAGGCGATGGAGAAGGCCATCCAGGCGGGCGAATTCAAGAAGACCACTAGCGTCTTGATCGCCCGGCGCGGGCGGCTCGCCTACGAAGGGTACTTCGGCGGCACGGACGCCGCGACTCTGCGCAACACGCGCTCCGCGACCAAGACGGTGACGGGAATGCTCCTGGGAATCGCCCTGGACCGCAAGCTGCTGCCGGACGTCGGCGCGCGCGTCCTCCCATTTTTCCCCGAGAAACATTTCCAGAATCCCGATCCCCGGAAGGGGGAGATCACGGTCGAGGATCTCCTCACCATGAGCTCGTTGCTCGAATGCGACGACTCGAACTCCTTCTCCCGGGGGAACGAGGAGCGCATGTACCTGATCGAGGACTGGCTGCAGTTCGCGCTGGACCTGCCGATCAAGGGGTTCCCGGGGTGGGCCGCGAAACCGAAGGACTCCCCTCACGGCCGCAGCTTCAGCTACTGCACGGCCGGCGTCTTCGTGCTCGGGCGGGTGCTCGAGCGGGCGGCGAAGGTCCCCGTCGAGCGGTTCGCGCGGGAGAACCTCTTCGGTCCCCTCGGGATCGAGCGCGCCGAGTGGGCCTTCTCCCCGCTCCACCAGGCGCAGACGGGCGGAGGGCTGGCCCTGACGAGCCGGGACCTGGCGAAGCTCGGCCGTCTCTACGCCGAGGGAGGCGTCTGGAACGGCCGCAGGATCGTGTCGGAGCGCTGGGTCAAGGCTTCCATCGAGCCGCATGTCCGCGTCGACGAGGACACGGAGTACGGCTACCTCTGGTGGTTGAAGAGCTTCAAGGCCGGAGACAAGACCTACGCCGCGTTCTCCATGAGCGGTAACGGCGGAAACAGGGTCGCCGTCATCCCAGCCCTGGACATGGTCGTCGTGATCACGACGACGAACTTCAACCAGCGCGACGCGCACCAACTGACCGACAGGCTGCTGTCGGACCACGTCCTGGCCGCCGTCGAGAAGTAGAGTTTCCGGGCTTTACTTCTTCGGCTTCTCGAAGAGGGCCTTGTACTGGCCGTAGCCCTCTTCTTCGAGCTTGTCGGCGGGGATGAACCGCATCGCGGCGGAGTTCATGCAGTAGCGCTGCCCGGTCGGCGGCGGGCCGTCGTTGAAGACGTGCCCGAGATGCGAGTTCGCGTGCGCCGAACGGACTTCCGTGCGCGGGTAGCCGATCGCAAAATCGGTGGCCGTCTTGACGTTGCCCTTCTCGAGCGGGCGCGTGAAGCTCGGCCAGCCCGTTCCGGATTCGTACTTGTCCAGCGAGGAAAAGAGCGGCTCGCCGGAGACGACGTCCACGTAGATGCCGGGACGGTGGTTGTCGAAGTACTCGTTCTCGAACGCGCGCTCCGTTCCCGCGTGCTGGGTCACGTCGTACTGGAGCGGCGTCAGCTTCTTGCGCAGCTCGGCGTCCGAGGGTTTCTGAAACTGTCCGGTCCACCCCTTCATCTTCGGCTCCTCTCCGCGCGCCGCGGTGATCAACCCCAGCACGGCGAACGCGGTCAAGATCGCGCTGCTCTTCACTTGTGGCCTCCTGCCGGTTCGCCCCAGATTTCCTTCAGCCGGGCGTCGCGGCCGCATCCCGTCCGGTATTCGTGATACCGCACGGGATTCTTCTTGTAGAAGTCCTGGTGATACTCCTCGGCCGGATAGAACGTGGACGCCGCGACGATCTCCGTGACGATCTTCCCCTTGAACTTCGCGTCCTGCTCGAGCTTCCGCTTCGATTCCTCGGCCGCCTTCCGCTGCGCCTCGTCCTTGTAGAAGATGGCCGACCGGTACTGGTTGCCGTGGTCGCAGAACTGTCCGTTCTTCTGGAACGGATCGACGTTGTGCCAGAACACGTCGAGGAGCTTCTCGTAGCTCGTCTTCCCCGGGTCGTACGTGACCTCGACGGACTCGGCGTGCCCCGTCCCGCCGGCGGAGACCTCTTCGTAGGTCGGGTTCTTCTTCTGCCCGCCGGTGTAGCCGGAGACGACGGAGAGGACGCCCGGAAGGCCCTCAAACGCCGTCTCTTCGCACCAGAAACAGCCGCCCGCGAAGATCGCGGTGACGCGCTCCCCCGGAGGCTGGGCGATCGCCAAAAGCGACGCCGCGACCCAGAGGACAAGACCGGCAGCGACCCGTAACTTCAAGACTGGCCTCCTTCTTCGCTTCTTGGACAACTCCGCCACGGCACATTAGATTCCACAACGGGTACGGAGGTTTCAGGCCCGGCGGATGTGCCGGCGGGGGACGGGGCCTCGTCCGGCCGTTTGATGAAAACGAATCATCGCCGGGCGCCGGGCCGCGCCGTCTAATGGCCTGCGGAGGTGCTCCGTGCGCGTTGAGAAGTGGATGACCCCCAAGCCCTTCACCCTGAAGCCGACCGACTCGCTCGCCCGAGCGATCGATCTGATGAAGGAAAAGAAGATCCGCCGGGTCCCGATCGTGTCCGACGCCGGCAAGCTCGTCGGAATCGTCTCGGACCGTGATTTGAAGGACGTTTCCCCCTCGCGCGCCACGACGCTCGACATCTGGGAGCTCCACTACGTGCTGGACAAGCTGAAGCTCGGCGACATCATGACGAAGAAGCCCTGGACCGTGACGCCCGAGATGCCGATCGAGAAGGCGGCCCTCCTGATGCTCGAGAAGAAGGTCGAGGGGCTGCCCGTGCTGGACGCGAAGGGCGTCCTCGTCGGCATCCTGACGGAAGGCGACATCTTCCGCGCCCTGGTCGATTTGACCGGGGTCGCCAAGAAGAAGACCCGCATCAGCCTGCTCATCCCCGACAAGGCGGGCAGCATCCGCGAGGTGGCGGACATCTGCCGGTCCCAGGGCGGAACGATCTTCTCGATCCTCGGCTCCTACGCGAAGGTCCCGGCCGGCAAGCGCGAGCTCGTCATGCGCGTGGTTTGCCCCTCCCCCGATCTCCTGCGAGCGGAGCTGGCGAAGAAGTTCGGCGAAGTCTCGGTCGAGACCGACTGAGGTCCCGGTCCGGGGTTCTCCCGCCGCCGAAATCCGGCCCGGCCGGCCCCGTGCGCGCGGCCGAATGATGAAAATGAATCATCCGCGAGTCTTCGCCACTCGCCAAAGATACTCGGACCAAAACCGAAACGTCCGATAGGAGGTCCCCGATGACGACCCGGCGCATGTTCACGTTTCTAGCCGTCACGCTCGTTCTTTCCCTGTGTCTCGGCGCTCCGCCTCTGGGTGCGCAGGGCAAGACGTTCAAGGTGGGCATTCCCCTGCCTCTGACCGGCGCCGAAGCGAAGTTCGGCGAGATCGAGAAGCAGGCCTACGAGATGGCGGTCGAGGAGATCAACGCCAAGGGGGGCGTCAACGGCGTCAAGCTCGTCCTCGACATCCAGGACTCCGGCGGGAAGCCGGAGACCGCCACGGCGATCGTCGAGAAGTTCATCACGATCGACAAGTACCCGATCGTGGTCGGCGAGTACACCAGCCAGTGCAGCTACGCGGTCGCCGGCGTCTGCGAGAAGTACAACGTGCCGTACCTCGTCGTGACGGGCGCGGCGGACAAGATCACGCAGCAGGGGTGGAAGAACGTCTTTCGCCTGAACCCGCCTTCGAGCCTCTACAACATGGGCGTCTTCAGCTTCTTCGAGACAGTCGCCAAGCCCAAGTCCATCGCGATCCTCTACGAGAACACCGACTTCGGCACCAGCACCTCGAAGGCGATGAAGGATTACTGCGAGAGCACGGGGTCAACGTCGTGCTCTCCGAGGGATACCAGTCCGGCGGCGTGGACTTCAAGCCGATCCTGCAGAAGGTCAAGTCGCTGCGGCCCGACATCGTCTACATGGTCTCGTACCTGATGGACGCCTCGCTTCTCATGCGGCAGTCCAAGGAGCTCGACATCAATCCGCAGGCCTTCATCGGCGGCGCCGCGGGACACACGCTCCCCGAGTTCCTGCAGAACGCGGCGGACGCCTCCGAGTACTGCTTCTCGGCCACCCTCTGGACCCCGCAGGTCAAGTACCCGGGCACGAAGGAGTTCTTCGACAACTTCAAGAAGAAGTTCAACAAGGAGACGGACTACCACGGCGCCGAGGCCTATGCCGCCGCCTACGTGCTGGCGGACACCTTGAAGCGCGCGAAGAGCCTGTCGTCCGACGACCTGCGCGCGGCGCTGGCGGAAACGAACATGATGACGGCCTTCGGCCCGGTGAAGTTCATCTCCTGGGACAAGTTCACGAACCAGAACAGGATGGAGACGCTCGTCCTGCAGGTGATCAAGGGGAAGTACGAGACGGTGTGGCCCGCGGAGGCCGCGTCCGCCAAGTACGTCTACCCCGTCCCGCGCTGGCGCGACCGCAAGTAGCCCTCGCCGTCCGGTAAGCTGGTAAGGCGCCATGTCTCCCCAGGTTGCCGGACAGATCGAGCTCCTCGGGCAGGTCCTGATCTCCGGGATCCTGCTCGGGGGGCTCTACGCCCTCATCGGCCTCGGCATGTCGCTCATCATGGGCGTCATGAAGATCATCAACCTCGCCCACGGCGAGCTGATGATGGTCGCGATGTACATGACCTACTGGGCGTTCACGCTGATCCACATGGACCCGTACGTCTCGCTGCTGATCGTCTGTCCGGCGATGTTCCTGATCGGCGTGGCGATCCAGAAGTTCCTGATCACGCCCGTCATGGACGCCGAGTCGATCCTTCCGGAAAACCAGGTTCTCCTGACGGTCGGCATCGGACTGGTCCTCTCGAACCTCGCCCTGCTCTCTCTTCACGGCGAACTACCGGTCCGTTCCCGTCAAGTACGCCTCGAAGACGATGTACTGGGACCTGAAAATGGGAGGTCAGACGATCTCCCTCTCGGTGAGCTATCCCTTCCTTGCCGCCTTCTGCATCGCGGTGATCCTGGGCGCGGCGCTCTTTCTCTTCCTCGGCAAGACGGACATCGGACGGATGATCCGGGCCACGGCGCAGGACAAGCGGGCCGCCGCGCTGATGGGGATCAACACGAGGAGGATCACCTACATCACCTTCGGCCTCGGCGCCGCGCTCGTCGGGGCGGCGGGAGCGCTCCTCGACCCCGTGTATTACCTCTATCCTGAGATCGGCGGCCCGTTCACGGCCAAGGCCTTCATCATCACGGTCCTTGGCGGGATGGGAAACATCCCGGGCGCCGTCCTCGGAGGCCTCGTCCTCGGTCTGGCCGAATCGCTCGGCTCCGTCTATGTCAGCCTCGGCTACAAGGACGCCTTCGGCTTCGTCATCTTCGTCCTCGTCCTGATCTTCCTGCCCAGGGGACTGCTGGGAAAGGGACGGGCGTGATGACGAAAAAGGCCCTGATCGGAGGCGTCTGCCTCGCGGCGATTGCTCTCTTTCCGCTCGCCGTCAGTAACCCGTACGTCCTGCACCTGCTCATCATGTCGATGCTGTGGATCCTGCTCGGCCAGAGCTGGAACCTCCTCGGGGGATACACGGGACAGGTCTCCTTCGGACACGCGGCGTTCTTCGGCGTCGGCGCCTACACGTCGGCCATCCTCGTCAAATTGGGGTTCTCCACCGCGGCGGCCTGGTCGGGACTTCTCCTCGGCGGAATCATGGCGGCCCTTGTCGCCTCGGTCATCGGATGGATCTGCTTCCGCCTGCGCGGCCCGTATTTCGCCCTGGCGGTGCTTGCCCTTTCCGAGGTCCTGCGCCTCGTCGCCGTCAACTGGAAGCAGTTGACCAACGGGGCCGAGGGGATCCTCTATATTCCGGCCTTCACGTCGAAGGTCTACTACTTCTGGATCATTCTGGCGCTCGCGGCGCTCTGCTTCGGCGTCATCCGCGTCGTCATGCGCAGCAAACTCGGCTTCTACTTCCTCGCCATCCGCGAGGATCAGGACTGCGCCGAGTCCCTCGGCATCGACACGACGAAGTACAAGCTCTACTCGCTCCTGATCAGCGCGTTCTTCACCGGAGTGGCGGGAAGCTTCTACATGAACTACCTGGGGTTCATCGATCCCGGCATCGTCTTCTCTGTCCACAACATCTCCGTCATGATGATCCTCGTCACGATGCTCGGCGGCGTCGCGACGATGTGGGGCCCGGCCGTCGGGGCCGTTCTTTACATTCTCGTCTCCGAGGTCCTCCGCGTGTGGGTCAGGTCCGGGCACCTCATCTTCTTCGGCGTCCTGATCGTCGTGATCATCATCTTCTTCCCGCAGGGGATCGTCGGGACCATCAACGAGTGGCGCGCGGGCCGCCGGCAGCGCCGCGCGGCGGTCCCGAAACAGGAGGCCGCATGAGCCTCCTGGAGCTGAAGGCGGTCTCGAAGAGATTCGGCGGCCTGATGGCCGTCGGCAACATGACGTTCACCCTCGAGAAGGGGGAGATCCTGGGTCTGATCGGCCCCAACGGCGCCGGCAAGACCACGATCTTCAACCTCATCAACGGCTACTACCCGCCGACCCAGGGCGAGATCTTCTTGAACGGCCAGCGCATCGACGGCATGAAGCCGCATGTCGTCTGCCGGCTCGGTCTCGCCAGGACGTTCCAGGTCGTCAAGCCGCTGGCCCGACTGACCGTGCTCGAGAACGTGATGGCCTCCGCCTTCTGCCGGACCGATCACCGGGAAGAGGCCCGCAAGATCGCGCTCGAGGCCACGGCGTTCGCCGAGATGGAGGAATGGCGCGACCGGACGGCCGGGGGATTGCCGCTGGGAATGAGGAAACGCCTGGAGATGGCGCGGGCGCTCGCGACGAAGCCGGAGCTGCTCCTGCTGGACGAGAATTTCGCGGGACTGAATCCAGCCGAGGTCGAGAACACGATCGAGATCGTGAAGAAGATCCACGCGACCGGCATCACGATCCTGATCATCGAGCACAACATGCGCGTGATCATGTCCATCTCCCACCGGCTCATCTGCATCAACTACGGCGAGAAGATCGCCGAGGGGACGCCGCGGGAAGTGGCCGACAACCAGCAGGTGATCGACGCCTACCTCGGTGTTGCCCATGCTTGAGGTCGCCGGCATCGACGTCTTCTACGGGGACGTCCAGGTCCTCTGGGACCTCTCCTTCGAGGTGAAGAAGGGGGAGATCGTCGCGCTGATCGGCGCCAACGGCTCCGGCAAGACGACGACGCTCTCGACGGTGTCCTCCCTGCTGAAGCCTCGAAAGGGATCGGTCACCTACGAAGGATCAGCCGATCCACACGCGCGCCCGCTCACGACATGGTCAACCTCGGCATCGCCCACGTGCCCGAGGCGCGGCGTCTCTTCCCCGAGATGACCGTGCGGGAGAACCTGCTTCTCGGCGCCCTGACGCCGGAGGCGAAGAAGTCGCGGCCGGAGATGCTGGAGAAGGTCTTTACGATCTTCCCGAGACTCAAGGAGCGCGAGAAGCAGCAGGCGGGAACGCTTTCCGGCGGAGAGCAGCAGATGGCCGCGATCGCGCGCGGACTGATGTCGAAGCCGCGCCTCCTGATGCTGGACGAGCCCTCCCTCGGCCTCTCCCCCATCCTCGTCGCGGACATCTTCCGGGTCATCAAGGAAGTGCACGCCGCCGGCGTGACCGTGCTCCTCGTCGAGCAGAACGTCTTCCGGACCCTGGAGATCGCCGACCGCGCCTACGTCCTGGGCAACGGCCGCGTCGTCCTGCAAGGGTCGGGCGCGGCAGCTCCTCGCCAACGACCACGTCCGCAAGGCGTACCTGGGACTGTAACCGTCGCTTCGGCTACGCGAGGACCTGCGCCTGCGGGCGCACCGGCGAGCGACTCGGCCGGATGCGGCCTCGATCGCTCGCCTGGCTCTCGCTCCGCTCGCTCCCGCGGCGCGAGGCTCCTCCCCCGATACTCGGGAGACTCCTCGCGCCGCGACCGGGGGCGCCGCTGGGGGAGTTCTTCCTCCTCGTGGACGGCGATCTCCAACGGAAGGCACGGGTTCGCGAGGGGGAGATTGTGACGGTCGCCATTGCTCCAAGGCCGGACGGCCCGCCGCTCCGCGGAGACCCCGCCTGGCTGCGAGAAGAAGCCGGGATCTGCGATCCGTCTCGCGGGAGCTTCCCGGTTCGCGCTGGCGCTCCGGCGCGACGGAGCACTTCCCGTGGGGCGAGCGCGTCGCGAAGGTCAACGGGAAGGTCTTCGTCTTCTGGGGGAGACCCCGTCCCCGGCGGACCGATGGGCCTCTCCGTCAAGCTGCCGAACTCGGGACCCGACGCTCTCGATCTCCCCTTCGCGAAGCCGACCGGGTACGGCCTCGGCAAAGCCGGCTGGGTCAGCGCGAACTTCGAGGCTGCCGACCGGCCGCCCGTCGAGATCCTGAAGACCTGGATCCTGGAGAGCTACCGGTCGATCGCGCCGAAGAAGCTCCTCGCCAGACTCGACTCCGCCGAGCGCTAGCTTCTCTCTCTCCCTGTCATCCTGAGCGAAGCGAAGGATCTGCTCCGGTGGCTTCTCCTGTTTCCGGAGCAGATCCCTCGTCGCTGCGCTCCTCGGGATGACATTGGGGTCAGGGCGGCGCGGCTCATTTGAGATCCGCCGACAGGGAGTCGAACTCCTTCGCGACGTCGGCGAGCTCCCGCCGCAGGGTCTCGACCCTCTCGACCTGGTATGGCGCGGGCCTGCCTTCCCAGCCGAGGAGGGCGCCGTACGCCGTCTCGAGGTGCTCGCGGATCCGCTCCTCGCCGGTGATGGCGCCGCCCTCCTTCGTCGCGACGATCTTCTTCTTCACTTCGTCGATCTTCGCGATGGCTTCCGCCGCTTTCTTTGCCTGCGGATCCGAGGCGGACAGAGACTTCGCGCGGCCGGCGGCCGCGGCGCGGGCGGCGTCGATCCTGTCCACGAGCGCGCTCATCTCGTTGAAGAGGGCGTGCGCCTTCATCACCGCGTCGTACTGCTCCTTGCGCTCGGCCGCGCCGTAGGGGGCGCGCCGGTCCACGCCGATCTCGAGTTTCGTCTCGATCGACTGGCCGCCCTTGGTCAGCCGGACGGTGTAGGTCCCCGGCGGCACCCGCGGCCCCTGCGAGGCGGCGAACGCGATCGTCGCGGCCCGCGGCACGCGCGGCGGCTTGACGCGCATGGTCCAGACGGCCCGGTTGATCCCCCGCCGCTTGGTCGCCGTGACCGTGTCCACGACCTTCCCGTCGGCGTCCAGGACCTCGAGCTTGATCGGGCCGAAGAGATGGCGTGTGCGCTGGTACCAGGTGATCGTCGCGCCGGCGGGCGGATTCTGCCCGGAGTAAGACGCGTCGCCTTCCGGCCACCCGCCCTGGGCCGGCATCCGCTGCTCGACCGGCCGCCCCGGCAGGAACGCCGCCTCGCGGCCGAGCGTCTCGGCCGTCACGCTGCGCAGCGGCGTCAGATCGTCCACGATCCAGATGCCGCGCCCGTGGGTCGCGAGGATCAGGTCATGGTCGCGAGGATGCACCTGCACCTCGCGGACCGCGACGCTCGGGAAGTCTCCTCCCTTGAACTCCGCCCAGGCCGCTCCGCCGTCCGTCGAGATCCAGAGCCCGAATTCCGTGCCGAGGAAAAGGAGCGTCGGCTTGACCGCGTCCTCCTTGATGACGTGCGCGTAGCCCCGGACTCCCTGCTCGGGCGAGACGATCCGTTTCCAGGTCTTTCCGAAGTCCGTCGTGCGATAGACCCACGGCGTCATGTCTCCGAACGTGTGGCGGTCGAAGGCCGCGTACGCCGTCGCGGCGTCGAAGCGGCTGGCCTCGACCCAGCTCACCCAGAGGCCCTTCGGCGCGCCCGGGACATTGCCGGCGACGTTCGACCATGTCTTCCCGCCGTCGCGCGTCAACTGCACGTTGCCGTCGTCGGTCCCGACCCAGAGGACGTTGCCGTCCTTCGGCGACTCGGAAATCGCGTAGATCGTCGTGTACATCTCGGCCGAGGAGTTGTCCACCGTCACGCCGCCCGACTGCTCCTGCTTCTGTTTCTCCGGGTCGTTGGTCGTCAGGTCCGGCGAGATGCGCTCCCACGTGTCGCCCTTGTCGCGCGACCGGAAGAGGAACTGCGCGCCCATGTAGATCGTCCCCTTCTGGTTCGGGCTGGCGTAGATCGGCGTGTTCCAGTTGAACCGCAGCTTCTCCTTGTAGCCGGCCTTGGGCTGGATGTCGCGCGATGCGTGCGTCTTCCGGTCCACCCGGCCGATGTAGCCTCCCTGCGACTCGGCATACACGGCGTCCGGGTCGGTCGGATCGGGGACCGTCCAGAACCCGTCGCCGCCGTAGAGGTTCTCCCACCGCGAGTTGGTGATTCCGCCCGGATAGGAGGAGTCGCCGACCCACGAGCTGTTGTCCTGCAGTCCGCCGTAGACCTGGTAGGGGTCCCGGGCGTCCACGGCCACGTGGTAGAACTGCGAGATCGGCAGGTTGTTGGATTTCCACCAGCGGTTGCCGCCGTCGTAGGAAATCCAGAGCCCCCCGTCGTCCCCCCCGATGACGTGCTTCGTGTTGTCGGGATCGATCCAGACGTCATGCCAGTCGCCGTGGGCGCCGCCTCCCGCTCCCGCGAAGCTCCGGCCGCCGTCGTCGCTCACGACGAGGCCGCCGCCGGGCTTGAAGACCCGGTCGGCGTTGACCGGATCCACGACCAGCCGCCCGAAATAGAAGGGACGCCAGACCATCATCTGGCTCCGGTCGCGCGCCTCCCAGGTCTTGCCTCCGTCGGCGGACCGGTAGAGCGCGGACTTGCCCGACTCGACCAGGGCATAGACGATCCTGGGATCAGACGGGGCGACCGCGACCTCGACGCGCCCCCAGGGCTTCGCCGGAAGCGCCGCGTTCGTCTTGTCCGTCAGCTCCGTCCAGGTCTTCCCGCCGTCCTGCGATTCGAAGAGGCCGCTTCCGCTCGGGGAGTCCGGCCCCTCGCCGCCCGAGCGGAATGTCCACCCCTTGCGGCGGAAATCCCACATGCCGGCGAAGAGGTGGTCCGGGTTCTTCGCATCCATCGCCAGCGAGGCGCACCCGGTCGAGAGGTTCGCGCCCTTGAGCGCGAGTTTCCATGTCTTGCCGCCGTCGGCCGTCTTGTAGAGGCCGCGCTCGGCGCTGTCGCTCCAGAGCTTGCCCGGGGCGCAGGCGTACACGGTGTCGCCGTTCTTGGGATCGACCACGATCCGCACGATGTGCTCGGACTCGCGCAGGCCCGCGTTCGTCCAGGTCTCGCCGCCGTCGGTGGACTTGTAGATCCCGTCGCCGACCGAGACGGAGTTGCGCATCCAGGACTCGCCCGTGCCGACCCAGACCGTCTTCGGGTTGGTCGGATCGATGGCCACGGCGCCGATCGATTGGACGGGCTGCTTGTCGAAGACCGGCTTGAACCGCGTGCCGCCGTCCTCCGACTTCCAGACGCCGCCGCTCGCCGCGCCGACGAAGACCGTCGTCTTGCCGTCGCCGTTTCTCGCAGCCACGGCCGAGACGCGGCCGCTCATCGTCGCGGAGCCGATGTTGCGCGCGGAGAGGCCGGAGAGGACGCCCGAGTCGAGGACGGCCGCGCGCGCGGCCGCCGGGGCGGGCAGGCGGGCGGCCGAGGCGGAGGGAGCCGGAGCGGCGCCCGACGCGACAACGACGCGCCCGATCGGCGTTCCCGCCGGCGGGAACTTGAAGATCCCGTCGTCCACCTCGACGTTGACCTCGACCCGCTCGACCGTCACGCGGGAATTCCTCGGGCTCCCCTTTCGCCCCGACTCGATCGAAAACGGGAACCAGACTCCGGCGACCTGCTCGTAGCTGCCGAGGTCCGATTCGACGATGCGTTCGGCCCCGCGCACTCGGGCGACCGTTTCTACCCGGATCTCGAGGAAATAGTCGGGATCGAGAAAGATGTATTTCGTGTCGCCGTCCTTCAAGGAAACGCGCAGCTTGTGCGCCGGCGTGCCGTCCACGTCTTCAGTCCCGAGGTACTCGACCCGGTGCCCTTTCTCGCGCCAGTGAACGAGCGGCCCGCCGATGTCCGCATCCTGCGCGTACTCGCGCGCGTCGTCCGCCGACGCCTTCTGCGCGTCGCGCTTGCCTTGAAAGGGCAACAGCGTCCACCCCTCCTGCCCGTCGAAGGCCTCGACGGCGGTCAGGCCCTGGATCGTCGTCTCGCTGCGCATCATGCCCGGCCGCTTCTGGAGCAACCCGAAGCCCGCCTCGATGGTGAACTGTCCTCCGCCGAGCATGACCTTCCCGGTCGCCCGAAGCGACTTGATCGCTTCGATCTTCGCCAGTCCGCCCCGTGCCTCGACGTTCTTCGCGATGATCTCGTCCACGGTCAACGAATGCGCCGGGCTCGCCGGCAGGACCAGGAGAGCCGCCGTGAAAGCAATTCCAAATCGCATAAGCACCTTTCGAATTTTTGAGACGCAGATCATAGCGGTAGTCTTCGATTCCGTTCCTGCGTCCCGGCGAAAGGGCACACGCGGAGTCGGAGCCGCAGAATCAGGAGGCCTCTCTCGGGCGGGTTCTTAGCCCGGCAGGGGCGCCGAGACGTGCTCGTGGGCGATGAGCCACCGGCCCCCCTGACGCACCCAGATGACTGTGTGGCGGCAGTCGAGCTCGAGCGGCTTGCCCTCCTTCATCTCGACGGAGATGTGGAAGGTCCGTGTGATCCACGCCGTATCGCCGGATCGCGTGACGCGGTCATCCCCTTTCGGCGTGAACTTGAGGGTCCGGGCCGAGTCGAGAAAGAGCTTCTGCGCTCCCTCCTGATAGGCCGCCCAGTTTTCGTACTTGAGCGGAGCGGCGTCGAAAAAGACGTTCTGGGCTCCCTTCACGTAATACTTTGCCGCGTTTTCCGCGTGGAGCGTCTCCCATGCCCTGTCCACCTCGGCCTGCAGTGCCTTGAAATCGGGGTCCTTCGCGCCGCCGCCCGGCGAGCCGGCCGCGAGCGCCGAATACCACGCCAACGCGATCAAAACCGCCGCCCAGACCGCCTTCCGCGCCATGATTTCTCCTTTCACCAGAGTCCTCGCGCCATTATCCCTTCGGCCGTGAGATCCTGTCAGAGGCAGGGCCCTTCTGGTGCAATTGCATCAGTTCCTGCCTTGTTCCTTCTTCGCATAATGAGCCTCCTTTCGTACGTGAGGTGAACCGAGTGTTCGAGATCCTGGTCAAGCAATCCCTGGGAGAAAACGTCACCCTCTTCGAGGTGGACGCCCCGCGCGTGGCCAGGAGGCACCGCGCCGGGCAGTTCGTCATGGTCCGCCCGACGGCGCACTCCGAACGAATCCCCTTGACGATCGCCGACTCGGACCGGGAGAGGGGAACCATCACGCTGGTGGTCCAGGCGGTCGGCAAGACGACCTTCGAGATGTGCGAGAAGCTCGCCCAGGGGGACTGCCTTTCCAACGTGGCCGGGCCCCTCGGGAACCCCACGCACATCGCCGTTCCCGGAAAGCCCGATGACTTCCGCGGCACGGTCGCCTGCGTCGCCGGCGGCATCGGCGCCGCGCCGATGCTCCCGATCGCCCGGGCATTCAAGGCGGCCGGCCATGAGGTCGTGACGATCCTCGGCGCCCGCCGCAAGGACCTGCTCGTCTTCGAGGACCGGCTCGGCGCCGCCACGACCGAGCTGCTGGTCTGCACGGACGACGGCTCGTACGGCCGGAAGGGATTCGTGACCGACGTGCTCAAGGACCTGATCATCAGCCGGCGCGCGGCCGGAGGCGATGTCCACCTCGCTGTCGCCATCGGCCCGCCGATCATGATGAAGTTCTGTTCGAAGACGACGCAGCCGTTCGAAGTGCCGACGCTCGTGAGCCTGAACACCATCATGGTGGACGGCACCGGGATGTGCGGCGGCTGCCGCGTGATGGTGGACGGCGTCGCGAAATACGTCTGCGTGGACGGCCCGGAGTTCGACGGCCACCACGTGGACTTCGACGGGATGATGCGCCGCCAGGCGATGTACAAGCCCGAGGAGGCCGCGAGCCTCGAGCGCTACCGCGAGAACGACCCGAGCTGCCAGCTCCAGTCGGCCGTCGCGGCGGCGGTCTCGGAGGCCGAGGCGGCAGTTGCTCCGGCCGGGCCGGACGCCTTGAGGGGAGCCTGATGTCCGACGAGAAGAAAGACCTGACCCCGGAAGAGCTCCAGGCGCGCATCGAGAACCGCGCGAGCCTGACGAACAAGCTGCGCGGCCAGCTCCCGAAGGTCTTCTGGGCGGAACAGGCCCCGGCCGAGCGCGTCAAGAACATCCACGAGGTCCCGTTCGCCTACTCGCCGGACCAGGCGCGCGCCGAGGCGCTGCGCTGCCTCTCGTGCAAGAACGAGCCGTGCGTCTCGGGTTGCCCCGTGGGCGTGGACGTACCGAAGTTCCTGAGGCTGGTCGCGGAGGGAGATTTCCGCGCCGCCATCCGGACAATCAAGGAGACGAACCTCCTGCCCGCTATCTGCGGGCGCGTCTGCCCGCAGGAGAGCCAGTGCCAGGAAAACTGCATGGTGGCGAAGATCCACAAGGACCTGGGCTTCGCCGTCTCCGTCGGAAAGATCGAGGCGTTCCTCGCCGACTGGGAGCGCGAGGTCGGGGGCGTCGAGCTTCCGGCCGTCGGCGCCCCGAGCGGCTTCCGCGTCGCCATCATCGGCGCGGGCCCGTCGGGGCTGACGTGCGCCGGCGACCTGCGGCGCTACGGCCACGAAGCCGTCGTCCTCGAGGCCTTCCACAAGGCGGGCGGCGTTCTCGTCTACGGCATCCCCGAATTTCGCCTCCCCAAGGACATCGTGCAGGCGGAAGTGGACAACCTCGCGAAGATGGGGGTCCAGTTCGAGTTCGACACCGTCGTCGGGCAGACGCTCTCCGTGGACGACCTCTTCGACGAGGGATTCCACGCCGTCTACGTCGCGACCGGCGCCGGCCTCCCCTACTTCGTCAACGTCCCCGGCGAGGACTTGAACGGCGTCTACTCCGCCAACGAGTACCTGACGCGCGCGAACCTCATGGGCGCGTTCCGCTTCCCCGAGGAGGACACGCCCGTCCTGCGCCGCGACAACGTGGCGGTCCTCGGCGGCGGCAACGTCGCGATGGACGCCGCGCGCACGGCCTTGCGCCTGGGGGCGAAGAACGTCTATCTCGTCTATCGCCGCTCGCGCGTCGAGCTGCCGGCCCGCGTGGAGGAAGTCCACCACGCCGAGGAGGAGGGGGTCCAGTTCCGCATCCTCTACGCGCCGGTCGAGATCCTCGGAACCAAAGACGGCTGGGTGCGCGGGATCAAGGTCCAGCGCTGCGAGCTCGGCGAGCCGGACGAGAAGGGGCGCCGCCGCCCCGTCCCGATCGAAGGGGCCTACGAGGAGCTTCCCGTCGAGATCGTGATCGAGGCGATCGGCAACGGCCCCAATCCCCTGATCCCCAAGACCACGTCCGGGCTGACCGTCAGCCGCCACGGCACTCTCGTCGTGGACGAAGCCACGATGATGACGACGCGCAAGGGCGTCTTCGCCGGCGGCGACATCGTGGCCGGCGCCTCGACCGTCATCCTCGCCATGGGCCACGGCCGCAAGGCCGCCGCCGCCATCGACGCCTACCTCCGCCAGGAAGCCGCCGAAAAAGCCACCGCAAACTGACGTCCCCCGCGGAATTCTCCGCCCCGGCGTCGGACCGCCTCCCTCGTCGGCACGCGACGGCCCGGCCGTGACAGACAGTTCCGGGCCGTCGCTGGTCGCTCAGTCGCAGCAAGAGTGAGGCGAATGATTCTCTGTCGCGCGCGCGCCCTTCGCTCATCGCCTCCTCCGGGAGGCGGCGCGCCGCCGGGGCTCCCAGTCCGGCTACTGCCGAAGTGCGAGGGCCGACGGGTGGCGCCGGACGGAGACCTCGCGCGCGGGCGGAGAAGCCCTCCCTTAGTCCGACTCGATCCGGCAGCCGGAGTCCGCGCGCGAGGTCGGACGGCGACAGGACCCGGCGGCCCGAGCCCTTTCGCCAACGACTCCGCGGCTGCGACGCGTGCTCCTTCGGTTACTCGGGATCCGCGCGCGCGCCGAGCCCACTGGGGATTCTCGTGCTGTAGGGGAGCTCACATGGCCGACGCTGGAAAGCTGGGGGCCCGGGTGAGCGGACGATCGTCTATGCTAACGAGTTCCGATGAAGCTGAGACATCCCATGAGCATCGAGCTGACCTCAATGGCGCGCGGCGGGCCTTCGACGTGCCGGAGGGGGCGTCGCTGCTGGAGTTGCTGCGGGACCATGCGGGGATCACGTCGCCCAAGGACGGGTGTTCGCCGCAGGGGCAGTGCGGGGCGTGCGTCGTGCTCGTGGACGGGAACCCGAAGACTTCGTGCGCGGTGCCGGCGAAGAGCGCCGCCGGGAAGAGCGTCCTGACGCTCGAGGGAGTGTCGGAGGAGGAGAGGCACATCTACGGGCAGGCGTTCGCCCGGATGGCGGGGCTTCAGTGCGGGTTCTGCATTCCCGGCATCACGATGAAGATCAAGAGCGTCCTCGACTCCGATCCCGACCCGAGCGAGGAGGAGATCCGCAGGAAGCTCGACCCGCATCTCTGCCGGTGCACCGGCTACGTGAAGATCTTCGAGGCGTTCCAGGCGGCGGCGCGCCTGCGGCGGGGCGAGGCGCTGCCGCCGGCCGACGGCTCGGGCCGGGTCGGGACGAGCCTCGACCGCTACGAGGCGGAAGAGCTCGCGCTCGGCGCGCGACCCTACGTGTGCGATCTGACTTTTCCGGAGATGCTTCACGGCGCGGTGACGCTCTCGCCGCACGCGCGCGCGAAGGTCAAGCGCATCGATACGTCGAAGGCCGCGGCGTACCCCGGCGTCGCGGCAGTCATCACGGCGAAGGACGTGCCGGGCAAGCGCTTCTACGGCCTGATCATCGAGGACTGGCCGGGCTTCGTGGCCGAGGGAGAGGAAGCGCGGTGCGTGGGCGACGTCCTCGCCGCGGTCGCCGCCGTGGACGCGCGGACGGCGCGCGAGGCCGCGCGGCTCGTCGAGGTGGAGTACGAGGTCCTCACGCCGGTGACGGATCCGGAGAAGGCGCTCGAGCCGGGCGCTCCACGCGTGGGTCCGGAGGGGAACCTCCTCTCGCGCTCGATCGTAAACCGCGGCGACGCGGAAGCTGCGCTCGCGTCTTCGGCTCATGTCGTCGAGGGAACGTGGCAGACGCAGCGCATCGAGCATCTGTATCTGGAGCCGGAGGCGTGCGTGGCTGCGCCGGGCGACGCGACCGGGGACTACCCGGGCGCAGCGATGACGCTCTTCACGCAGGGGCAGGGGGTCTTCGACGATCACCGGCAGGTCTCGGCATTCCTGAATATCGCGCCCGAGTCCCTCCACGTCGTCCTCGTTCCCAACGGCGGCGCGTTCGGCGGCAAGGAGGACATGTCGATCCAGGCGCAGACGGCGCTCTTGACGCGTGTCACCGGGAAGCCGGTGCGCCTCGTTCTCTCGCGCGAGGAATCCATCCGCATCCATCCCAAGCGCCATCCGATCCGCATGCATTACCGCGTCGGCTGCGACGCGCAGGGGCGGCTGACCGCCGTGTGGGCGCGGATGATCGGCGATTCGGGGGCGTATGCCTCCGTCGGCATGAAGGTGCTCGAGCGCTCGGCGGGACACGCCGCCGGCCCGTACAAGGTGCGACAACGTGGACATCGAGTCGCTGGCCGTCTACACGAACAACCCGCCCTGCGGCGCGATGCGCGGCTTCGGCGCGAACCAGGCCCACTTCGCGATGGAAGGGGCCATGGACATGCTGGCGGAGAAGGCGGGACTCGACGGCTGGGAGATCCGGTGGCGCAACGCGCTCGAGGCGGGCGACGACTGGTCCTGCGGCCAGAGGCTCGAAGCCTCCGTGGGATTGAAGAAGACCCTCCTCGCCGTCAAGGACGTTTACTACGCCAACCGCGGCCGCGCGGGCATCGCGTGCGGCATCAAGAACTGCGGCATCGGCAACGGAGCCAAGGAGTGGGGACGCGCGCGCCTGGTCGTCGAGGAGGGGGGCGCGGTCACGCTCTACAACGGCTACACCGAGATGGGACAGGGCCTCCTGACCGTGCTCATCCAGTTCGCCTGCGAGGTGACGGGACTGCCGGCCTCGATCTTCCGCGCACGCGTGGACACGCGCTTCCCGATGGCGGTCGGCCAGACGACGGGCTCGCGGGCAACCTTCTACGGCGGGCGCGCGGTCATGGACGCGGCGAAGAAGCTCAAGGCGGATCTCGACTCCGGCCGCACACTCGAGGATCTCGCGGGCAACGTGTACATCGGAGAAGTCCTGCAGGACGACACCGTCAAGCTCGGCCACGAGCCTCCGCCGGGCAAGCCGATGAAGCTCCATCCGGCTTTCAGCTACGCGACGCAGGTCGCCGTCGTGGACGAGAACGGCCGCATCGCGAAGGTCGTGGCGGCGCACGACGTGGGCCGCGCGGTCAACCCGAAGCTCTGCGAGGGGCAGATCGAGGGCTCGGTCCACATGGGCCTGGGCTACGCGCTGACGGAAGAGATGGTCTGCGAGGACGGGATGCCGTCCACCTTCCGCATCCGCGACTTCGGCGTCCTGCGCTCGCGCGACATGCCGGAAGTCGAAGTGATCCTCGTCGAAGACCCGCAGCCGGACGGCCCGTTCGGCGCCAAGGGGGTCGGGGAGATCGGCCTCGTGCCGACAGCGCCCGCCGTGGCCGGTGCGCTCCACGCCTTCGACGGGATCCGCCGTTTCACGCTGCCGATGAAGGACTCTCCCGCCGCGCGAGCCGTCAGACGGTGACGTCTTGATCGCTTCACTCCCGAAGGTGACGGGGCTCCGGTGTGTCCTCTGCGGCGGCGTCTTCGCGCACGGAGAGGTCGAGTACACGTGCCCGCGATGCGGCCTCGAAGGGATCCTGGACGTCGAATACGACGACGACTTGATCGCGCGCTCGTTCTCGAAGCAGACGCTCGAGGCCTCGCGAGACGCCTCGATCTGGCGCTACGGGGCGCTGCTCCCCGTGCCCGACGACGCGCAACGGCCGCGCCTGCCGGCCGGCTGGACGCCGATCGTCGAGGCGCCCGCGCTCGCGAGCGAGCTGTCGCTCTCCGCGCTCTTCGTGAAAGACGACGGCCGCAACCCGACCGGCTCCTTCAAGGACCGCGCGAGCGCGGTCGGCGTGACGCGGGCGCGCTGGCTCGGCCGCCGCGAGGTGACCTGCTCCTCGACGGGCAACGCGGCGTCCTCGCTCGCCGGCTTCGCGGCGGAGGCCGGCATGAAGGCCTACATCTTCGTTCCCGCCTCGGCGCCGGAAGCGAAGGTCGCGCAGCTCCTGGTCTACGGCGCGAAAGTGCTGCTCGTCGAAGGAACGTATGAGGACGCCTTCCACACATGCCAGGAGTCGGTCGAAGAGTTCGGCTGGTACAACCGGAACTGCGCCATCAACCCGTACCTCGTCGAAGGCAAGAAGACCTGCGGCCTGGAGATCGCGGAGCAGATGCGCGGCCGGATGCCAGACGTCGTGACCGTGGCCCTGGGGGACGGCTGCACGACCGCGGGGATCTGGAAGGGCCTGACCGAGATGAAGCGCCACGGCGTGATCGACCGGCTGCCGCGGATCCTCGCGGTCCAGGCCGAGGGCGCGGCGCCGCTGGCGAAGACCTTCGAGCGCGGCGGCGAGAAGATCGAGCCGGTCGCCGCGAGGACCGTCGCCGACTCGATCAATGTCGGCGCGCCGCGAAACGGCATCAAGGCGCTGCGGGCGGTGCGGGCCTCCGGCGGCGCGATCGTCACCGCATCGGACGACGCGATCCTCTCGTGGATTCCGCGGCTGGCGCGCGCGACCGGCGTCTTCGCCGAGCCGACGGGCGTCGCCGCGCTGGCGGGTCTCGAGACGGCGATCTCCCGAGGCCTGGTGGCGCGCGGTGAGAGCGTCCTCCACGTCGCGACCGGCAACGGCTTGAAGGACATCCGCGGCGCCATGCTCTCCGTCGCCCCGCCCTCCCGGATCACTCCCTCGCTCGACGCCGTCCGCAAGGCATTGGAGGCCGCATGATCCACGGTCCGACGTACGAGGAGATGCGGGATCCCTCGCGCCTGCCTCCGGAGCTTCGCCGGCGCGCCCTCGCCGCGCAGCGCGAGGCGCCGCTCGACCCGGTCAACCTCTTCAACATCACGTGGCGGGACGAGGCGGGCCGCGTGCGCGCGCTCCTCCTGCCGGAAGCGCTGACCGGGGTCGCCGCGCCGATCGTGCTCCTCTACGCGAAGGACCTCCCGACCGGTTCGCACAAGGTCGGCGCGACCTACTCGGTCCTGATGGAGCGGCAGCTCGCCGGCGACGTCTCCCCCGGCGAGTCCACGCTCGTATGGCCTTCGACCGGCAACTACGGGATCGGCGGCGCCTGGGTCGGGCCGCGCATGGGCTACGAGTCGGTCGTGATCCTTCCCGAGGAGATGAGCGCCGAGCGCTTCGAGAAGATCGAGGCCTACGGCGCGAGGGTCGTCAAGACTCCCGGCTGCGAGTCGAACGTCAAGGAGATCTACGACGAGTGCCGGCGTCTCGCGGCGGACCCGAAGGCCCGCATCATGAACCAGTTCGCCGAGATGGCGAATTACCGCTGGCACTACCACGTCACGGGCGCGGCCGCGGCCGCGGCGGTCGAGGAGCTCTCCGCCGGCCGGCCGGCGGCCTTCGTCTCGGCCATGGGATCGGCCGGCACGATCGCCGCGGGCGACGCGCTGAAGGCGCGTTTCGGCGCGAAGATCGTGGGACTCGAGCCCGTGCAGTGCCCGACGTTGTCCTTGAACGGCTACGGCGGGCACGCGATCGAGGGGATCGGCGACAAGCACGTCACCTGGATCCACAACGTCGGCAACCTGGACGCCATGATGTGCATCGACGACGAGGAATGCCTCCTCGGGCTCCAGCTCGTGACCGATCCCGAGGGGACCGACTTTCTCTCGGACGAGGGAGGTCTGGGCGAGTTGGCGGCGCGGCGGCTCGCGACGCTTCTCGGCGTGAGCGGGATCTGCAACATCCTCGGCGCCATCAAGACGGCCCGCTGGCTCGGACTCTCGAAAAACGAAGCCGTCGTGACGGTGGCGACCGACGGCTTCGACCGGTACCCCTCGGTGATGCGGCGGCTCGCCGAGCGGACAGGCCCGCTGACCCGCGAGAGCGCACGGGAGTATCTGGCCCGCATCTTCCACGGACAGAAGCTCGACTGGATCGCCGAAGGGACGCGCGAGAACCGCGAGCGGTGGCACAACCTGAAGTACTTCACCTGGGTCGAGCAGCAGGGAAAGAACGTGGAGGAGCTGGACGCTCAGCGTTCCGATTCCTGGTGGCGTGACGAGGCCGCCGTCGCGGAGAACGCGGACCGGCGCCTGCGCGAGGCGCGCGGGTGGTAGGCAGGGGCTGAGGTACTTGGGGGGCATCGCGATCACGGGCGGCATCGTCGTGTCGCTCGACCCGCCGTCCGTCGAGCGGCGGGACCTCTTCCTCGGCGCGGAGCCGCGCCGTTCCATTGATGCCTCGGGGTGTCTGGTCATGCCCGGCCTCGCCATCGCCCATACGCATCTCTACTCGGGCCTCGCGCGCGGGATGCCGGGACCCGCGCAACCGACGCGCTCCTTCCGGGAGATTCTCGAGCGGGTCTGGTGGCGGCTCGACGCCGCGCTCGACGAGCGGTCGCTCAAGGCCTCGGCGGAAGTGGCGCTTCTCGACGCCGCTCTCTGCGGCACCACGGCCGTCCTGGACCACCACGAGTCCCCCTCGTTCATCGGCGGCTCGCTCGATGTCCTCGCCGGCGCGGCGCGCGCGGTGGGGGTCAGGGCTGCACTCTGCTACGGCGCCACGGACCGCCACGGCCGGGAGGGCGCGAAGGCGGGCATCGCGGAGTGCGATCGGGCGATCGTTGCAGGGCTGCCGGCGATGGCCGGCCTGCACGCGGGCTTCACCGCCTCCGACGAAACGATCGAGGCCGCGGCGGATCTCGCGCGGCGTCGCGGCGCATGGCTCCACGTCCACGCGGCCGAGGACGGCTGCGACGCCGGCTCCTTCGAGCGGCTGGAGCGCGCCGGCGCCGTCGGGCCGAAGACGATCCTCGCCCACGGAGTTCACCTGACGGCCTCCGAGCGGGAGCGCGCCGCGGAGGCCGGAGCCTGGATCGTCCACAACCCGCGAAGCAACCTGCAGAACGCCGTCGGCTACGCCAACGTCGCGACACTCGGCCCGCGCGTGGCGCTCGGCACCGACGGCATGGACGGCGACCTCTTCGCGGAGGCGCGCGCCGCGCACCTGCGCGGCCGCGACGCCTACGGGCCCGCGCGCGGCATCGACGCGGTCCGGACTCGTCGCCGGCGAGCGGCCGCCTGGCCGACGAGGCGCTCGGGCCGCGTCGGGACGACTGGGTCGTCCTCGACTACGACCCGCCGACGCCGCTCCTCGCTGGCACCGTCGCCGGGCACTTCCTCTTCGGCCTCGGAGCGCGGCACGTCCGCGACGTCGTCGCCGGCGGAGAGCTGATCGTCGAGAAACGCCGGTCCACGCGTCTGGACGAGGGCGAGTCCGCGCGCGCGAGCGCGCGAGGAAGCGGCGCGGCTCTGGAGGCGGATGGCATGAGCGTCCTGCGTCCGCTTCCGCTCTCCGTCCTCGTGCGGCGCGCGGCCGAGGAGCTGCCGAAGGGTGCCGTGTTCGACCTGCCGGCGCGGCGCATCTACAAGGGCTTCCCCGGTCTCGACCTCTCCGTCTCGTTCCACGGGCACCGCGCGGCCACGCCCGTCGGCCCGGCCTCCGGCCCGCACACGCAGCTCGCCCAGAACATCGGGCTGTCGTATCTGGCGGGAGGGAGGATCCTGGAGCTGAAGACCGTGCAGGTCAACGACCGCCTCGTCATCGGCCGGCCGTGCATCGACATGCGCACCGTCGGCTACAACATCGAGTGGTCGCAGGAGCTCGCGGTCTCAGACTCGCTGCGCGAGTACGCGAAGGCTCGGCTCCTCGTCGCGATCCTGGACGAGCTCTGCGGCATCCCCCAGGCCGAGCGCGACGTCGTCTTCGACATCTCGGTCGGATACGACCTGGAGGGAATCCGCTCGCGCAAGATGGCGGGATTCTTCGAGGGGGTGCGTGACGCGACAGCGTTGCTGGACGCGGAACGCGCTTCGCTTTCCCGCGAGCTGCCGTCGAAGTTGCGCCATCTCGCCGACGTGCCCTGCCCGCCGCGCCTCTCCGACTCGACGACTCTCTCGACCTTCCACGGCTGTCCTGCCGATGAAATCGCCGGCATCTGCCGTTTCCTCTTGAGCGAGGCCGGCCTCCACACGATCGTGAAGCTGAACCCGACGCTTCTGGGCTACGAGCAAGCCGAGGAGATCCTCCACGACAAGCTCGGCTACCGGGAGATCGGCTTGACCCGCGCCGCCTTCGACAAGGACCTCCAATGGAACGAAGCCCTTTCTCTCGCTCGCGATCTCTCGGCGGAGGCCGCGCGGCGGGGATTGAACTTCGGCGTCAAGCTCACGAATACGCTCGTCGTCGAGAACGCCGGAGATCCGCTCCCCGGCCGCGAGCAGTACCTCTCGGGCGAGCCGCTCCACGTCCTCTCGCTGACGCTCGGCCTGCGCTTGCGCGAGGAGCTTGGTCCGCATCTGCCGGTCTCCTTCTCGGCCGGCGTGGACGCTGCCAACGTTGCCGCCTCGGTCGCCTGCGGCTTCGTGCCGGTGACGAGCTGCACGGACCTCCTGCGCCCCGGCGGATACCAGCGCCTTCACTGGCAGGCCGAGGCTCTCGCGCGCGCGATGCGCGAGAGCGGCGCGGCGACGGTTCCCGACTTCATCCGGGCGCGCGCCGGAGAACCGGCGGCGAACGTAGCGGACGCCTCCCTCGCCAACCACCGCCGCGCCGTCGCCGACGTCTCCGCCGCGGAGCGCTACACCGCCGCGAAGACCGGCAAGCCGCCTCGCAAGATCGGAAGCCACCTGAAGCTCTTCGACTGCATCAACTGCGACAAGTGCGTTCCCGTCTGCCCCAACGACGCGAACTTCGTCTACGAGACGCCGCCCCGAGAGATCCTCTACCGCGACCTGATCGTTCGCGCGGGGCGCCTCGTCGCAGGAGATCCGCAAACCCTGTCGCTCGGCGGCCCCGACTCCTCGCGGCACCAGATCGCGAACTGGGCCGACGCCTGCAACGACTGCGGCAACTGCGACGTCTTCTGCCCGGAAGACGGCGGCCCCTACATCGAGAAGCCCCGTCTCTTCGAGTCGCTTGGCGCCTACCTCGCCGACGCCCCCCGCCCCGGCTTCTTCATCCGCCGCGACGCGGCCGGCTCGATCGCCGCGCGAGGCCGCTGGGGCGGCCGCGAAGTCGAGCTCCTCGTCTCCGCCCACGGCTCCGCGGATTTCTGGGACGGCGCCGCCGAGCTGCGCTTCGACTCCGCCGAAGCCGCCACCCCCTCCGAAGCACGCATCTTCGCGATCCCCGCCCCCGAAGGCCACATCGTCCCCGTCGGCCACTACCACGCCCTCCGCGCCCTCGTGACCGGCCTCTTCGCCCCCGGCGCCATATCCTGGGTCACCGCGATGTCCGCAGAGACCGCCTTGGGAGATCTGACATGAAAGACGAGACGCCTGGCCGCCTCTACGGCAAGAGCCTTCTTCTGACCGACGACTACTCGGCCGGCGAGCTGGACGCCCTCGTGTCCGTCGCCGAGCGGCTGGCGGCTCTTGATCGCGCGGGCAGGAAGGCGGCTCTTCTCGAGCACGAGCTGGCGTACGCGCTGTTTTTCGACAACTCGACGCGGACCAAGTCGGCGTGGGCGGGGGCGGCGGCGCGGCTGGGGATGCAGCCGGTCATCGTGGACGGGTCCTCGACGCAGGTCTCGCACGGGGAGACGGCGGCCGAGACGGGAGCGATGCTCGGGATGAACGCGCACGCGCTCGGGGTGCGGCACGACCTGATCCTCGGCGAAGGGAACGCGTTCATGCGCGACGTCAAGCGCGGCATCGACGACTACCTCGCGGCCACGAAGGATCCGCGGAAGGTCCCGGTCGTCAACCTCCAGTGCGACATCGACCACCCGACGCAGACGCTGGCCGACCTCTGCTGGCTGCGCGAGAGGTTCCCGGATGGGCTCGCCGGGAAGAAGATCGCCGTCTCGTGGGCGTATTCGCCGAGTTACGCGAAGCCTCTCTCGGTGCCGCAGGGGCTCGTCATGCTCCTGACCCGCTTCGGAGCGAACGTGACGCTCGCACATCCCGAGGGGTATCCGCTCATCCAGAAGTGCCTCGACTCCGCCGCCGCGCACGCCTCGCAATCGGGCGGCTCGTTCCGCGTCGTGGAGTCCATGGACGAGGCCTTCAAAGGGGCCGACGCCGTGTACCCCAAGAGCTGGGGGCCTTACGGGTTGATGCTCTCGCGCGTCCAGGCGAACCGCGCGCGCGATTCGAAGCGCATGGCCGAGATCGAGAAGGAAGCCCTCACGCAGAACGCCCGCCACCGCGACTGGATCTGCGACGAGCGCCGCATGGGCCTGACGCGCGGAGGCGACGCTCTCTACATGCACTGCCTTCCCGCCGACATCGGCGCCGAGGTCTCCCCCGGCGTCATGGCCCGCCACACCGTCAACGTGGCGCGCGAAGCCAACTGGAAGGTCTACGTGATCATGGCGGCCCTGGCGACGGCAAAGGTCAAAGACCTTCCGGCGAGATTGGCGCGTCTCGAGGGGGATTAGGATTCGACCCTGTCATCCTGAGCGAAGCGAAGGATCTGCTCTCGTTCTCATCAGGCAAAGAGAGCAGATCCTTCGTCGCTTCGCTCCTCAGGATGACACCTGAAGGAGGAATTGATGAACGATCTCGATGGGCGGGTCGCGGAGCTGGCGGCGCGCTACAGGCCGGTGGCGGAGAGGATCCTGAAGGAGGTCATCCGCATTCCGGCGGACTACGTGGATAAGCCGGCGGACGACGGCGGCGATCCTGTCCTGCGGGCTGTCGAATCATGAGAAGCCGCGGCTGGAGTACATGAAACGGGCCTTGATCGAGATCGGCGGCGTGCGGCGGCCGGAGGATGTGGGCTACGACGGGTTCGGGAACCTCGTCTGGACCGTCCAGGATGAAACCGACGGCGTCCCCGCGAGCAAGAAGCGCGTCATCTACTGGGACGGGCACACCGACACGGTCAACGCGCTGCGCAGCGCGTGGCGGAGCAAGACCGGCGGCATCGATCCCTACGACGGGCTCTTCGACGCGAAGAAGCTCGACCGCGAATTCGTCAAGCGCGAGCTGGGCTACATGCCGCCCGAGGCGGAATGGGACAACCTCGTGTTCGGGCGCGGCTCCACGGACCAGCTCTCGGGCGTCGTGTCGCAGATCGTGGCGTCGAAGATCCTGCTGGAGCTCGCGCCCCAGGGGGCGCTTGCCGGCGCGATCGTCCGCTCCTACGGCACGGTCGCCGAGGAGGACAACGACGGCGGCGGGCCCCAGTACCTGATGCGCAAGGTCCTGCCCGGAGCGCCGCCGGAGCTGATTCCCGACGCCGTGATCCTGACGGAGGGAACCGGCGACTCGGCCAAGGGGGCGCTCGGCATCTATCGCGGCCAGCGCGGCCGCATGCAGATCGAAGTCACCGTCACCGGCAAGTCGTGCCACGGCTCGATGCCCTGGGAAGGGAGAAACCCGCTGGAGTTCGGCGCGCCGATCGTCGTCGAGGCGGCAAAGAGATACGAGGCCCGCGACGGATTCCTCGACCATCCCTTCCTCTCCCACGGCACGCGCACGGCCTCATGGGCGCGCCTCGACACGCCGAGCGACTGCGCCGTGCCGGAACGCTTCGTCTTCCGCTTCGACCGGCGGCTGACGATCGGCGAGACGCCGGAGCAGGCCGTCGCCGACGTCGCGAATCTCCCGGCCGTCGCCGCCGCGCGCGCCGCGGGCTTGAAGGTCGACGTGACGGTCCCGACCTACGATCAACCCACGTGGAACGGCTTCGTGCTCGGCAACCCCCAGATCTACATGGGCTGGGTGACGCCCGAGGAGCATCCGGCGGTGCGCGCCGCCGTCGCGGCCTACCGCGGCGTCGTGACGCCGCACGTCGCCCCCGGCGGGGAGCGCGGGGCGCTGCGCAAGGAGCCGCGCGTGGACCGCTGGATCTTCTCGACCGACGGCGTCGGGTTCCCGGTCCGGAAGGACGACGCGTCGATCCCGGTGCCCGAGAGGAAGTCCTGGGTCGTCTCGGGCGCCGTCAAGCACCCGGCCATGATCGGCATCGGGCCCGGCATCGAGCAGAACGCTCACACGATCGGCGAGTGCGTGGACATGCGCGAGATGGTCGCCGCCGTCGCCTTGATGGCCCGCTTCCCCAGCGCCTTCGTGGCGGCATCAGGGTAGCATTCTCTGCACCGATCGGATTTGTCGCCAGAAATCCGGGCCTGCGAGTCCTGTCGCCGTCCACTTTCGACGCGCAGGACTCGCGGCGCGATTACGGCCGGTCGGAGTTCAAACGGGAATGGGTTCCTCCGCCCGCGCGCGAGGTCTCCGTCCGGCGCCACCCGCCGGCCCTTCACCTCGGTTTAAGCCGGACTGAGAGCCCCGGAGCCGGCGGCGTTTCCCGCAGGAGGTGATGGGTGACGAGCATGGAAGAGCGCAACCGGCACCGTATGCCTCTGCGAGGAACCCTCAGCGCCGGCCGGTTCTCACCGTCACGGCCGGCCGGCGCGTGCCGACGGAGGGAAACGACGCCGGCTCCGGGGCGGCCTTTTCGCGCAGTTCCAGGCAACGAGCCGTGGTGGATTACTTTTGTGGCGGCTTAACCAGGGACCTGTCTGGGGGAGCGCCGGAGTAGTACGACGCCAGCTCGGCGATTTCGGCGTCGGTCAGGCGCTTGCAGACGTCGCGCATCACACGGTAGACGTCGTTGCCCCGCTCGCCGGAGCGAAAGGCCAGGAGCTGCACGGTGAGATCCTGGAGTTTCTGGCCTTCGAGCGCGGGCATTCCGTAGAAGCCCGCGTTTCCGGCGCCGCGGTCGCCGTGGCAGGCATCGCAGGCGGGGATGAGGCGGACGCCGTCGCCGACGGAGGCGAGCTTCACGGCGGCCTCGCTCGGCGGCGCAGGTTTCGCCGGTGACGGGGTGCGCTTCTGCGCGGCGTAGAAGGCGGCGAGATCGGCCATGTCGCGATCCGAGAGCGACTGGACCGCATCATTCATGATGGAGCTCGCGCGGGTCCCGGCCTTGAAGTCGGAAAGCTGCTTGTAGATGTAGAGAGGGTCCTGGCCGCCCAGATCCGGAATGTCCGGGACGTCCATGTTTCCCACCTCGCCGTGGCATTGGGAGCAATCCTCGTGGAGCTTCTTGCCTTTGACGGCGTCGCCGCCGCGGGCGAGCTTCACGGTCTCGAGCGTCCACGCGACCCGCGACGACGGCCCGCTGACGAGCGGCGCCGCGGCGGCGAGCACTGCCGCGGCGGAGAAGGCGAAGACGAAGCGACGTCTCATCGGGTTCCCCAGAGGAGCGCCTTGTGGACGTGCATGAAGAAGAACTGGCCGATCGGATAGGCCCACGAGATTGCCATCAGCACGACGAGCAGCCAGTTCCAGGTCGCAAAACCGTTGAGCAAGGCCGGAACGGTCACGACGGGCTCGACCGTGTCGGCGTAGGCCATGGACCGGTCGGGTTCCCTCTCCCGGTTGCGGTGCGTCAACAGGAGATTCGCGACGAGCATCACTCCGGAAATAACGAGCAGGACGCCGCCGGCGATCATCACAACCGTGTAGGGGCGCCACCGCGCCACGATCTGCGGGTCGTAGGGCGAGTAGGCCGTGCGCCGCGGCATCCAGAGAAGGCCGACGATGTGCCACGGAATCGTCAGCGTGAGCATCCCGATGAACCAGAGCCAGAGCTGCGCCGCCGCCATGCCGCGTGAATAGAGCCGGCGGCCCGTCAGCCTGGGCCACAAGGCGTAGGCGCTCGCGAAGTACATGATGACGACGGCGCCGCCGAAGATCAGGTGGAAGTGGGCCGGCATCCACATCGTGTTGTGGACCATCGTGTCCATGGCGTACGAGGCGTTGACGAGGCCGCCGAACCCGCCCGGCAGGAGCAGGAGAAGCGCGAGGATGCCGCCGAGCGCGACCGGCTCGCTCCACGGCAGCGCCCGCACCCAGCCGAAGAGACCCTTGCCGCCGCGCAGGCGTCCCGCCGTCTCGAGCGAGGCGGCGACCGTGAAGCCGGTCAGGAGCGTCGGGAGCGCGACGAGGAACGTGCCGAACGCGTGCATGAGCTTCCAGCCCGCCGCCTGCTCCGGATCGACGAACACGTGGTGGAGGCCGATGGGCAGGCTGAAGACGAGCAGCATCACGAAGACGACCCGGCCCATCTCGTCGGAGAAGAGGTATCCGCCCGCCGCCTTCGGCACGATCGAGTAGAGCGCGACGTAGGCGGGAATCAGCCAGAAGTAGACGATCGGGTGAAGGGTCCACGCGAAGAGCGCACGGGCGAGACCAACGTCGACTGTCTGCGCGAGGCCGAGGGAAGCCGGGAGGAGCTGGAAGACGACCTCGGCCACGACGCCGACCAACGTCCAGGCCCAGAGGACCGCGCAGCTCGTCATGCCGAACTGGGGCAGCGGGAGCGCGCGGCCGGGGTTCTCCCGCTTCCAGGCGACGCTCATCGCGATCGTGATCGCGATCCAGGGGATGGACCCGACGAGGAGCAGGGCCGCGCCGGCGTAGAAGGACCAGTGCGCGATCATCGGGGGATAGAAGGTGTAGAGCACCGTCGCCTTGCCCGAGACGATCGAGAGCGCCGCGATCACGGTGCCGGCGAGCATCGTCGCGAAGCCCGCCCAGGCCAGGCCCGGCCACCGGACCGGACGCTTGAGGCTCGTGGCGCCGACGAAATACCCGAAGCCCAGGATGAAGAAGGTCGTCAGACACGAAGGCCTGGATCACGCCGTGGAGCGTCAGGGATCCGTAGTACCCGGCGGCGGAGGTCCGGACCAGCTCGCCGCGCTCGAGAAGCTGGTAGAGACCCAGGAGCGTGGCGACCGCGAAGAGGCCGAAGCCGACCCAGATGTGCGCGAGTGTCAGCGCGTCGGGCCGGCGGACCTCGCTCGCGCCGCCGGCGGCGCTCATCGGCGCGTCACCCGGACCCGGCCCCACATGGACTGGTGGCCGAGGCCGCAGTATTCGTTGCAGAAGAGCGGAACGGTGACGCTGCCGTCCGCGTTCCGCACGCCCACCTTCGCCACGGAGTCGAAGTTGATCGTCGTGCGCACCTGCGAGACATAGCCGGGGACGACCTGAGTTCCGATGTTGGTGCCCGCCACGTGAAGGCCGTGGAGGACGTCGGCACTCGCGGCCCGGAGAACGATCGGAGTGCCAGCCGGCAGGGTCAGCTCCTGCGGGTGCACCATGTAGCGCGCCATTACGACCCGGGCGACGACGGTCCCATCCGTCTCTCGCTTGACGCCCAGGTTGTCCTCGGCGAATTCGGCCGACAGGTGCAGCCGCGTCGAATCGATCGCTTCGACGTTGCTCGGGGGATGGACGCTCATCGCCACGGCGGTGTAAACGACCAGGCCGATCATCACCGCGACGAGCAGGATCGCGACGACGAGCCAGCGCTTCTCAGCCGGATGGACGTGCACGGCGATCAGTGGACGAGGCCGTTTCCGAGAAAACGGCCGAAGTACAGGGCGGCCCATCCGGCGAACAACAGAACGGCGATGACGATCATCAGCACGAACGTGCCCCTGGGCGCGTCGGCCATCAGGGCCTTCTCTTCCGGGGTCGGAGATGGCATGTCACCCTCCTCGAGCGAAAAAGAGAACGCCGGCGGAACGGTGGACCCGGCGCGAATTATTATCACAGCATTGGCCGGACTCCTCGCGACCGCGTTTGTCATCGGACTGGCGGGAGGAGTTCACTGCGTCGCGATGTGCGGCGGCATCGTCGCGGCGCTCAATCTGCGCACGTCGCAGCCGAGCATTCGCCGGCAGCTCGCCTACAGTCTCGGTCGAGTCGCGAGCTATTGCTGCGCCGGGGCGCTCGCCGGAGGCCTGGGCGGTCTGGGGCTCCTCTACGGCGACCTTCTTCCAGTCCGGATCCTTCTCCTGGTCGTGGCCAATGCCCTCGTAATTCTCCTGGGTCTCTCGCTGGCTGGTCTGGGATCCGCGGTGCTCGTCCTGGAGCGGGCCGGCCGCGTCGCGTGGCGAGCCCTCACGCGTCTGGGAGCGCGCCTCGCGCCCGCGAACACGAGCGCGCGGGCAGTGGCCGTTGGGCTCGCCTGGGGCTGGATCCCCTGCGGGCTCGTCTACGGCGTGCTCGCGACGGCGCTCGTATCGGGCAGCTCGCTGCGAGGCGCGGCGGTGATGGCCGCGTTCGGCGCAGGCACCCTGCCCAATCTCCTCGCGGCCGGGCTCGCCGCCGAAAGTCTCCGGCGTTTCACGAGCGCGCGGCGCGTGCGCCTGGCCGCCGGGCTCGCCGTGGTCCTTCTCGGCCTCATCGGCCTGGCGCGAATTCCGGGCCTGCCCGAACACCTCCGGCACGGCCTTCACTGCTTTTCGCTGAGAGCTTTCGCCGTCGGCCGGGCGCGCGAGGCGCATCGCGTTGGCCACGACGGCGAGGGAGCTCACCGACATGCCCAGCGCCGCGGCCCAGGGCGGCACGAGACCGAAGGCGGCCAGCGGCACGGCGAGGACGTTGTACGCCAGGGCCCACGCGACGTTCTGCGCGAGCAGGCGCCGGGAACGCCGCGCGATGCGGCGCGCGGCCGCCAGTGGCGCGAGGCTCTCTCCGAGGATCACGAAATCGCTCGCGAGCAGGGAGAGCTGCGGCGCCTGCCGCGAACGAGGCGGACGTCCCGGCCGCCGCGAGCGTGGGCGCGTCGTTCAACCCGTCTCCGACGAAGAGGAGACGCGAGCCCGAGTCCTCTCTCGAACGGATCCACTCGAGCTTGGCCGAGGCCGTCATGCCGCCGCGCGCTTCGTCGAAGCCCAGCGACTCGCCCAGGCGCTCCACGGGCTCCGATGCGTCGCCGGAGAGCAGGACCGCGCGCCGGATGCCCGCACGCCGAAGGTCCGGAACGATCGTCGCCGCGCCGTCGCGAAGCTCCTCGGCGAACGTGAAGAGCGCCGCGCGTCCCTTCCGGTCCGCGAGGACGGCCACCAGCCGCGACAACGCGCGAGCCGATGCGAGCGGCGCCTCGAGCTCCGGCGGCGCGCTCGCGGTGTCGAGAGCGAAGCCGGGAGATCCGATCCACCACCGGCCGCCGCCGACCCTGCCGGTAAAGCCCTGGCCCTCGTGATCGGCACGGACTTCCATCGCCGCCGCTGATGCGCCGCAGGCCGCGCGGAGCGCTCGGGCAATCGGATGCGTGGAGGCGGCCTCGAGCGCCGCCGCGATCGCGCAGCGCCGTCTCGGAGTCGAGGCCGCCGGCCGTGCGCACCGATTCCAGAACGGGCGTGGACAGGGTCAGCGTGCCGGTCTTGTCGAGCACGACCGTGTCAGCGGAGGCCAGCCGCTCGATCGCCGCCATGCGCGCCGGGAGCACTCCGATCGCGGCGAAGCGCCCGGCCGCCACCGCCAACGCGATCGGCGTCGCGAGGGCCAGGGCGCAGGGACAGGTGACAAGCAGCACCGCCACCATTGCCGGAAGGGCGGCGCCGGGATCGCGGACGGCCCAGAAGACCGCCGTCGCGGCCGAGAGCAGCAGGACCAGGACGACGAGCCGGCCCGCCAGGCGGTCGGCGAGCATTGCAAAGGCGGGACGGCTCGCGAGACCTCTTCTCGAGCAGGCGCCGGATCTGCCCGAGCGTGGAAGCCTCCCCCGCGCGCGTGACGCGAAGGAGAACGGGCTGGTCGCGATTGCAGCTTCCGGCCACGACCGTGTCGCCCGGGACGCGCGCCCGCGGCCACGGCTCTCCAGTCAGCACGGCCTCGTCGAAGCTCGATTGCCCCTCCAGCACGACGCCGTCGGCCGGCACGATCTCGCCGGGGCGGACCCGGACAAAGTCGCCCGGGAGAAGATCCAGGGCAGCCACTTCGCTCTCGCGGCCGTCCGCATCCACGCGGCGCGCCGACGCCGGCTCGACGACCGCGAACCGGTCGAGGACAGCCGCCGCGGCAAGGCGGGCGCGCGTCTCGAAGGCCCGGGCGAGAAGCACGAAGAAGACGAGCATCGCGATCGCGTCGAAATAGACCGGGCCGGCGCCCCGGACCGTCGCCCAGGAACTCCCGGCCCACGCGGCGCAGAGGCCGAGCACGATGGGCGTGTCCATTCCCGCACGCCCGCGGCGAAGGTCACGCCAGGCGCCGGCGAAGAAGTCCTGCCCCGGATAGGCGAGCAGGACGGCACTCGCGACGAGCGCGCACCACCGCCCGAATTGCTCCCACAACGGGAGGCGGCCGCCGGCGTCGGGCCCGCCGAGGAAATACGCCGCGAGCGCGAGGTTCATCACCATCATGCCGAGAGCGCCCGCAAAGACCAGACGCCCCGCGCTGCGGCGAGCAGCCTCCGGCTCGATTCCCGTCCGGTGGGACGGATCGAACGGCCTCGCCTCGTAACCGATTCTGCGGACCGCCGCCCGGATTCCCGAGAGCTCGATCCGCGAGGGGTCCCAGACGACGCGAGCGCTCTGGCCGGCGTAACCGACCACGGCCTCCGTCACGCCGGGCTCCGCCTGGAGACACCGCTCGATCAACCAGAGGCACGCCGGGCATCGCACCCCGTCGAGAACGAGCGACGCCTCGCGTCGACGGCCGACGCGCCGGACGAACGATCGCTGCAGGTCCTCACGGTCGAAGAGCCCGTCTTCCGGCTCGGAGCGCCGCGAAGCGGTCGCGGCGCTCGCTGTCCGCAGGCGGTAGTAGTCCTCCAGGCCGCTTTCGCAGATCGCGTCGGCCACGGCCTGACACCCCGCGCAGCAGTACTCGCGCGCCTCCCCGAGCACGGTCCCGCGCCACCGGCCGCCCGCGGGAATCGGAAGCCCGCAGTGGAAGCAGGACGACGCCGGTTCGATCAGTGCCGACGACAAGGTCAGGGCTTTCGGCCGCGGAGAAAACGCGGCCGTGAGATTCTAGCGGAAGAGGCTGATAGGCTCGCGGCTTCGAGGAGGGCGAATTCATGCCGGGTACGTACAAGAAGATCAATATCGTCGGGACCTCCGAGGTGAGCTTCGCCGAGGCGGTCAAGGCGGCGATCAAAGACGCTTCGAAAACCGTCCGCCACATGGACTGGTTCGAGGTGGACGAGATGCGCGGGCGCATCAAGGACGGCCAGGTCGCCGAGTTCCAGGTGACGCTCCGGATCGGATTCAAGCTCGACCGCTGAGTCTTCTCACGTGCCCGCGAGGGGCTGTCCGAGCCATCTGTATCGGGTGTCATCCTGAGGAGCGGAGCGACGAAGGATCTGCCCTGGTTGGATGAGCAGATCCTTCGCTTCGCTCAGGATGACAAGAAATCCCAACCCACCCGCCAGGTAACTCTCGCGCGGCTCGTACGTATGGCAGAGAAGATGCCCGTGACGGTTCTTCTCCTCCTGGCTCTCGCTCTCCAGCCCGCTCCCGGCGCGGCGGCAGCGGCGTCGAAGAGCAACGCGGCGCTCGTGAAGGAGGCCCGCGAGGCCTACGACCGAGGCGAGAAGGCGGCGTTCCTCGCGATTTACGAGGAGCTCGCGCGCCGGAGGCCGGGAGAGGTCTTCACTCTCTACAACCTGGCGTGCGGACAGGCCTTGAACGGACAGGGCGCGGCGGCGGTCCGCACTCTCGAAGAGATCCTCACGCACCGCGTGGCTTCGGACCTCGAAGCGGACACGGACTTCGATTCCATCCGCCAGACGGAGGGGTACAAGCGGGTCCTCGCCGGGATGAACGCGTTGCGAAAGGAGAAGACTCTCCTCCGGAGCGACGCGCGCGTTCACGATCCCGGAGAAGGGATTCATCGCCGAGGGCGTCGCCTACGACCCGACGACAAGGGCGTTCTTCGTGTCGAGCGTGCGCCACCGCAGGATCGTCCGGATCTCCCCGGACGGCAGGATCAACGACTTCGTGGAGGCCGGGCGCGACGGCCTGCGGAGCGCGCTGGGGATGCGGGTCGATCCCAGGCGGCGCACTCTCTGGGTCGCGACCGAAGCCATCCCGTCCATGGACGGCTACAGGAAAGAGGAGCCGCGAGCCGCGGCCGTCTTCGAGTACGACCTGGACACCGGACGCCTGCGCCGGGAGCACGTGCCACCGGCCGCCGGGGATCCTCCGGGCTTCGACGACCTGACGGTCGCTCCCGACGGCACCGTCTTCGTCAACGACGGTTTCCACTCCCGGGTCTGGTGGATTCGGCCCGGCGGAGATCTGGAGGTCTTCCTCGCTTCCGATCTCTTCGGCGGCACCCAGGGTCTGGCCGTTTCGACGGACGGCAGGACGCTCTACTTCTCCGACTACCGGGGCCTCTTCGCCGTGAACATCGAGAACCGCCGCGTGGTTCCGATCCCCGTCCCGCCCGATCTCTCGCTCAACGGCATCGACGGCCTGACGACCTTCGGGCGAAGCCTGATCGCCATACAGAACGGGATCATCCCCCACCGCGTCCTCCGTCTCGACCTCGCGCCCGGCGGGATGAAGATTTCGAAGGCGGCCATCCTCGAGATGAACCACCCGGACTTCGACGAGCCAACGCTGGGTGTCGTCGCGGACGGTGTCCTCTACTTCTCGGCGGACAGCCAGGGCCAGAAGTTCCTCGATGCAAGGCACCCCATCAGCCCCGACGAGATGCGCGACGCGGTCATCCTCAAGCTTCCACTCTCGCCGGCCGGCCCCCGGCCCTGAAAGGTTCCTTAATCCCGCTTGACTCGCGGGCGTGGGAGTGGCAGGTTGTTGCGCAACAAAGGAGCCTTCCATGCGCTCAAGAGCACGCCACCTTCCCCTGATTCTTCCCGCCCTCCTCGTCGCGATCCTTCTCGCTCCCCTCGGCTGCCAGGGCTCCGCCACCGTCACGGGCCCGCCCCTCGCCACCGCTCCGGCCGCCAGCATCGACGGCGCGTGGAGCGGGACGTTCCGGTCCGACGACACGGCCGGCTGCGGGAGCTCCTCCGCCACCGCGATGTTCCGGCAGGACGGCGCCACCGTCACGGGCAACGTCTCCACTTCGACCTGCGGCGTGACCGGCTACTTCAAGGGCACGGTCCAGGGGAACATGGTCTACGGGGCCGTCGCGATGGATGGCTGCATCGGCGGCGGCGCCTCGGGCGTCATCAACGGCTCCGAACTCACTCTCTCCATCGCCGACCTGACCAAGCCCCTCGTCACCGGCGACAAGACCATCATGTACGGCGGAGTCGTCACGTTCCACCGGTGAACCTCCTGTCATCCTGAGCGCAGCGAAGGATCTGCTCCCGCAGTCCTGGCGCAGCAGATCCCTCGTCGCTTAGCTCCTCGGGATGACAGGCTTGTTGGAGCGGCCCTGAGAAATTCCGTTGAGGTCGGGGAGCGGGTTCTCGGGCCGCTCGTTGTCCCAGGCGATGGAAAGAACCCACCAGCGGGCGCCGTCGTGGAAGAGCTGGATGCTGTTGATCCCGCGCACGAACGGCTTCTCGCCCGGCGCCCGCTTGAGCTCGTAGGAGGAAAGGACGTGGGCGATATTTCCGAAGACGAAGGTCCGGCGCGCGAGCTCGGTCTCGAAGAACGAGTCCTTCTCGAACATCGGCGAGCGTGAGGCGATGTATCCGTCGACGTCGAAGACATCGGCGATCGCCCGCCCCTCCGGCCCGGGCCTCGTCGGCACGAGCCGCGCGCCGGGAATGAAGAGCTTGCGCTCCCGTGCCCAGTCCCGCGGAGTTCCCGCCGGGCCGGAGATGACCTCGTAGAGCGCCCGGACGATTCCGTCGATCGAGGCGACGTCCTCGTCCGCTTCCGCCATCACCGGCGCTTCCTCGTCGCCGCCTTCCGGCGCGGCGTCCTCTTCGCCGCTTTTCCGGCGCGTTTCTTCGCGGCAGGGGTGGCGCGTCTCTTCGTCCCTCTGGCCACGGCCATCGCCTTCGGCCGGGCGTGCCGCGGCTGATAGACGCCGAGCTTCCCGCCGCCCGGCAGCGTCAGGTTCGTGAGGAGGCCCCAACCCATTGTCTGCACCGGGCCGCAGACGACGCCGCGTTTCTCCATCTCCGTGATGAAGGCCTCGACATCCCGGCACATCAGAAAGAGCTCGTGCACGTCGTTCTCGTCGGAGGGATGGACGGCGACTTCCGCCGGCGGCAAGCCGAAGATCAGCCATCCCTCCCCTACGTCCACGCTCGGGAATCCGAGCACGTCTCGCAGGAAACCGCGGTCGGCCTCGGGATCCGAGCTGTAGATGACCGAATGAGCTCCAACGATCATGGATTCCTCCGCTGTGGTCTGGCCCCGTCCTTGAACTCTCTCGGCCGCCGTTCGCGAAGCGAACGTTTGCGGGCGACAGCCCGGCTATTTCGCCGCCTTCCACTCCGCGAGCTTTTTCTCCAGGTCCGTCACCGCCTCCGGAGCGGGTTTGGGCTCGGCGTCCTTCATGGCCAGGGCCTTCTGCGCGGCGGCCACGGCCTCCTTCTTCTTTCCCTCGTCGGCCAGCACGCCGGCCTTCGTCGAGAGGTTCGCGAACGTTTCCTTGACGGAGAGGGACTTGTCGAGGAACGCCGCCGCGTCGGCCGGCGCGTACTTGTTCTGGTAGAGGTAGCGCGCGGCCGTCAGCGGCGTGCGCCAGTCGTCGGGCTTCGCCTTCGCAACGGCGTCCTTCGCGTTCGAGAGGAAAAGGGCGTTGGTGTCCACGGCGAGGTTCACGGGGACCGACAGCCTCTCCCACCTCAGGGCGAGCACGGCGGAATTCGCCGTCGCCTGCGGGAATTCGATCGTGAACAGTTCGTGCATGCCGGTTTCTTCGGGCTTGACCTTGACGCGAAGAACGTCCTTCTCGGCGCTGTAGTCCGGGTTGCCCGTGGCCTGCTTGTTGAAGATGATCGTCCACTCGGTCTTTCCGGGAATCGTGAAAAGCCCGTAGGAGCCGGCCGCGAGCTTCTGCCCCTCGACCGTGACGTCGGTGTCCACGGTGAACTTCGTGACCGCGTTCGCTCCGGTGCGCCAGACCTTGTCGTACGGAACGAGGGCGCCCCAGATGACCCGCTCTTCCTTCCGGGTCGGGCCCTTCACGTGCGGCCGGCTGTAAACGACCTCGACTTTCGTGACGCCGATCGTCTGCGACACCGTGGCGTTGGGGCTGGGAAGCGGCGACTGGAGCTGCCCCCACGCCGCTCGCGCCGAGCAGAGACTGAAGATGATGGCAAGGAAACCCGCAGAGCGCCTGTTCATTTACCCTTCTCCTTCTCGTTCGTTTGGGAGCGCCGATTCTAGCCCAGGGCAGAACCGGGCCGGCCGCCGTCCGCAGGTCCCAAAATGATTCATTTGTAGCAGGCAGAGCCCTCGAAACGACGCTAGCGTGACAGGGCAGGGGCGGATCTCCCCTCCTGACGGGCGACAGGGAGTCTGAACATGCCCACCGTGAGAGAAAGGCAAAAGCCCTTCCTCCTACCCCGGTTCTGCAAGGGCTGCGGCCGATGTATCGAGTCCTGCGCGAAGCACTGTATCGAGCTCGCGCATGGCATCGATCCCCAGACGGGCCTGGTGCCCGTTGTGCTGCATCTGGAGGCCTGCACGGCGTGCGGCCTCTGCATCGATGCCTGCCCCGAGCCCTACGGCCTGCGGGAGATTCCCCCGGAGGCGGAGGCGGGCTTCGAGCTCCAGGACCCCGAGAAGCTCTTCGGCTCGCGCGGCTCCACGGCGCCCAAGCCCGTCGCGATTCCCGACCGGGTCGTCGCGCTGCCGGCGCTCGCGCCGCTGGTCGTCAAGGGGAACTACGCGTCGGCGATCGGAGCGCTGCTCGCCGGTTGCCGGCATGTCTACGGCTACCCGATCACGCCTTCGACCGAGGGGGCCGAGCTGATGGCCAAGCTCCTCCCGGATCTCGGGGGCATCTTCCTCCAGGCCGTCAGCGAGGTGGCCACGGTCAACATGATGTACGGCTGCGGCGGCGCCGGCCTTCGCTCGATGACGTTCACCTCCTCCCCCGGCTTCAGCCTGATGCTCGAAGGCATCTCCTACATGGTGGGCTCCGAGGTCCCGGCCGTGTTCGTCAACGTGATGCGGGGCGGTCCGGGTCTCGGCAACATCGCTCCCGAGCAGGCGGACATCAAGCTCGCCTGCCGGGGCCTCGGCCACGGCAACACGCAAGGCATCGTGCTGGCCCCTTCGACCCCGCAGGAGATGCTCGACCTGACGCGCCTCGCTTTCGATCTCTCCTTCAAGTACCGCAACCCGGTCGTTGTCCTGAGCGACGGGTACCTGGGCCAGATGACGGGGAAGGTCGTTCTCCCGCAGACGATGGTCGAGCCCGGGATCCCCGAATGGGCGGTCTTCGGCGACGCCGGCCACCGAGCCAATCTCATCAACTCGATCTACCTCTCCGAAACGGAGCTCGAGGCCCACAACCGGCATCTGAACGAGAAGTACGACCGGATGCAGACCGAGCAGCGGGCCGACCTCTTCGAGGTCGAGGACGCCGACGTGCTGATCGTGGCCTGCAACACGCCGGCCCGCATGGCCAAGGGCGCCGTCGGCGCGCTGCGCCGGGAAGGCGTCAAGGCGGGACTCTTCCGCCCCATCACGCTCTGGCCCTTCCCGATCGAGAAGCTCGAGCCGCTCCTCGTGACCGCCAAGAGGATCATCGTCGTCGAAGCCTCCAACGGCCAGCTCGAGGACGAGCTGCGTCTCGCGCTCTCTCACGCGAATCTCACCGGCCATCCTCCGATCGAGTCGGTCCGCCGGTTCGGCGGGATGCTGCCGCAGCAGAGCGAGATCGTCGCGCACGTCCTCGACGATCGAAAGGCGGTCGCATGAGCGCTTTCTACGAGAGGTTCGAGCGTCACGCCGGCGGAGAAGGCCTGAAGGCCCATGCGACGCACTACTGCGCCGGCTGCGGGCACGGCCTCGCCCACAAGTACCTCGCGGAGGCGATCGAGGAGCTGGGCATCCAGGACCGCACGGTCGCGGTCTCGCCCGTGGGCTGCGCGGTCTTCCTCTACTACTACTTCGACGTCGGCAATACGCAGGCCGCGCACGGCCGCGCTCCCGCGGTCGCGATCGGGCACAAGCTCGCCAATCCCGATTCCATCGTCATCGCCTACCAGGGGGACGGCGACCTCGCCTCGATCGGCCTGGCGGAGATCGTCTCGACGGCGCAGCTCGGCATCCCGCTTTCCGTCATTTTCGTCAACAACGCCGTCTACGGCATGACCGGCGGCCAGATGGCCCCGACCACGCTCATGGGTCAGAAGACCACGACGAGCCCCGCGGGCCGGACGCGCCTGATGGGAGCGCCGATGAAGATGGCCGAGCTGATCGCGGGACTGGATGGCCCGGTGTACGTCGAGCGCGTCGCCCTCTTCGACGCCAAGCAGCGCGTGAAGGCGAAGAAGGCCATCAAGAAGGCGATCGCGCTCCAGGTGGAAGGCAAGGGGTTCGCGTTCGTCGAAGTCCTCGCCGAGTGTCCGACGCACCTGAAAATGACTCCCGCCGAGGCCGAGAAGTGGGTCAAGGAGCAGATGCTCCCCGTCTTTCCGCTCGGCGTGAAGAAAGACGTGGCGCCGGAGCCCTGGTTCCATCTCGCCCGTCCCACCTTCGAGCCGGATCGGCTGATCCGCGCCGTGGGGGGCAGCGAGACTCCGCCGGAGCGGTTCGGCGAGGGCTTCCCGCTGCACATCCATTCGAGCGACATCGCCTTGAAGCTCGCCGGCGCCGGAGGAGACGGGGCGCAGACGGCCGCGATGCTCATCGCCCAGGCCGGCATCGACGAAGGCTTCGACGCCACGCACATTCCGAGCTACGGACCCGAGTCGCGCGGCGGCACCTCCTACGCCGACGTCCACGTGGCGCTGGAGGAAGTCCTCTCCCCCGCCTCGCCCCATCCGCACGTCCTGATCGCGTTCAACGCGCCGAGCCTCGCGAAGTTCGGGCCCGCCGTCGCGGCCGGAGGAACCGTTCTCTACGACAGCTCGGTCATCGCCGAGCCGCCGCTCCTGGCCAACGGCGTGAGGGTCTTCGGCGTCCCGTTCACGCAAGTCGCGGTCGAGCTCGGCCATCCGATGGTCAAGAACATCGTCGCGCTGGGCGCCCTGTGCGCCGCGACCGCGATCTTCCCGAAGGAGACGTTCCTGGCGGTCATCCGGCGGGCGCTCCGGCAGAAGTCGGCGCTCATTGCGGCCAACGAGGAAGCCTTCGCCCGGGGCGCGAAGGCGATCGCGGGCGAAGTCGCCTGCCCCGAAGGAGTGGTGTCATGACAGAGACGCGGCTTTCGATCCCGCTCACGACCCGCGAGCACGCGCTGATCCTGCGGCCTCCGCGACATCGCCGACTCCAGGCTCAAGAACCGAATCCTGTCCGTCATGGACGACCTCGTGCGGCTCGGGCAGGAGCCTCGCTGCACCGACGCCCAGGCCGACGGCGTCCCGTGCGGCTGCGCACAGAGCGACTGCGAGACGTGCAACAGCGTCTTCGAGAGAGTGGACGCCCTCGGCCAACGGAACTGATCCGTCGCTCCGCGCTTGCGCGGGACCTGCGCCCGTCCGGGCGCACCGACGAGCGGCTCGGCCGGATGCGGCCTCGACCGCGCGTCTGATCCCGCGCAAACGCTCCGCTCCCGCGGCGCGAGGCTCCTCCCTCCGATTACTCGGGAGACTCCTCGCGCCGCGACCGGGGCCCCAGCACGACGAGTCCCGGACGGGCTCCTGACCCGAACGTCGAGAGTCAAGGGACAGGAACCCCGTACTTGATCTCTCGACTCGCGACTCCGTTTTAGTTCGGTGTGGCCGCGGGGATCTCCTTCGGAGCTTCCAGGGGCGGCGCCGGCACGGGCTGCTCGCGGTCGGAGCCCTTGCCGGACGAGAAGATGTAGTGCCGGTTCTTCGCCGCGTTGATCAGATCCGCGCGGAAGTCCGGATGCGCGATCTCGATCAGGGCGCAGGCCCGCTGCCGGATGTTCTTCCCCCAGAGGTCGGCGACGCCGTGCTCGGTGACGACGTAATGGATGTCCCCGCGGCTGGTGACGACGCCGGCCCCCGCCTCGAGGCTCGGCTGGATGCGGCTGATCGTGCCGCCTTTCGCCGTGGATGGGAGAGCGATGACGGGGCGGCCTCCCTTGCTGCGCGCCGAGCCGCGGATGAAGTCCACCTGTCCGCCGATGCCGGAGAAGAACCGCCCGCCGATCGTGTCCGCCGCGACCTGGCCCGTCAGGTCCACGGCGAGCGCCGAGTTGATGGCGACCATGTTGTCGTTGCGGGCGATCTGGAAGGGGTCGTTGGTGAAGCTCGACGGCCGCATCTCCACGGCCGGATTGTCGTCCACCCAATCGTAGAGGGCCTTCGTGCCCATGACGAAGGAGGTGACGATCTTGCCCGGCAGGAGCGTCTTCCTGCGGCCCGTGATCACGCCCGCCTGGGCAAGGAGCATGGCGCCGTCGGAGAACATCTCGGTGTGGATGCCCAGGTCGTTGCGGTCGCCCAGGCAGGACAGCACGGCGTCCGGGATGCGGCCGATTCCCATCTGCAGGCAGGCGCCGTCCTGGATGAGGCCGGCCGCATGGAGCCCGATCTGCCGGCAGACCTCGTCGAGCGGCTCGGGCGCCAGCTCATAGAGCGGATCGTCCACCGGGACCATGCGCGCGAGGCGGTCCACGTGGATGAAGGAGTCTCCCAGAGTGCGCGGCATGCACGAGTTGACTTCGGCCAGGACCAGGCTCGCCGTGTCCACGGCCGCCCGGACGATGTCCACGGAGACACCGAGGCTGCAGAAGCCGTGCCGGTCGGGCGGGCTGACCTGGATGATCGCCACGTCCACCTTCACGCGGCCACTCAGGATCAGGAGCGGAATCTCCGACAGGAAGACGGGCATGAAGTCGGCGCGCCCCTCCTGCACGGCCGAGCGGACGTTGGCCCCGATGAAGAAGGCCACGTGGCGAAAACGCCCTTCCAGCCCGGGAGCGACGTAGGGAGCGGGACCGAGCGTCAGCAGATGCACGATCTCGTTGCCGCACAGGTGCGTCCCGTCGCGCACCATCGCCTCGACGAGGCGCGAGGGCTCGGACGCTCCCGAGCCGATCAGGATGCGCGTGCGCGGCGGAATCGCCCGCACGGCTTCGGCAGGCGTAGAGACTTTCCAGCGATATTGATCTTGCCAGTTCATAATGCAGATACCCTAGATCACACCCTCGATTTCTCTCCGATGCAGCTGGATCATTTCGCCCGCGCGCCGCAGTCCGGCCCTGGTGCCGGGGGTCATTTTCGTGACGATTACGAAGGACAGGTTCGCCGCAACTGCTTGGCGTGACTGGGCTTGCGACTTCGATCATCCAGGACGAGACATTCCTGACGTGATGCATCCTGCTCTTTCTCCCGGAAGGGAGCTCGACCATCCTCAGGCGGCGGCCCGCGTGACACCTGGCCGGGGCGGAGGCGGGCCTGCAGTGTGAGGTCTTCCGGCCCAAACGTCCGGCCGGAGCGCCGGAGAAAGGAATGGCTCGCCATGGTGACGACGGCTGTCCTCGACAAGAGGGCCGACCTGGCCGGTCCGGGCATCGGCAATTACGAGGATCTGGAGAAGGTCCTGCCCAACGACTACAAGCCTCTTCTGAATCCGAGGGAGACGCAGCGAGCGATCGCGGCCGTCAAGCGGTTCATCGAGGACGGGCTCTGCCGCGAGCTGAACCTGATCCGCGTCGAAGTCCCTCTCATCGTGGATGCCGAGAGCGGCGTGAACGACTACCTCGATCGCGACGGGTCGCGCGGCCCGGTCGGCTTCCGCATCTCCAATGACAACGGGAAGAACCCGGTCGAGGCGCAGGTCGTGCAGGCGGCGACGAAGTGGAAGAGGATCGCCCTGGCGCAGTTCGGCATGAAGCGCGGCGAAGGGATCGTCACCGACATGCGCGCTGTCCGCAAGGACTACTTCCTCGATCACGACCACAGCGCCTACGTGGATCAGTGGGACTGGGAGAGAGTCATCAGCGCCGAGGAGCGCAGTCTCGAGTTCCTGACGAAGACCGTCGAGGCGATCTGGAAAGTGATCAAGGGCGCCGAAGACCTCGCGCTCGATTTCTTCCCCGCGCTCGCGGCCGCGAAGATCCCGCGGCTCCCGGAAAAGCTCACGTTCCTCCACGCCGAGGACCTTCTCGACAAGTACCCCGACCTTCCCCGGAAGGCGCGCGAGACGGCGATCCTGCAGGAGGCGCCGGCGGTCTTCATCTACGGGATCGGCTGGACGCTGAAGGACGGGTACCCGCACGAGATGCGCGCGGCGGACTATGACGACTGGGTCACCCAGACGCACTCGAAGGACGGGCGGCCGATGCACGGCTTGAACGGCGACATCCTGGTCTGGAACCCGGTGACGAAACGGCGCCACGAGCTGTCGTCCATGGGGATTCGCGTGAACGCGGAGACGCTCCAGAAGCAACTCGAGCTGACCAACCAGCTCCACTTCCTGAAGTTCCCCTATCACCAGGGCATCGTCAACGGCACGCTCCCGCTCTCCATCGGCGGCGGCATCGGACAGTCGCGCACTCTGATGCTGCTCCTCCGGAAAGCGCACCTGGGCGAGGTCAGCGTGACGGTGTGGCCGAAGGTCCTCAAGGAGATGTGCGCGAAGCGCAACATCCACGTGATCGAGTAAGGGCCACGAGAGGGAACCCTTCACGGTCCGGGGCGGTTCAAGACTCGGCTAAGCTAAGGCGATGAGCACCAGGGCGAGCGGGAGCGCTCGCCCTGGATTCTCGTGCACAGGCCGCGCGAGGAGAACGCCACGACTCTCCGGATCGTCCAGGTTGACGCCTTCACGGCGACGCCGTTTACGGGCAATCCGGCGGCGGTGTGCGTGTTGCCGGAGGCCCGCGACGCCGCGTGGATGCAGCACGTCGCGGCCGAGCTGAACCTGGCCGAGACGGCTTTTCTCTGCCCACGGGAAGACGGCTTCGATCTGCGCTGGTTCACGCCGACAGTCGAAGTGGATCTGTGCGGGCACGCCACTCTGGCAAGCGCTCATGTGCTCTGGGAGAGCGGCCGGCTCCCACCTTCCGAGGCCGCCCGCTTCCACACGCGGAGCGGGCTGCTGACGGCGGTCCGCCGGGACGATTGGATCGAGCTCGACTTCCCCGCGACGCCGGAGGAAGCCGCCGACGCGCCGCCGGGCCTCGTCGAAGCGCTGGGCGCGACTCCGCGTTACGTCGGCAAGAGCCGATTCGACTACCTGGTCGAATTCGGCGACGAAGAGAACGTTCGCGATCTGCGGCCGGATTTCGGCCGCCTGAAAGCGATCGCCGCCCGCGGCGTCATCGCGACCAGCCGCTCGGCGACTCCCGACTTCGATTTCGTGTCGCGGTTCTTCGCGCCCGCATCCGGGATCAACGAGGATCCGGTTACCGGCTCCTCCCACTGCTGCCTCGCGCCGTTCTGGAGCCGCCGTTTGAAGAAGGACCGGTTTCTCGCCCGGCAGATCTCCGCGCGGGGCGGCATCCTGAGAGTCGAGCTCGACGGCACCCGTGTCCGGCTGGGCGGCCAGGCAGTCACCGTCCTGCGGAGCGAATTGCTCGCCTGAACGGCCCCGAGACGAGTGCCCTGTAACGCCTGAAGTAATCTTAGCGAAAACTCGTCCCGGAGCCGTCGTCATTTCCCTGCGTCGGCACGCGCCGGCCGGCCGCAACGGAAGGACCCGGCCTGCGCTGAGGGTTCCTCGCAGTCTCACTGTGGTGCCGGCTGACGCGTTCCATGCTCGTCACCCATCACCTCCTTCGGGAAACGCCGCCGGCTCCGGGGCTCTCAGTCCGGCTTGTGCCGAAGTGAAGGGCCGACGGGTGGCGCCGGACGGAGACCTCGCGCGCAACTAAGCCGAACTCCAAGCCCTGGTTTCGACTCTCTCGACCGCCGTTCGCGCAGCGAACGCCGCGGTCGAAAGCCGACGGCGACAGGACCCGGCGACCCGGATTCTCACGATTGCCAACGGATCGCCACGGAGAACTAGAATCAGATCGTTTGCGGGCCGCCATGAAAACCCCACGATCCCTCGTTCCGTTGTTCCTCGTCTCCGCCATCGGGCTCCCCGCTCTAGCGGACGAGCCGCACCAGCACGAGCACGGCGCGCCGCCGCAGAAGCTCGGGAAGGTCGACTTCGCGGTGTCGTGCAGCGAGGCCGCGCGCCCGCAGTTCGAGCGTGCCGTGGCTCTTCTCCATTCCTTCTGGTACGACGCGGCGGAGAAGGCCTTCCTCGACGCGGCGAAGGCGGATCCTCCTGCGCCATGGCGTACTGGGGCGTGGCGAGAGGCAAATCAGGAAGCGTCGGATCGCGCGCGCGAAAGAAGAACGAGGAAGCGATTCGGCTGGCGCGCTCGGCCGCGGATCTCGAGGGCGCGACCGACAAGCATGCGGTCACGCCGGGCTCCATCATCCAGGCGCGCGAGCTGCTCGGCGACCTCCTCATCGATCTCCGGCAGCCCGCGCCCGCGCTCGAGGAGTACGAGGCCTCCCTCGCCGTAGCCCCCAACCGTCTCCATGGTCTCGCGGGCGCCGCCCGCGCCGCGCGCGCCTCCGGGAATCGTGACAAGACGCTAAGCTATTCCGCGAAGCTCCTCGCTCTCGCCAGTCGTGCCGATGCCGACAACGCCGAGCTCGCGGAGGCGCGCAAGTCCGCCGCACTCGACAAGTAGGAAGCTACGGCAGCTTCACGGTGGCGAGGGAGAAGGGAACCTCGCCGAAAGACTTCGGCGTCTTGAGCCGGACCTGGAGCGACGCGGTCTGCGGAATCGGCTCGAGCATCCTGATGATCCGGTAGTCCTCGAGATCCATCGTGCCGTAGGAGCGGATCGGAGCGCCGTCGGGCGCCACGAGATCGAAGGAGAAGATCTTCTTTCCGGGATCGCCGACCTTCAGGATGAGGTCGTTGTCGCCCGCGCTCAGGAACAGACGTTCCATCATTTCCGCCAGGGCGTCTCCCATCGCGCCGGCCATCTCTTCCAGCCCGGTCTCCGCCCCCTTCTTCCCCTTCTTCTTCGCTGCTTGCGCTTTCTTCTTTTCCTCCGCCTGCTTCTTCTCTTTTTCGAGGCCGGCCCTGGAGAGAACCTGGATCTGGATGCTCCGGGAGGCGAGCGCCGGCACCGCGAGCGGCGGCTTGTCTTTCTTCGCCATGACCCTGTCGATCCGGACCGTTCCGGCGGGATCCCGCGAAGGCAGGTACGTCTCCAGGACGCCTTCGATCGCGGTCAGGCTCTTCGCCTTGCGCGAGGGGCTCGCCAGATCGACCCTTGGCGTGGGAGGGCCGCCCTCGCGAGTCTCCTCCCAGCGGTCCGCATCCTGCCGGGACTCGGCCGCGCTTGGGATGAGACTTCGGCCCGTGTCGTCCGAAGCCTTCGCGAGATGAACGCGGGCCGATCGGACGGCGCCCGCGTCCTCGCCCTCGAGTTTGAACATGATCGAAAGCTCGGACCGGGGAAAGTCCCGCGTCGTCCGGCGGTCCAGGACGGACTCGACCGCGACCCGGACGTTCGGAGGCGCCGCCGGCTCGGACGGCGCGCCTTTCTTTGGCGCCTTCTTCGATTGCGCCGAGGCTGGAACGGCGGCGGCCAGAGCCAGAGCGAGCGCGAGAAGGACGCCGGCCCGGCAACCCCTGCCGGTCATGGCAGCGCGACTCCCCTCAGGTCGAGCGGAATCGTCACGAGCGATTTCGCCGTGCGCAGCGTGACGACGAGCGCGGCGTCGGCCGGTGGCTTCTCCGAAAGATCGATCTTCACCATCTTCAGCTCGCGGCCGCCGGTACTGCCCCGGCTCGGAGCGTGGAGCTCGCCGCCATCGGGCTGCACGATGTCGATCGCTATGATCCTGCCTTCCGGATCCTTCGTCTCCAGGAGGACGCTGTTCTCGGAAGGCGCTTCGCCCGAAAGCGACCCGATGGCTTCCATCAACGACAGCGCCTGCTGGATCTCCGCGTCCGACGCGCCATGCTTCTTCCCTTCGGCCACGATCTGTTCCTTCGTGGGACGGTTCTTCTCCTGCCGGGTCTTGTATTCCCCTGCCGAGAGGGGCGTGATCTCGACCTTCGCGGACTTCAGCGCCGTGCTCACAATCGGCTTGTCGAGCCCGCCCAGGAATGCTTCGAATTTCTGCTTCGTGTTCGGGTCTCGCGCCGGAATGAACAGCTCGACCTCTCCCGCCACGTCCACGGTCGAGGCGTCGCGGCTCGGGCTGAGCAGGCGGACTTCCGGCCCCGACTGGCGATTGGCCTCATACTCTTCGAAATCCTTCGGCTTTTCGTCCCGCTCCGGCTTGAACAGGACCGTGCCCGCGTCGTCCTTCGCTAACCTCACTTTAACGCGAACAGCTTTGACGTCGGCCATGCCGCTCCCTTTCAGGAGAATTCCGATCGTCAGCCCGCCGAACCGTGCGTCCGAAGAGCGCTGGTCCTCGACGTGCCCCGCCGTGACCTTCACGTCTTCGGCGGCAAGAAGCGTCGAAACCACGAGCAGGAGGAACGGGACAATGCCCCCCGACTTCGCAACGACACGGTTCACCTCCCGCGAATTCGGGGAATCTAGCACGCCTTCCGCTGACCCGGCCACGAGCGGCGCTCAGGCCATGCCGATGATCGGCCAGATCGCGGAGCGGAGGAATTGCGGGATCAGGAGGAGCGGCAACGGGAGCGTGAGGGCGAGAATGACGATGACTTGGTGCCACCGGCGCGAGCCGCCGGCCGCGGAGCGCTTCTCGATGAGCACAAACGCTCCCTGCAACACAAAGTATGCGAGAGGCCGGCCGTAGCCGGCGCGCGCGGGAACGCTGAGGGCGAGCGGTGCAGGATTCCCGACAGGACAAACCCCGCACCCACGCCGGCCGCGGGCCCGAGAAGGGACGCCAGCGGGCGGTAGATCGTCAGCCGCACGAGCTCGGAGAAGGGCCGGTTCCAGCGGCGTGCCCAGAACGTCGAGAGACTCTCCGCCGCGAGCGGGGCCTGAAAGGGACTCTCGCAGGGAACTCCGCGGAGGCGCCATAGGCCGGCGCTAATCCCGAAGAGCCCGAAATGGACGACGAGTGAGAGACCGACGAGCAGTGGCAGCGTCGCGAAGGCTCGCGCTCCTGTGGCGACCCAAACGAACCGCGCCAGAGCAAGCAGCGCGGCCCCGACCGCCACCTCGAGAAGTCCCCTGCGGACCAGAGCAGGACCCCCGGGCGCCGCTGTTCGAGGACCAGCGAATGTGGCCGGATTCATGCCGGGCCACGTCAGGACAAACCCGAACAAGCGCGCCGCCGGCAGCGCCGTCCCGCCGGCCGCCAGGTGAGCAGTCCCGACGACGGCCTTGAAGCCGAAGAGCAGCGCGGCGCAAAGGGCGAGCATTCGCAGGCCGCCCGGTTCCGCGACGGTCAATCGCTCCGCGGCGACGACGGCGGCCATCAGCATGAGCCATGCTGCGCAGCGGCCCCCGGCGACGCGGCGGCGCGTCAGCGCGAACCCGACGAGGACCAACAGCGCCACGATGGCGGCCAGCACGAGCAGGACCCGAGGCGACGACGGAGCGTAACCATTCATCCGGCGATCCCGCGCACGGCGACGTAGCCGTAGACGACGGTCCAGAAGAGAAAGAGAGTGGCCAGCGCGCCCTCGGCGATGCGAAACACGATCCCCTGCGGAGAGTCCTTCCGGTCGAAATACGTGAACTGGAGGATGAGCCGCACCCCCCAATAGACCGCGATGAATCCGGCGACCGCCGTGGCGAGTCCCGATCCGTCGAGAAGCCATTCGGGCTTCAATGTCGAGAGCAGGCCGAACGCGAGGTTCGTGCCCAGGATGTAGAAGGCGTAGGTGGTCACGACCTGGCGCGTCAAGGGGCGGAGCCTGCCGACCTCCTCGGGCCAGTGAAGCAAGCTCGGAATCATCGTGCTCGCGCAGACGAGCCCCAGGTGTCCGAGTCCGGCGAGAAAAATCATGGTCCTCATGCCGAGACCTCCAGGGCCGGCGCGCGCTTGCCCCCGCCGCCCTGCTGCCGCCAGCGGCGGCATAGATCGCCGGCCGCCTCCGGCCAGCTCGGAAAGTTGAAAGAGAAGCCCTTCCGGAGCAGCGTGCCCGGAACGACCCGGCGGCTCTTCAGGATCAGTTCGGTCTCGGTCCGCAGGAAGAAGGCGCCGATCTCGAGCATCCACTTCGGCCGCCGGCAGACCGAACGGCGGCCCCAGGCCCGCGCAAGCGCCCGCATGAACTCGGCGTTGGCAGCGGGTTCGGCGCCGCGAGGTTGACGGCGCCGTCGATCTCGTCGTGCCCGATCAGCCAGGAGACGGCGCGGATGAAGTCCTCGTCGTGGATCCACGAGACGTACTGCCGGCCGTCGCCGGCGCGCCCCCGAGGCCGCGTCGCACCAGGCCGAGCAGCACGTCGAAAACGCCGCCGCCTCGGGGCTCATCACCGATCGCCGAGCGCAGCTTGACCTTGCGCGTGCCGGGCACTTCGCGCCTCGTCGAATGCCCGCTCCCAGGCATGTGGCGACGTCGATGCTGAATCGCCACGTATCCGGCGCGCCGGGCTCGTCTCCGCCGAGAATGCCGGTCGCCTCGTCGTTTGCGGCGTCGTAGCGGTGCGCGTAAATCGTGGCCGTGCTCGCCTGCAGCCAGACCTCGCGGCGGTCGCTTCGCGCGCGCGATCGCCTCGCCCAGAACCCGGGTCGAGTCGATGCGGGAATCCATGATGGCCCGCCGGTTCTCGGGACCGTAACGGCAGTTGACGCTCCGTCCGGCGAGGTTGATCACCGCGTCGGCGCCTTCGATCTCCGCTGCCCAGCTCGCCCAGGGTCTCGCCGTCCCAGGCGACCGTCGCCATGGCGCGCTCGCGCGCGCTCCGGCTCAAGACGACTACGCTCGTGCCCGATCCCGGTGAAACGCGCGGGCCAGCGCCGTTCCGACCTGCCCCGATCCGCCTGGAATGACGACCTTCATTTTGTGTTGGTAACTCTGAGGGACCCCCAGAGCGCGTTGAGAGACGATCCAGTCAGTGTGCCGGACATCGCCGATGCTCCCCAGCAGATCCAGGATTGCCTGGCGGAACGGTTTGAAAGGTCGGAAGCGCGACAGCTTGATCGCCTTCGCGATCAGGTCGACTGCTCTTCTCCAGCAGGAGACGCGTCCGGGTCTGACGCGCCGAGCGATCGTAGATCCAGAACATGATGACGCCCATCTGGTAGAGCCAGAGGAGGTACGGCAGATGCAGCGCGAGGTCCGGCGGAACCTTGACGTCGGAGCCCTCGGAGCGCCAGCCGGAAGTGCGCGATGCTCTGCTCGCGGATTTCACGGGTCTCTTCGCTGAAGGGCGAAAGCGGGCTTGCCGGGTCTCCGGCGCTCCGGAAGAGCGCGCCGAAGAACTCACGGTAGGGGCCGAATTGGTCGAGCTTCCGCTCGACGAGCATCCGGATCCGGCCCCCGAGATCTCGGACGCCCGCGAGGGGCGTCCGGAGGGACGTTGCCTCGAATTCGAGGGGGGTCTCCCAGTAGAAGGCCATGACGATGGCTTCCTTGGAGGGGAAGTAGTAGTAGGCGGCGCCGGTCGCGACCTCCGCCCGGAGTGCGATCTCGCGCATCGTCGTCTCGGCGAAACCGCGCTCCTGGAAGAGGTCGAGCGCCGCCGCGAGAATGCGGCGGCGCGTCTCTTCGGCCTTCGGGGTCGAACGGCCGGACGGCGCCCCCAGTTTTCTGGTCACGCCTTCGCTCCATGGCTCCGGACGTTGGTTCGAGCGGCGGCCGAATCGGAGGCCGGGGCCGGTAACACGGCCTGCGGGCAACCGGAGGAGGCGCGTGGCGAAGGACGGCACGCCGCCGCATCGCGGAAAACACGTAGAGGTTGAAGAAATGCATGGCGCCCAGGACGAGGAGGACGAGGCCGACCTTGGTGCTGACACTCGAGGGAGGCGGAGGGGTCGGGCCGTGTCGCCTCTCTTGAGAGCCAGGGTCACGTACCCGATGTTGACCAGGTAGAAGCCGACGACGAGGAGATGATTGACGGAATCGGCGATGGCTCCGTTGCCGAGGAACGTGTCGACGAGGAAGACGCGCCCGTTCTTGTGGAAGGTGCGGGCGACCCAGATCGTCAGGGCGATGCTGATCGTGAGAGAGGCCGCGTAGGTCCAGGTGATGTAGTCCATGGGTCCCTCCTTTTTCTAAGAGCTCGGTGGATCGGCTGGAAGACCGCACGCCGGCGCGGTGACGGCGCCGCGCAGTGTCTCGGCCAGCTCCGGTTTCGGCAGCAACCCCAGCCGGCGTGAGATGGATTTTCGGTTTCGGGAAAGCAACTCGAACGCCTGGCGGCTGAAAGGGAGCAGGGCCGGCGCCGAGAGCCGGAAGGCCCATTCCCGGTAGTTCTCGAGCGCCCACGGGCGCATGATCCAGGCCGACGCGCCGCGGTAGACGAACCCTTCGTGGCTCACGACAACCAACTTGCAGCATTTCCCCGCCTGGCCAGATCGGGAAAGAGCCTCGCCGCGATGGCGCTGTTGGCCGGAAGGAATCGGAGAGGGACGTAGGCCGGCTGAGCCTGCAGCCAGCGCCGGCAGGAGACGCAGAATCCACAGGAAGAGTCGTAGAGCACCGTGAGCGGCTTCATGGCTACCTCAGTAGTTTTGAACATGTTCAACTGCAGTCTGAGACCTCCGTTCAGGAGAGTCAAGAGATTTTTGAATGCGTTCAAAAATATCGGTAAGCCTCACTCCTGTCGCTGGATAGGTTGGATGAGTCAGGCCGGCCATCCCGGTCCCGAGCGCCGAAACGCTTCCGAAACCTTCCGGGGGCGGCTC